>CAKRES010000001.1 GCA_934317845.1 uncultured Lachnospiraceae bacterium
GATTCATTTAAGAAGATTGTTATAGTGAATGGAACGAAAAAGCCTTGGAGAAATGAGGAAGGTTTTGTGATCATGGGCATGAAATATTTTCTGCTCAATGAGAACAGTTTGGAGTTTTAGCATGAAAGAAGCGATGACAGCCTGTTAAAAATGCTCTATCTGGCTACCAGGGACATATGCATTTATACCTGTATAATGCAGATAAGAGCAGAGAACCAAAATCCGGTCTCTGCTCTTAGTAACTATCAAGCCATCTTATGTCACTTTTTGAGTTTAAAAAAACTTGAAATGCTATCAAGAAAACGGTTTCTAATTTTCTTTCAAGATTCTTTCTACCTCTTCTTTGGAAATGTTTTTACGTTTGGCAATTTCTTCTACTGTGTAACCTTCTTCGTTAAGGGTGATAACGGCTCCCACAATTTTGCCTTCAATCATACCCTCGGTTCTGCCTTCAGTTCTACCTTCAAGTCTACCTTCAAGTCTACCTTCAAGTCGTCCCTCGTTCATTGCTTTATCGATTACTTCACACATCGTAGTAACACCTCCTTTTGATTGGTTGTAGCTTTCTTCAAACCAGGAATCTTTTGTCAATGCTGACATCATTTTAAGGACTTCTTCTACGTGAAGAAATTTATCCTTTGAAGGAATATAGTTTTTGTTCTTTCGTATTTGCACGAAATAATCAGCAACGATTCGGAAATCACTTTTGAACATCTGCACTTGTTCTTCTTCAAGAAATGCAATTTCAAATAAATTGATCTTGTGATCGTTAAAGTAAGGTTTTAATTCTTCTGGTACATGAAAAATCTCAGACAAGGTTTTGGGCTTGTTCCATCTTTTTGTGCCGAAATATAAAACCATAGTGATGACGGGATACCGGTCTTTGCCATTTAACAGTTGTTGTTTGTAGGATGCACCATCGTAGCTATATACTCGTAATGGCATATCCTTGTCAATATCCGTCTGATTTTCAATACCGTATAATGCAATAGTAACATTGCCATCATTCCAGTATTTGTTAACATCCCGTTCTTGTTCGTGAATCCTCCCGTCAGCTTTGATCATACTTTTGTCTTTGGTATTGACCAGTTGCTCCGGTAAGGTTCTTTGTTCTCCTATCTGTCATCATGCGTTGGTTATATTTATGACGATAGGTATGAGGAGAAATCTATGAATAAAGTAATAGAATTATAACATAGCAGGAGAGGGTTTGCAATTTAGAGATAAAGGAAAAATATTAACTTGTAATTGATATGATTGTTTGAGCGTCGATTATTGTCGAAGATTGACGATGGAAAAAGATGGAAAATTGTCGAGATATAAGATATAATAAGGTAATAGTTGCTGGATTTCAGAAAATGTTTAGAAAGGTGGTTTTATATGGGACAGATCAATCTTTATAGAATTGACCCGAACAAGAAAAACGAGTTAAAAATAAAATTGCATCAAAAATATGACAATAGCATAGAAGAACGTAACTGTGTATCTGATTCAGATACCAATTATAGAGTAAAAATATACCTATGTGAATCTACAGAAAGAAAATGTCTTGAGTGGCAATGGGTGTTAGATGAATTTGAGTATAAAATTGATACCATTGGTCAATCTATGCCCAAAGCTCTTTTGGTTATTGAAAAACAAGAGGAGTTATATTGCGTTTCATTTGGGGCTTCGTATTTTTTGGCAGATTCCTTTTGTGATACAGATTTTGCATTTAATTTTGCGCGAAGAATCACATTCAAAAATATAAAAACTACAACTTTAAATGCACCCGATTCACATAGAAATAGGGTAGTGAATGCATATTTAGATTATGAAAGTTTGGATTATGATAGTGGAGAATCTTATACAAAAATTAAGGCAAAAGCGGATTTGAATAATAAAGAATTATTTTCAAGTGAATTGATTGAAATTGGTCATTCAATTAAGATAAATTTGAAGAAAAATGAGATAAAATATGTGCTAAATTTTATTGAATATATTAATAAAGTATTGCAACAGCCAGAAAAACAAAAAATACCAATTATGTGTAAGGTGAAGGATCAGATCAAAAAGGAGAATTTAGAAAGACGATTATTGGAAGCAGTTAAGATATCGGCTGCTATGACATTAGACATATCAGAAATAAATATAATTGGTGTTACAGAGATATTTAATGGAAATGACGATTCTTATGTTTTTAAATATAAATGGCAATCAGAATCAGTGGATGAATTGACTCTTGATAATATAAAGATGTTTATGGATAAATATAATTATTCATTTGAGAATGATTTTTTTAATATTAATGTGGTATTAAAGCGTAATGGTGATAAAGTAAGTACTTCAACGGTAAAAAAATTATTGGATTATACGGATGATGAAGAAAAATGTATTTTATATAGAGGGGAATGGTACGAATATAATGATGATTATTTCCAGTATTTAGAAGAATCCCTCAAAGAAATAGACGTAGTTTATGATGAGAAATACGATTATTCTGAAAAGCAATTGCAGGATTATAGGGAGAATATTTTCAAGGAGGAAAAAGACAAAACTGATAATTCTAAAGTCGATAATGATAAGTTACGAAAGAAAATTGCAGATAAATATTATGCAGAAGCAGTATATAATGAATGGCTAAAAAGTGCATATGGATTTGAAAATTATGATAAACAAACGCAAGAAACTCCACAAGGTAGACAGGAGATAATGGATCTTTATAAGGATGAGACAATGTATGCTGTAAAAATAGGTAATTCTTCCGGAAAAATTTGTTATGTAGCAGACCAATCAAGTACATCACTAAAAACATATAAAAGTACCCCTAAAGCGGAGCGACTTAAGATACAGAATGTGGCTCTTTGGATTGTTTTGAAAAGAAAAACTAATTTGCCAGATGATCCAGATAATCCTGGAAAACCTGATATTACAAAGTTGAAAATGCTTATGCTGAAAAATAAAATCGATTCATGGAAAAAACAAGTACGTGTGATGGGATTCACGCCAATTATCTATATTAATTATTGGAGGTGAAATTATGAAGGCAGGTTTTTCTGAAATTCAGTATTTGTATGGTGCAACACGTGAGATTGAATGTGGAGAGGGATTTAACAGAAGATTTGGAACACCTTATTTCCCAAATCAGATTAGAGAAGGAAAGCTTGGTTATGATGTTAAATTAAGAGCACCATTTTATACTTTATTTTTGCAATATAAAATACCAGAGTATTTTGTGAAGGACACGGCAAAATTTTGGTACGAATATGGTTGTCCATACTATAGAATAAAACTATGGAAGAAAAATATATCTAACCAACATAATATATTGATTGATTTAGCTCAAAGTGATTCCAGAAATCATGTGTACTATTGTGCACCACAATTTATTAAGTTGTCAGATTTTGAAAAAAATTATGATAATCATACTATAATAAAAAATAGTGTATTGATAGATGTTTCTCATCTAAAAAGAATAGAGGATAATGTGCAGCATTATATAACATATATAAATAATAGATGTACAATGCATTCCTTTAGAAATGAAGGAATTTTATATCATGGGATTTCTGATTGCTTGAATTATGACATTGATCCATACAGAAGTATGGATCAATTTATAGGACAGATGCATGAGCGTTTTGGATTCTTATATAGAAATGATAACATTTTTGATATTTTTGATAAATTAGGGATTCAAGTTATATTTGTACCGGTGGACGAAGTCAGATAATAATTAACATGCTTATGTAGCTAATAAACATTCTTGGTTAGTGGGTGAAAATATGTTAAAATACATTATGTATAAAATAGTCTATTACAGGGAGATACATGTATTACAACAGAAACGGCATATACTAATGTCAGGTTAATTGTTAGACAGGATGGTTATATTTTGATAAGCTTTGTAAGAGGTTATTTTGGGGCAATAATCATTATGGTTATTGTCTTTTGCTTTGTAAGACAAGAATGATAAGGCAATATGAATGCATAACGGCAATTTTACAGCATTAAACGATAGGAGAATACATGACAAACTAGATTTTATTACCTATTGGAAAAATACGGATTTTTCAGAATACAATGAAATGGATGTAAGGGAAGAGTTCATCTCTCAGTTGCTCCATCTTCTTGGATAAAGTAAGAACACGGTCAACAATATCATCCGTGAAAAAACGCTACAACTTACACAGCCTTTTCAAAGAGTGGGACGTAAAAGAATTCAGATTGATTATGCACCTACGATTCGTTTGAAATCATTCTGGATAAAATGCCATGTAGGAAACAGGAACCAACAAAACAGGAGCAGGATAGAGTAGTGGAAAAGATCATCGCAGCTTTATTTCAAGCAATAGATTTGTGGCGTGAACTGGAGCAAAAATAATAGTGAAAATTTTGCCTGAAATATTGTAAGATTGGGACATGGCATCCCCCTGAAAGCGAGGTGTATTCATGTATGATTATTTGATTGTCGGTGCCGGTTTGTTTGGCTCTGTATTTGCATGCGAAGCCAAAAAGAAAGGAAAAAAGGTTCTGGTGATCGAAGCCAGACCGCATGTGGGAGGAAATCTTTACACAGAGGAGACAGAAGGAATTCAGGTTCATAAATATGGTGCGCATATTTTTCATACGAACGATCCGGAAGTTTGGGATTATATTTCAAACTATGCGCAGTTTCATCACTTCATCAATACTCCGGTTGCTGATTACAAGGGGGAGCGGTATCCCCTTCCATTTAACATGTATACCTTTCAGAAAATGTGGGGGATCACTGCACCGGAGGAAGCAAAAGCGATCATCGAGGAGCAACGAAAGGAATGCACGGGGGCTCCGAAAAATTTAGAGGAACAGGCAATTTCTCTTGTGGGACGTGATATTTATGAGAAACTGATAAAAGGCTATACGAAGAAGCAGTGGGGGAGAGATTGTAAGGAGCTTCCTGCCTGGCTGATCAAAAGAGTGCCGGTTCGGTTTATCTATGATAATAACTATTATGATGCGTTATATCAGGGAATTCCGGTCGGTGGATATACAAAAATGATAAAAAGGATGCTTGACGGGGTAGAGGTGCGGCTGGAAACGGATTTCTTAAAGGAGAGGGAGAGATGGAGTAAGGCGGCAGATAAGATCATATATACGGGGATGATGGATGCTTTTTTCAAGTATTGCTATGGGGCTCTTGCATACCGTTCTCTTCATTGGGAGGAAGAAGTGTTAGATATGGCTGATTTTCAAGGAAATGCTGTAGTAAATTATACGGATCAGGAGACCGCATGGACGCGGATCGTGGAACACAAATGGTTTACCTTTGGAAAAGATGAAACGGGCAGAGAACTGCCAAAGACGGTGATCAGCCGGGAATACAGTCTGGAATGGAAACCAGGTGCAGAACCGTATTACCCGGTCAATGATGAAAAGAATACATTGTTATATTTGAAATATAAAGAACTGGCAAAACAGTTGAAAAATGTTGTGTTTGCAGGCAGGCTGGGGGAATACCGCTACTATGATATGGATCAGACAGTGGCAGTCGCACTGCGGTTAGCAAAAGAAATGTTGTAAAAATGATTTGCTTTTAAATGTGTCGTGTTTTGTCGACGAAAAATACTTGAAAAATATAAAAAATAGTGCCATAATAAGAATGGCTATTGAGGGAGGGATTATATAGTTCTTTGGAAGGATAGGTGTTCTGCCTGTCCTTTTTTCGTGGTGTTTCTTATCTTGATTTGTTGAATGATTTACCTTTAAGTGGGGATGTGTTATAATGAGCCACAGAGAAAAGGATAGATAAGCAATGGAAAAACAATTAAAATTATGTCTTGTAGGTTCGTCCGGCGGGCATCTGGCACATTTATATATGTTAAAACCGTTCTGGGAGCAATACGATCGTTTTTTTGTGACGTTTGACAAGGAGGATGCCAAAAGCATGCTCAAAGAGGAGCGTTGGTTCCCTTGTTATTATCCCACAAACCGCAATTTAAAAAATCTGATCCGAAATACCTTTGTGGCATTTCGTATTTTGAAAAAGGAACGGCCGGATGTGATCATTTCCTCCGGGGCAGCAGTGGCAGTGCCGTTTTTTTATCTGGGAAAGCTGTTTCACGCAAAGCTGATTTATATTGAGGTATTTGACCGGATCGACCGCCCAACACTTACCGGGCGGCTGGTGTATCCGATCGCAGACCGTTTTGTGGTACAGTGGGACGAGATGAAACAGGTTTATAAAAAGGCTGTAAACCTTGGCAGCATTTTTTAAATCTTATAAAAATGACGCAGGACACCGTTTCACATAAGCAGGAGAAAGTCATGATTTTTGTAACAGTGGGTACACACGAACAGCCTTTTGATCGTTTGATCCGGGAGGTGGATCGTTTGTGCATGGAGAATACGATAACAGAGGATGTGGTGATGCAGACCGGGTATAGTACCTGTCAGCCGCATGCCGCATGCTGTAAGAGTGAGGCATTTTTTGCTTATGACAAAATGCAGGAACTGATGCGTCAGGCAGATATTGTGATCACGCATGGTGGTCCGGCGAGTTTTATTGCTCCGCTTCAGATGGGAAAGGTACCGATCGTTGTCCCACGGCAGAGCCGGTATCAGGAGCATGTCAATGATCATCAGCTTTTGTTTTGCCGGGAGGTAGACAAGCGGCAGAAGACGATTCTTCTGGTGGAGGATATCGGGCAACTGGGTGATACGATTTTACGATATGACGAGCTGGTGCGTGCGTGTAAGGTTGCTGAGCAGGGCAATAATGCTGCTTTTTGCAGCCGGATCAACGATATGGTGCAGGAGCTTTGTAAGGGTTAGAGATATGGAAAAAGTGATAGTGCTGCTGGGCGTCTATAATGGGGCAAAATATTTGCAGCAGCAGTTGGATAGTTTATACAGGCAGCAGGGGGTCGAAGTTTTGATCCTTGCAAGGGACGATGGTTCTACGGATGAGAGCCGTACTATTTTAGAGCAAAATGCAAAGGCACATGCACTTACATGGTTTTCCACGGTACATAAGGGTGTGGCAGATGGATTTTATGAGCTGATGGAGAAGGCGTGTGAGTGGGATGCCGATTATTATGCTTTTTGCGATCAGGATGATGTATGGGATGAAGACAAGCTTATTACCGCCGTGTCGCAGTTAAAGCACTGTAAGCTGGATCGTCCGGCACTTTATTATTGTGGACAGCGTCTGGTGGATCAGGAGCTTCATTTTTTAAGCGACCATTATCTGAATGATTCACGCAGTTTAAAAACAAGGTTTGTATTGTCCGATTTTGCGGGGTGTACAGGCGTGTTTAACCGTGCCCTTTTGAATGAAGTCATAACATTTAAACCGGATTATATGCTGATGCATGATACATGGGTACTTCGTGTCTGCCTGGGATTAGGAGGAGAAGTGATCGTAGATCCGGCTCCTCATATGAGTTACCGGCAGCATCCGGGCAATGCGATCGGATTAAACCGGGGCGTTTTATCTACGATAAAGCAGGTGAAACAGTACGTGTTTTCGTATCAGGTGGAGCGTGTGACAAAAGAACTGATCAAAGGCTATGGAGACCGGATGGTTCCGGAATACAAAGAGGCAGCGGACTGGATTTTACGCTATCGGACGGATCGGGTGGCAAGAAAAAAACTGCTTGATAAAACAGAGGTTGATTTTTGCAGCCGAGGACTGAATCTCACGTATTGGTGTAAGATTTTCTTAAAACGGCTTTGAGAGAAGGAGTAGCGAGTTTGAAAGTATTAGTGACAGGTGCAAATGGATATTTGGGACAGGGAATTGTAAAAACTCTTTTGGATCAGGGACATGTTGTCATTGCGGCAGATCGTTCTGATCAGTTCATAGATGAAAGAGCAATACATAAGGTGTGTGATCTGTTTGCGGTAGAAGATCCCTATTCCTTTTTTGAAGAACCGGAGGTGTTACTTCATCTGGCGTGGAGAGATGGCTTTGTTCATTATTCAGATGCGCATATTGATGATTTGGGGAAACATTTTCATTTCTTGGAGAAAATGTTTGCTTCTTCGATCGATCATATTGCAGTGATGGGGAGTGTGCATGAGATCGGTTTTTTTGAGGGAAGCGTAAAAGAGGATACTCCGTGCAGACCGGAGAGTTTTTATGGTATTGCAAAAAATGCACTGCGGGATATGGTGAAGATTCTTTCCAAACAGCAGAACAAGCCGTATCAATGGCTGCGTGGCTATTATATTGTAGGACATGCAGAGGCAGGATGTTCTGTATTTTCTAAGCTATATCAGGCGGCGAAGCGTGGGAAAAAGACATTCCCATTTACGATGGGGCTGAATCAGTTTGATTTTCTGGATTATCCGGAATTTTGTGAGCAGGTGGCAGTAGCAGTTACACAGCAGGAGGTAAATGGTATGATCAATATCTGTTCCGGTCGCCCGGAGAAGCTTTCTGATCGTATGGAACGCTTTATCCGTGAAAATGAGCTGGATATTAAGCTCGAATATGGAACTTTTCCGGATCGCCCGTATGATTCCAAGGCAATATGGGGAGACGATGAGAAGATCAGAAGCATTATGGCAGGAAAAAAGGAGTAGCAAAGATGGAAACAGAACAGATTTTGTTCAGTATTGTGGTTCCTGTTTATAATGTGGAGCAGTATTTAGAGGATTGCATCACTTCGATCACTGGTCAGATTGATGATGCATTAAAGAATTGCGTAGAGATTTTGCTGATCGATGATGGTTCCACGGACCAAAGTGGCAGATTGTGTGATCGCTTCAAAGAACGCTACCCTTTCTTGATCCGTGTTGTGCATAAGGAAAATGAAGGACTTTTGGCAACGAGAAGACGGGGTTATGAGTTGGCGAAAGGCATGTACATTGTGAATTGTGATTCGGATGATATGCTCGAAGCGGGAGCTCTTACAAAACTCAGACAATGTATCCGGCAGGAAAAGGAGCCGGATGTTATCCTTTATAATTATCAGGTGTATGACGGGGAGAAAAAGGCGGTAGAGTTTGAACATATTTTTCCAACGGAAGCATCGTGCCGGATCAAAAAGGAGGCAGTTTTGCGGGAATTTTTATATAGCCGCAGTATCATCAGTCTTTGTTGTAAAGCATACAAGCGTGAGTGCCTTGACCAGAACAGGGATGTTTCTCTGTATGGACGTTTGAGTACGGGGGAAGATACGCTGCAAAGTGTGGAGATTTTTGACCGGGCATCGTCCTTTGTTTATCTGGACGAAGCATTATATAATTACCGTGTTGGATCAGGTATGACCAATCGCTTTGATCCTCATTTTTATTCTACATTTCGGAAAATTTTTGCGGACAGCATGAAAACGATCAAGCATTGGGAGTTCCCGGAAAAAGAGCAGGCTCTTTCGTGTAAGGTTTTGTCTACGGCAGGCCGCTCGATCACACAGTCCCGTTTTTTTGAATGGAGCAGTACAAAGGAACATAAGACTTATTTGAAGAAGATACAAAACGATTCATTTTTTCAATCGTATCACCGCTATTTGTTTTCGGTAAGAATGCGTTTGCAGACGGACTATGTTGTGCTGGATTTCTTATTGGCACGTGGATGGTTGACAATGATCGTATGGCTGCTTCGGATCAAGAACCGTACAGAACATAAGAAGGGAACTGACAGGAATAAAGAGAGGAACATATCAGATGGAAAGTAGGGAGCATGTTTGCACGATCATAGTCATATACAATGATCCTACGATATTAGATGGATTTCTTACTTCATTAAAAACACAGGAAGGCGTGAAGTATCAGCTTCTGCTGCTTGATAACTGCCGGGATGTCTTTTCGGGAGCGAGACAGGCATATAATTCTGTATTGGATCAGGTAGAATTTCCTTATGTAATATGTTGTCATCCGGATATCCGTTTTTTAGAAAAGGATGCACTAAAATACATGATAGAAGCAGTGGAACAGATTCCTTCCTTTGGTGTTGTCGGTGTGGCAGGGTGTCCGGAGGGGAAAAAGTGGGAATTGCTTTCCGGTATTTTGCATGGAAAGGAAAGAAAGCAGGCCGGCATTCCGGTTTCAAAGGCAACTCTCGTACAGACTGTGGATGAGTGTTTCTTTGTAATGGAAAAGGAATTTTTGCAGGATGTTCGTTTTTCCTATCTTCCCGGCTGGCATCAATATGCAGTGGAGCAGTGCCTTAGAGCCAAAGAAGAAGGCAGGGACAATTATGTTATTCCGGCAAAGCTGTGGCATTTGTCTGATGGGGCTTCGCTTGGACCTTCTTATATGAAAATGCTGGAAGTGCTGATCGCGGCTTATCCGGAATTTTCATACATGAATACGACAGTAAAACAGTGGAAGACGAAAGGGGTAGTATCATTTTGCTATCGGAAGTATTATCTGTGCAAGCAGTGGATCAAACAGAAGATTTACCGTTGATTTCTGTGATCATGAGCACGTATAATGAGACAAAAGAAGAATTAGAGCAAAGCATTTCCTCTATTTTGGAACAGAGCTATCCCAATGTGGAGTTTTTAATCTGTCAGGATGATCCGGAACAGACCGTGCTTTCACAGGTACTTGCTGCATGTCATGACAGCAGGATACGGCTTCTTAAAAATGAGCAGAACAGGGGACTGGTTGCCAGCTTAAACCGTTTGTTACAGGAGGCGAAGGGCAGTCTGATCGCACGTATGGATGCGGATGATGTAGCAGAGCGTGACCGTCTGGAAAAACAGTACCGTTATTTGAAACAGAATCGGCTTGACATGACAGGCTGTGCGATTGCAACAGGCAGAAAGCCGGGGGAAGAGGCAGTGATCCTGACATTTCCGGAAACGGAAAAACAGATCAGAAGTTGTGTGCGGTATGGCAATTGCATGGCGCATCCGACCTGGCTGGTAAAAAAAGAAGTATATGAAACACTTTCCGGTTATCGGAATATGCCGTTTTGTGAGGATTATGACTTTTTGCTGCGAGTGCTTTCAGGTGGCAGCTTTGCTGTGGGGAACTGTCCGGAGGTAGGATTATTTTATCGTGTAAGAGAGCAGGGAATTTCCAAACACAACATGGTGACGCAGTATCTGTTCAGCCGTTTTCTTGCAAAGAACAGAAGACAGATCACTGCGATTACAGAACAGACATTAAAAACATATGCAGCTTCTGTTTCATACCAAAAGGAACAGAGCAAGTATGAAGCATTTTTAGAAACAAAACAAAGGGTCAGAAAAGAAAAAAAGGTACGGAATATCATTCAGTTACTGTTTCAGAAATATACCTATCTCTTTTTGGCAGAGCGGCTCAACCGTTATCATCAGAAATGGTGGCAGAGAAACAGGAGAGGACAGAAATGACATTATTACGAAATATATGGCATGAGATCAAATGGGTCTGGATCTTAAAAATGGAACTGGGGATGCGAAAAAAGAAATCCTTTTTTGCATTTGGAAAAGAGTCTGTAATGCAGTGTCCGCTCAAACAGCTTTCCGGAGCAGAAAAAATTGCGATCGGAGATCATACTACTGTGCTTAAAAACAGCCGTATGGCGGTGTATCAGCCGGAAAAAAGCCGTGACGCTGCAATACAGATTGGAAATGGCTGTTACATCGGTTATGATTTCACGGTGCTTACAACAGGACGCACAACGGTGACTATCGGAGATCATGTGCTGATCGCTTCGGATGTGGTGATCACCGGTGAAAACCATGGCATTGATCCGGAATCTGAGATCCCTTATATGGATCAGGAGCTTTCTGAAAATGCAGTTGTGATCGGTGATGGATGCTGGATCGGAGAAAAAGTGATCATTCTGCCGGGTGTGACGATTGGAGAAAAGGCGGTCATAGGCGCGGGGAGCGTTGTGACAAAATCCGTTCCGCCGCTCAGCATTGCAGTGGGAAATCCGGCACGGGTGATCAAACGTTATAATCAAGAAATACATCAGTGGGAGCAGGTCAAGGATGGAGCAGAATAAAATCTATCTTCCGTTACAGGGAAGAATCGGAAATCAGTTATTTCAATATGCATTTGCCAGATCGATACAAAAAAAGATGGGGGCGGGGGCTGTCCTTGTGATGGACGATTCGGAAATTTTGCGATGTGGTTGGGAAAACTCTCTGCCGTATTATAATCTTCCGGATGTTTCCTATGTACATGAGAATGTAATGGAACAGAATCGGTTTTCCAGACCATGGTTTTTGCGGAAAATGTATCGTGGACTGACAAGAAATAAGGATTACAGGAAAAAATATGAATGGGAGAAGCGGTTGAGTCCTTTTTTTCAGAAACATGGCATGTTTTTGTGTGAAAATGGATATTTGCCGGAATATTGTAATCTTACCGGTCCGGTTTATCTGGATGGTTTTTTTCAATCGCACCATTATTTTGAAGCAATGGATGCGGAGATAAAGGATTTGTTGGATGGAAACCAGTTTGCACAACTAGCATCGTATCCTAATATTGATCTGTTGCGGAACCGTAACAGTGTATGTATCAGTGTGAAGGTAGAGCATAACGTAGGAAGTTCCATGTATGATGTGTGTACGATGCAGTATTGGAAAGAGGCGATTAAATATGTAACCGGGCAGGTAGAAGATCCTCTCTTTTTTATCTGTTCTGATAATGTTCCTTATGTATTATCGCATTTGATCGATGCAAATCAGTTTGATTATGTGGAACAGAGCCGGGAATTTCCGGTTCATGTGTCATTGGCTGCGATGGCGGAGTGTAAGCATTTTATCATTGGAAATACGACATTTGGCTGGTGGGCGCAGTATCTGAGCCGGAATCCGGAGAAAATTGTGGTGGCACCAAGCCGGTGGATGGCAGTGGATATGCCGATCGATCTTTATCAGGATGGCTGGCATCTGGTGGAAGTATAGAGCGCCCTTCTAAAACGAAATTAAAGGAGCTTTTTTGTCTATGACATTTTACTGGATACAAAATCATTATATTTCCATTTTGGTCTTTGGACTGGTTTCCTTCGTTCTGCTTTCTATTCTGGAACGGGTGACCGGAAAACGATGGCTGTGGGTTGTATGTGCAGTATTGGTGAGTATTGTTTATGTGCTGGCACTTTACACGGTGACATTAAAGGAACGCATACCGGATGGAAATTACCACTACAATCTGACTCTGTTCTGGTCTTACCGGGAGATCATAAAGAATCATGACACATTTCTCCTACAGGAAAACATTCAGAATGTTGCGGTATTTATCCCGCTTGGGGTATTGCTTTGTGAATCATTCAAATACCGGATCAAATGGTATCAGGCGATGTTGACTGGAGCAGCGATCAGCCTTGTGATTGAATTGACGCAGCTTTTGACGACGATGGGACTGTTTGAGTTTGATGATATTTTTCATAACACGCTTGGAACGATGCTTGGTTTTTTCTTTGCGAGAGCCGTGCAGAAGGTATTGGGCGTCACATACGCAGACTGAGGTCTGCGTTTTTTATGTGAAATTAAAGTGTGATGGGTAAATAGTTGCGGTTTTTGTCAAAAATAGGTATAATACTATTATCTATGTTTATAAGGAGGATATCATGAAAGCAAATCGTGTGACCACGGGGGAGACATTGGGAGACATTATTGCGAAGTTGGCATTGTTTTTGATCATGATCGGGTTGCCCATTTATATGGATAAGAATTTTTATACGGCGTTGATCGGTGCAAAGGCACATTGTTATAGTATGATCGCAGTCGTGTTGCTTCTTGCGTTACTTGGCTACTTGTTATATGGCATTTTCAGTAAGGAGATTTTTTCATTAAAGGATAGTCCGGTATTAAAAAAGCCGGTGCTTTTGGATCTTGCAATCGTAGTATTTGCCGCTTCCATCCTGATTTCTTTTGTGGCATCTTCTGATAAGGCAGCATGTTTTTGGGGAACGAACGGGTTCCGTTGTGGAACGTTTATGGCGGGAACGCTGTTTTTGTTTTATTTTGTGTTTTCCTTTACGATGCGTGCCAACCGCAAAACATGGGATATGATCTTTGTCGTGGCTGACATCATCTGTGCATGGATCCTGTTAAATTCTGTTTCCGTTGATATTTTAAATATGCATGCGCAGATCGTGGAGTACCAGTATTTTGAGTATTTTTCAAGCTTGGGGCAGATGGATAGTGTAACGGCGTATCTATGTCTGATGATCCCGGTCGGCATTGTCTTTTTCTTACATGCTCAAAAAAGAGAGGATTACCTGTTTTACGGCACATTTGTTGCGTTGGGACTCGGCTCTATGTTTGCGATACAGACTGACGGAATCTATTTCGGTGTTGCGTTTTGCGGCGTATTTTTACTTCCTTATATTTTTGAAACATACGATCGGGTGCGGAATACGTTGTTTTTAGGTGTTATCGCTGGTGCAGATCTTACGGTTTTGAGTTTTTTACATCTTCTGGTGCCGGATCGGATGAAGCAGGGAGATGGTGTATCGCTGTTTCTGATCAGGCACTGGCTTGGTGCAGTACTTCTTGTTTTGTGTCTGGCATTCCTTTTCCTGTTTCAGAAAAAGGGAAAGACGGTATCGCAGAAGGTGTTTCAGGTACTTGGACGGATCGGTTCTGCTTTAATGATCCTGCTTCTTTTGGGATTTGCTGTATTTAGTGCAATGAATTTTGATGAGAGATGGGGAAATGGACGTGGTGCAATCTGGAGTGCCAGTGTGACAATGTTTTCTGATATGTCTGCGTTCCGCAAGCTGTTTGGATATGGTCTGGAAATGATCCGGGATCAGTTGACTCCGATCGTAAATTGGGGGCTTGGAGTGTCCAATTCGCATAATAATGTATTAGAAGTGCTTCTTTGTCTCGGCATTTTTGGACTGCTTGCTTACTTTTTTGTATGGGCTGCTATTGTTATTCCGTTTCTGCGCAGAAAGAAGCAGCCACTCTCCATGGAAGCAGTTGCTTATTTTATGGCACTGGTTGCTTATTTTGGACAGTCGATCGTAGGAAATCCATACTCGTTGACGATTCCAATGGTTGGCATGATGGTGATCTTATATCGCAGTGAAATGTGTCATGTGGTACGGAAAAGTTATGCTGAACAGTCAAGATCCCGCAAAAAGAAACGCAGATAATGGGAAAAAGAAAAGAGGTTTTTGTGATGCAACAGGAAAAACAAAAGAAAGCGGGGCAGATCTACTGGCTGGTTTCTATGCTGGTTCTGCTTTCTATTTTCATTCTTCTTCCGGCATTTTCCTATGGCAATTTCTATAAGAATAGTATGATTGCAAAAAGTAATTGCTATAATGTGATCGGAGGACTAGGCTTTGCAGGAATTTTTGTAACGCTGCTTTATAATCTTGTTCATGGAAAATACAGCAAGGGGATCCAAAAGCCGGTATGCAATCTGCTCGATGGCTCACTGCTGCTTTTTGGACTGGTGACAGCAGTTTCCTTGTTGTTTACAACAGATCCGATCCTTTGCTTATCCGGTAAGCTTGGCAATTGTGTCGGAACATACATGGTATTATCACTGATCATTTTGTTTTACTTTGTGTCACGGGGGTATGATTCCAAACGTTTTATTGGCAGAAGAGTGTTTTCTATCTGTGCCGGAATAATGTATTTTTGGATTGTCTGTAATGCCTTTCATCTGGATCTGTTTTTTACGCATGCCAAATTAAAGGAGACAGAGTTTTTTCACTATCTTGGTGGTCTTGGTGAGATTCCGGCTGTGACTGCATATCTTTGTCTGACCATTCCGTTTTTGTGGGTGTATATGGTGAATGAAACAGAACGGAAGAATATTCTGGTGGATGCAGTGCTTCTTTTTTTCGGATTGTTGGCATTCTTTTTGATCCAGACAGATGGTTTGTGGCTGGGCGCAATGGTTTTTGCCTTGTTTGCAATTCCATATATGTTTGGCAGTATGCCGCGGCTGATCAGAAGCTTTTATGTCTTTTTTGAAGCCGGAGTGGTGCTTTGTCTGCTCAGCATTTTAAGTCTGATTCCGGGTATTTCCATGATAAAAGATGCCGGATGGTCGGTGATCCTTGTGAAATATTGGATCGGGGTACCACTGGTTTTCCTGTCTTTGTTTGCGCTCTGGCTGTTTAAATGTAAAAAAGTATTTATTACAAAAAAACTTAGAAAGCGTGTGGCGTTTGCAGGAAGTCTTCTGGTTCTGGCAGTGTTGTTTGCCTATGTGATCTACTCAATCCTGCATTTTTCGGATCTGTGGGGCGCATTTAAGGGACGCAGATTTTCTTCTGCTGTAAAGCTCTGGCAGAGTTATCCGGTTGGAAATAAACTGTTCGGACTGGGAACGGAAATGTTTTCAGAGTATTTGTCTGCTTTCTTCAGTATGGGACTTTTTACGATCGTCAACTGTCACAATAATGTGTTGAACTGTTTGTTAAGTCTTGGTGTGTTAGGTGTGATCGCATATTTTCTGGTATGGATGGCACTGATCCTGCCATACTTTGGAAAGAAACGTGAGAAGTGGTCTCATGAGCGCATGGCTTGCTTTTTAAGTCTGGTAGCTTATCTGGGACAGTCCTTTTTGGGTGATCCGTATCCTTCGACGATCCCTATGCTTTTTATGGTAGCTGCGATCTATCAGAATCAGGCACTTGTGCAGAAGAAAAGGGATTGGGCAAAAAAGGATGCTGAGCGCAAAGAGCAGATGAAGAGTTTTCGCCGTTCAGAAGAATATTAAAGAGGGATGAGATGAGTACAAGAAATCGTTTCTTAAGTTATGGAAAGCATTTATTTGACAATATTGTGACATTCTTCAAGTGGATGGCAATCTCAATCGTGGTAGGAGTTGTGGTTGGCCTTGTTGGTGTTAGCTTCTATAAGGTGCTTGCACTTGCGGGGGGCCTTCGGGAAAATACCCCTTGGTTGTTATATTTTCTGCCCATCGGTGGCGTGGTGATTGCATTTTTGTACCGCTACTGGATGAAACAGAAGGACAAGGGGACCAATCTGGTTCTGGCGGCGATCGCTTCCGGAGAGGAGATCACACCGAAACTTGCTCCACTGATCTATGTGGCGACTGTCATTACGCATTTGTTTGGCGGTTCTGCCGGAAGAGAGGGAGCTGCCTTTCAGATCGGCGGCTGTATTGGTAATTTGATCGGACGGTTTGTAAGGCTTGACGAAACTGACAAACACACGATCATTATGTGTGGTATGAGTGCCGGATTTTCTGCATTGTTTGGAACTCCGATGGCGGCAGCATTTTTTGCAATGGAGATCATCAGTGTGGGAGTGATGTACTATGGAGCGTTGGTTCCGTGTGTCGTATCGTCTTTTGTCAGTGTTACGGTAGCCGGGCATTTTCATGTAGAAAAGGTCCGATTTCTGGTTTCGGAGGTGCCGGGCTATACTCCAAAGCCTGTGGCGCAGATCTTACTCCTTGCAGTGCTTTGTGCGCTGATCAGTGGTGTGTTTTGTTATCTGCTCCATAAAACCGGACGGATCTATCGGGAACATTTGAAAAATCCTTTTCTGCGTGTGATCGTGGGATCCGTGTTAGTGATCCTTGTGACGATGTTACTGGGAACACGGGATTATAATGGTGATGGTATGTGGATCATAAGAAACTGTTTTACCGGAGAGAAGGTTGCATTGTTTGCTTTTTTCTGGAAAATGATCTTGACAGCACTGACATTGGGTGCCGGATTCAAGGGTGGTGAAATTGTTCCGAGTCTGTTTGTTGGGGCAACCTTTGGTCATACCTTTGGTGTGTTGTTTCATTTTTCTCCGGGATTTTGCGCTGCGGTCGGGATGATCGGGGTGTTTTGTGGTGTGACCAATTGTCCGGTTACCTCGTTGTTGCTGGCATTTGAAATGTTTGGTTACCGGGGAGCATCTTATATGATCCTTGCGGTAGCGATCAGTTATATGTTGTCCGGCTACTATGGTCTGTATGATTCACAAAAGATCATGTATTCAAAGATGAAGACGAGTTATGTCAACCGTCGTGTCAATAATCATGCAAAGAACGAAGAAATGAAGAAAAACCAGGAGGGATCGGTGCGATGAAAAAAATCGGTTTCAAGCAGAGAGTAAGGACATGGATAACAAGTGTGGCGGCAGGTGTGCTTTTGTTTGGGGTACTGGCAGGAGGCACTGTACATGCTGTGACACAGGAAGAACATCAGGCGTTGAATAAGGGTATTGATGTTTCAGAGTTTAATGGCGTGGTCAATTATGAGCCGGTTAAAAAAGCAGGCATTACTTATGTGATGATACGGACCGGAGCGGGAAAGTCGTATTCTGACCAGTGGTTTGAAAATAACTATGACCAGGCGGGACAATGGGCTTTAAAGCGGGGCGTCTATCATTACAGTTATGCAACGACAGTAGAGGACGCAAAGCAAGAGGCGAAGGCTTGTTTAAAGCTTTTGGCAGGGCGGAAGCTGGAACTTCCGGTTGCTTATGATATTGAAGAGGATAAAATTTTTGAGACAGGGATCGAAAATGTGACAGCGATCGCACAGGCATTTTGCGAGGAGATTAAAAATGCAGGCTATGAGCCGATGGTTTACACATATTTAAACCGACTGAATGATTCTTTTGATTATGATACGATCTCACAGTACAAATTATGGGTAGCCAGTTATGATGTGGATTATCCAAACTATGCACATCCATACTATATGTGGCAATATAAGGTGTCTAGTGTGCCGGGAGCCAATACTTCCAAAGGAGAATGTGATGTCAACTATATTTATGAGCAGTTTACCGAAGCGTCTGCCATTACCCTTGATCAGACGGAGCTTTCCCTGCAGTTAGGTGAGGGGCTTGTTTCTGCGATGCAGCTGACTGCCACGGTCAATCCGGAAGCATCTAACCGGCATGTAAACTGGAGAAGTGAGGATGAAAAGGTTGCGACTGTCGATCAGAACGGACAGGTGACGGCAGTGGCCAACGGAACAACAACGATCGTTGCCGCAACTGTAAATGGTGTGGAGGCGCAGGCTACGGTTACGGTGACTACACCGGCAACGGCGATCGAGGTAGGAAACAAAAGCCTCACGATTGGAAAAAAAGAGAAGTTTCATATTATTCCGGTTCTGACACCGGAGACTTCCACGGATCAGACACATTATGAGAGTGCGGATGAGAGCATTGTCAAAGTGGAAAAGGATGGCAGTCTGACAGGTAAAAAAATTGGAAAAACTGAAATTACCTGTACGACGGACAGTGGAGTTTCCAAAACCGTGACGGTGACTGTGAAAAAAGCACCGTGGTATTTAAGTGGACTTCCACTGTTTAAGAGTATGAAGGTATCTGAAACTTATCAGATGCATTTGAAAATGCCGAAAAATTCTGCCAGCAATCAGATGGATTATTATTCTCGTAATGTATATCGGGTTTCCATCAGCGAGGATGGTCTCGTGACAGCATTAAAACCGGGCTGGTGCATTTTGCGGGTAAAAACATATAATGGAAAAAGAGAATGGATGCTCGTTCATGTGAAAGAGTAGGGGGTGTGAGATTTGAAACGTGTGATTTGGATCGTATTAGATAGTGTAGGAATGGGAGAACTTCCGGATGCGGATCGTTTTGGTGATGTGGGAGCAAACACGATTGCTTCTGCGGCGCAGGCGGTGCCGGATTTTGACCTGCCGCATATGAGAATGTTAGGATATGGCAATATTGATGGAATGAAGGGGGTAAAACCGGTAGCAGAGCCGATTGGAGCATATGGAAAGTTAGCAGAGCTTTCCAACGGAAAAGATACGACGATCGGTCACTGGGAAATGACTGGAATCTATACTCCAAAAGCGTTTCCTACCTATCCGGATGGATTTCCGGAGGAGATCATGCAGGCATTTTTGGAACAGACCAAAGTCAAAGGATATTATGGCAATAAAGTAGCGTCCGGAACAAAGATCATAGAGGAATATGGGGCGGATCAGTTATTGACCGGTTATCCGATCATTTACACTTCTGCGGACAGCGTATTTCAGATTGCTGCACACGAAGATGTGATTCCACTGGAAAGACTGTATGAGATGTGCCGGATTGCCAGAGAGATCCTTCAAGGAGAGAATGAGGTTGCCCGCGTGATCGCACGACCGTTTGTAGGTACACCGGGACAGTTTAAGCGCACTTCGGACCGCCGGGATTTTTCCAAGCTGCCGGATTCCAACAATGCGCTGATGCATTTAAAAAATGCAGGTTATACGGTGGCGGCAGTTGGTAAGATCGAGGATATTTTTGCAGGTGTGGGAATCACGGATGCCATTCATACCAAGGATAATATGGATGGGATGGATCAGACGCTTCAATATATGAAAACGGTGGAGAACGGATTGATCTTTACGAATCTGGTAGAATTTGATTCCAGCTGGGGACATCGAAGAGATGCGGTGTCCTATGCCAAAGGACTGATGGCATTTGACGCCCGTTTAAAAGAAGTGATGGATGCGATGGGCGAGAATGATATTTTGATGATCACGGCAGATCATGGCTGTGATCCTTGCTTTAAAGGCACTGATCATACAAGAGAGTATGTTCCGATCCTGGCTTATAAAAAAGGGATGCTCGGCATCAATCTCGGAACAGGAAAGACATTTGCCAACATTGGACAGACGGTATGTGAGTATTTTGGTGTGGAAGCCATTCCTTATGGAGAGAGCTTTCTGCCACAATTGATTTTATAAGAAAAGGGGGAATGTCCCATGAGAATGTATGATATGATCGAAAAAAAGAAGCAGGGGCAGACGTTGAGCAAGGAAGAGATTCAATATGTTGTCATGGGTTATACCAAAGGAGAGATTCCGGACTATCAGATGGCAGCCTTTTTGATGGCAGTTTATTTTCAGGGGATGAATGATCAGGAAACTGTTGATCTTACGATGGCGATGGCAGAAAGCGGGGATCA
This sequence comes from uncultured Lachnospiraceae bacterium, assembly GCA_934317845.1. GTDB lineage: Bacteria > Bacillota > Clostridia > Lachnospirales > Lachnospiraceae > NC2004. The sequence continues at coordinate 20,782 of CAKRES010000001.1, forward strand.
ACTGGATCTTTCTAAGATCCATGGCATTAAAGTGGACAAACACAGTACCGGAGGGGTGGGAGATAAAACTTCTCTGATCATCGGACCGATGCTTGCCTGCCTTGGGATTCCCGTTGCCAAAATGAGTGGACGGGGACTGGGACATACCGGAGGAACGATCGATAAGCTGGAGAGCTTTACCGGATTTTCTACGACACTTTCTGAGCAGGATTTTATCGATCAGGTGAATGACATTTCTTTTGCACTGGTCGGACAGACTGCCAATCTTGCACCAGCGGATAAGAAGATCTATGCGCTTCGTGATGTCACGGCTACCGTGAACCAGAAAAGTCTGATCGCAAGCTCGATCATGAGTAAGAAGATCGCGGCTGGGGCGGATGTCATTGTGCTGGATGTTAAGACGGGTTCCGGAGCATTTATGGAAACTGTGGAAGAAGCAAAAGAGCTTGCTAAAACTATGGTGTCCATCGGTACGATGGTAGGCAGGGAAACGATTGCTGTGATCTCGGATATGAATGAGCCACTCGGCCATAATGTGGGAAATGCGCTTGAAATGCAGGAAGTGATTGAAGTGCTTCATGGCAGAGGAGAGGAACGGTTGCGAGAGCTTTCCCTTACTCTGGCATCCTATATGGTATTGGGAGCAAAAAAGGCAGTTACGTTAGAAGAAGCCAGAGCTCTTCTGGAGGAAACGATCACAAGTGGTGCTGCGTTGAAAAAACTGGCGGAGTTTGTGGCGCGTCAGGGTGGAAATGCAGAGCAGGTGAAAGATTCTTCCCTGCTAGAGATCGCGGCAGAGCAAAAAGATGTGACTCTTCCTGCCAGTGGTTATCTTGCCTCCTGCGTGACAAAGGAGGTCGGTATGGCTTCCCTGCTTTTAGGCGGAGGTCGGGAAACGAAAGAAAGTGGGATCGATCTAAGTGTAGGAATTGTTCTGCACAAGAAGCTCGGAGATTACGTAAAAGAAAGCGAGCCGGTTGCTACCATTTACGGAAATGATAAGAAAAAAATAGAGGCTGCTGCTGCACGTTTGCGAGCTGCGTATACTGTAACAACAGAAAAGCCGGTGGTACGTCCGCTTATTTACGATGTGATCACGAAGGATTCTTTCTAAAAATAGAAATGACTAATTTGTTAATGTTTGGAATACACTAGAAACAAGAATAGAATAAGGAAATGTTTCTATGCAAGGTGTTGTGTTACACAGAGGGAAAAAGGGGATCACAGTAATTCTTCTTGTTCTGTTACTGCTGATTTCCTGTCTCCCGGTTTCTTCCAAAGCGAAAGATGTGGAAGAAAAGCAGAAGGCTTCAATGACGGAGGCTCTGACACTTACAGCAGAATCGGCGGTACTGTTAGAGCCTTACACGGGTACGGTGCTTTATGAAAAGGAGAAAGACAAAGTGCTAAAACCAGCCAGTGTTACCAAGATCATGACGCTGTTATTGATCATGGAGGCGATGCAGAACAAGCAGTTTACTTATGATGATACGGTGACGGTAAGTGCACATGCTGCCAGTATGGGCGGTTCTCAGGTATTTTTAGAAGAAGGTGAGACACAGACCGTAAAGGATATGCTCAAATGTATTGTGGTATCCTCTGCAAATGATGCCTGTGTGGCGATGGCAGAATATGTCGCAGGCAGTGAAGAAGCATTTGTTGATCAGATGAATAAGAGGGCAGAAGCACTGGGCATGAAACATACCCATTTTGTAAATGCTTGTGGACTTGATGCGAAGGGACATGTGACTACTGCTTATGACATTGCTTTGATGGCGAGAGAACTTACAGTAAAGCATCCGGAGATCTTTGAATTTACAACGATCTGGATGGATACCATTACTCATAAAACCGCAAAAGGAACAAAGGAGTTTGGCCTTTCTAATACAAACAAATTGATCCGCCATTACGAGGGGGCAACTGGTTTAAAAACAGGCTCTACCTCCGAGGCGAAGTTCTGCCTTTGTGCAACCGCAAGTAGAAAGGGACTGGATCTGATCAGTGTCGTTATGGCGTGCCCGGATTCCAAGGCGCGGCAGAAGGATGCGGCAGCACTGCTGGATTATGGATTCGGTTCCTGCCGCCTTTATAAAGATGAAGTTCCTCTTGCGAAAACTGTCAGGATTCCGGTAAGTGCGGGAAAGAAAAAAACTGTTGCGGCAGAAGGGAAAGAGCCGTTTTATTATGTGCTTTCAAATGGGAAGGAGCATACGATCCGTAAGAAGGTCACTTGTAAAAAACAGGTGAGTGCCCCGGTGAAAAAGGGAACCAAGGTTGGAATGGTGTCTTATTACGATGGAAAGAAGAAAATTGGAGAGAGCAGTATCATAGCAACTCAGACCGTGAAGCCATGGAATTACTGGGATTGTCTCAAACAGGTAACAACCGGATATATGCTTACACGATAAAGAAAGGATAAGAACATACACTATGATGATCGTCTTTATAATTTTATTGGTATCATTGCTGCTGTTTTTCTGGTGTACAGTCGAAAACCATATGCTGCTTGTACATGAGTATACAGTTTCCGATGATGCGCTTCCGGATGCGTTTTCCGGAAAGAAGATCGTATATCTTGTGGATCTTCACAATACCCGTTATGGGAAGGACAATCAAAGACTAAAAGAGAAAATAGCAGCACAGGATCCGGATTATGTGTTCGTTGGAGGAGATTTTTTGTCCAAAGCAGATACGGAGTTTTCTGCATCTATTGATCTGCTTGTTTTTTTGACGAAGCGTTATCCGGTTTACTTTGCAAATGGTAATCATGAGACAAAGATGAAATGTTATCCGGAACGTTACCATGATCAATATGCGCAGTTTTATCAGATGGCCAAAGGACTTGGTGTACGTTTTTTATCAAATGAGACGATCTTACTGCGGGAAGAAAAAGATTTTATTTATCTGGATGCACTGGAACTTCCACTTTCGTATTTCTCCCATGGAAAACAGGTGGAGTTTACCAAAAAGGAAATGTCAAAGCTGATAAAAAGAAAAGCAGGGGGATATCACATTTTACTGGCGCATAGTCCTAATTATTTTGAAACCTATGCGAAGTGGGGAGCGGATATCACGCTTTCCGGTCATAACCACGGTGGTATGGCAAGAATACCGGGGGTGTGTGGAGTGCTGTCGCCACAGGCAAGAATTTTCCCGAAGTATACGAAGGGACTGTATCAGATTGATATGCATCGTATGATCGTTTCTGCGGGATTAGGCTCCCATACGATCCGGGTTCGCTTTTTTAATCCACCGGAGCTGCTTGCAATCACTTTGCAAAAATAGTATGATACTAGGGTCAAATGGGAAAGATTGACAGACAAGGAAAGGATCTTTGGATGGAAGAAATTGCATACAAGCTGGAAGTATTTGAAGGTCCGCTGGATCTGCTGCTTCACTTGATTGAAAAAAACAAAGTTAATATTTATGATATTCCGATTGTAGAGATCACCAGACAGTACCTTGAGTATGTGGCGCAGATGGAACGGTCCGACATGAATGTGATGAGTGAGTTCCTGGTGATGGCGGCAACGCTGCTTCGGATCAAATCAAAGATGCTTCTTCCAAAAGAAGAAAAGGAGGAAGAGGAGGAATCCATTGATCCGAGACAGGAATTGGTAGAGCGGCTGATCGAATACAAAAAGTACAAATATGCCGCACAGGAATTAAAAGATATGGAAATTGATGCGGGACATTCCTTTTATAAGAAAAAAGAAATTCCAAAGGAAGTACAGGAATATCAGGAGGAGATCGATCCATATGAGATCGTATCTGAGATGGATCTGAATCTTGCAAAGCTCAACACCATTTTTCAAGATGTGCTGAAGCGGATGACGGATAAGGTTGATCCGGTCCGTTCCAAATTCGGACGCATTGAAAAAGAAAAAATCAGTGTGGATGACAAAATGAAAGCGATCAGGGAACGGATGCGTGGATTGAGTGGTATCCATTTTCGCAGTTTGTTGGAGGCGCAAGCAACGAAGTTTGAAGTGGTGGTCACGTTCCTGGCCGTATTAGAGCTTGTTAAGACGGGGGCGATCATGGTGCGTCAGCAGGAACAGTTTTCAGAAATATATCTTGATTCACTGGAAGAGTAGGAAGATAGGAGCAAAGGAACATGGAATTAAACCAATTGTTGGGGGCGATTGAAGCCATCTTGTTTACGATGGGAGAAGCGGTTCCCGTGAAAGATATTGCAACAGCGATCGAACAGGACGAAGAAACCACGTGGAAATTGATCCATACCTTAAAGGATCAATTACATAAGGAAAAACGCGGGGTGCAGATCATTGAACTGGAAGATGCTGTGCAGATGTGCACGAAGCAGGAATATTATGAGGTTCTGACAAGACTTGTGAATCAGCCGAAAAAGCATGTGCTGACAGATGTCATGTTGGAAACACTTTCGATCATTGCTTACCGTCAGCCGGTGACAAGAGCACAGATTGAGGGAATTCGTGGAGTGAAATGTGATCATGCAGTGAATAAACTGATCGAATACAATTTGGTGTGTGAGGTTGGAAGGCTTGATGCACCGGGACGCCCGCTCTTGTTTGGTACAACAGAAGATTTTCTGCGCTGCTTCGGTGTGACCTCTGTGGAGGATCTGCCGACAGTAGATGAGGTAAAGATGGAGGATATCAAGCAGGAAGCGTTAGAGGAAGCACAACTGGAATTAGAACTGTCATAAGGTAAGGAAGGTGGTTCTTTTGAAAGAGCATACACACAAAAAAAAGAAGCAACGTATCGAGGAGAATCTGCCGGAAGAAGTGGAGCAGATCGTAGTAAAGGAAAAATTAAAGCTGCATGAACGTCTGAAGGACAATGGACGAAAGAAGGTGCAGCAGCTTGTTTATGGACGGACGCTTCTCATCATTTTGCTTTTGCTGCTGCAGATTGCCCTTTTGTTTACAATGTTTAACTGGATGAAGGATTATTCCTCTGCCATTTATGCATTGCTGGAGGTATGTTCCATTGTAGTGGTTATTGTCGTGATCAATCGGCAGGAAAATCCGATGTTTAAACTTACATGGGTAATTCTGATCTTATCTCTGCCGGTGCTTGGTGCCATGCTTTATGTGTTTGTGCAGAGTCAGGCTGGAGTGAAGCTTGCTTCTTATAAAACAAGACTGTTGAATAAGGAGACAGAAAAGTATCTGGAGCAATCGGATGAGGTGATGCAGCGCCTTTGTATGGATAATCCTCATTTGAAAGGAGTGGCAGGTTACATTCATCGTGCCTGTGGACATCCGGTCTATCAGCACACCAAGGTGAATTATTTTCCAATCGGAGAAGAGTATTTTCGTCAGCTTTTGGTTGATTTAAATAGTGCAAAAGAATTTATTTTTTTGGAATACTTTATTATCAAAGAAGGTATTATGTGGTCATCCATTTTGGAAATCTTAAAAAAGAAAGCGGCAGAGGGAGTGGAAGTACGTGTTATGTATGATGGACTCTGTACTTTTACTGATGTACCGGCAGGTTACTATAAAACGTTGTGGAAATACGGCATCAAGGGTAAGGTATTTGGTTCAATCCGTCCGATCCTTACCACGGTACAGAATAACCGGGATCACCGGAAGATCGCAGTGATCGATGGAAAGATTGCCTATACCGGAGGGGTGAATCTTGCAGATGAATACATTAACGAGATCAATCGTTTTGGTCACTGGAAGGATACGGGAATCCGGATTACCGGAGAAGCGGTGCAGAGCTTTACGGTGATGTTTTTGAATACATGGAACGGAGACGAACTGCGAAGGGAAGAGTATCGGCCGTATTTAAAAGGTCGACATAGCTATGGAAATGTGACCAATGACGGATTTTTGATCCCATATGGAGATTGCCCGTTTGATGAATATAATGTGGCAAAGCATATTTATCTGAATGCGATCAGCTGTGCCACAGATTATGTGCATATTATGACGCCGTATCTGATCCTTGATAACGAAACGATCGAAATACTCTGTTTTGCGGCAGACCGGGGCGTGGATGTCAAGATCATTCTGCCACATGTGCCGGATAAAAAATATGCCTTCTGGCTGGCCAAAAGTTATTACAAGGAGCTGCTTCTTGCCGGGGTTAAGATTTATGAATACATTCCGGGTTTTGTCCATGCAAAGGGTATGGTGGCAGATGGAAGGTTTGCAGTAGTGGGAAGTTCTAATTTTGATTTTAGAAGTTTTTATCTGCATTATGAATGTGGTCTTCTGATGTACCGTAACAGTACGATAGCAGAAGTGGAGCAGGATATGCAAAAGACATTAAACCGCTGCAAAGAGGTGATATTAGAAGATCTGAAATATGAAAAGGGAATCGTGAAGCTCGTCGGAAAAGTGCTTCGCCTTGTGGCACCACTCATGTAGTGGTGTCATATTTTTTGCATTTTTCCATACAATGAGGATAAGAAGACGGAAAGATGGTACAGCTATGAAACGATGTAGTGGATGTCTGGTTCTGATACTGTTGCTTTTGTGGTCATTTTTTTCAAAATATCAATGTCTGGAAAGCAGTACAGATACGATAAAACAGAAACCGGATTTGATGGTAACATCTTCTCCTGTGCCGGAGGCGGCATTGCCTTATACAAAGAATACCGGGGATGTGGCAGCAAAAAAGGAACTGTCACTCTATGCCAAAAGCGCGGTATTAATGGATGCGAAAAGTCTGCGTACTTTATATGAAAAAGAGGCGGATGAAGTGCTCCCTATGGCGAGTACCACGAAGATCATGACTTGTCTGATGGCACTTTCCTATGGGAATCCGGATGATGTCGTGACGATTTCCTCGCGTGCCGCTTCCCAGCCCAAGGTGCGGTTAGGGGTAAAAGAAAAGGAGCAGTACCGTTTAGGGGATTTATTATATGCGTTGATGCTGGAGTCGGACAATGATGCTGCAGTTGCGATCGCGGAACATGTGGGGGGCAGTGTGGAAGCGTTTTGTGCGCAGATGACGAGCCGGGCGCATGATATGGGACTTTCCCATACAAGCTTTGTGACACCAAATGGACTGGATGCGGACGGACACCATACGACTGCCAGAGAACTTGCGATGCTGGGAGCCTATGCGATCCGGCAGAAAGGTTTTTTAGAGATCGTCAATACAAAGTCGTATACGATCACGGAGTGTACGACGAACCGTACTCATCATGTTTCCAATAAAAATGCTTTTTTAACGATGTATCCCGGCGCAATTGGGATCAAAACCGGATATACGAGCAAAGCGTCCTACTGCTTTGTGGGTGCGGTGCAGCAAAACGATACGACACTTGTATCTGCAGTGCTTGCTTCCGGATGGTATCCGAAGAAAACATACAAATGGCAGGATACGAAAAAACTTATGGATTATGGTGTGAAAGAGTATGTCCCGGTGGCACTGTTGCATCCGGCAGTGCTTTCCAAAACGCTTCCGGTTACAGGAGGCATAAAGGATCAGATTCATGTAAAAGAACAAGAAAGCCTTACGGTATTGTTAAAGAAAGAGGATCAGGTAAGCTATGCGATCCAACAGGAGAAACCACTGCTTGCCCCGCTTAAAAAGGGAGAATTGGCGGCATTTCTTGTGATCAGTATCAATGGAAGAGCATTTCATAAAGTTCCGCTTTATACGGCAGAAAATGTGAAACGGTACGATTTTTCCTGGTGCCTTAGGGTGCTTGGAAAACGGTTTTTACTTAACGGATGAAAAAAAGTATGCTATACTAAGACAGCGTGTCAGAAGTGTAGAGAGTTGTATAAAGTAAGGTTGGATAAGTATGAAAGAAGATAATATAGAAGAACATATTTGTGATATTCAGTATTTTGTCGATGTATTGAAGGAAGTCCGCAGTGGACGTGGTTCGCATTTTTTAGAAAGCAAGGATAATATGCAGCACGGGAGCACTACCGTATATCGTCATAGTGTCAGTGTTGCTTACCTCAGCTTTTTGCTGGCAAAACGGCTGCATCTAAAAGTGGATTACAGATCTTTGATCCGTGGTGCGCTGCTTCATGATTATTTTTTATATGACTGGCATGAAAAAGGGGAAAATCATCGTTTGCATGGATTTTACCACCCGAAACGTGCACTGTTAAATGCCAGAAAACATTTTGACCTCAATGGAATTGAAGAGGATATAATTATCAAGCATATGTTTCCACTGACATTTCCAGCTCCCAAATACAAAGAGTCGGTGATCGTGTGCATTGTTGATAAGTGGATTTCTACAAAGGAAACTCTGGCTGGAAAGAAAAAACGCGTGCGTTAAACGAGGAGTGAGAATTTTGAAAGAACAGATACAATGGTTGCAGGAGGAAATGCGTTTACAGGGCGTTTCCATTTATTATATGGGCATGGCGGATGACCACAATTCCGAATATGTCAGTGAATATTTTCGGCAGATCGCCTATTTTACCGGATTTACCGGATCAGCGGGAAGCCTTTTTGTAACAGAAACAGGTGCTTATTTGTGGACGGATGGCCGCTATTTCTTGCAGGCGGAGGAACAGCTTAGCGGAAGTGGGATCACATTGATGCGTATGGGAGAACCTTTGGTTCCAACGATGGAAGAGTGGCTGGCTTCCCATCTGACAGAGACGATGGTGTTTGGCTATGATGCCAAAACAATGACAGCCTACCAGCAGGAGCGTTTTTTCTCGGCACTTTCCTTTGAACCGCACACAAAGGCAGAAGATAATCTTGCGGGTGATATCTGGGAGAAGCAGGGAGAACGCCCGGCACTTTCCTGTTCGCCGGTGTATGAGTGGGAGCTTTGCTACAGTGGTGTCAGCAGAGCAGAAAAGATCAAGCAGATCCGGCAGCTGATGCAAAAAGAAGAATGCTGCTGTTACGTGGTAACAGAGCTTTCGGAGATTGCATGGCTTTTGAATCTTCGGGGGAGCGATATTCCTTATCAGCCGGTATTTTTATCCTATGTGGTTCTTACTATGCAGGATGTGCTGCTTTATGTGGACAGGTATGCCGTGACGGAATCCCTTGAGAAGAAGTTGTTGGCGGACGGTATTGTGATTCGGGAATATGCCTCCTTTTATGAAGAAATGATGCAATGGAAAGAACCACTATGCGGAGATAAAAAAAGCTTAAATGCTGCTCTTCTTAGGGAAATTAAGAGAACCGGCGGATCAATGTTTCCGTCTTTGATCGCACCGCAAAAGGCAGTGAAAAATGAGGTGGAGCAGGAAGGGGAACGGCTGGCGCATCGAAAAGATGGTGTGGCAGTGACACGTTTCTTATACTGGCTCAAACATTTGCTGTATGATGAAAAGGGACAGCTGATAGATGAAAACCACAAGCCTGTGACAGAAATCTCGGCGGCGGAAAAACTCAATATGTTTCGTCAGATGCAGGAGCATTACATGGAACAGAGCTTTGCCCCGATCATTGCAGCAAAGGAACATGGTGCGATCGTGCATTATAGTGCCACAAAAGAATCGGATGCCGTACTTACGAAGGATACGTTTGTGCTGATGGATACCGGAGGACAGTATCTGGAAGGAACGACAGATATTACAAGGACAGCAGTACTTGGACAAGCAGATCAGAAAATGAAAAAACTTTATACGGCGGTACTTCAAGGACATCTCCATTTGCAGCATGCTCTGTTTAAAAAAGGAGCACGCGGAGAAAATCTGGACATTCTGGCAAGACTGCCGCTTTATCGTCTGGGACAGGATTACCTGCATGGAACCGGTCATGGAGTAGGCTGTTTTTTGAATGTGCACGAAGCTCCTGTCAGTATCCGGACAAAGATTTTTAATGATGATAGAAATAGTGCTCCGTTTGAAGCAGGCATGGTTACTTCCAATGAACCAGGCGTATATCTCGCCGGGGAGTTTGGAATCCGTCTGGAAAATCTGATGCTTTGTGTGAAAGAGGAGAGAAATGGGGCGGAGTTTTTAGGATTTGCTCCGCTTACCTTTGTTCCATGGGACAAAGATGCGATAGAAGTGAATGATCTTACTGAAGAGGAGACCGGCTGGCTGAACGAATATCAGGAGATGGTATATGACCAGATTGGCTCAAAACTTCCGAAAGAGGAAAGAGAGTGGCTTTATAAGGTTACAAGACCATTGGGAAATGAGGTTTAAGATGCGTTATGATCAATTGATGGCAATGGAGTGGGATGGACAGTATCATGCATTGCAATGGATGTTTTTGTTTTTTTCTTACAGTATATTAGGTTGGTGTTGGGAATCTTTTTACCAGTCGGTTTTAGAGCGAAAACTGGTAAATCGGGGATTTCTTTATGGCCCATGCATTCCGCTTTATGGAGCTGGAGCGACTCTTTGCTTAATGGCAACTATGCCATTTAAAAGTCATTGGTGGATGGTCATGCTGATCGGTATGGTGGTGGCAACGGTATTAGAAGAGGTGACCGGCCGTGTTATGGAATCTCTATTTGATGTTCGTTATTGGAGCTACGAAAACTATCCCGGAAATATTGACAACTTTATCTGTATTCCGGCAACGCTTTTGTGGGGCGGGTTTGCCTTGCTGGCCATGTATGTGCTCAATGTACCGTTTGAACGGTTGTTATATCACCTGCCGGTTTCTTATGTAGGGGCATTTGTTGCGGTAGTATCGTTGTTATTTGTTATTGATATAACCGTGTCGGTGCGGGATGCACTTGATTTCAAAGAAATTCTTTTCCGAATGGCAAATACAAAAAAAAGATTAGGATATATGCGCAAACGTCTGGACGTGATGATCGCATTTTACGATCGGGATCATAAATATATGGCAAAGATCCGTATGGGAATCACTTCTCCAATCATCACATTAAAGGATGCACTGCGTTCAGTCAAGGAACGTCTGGAAGTGTTAAATGAGATACGCCTGGAAAAACAGGAACGTCAGGAAATGCTCGAGGAGCCACTGAAGGAGTTGGATGAGCTGAAACAGGCGTATATGGAAGAAGAGGTTACGGTAAAACATTACAGTGACCGGATCAAGCGATATTTAAATCGACTGCTGCATTCGCATCCGAGAGCCTATGTCAAAAAGGTTGGGGGCTATGTCAAGGAAAAGGCTGTTAGTTTTAAACAATATATTAGTGGAAGAGAAAAAGAATAATCAAAAAAATACCCATAGACAAAGGGAAGGTTATGGCACATTCCCAGTGTCTGTGGGTATTTTATTTGGAAATTATGATAAAACTATCGTTGATGGCTGATCAACTGTGCTTTGGTCAGTGCGGCATCCAGGGAGCGGACCACCAGAAATACCAGTATTGTGGAAACAAAGAACATGGCAGCACATTTTGGGATACGGCTGACAAAGGTTGCTGTCCACGGCATATGGTAAAGGATGCTTAAACAGGTTGTGATTCCGAAAAGTGACATCAAAAGCTCGCATACTGCACCGAGTGCGGCGCGGAAAATAGTGATATTTCTCTTATAGAAGAGGAATCCGTAGCACATACCCAAAAAGGCATAGCACAGTGTAAATCCCGGAAAGAAAGAGCCGGTTCCCGGCACGATCAGCATCTTTAACAGATCACCTAAAGCACCGGTAAAAAATCCCATGACAGGACCGCCGACCAAACCGGCAACTGCCAAAGCAAAATATCCAAGACGGATCTCAATAATGGGAGTCAGGCTGATATTGAAATACGAAAGGATGATGAAGAGGGCAATAAAGACCGACGTATAAGCCATAAAGACGGTTTTGGAATACTGTGGTGCCAGATAAGCTTTGACACGGGTGAATAGATTCTTTTTTTGCATAAAAATAACACCTCCATAAATAGTAGGTTAACGAGTATCAAATATACAATTTGGGCATAAAAAAGCCCACTGTATATTATGCTGCCTTACGCTACAATGGGGTGATAAAACAACGCGGATTGTAGCAACGGGATGCGAACGATATACCGCAAGTTTCATACTTTTCGTCCCGGTGACAACTCCCCGTTCACCAGGCACTTAACGCATATCGATCTACTTTGCACTTGGTCACTATACCACAACAAATGGGAAACATCAATCTTTTTTTTACAAAATGTGGGAAAAAAAGATCACGATTTTGCTTGAAATATTGCACAAAAAGAATTATATTAGAATAGGTGAAAATATGGTTTTTCTACACGGACAAACCTAAAATAAATACAAAAATGGAGGGCTAACAATGAGCAATTCAACAAATGTGTCAGCAAGACAAAGAATCGCTTCTTTACTTGATGACTCAAGCTTTGTTGAGGTTGGTAGCTACGTGACATCACGCAGCACAAACTTCAATGTATCGAATCAGGAGAATCCGGCAGATGGTGTTGTAACCGGTTACGGTGTGATTGACGGTAATCTGGTATACGTTTACAGCCAGGATGCGACGGTTCTTGGCGGTGCCATCGGAGAGATGCATGCGAAGAAGATCGCAAACATCTATGATATGGCAGTCAAGATGGGTGCACCGGTGATCGGACTGATCGATTGTGCAGGATTACGTCTGCAGGAAGCAACCGATGCATTACATGGATTTGGAGAGTTATTCTACAAACAGACCATGGCTTCCGGTGTGATTCCACAGATCACGGCTATCTTTGGATCATGTGGCGGTGGTACTGCATTGATCCCGGCATTAAGCGATTTCACTTACATGACAAAGGATGCAAAATTATTTGTCAACAGTCCAAATGCATTAGAAGGCAACTTTGAAGGCAAATGCGACACTGCATCTGCTGCATTCCAGAGCGAAAAGACCGGTAATGTAGACGGTGTATTTGAAACAGAGGGCGAAGTATTAGGACAGATCCGCCAGCTTGTCAGCATTTTACCTGCAAACAATGAGACAGAGGCATGGGATGCAGAGTGTACCGATGATTTAAATCGTACGATTGCCGGTATGGAAGGCTATAAAAACGATGCCAAGAGCGCGCTGATCGCAATGTCAGACAACAACTTCTTCTTAGAGACAAAGAAGGATTATGCAACCGGTATTGTGACCGGATTTATCAAGTTAAACGGTGCAACCGTTGGTTGTGTGGCAAACCAGCAGTTAGAGAGCAACGGAGAGGTATGCGTCGGATGTCTGACCAAAGCAGCAGAGTTCGTAGAGTTCTGTGATGCATTTGAGATTCCGGTTGTTACCTTAACAAATGTAACAAGCTTTAAGGCTTCTGCCTGCAGCGAGAAGAAGATCGCAAAGGCTGCAGCAAAGCTGATCTACACCTATGCCAATGCAACGGTGCCAAAGGTAACCGTTCTGATCGGAGAGGCATTTGGTACTCCGGCATTAGTAATGGGTGCGAAGGCAACAGGCGCAGACATCGTTTACGCTTGGCCAGGTGCAACATTCTCTACTATGGATGCCAAAGCAGCAGTGAAGATCATGTATGCAGAGGAGATCACCAAGGCAGATGACCAGAATGCGTTCATCAAAGAGAAGGCAGACGAGTTTGTTGAGACGCAGTCCAGTGCAATGGCAGCTGCGAAACGTGGTTACATTGATGATATCATTGAGCCGGATGCAACAAGAAAACGTGTGATCGCCGCACTTGAGATGCTCTACACAAAGAGAGAGGATCGTCCATCCAAGAAGCATGGAACAGTATAGTAAGGAGTGAAACAGATGTTATTAGCGATTGATAGTAATACATCAATGATAGAAGCACTGGCAAATACCTGCATGGGTATTGGAACTGTGTTTTTGATGTTGATATTTATTTCCCTGGTTATCAGCTTGTTTGGTTTCATCCCGAAGATTGAAGCAGCTATGAAAGCAAAGAAAGCTGCATCAAGCGCAGAACCTGTGAAAGCTACACCTGCAGCACCAAAAGCTGCACCTGCAGCAAAGGATCTCATGAATGATGCAGAATTAGTGGCAGTAATCACAGCAGCGATCATGGCAGCCAATGGAAGTGCCGGAACAGCAAGTAAAGATCAGTTGATTGTACGCTCCATCAGACGTGCAAGATAGTATAATTATTGAATTAGTTTAGGAGGATTTCTCGATGAAGAATTATAGAATTACAGTAAATGGTACCGCTTATGATGTAGCAGTAGAAGAAATGGGTGCAAGCGCATCTGCACCAGTGGCAGCCGCTCCTGTAGCAGCAGCTCCAGCCGCACCTGCAGCAGCACCTGCTGCTCCACAGGCTTCCGGAGCAAAGGGTGGCGTTTCCGTAGTAGCTCCAATGCCTGGTAAAGTATTATCCATCAAGGCATCTGTAGGACAGAGCGTAGCAAAAGGTGATGTTGTTCTTGTGTTAGAGGCAATGAAGATGGAGAACGAGATCGTTGCACCTGAGGATGGTACGATTGCAAGTATTGATGTTGCAGAGGGTGCATCTGTAGAAGCAGGTGCTACATTAGCAACTTTGAATTAATTCGTTAGTTCATAGACTTTCAATCTAGTATTATCACAGGAGGTAAAACCGAACATGGATTATGTAGTTACTACATTGAAAAACTTGGCTGAGCAGACAGCATTTGCCAACCTGTACTGGGGCAATTATGTGATGATTTTGGTAGCCTTCTTTTTCTTATATTTAGCAATTCGAAAAGGCTTTGAGCCTTTGTTATTAGTCCCAATCTCATTCGGTATGTTGTTGTCCAACATGTTCCCGGATATTATTGCGGACGGTGGTTTAATGCACTTTTTCTACCAGTTGGATGAATGGAGTATCTTACCTTCATTGATCTTCCTCGGTGTAGGTGCGATGACGGATTTCGGTCCGTTGATTGCCAATCCAAAGAGCTTTCTTCTTGGTGCGGCGGCACAGTTAGGTATTTATACCGCATATTTCTTGGCAATGTTAATGGGATTCAATGGATTAGAAGCAGCAGCGATCTCAATCATCGGTGGTGCGGATGGTCCGACTTCCATTTTCTTAGCTGGTAAGTTAGGTCTTGGTGGAACCTTGATGGGACCGATCGCCGTGGCGGCATATTCTTACATGGCACTCGTTCCGGTTATTCAGCCACCGATCATGAAATTATTGACCACAGAGAAAGAGCGTAAAGTTAAGATGGAGCAGCTTCGTCCTGTTTCCAAATTAGAGCGTATCTTATTCCCAATCGTGGTTACCGTTGTAGTTGTACTGGTACTTCCAACCACCGCACCATTGGTTGGTATGTTGATGCTTGGTAACCTGTTTAGAGAGTCAGGCGTGGTAAAACAGCTGACCGATACAGCTTCCAATGCTATGATGTATATCGTTGTTATCTTGCTTGGTACTTCTGTAGGTGCTACTACTACAGCCCAGAACTTCTTAAAGATGAGTACGATCAAGATCGTCATCTTAGGTCTGATCGCATTTGCGTTTGGTACTGCAGGTGGTGTGTTATTCGGTAAGATCATGTGTAAGGTAACTAAGGGTAAGGTAAACCCATTGATTGGTTCTGCCGGAGTTTCCGCAGTACCGATGGCAGCTCGTGTATCCCAGAAGGTTGGTGCAGAGGCAGATCCTACGAACTTCCTGTTAATGCATGCAATGGGACCAAATGTAGCTGGTGTAATTGGTACAGCCGTAGCTGCTGGAACCTTTATGGCGATCTTTGGAGTATTCTAAAAAGAGCCGATCACAACATGTCAGAATATTTGTTTAGATAATTAGGAGGAATAAGAAATGGCAGAAAAGAAACCGGTAAAGATTACCGAAACTGTGTTACGTGATGCACATCAGTCTTTGATTGCTACCCGTATGACAACAGAGCAGATGCTTCCGATCATTGATAAGATGGATCAGGTTGGTTACCATTCTGTAGAGTGCTGGGGTGGAGCAACATTTGATGCCTGCTTACGTTTCTTAAAGGAAGATCCATGGGAGCGTCTTCGTAAGTTAAAAGACGGATTCAAAAAAACCCCATTACAGATGTTATTCCGTGGACAGAATATCTTAGGATATGCTCCATACGCAGATGACGTAGTAGAGTATTTCGTACAGAAGTCTATTGCAAATGGTATTGATATCATTCGTATTTTTGACTGCTTAAATGATATCCGTAACTTAGAGACTGCAGTAAAAGCTGCAAACAAAGAGGGCGGACATGCACAGGTTGCATTATCTTATACATTAGGTGATGCGTATACCATGGATTACTGGACCAACATGGCAAGAAAGATTGAAGAGATGGGTGCAAACTCTATCTGTATCAAGGATATGGCTGGTCTGTTAGTTCCGAATGAAGCAACCAACCTTGTAAAAGCTTTGAAAGCTGGTACAAAGCTTCCGATTCAGCTTCATACCCACTATACTTCCGGTGTTGCTTCCATGACATACATGAAGGCAGTAGAAGCTGGCTGTGACATTATTGATACTGCAATGTCACCACTTTCTATGGGTACTTCCCAGCCTGCAACTGAGGTTATGGCAAAGAGTTTTGAAGGAACAGAGTATGATCCTGGATTTGATCAGAATCTGTTAGCTGAGATTGCAGATTACTTCCGTCCACTTCGCGAAGAGTGGTTAGAGTCTGGTTTATTAAGTCCAAAGGTAATGGGCGTAAACATCAAGACATTATTATATCAGGTACCTGGTGGTATGTTATCCAACATGGTTTCCCAGTTGAAGGAAATGAATGCAGAGGATAAGTTTGATGAGGTATTAGAAGAGATCCCTAGAGTAAGAAAAGACTTTGGTGAGATTCCTCTGGTTACTCCATCTTCCCAGATCGTTGGTACACAGGCTGTATTAAACGTAGTAATGGGCGAGCGTTACAAGATGCTTACCAAAGAGTCAAAGGATATGTTAGTTGGTAAATATGGTCAGCCTACAAAACCTGTTAATCCTGAGATTCAGAAGATGGCACTTGACAGTCTTGGTATGAAAGAGCCGATCACATACCGTCCGGCTGATGACATTGCTCCGCAGCTTGCAACATTAGAGAAGGAAATGGCACAGTATAAGCAGCAGGATGAGGACGTATTATCATACGCATTGTTCCCACAGGTTGCAACTGACTTCTTTAAGTATCGTGAGGCACAGCAGACTAAGGTGGATGCAACAAAGGCAGATACCGAGAATAAAACTTATCCGGTATAGGATAGTTTGATCTACTAGATTTTTAAAAGCCCTGAAGGAGTTTCTTCTTCGGGGCTTTTCCATAGAAGGAGGCATTTGCCATGGAAGAGACCATGAGCTTAATGGAACGTCTAGCGCTTCATTATCAGTCGTTTAGTAAAGGACAGAAACGGATCGCAGATTTTATCCGTGATAATTATGATGTGGCAGCCACTTATACAGCAGCAAAGCTGGGCGGGACAGTAGGTGTCAGCGAATCGACAGTAGTGCGATTTGCCAATGAGCTGGGATATGAAGGTTATCCGGCACTACTGAAGGCCATCGCGGCTACGGTGCGTACTCACAGTAATTCTTTACAAAGACTGGAACATGCGGCCAAAATTCTGGAATCACAGGAAAGCCCTTTGGCGGCTATGTTTAAGGCAGACCGTACACGGCTCAGTGAAACAGAAGCGGTACTGGATCAGAGCATATTTGATCAGGCAGTTGATGCGATCATAAAGGCAGATAATATTTATATTCTTGGTGTAAGAAGTACCTGGTATCTGGCTGGTATGATGGGATATTATTTCCGGATGATCTTTGACCGGGTGCAGGTGCTGGAAGGAACCGGTAATGCAGATACTTTAGAGGCAATGTGCCGGATCAAGGAAAATGATGTATTTATAGGGATCAGTTTTCCACGATATTCTATGCGTACTGCGCGGGCGATGGAATTTGCTAAAAAACATGGGGCAACGACAGTTACCATCACTGATAGTATGGAATCACCACTTATTGAATATGCAGATTATCCATTGATCGCCAAGAGTGATGTAGTAGCAATTGTAGATTCCCTGACGGCACCACTTAGTCTGGTCAATGCGCTTGTTGTCGCGATCTGTATGAAGAAAAAGGACGAGATGGAAGAGCGGCTTCATGTGCTGGAGGAATTGTGGAATGAGTATCGGGTTTACGATGATCATGTGATAAAACAGGAGAATCCGTTATGAAGATAATAGTAATTGGCGGTGGTGCTGCCGGAATGATGGCTGCCATCAGCAGTGCAAAGCAGGAAAAGGAACAAAGAGGGGAAAACTCCAAAGTTATTTTGCTGGAGCAAAATGAAAAACTGGGAAAAAAGCTGTTTATTACGGGAAAAGGGCGTTGTAATCTGACCAATGCATCTGACATAGAAGATATGATGCGTTGTTTTACACATAATGCCTCTTTCCTTTATAGCAGCATATATGGATTTACCAATGATCAGGTAGTGGAGCTTATAGAGCAGTTTGGCTGTCCGACAAAGGTAGAGCGTGGTAACCGGGTGTTTCCGGTGAGTGATCATTCCTCGGATGTGATCGCTGCTTTAAAAAAAGCATTGCTTCATTATGGTGTGGAGATTCGTTTGAATACAAAGGTAACTTCGCTGTTATTGGAGGAGGATTGCTGTAAGGGCGTTCGGCTGCAGGATGGTTCGCTGCTGACGGCGGACAAGGTGATCGTTGCAACGGGTGGATATTCTTATCAGAGTACCGGATCGACGGGAGACGGATACCGTTTTGCCGAGCAGGCAGGACACCAGGTTTATGCGCCTGTTGCCGGACTGGTGCCGTTTGAAACGGTGGAAGATTACCCGAAAGAATTGATGGGACTTTCCCTTCGTAACGTAAAACTGACAGTCAGACGTGGCAAAAAGAAGCTGTTTGAAGAACAGGGAGAGATGCTGTTTACCCACTTTGGTGTAAGTGGTCCACTTGTGCTTAGTGCAAGTATGTATGTGCCGCGGGAATGCAGGGATATGGCAAAGGAACTTACAGCATCGATCGATCTAAAGCCTGCGTTATCTAAGGAACAGTTGGAAAAACGTCTGCTTCGTGAATTTGATGCAGCGAAAAATAAAACCATAAAAACTGTGTTAGCCAGTCTTTTGCCATCAGCGATGGTGCCAGTGGCACTTCAAATGCTTGCGATGTCCAAGGAACAGAAAATACATGATGTGACGAAGGAAGAGCGGGGACGTATCGTGGAGCTGCTTAAAACATTTCCTTTTACGATCAAAGGCTTGCGTGATTTTTCAGAAGCGATTATTACAAGAGGCGGAGTGAATGTCAAAGAGATCGATCCTTCCACTATGGCATCCAAGCTGGTCAAGCAGCTTTATTTTGCAGGTGAGGTGCTGGATCTTGATGCACTTACGGGCGGTTATAATTTACAGATCGCATGGTCGACCGGATATGCTGCGGGTTTGTTGTAAAGATAAGAAAACAGGAATTTCTCCACGATAGAATCGTTTGAGAAATTCCTGTTTTTATTTAGAAAAGATTATTTCACTTTTTTCGTTTTGGAGTAGGAACCGTAATAGGTGTTTGTAACTCCGTTTTGTGTCACTGTTTTGTAAGCGCGCATCCGATAATAAAGAGTTCCCTTTTTCTTCAACAGTTTTTTCTGCTTTTTGGTAAGCTTTAAGGTAACAGATGTCTTCTTTGCAGTGAGCTTCTTACACTGTTTGAATTTATACTTCTTTGCTTTCTTACCTTTTGGAACCATTTTTACTTCAATGGTATATCCGGTTACATCGGAAAGCTTCTTCCATTTTAAGGTTACTTTGGTTTTCTTTTTGTTCTTTTTGACGCTCTTCAAATTTACCTTGCTGACGGTTGCAGGAATGATCGGGGCAGGTGCCTCGGTTGTTGTTGGGATAACAACTGGCTGTTCCGTAGTCACAATTGGTTCCTGCGTCGTTTGAGGTTGTCCTTTGCTTTGTACGATTGTCTGAACATCTTTGTTGTTGGATTTGGAAATGGTATTGATCGTAGTACCACCCGCTCCCTCAAATGCATCCTTGTCTACTTTTACGTCTTCTCCAATGGAGATGTCTGTGATTGAAGATACATTTTTAAAGGCATCCTTTTCAATGGATTCCAGTGAATCTGGAAGTTTTACGGTATTTAGCTGTCCGCAGTTAGAGAATGTTCCTTCTTCGATGGTAGAGATACCATCAGATAATTCGATTGTTTTTAATGCTGCACAATCAAAGGCATGTGCTCCAATGGAGTACGGAGTAGAAGAGTTGATGATCACGGTATCTAAAGCACCACATCCGTTAAACGCATAGCTTCCGATAGAACGGAGCGAGCCATCAATGGTAAAGGTCTTGATCGTTGTATTCTGGAATGCATAGCTTCCGATATCACCAATGTTCTTCCCGTAAAATGACTGTAAGGTAGAAATGCCAGAAAAAGCTTTCTCATCGATTTGTTCAACAGAACCATAAATATAAACTTCGTTGATTGCAGAACGCACTAATGATTTGCCCAGATATTTCATATGAGCTTTTTCTGGAATAACAAAGGTAGTGAGTCCGGCATCCATGAATGCGCTGCATCCGATCTCGATTAAAGAATCAGGGAATGTGAGACTGTGAATTTCTTTTGAAGTATGAAACCCTTTGGCACCGATATATTGTAAGCTTTGTGGAAGCCAAGTTCCATCCTGGCTGGCAGCAATTTTTGCAAGATCCAGATTGATGGAAGCATTCCCGGAAGCATTCCCGGAAGCATTCCCAGAAGCATTACCAGAGGCGTTACCGGAAGCATTGCCAGAAGCGTTGCCGGAAGCATTGCCAGAGGCGTTACCGGAAGCATTGCCAGAGGCGTTACCGGAAGCATTGCCAGAGGCGTTACCGGAAGCATTGCCAGAGGCGTTACCGGAAGCATTGCCAGAGGCATTACCGGAAGCATTTCCAGAAGCATTACCGGAAGCATTTCCAGAGGCATTACCGGAAGCATTTCCAGAGGCATTACCGGAAGCATTGCCAGAGGCGTTACCGGAAGCATTGCCAGAGGCGTTACCGGAAGCATCGCCAGAAGCTTCTCCCGAAGCATTGCCGGATACGGTAACATTTTCTCCGTAAGTGTAGAGGCGTTCAACATGGGTACCGCAGAATGTATTATTGCCGATCGTGATCAAAGAGTTTGGCAGGTATACATTGCGGAGATTCCATTTTCCAGAGAATACACCGTTATCGTTTGTTTCCTCTCGACTATAGGTACCCAGTGCAGTAACATAGCGTCCATCAATCTTTTCCGGGATTACCACTGTTTCCTGTTTGTTATCGGTGGTTTCAAAGGCATGGATCGTGACGGTACTGTCAGAGGTGATCTCATAAGTAAATTTGCCGTAGTTGGTAGTGACGGTGCCTGTGGATGGTGAAAAACTGTCTGCTTTCGGCAGTGCGGTGTAGGAAAACAGAAGTGCCGTAACCATGACCCAGGAACAAATTTGCTGCATTCTTTTTTTCATAAAGAAACCCTCCTGTTGGTAAAATTATAATAGTAACTTCATTATAACATAAAGGGAATGGGACAATGTCTCTAAAAAGTTTTGGCAAAAATGCCAAAGGAAAACAGGGAAAAATAATGCATTTTCAGGGGGGATGTGTTATATTATTAATATCTGTGCCTGTTGTTCAAGAAACAGCGGCATGACAATTTCAAACAGGAAATGAGGAGAAGAACATGTACAGTATTGCAATTGATGGACCTGCCGGTGCAGGGAAAAGTACGATTGCCAAAATGGTAGCGAAGAAGATCCAGTTTGTCTATGTTGATACCGGAGCAATGTTCCGGTCGATGGCACTTTATATGATCCGCAATCAGGTGGATATGGAGGACCTTTCGGCGGTATCTGCTGCCTGTGAGAAGATTGCGATCACGATTGAATATCAGGATGGCGAGCAGCAGGTGCTTTTAAATAATGAGAATGTATCCAAACTGATCCGTACGGAAGAGGTAGGAAATGCTGCTTCCAAGATTGCCGTTTATGCTCCGGTACGGACGAAACTGCTGCAATTACAGCGCAATCTTGCCAAACAGCAGAATGTTATTATGGACGGACGGGATATTGGAACTGCCGTGCTTCCGGATGCACAGACGAAGATCTACCTGACCGCTTCTTCCAAAGAGCGTGCCAGACGAAGAGTGGAGCAGCTTGCACAAAATGGAGTTCAGGCTGATTTTGATGAGGTGGAAGCAGATATCATCAAACGGGATGAGCAGGATATGAACCGTGAGATCGCACCTTTGAAAAAGGCAGATGATGCAACGGTGATCGACAGCTCTGATATGACGATAGAGGAAGTGGTAGATGCTATTATTTCCTGTTATAAGAAATAGAAATAAAGAGGAAACGGCATGAAGGTTCGATTGGCAAAAACAGCAGGCTTTTGTTTTGGTGTAAAGCGTGCGGTAGAAGAAGTATATAAAGTAGCAGGACAGGAACACGTCTACACATATGGTCCGATCATTCACAATGAACAGGTGGTTGCGGATCTGGAGAAAAAAGGTGTGAAGGTGATCCATTCCTTTGAAGAATTAAGCACGCTCCCGGATCATGAGGGAACGGTAGTGATCCGCTCCCATGGAGTGGGAAAGCAGGTCTATGATCTGTTACAGGAGAAGGGGATCCGCATTGTGGATGCAACTTGCCCGTTTGTGTTAAAGATCCATCGTCTGGTACATGAAGCGGGAGATCAAAATACGCCGGTGATCATTGTAGGAGATCCCAAACATCCGGAAGTGATCGGGATCCAGAAGTGGTGCCAGCAGGATCCAATCGTGATCGATTCGTTGAAAATGGCACAGGATCTTTCTTTAAAACCGGGACAGAAATACTGTCTGGTGGCGCAAACGACATTTAATTACAAGAAATTTAAAGATATAGTTGAAATTTTCAAAGAAAAAGGTTATGATATAGGAGTATGTAATACTATTTGCAATGCGACCGAAGAACGTCAGTCTGAAGCAGCAGCCTTAGCAAAGGAAGTTGATGCAATGATTGTCATCGGGGGCAGAAATAGTTCTAACACCCAGAAACTATATGACATAAGTAGTAAAGAATGCAAACGAACTTACTATATACAGACACTTGTTGATTTGGATCTAACCATGTTGGAGTCCGTTGGTAGCGTTGGTATTACAGCAGGGGCATCCACCCCAAACAATATTATCAAGGAGGTTCATGATAGCATGGCTGAAGAGAACTTTGGAGAATTATTAGAGGCGAGCTTTAAGGAGAAGAATAACGTTCGTCCAGGCGCAGTAGTGGAAGGTACCGTAATTAGTGTAAAAGAAGACGAGATCGTCTTAAACATTGGTTACAAAGCAGACGGAGTGATCACTCGTCAGCAGTATACCAACCAGCCAAATGTAGACTTAACAAAGGAAGTTGAAGTTGGACAGACAATGAACGCAAAGGTTGTTAAGATCAACGATGGCGAGGGACAGGTATTATTAACTTACAAGGCACTTGCAGTAGACAAGTCTAACGAGAAGTTAGAAGCTGCATACGAGAACAAGGAAGTGATCACCGGTACCGTTTCAGAGGTCCGCGATGGTGGATTGATCGTAACAGTAGACGAGTCAAGAGTGTTTATTCCTGCTAGTCTTGTTTCTGATCAGTATGAAAGAGATTTAACCAAATATGCGAACCAGGAGATCCAGTTCGTCATTACAGAGTACGCTCCTCAGAAGAGAAGAATCATTGGTGATCGTAAGCAGTTACTGGTTGCTGAGCGTGAAGAGAAGAAGAAAGCGTTATTCGAGAGAATTAAGGTTGGCGACACAGTAGAAGGTGTTGTAAAGAATTTAACAGATTTTGGCGCATTCATCGATTTAGGTGGAGCAGATGGACTTCTTCACATTTCCGAGATGTCTTGGGGACGTGTTGAGAATCCAAAGAAGGTATTTAAGGTTGGAGATACTGTAAAAGTATTGATCAAAGATATCCAGGGTGAGAAGATTGCATTAAGCTTGAAGTTTGCTGATCAGAATCCATGGCTTCATGCAGAAGAGAAGTATGCAGTTGGTAACATTGTAACCGGTAAAGTGGCTCGTATGACAGACTTTGGTGCATTCGTAGAGTTAGAGCCTGGTGTAGATGCATTACTTCATGTTTCTCAGATTTCATTAGAGCACATTGAGAAACCATCCAGCGTATTAAGTGTTGGTCAGGAAGTAACGGCTAAGGTTGTTGATTTCAATTTAGAGTCACATAAGATCAGCTTAAGTATTAAAGCTACCTTATCTCGCGTAGAAGATGATATGGAAGAAGTAGACGCTGACGAGATTGAAGAAGTTGAGGAATAATCAGCGATCATAAGAAATACGAATGATTTTTAGGGTATAGTGTCTATATTTTTTATAGGCACTATATTTTTTTCTAAAAGAAGAAGTTTGGAGGCGGCAATATGTATGAGTATGACAATTTTACCAAAGATATTTATAAGCTAACAGGAATTGATCTTTCTCTTTATAAAGAACGTCAGATGAAACGTAGGATCGAAGCTTTGATCAAACGTTATGATCTGGCTGGGTTTAAAGATTTTTTAGGCGCAATACAGACTAATAAAGAAATGTATGAGACATTTTTATCATATCTTACCATTAATGTGTCAGAATTTTATCGTAATCCGGATCAGTGGAGAATCTTAGATGAGAATGTGATCCCCGCATTGTTAAAGAAAAATGGAGGTCGTCCGTTAAAAATATGGAGTGCTGCCTGTTCCACGGGAGATGAACCATATTCTCTTGTGATGCTTCTTTCTAAACATCTGCCACTTGACAAGATTTTGGTAGAAGCGACGGATATTGACAAGCAGATCATCCAAAAAGCCAAGGCGGGAATTTATGATAAAAAGAGTCTGGCCGGCTTACCCGAGGATTTTAAACGTCGCTATTTTAAGGAGCTTGGGAAAAATTCTTATCAGATTTCTTCTGAGATCAAAGACCGGGTCAAATTCAGTCAGCATAATCTTTTGCGGGATTCCTTTGGCAGTAACTATGATCTGATCGTTTGCCGGAATGTTATGATCTATTTTACGGAAGAAGCTAAGGATGAACTGTATCAGAAATTTTATGGAGCGTTAAAGAAGGAAGGAGTGCTGTTTGTCGGAAGCACGGAGCAGATGCTGCGTGCAGACAGCATTGGATTCCATTCTATTTATTCGTTCTTTTATGAGAAGTAACAGGTGATAGTATGAGAATTAACAAATATTTAAGTGCTGCAGGAGCCTGCAGCCGCAGAGCAGCAGATCAACATATTCTCGATGGAGAAGTCACGATCAATGGAAGGGTGGCAGTGCTGGGAGATCAGGTCGAGGAAACGGATGAGGTATGTTTTCAGGGAGAACATTTATGCTTGGATGAGCCATTTGTTTTGCTTGCATATAATAAGCCTGTTGGACTGGTCTGTTCTGCCAAAGAAAAGGACAACATTATTGATGCGATCGGTTACCCGACACGGATCTATCCGGTAGGACGGCTGGATAAGGATTCGGAAGGACTGGTGCTGCTGACCAATCAGGGGGAGCTGCACAATCAGATCTCCCATGCAAGAAATTGTCATGAGAAAGAGTATGAGGTGGTTGTGAATCAGGTCGTAACACGCGAGTTTCTTGACCAGATGCGAAATGGCGTGGAGATCCTTGATACGGTCACAAGACCTTGCAAGGTGAAAAAGACCGGAAGAAACAGCTTTCGAATTATCTTAACGCAGGGGCTGAACCGACAGATCCGGCGTATGTGTGAAGCACTTGGGTATCGGGTATACTCTTTAAAGAGAGTGCGTGTGATGAATATTTTACTGGGTGATCTTCCGGTAGGACAGTATCGCAACATTACATCATCGGAGCTTGCAGAGCTCAAGAAAATGCTATAATAAATATGAAAACCGGCAGGAGGAACGGACATGGCAGAAAATGTGCAGAATATGAAGCGGATGAAGGAACTGGTGGCCTTATTAAACCGTGCTTCTAAGGCGTATTACAATGAGAATACAGAGATCATGAGCAATTATGAGTATGATGCCTGCTATGATGAACTCGTTTCTTTGGAGAAAGAAACTGGTGTGACGTTAAGCCAGAGTCCGACGATGCATGTCGGCTATGAGGTCAAAAGTGAACTGAAGAAAGTGACGCACGAGCACCCGATGCTTTCTCTTGATAAAACAAAGGAGGTAGCGGAGCTTGTTTCGTGGCTGAAAGACAAGGAAGGCGTGCTGTCATGGAAGGAGGACGGATTGACTACCGTGCTTCTTTACGAGGACGGCAAGCTCGTTCAGGCGGTGACGCGTGGCAATGGTCAGGTGGGAGAGGATATTACCCACAATGCCAAAGTATTTGCCAATGTGCCACAGCAGATTTCCTATACGGGAAAGCTGACGATACGTGGGGAATCTGTCATTTCCTATAAAGAATTTGCACGGATCAACGAGGAGATCGCGGATGCAGAAGCAAAATATAAGAATCCGAGAAACTTGTGCAGCGGAACGGTCAGACAGCTAAACAGCCGGATCTGTGCAAAACGCAATGTTCATTTTCTGGCATTTAATTTGATCGATGTGCCGGATCACATGGAGCTTGATACGGTAGAAAAGCGGTTTTTATGGCTTTCCTCTCTCGGTTTTGATGTGGTACAATATAAGTTGGTTACGAAGGACACACTGCCTGATACGGTGTCATGGTTTTCTTCCCATATTACAGAGAATCAGTTTCCGTCGGATGGGCTGGTGCTTTCCTACAATGATATTGCTTACGGGAAAAGTTTAGGTACGACCGCAAAATTCCCACGGGATTCCATTGCATTTAAATGGCAGGATGAAGTGGAAGAGACCACTTTTTTAGAGGTGTTCTGGAGTGCATCAAGAACGGGACTGATCAATCCGGTGGCAGTGTTTGAACCAGTGGAGATTGAAGGAACGACTGTAAGTCGTGCCAGCCTGCACAATGTCAGTATTTTAGAATCCTATGAGCTTGGAGCGGGGGACAAGATCACGGTATTTAAAGCAAATATGATCATCCCGCAGCTTTCTGATAACCTGACCAGAAGCAATACGTTAAAGCTTCCTGAAACCTGCCCGGTATGTCATCAGCCGACACGGGTGAAGGAAGAAAATGATGTCAAGGTGCTTCTTTGTGAGAATCCGCTCTGCCCTGCTAAACAGGTGAAACGATTTGCTCATTTTGTAAGCCGGGATGCGATGAATATGGATGGTTTGTCAGAAGCAACACTGGAGAAATTTATTCAAAATGGATTTTTGGCAGAGCTTTCAGATCTGTTTCATTTGAACCGTTATCGGGATGAGATTGTGGAGCTGGAGGGCTTTGGTGAGAAATCGTATCAAAAGCTCTATGCTGCCATTGAGCGGAGCAGAAACTGTTCCATGCCGTCTTTCCTTTATGGATTAGGAATTGGAAATATCGGACTTCGTAATGCCAAGCTGATCTGTCAGCATTTTCAATATGATTTTACAAAGCTGCGTCATGTGGATATGGAAGACTTGATGCAGATTGATGGAATCGGTGAGCTGATCGCAAAAGCATTTATAGAGTATTTTTCGGATGCGAAAAAGCAGGAACAGTTAGATGCCCTGCTTCAGGAGGTTACATTTGAAAAAGAGGAGATGCTTGCACCGGAAGAACAGCTTCTGGCTGATAAAACCTTTGTGGTCACCGGTTCTCTGACACAGTATGCCAACCGGAATGCATTAAAGGCAGAGATTGAGCGGCTCGGAGGTAAGGTTGCCGGAAGTGTATCAAAGAAGACGGATTATCTGATCAACAACGATGCCACCTCTAATTCCTCCAAGAATAAAAAGGCCAAAGAGCTTAATATACCGATTCTGACAGAAGAGGCGTTTAGAAACATGATCAAGCAGGAAGGAAGCGAAACAAATGCCAATTAAAATAGATAATGATTTGCCGGTAAAAAAGATTTTAGAGGATGAGAATATATTTGTAATGGATCATGACAGAGCGAAAAGCCAGGAGATCCGTCCGCTTAATATTCTGATCGTTAATCTGATGCCGTTAAAAGAAGATACGGAGCTTGCACTGCTGCGCAGTCTTGCCAATACGCCGCTTCAGGTGAATGTGTCATTTCTGCGCATGGATTCCCATGAATCCAAAAATACGTCAGAGGCACATCTGACCCGTTTTTATGTATCCTTTGATGAGGTGAAGGCGCATCGGTATGATGGAATGATCATTACCGGAGCTCCCGTGGAAACAATGCCGTTTGAGCAGGTGGATTACTGGAAAGAGCTGACGGAGATTATGGAATGGAGCAAGTCGAACGTTACCTCAACGCTGCATATCTGTTGGGGATCGCAGGCGGGACTTTATTATCATTACGGAGTACAAAAGCATTTGCTTCCGAAGAAGCTTTCCGGCATTTACGAGCATCATACGTTTCATCGGAAAACGCCGCTGGTGCGTGGTTTTGATGATACTTTTTATGTTCCACATTCCAGATATACCGGATTTTCCAAAGAGGATATTGAGGCGATCGATGAGCTGGAGATCGTGGCAGAATCAGAGGTCGCAGGACCATATCTGATCATCGATAAGAAGATGAAAAATATTTTTGTAACGGGACATCCGGAGTATGACCAGCTGACACTTGATAAAGAGTACAAACGGGATGTGAAGAAAGGTCTTCACCCGGAAATTCCGGTGCATTATTATCCGGACGATGATCCAACGAAAGTACCTCCAAAGACTTGGCGCTGCCATGCCAATACGTTATATTACAACTGGCTCAATTATTACGTTTATCAGAACACGCCGTATGAGTGGTAAGAGGAGGATACAGGATGGAGTACTATTTGAACCGAAAACGTGACCGGAAATCTGAGATCGTACAGACGATCATCAATTATGTGATCCTTGTGCTGGTTGCCCTTGTTCTGGCATTTTGCTTCGTATATTTTTTGTTTCAGACAACAAAGGTAGTCGGAGATTCCATGTCACCTGCCTTAAAGGACGGGGAGCATGTGGTGCTTGCAAGAAGTGCTTATCTGCTGCATAAGCCAAAGCGGTATGATGTGATCAAGTTTACAGTAAAGAAATCCAGTGCAGAGCACCAGTATATCAAGCGTGTGATCGGTCTTCCAAAGGAAACTGTGCGTATTACAGACGGTGCAGTGTATATCAATGACAAGAAGCTTGCCGATACTGTGTTTACCGAGGATATTGTAACGGCGGGGATTGCAGAAGATGGGATCACGCTTGGCGAGGATGAATATTTTGTGATCGGAGATAACTGTAACAACAGTGAGGATTCCCGTTTTACCAATATAGGTGCGGTGACGAAGGAAGCCATTGAGGGCAAGGTGATCGCTCGGATCTCCGGCCTGAAGTTAAAAAAAGTGCAATAGAGAATGTGAGGTAAGTTATGAATATTCAGTGGTATCCCGGTCATATGACCAAAGCCAAACGTATGATGCAGGAGAATATTAAGCTGATCGATATTGTGATCGAACTGGTGGATGCGAGAATTCCGTTAAGCAGCCGGAATCCGGATATTGACCAGATGGCACAAAATAAGGCGCGTTTGATCCTTCTGAATAAAGTGGATCTTGCGGATAGCCGATATACCAAACAGTGGCAGAGTTATTTTGAAGAGAAGGGATTTTTTGTTGCGACTGTTAATTCGCAGCGGGGAACCGGAGTAAAAGCTATTCAGGGAATTATTATGGAGGCTTGTAAGGAAAAGATCGAGCGTGATCGCAAACGCGGCATTAAGAATCGTCCGATCCGTGCCATGATCGCCGGGATCCCAAATGTTGGAAAATCCACTTTTATCAATTCCTTAGTTGGAAAAGCTTGTACTAAAACGGGAAATAAACCCGGTGTAACCAAAGGTAAGCAGTGGATCAAGCTGAACAAAAATATTGAATTGCTTGATACACCCGGGATCCTCTGGCCAAAATTTGAGGATGAGACAGTGGGACTTCACTTGGCGTTGATCGGTTCGGTCAATGATGAGATTTTAATTTCAGAGGAGCTTGCAATTTCCCTGATCGATATTTTAAAAGAACATTACAAAGGTGTGCTTGAGAAACGCTACGAGGTAGACGAAGCGCATACCTCTTTGGAGCTTTTATCTGAGATTGCAGAGCATCGAAAATGCTTGAAAAAAGGTGGGGAACTGGATCTTAGTAAAGCGGCAGACATTTTACTGGATGAGTACCGGAGCGGACGTTTGGGTGCCATCACTTTGGAATTTTGTGATATGTAACAGGAGTGTGGTATATGCAGGAAGAAACAAAGAAACAGGTAGAGGGCGGTATCCGTGATCCACATTTCAGGATCAAAACACTGGATGAATTAAAACAAAGTCATAATATGTATGATGGGATGATCACTTATTTTAAGGAGGGGGATACTGCAACTCCAAAGCCATTAAAGACGTTGGATGAATTAAAATCCGTGCACAAAAAAGCAACGATCTACTATGGGCGTTCCGGTGAAAAGTATGGAGAAGATGCAGTGCTGACAGAGGAAGCCAGGAAGGAAATACGGGTGGATCAAAACGGTGTTGCTCCAGAAGAAGAGGATGAGGAAACCCTTGTCCTGGAACCGGTTCCTTCAATGGAAGAAACTGTAGTACCTGTCATGACAGAGAGTACTGCGGTAGATGGACTTTCTGAGGACGAGCTTCGGATCATGGAATCCATTATGGGGACATTGCCACCAGAGGAAGAAAAGATCGTAACTCCAAAGAATCCGGAAGTTGTGGTGCAGCCTAAGGTGGAGTCTTCCTCCAATCGGAAACCGGAATCGGAAAAAACGGTGTTGACTCGTATGGATCTTGCCCGTATAGAACAGGAAAAAAAGGAGCAGGAACGAAAGGATGCGATCACAGATCCTGTCTTAAAAGCCAAAGAAGAGGGCGAGCCTGTGATCTTAGCAGAAAAAGAGCAGCTTACTGCGCAGGGGGTATTAAAGGAATTTATTACTTATGCTGCATGTTTTCTTGCTGCGATCGTATTTGCTATTCTGATCGTCACCTTTGTCGGACAAAAGTCAGAGGTTACCGGAAGTTCCATGAATGACACTTTATACAATGGAGAGCAGGTGATCGTGGATAAATTAAGTTATCGTTTTCATTCTCCACAGAGATATGATATTGTTGTATTTCCGGAAAGCAATAAGAGCAATTATGTAAAACGCATCATCGGGCTTCCGGGGGAGACCATTTCTATCCGGGAAGGTTATATTTACATCAACGACAAGCTGTTGACGGATGACTCCTACGGGAAGGAAGGCATTTCCTCGCAGAATTACGGACGTTTAAAGCAGCCTGTGACACTGAAGGATGATGAGTATTTTGTACTTGGAGATAATCGAAATAACAGTCAGGACAGCCGTAGTGAAGCGGTAGGAAATGTAACAAAAGACCGTCTGATCGGAAAAGTAACATTTCGATTCTGGCCTTTTAAGGCAATTGGAAAGGTAGAGTAGGAGAACAATGGAAGCAATCAGTCAGATCAAAGAAAAGCTGGATGTCAGTGAGGAACAGGCGTTACTTTCCTTTGTAAAAGAGTACGAAGCAGATGAGCGGCAGGGCGTCAAAAAGCTGGTGAAAAAGGCACAGAAGGAATATGATGCATTACAAAAAGAAAAGCTTCGTATGGAGCAGATGAAGCAGTACGAACGAAAGTATGCATCGTGTGAGTATATTGCCGGAATTGATGAAGTGGGACGCGGACCGCTTGCCGGACCGGTAGTTACCTGCGCCGTGATCCTGCCCAAAGACTGTGATCTGTTATACATTAATGATTCCAAACAGGTGCCGGAAAAACGAAGAGAAATACTGGCAGAACAGATCAAAGAATGTGCTGTGGCATATTCGATCGGGATCAAAGATCATCAGGTGATCGATGAGATCAATATCTTGCAGGCCACGTATCAGGCAATGCAGCAAGCGGTACAGGGACTTGCCGTAACACCGGATCTTTTGCTTGTGGATGCAGTGACGATTCCGGATCTTACGATTCCACAGGTACCGATCATCAAAGGGGATGCTAAATCCATTTCTATTGCAGCTGCCAGCATTTTAGCAAAGGTGACAAGAGATCATATGATGATGGAATGGGATAAAGCCTATCCGGAATATGATTTTGCTTCCAACAAGGGCTATGGTTCCAAAAAACATATTGAAGCGATCAAAAAATATGGTCCTTGTCCGATCCATCGTCAATCGTTTATTCATAATTTTTTATAATCTTTCATCAAAAAAGGAGGTCATAGTATGGAGATCATTACTACAGCAGCGCAGGCTGCCAATGCGAAAAGTACATTAAACAATGCTTCTACAGCAAATGCATCGTATTCGAAAAGTCTGATGGCCTCCAGAGCTTTGATGACAGGGGGAAGAAGCAATGAGGTAAGCATTTCCCAGTTGGAAAAGGGGGATGTCTTTAAGGGTGAGATCACCAATATGACGGGAAGAAATGTGACGGTTTCTTTGGGGAACGGACAGATGTTATCTGCAACGGTGATGGATGATGTACCGCTTAATATCGGTAACAGTCTGTATTTTGAAGTAAAGGAAAATACTGGAGAAACCGTATATCTGCGTCCGCTTACCGATGAGAAATTCAGTCCGCAGAATCAGACGATCGAGCGTTCTCTGCTATCCGCAGGACTGCAGCTGAATGAAAAAAATATGGCGGTGGTCAAGGCATTGATGGAAGCCGGTATGCCGATCGATCGCAGTTCCATCATGCGTATTTTGCAGCAGCTGGTCAATCACCCAAATGCCTCGATCGCAACGATCGTTTCCATGACGAAGGTGAATCTTCCCATTACAGACGGAAATCTTACACAATTTGAGCAGTATCAGAACCAGGATCGCGCGCTTTTAGGTCAGATTGATACTACGGTGGAGCAGATCACATCTGCATATGAGTCGCTGGGAGAAGAGGAGGCATTCGCAGGTGATATTATTCGTTTTAATCATGGCGTATTAGAAGCGTTTACAAAAGGGGCGGATTCTTCCCTGTCCCCACTTTCGCTAAAAAATGTCTTTTATATGGAACCGGCAGAGGTGGAACAGTTTTATGCTTCTGATGCACCGATGGCTCTTGACCGGGAGGGAAATCCCGTTCTGAATGAACAGGGACTTGCCTATCCAAAGGGCAGCATTGTATTAAAGGATGGCATGACACCGCTGCTTGACCAGAATGGAAATGTCATAATGACAGAGGAATATTTATCGGAATTAAGCCGGACTTATCCGGAAGCAACAAAGGAAGAACTGGCGGCGCGTTTTCAAAATGGAGAATTTCAGATCCCACTTGCCAAAACCTATCCGAATGAGATCCAGGCATCCTTTGCATCCCAGCTTAAAATGATCGGTGTGAGTGATGAAGCTATTCATATGATGCTGGACCCGAATCATACTGCTGAGGAGCTGGCACGTTCCGTGACGGATTATCTGGAACAGAATGATAAGCTCAACGATGATGTGATCAAACAGTTTTTATCCTCCAAGGAATATACAGTTTTGGTAGAAAGTATTGTCAATCATCAGTGGAAGCTTTCACCGGAACAGTTGAAGGAGCCGGATGCTTTGTCAAAGCTTTATACCCGTATGGCGCAGCAGAGTGAACAGCTTTCCCTTGCCTCAAAGGGATTTTCCTTTGAGGAGGAATTTCATGGGAATTCCAGAAATATGCAGGAAAATCTGCAGTTTATCAAGGACATCAATGAAAATTATACCTATGCCCAGCTTCCGATCCAATTGACGAATCAGGATGTGAACAGCGAACTGTATGTATATACAAATAAAAAGGCTCTTTCAAAGGATAAAAAGGACATCCAGGTGCTGCTGCATCTGGATATGGAACATCTCGGTTCTACGGATATTCATGTGCAGTTAAACGGAGACAAAGTAACGGCGCGGTTTTATCTGGATGACAACCGTTCGGTCAATACCGTATCAATGAATATGGATCAGCTCAGGGAGCGGATCCGTACCCTTCATCTGACGCTTGATACGGAAGTGGTAAAACGAGCTGGAACCAAGACGAAAGAAGTAGAGGACTTTTCCAAGGATTTTCTGGAAAAGGAAGTCCCGCAGAGTCATCAGATCAAACGGTATACCTTTGATATGCGCGCATAGGAGGGATGATTATGGCACAGACAAATGAAGAATTACGAAAAAAAATGGCGGTAGCTCTTTCTTATGAACCGGAGGAGGGAGCACCAAAGATCGTAGCATCCGGAGAAGGGTATGTGGCTCAGAAGATCGAGGAGACTGCCAAGGCAAATGATGTGCCGCTTTATGAGGATTCCAAGCTTGCAAAAACCTTGTTGAAGCTGGATATTGGAGAGTGTATTCCGCCGGAGCTTTATAGTGTGGTGGCAGAAATTTTAGTATATGTGGATGATATGGACCGCCTGCGCAGCAAGGTAGGACATTTAGGGAAAAGGGGGAACTAGTTGAATCAGCGTAAGTTGGGAAGTGATAAAGAAGCGGTTGCGGCAGCGTATTTGAAAGAAAAGGGCTACTGTATTGTAGAGAAAAATTACCGGGTACGGCAGGGCGAGATCGATCTGGTCGCGAAGGATCGGGACACTTTAGTTTTTGTTGAGGTGAAATACCGGAAAAATCCTGCCAGCGGTTTTGCGGCAGAGGCAGTTGGTATGGCAAAACAGAGAAAGATCAGCCGGGTATCGTTAAGCTATCTGAGTGAGCATGGAATTTCACCGGATACTGCCATACGCTATGATGTGATTGCAATCGATCAGGATGTGATCACGCATTATGAAAATGCATTTTTATATTGTTATCTGTAGAAAAAGGAGTAAGCTATGACAAAATCAGATTTTTTATGTGCCAATGATTCGGCATCCCTGCTTGTAAAGGAGAAGGATGGTGTTGCGACATTGGCATTTTCCCTGTTTGAATCCCTTCCGGTGAAGCATGCATTTTCCACGCGGCTTGGTGGTGTAAGCACCGGTCATCTGGCGAGCATGAATTTAAGCTATGCCAGACAGGATGATCCGGATAATGTAACAGAAAATTTTAAACGGATCGGAAAAGCAGTCGGGTTTACGATCGACCAGCTTGTATTTTCCGACCAGCAGCATCACACAAATGTGCGCCGGGTGACAAAAGAGGATGCGGGAGCGGGGATCGTGAAGCCGCTTTCCTATCAGGATGTGGACGGTTTGATCACGAATGAAAAGGGAATCTGTCTGGCAACCTTTTTTGCTGATTGTGTGCCACTTTATTTTGTAGATCCGGTGCATCAGGCAATCGGGCTTTCGCATTCCGGATGGCGCGGTACAGCAGGCAGAATGGGAGCTGTTACGATTGCAGCAATGCAGAAAGAATTTGGCTCCAGACCGGAGGAGATCTATGCGGCGATCGGCCCGAGCATCTGCAAAGACTGCTATGAGGTAAGTGAAGAAGTGTATGAGGAGTTTTCCAAGCAATTTTCCAAAGAAGAACTCGGACAGTGCTTTCAGGAAAAGGGCGGCGGAAAATACCAGCTTGATCTTTGGAGAGCAAATGAAGGAATTCTGCTTTCGGCAGGTGTTTTAAAAGAGCATCTGACAGTTACGGATGTTTGCACCTGCTGCAATCCAAAGCTTTTGTTTTCTCACCGTGCAAGTAAGGGGATGCGGGGAAATCTGGCAGCATTTTTGATGCTTTCCTAAAGTGTTTTTTGGAAATGCTTTTTGTTTTTTTAAAACTGTGGTATACTGGGTAAGATAGCTTGTAGTAAGAAACAAAAGTGGAGGAAAAAAAGATGAATGTATCGCAGGAGCCAATACGCGACGCAAGAAAACTGGGCATTTGGAAAATGCTCGTATTAGGATTACAGCACATGTTTGCCATGTTTGGGGCTACGATCTTAGTGCCAATTCTGGTCAGTGCTTATTTTGGGGATGTATCACAGGGACGGTTGATCCAGGTAACATTATTCTGTGCCGGAATCGGAACCTTGTTTTTTCATTTTATGTCAAAGTTTAAAGTTCCTGCTTTTTTGGGTTCTTCCTTTGCTTTTTTGGGTGGATTTGCAACAGTTGCAAAGTTTGACAGTGGTATCTATGCAACGATGAGTGGAGATGAAAAACTTTCTTATGCCTGCGGTGGAATCGTGATCGCCGGTCTTTTGTATCTGGTGCTGGCATTTGTGATCAAGCTGGTTGGTGTGCATAAAGTCATGCGTTACTTGCCTCCGGTTGTAACTGGTCCGATCATCATCTGTATCGGTCTTAACCTGACCAGTTCTGCGATCAGCAATGCGTCCATGAACTGGCCGCTGGCATTGGTTGCTTTAGTGGTGATCGTGGTATTTAATATCTGGGGCAAAGGAATGTTTAAGATCATTCCGATCCTTTTGGGTGTGGTGATCTCTTATCTGGTTGCAATGGTGATGAATCATTTTGGTGTCACCAACGTGGATGGTTCTGCCATTTTAAATTATGCAGCGATCAAAGATGCCGGACTGATCGGTATTCCGGGATTTGAATTTTGTAAGTTTGATCTTTCTGCAATCTTAGTAATGGCACCGATCGCACTGGCTACGATGATGGAACATATTGGAGATATTTCCGCCATTTCCGCAACGGTCGGGGAGAATTATATTGAAGATCCGGGCCTGCACCGCACATTAATTGGTGATGGTATTGCAACCAGTATTTCCGCATTGATCGGAGGACCTGCCAATACGACTTACGGAGAGAACACGGGTGTATTGGAATTAAGCCGGGTACATGATCCAAGAGTGATCCGGATTGCTGCTGTTTATGCGATCATTTTAAGTTTTATTCCAAAGGTTGCCACATTGATCGGTACACTGCCGACGGCGATCATTGGTGGTATCAGCTTTATCTTATATGGTATGATCTCCGCGATCGGTATCCGAAACGTGGTAGAGAATAAAGTGGATCTGACCAATTCCAGAAATCTGATCATTGTAGCAGTAACGCTGGTTTGTGGCCTTGGATTTACAGAGGGAATTACTTTTTCAGTGGCAGGTACCCCGGTTACTCTGACCGGACTGGCGATCGCAGCTTTGGCCGGTATTGTTTTAAATGCGATCTTACCGGGCAAGGATTATGAGTTTCAGACAAGCAAGGAGGATTAAGTCATGAATGATAATATTGTATATTGTGAGCACCCGTTGATCCAGCATAAGATTTCCCGACTGAGAGATAAAAATACCGGAACGAATGAATTCCGTTCTCTGGTAGAAGAAATTGCTATGCTGATGGGTTATGAGGCACTGCGTGATCTGCCTACAAAAGAGGAGGAGGTAGAAACTCCGATTGAAGTATGCAAAACTCCTGTCATCGCAGGAAGAAAGCTGGCTGTTGTTCCGATCCTTCGTGCCGGACTTGGTATGGTGAGCGGTATTACCGCTTTAGTGCCAACTGCTAAGATCGGTCATATCGGTCTTTACCGGGATGAAGAAACACATGAGCCACATGAATATTACTGTAAATTACCAAATCCGATCGAGGAGCGTCTGATCGTTGTGACAGATCCGATGCTGGCAACCGGCGGTTCTGCAATTGCTGCGGTTGATTTTATCAAGCAGCATGGTGGAAAAAACATCAAGTTCTTGTGTATCATTGCAGCTCCGGAAGGATTAAAAAAGCTGCACGAGGTACATCCGGATGTGAAGATCTATGTCGGTCATCTGGATCGTGAGTTGAATCAGGATGCGTATATCTGTCCGGGACTCGGAGATGCCGGAGATCGTATTTTTGGTACGAAATAAAGTGACATGGATATGTAAAAAAACGCATATTCTATGATGGAGGATGAAAGATGAGTAAACCAATCGTTGCCATTGTAGGACGTCCCAATGTGGGAAAGTCTACGTTGTTTAATGCATTGGCGGGAAAAAATATTTCTATTGTAAAGGATACACCCGGTGTGACCAGAGATCGTATCTATGCGGATGTTTCATGGTTAAATGGAAGCTTTACGCTGATCGATACCGGAGGAATTGAGCCGGATACCGGCGATCAGATGTTAAAGCATATGCGGGATCAGGCAGAGATTGCCATTGCGACAGCGGATGTCATCGTGTTTATCGTAGATGTCAGACAGGGGCTTCAGGATGCGGATCACAAGGTAGCAGATATGCTGCGTCGTTCGCATAAGCCTGTGGTTCTGGCTGTCAATAAAGTGGATAATTTTGAGAAACAGATGCCGGATGTTTATGAATTTTATAACCTCGGATTGGGAGATCCCCTTCCAATTTCCGGTACTTCAAGACTTGGTTTCGGAGATATGCTGGATGAAGTTGTTTCCCATTTTGATCCGGTTGCATTTGAAGAAGAAGAGGATGAGCGTCCGAAGATCGCGATCATCGGAAAGCCAAACGTAGGAAAATCTTCTTTGATCAATAAAATGCTAGGCGAAAACCGCTGCATCGTATCGGATGTGGCTGGTACGACAAGAGATGCCATTGACACCAATGTGATCTATCAGGGCAAGGAATATGTTTTTATTGATACTGCCGGGCTGCGCAGAAAGAACAAGATCAAAGAAGAATTGGAGCGTTACAGTATCATCCGTACCGTCAGTGCGGTAGAGCGTGCAGACGTGGTGGTACTTGTGATCGATGCCTATGAGGGTGTGACCGAGCAGGATGCAAAGATTGCCGGAATCGCACACGAACGCGGAAAGGGAATGATCATAGCTGTCAACAAATGGGATAAGATCGAGAAGGATGACAAGACCATTTACAAATTTACAGATAAGGTCAGACAGACGCTTTCCTTTATGAATTATGCGGAGATCATTTTTATTTCCGCAGCAACAGGACAGCGTATCGGCAAGCTGTTTGATATGATCGATACAGTGATCGAGAATCATGCATTGCGCGTACAGACCGGTGTGTTAAATGAGATTTTATCAGAGGCTGTTGCCATGAAACAGCCACCGTCTGATAAGGGAAAACGGCTTCGTATTTACTATATGACGCAGGTTTCGGTCAAACCGCCAACTTTTGTCATGTTTATCAATGACAAGAAACTGATGCATTTCTCCTATACACGTTATCTGGAGAATCAGATCCGTAATACCTTTGGGTTCAAGGGAACACCGATTCATTTTATCGCAAGGGAAAGGAAAGAAAAGGAATGATGATTGTATATCGCTTGTTAAGCGTATGTCTGGGATATTTATTTGGTCTGTTTCAGACCGGTTACATTTTAGGACGTTTAAAAGGGGTAGACATCCGTCAATATGGAAGCGGCAATTCCGGGACGACCAATGCCTCCCGTGTACTGGGGAAAAAGGCAGGAGTTTTGGTCTACATCGGAGATTGCTTAAAGGCCATCATCTGTTGCGTGATCGTCCGACTGATCTTTGGACACATAGCGCCGGATATGGTTGGCCTTTTAGTGTTATATGCCGGATTTGGGGTGGTGCTTGGCCACAACTATCCATTCTATATGAATTTTAAAGGTGGAAAAGGAATTGCAGCAACGTCCGGTGCTGTGATCGCATTTGGTGACTGGCGCATTATTGTGATCTGTCTGCTTGTGTTTGCAGTGGTAGTGTTGGGAACAAAATATATGTCACTTGCCTCGCTTTGTGTGGTAACGACGTATTTTATTACAACGATCCTGTTTGGTCAGTTTGATCATATCGGACTGCCGGGAGCGTATGTATCCAGTTACCATTTGATCGAGTGTTATATTGTTACATTTTTGTTTACGGCGTCAGCCTTTTTGAAACACCGGGAGAATATCAAACGATTGTGTCAGGGGACGGAACGACGCTTGGGAGATCCAAAGGATTCTGTTCATATTACACAGGAATAACAGGAGGGTACGATGATGAAAAAAATTAGTGTGTTAGGTGCTGGAAGCTGGGGAACAGCATTAGCAATGCTGTTAAATGAAAATGGTCATGATGTGACGATCTGGTCCATTGACCAAAGGGAAGTGAAGATGTTAAACGAGGAGCGGGAGCAGAAGGACAAGCTTCCGGGAATTCCGTTAAGTGAAAAAATTGCGGTGACCAATGATCTGAAGGAGGCGGTAGAAGGACGCGATATTTTAGTATTTGCTGTTCCGTCTGTGTTTGTACGTTCTACTGCAAAAAGTGTAGCTCCTTATTATAAAGAGGGACAGGTGATCGTGGATGTGGCAAAGGGAATCGAAGAAAGTACCCTGATGCGTCTGTCTGAGATCATTGAGGCAGAGATTAAGAATTCTATGGTTTGCGTGCTTTCCGGACCTTCTCATGCCGAGGAGGTGGCAAGAAAAATTCCGACGACTGTTGTGGTAGGCGCAAAGGATTATGCGATCGCAAAGGATCTGCAGCAGGTGTTCTCGAATGGATGGTTCCGTGTGTATACGAATCCGGATATTTTAGGTATTGAGCTTGGCGGAGCATTAAAAAATGTGATCGCATTGGCTGCCGGAATCTGTGACGGATTAAAATTTGGAGACAACTCCAAAGCGGCATTGATCACAAGAGGTGTTGCAGAGCTGACACGTCTTGGTGTGGCAATGGGTGGTAAACCGGAAACCTTCAGTGGCTTGTCCGGAATGGGTGACTTGATCGTGACCTGCACCAGTATCCATAGCCGGAATCATAATGCCGGAGTATTGATCGGAGAAGGAAAGTCTATGCAGGAAGCAATGGATGAGGTAAAGATGGTCGTAGAAGGTGTTTATTCTGCTAAGGCAGCATTGATGCTTGCTACACAGTACAATGTAGAGATTCCGATCATCGAGCAGGTAAATGAAGTATTGTTCTACGGAAAATCTGCAAAAGAAGCAGTAAGCGACCTGTTCCTTCGTGATTCCAAACGGGAACATGAAGATCTTGTCTGGTAGGAGGAAATATGTCACAGATTCGTTTGGATAAATATCTGGCAGACATGCGTGTAGGAAGCCGGAGTGAAGTAAAACAGTATATCCGAAAGGGTCAGGTAATGGTCAATGGTTCTGTTATAAAAAAGCCGGAATATAAGGTACTTAAGGATACGGACACCGTTGTGGTGAATGGACAGACGATTGGCTATGTAGCAAACGAATACATTATGTTAAATAAGCCTGCGGGCATTGTATCAGCCACCGTCGATTCTATGCATCAGACGGTGGTTGATTTTGTTTCTGACCGCGCAAGAAAAGACCTGTTTCCGGTCGGACGTCTGGATATTGATACCGAAGGACTTCTTTTGCTCACCAATGATGGAGCGTTAAGCCACGCATTGCTGTCCCCGAAAAAACATGTGGAAAAAACATACTTTGTGATCGTTTCCGGTGAAGTGACCGAGGAGGAAGTAAAGCAGCTCTGCCAGGGTGTGGATATCGGAACAAAGGAGCAGGAGGAATGGACGAAACCTGCGAAACTTCAGGGACTTGCGGTGATGGAGACGGAGCGGTTCTTTCGAGATGAGATCGAAGGAATAGACCAGAGAGTGAAGAGATTTGTGAAGAATCGTTTTTTGGAGGCGCAGGAGCAGGAGAAAAAAATATCCTTTCTTACGCTTACAATCACAGAGGGAAAGTACCATCAGGTAAAACGGATGTTTCAGGCATGTTCCCATACTGTATGGTATTTAAAACGCATCCGGATGGGGGAGCTTTTTCTTGATCCATCTCTTTCGCCGGGAGAATACCGTTTGCTTACGAAAGAAGAAATCGAGTTGTTAAAAACGACAAATTAAAGGAGAAAACAGATGTCAGATTTTTTACCAACCACAAAAAAAGAATGTAGGGAACAGGGCATAGACCAGTTGGATTTTGTTTATATCAGTGGTGATGCTTATGTGGATCATCCTTCTTTCGGGCATGCCATCATTACCAGGCTGCTGGAGCGATATGGGTATCGTGTAGGAATCATTGCACAGCCGGATTGGAAGAAAAAGGAAAGTATCATGGAACTTGGTGAACCACGGTTAGGCTTTTTGGTAAGCGCAGGAAATATGGATTCCATGGTCAATCATTATACGGTAAACAAAAAAAGACGAAGCATGGATTCCTACTCGCCGGGAGGAAAGATTGGAAAACGACCGGATCGTGCTACCATTTGTTATTGTAATCTGATCCGTCAGGTATATAAGCATACGCCGATCATTATTGGGGGGATTGAAGCAAGTCTTAGAAGACTTGCCCATTATGATTACTGGGACGATCAGATCCGAAAATCGGTCCTTGTTGATTCCGGGGCAGATCTTTTGATCTATGGCATGGGAGAGCATGCGATCATTGAGATCGCGGAAGCGTTGGACAGCGGAATGAATGTGAAGGATATTACGTATGTGCGTGGTACCGTGTACAAAACCAAAAGCTTAGAAACACTTTATGATGAGTATATCCTGCTGCCTGATTTTGAAACTGTCAAAGCGGACAAACTCAGCTATGCGCGCAGCTTTTATACGCAGTATCAGAATACGGATGCCATCACAGCAAAAACACTGGTGGAAAAATATCGGGAAAAGGAATATGCCGTACAAAATCCGCCGGCCTATCCACTCACGATGCAGGAAATGGACGATGTATATGCTCTGCCGTATCAGCGCACCTATCATCCGAGCTATGAAAAGGAGGGTGGGATCCCTGCGATCAAGGAGGTACGTTTTTCCATCACAAGCAACCGCGGCTGTTTTGGCGGCTGTAATTTCTGTGCACTCACATTTCACCAGGGAAGAAGGATTCAGGTGCGAAGCCATGCATCCATTCTTGCAGAAGCTAAAAAGATGACAGAGGAGCCGGATTTTAAAGGATACATTCATGATGTAGGAGGACCAACCGCCGATTTTCGTACCACCTCCTGTGAAAAGCAGATCGAGCACGGGGTCTGTACGAACAAACAATGTCTGTTTCCTGCTCCTTGTAAAAACTTGAAATCCGATCATTCCGATTACCTGAGTTTGTTAAAAAAACTCCGGGAGCTTCCAAAGGTAAAGAAAGTATTTATCCGTTCCGGGATCCGTTTTGACTATGTCTTAGCGGAAGGAAATGACAGATTTTTGCGGGAATTGTGCAAGTATCATGTCAGTGGGCAGCTAAAGGTAGCACCGGAGCATGTGAGTGATCCTGTGTTGTCTTATATGGGGAAACCGAAGCATGCGGTGTTTATGGAATTTGCCAAACGCTACCGGAAAATAAATGAAGCCTTAGGATTAAAACAGTATATGGTGCCGTATCTCATGTCTTCTCATCCGGGTTCTACGTTAAAGGATGCGATCACCCTGGCAGAATATATCCGTGATATCGGGTATATGCCAGAACAGGTACAGGATTTTTATCCTACGCCATCGACGCTTTCTACGTGTATGTATTATACGGGGATCGATCCAAGAACAGAAAAACCGGTATATGTAGCGAAGAACAAACAGGAAAAGGCAATGCAGCGTGCGCTGATCCAGTATCGTAATCCTGCCAATTATGAATTGGTAAAAAAAGCACTGCATACTGCCGGGCGGGAGGATCTGATCGGTTATGAGCCGCATTGTCTGATCCCGCCGCGTCCATTTGCCGAGAAGAAAAAGAAACCGGATCCAAAAAGAACAGAGCGGAAAAAGGGACAGAAACCTATGGTGAAACCAGCAAAACTTGCGAAAAAAAAGAAAAAGTGATATAATAGATTGTCTTTGTGACATTTGACCGAAAAAAAGAAGGGAAGCAAGTTATGAATAAAGGTGATTATGGTTATATGAACCAATATAAGAAAAACCATATTATGGCCGTTATTGTCTATGCTGTGTTGATCGCGGCATTGGTGCTGTTTGCCAATCTGATCGACAGCAAGCTGATCTCTCCGATCTGTTATGTGGTAGCAATCGTTTGTGTGCTGCCGGCTGCCAAACATTTTGTTGCTGTGGTGGTCGTGTTTCCGTTTCATACACTGGATGAAGTGAGTGCGGAGGATTTAAATGAGCACACCAGACCGTTACGAAACGGTCTTACGGTATATGATGTGACACTTGCATCGGTGGATGGGATCATGTATTCCCCGTATATATACATTACCAAGGGAATTGTATATTGTCTGGTGATCAACACGACTGCCAAGATCACACTGGAAATGGTAGAAAACTATGTGGATAAGATCTTGAAGAATGCCGGACTTACTTCTGAGGTACGTGCTATTCACAATATCAGCGAGATGAATCGTATTCTGGAAACACTTGTTGAGCAGGAGGATACGAATATGGAACTACTAAGAAAGATCAAAGATGAATTGTTAATATACAATGTGTAGAGGTTCAGATCATGAAGGAGATCGTTGTAACGCAAAAAGAAGCAGGACAACGTATGGATAAGCTTTTGGGAAAGGTGCTAAACCATTGTTCCAAAAGCTTTCTTTATAAGATGCTTCGCAAAAAAAATATCAAATTAAATAATAAAAAAGCGGAAGGACGGGAACTTCTGGCTGTTGGTGATACGATCCAGATTTTTTTCTCGGATGAAACGTTTGAGAAATTCAGCCAGAAGGAAACGGTATCGCTTCCTGTTTTACCGGAGCAGTTTC
The DNA here is from genome assembly GCA_934317845.1 of uncultured Lachnospiraceae bacterium. GTDB lineage: Bacteria > Bacillota > Clostridia > Lachnospirales > Lachnospiraceae > NC2004. Next base: position 65,032 of record CAKRES010000001.1, read on the forward strand.
ACGTGCTATACGAAGATTCGGATGTGCTGATCTTTGAAAAATGGAAGGGGGTTCTTTCCCAGAAAGCTCAAAAGGATGATATCAGTATGAATGAATACTTCCTTGCCTATCTGTATGAGAAACAGCGCATCAGCGAGGAGACACGAAAGACCTTTACGCCTTCCATCGCCAACCGGCTGGACCGGAATACGACCGGGTTGATGATCGGTGGGATCACCCTGCGTGGCTCTCAGGTAATGGCAAAGGCATTGAAGGATCGTACGATCGGCAAATACTACTATGCGTATGTGCTTGGGACCGTGAAGGAAAGCTGTCATCTGCGTGGTTACATTAAGAAATCAGAAGAGAAAAATGAAGTACGCATTTTAACGGAAAAGGAAGCAATGGTGGCAGGGGCGGTTTCTCCGATTGAAACCGAATACGAGGTGATCGGATATAACAGTGAGCGTTCTTTGCTGAAGGTACATCTGCTTACTGGGAAAACGCATCAGATCCGTGCGCACCTTGCCAGTATTGGGCATCCGATCATCGGAGATTACAAGTACGGAGAGCGTAAAGTGAACGAGCAGTATAAAAAAACAGAACGTATTTCTTCCCAGCTGCTACACGCAGGAATCCTTACTTTCCCAGAGAATTTTCCTCTGAATGGTCTTGCAGGAAAGACGATCACGTCAAAGCTTCCGGATGCTTTTTTGCGGCTGAGAGAAAGGGATGGTTTTTAATTATGGCAACCTGGAATTCCAGAGGCTTGCGTGGATCAATGTTAGAAGATACACTTCGTGTGACGAATGAACTGTTTCGCGAAAAAAATCTGGCGTTAATACAGAAGATTCCGACTCCGATCACTCCGATCAAGATCGATCAGGCAACCAGACATATTACACTTGCATATTTTGAAGAGAAGAGTACCGTTGATTATATTGGAGTAGTGCAGGGGGTTCCCCTGTGTTTTGATGCAAAGGAATGCGCAGGAAATCGTTTTGCGCTTCAGAATCTTCATGCGCATCAGCTTCAGTATATGACAGAGTTTGAGGAGCAGGGCGGTATTGCGTTCTTTTTGATTTATTTTAAACAGTTTGATACTTATTACTATCTGTCTCTTAAGGAGGCACAGGAATATGTAGAAAAAAGCAGGCAGGGAGGATGGAAACATATCAAGTATGAGGAGCTCCGGCCGGAATTTTTTATCCCGCTGGAAAAGCGTATCTATATCAATTACCTGAAAATCGTGCAAAAGGATCTGGATCAGAGAAAATAATTGACGAACCGGGGCATCTTTTGTATAATGGCAATGATTGTGATGTGGTAATTCGGTAGTGAATTATCACTTTAAAGTAATAAAGTGAGAGGTGACGTTATGTTAGATCGAGTGATTCACACCCCGGAGGGGGTAAGAGACATCTATGGAAAAGAATGCAAGCAGAAACGTAAGCTGTTAGAGAAGTTTCATCAGGTGATGCATCTTTACCATTACGATGAGATTACCACTCCGACGATCGAATTTTTTGATATTTTTAATCAGGACAAAGGTACGGCGCAAAGCACAGAAATGTTTAAGCTGTTTGACCGTGAGAACAATACACTGGTACTTCGTCCGGATCTGACTCCGGCGATCGCACGCTGTGTATCCAAATATTTTGCAAATGAAACACAGCATATCCGTCTTTGCTATGAGGGACAGGCTTTCTTAAATCTGCCACGTCTGCATGGTAAGTTAAATGAGTTTACGCAGGTCGGTGCCGAGCTGATCGGAGATGATACTTCCGCAGCAGATGGAGAGATGGCAGCGTTGATGGTAGATTGTCTGAAATCAGTCGGATTGAAGGAATTTCAGGTCAGCATCGGACATGTGGAATATTTTTTAGGTCTTGTGGAAGAAGCAGGTCTTTCTTCTGCTACAGCACAAAAGCTGCAGGAAGCTATTCAGAATAAAAATACCTTTGCGATCGAAACGATCTGTAAAGAATCACAGGTAAAGAAAGAGCTTGCGGATGCATTTATTCATCTGACCAATCATGTGGGTGGTCTTGATGTGTTGACTGAGGCAAAACAGATCGTACATAATGAGCGTTCCTTAAAAGCGATCGACCGTCTGGAAAAGATCTACCAGATCATGTGCTATTATGATGCGGCCGATGATGTGAGTTTTGATCTTGGTATGCTTTCTAATTATCGTTATTATTCCGGTGTGATCCTTCGTGGGTATACTTATGGAAGTGGAAGTCCGATCGCAACAGGCGGGCGTTACAATGGTCTGATGAAGCAGTTTGGTGTGGATGCACCGAGTGTCGGTTTTGCATTTATTGTAGATGAGATCCTGCTGGCAATGAATCACCAGAAGATTGATTTCCAGATTGAGGAGCAGGCATCCATGGTGCTGTTTGAGCAGGAATGTCAGGAAACCGCAGTAAAGCTTGCCAAAGCAATGCGGGCGAATGATCAGGTCGTACAGCTGACAAGAAAATCAAGCCGGGTAAGCTTATTAGAATATCAGCAATACTGCGAAAGTCATGAGATCGATCAGATAATTTATTTGAGCCACGATCAGGCGGAAGCAGAGCTCATTGACGTTTCCTCGAAGGAGACAAAAAAAGCAGCCGTTGCTGCACTTATGGGAGGTGCATTATGAAATATTTAACGTTTGCGCTGGCGAAAGGCCGTCTGGCAAAGCAGGCGATGGCACTGATGGAGCAGATCGGCATCACCTGTGAGGAAATGAAGGATAAAGATACCAGAAAGCTGATCTTTGTCAATGAAGAATTAAAACTGAAATTCTTTCTGGCAAAAGCCGGAGATGTTCCGACCTATGTAGAATACGGTGCAGCAGATATTGGTATTGTAGGACGTGATACGATCTTAGAGGAAGGCAGAAACCTCTATGAAGTGCTGGATCTTGGTTTTGGCAAATGCCGTATGTGTGTATGTGGACCGGAATCAGCCAGAGCCCTTTTAAATGGACATGACCGTATCCGTGTGGCATCCAAATATCCAAACATGGCAAAGGAGTATTTTCACAATGTAAAGCATCAGACGGTAGAGATCATCAAGTTGAACGGTTCTGTTGAGCTTGCACCGATCGTAGGACTTTCTGAGGTGATCGTTGATATTGTGGAAACCGGAACAACCTTAAAAGAAAACGGTCTTACCGTATTGGAGGAGGTTTGTCCGCTGTCTGCCAGAGTGGTGGTCAATCAGGTAAGCATGCGTCTGGAGCAGCAGCGCATCCATGATATTATTACGAAATTATCGGAGATTATTGCAAAATAATCTTAAAGTGATACTATAGGGAATAGAAAAAAGTCATAAAGGAGGATGGTTATGCGAATTGTAGAAGTAAAAGAAGGTGCCGTCGAAGGCATTTTAGAGAATTTGTTAAAACGCAGTCCGAACCAGTATACAGAATATGAAGCAACAGTAAAAGACATTCTTGACAATGTAAAAGAGAAGAAAGACGAAGCAGTATTTGCTTATACGGAGCAGTTTGATCATGCAAAGATCAATGCTTCCAACGTAGAAGTGACAGAGGAAGAGATCAAAGAGGCATATGAAAAGGTAGATCCTTCTTTGGTGGAGATCATCCGCAAGTCCTTAACCAATATCCGGACTTTTCATGAAAAACAACGTCAGAACAGCTGGTTTGATGCACAGCCGAATGGTACGTTGTTAGGACAGAAGGTAACAGCACTCAATAAAGTTGGTGTGTATGTGCCGGGCGGAAAGGCAGTCTATCCATCCAGTGTACTGATGAATATCGTGCCGGCGAAAGTAGCCGGTGTTCCAAATATTTACATGTGTACTCCATGTAACGCAGAGGGCGTTGTTTATGAGACGACACTTGTGGCAGCAAAGGAAGCCGGTGTGGATCGTATTTTCAAATGTGGCGGTGCGCAGGCGATTGGCGCAATGGCTTTTGGAACAGAATCTATTCCGAAGGTAGATAAGATCGTAGGTCCCGGTAACATTTTCGTTGCACTTGCAAAGAAAGCAGTTTACGGACATGTCAGCATTGATTCCATTGCCGGACCAAGTGAGATCTTAGTGATCGCAGATGAAACGGCGAACCCGCATTATGTTGCGGCAGACCTGCTCAGTCAGGCAGAGCATGATGAGCTGGCCAGTGCGATCCTTGTGACTACCTCCATGGACATTGCAAAGCAGGTGGAGGCAGAGATTGAAGAATACTTAAAGCACTTATCCAGAGCAGAGATCATCCGCAAATCATTAGATAACTACGGCTATCTGCTTGTTGCTTCGGATCTTAATGAAGCAGTGGACATTGCAAATGCGATCGCATCAGAGCATCTGGAGATCGTGACAAAAGATCCGTTCTATGTGATGACAAAGATTCAGAATGCCGGAGCTATTTTCTTAGGAGAATACAGTTCGGAGCCGTTAGGTGATTATTTTGCAGGACCGAACCATGTCCTTCCTACCAATGGAACTGCTAAATTCTTCTCTCCATTAAGTGTAGATGATTTTATTAAAAAATCCAGCGTGATCTACTACAGCAGAGAAGCATTGGAGCCGGTAAGCAAGGATATTATAGACTTTGCTACAGCAGAGCAGCTCACTGCCCATGCCAATTCCATCCGCGTGCGCTTTGAGTAAGTTTTTCCAACTGCTTTCTGGACAAATGTCCGGAAGTTGGCTATACTAACAGTGATATTATTTTTAAGAAAAGAGTGAAGCATATGACAGAACGCAAGGTGAGTTTGGTAAGGAAAACCGGAGAAACAGACATCCGCATGGATCTGAATCTGGACGGTTCCGGCAAGGCAGTGGTCAATACAGGCATTGGTTTTTTTGATCATATGCTGAACAGTTTTGCCAGGCATGGTATGTTTGACCTTAAGGTTACCGTCAAAGGTGATCTGGTAGTAGACTGCCACCACACCATTGAAGATACCGGAATTGTATTGGGACAGGCGATCCGCAAATGCTGCGGAGATAAGAAGGGAATGAAACGTTTTGGCTCATTCCTGCTCCCGATGGATGAAACATTGATCTTATGTGCGCTTGACATTTCCGGACGTCCGTATTTGTCGGAAGATATTAAGCTTACAACAGACCGGGTTGGCTATTTTGATACGGAAATGCTGCATGAATTTTTCTATGCGGTTTCCTACAGTGCGGGCATGAACATTCATTTTAAACATATGGATGGTGTAAACAATCATCATATCATCGAAGCGACCTTTAAGGCATTTGCCAAGGCACTCGACGAGGCGACGATGATCGATCCGCGGTATGATACAGTGTTATCCACCAAAGGAACACTGGAAGGGTAGAGAGGAAGAACAATGTTAAAAAGTACACTTGATTTTAGTACCTTCAAAAAGGATGAACATGGTCTGGTTCCGGCTATTGTGCAGGATTATAAAACCGGGGAAGTACTTATGCTTGCCTATATGAACGAGGAATCTTTTGCCAAAACCATGGAGCTTGGGAAAATGACTTATTATAGCCGCTCCCGTCAGGAGTTATGGATCAAGGGAGAGACCAGTGGTCATTACCAGTATGTGAAGGAATTAAAGATTGATTGTGACAAGGATACGATCCTTGCCAAAGTAGAGCAGATCGGGGCTGCGTGTCACACGGGCAACCGCACCTGTTTTTTTACCGATTTATTACAGTAAATAATTGCTTCTATCTGAGATAGAAAGGCTAGGAGGATCATAAGAGCAATGAAAAAATATGGAGTAAACGAACTGAGAGAAATGTATTTATCATTTTTTGAAAGCAAAGGACATCTTCGGATGAAGAGTTTTTCCCTTGTTCCGAAAAATGATAACAGCTTACTGTTGATCAATGCAGGTATGGCACCATTAAAGCCATATTTTACCGGGCAGGAGATTCCGCCGAGAAGACGCGTTACCACTTGTCAGAAGTGTATCCGTACCGGAGACATTGAAAATGTTGGAAAGACCGCACGTCATGGTACTTTTTTTGAGATGCTTGGTAACTTCTCTTTTGGAGATTATTTTAAGCATGAAGCCATTGCGTGGAGCTGGGAATTTTTAACGGAGGTAGTAGGGCTTGATCCGGAGCGTTTATATCCATCCGTTTATTTAGAGGATGACGAAGCATTTGACATCTGGAACAAAGAGGTCGGTATTGACAAAGACCGTATCAGTCGTTTTGGAAAAGAAGATAATTTCTGGGAGCATGGTGCAGGACCTTGTGGACCTTGTTCTGAGATTTATTATGACCGTGGAGAGAAATATGGCTGTGGTAAACCGGATTGTAAGGTTGGCTGTGACTGTGACCGTTACATGGAGGTTTGGAACAACGTATTTACCCAGTTTAACAACGATGGACATAACAATTACGAGGAGCTTGCCAATAAAAATATTGATACCGGTATGGGATTAGAGCGTCTGGCTGTTGTTGTGCAGGACGTAGATTCCATTTTTGACGTGGATACGATCCAGGCACTCCGTGACAAAGTTTGTGAATTTTGTGGCAAAGAGTACCTGAAAAGCTATGAGGATGATGTATCCATCCGTCTGATCACAGATCATATCCGTTCGGCAACATTTATGATCTCAGACGGTATTATGCCAACCAACGAGGGACGTGGTTATGTCCTGCGCCGTCTGATCCGTCGTGCAGCAAGACATGGAAGAAAGCTTGGCATTGAGGGTAATTTCCTTGCAAAGCTTTCAGAAACGGTTATTGAAGGCTCCAAAGATGGTTATCCGGAATTAGAAGAGAACAAAGTATTTATTTATAAAGTGCTGAATCAGGAAGAAGAGCAGTTTAATAAGACGATCGATCAGGGACTTTCTATTTTGGCAGATTACGAAGAAGAACTTGCCAAAAATAACGAAAAGACCTTGGCCGGTGAGCGTGCATTTAAGCTTTATGATACCTATGGTTTCCCTCTTGATCTTACAATGGAGATCTTAGAGGAGAAAGGTTTAAATGTAGATCAGGACGGCTTTGAAACATGTATGAAGGTACAGAAGGAAACCGCCAGAAATGCCAGAAAGACGACCAACTACATGGGTGCAGATGCAACTGTTTACGATGAGATCGACCCAAGTATTACAAGCAATTTTGTAGGTTATGATTCCTTAACGGCAAATTCTGAGATCACAGTTCTTACCACGGATTCTATTGTGGATGCGATCGTGACTGGAGATGAGGCGACGATCATCGTGTCGGATACTCCATTTTATGCTACTATGGGTGGTCAGCAGGGGGATGTCGGTGTGATCACGACAGGCGATTCCCGATTTGTTGTAAAAGATACCATCCATTTGAAGGGCGGAAAGATCGGTCATGTTGGTGTCTGTGAAAATGGTGTCTTCAAGGTAGGCGATAAGGTAACACTTAGCGTGGATGAAAAGAGCAGAACCCGTACCTGTGCAAACCACAGTGCTACGCATCTGTTACAGAAGGCATTGAAGACTGTATTGGGAGAGCATGTGAAACAGAAAGGTTCTTTGGTTGCACCAAACCGTTTGCGTTTTGACTTCTCTCATTTTTCTCCGATGACAAAAGAGGAGATCGTCAAGGTAGAGGCTTTAGTCAATGAAGCAATTCAGGCTTCTTATGAAGTGGTAACGAAGGAAATGTCGATCGAGGAAGCGAAAAATACCGGTGCGATGGCATTGTTTGATGAGAAATACGGTGAGTTGGTCCGTGTTGTAGATATGGGTGGTTATTCCATCGAGCTTTGTGGTGGTACACATGTTAAAAATACTTCTGCGATCGGTCGTTTCAAGATTGTTTCAGAGGCTGGCGTTGCTGCCAATGTAAGACGTATTGAGGCGTTGACCGGAGAAGGTGTATTTGCCTACTACGAAGAGCTGGAGCATACCTTAGAGGAGGCTGCTAAAGCTGCTAAGACAGAGCCTGCCAAACTGGTGGAGAGGATTGCACAGTTTGAAAAAGAGATCAAGGATCTGAAATCAGAAAATGAGTCATTGAAAAATAAAATGGCAGGAGAAGCAATGGGAGATGTGATGAGCAAGCTGATCACTGTAAAAGGTGTGAACTTCCTTCCTGTTGCGGTAAAAGATATTGATATGAACGCACTTCGTAATCTGGGTGACCAGTTAAAAGATCAGATCAAGGAAGGTGTGATCGTACTGGCAAGCAGTATTGGAGCAGATAAGGTTAATCTGGTTGCTATGGCAACGAAAGAGGCAATGGACAAAGGAGCGCATGCCGGAAATCTGATCAAAGCGTGTGCAGCAAAAGTTGGCGGCGGCGGTGGCGGTCGTCCTAATATGGCACAGGCTGGTGGTAAGAATCCACAGGGAATTGAAGATGCTCTGAAAGAAGCCCAGACAGTATTAGAAGGACAATTGAAATAATGAGTTTTAAGAAATTTTATATTGCTTTCCTGTTTCTCTGCGCCGTGTTGATCGGCGCAGGTTTCGGTTTCGGGGAAATTTATCTGGACGCACAAAAAGGACGGATTGTAACATGGGAAAAAAATGATGCGATAAAACCTGTCAGTAATGAATTACTTCAGTATTTAGAACATAGCCGGGCGACCTCTCTTGAGCTGTCCGGAAGCATTTCCTTTGATGAGGGCATTTTATTAAACTGTTATGATGCGGCATGGAAGCAGTTCCACTGCAGTGACATGCTTTCTCCGGTAGCTTCCTATCTGTCCGGGCAGGGCTGTCTGGTCGGACCGGTCAATGGAACCTTTGCAGGAGAGGGAAAGGGACGACGCAGCAATTCTTATTTTGACTACAGCGGACAGCAATATAAAAATGCTCCGGATGAATTTGCCAAAATGCTTTCTTCTTCCCAGTTTACGATGCTTGCAATGGCAGGGCAGCATGCATTTGATTCCAACTATACAGGACTTTGCAACACGTATCATACGATAAAAAAATATCAGATGAAACCGGTTGGCATTTTTCCGGAAAGAGATGATCTGTGCGATGTGGAAACGGTAGATCTCGGCGGCGTGACTGCGGGGATTTATTCCTATACGGAACGTACGAATGCCCCACTTGGAAGCAATAACGAATATACGGTGCATACGATAAAGGACGAAGATGAATTGACGGCTTTATGCAAATCAATTGAGAAAAACAGTCATTTAGGTGTGGATATCAGCGTAGTGATGCTCTCTTTTCAAAAGGTGTCGGATCACGGTGTGACAACACATCAGAAACAGCTTGCTTCCAGACTGTTTGATGCGGGGGCAGACATTGTGGTCGGAACAAACGACACGGTGATCCAGCCGATGGAGATCAGAAAAACGAAAACAAAGCAGAAAAAAACACGGTATCAGATCGCGCTCTATTCGCTCGGAAACCTGATCACAGCCAAAAGAGGCAGTGCAGGTGGGGTGAGTAAAAATACGAGCCTGTTAGCCCGTTTTTCCTATGCTTCAGACAGTACAGGCTTTTATCTGAATGACGTAGCATTTTCTCCTACTTACTGCGTGTCTTATCCGACGACAGCTTCTAATGAGGATGCCGGAGACCATGTCAGAGTATTTTCTATCAGTGATGTGATGGATTATGTGGAACAGGGCGGCTTACAAAAATCACAGGTAAAGGTGACCGGGGCAAAACCGAAAAACAGTGACAGTGTGCAGCAGACAACCGAGACATCCAGCAGTGTGAGTACAGAGCAGAGCACTACCGAGGAAACGAGTGAAGAAAAGGAACCGGTAACGACAGAAGCGCAGCAGATGACAGAACAGGCTGCTACGGAAGCTATGGTTACGACAGAAGCACCTGTGCAGACATCGGAGGAGCCGACGGTATCCAGACGGGAAAAGAAATGGTTTCATTTGTTTGAACGGGTGGCTGCGAAAGAAGACAAAACAGAGGAGGATTATGTGGAAGAGGAGTATGTAACGAATCTGACGAGTCAGGATTTTTCACTGATGGCGCGTGATTTTGAGCAGGCGGTGAAGCGTTTGTTTTCTGCCTGTGACGAGACATATACCTACCGTGACGGCTGGTTTTATCTGAAAAAATAAAACTTTTTGAAAAAGGTAGTTGACGGAATCGAAATTTGTGTTATAATCTAGTTTAGTGCTAAAAAATAATACCCAAACAGTTGTATTGAATTGGCACGTTATGCAACTTGCAACTGGAGGGAGGTTAGGTGAGATAATGTCAAATGTAGTAGTAAAAGAAAACGAAACATTGGATAGTGCTCTTCGCAGATTCAAGAGAAATTGTCAGAAGGCTGGTATTCAGCAGGAGATCCGCAAGAGAGAGCATTATGAAAAGCCAAGCGTTAAGCGTAAAAAGAAATCAGAAGCTGCTAGAAAACGTAAGTTCAAATAGCAGGTGAACAAGAAGGTGCGTAAAGCACCTTCTTTTTTTGACATACGTTTTTTTATGAATCATACAATAGTAAAAAGCGTGGGAGAAGCATTGCTGTTTTATGAAAAAGCATACCTTGAACGATATTGAAGAGCGTGTGGTGAATACTTTTTCGCTGCCACAGGATATTATGCTTGGATTAAGTAATCTTACGTTGCTTGGGAATCGTGAACTGATCATTGATAATTATATGGGGATCAAAGATTACAGTGACTGTCTGATCCGGATTAAAACGAAAAAGCAGATCATAGAAATTGAGGGAAGCAAGCTTACCATTGATTACTACACCGACAAGGATATGAAAATCAGCGGAGTGATCAGTGCAATACAGTTTAAATAAGGGGTTTTTATGATAGCAATTTTGAAATGGATGTTTGGTTATGCCACGATCCGGCTGTCGGGGGCTTATGTGGAAACATTTTTAAATCATGCGGCACACCAGAAAATTCTCCTCTTTCATGTCGAGTATCGGGAGGACTGCCTTGTCTGCTGTGCAGGGGAGGATGCTTTGCCAAAATTGAATGAGATCGCGAAAAAGACGGGAGTAAAGATGTCCTTAATGGAGTCGCATGGGCTCCCCGGATTATTGAAACGTTATCAAAAGCGCAGCTTTCTTCTCTTTTTTGTTGTTCTTTCTTTTCTTTTTCTTTATGGAATGTCTTTTTTTATCTGGGACATTGAAGTCGTGGGGAATGAGACATATCAAACGAGCGAGGTTAGAAATTATATTACAAAGCATTATGTTACGGCGGGACAGCGCATCAAAACAGTGGATACGAAAAAGCTCGAGGAGGCACTTCGTACGCATTATGATGCGTTTGCATTTGTGAGCTGTGAGATGAAAGGGACGTGTCTGATCGTTCATATCAAAGAAACCATTCCGATCAAAAACAAAGCAAAGAATGAAGCACCATGTAATCTTCTGGCGCATAAAGATGGTGTGGTTATTTCCATAATTACAAGAAGTGGTACTCCACTTGTAAAAAAGGGGGATACTGTAAAAAAAGGACAAATATTGATCAGCGGTGTCATTTCTTATCAAAATGATGCCAAAGAAACGTATGAGGAGGCTTTGGTTCCTGCGGATGGAGATATTGTAATCAAAACGCTGCTGCCATATCAGGATTCCTTTTCCCTTTCCTATTATGAGAAAAAGAAGATGAAGGAATATAAACATGGATTTGGCATACGTTTCTTTGACAAAGACCGGATGTTATGGGAACCGTCCCTTTCTGAAAAAGAATATGATCAGACGGAAAAAATATGGCATTTTAAGCTCGGACGTACCTTTTATTTTCCATTTGCTGTGATCCATCATAAGTATGAGGCATATTCGCTGGTGCGAAAAACGTATACAGAGGCACGGGCGAAAGAGGTGGCAAAAAAACATCTGAAAAACTATTTCAGGAAATTATCGAAAAAGGGACTTACAATCACGCAAAATAATGTTAAAATAGAACGAAAAGGAGATCAGATGTGTGCCACTGGCACCTTGACGGTGTTAGAAGCAACCGGAAAGATTTCTTTGATTGATGAAAACGCATACCAGAAGGAGAGCGAGCATGAGTCAGACGGAGAAACTCATTAAAGTAACGGATTCCCACATTCAGAATGTGTTTGGACAATATGATGTATTTATGAAAAAAATGGAGCGTACCCTGCATGTATCTTTTGTGTTTCGGGATGACTGTCTGAAGATCATAGGAGAGGAACGTGAGACAAAGCAGGCGGAGGAAGTGATCACACAGCTTTTAACGCTCAGTGAGCGGGGCAACACGATCACGGAACAAAATGTGGATTATGCCCTGTCACTGACACAGGAGGATCGTGCCGGTGAGATCGTGGAGCTTGATAAAAATGTGATCTGCCACACAGTACTTGGAAAGCCGGTCAAACCGAAAACGATCGGTCAGCAGTCTTATGTAAAACAGATGCAGGATAATATGATCGTATTTGGTGTCGGACCTGCCGGAACCGGAAAAACATATCTTGCGATGGCAATGGCGATCACAGCTTTTAAGAATAATGAGGTTAGCCGCATCATTTTAACACGACCGGCGATTGAGGCAGGTGAAAAACTTGGATTTCTTCCGGGAGATCTGCAAAGTAAGGTAGATCCTTACCTGCGCCCTTTGTATGATGCCCTTTATCAGATCATGGGGGCAGAGGCATTTCAGAAAAATATGGAGAAAGGGCTGATCGAGGTAGCTCCGCTTGCGTACATGAGAGGGCGGACATTGGACAATGCCTTTGTCGTACTGGATGAGGCTCAGAATACAACTCCGGCGCAGATGAAGATGTTTTTAACCCGTATTGGTTTTGGTTCCAAAGCCGTGATCACGGGAGATCTTACACAGAAGGATCTGGCGGCGGATGCACAGTCGGGACTTGATGTGGCATTAAGGGTATTAAAGGGCATGGAAGGCATCGGGATCAGCATGTTAAACAGTCTGGATGTAGTGCGTCACCCACTGGTACAGAAAATTGTAAAGGCCTATGAGGACTATGAGAAGAAACAGGAGTATCGTGCCAAACGGGCACGGAAAAAACCTGCGAAATAACAATGTTTTGGTATAAATATGATGTTTTTCGCAAGAAATTGAGGACAAGTTATGGATATTATGATAGAATATGAAACAGAGTGCCAATTGGCATTTGACTATGAAAAAGTGATCAGGGATATTGTTTTGGCTGCACTGGAAGAATATGACTGTCCCTATGAAACGGAGGTTTCCGTTACACTTACGGACAATAAAACGATTCATGAGGTGAATCGTACCTACCGGGAGATTGACCGGGCAACGGATGTTCTTTCTTTCCCAATGTTATCTTATGACAGACCGGGAGATTTTCAAAAGGCGGAGGAGGATGCGGATAATTTTAATCCGGATACCGGATGTCTGCTGCTTGGTGACATTATGATCTCGGTCGAGAAGGTAAAAGAGCAGGCTGCTCTTTATGGACACAGCGAGATCCGTGAACTTGCTTTTTTAGTTGCACATTCGATGCTGCATTTGTTTGGTTTTGACCATATGGAAGAAGAGGAGCGCATCGACATGGAAAAACGTCAGGAACTTCTGTTACAGAAGCGAGGATATACCAGAGATTAGGAGGAGACTTACTATGAAAAAATTAGCTGCAACCCTGGCATGCGTATTGCTTGCCACCGGATTACTTGCCGGATGCGGCAAAAGCACAGCAAAGGTAGAAATGAATGTACCGGCCGAGGGAGATGGCACCATCACAGAGACCATCAATTATGATTTTCAGGAAGGCATGTCAACCAGCTTTTTGACGGGAGAACTTGTTCCGGATGAGGTTGCCAAGAACCGTGTTGTTACCTGTATGATCAACAATATTGACGTAGCGATGCCACAGTCCGGCTTAAGTGCTGCGGACATTATGTATGAATGTGTGGTAGAGGGTGGCATTACCCGTTTAATGGGTGTATTCCAGAATTACAAAGATATTCCCAAATTAGGTCCGGTGCGCAGTGCCCGTCACTATTATGTAGATTATTCCAACGAATACGATGCTGTTTATACACATTTTGGACAGACAAAATATGCTGTAGCAGAGATGGAAGCGTTAAAGACAGAGGAGCTGACTCCGCTCAACAGTGCAGGTGCAGTAGCGTTTTACCGTGACAATGCAAGAGTTGCTCCACACAATGCTTATACAGATGGAAAGCGAATCGTAAAGGCGATCAAAAAGTCTAAATTTGATAAAACAACATCACTTACAACCCCTCGTTTTGATTTTAACGTAGATACAGAGGAGCTTACCGCAGAGAATGCGAAACAAGCAACGAGAGTGAATCTGACTTACAATGGATATTCGCATCCGTATTTTGTATATAATAAAAAGGACGGTCTTTATTACCGTTATCAGTACGGAACAAAGCATATTGATGATCAGACCGGAAAACAGCTTACATTTAAAAACATCATTGTGCAGTTTACGAATTACTCCAACAAAGATAAAAAAGGATATCAGGAAGTGGATCTGGTTGGTTCCGGAAAAGGATATTACATAACTGCCGGAAAACGGATTCCGATCACATGGTCGAAAAACTCCAAGGCAGAGTATACCAACTATTTTACTGAGGATGGTCAGGCATTAAAGGTGAATCCGGGAAAAACTTTTATTTCTGTTTTTCCGAAGGCAGACAAGAAAGGGGTAACATTTAAGGATGCCAAATAACAGTAACACATTTGATGCATTAGTGACGAAGGCAAGACAAATGCTTTCCTGCTCCTATACACCTTATTCAAAGTATCCGGTAGGTGCAGCACTGCTATGTAAGGATGGAAGTGTATTTGGTGGCTGTAACATTGAAAATGCTTCTTATGGAGCTACCATGTGTGCAGAACGCACGGCAATCTTTCAGGCAGTTGCCAATGGACATCGTACGTTTCAGGCAATTGCTGTGGTGTGCAAAGATCCGAATTCCATTCCCTATCCATGCGGAATGTGCCTGGCAGTGATGAGCGAATTTTTTGAACCGGATACAAAAGTGATCATTGATTCCATAAAAGGTGGCAGAATGGTCTACCGTTTGGAAGAGCTGCTTCCTAAGCAGTTTACGTTGCTGGAAGAGGAAACGAACAAATAATAGCAAATAAGGAATAAAAAGATAGTTATGGGTGAACAGACAAAGAAGAGTAATAATTTCATAACGCAGGCGGTGATCTTAGGAATTGCAACGATTGTTGTACGTTTTCTGGGGCTCATCTATCAGATGCCGCTGACCAGAATTATTGGAGATATGGGAAATGGATATTACAGCTATGCATATAATATCTACTCTATGCTGCTTTTGATCTCATCTTTCAGCATTCCCATTGCAGTGTCGAAAATGGTTTCAGAGCGTGTCGCAAGAAGAGAATTTCGCAATGCACAGAAAGTATTTAAAGCGTCCATGCTTTATGTGATCATTATTTCCACAATACTTGCTGTGTTTACGATGGCTTTTTCCGGTATCCTTATTCCGAAAAGTCAGGCAGGCGCGATTCCGGCACTTCGAGTGTTATGTCCGGTCATTATTTTAGCTGGAATTTTAGGTGTACTGCGTGGTTATTTTCAGGGTTACAACACGATGATCCCAACCTCGTTCTCGCAGATCTTAGAGGGAGTTTTAAATGCGATCATCAGTGTGCTGGCAGCTTATATTCTAGTTATTCCATATGCAGCAGGAAGCGTAAAACGTGCCAAATATGGTGCGGTTGGAAGTACGCTCGGTACTGCGGCAGGTGTTTTGATCGGTCTGGCTTTTATGCTCTTTTTGTATCAGATCTATAAGCCGACGATCCGCAAAAGAGTGCGCCGGGACAGAACGGAACATCGTGAAGACTATAATACGATCTTTAAGGTGATATTATGGACTGTGACGCCGGTGCTGTTAAGCAGTTTTGTATTTAATATTTGTCCGGTGATCGACCAGACGCTGTTTGCTTCCATTCTTCAAAAGAAGGGCATTGTCGGTGAGGATATCAGCGTACTGCAGGGAATTTATTCTGCCAAGTATTTAAAGCTTGTCAGTCTGCCTGCCAGTATCGCATCTGCACTTTCCAGTGCGATCATTCCGGCGATCACTTACAATGTGATCAATAAAAAGAAAAAAGAAGCCAATCAAAAGATTGATATGGCATTGCGTTTTATTATGCTGATCTCTATACCTTGTACGTTGGGACTGATCATTTTGGCAGAACCGATCATGCTTTTGTTTGGCCGAAGCACTACGCTGGTCGTAGCAACTCATGTGCTGATGTTTGGTGCGGTCAATGTCATCTTTAACTGTATTTCCACATTGACTAATGCTGTATTACAGGGACTGGATGATCTGAAATCTCCGATCATTCATTCGGTGATCGCGCTGATCGTGCATATTGTTGTGTGTGTAGTCTTTTTGAATCGTGGATTTGGTATTTATGCATTGCTGATCGGTACGATGGCATTTTCTCTTGTGATATGGGTCTTGAATGCGATTGCGATCTACCGGATCACCGGATATAAAAGTCTGTTTGGCTCAAGGGTTGGACGGATTCTGCTTGCTTCATTTGAGATGGCAGTATGCACGGTTGTGTTTTATTATGTGCCAACCATTTTCTTAGGAAAGGGATATGAGTATGTCGGACTTGCAATCTCTTTAGTGGTTTCCGTGATCTCTTACATTTTCTTTTTACTGCTTTCCAATGCTTTAGGGGAAGAGGATTATGAAATGCTTCCGATGGGTGGAAAGCTAAAGGAATTTGGATTGAAATTTCACATGATCGAGACAGAGGATCAGCCATTTGAGGAAGAGATGGGTGAGCTTTATACCGAAGAAAAGGAAAAGAAACCAGATCGTAAGTTTATTTTCAGAAAGCAGGAAACAGTAGTGCCGGAACCAGCGGAAGAGGAAGAACAGAATGTACATTCTGCTCCGGTCAAAACAATGAGCGCACATACCGGGGCTCCAAAGCCGATTCCACATAGAGAGGAAGAAAAACAGGCTCCAAAGCCGGTTACGACAAAAGAGGAGGCGGCAGTGCCAACGCTTCATCAGGAAGGGGCAATGGTCAATGATATGGTATCTTCTCTGGCAAAGGAACAGTTAGAAGCTGCAGTCGAAGAAGATAAAAAGGAAGAGGAACAACGGATTGCTGAAACGGAAGAAATTGATGTCTTAAAGATATTAGAACGTCTGCAAAAACAGGAGGAAGAGGCATCAAAGAAACTGGAAGAGGCAAAAGATTCCAGAAATGAAGAATAAATCCTAATAAAAAGGGCAATGCTAACTGCGAGGTGATTGTATGAAACGCAGAATGAACATTGCTCTTTTTTTCTTTCTCTTTATGCTTACTGTAGTGTTTTCCAGTGCCTATGTGATGTACCAGAGTTATCAGACGATCATGAACAAGATCGCCAAGACAGAGTATCTGTTAGAAAACAATCCGGATGCAATAGAAAAAACAGTTTCTAATCATGTAAATCAGTCTTACGAATATCTGATCCGGTATGAAAATGATAAGGTGATGGTGTATCTGAAAGATGGCTCTACAGTTTATGAGGAAACAGATATTGATTCCAGCAGATTGAGCGAAGAGACAAAACAGCAGTTAAAAGAAGGAATTCCGGTTGCGGATGTGGAAACACTGTATTCCTTGTTGGAGTCCTATAGCAGCTAATGGATCTTTTTTCAAAGCAGCCGCGCGCTGCTTTTTTTGTTGCTTTTTTACCGGAAAAGTTGTAGCATAAGAAGATGAAGTTTTTTGAAACTACCGATGGAAAAGAGGATGAAAGATGTATCAGAAAGTAGCAAAACTGTTATTATATCGTGATTTGGAACCAGATTGTATTTTGTTCCGGTTATCTGGAATTTTTGAGGATTTTTCTCGTGGCTCGTATGATAAGGCAGAGCTTACTACCCGAATTTTTGTGGAAATGAAACGGCTGCTTGACCTTGCAACAAGCTATGGCTTTGATGATAATTTGTGGCATAATTATTTATCCTATATCCTGATCACAAATGAGAATTCTTTTTCTTTGACTTGTGAAAAAGTGGGAGCCAGTGACGGAACGGTCAATTCTTTTGCCAAAAAAGATTTTGCAGTTATGAAAGAGCTGTTTGATTTTGATTTTTCTCCGATAGAAGAAGCCCTTGGGATTGACTGCTTTTCTACGATTTCCAACTATCATGCGATCGAGAAAAAGGAACGCATGTACAACCACAATGTCAGTGAGAAAGTGCGCACGATCAGTAAGGCGATCGAACAGGCAAAGGATGCTGAGGAGATCTTTACGATCGTAACAAAGTTTTACAAAGACTATGGTGTCGGCATGTTTGGTCTCAACAAAGCATTTCGTTTGAAGGAGCATGCAGATGATGTTACTTTTGTAGCGATCAATAATACCGATCAGGTTGTACTGGATGATCTGGTAGGTTATGAGATCCAGAAGAAAAAACTTGTGGATAATACGGAAGCATTTGTAGAGGGACGAGCTGCGAACAATGTGCTGTTATTTGGAGACAGTGGTACGGGAAAATCTACTTCGATCAAGGCGATCATCAATGAGTATTATGACCGTGGCCTGCGTATGATCGAGATTTATAAGCATCAGTTTAAGGATCTTTCTACTGTTATTTCTATGATCAAAAACAGGAATTACCGTTTTATCATATATATGGACGATCTGTCTTTCGAGGAATTTGAGATTGAATATAAGTTTTTGAAAGCTGTGATCGAAGGTGGTGTGGAGACAAAGCCGGATAATATTTTAATCTATGCAACAAGCAACCGTCGTCATCTGATCCGGGAAACATGGGATGACCGCAGTGATATGAAGACGGAAAATGGACTGCATCATTCTGATACCATGCAGGAAAAGCTTTCTTTGGTCAATCGTTTTGGTGTGACGATCAGCTACTCCAAACCATCACAAAAGGAGTTTTTCCATATTGTACATGAGTTGGCGAAGAAGCATGATAATATCAATTTGAGTGAAGAAGAGCTTGATTTAAAGGCAAATCAGTGGGAACTGTCACATGGTGGTATTTCCGGAAGAAGTGCACAGCAGTTTATTAACTATCTTGCTGGACAGGCCGGGGAATAGGAACAGGAGAATACAATGATCTATGACTGCATCATAGTGGGAGGAGGAGCCGCCGGAATGTGTGCGGCGATCACCCTTGCCCGCAGCAACAAACAGGTGCTTTTGATCGAGCAATGTAAAGAACTTGGAAAAAAACTTTCTGTTACGGGAAATGGCCGTTGTAATTTTACCAACTCTTATTACGGGGGGGACTGTTACCGTGGTGATCCGTCATTTGCAAAGGAAGTAATAAAGCAGCGTGATCACGAAGCTACGCGTTCCTTTTTTAGAAGTATCGGGATCATGGATCAGGAGCGGGACGGGTATTATTATCCGTATACGAATCAGGCGCGCACTGTTGTAAACTGTTTTCTTTCTGCCTTGCAGCAGGAAGGGGTTACGGTTCTTGCTGACCGTATCGTAAGGCAGGTTATACGGAAGAAATACGGCTATCATGTGATCACTTCTTATCAGGATTTTGATGCGAGAGCAGTGCTGCTTGCCTGCGGTGGAAAGGCTTCTGCTTTTTTTAAGGAGAAATCTTTTGGATATCGTCTGGCACAGGACCTGGGACATACGGTGACACCGCTGTTTCCGGCTCTTTGTGCTTTATATGTCAAAGAAGATATTACGGCATTAAAAGGAATCCGTTTAACAGGAGCGGTTACGATCTATCGGGATAAGGAGCGGAAACATCCGGTCAGCCCGAAAAAGACGGGAGAGATTCAATTTACCCGTGACACGATCAGCGGAATTCCAACGTTTCAGGTGAGCCGTTATGCAGCGCAAATATTGGCGGAACAAAAGGTCTGTTATGCCTCTGTTGATTTTTTTCCGTATATGGAAAAAGAAGCGTTAGCAGACTGGTTTTGTCTTAAAAAAGATCATAGTGCGTGGAGCAAAAAAGAACTGCTCCGTCACTGCTCCGGAATGCTGTTAGACCCGGTTGCAGAACTTTTGGTTTCAAATGGGGCTGAGCAATTTTTATCACGTTGTAAAGCTTATCCGTTTACGATCACAAAAACCAAGCCAATGAAAGAGGCACAGGTAACGGCAGGAGGCATTTGCACTGCGGAAGTGGATGTAAAAACGATGGCGTCGAAGGAAAGCGATGGTTTGTTTCTGGCAGGGGAAATGCTTGACGTGGACGGTACTTGTGGAGGATATAACCTGCAGTTTGCTTTTGCGACCGGAAGTATTGCCGCAGAAGGAATGAAAAAGTATTTGGAGAAATTAAAATGATACGAATCAATCAGATCAAATGGCCAAAGCCAGCTCAAAAAGGAGAATTGAAGCAGGCGGTTGCAAAGCTTTTAAAATGTCCGCCCGATGCGTTTTACTACGATATCGTACGTCTTTCTATTGATGCCAGAAGCAGACATCCGCTGGCATTTGTCTATTCGGTTGATGTTACTTTCCAGGATGAAAAGCGAGAAACAAGCTTTTTAAAGAAGAATAAAAACAAAAATATCACAAAGAGCAATACTGTTTTTTATGAGCCGCTTGCGAAAAAACTGCCGGAAAAAAAGACGCGTCCCATTGTAGTGGGAAGCGGTCCTGCGGGCCTTTTCTGTGCGTATTTGCTGGCACTGAATGGATACTGCCCAATCCTTTTGGAGCGTGGAAAATGTGTGGAGGAACGCCAAAAAGATGTGGATGCTTACTGGAACGGGGCGGAAGCATTGAAGACGGATTCCAATGTGCAGTTTGGCGAAGGTGGTGCCGGGACATTTTCGGATGGAAAACTCAACACGGTGGTGAAGGACCGGTATGGCCGCCAACGTTTTATTTTGAAAACATTCGTGGAATGTGGCGCACCGGAGGATATCTGTTATCTTGCCAAACCACATATTGGAACGGATTATTTAAAGCGCGTTGTGGCAAATCTGCGTAAGGAGTTGATCCGTCTGGGGACAGAGGTGCATTTTGAAACAAAGGTGAGTGAGCTTTTGTTAAAAGAAGGAGCCGTATCCGGTGTCAAAACACAGACCGGACAGAGCTTTTTCTCCGATCGTGTAGTGCTTGCACTTGGACATAGTGCAAGAGATACTTTTCAAATGCTGCAGGAACAGAGTGTAAATATGGAATCGAAACCATTTGCGGTAGGAGTCAGGATCGAACATCCAAGAGAACAGATCGACCGGATACAGTATAAGGAACATTATGGCACGATGCCGCTTCCAACTGCCAGCTATAAGCTTACGCATCAGTGCAGCAATGGCAGAAGTGCATTCACTTTTTGTATGTGTCCGGGCGGTTATGTGGTAAATGCTTCTTCCGAAGAAGGTGCGATCGTTGTCAACGGGATGAGCGATTATGCGCGGGATGCACACAATTCCAATACGGCTGTTATTGTTTCTGTGACGAAGGAAGATTATGGCAGTGATGACGCACTTGCCGGAGTTGCTTTTCAGCGGAAGTTGGAGCAGGAAGCATTTCAGGAAGGAAAGGGAAAGATTCCCGTACAGCTCTGGAAGGACTTTGTGGCACATGAACCTTCCAAAGAATTTGGAGCGGTGGTTCCTTGCGAAAAGGGAGCAGTGACATTGGCGGATGTGACCAAATGTTTGCCCGATTTCGTAACTTCTGCTATAATAGAAACAATTGGGGCCTGGGGAAAGAAAATGCCGGGCTTTGACCGGGAGGATGCTCTTGTGCTCGGTGTAGAAAGCCGTACGTCTTCTCCGGTGAAGATCTTAAGAGATGAACGGATGCAGAGTAATATCAAAGGAATCTACCCGTGCGGAGAGGGTGCCGGATATGCGGGCGGTATTATGTCAGCTGCTATAGATGGACTGAAGGTTGCAGAAGCGATCATAAAAGAGGATGAAAAGAATGAAGGATAGAGAAGCATTAAAAAAGAAACAGAAAATAGTTGTGAAAGTTGGTTCTTCTACGATCGTACACGAAGAAACAGGAAATGTAGATTATGCAAAACTGGAACGGCTGGTGCGTATTTTATGTGATATAAAAAATCAAGGAAAAGATGTGATTCTGGTTTCCTCCGGTGCGATCGGAGTAGGTTTTAAATCATTAGGATTGAGTCGTAAGCCCAAAACACTTTCCTTAAAACAGGCATGTGCGGCAGTCGGACAGGGACAGCTGATGATGATCTATCAGAAACTTTTTTCGGAATATCACCAGATGGCGGCGCAGGTGCTTCTTACCAAACGGGTGCTGACAAATGACAAACGCAGAATGAATGTTGTCAACACATTTCAGGAGCTGTTACAGCTCGATGTCATTCCTGTGGTAAATGAAAATGATACCGTTTCCACCCACGAGATCGAGTTCGGTGACAACGATACCTTATCTGCGGTTGTGGCAAGCTTAGTCGGGGCGGATCTTCTGATCCTGCTTTCCGATATTGATGGATTGTTTACGGATGATCCACGAAAGAATCATAAAGCTACGCTGATCCCTACAGTGCCGAAGATCACCGAGGAGATTTTTGCTATGGCAAAGGACACCAACACGGGACTTGGAACCGGCGGTATGGTGACCAAATTCCATGCGGCAACGATCGCAAATCGTTCCGGCTGTGATATGGTGATCGCAAATGGAAAAGATGTGACTGTGTTACAGGATATTCTGGCTGGAAAAGAAGTGGGAACACTCTTTTTACGGGAACAGGAAAAGAATTTTGATATGAAAGAATTTTTAAATGATTAGAAAGGTACGGATATGACAGAAGAAAAGATTGCGCGTATTAACGCACTTTATAAGAAATCAAAAACGACAGGCTTAAGCGAGGATGAAAAAAAGGAACAGGCAAAGCTGCGCCGTGAATATATTGATGCCATGAAAGCTGATCTTCAAAGATCACTTGATAATATCCGTATCGTGAACCCGGACGGAAGTATAGAGGAGTTGAAGAAAAAGAATGTTTAGCAAAGAAAATATCCGGCAGAGTCTGTTAAAGCAGCGTATGAATCTGACAGAAAACGAAGTGAATAAAGCTAGCAAGGAATGTTTGCATCGGCTGATGTCCTTAGCAGAATATCAGGATTGTAATATTCTTCTTTTGTATGCTCCGATCCGTAACGAGGTGGATACGTTCCCACTGATCGAGGATGCTCTTTCCAAAAATAAAGTAGTGGGGCTTCCTGTGACGGAGGACGAGGGCGAGATGTATTTTTATTCGGTATTTGATCTGAGTGATCTGAAACCGGGAAAATTTGGAATTTTAGAGCCGCCTACCGATATTTTGGTGGAGCCAACTAAAGATACGCTGATGCTGCTTCCAGCAGTGGCATATGATACGAGAAAGAACAGGATTGGTTATGGTGGTGGTTATTATGATCGCTATCTGGCACGATATGAAGACTTTTGTAAGATCGGACTGGCATATGATTTTCAGATCATGGATGGATTTGAAGTAGACGAGCATGACCAAAAGGTCAACTATATTATCACGCAGTCACAATTGATCGTATAAGAAAGGGGTAGTGACATGTTAGAAACCATTGGACGTAAGGCGAAAGAGGCATCCTTTTTATTAGGGAAAACACCGACTGTTAAGAAAAATGCAGCACTTCTTGCCGTTGCGGATGAACTGAACAGCCGGGCAGAGGAGATTTTAGCTGCTAATGCAAAGGACATTGAAAACGCAAAGAAAAATGGAATGAAGGAATCACTGGTAGATCGTCTGCTGCTTACGAAAGAGCGTATTGAGGCAATGGCTCTTGGCGTGCGGCAGGTTGCAGACCTGAATGACCCTGTTGGCGAGGTGCTTGGAATGAAGCTTCGTCCAAACGGTTTAAAGATCGGGCAGATGCGCGTCCCGCTGGGGGTGATCGGTATTATTTATGAATCCCGTCCCAACGTAACAGCAGATGCCTTTTCTTTATGTTTTAAAGCTGGAAATGCGGTGATCTTACGTGGTGGTTCGGATGCCATCCACTCTAACCTTGCCATTGGTACCATCATTCAGGATGTTCTGGCAGCGCAGGATTTTCCAAAAGAGTGTATTCAGGTGCTTTCTGACACCAGCCGGGAAACGGCAACAAAATTGATGCGTATGAACGAATACGTGGATGTGCTGATCCCACGTGGGGGAGCAGGACTGATCCGTTCTGTAGTGCAAAATGCCACGGTTCCAGTTATTGAAACCGGTACTGGAAACTGTCATGTGTATGTAGATGCATCTGCAGACATCAAGATGGCGGCAGACATTGTATTCAATGCCAAAACACAGCGGCTGGGAGTGTGCAATGCCTGTGAGTCACTGGTTGTTCATAAGGACTGCGCAGAGGCATTTTTAAAGGAAGCGGCAAAACGTCTGATAAAGAAGGGGGTGGAGCTTCGCGGCGACACTGCGGCATGCTCCATTGTATCGGAAATGCATCCTGCGACAGAGGAGGACTGGGGAACGGAATATTTGGATGCCATCCTTTCTGTAAAAACCGTAGACTCTATTGATGAAGCGATCGCGCATATCAATCGTTATAACACAAAGCATTCCGAAACGATCGTG
Source organism: uncultured Lachnospiraceae bacterium (assembly GCA_934317845.1). GTDB lineage: Bacteria > Bacillota > Clostridia > Lachnospirales > Lachnospiraceae > NC2004. The sequence continues at coordinate 89,395 of CAKRES010000001.1, forward strand.
ACGAGAGATTATGAAAACAGTGAGAAATTTCTGCGGGAGGTTGATGCTGCCTGTGTTTATGTCAATGCTTCCACACGGTTTACGGATGGCTTTGAATTTGGCTTTGGAGCAGAGATCGGAATCAGTACACAGAAGCTTCATGCCAGAGGACCGATGGGACTTTTGGCACTGACCACTACAAAATATATTATTTATGGAAACGGACAGATTCGTCCATAACAAAGGAAAGTAGAGAAATTTATGTTAAATAAAGTGAATTTTGATGCAGTCGATGTAACGGGACTGCCACCGGAAGATGAAACAAAACGCCAGCAGTATTATATTGCCAAGTGCAGAGTGCTTTTGAAGAAACGCATGGAGAAGGCAGGACGGAGTTTTACGTTCCATGTCAAAACATTCGGGTGCCAGATGAATGCGCGCGACAGCGAGAAAATGGTTGCCATTTTAGAGGAGGTTGGTTTTGTTCCTTCTGAAAATGAGATCTGTGATTTTGTACTGTTTAATACGTGTACTGTCCGGGAAAATGCGAATCTTAAGGTGTATGGGCATTTAGGACGTCTGAAAAAAGAAAAACAGAAAAATCCTTACATGCTGATCGGACTTTGCGGATGTATGATGCAGGAGCCGGAAGTTGTGGAAAAGATACGAAAAAGCTACCGTTTTGTAGATTTTGTATTTGGTACGCATAACGTGTTTAAATTTGCAGAGATCTTATACAACCGTCTGGATTCCGGCGAACAGATCATCGACATCTGGAAGGACACGGACCAGATCGTGGAAAATTTACCGAGTGAGCGAAAATTCCCGTTTAAAACCGGAGTTAACATTATGTACGGCTGTAATAATTTTTGCAGCTATTGTATTGTGCCTTATGTCAGAGGCAGAGAGAGAAGCCGGGAACCGAAAGAGATCATCCGGGAGATCGAACAGCTTGTTGCGGATGGGGTAGTGGAAGTGATGCTGCTTGGACAAAACGTAAATTCCTATGGAAAAACTCTGGAAGAGCCGATGTCATTTGCGCAGTTATTGCAGGAAGTGGAAAAGATCGAAGGCCTACAGCGGATTCGTTTTATGACCTCCCATCCAAAGGATCTTTCCGATGAGTTGATCGAGGTGATGGCAGCTTCCAAAAAGATCTGCCGTCATTTTCACCTGCCGCTGCAAAGCGGAAGCAGCCGTCTGTTAAAGGATATGAACCGTCACTATACAAAGAAGCAGTATCTTATGCTGGTGGATAAATTAAGAGCTGCCATGCCGGATCTTTCCATCACGACAGATATCATCGTCGGCTATCCGGGAGAAACGGAAGAAGACTTTTTAGAAACAATGGATGTGGTAGAAAAGGTGCAGTATGATTCTGCGTATACGTTTATTTATTCCAAGCGGAGTGGGACACCTGCGGCAGAAAAAGAACAGGTGCCGGAGGATGTGGTAAAAGACAGGTTTGACCGTCTGCTTCATCTGGTGAATGACATTTCCCAAAAGCGTACCGGACGTCTGGTTGGTGATGTTTGTGAGGTGTTGATCGAAAGCCGGGATGACCATGATGACAGTATGGTTACCGGACGTCTCAGCAATTCGATACAGGTGCATATGAAGGGTAGTGCAGAGCTGATCGGTACTTTTCAACAGGTGCTTTTGAAGGAAGCCAAAGGATTTTATTATTTTGGAGAAATTGTGGACAACAAGTGAGGTTATGAGATATGGCAGAATTGACGCCGATGATGAAACAGTATTTTGAGATCAAGAAACAATATAGTGACTGTATTCTTTTTTATCGTCTGGGCGATTTTTATGAAATGTTTTTTGACGATGCACTGGTGGCGTCAAAGGAGCTTGAGATCACACTGACAGGAAGAGATTGCGGGCAGGAGGAGCGTGCACCGATGTGTGGCGTTCCGTACCATGCCTGTGACATCTACTTAAATAAGCTGATCGAACGCGGTTATAAGGTTGCCATCTGTGAGCAGGTGGAGGATCCGAAGCTTGCCAAGGGAATCGTAAAGCGTGATGTGATCCGGATTGTTACGCCGGGCACCAATATTTCCACACAGAATCTGGATGAAAGCCGCAACAATTATCTGATGACGCTATATGACTGTGATGGTGTGATCGGAATTGCAGTCGTGGATATTACGACCGGGGATTTTAAAACGACGGAAGTCGCAGCACTTTCCAAGGCTGTTGATGAGATCAACAAATTTCAGCCGGCAGAGATTATCTGCAATGAGGCATTTTACAACGAGGAGCAGTTCCCGCTTTCCTATTATCAGGAACAGCTTAAGATCTCAATTTCTACTCTCCCGTCTCATTATTTTATGCCGGACGGAGCAAAGGAAATCTTATTCCGCCATTTTAAAGTGAAATCTTTAGAGGGATTAGGGCTTATGGATCTTCCGTTTGCAACGATTGCCTGTGGCGCGACATTGTCTTATCTTTCCGAAACACAGAAAACAAAGCTTGCACATTTACTGCATATCACGCCGTATGTGACGGATTCTTTTATGCTGATCGATAGCTCCAGCCGGCGTAATCTGGAGCTTACGGAAACCTTACGGGAAAAGAATAAGAGAGGTTCTCTATTATGGGTGCTTGACAAAACGAAAACGGCAATGGGCGCGCGTTTGTTGCGTTCTTATATAGAACAGCCGTTAGTTTCCAAAAAGGAATTGTTGCTTCGATATGATACGATCGAAGAGTTGAACGATAATATGATGTTTCGGGAGGAGTTAAGAGAATATTTAAAAGCTATTTATGATCTGGAGCGTTTAATGAGCCGTGTCAGTTATAAGACTGCCAATCCAAGAGATCTGATCGCATTTCGCAATTCACTGAGTGTTCTGCCTCATATTGTGTCGGTGCTTCAGGAGTTCCAAAAAGGCTATTTTCCATCCATCAAGGAAAAACTGGATCCATTGACAGATCTCTTTTCACTGATCGATTCTGCAATCGTGGAGGAGCCGCCACTTGCCGTAAAGGAAGGTGGTATCATGAAGGAGGGCTTTAGGGAGGAGCTCGATCAACTGAAAAAAGCAAAAACGGATGGAAAAAAATGGCTTGCGGATTATGAGGCTTCTGAGCGTGAAAAGACCGGGATCAAAAACCTGCGGATCAAATTTAATAAAGTATTTGGTTACTACCTTGAGGTCACCAAATCTTATCAGGAGCTGGTTCCGGATTACTATATCCGAAAACAGACACTGACCAATGCGGAACGCTATACGACCGAAGAATTGAACCGCCTGGCGGGAATGATCATGGGAGCCGAGGAAAAACTTTATTCTCTGGAATATGAGCTTTTCTGCGAGGTGCGTGATACGCTGGCAGGAGAAATGGACCGGGTACAGATCACAGCACATCAGATCGCGTGTCTGGATGTGTATGCATCGCTGGCATATGTGGCAGATCACAACCACTATGTTCGTCCGGTGTTAAATGAAGACGGTGTGATCGACATCAAGGAAGGCCGTCATCCGGTAGTTGAAAAGGTGATCGATAACGATGCCTTTATCGTCAATGATACGTATCTTGATAATAATGACAGCCGCATTGCGATCATTACTGGTCCCAATATGGCTGGTAAATCTACTTATATGCGTCAGACGGCATTGATCGTTTTGATGGCGCAGGCGGGTTCTTTTGTTCCTGCAAAAGAAGCAAATATCGGCATTTGCGACCGCATTTTCACCCGTGTGGGAGCGTCAGATGATCTGGCAAGCGGACAGAGCACCTTTATGGTGGAAATGAGTGAAGTGGCCAATATTTTAAGAAATGCGACCGCAAACAGCCTGCTGATCCTGGATGAGATTGGGCGTGGTACGTCAACCTTTGACGGATTGAGTATTGCGTGGGCAGTAGTGGAATACATCAGTAACCGGAAATTGCTTGGGGCAAAGGCATTGTTTGCAACACATTACCATGAACTGACAGAGCTGGAAGGACGTTTGAACGGGGTACACAATTATTGCATTACCGTAAAGGAAGAAGGGGATGATATCGTATTTCTCCGCAAGATCGTAAAGGGTGGTGCAGATAAGAGTTATGGTATTCAGGTTGCACGTCTGGCAGGTGTTCCGGAACTTGTGCTGATGCGGGCAAAGGAAATTTTAGAACAGCTTGGAGAACATGATGTAGCTATTCATACAGATCAGATCACGATCAGCGAGGCATTGACCACCATGAGCAAGGAAGAGGAACGACAGATGTCTCTGTTTGATTTTTCCGGACCGAATCCGGTGATCGAACGCATCCGTGCGCTGGATCTGAATAACATTACACCAATGCAGGCATTGAAAATTTTAAGTGAATTAAAACATGAAGTATAAAGGAGTATAGGATGCCGTATCATACGATATTATTTGACCTTGATAATACCATATTGGATTTTAACAGGGGAGAGGATACCGCGATCCATCAGACATTGCTGCATCTTGGACTGCCTGCTACAGATGAGGTGAAGAAACGTTACAGCGAGATCAACTTGTCTCTGTGGAAGCTTCTGGAGCAGAAAAAGATCACGAGAAGCCGTCTGCTTGTCAAACGTTTTGAGTTATTGTTCGAGGAGCTCAACGTACAGGAAGATGGACAAAAGGCGTGGCATTTTTATGAATCCCAGTTATCGCAGGCTGCTTATTTTATGGACGGAGCGAAAGAACTTTTGGAGCAGTTGAAAGGGAAAAAGCGGATGTTTATTGTTTCCAATGGTACTGCCAGTGTGCAGCACGGGCGGATCAAAAAGGCAGAGCTGGCTCCTTATTTTGAACAGATCTTTATCTCGGAAGAAGTAGGGGTGAATAAGCCGGATCCGGCATTTTTCACGTACTGCTTTTCGCATATTCCTGATTTTGAACAGGACAAAACGATCATCGTAGGAGACAGCTTAAGCTCAGATATTGCAGGCGGCATCGCAGCAGGACTTGCCACTTGCTGGTTTCATGCAGAACCGGCTGTTTTGCCGGATCATATAACCCCGGATTATGAAATAACATCGCTTCAGGATCTTTCCCCGATTTTGAACTAGTGAAAAGGAAGTGACAACATGGGAGTGATACAGGTACTTGATGATTTTACGATTGATAAAATAGCAGCCGGTGAGGTGATTGAGCGTCCGGCTTCTGTTGTAAAAGAGCTGGTAGAAAATGCAATGGATAGTGGTGCAACTTCGATCACGATCGAGATCAAAGAGGGTGGGATCTCTTTTATTCGCATTACCGATAATGGATCAGGAATTGCGGCGGAGGATGTACCGGCCGCTTTCCTTCGTCATGCCACCAGTAAGATACGCTCGGCAGAAGATCTGCTTCATATTCATTCCTTAGGGTTCCGCGGGGAGGCATTGTCAAGCATTGCCGCAGTCGCGCAGGTGGAGTTGATCACAAAGACAGGAAAAGCTCTGACCGGAGTGCGGTATCTGATCGCAGGAGGAAAGGAAAGTGCACTCGAACATATCGGCTGTCCGGAGGGTACCACATTTATTGTGAGAAATCTGTTTTATAATGTTCCGGCACGTCAGAAGTTTTTAAAGACACCACAGACAGAAGGGGCGCATATTTACGATCTCATCCAGCAGCTTGCACTTTCCCATCCGGAGATTTCTTTTCAATTTATCATGAACGGACAAAACCGTTTCCATACGTCAGGAAATGGTAATATTAAGGATATTCTTTATACGATCTATGGCAGGGAAGTGGCGCGCAGCCTGCTGCCGATAGAATTGCGAGATGAAACATTAACACTCCATATCACAGGCTATATCGGAAAGCCGATCATCAGCCGCGGCAACAGAAGCTACGAAAACTACTATATCAATCAGCGGTATGTCAAAAGCAATGTGATCTATAAGGCGGTCGAGGATGCTTATAAAACATTTACGATGATCCACCGTTTTCCGTTTGTCTGCCTGAATTTTACGATCGATCCGGGACAGATGGATGTCAATGTGCACCCTTCTAAAATGGAGCTTCGGTTCAAGCAGGAACGCAGGCTTTACGAGGTGTTAAAAAATGCGATCCGTCAGACACTGCTTACAAAGGATCTGATCCCCACGGCAAGTGTCAGCCCGGAGCAAAAGAAAAAGGTAGTAATAGAAAAGTCAGCGCCGGTCGGCGCACAGCCATTTGAAACGGCGCGTAAGACCGTGGAAAAACGGCTGGAAGGACGCCCGCTTCCTTCCGTGGAAAAGCCGGCAGAAAAACGAGTGGCTATGCCGGTGACAGAACAGGTGCAGGAAGCACTTGTAAAACCGGAACAAGCACAGGCGGCTGTGGCTGCTGCAAAGGAGACAGCGCAGATTCCTGTTCCTTTCCAAAAAGAAATCCAGACAACTACTGTAACTGTGCCAAAAGAGCCGAAACCTTCGCGGGTAGAGGAACAGGCATCCTATACTGCTACCGCAGAAATACCAGAAGAAAAGCCGAAAAAGCCGGAGCAGTTAAGTCTGAATGCCATTCCGTTTATGGAGGTTTCTGCGCGGCCGGATCACCGGGTGATCGGTCAATTGTTTGCCACCTACTGGCTGATCGAATATGATAACCAGCTTTTTATTATGGATCAGCATGCGGCGCATGAAAAGGTAAATTATGAGCGGTTTATGAAGCGGTATAAGGAAAAGAAAAATCTGTTTGTCCAGCAGGTTTCCCCGCCTATCGTGATCAGTATGACACCAAAGGAGGCAGTCTGCTATGAGGACTGTAAGGACTTCTTTGCGGATATGGGCTTTGAGATCGAACCATTTGGTGGAAATGAATATGCGATCCGCGGAGTGCCGACGGATTTGTATGGAATTGCAGATCAGGATGCATTTTTGGAGCTTTTGGATGAACTGATGGAGAATGTAGCTGGTACAGATACAACAATGATCCCGTCTAAGATCGCTACGATGGCATGTAAGGCTTCTGTGAAGGGAAATCAGAAGCTGACTTTTGAAGAAGCCGATCGACTGATCGATGAGCTGCTGACACTGGATTCTCCATTTACCTGTCCACATGGCAGACCGACGATCATTTCCATGACAAAGCAAGAGATAGAACGCAAATTTAAACGGATTCAGGACAAAAATTAACAGGAAGGAGCCATGCAGATGGGCAAGCAGAAAATGATCCTATTGACCGGACCAACCGCAGTTGGAAAAACAGAGCTTTCCATTGCTTTAGCAAAAAAATATAATGGAGAGATCATTTCCGCTGATTCCATGCAGGTATACCGCCATATGGATATTGGAACGGCAAAGATCCGTCCGGAGGAAATGCAGTCTGTTCCCCATTATCTGATTGATTGCCTGGAGCCAGATGAAGAGTTTCATGTGATGCGGTTTCAGCAGATGGCAAAGGAAGCATTGAAAAACATATATGCCGCCGGGCATTTGCCGATCATTGTCGGGGGAACCGGATTTTACATTCAGGCACTGCTATATGACATTTCCTTTGGAGAGGAAGATGGGGCAGCAAAAACGAGGGAAAAATGGGAGCAGTATGCTAAGGAGCGTGGCGTGGATGCCCTGCATGAGGAACTCCAAAAGGTAGATCCTAAAAGCGCCGAAAAAATTCATAAAAATAATGTCAAACGTGTCGTCAGGGCGTTGCAGTTTTATGAGGATTTTGGAAAGAAGATCTCGGAACATAATGAGCAGGAGATGCAAAAAACGTCCCCATATGATTTCCGTTATTTTGTGCTGACAAATGACCGTGCAGTTTTATATGACCGCATCAACCGTCGGGTAGATCAGATGATCGAGGATGGTCTGGTGGAGGAAGTCAGACGGTTAAAGGAAATGGGATATACGAAGGAGCTTGTCAGTATGCAGGGACTTGGGTATAAGGAAATTCTTGCTTATCTGGACGGTCAAACGACACTTAACGAAGCTGTTGCGATTTTAAAGCGTGATACAAGACATTTTGCCAAACGGCAGCTTACCTGGTTTAAACGGGAACGCGATGTGATTTGGCTCGACAAACAGATCTATCCGGATACCAATGCATTACTTGCACAAATAGATACTTATCTGACAGAATAAAGGAGAACAACATGGACTTAAAAAAAGTATATGAATCAATGGGGATCAGTGCACAGGTGTTTGAGCTGGCACAGAAAAAGGAGGCAGAACTCAAAGAACGGTTTGATGCTATCGACCGTATGGCGGAAGCAAATCAGTTAAAGGTGCTGCATGCTATGCAGGAGAATAAGCTGCAGGAAGCACATTTTGCTCCAACCACAGGATATGGCTATAACGATCTGGGACGGGAAGCATTAGAGAAGATCTATGCTACACTGTTTCGTGCCGAGGATGCACTTGTCCGACCACAGATCACCTGTGGAACACATGCCTTAAATGTTGCACTGGCTGCGAATCTGCGTCCGGGGGATGAACTGTTATCGCCGGTTGGCAAGCCGTATGATACGATGGATGAGATCATCGGCATCCGTCCTTCCAAAGGTTCTCTGGCAGAATACGGTATCACCTATCGTCAGGTTGATCTAAAGAAAGATGGAAGCATTGATTTTGAGGGAATAAAGCAGGCGATCAATGAAAAAACTAAGCTTGTGACGATCCAGCGTTCCAAAGGCTACGCAACAAGACCAACATTGAGTGTGGCACAGATCGGTCAGATCATTGAGACTGTAAAATCAGTGCGTTCCGATATCATCTGTATGGTGGACAACTGTTACGGAGAGCTGGTCGAGGAAATAGAACCAACCGAGGTAGGAGCCGATCTTTGTGTAGGTTCCCTGATCAAAAATTTAGGCGGCGGTCTGGCACCGATCGGTGGATACATTGTTGGTCGGGAAGAATATGTGGAACAGTGTGCTTACCGCCTGACTTCTCCGGGATTGGGAAAGGAAGTCGGGGCTACGCTTGGTGTGACCCAGACGTTGATGCAGGGATTGTTTGAAGCTCCGTATGTGGTGGCTGCTGCATTAAAGGGGGCGATCTTTGCAGCGTCTTTATACGAATCTTTGGGATTTTCTGTACATCCGGCAGCAAATGAGACACGGCATGATATTATTCAGGCCGTCAACATGGACAGTGCAGAGGGACTGTGTGCATTTTGTCAGGGAATTCAGGCGGCAGCTCCGGTGGATTCCTTTGTAGTGCCGGAGCCGTGGGCTATGCCGGGCTACGACAGTGATGTGATCATGGCGGCGGGAACCTTTATTTCCGGGGCTTCGATCGAGCTGAGTGCAGATGGTCCGTTGAAACCGCCCTACACGGTATTCTTTCAGGGTGGACTGACATATGCGCATGCAAAATATGGAATCATGATGTCGTTGCAGCGTGTGATCGATACTGGATTGGTTCGCTTATAATTGGAAAAGAAATGGAAATGTAAGCACAAATTCTTGTATAATACAGGGATTTGTGCTACTATTGTTTAGTATGGGTTTTTGTCCCCGATAAAGGAGGAGTGTTTATGGCAGCGACCAGTCGGAAGAATCGCTGGGCCTTATTTTTACTTTTGCTTGCCGGCATCGTGCTGGGAAGTTTTATCGGACATTTGAGCCGGAATGTCAGCTGGTTGAGTTTTCTCTCATATGGCAAGACATTTGGACTGGAATCTCCGGTTGTGTTAAATCTGGGTGTGATGATTCTCACATTTGGACTGACCATTGACATCAATATTGCAAGTATTATTGGTGTAATTATTGCTATAATAATATATAGACTTGCTTAACTATGCTTGTTTCCGGATCAGATCAATATGGACCAGAAGAAAACATGTGAGTTATCAATTTCAATGAAGGAATTGCCCTGCAGCGAACAACCGTATGAACGCTGCCTTTTAAGCGGGGCGCAGTCTCTTACGGATGCACAGCTTCTGGCTGTCATTTTAAAGACGGGAAGCAGAAAAGAGTCTGCATTGCAGTTGGCACAACGCCTTCTCATGGAGCAGGAACAGCATCCGGGATTGGATGGACTGCTTTACATGAAACTGCCGGATTATCTGAAAATCCATGGTATTGGACAGATCAAGGCGGTAACGTTGCTTTGTGTGGTGGAACTTGCAAAACGGCTTTCCCTCTGTCGTCATCGGGCCTCGATGGTATTAAATGATTCAGAATCCGTGGCACATTATTATATGGAGCTGATGAATTCCTATCAGAAAGAACATTTTTACTGTCTTTTACTGGATGGGAAAAATGCGCTGATCAAAGAATTGGAGATCAGTATTGGCACCGTCAATGCTTCCCTTGCTTCGCCACGGGAAGTGATGATCGAAATTCTGCGGTACGAGGCTGTGCGGTTTATTGTACTGCATAATCATCCGTCGGGAGATCCCACACCCAGTACAGCAGATATTCTGCTCACCGGGAGATTAAAAAAAGCCGGAGAATTACTGGATGTGGAATTGCTTGATCACATTGTGATTGGGGCAGAATCATATGTTAGTATGAAAGCAAGCCAGTTAATATAAAACGGGAAAGGAGTCCTAACCGTGAAGCATAAAGGTTATGGAATAGATATAGGAACAAAAAATATTAAGATCTATAAGGAAGGGCAGGAGGTATTAGTTGCCCAGAAAAATGTACTCGCAATGAAAGAAAGCGGGGAGATCATTGCTATGGGAGATGAAGCCTTTTCGATGTGTGAAAAGACACCAGAGAACATTTTTGTAACATTTCCCATGCGCCACGGCGTGATTGCCGATTTTACGAAGATGCAGGAGATTTTGAGAAGTTTTGTAACGAAGGAGATCAAAGGGGGAAATGGAGCTAAGGATGTTTATGTTGCGGTTCCAACCAATATTACAGAAGTGGAAAAGCGTGCCTTTTCTGAATTGATCGAGAATGCCAAAATCCGTGCCAAACATATTCACACAGTGGAAAAGCCAATTGCTGCTGCTTTGGGGGCAGGTTTGGATATAAAAAAACCTGGGGGTGTCATGCTGATTGATTTTGGTGCTGATACGACTGAGATCAGCATTTTATCTTTGGGTGGTATTGTAGTAAGCCGCTTGCTCCCGATCGGCGGAAATAAACTTGATGAAGACATTGTGTCTCTGGTGAAAAAGGAATCTAATGTGATCATCGGTAATAAGACGGCAGAAGAGAGTAAGATCCGCCTGGCAAGTGCTATTCCGGGGGCAGCTGAAGAGGAACTTGTTGTGAAGGGACGTTATTTAGTTACCGGACTTCCTACAACAGTAACGCTGACCAGAGAATTTGTGCATCGAGCGATCGCTGATGATCTAAAGGTGATCATGGAAGCGATCAAGATCATTCTGGAGCGTACTCCGCCAGAAATTTCCTCTGATATTTTCGATCATGGTATTTATGTGACCGGAGGAGGATCAAAGATCCATAATCTGGACCTGCTGATCAAGGAACAGACAACGCTTCGTGCAAATCTTTACGATCATCCGGAAGATTGTGTCATTTATGGACTGGGACGCATTATGGAAGAAGAGAATTTAAGAGATTTAGCATTTTCAAACAAGTAAGAAGAATTATAATTAGGATGTGACGCTATGAAACGAAATAATTCCATGAAGCTGCCACCTCGGTATGTTTTTTTGATATTGTCGGGGATCTGTATTATCTTAATGACGATCACCCTTCTTTTTTCCAAATCCATTCCGGTTTTTAATACGATCTCCAGTGCGGTCTTTGTGCCGATGGAGCGTGGGGTGAATTCTATTGGAAGCTGGACAACACAGAGGCTTGAGGATATCAAATCAGCCGGAGAACTACGGAAAAATAATGAAAAGTTACAAGAGAAGGTGAACCAGCTTCGTCAGCAGGTTGCTTCTCTGGAATCTGACCAGTCGGAGCTTGAGAATCTCAGAAGTCTTTATAAGCTTGACCAGAAATATGAGTCCTATCCAAAGGTGGGGGCACGGATCATTGCTTCTGATAACAGCAACTGGTATAACAACTTTACGATCGATAAAGGAAGCAAGGATGGCATCAAGGTGGACATGAATGTGTTGGCCGGAGATGGTCTGGCTGGTATTGTATATCAGGTTGGACGCAATTATGCAAAGGTGCGCGCGATCATTGATGATACTTCCTATGTCAGTGCGATGTTTTCTACCACCGCAGATAATTGTATCGTCAATGGAGATTTAAAGGCGATCGCAGATGGTGCGATCACGGTAGATCATATCAGCAAGGATGCTAAGATCAATGAAGGGGATGAACTGATCACCAGTAATGTCAGTGCCAAATTTTTACCGGGTATCACGATTGGATATATTTCTGATATCAAACTTGACAGTAATTCTCTAACAAAGTCCGGTAAAGTGACACCAGCAGTTGATTTCAAACATTTAGAGGAAGTACTTGTTATTACGGAGTTAAAGGAAAACATGGATGAGTCTGCTGTGACTGCTTCAGGTAATTCTAAGAAATCAGAAAAAACGAACAAAGATGCAGCCACCACTGAAGACGTGGATACGGATAAAGATACTACAACAGAGGCAACAACGGAAAAACAGCAGTAAAAAATCTATAGAAAGAAGGGAAAAACATGAAACGAGTGATCACATATGTTGTACTGATCGTGCTTTGCTATGTCCTGCAGGTAAGTGTCTTTTCCTACTTTAAGATGGCAGGGATCATTCCTAACATTATGCTGATCCTTGTAGTTTCCTTTTCATTGATGCGTGGACAGACAGAAGGAATGCTGCTCGGTTTTTTTGCCGGGCTTGTGGTAGATATTATGGGAGGACAGGATCTGGGGCTTTATGCTCTTATTTTTACTTGTATGGGATACGGAAATGGATTCTTTAATCAGATTTTTTATGCGAATAACATATTGTTGCCGCTTGCTATGATCTTAGGCAACAGTATTGCTTATAATTTTGTGATGTATGTATGTGGGTTTCTGCTCCGTAACCGGACGGATTTCCTCTTTTATCTGATACATGTTATGCTGCCGGAAGTGGTATATACCTTCTTCGTTGCATTGTTTTTATATAATCTGTTTCTGTACATCAATAATAAGCTCGAAGACTATACAAAAAGGAGTGCGTAACTGTTGTTTAGTGATATAAAAGAAGCCATCTTAAATTTTATAAGCCATCGTCTGTTTGCTCTCATTCTTGTCTTCATTGTGCTGATGGGAATTCTGGTTCTGCGCCTTTTTTCCCTGCAGATCATAAATGGAGAAGATTATCTGGATGAGTTTACGGTCATGAGTGAAAAAACGATCACGACCAATGGACAACGTGGGAATATCTATGATTGTAACGGCAATTTGCTGGCGTATAACCGGCTGACTTATTCTTTGACTTATAATGGGGATGATGCCGGGATTGAAGAGCTTGCACAAAAAGAGGATAAGACTGTAAATTCCGTAAAAAATGAAATTTTATATAAGATTCTTAAGATTCTTGGCGAAAACGGAGATAAGATCGTCAATTCCTTTGAGATCAAACGAAATAAAAAGGGAGAATTTGTATTCTCCAGTTCCAACGAAAATACCATCTTACAATTTAAAAAAGAGGTATACTCTGCCAGTAGTGTAGAGAAACTGACTGCAGATCAGAAAAATGCAGATGCAAAGACGGTATTTGAATATTTGAAGAACGGAAATCAGGATCTGAAAAAGGATCGTATGTTTGGAGTATCGGAGGAATACGAGGATGCGGTTGCATTGAAGATTGTTGCGATCCGCTACATGCTTTGGCTAAAGCGGTACAATCTGTATGAGCCGGTCAAGATTGCTATGGACATCAGTGACAAGAGTGTGGCTGCCATTATGGAAAGTGCTAATGAACTGGTGGGTGCTGATATCGAAAGTGATTCGGTAAGAGAATATAATTATAGTCCTTATTTTTCGCAGATTGTCGGATATACTGGTGTGATCTCCGAAGAAGAAAAGACGGAGTTAAACAAAAAAGCTGGTAAGAAAGAGCAGTATACCGGAAGTGAAGTCATTGGTAAAACGGGATTGGAACAGGAATATGAAAGTGTGCTGCGAGGGAAAAACGGCAGCAAGACAGTTCTTGTAGACAGTGTCGGACACATTTTAAAAGAAAATGATGATGAAGTAGAGGCTACGACAGGAAATGATATTTACTTAACGATTGATGCGGAACTCGAAAAAGAATGTTATAATATCATGGAGAAATATCTGGCCGGTATCATTTTGACCTACTATAAAAATACAAACATTAAAACAAAGTCTCCGGTAAATATTACTACAACAGAAATGTATTTTGCACTGTTTAATAATAATATTATCAGTATGGATCATTTGCGTTCTAAGAAGGCAAGTGATGCAGAAAAACGGATCAGCAGTGCAATTTCCAATGCCAAACAAAATAAACTGTCAACGATCCACACGGAGCTTCTTTCTACTCATACGACGCAGAAGAGTCTTTCCGATGAAAATCAGGAATATATGTCTTATATTTATTCCATGCTCTGTAAAAAGAACATTGTAAAATCATCTGAGCTTGATACGAATGATGAGATGTATCAGGAGTGGAATAATGACACGGTTTCTTTGGGAGAATTTTTGGAGTATGCGTTCCAGAAATCATGGATCGACAGCTCTTCTTTTGATCTCACTTCCAATTATTATGATACAGAAGAAATGATGTCTGCTCTGATCAAGTACATTGAAAATGAATTAAGTGATGATACGGAATTTGAGAAAAAAGTACTGGAGTATCTGATCGATGATGGCACGGTAAGTGGAAGAGATTGCTGCCTGGTACTATACGATCAGGGAATTCTGGATGCTTCTAAGGACGAAGATTATGTAAAACTTTCTTCAGGGGCTTTATCTGCTTATTCCTTTATGTATCAGAAGGTTAAAAATCTGGAGATCAAACCGTCTCAGCTTGCTTTGGATCCCTGCTCCGGTTCCATTGTGGTAACGGATGTCAATACCGGAAAAGTAAAGGCACTGGTATCTTATCCAAGCTATGATAATAATAAGCTGGCAAATAATCTGGATGATGATTATTACAACAGCCTGCTTAATGATAAGACTTCTCCATTTTTGAATCGTGCAACACAGTCCAGTACAGCACCGGGTTCTACTTTTAAGATGGTGTCTGCTTCTGCCGGCTTAGCGGAAGGTGTGATCAAACGGGGAGAAACGATCAATTGTACGGGTATATATGATGTGATACCGCTGTCACCAAAGTGCTGGATCTATCCAAGCCGTCACAGAAATGTTACAGTAACAGATGCGATCGGAGTATCGTGTAATTATTTCTTCTACGAGGTCGGACATCGTTTAAGTACAAAAGCAGACGGTACAATTGATGAAGAATATGGTTTAAAACGACTTGCCAAATATGCTTCTATGTATGGATTGGACAGCAAATCAGGAATTGAATTAGATGAAAATGAGCCGCAGATCTCCAATCAGGATGCTGTTCGTTCGGCTATTGGACAGGGTAAGAATTCATTTGCTCCGGCACAGCTTTCACGCTATGTCACAACAGTTGCCAACAGTGGAAAATGTTATTCTTTAAGCATTTTGGATAAACAGACAGACAGTGACGGAAATACGGTAAAGGAATATGAGCCGGAATTGGTAAGCGAGGTAAATCTTTCTTCCAGTACATGGGATGCAATTCATAAAGGAATGTATGAAGTGGTACATGGAAAGCTGCACAAAGAGATTTTTAGTTCTATGCATACAGAGGTTGCAGGTAAGACAGGAACTGCGGAGGAGGATAAGACACGTTCCAACCATGCGTTATTTGTTTCCTATGCACCATATGAAAAACCGGAGATTTCTGTTACAGTAGTAATACCACACGGTTATTCCTCCTCTAATGCAATGGAAGTTGCAAAGGATGTATATAAATATTACTTCAGTGAAGAAGAAGCAAAAGCAGATGAAAAGGACAAGAAGAATAAGAAGCAGGAACAGACTCAGGCAGTGGTGCCTGCTTACACATCAAATACAGATTAAAAGAGGTAGAGGTGAAGGATATGACAAACCCGGTTATGATCAAGGGAAATCGGTTAGGTGTGACGCTTGTGTTAGATGCAGAAATGCCTTATCCGAAGCTCTGTGACCGCATACGTATGAAATTTAAGGAATCAGCAAAGTTTTTTGACAAATCTTCCCAAATGGCGATCACTTTTAGTGGGAGAATGTTATCTGACGAGGAACAGGCACATATCATTGATATTATTTATGATGCCTGCGGGTTGGAGATTTCTTACATTTTAGAGGAAGATGAACTGAAAGAACAACTGATGGCGGCACAGATTGCCAAACAGCAGGAAGCACAGCCAGAGAAAGATATGGAAACGGAACAAACTGCAGAGAAAGCGGAGCCGGCACTTCCACAAAAAAAAGAAGAGGAAAATCCGTCTGCTTTAGAGAAACAGGATGTGGACATCATTCCCAAACATGCGCCAAAGGAAACGGTTGGGTCCATTGATAATCAGACTTCGGGGGTTACTCCGGTTGTGGAATTAAATGATGATCTGGGACATTTTTATCGGGGCACGTTGCGTTCCGGACAGTCAATCGAATTTGCATCAAGCATTGTGGTGATCGGAGATGTTAATCCTGGTGCCAAGGTTGTTGCAAAAGGCAATATTATTGTGATTGGAAGTCTGAAAGGTGCAGCATATGCGGGAGTGAATGGCAGCCGCAACGCATTCATTATTGCGCTTGATATGGATCCGATGCAGCTGCGGATTGGCGATCTTTATGCGAGAAGTCCGGATTCTAAAGGCTTTTTAAAAAAACGCAAGCAGCCAAGTAAAGAAATGCAGATTGCATTTGTGGAGAATAATAATATCTATATAGAACCGATCAACCGGGCTGTATTAAATAATATTATTTAAATAAACATTATAATTTTGATGGAGGTACAAATCATGAGTGAAGTAATTGTTATCACTTCTGGAAAAGGTGGTGTTGGTAAAACTACCACGACAGCAAATGTGGGAACAGGTTTAGCAAAGCTGAACAAAAAGGTTGTGTTGATCGATACGGACATCGGACTTCGTAATCTGGATGTTGTAATGGGGTTGGAGAATCGTATTGTATACAATCTTGTGGATGTGATCGAGGGAAACTGCCGGATCAAACAGGCTTTGATCAAGGATAAACGTTGTCCGAATCTTTATCTGCTTCCGTCTGCACAGACCAGAGATAAAACCAGTGTAAATCCGGAGCAGATGAAAAAGCTCGTTGCCGATTTAAAGGCAGAGGGATTTGATTACATATTGCTGGATTGCCCGGCTGGTATTGAGCAGGGATTTAAAAATGCAATTGCAGGTGCTGACTGCGCTCTTGTTGTTACTACTCCGGAGGTTTCTGCTATCCGTGATGCGGATCGTATCATTGGTCTGTTAGAGGCAAATGAAATGAAGAATACACATCTGATCGTCAACCGTATCCGTATGGACATGGTAAAGCGTGGAGACATGATGTCCATGGATGATGTAGTAGAGATTCTTGCTATTGATATTATCGGAGCAGTACCAGATGATGAGAACATTGTTGTTGCAACCAACCAGGGAGAACCATTGGTAGGAAACGACACACTGGCTGGTCAGGCATATATGAATATCTGTAAACGAATCACGGGAGAGGAAGTGCCATTCCTGGATTTGGATAAGAAGGGGTTCTTTGCAAAACTTGGCAATATTTTCAAGAAAAACTAAGGAGGGGTACCAATGACAATACTGGATAAATTTTTCAAAAAGAAAAGCTCTGGTGATTATGCAAAAGGCAGATTACAGATGATGCTTGTAAGTGACCGTGCCAACTGTTCTCCAGAGGTAATGGAGGCGATCAAACGTGATATTATGGATGTACTTGCCAAATACGTGGAGATCGACACAGAGAAGCTGGATATTCAGATCAATCAGGGTGGAGATGGATTAGAAACGGGAAATGCTCCGGTCTTACTGGCAAATATCCCGATCAAAAGTATGAAGGGACGTTAGTCTTACTAGAAAATATAAATCAGGTGGAAACATGTTAAAAACGTACGAATTGCGAAATTACAATTTCAAATTGGTGATTCTTGTCATGATGATCAGTCTGATGGGAGTCGTATTTGTAAACGGGGCAGATGCAAGCTATACGAAAAAACACATTTTAGGGTTAGGTCTTGGACTTATGGTAATGGTAGTTGTTTCTCTGATCGACTATAATGTGTTTTGCAAGCTTTGGCCGATCCTTTACAGCATAGACTGCGTTGTTCTTTTACTTGTAAAGCTGGTTGGATATGATGTGAATGGTGCCAAACGCTGGTTTAAGCTGCCGGGCATCGGTACGATCCAGCCGTCGGAATTTGCCAAGATTGTGATGGTGCTATGTGTTGCCATTTTTTTGGAACGACATAAGGACGATCTGAACACATCCAAAACGCTGTTTAAGCTGGCTGTTTTTTGTGCGATACCAATTTTTTTGATCATGATTGAGACCGATCTTTCCACCAGTATAGATATTTTTGTTATGCTGTTTGCCATGATCTTTGTAGCAGGATTGAGTTATCGAATCATTGTTACTGCACTTGCGGTGCTTGTTCCGGTCATGTGTGCATTTTTGTACTATGTAGATCATGCTAAAAATGTGCTGATCTTAAAAGATTATCAGGTATCAAGAATCAAGGGATTTTTACATCCGAGTTCTTCTGTCAGCAGTACCGGATGGCAACAGGATAACTCAGTGATGGCAATTGGTTCCGGAATGTTGAGTGGAAAAGGATTAAATGCCACTTCTGGTATTACGGTAAAGGATGCAAACCTTGTGCCGGAACAACAGACAGATTTTATTTTCTCCATTGTAGGAGAGGAATTTGGCTTCATTGGATGCCTGATTGTTATTGCAATTTTACTCTTAATAATGTTACAATGTATTAAGATGGCGCGAAAAGCGCGCAACACATCCGGTATGCTGATCGCAACTGGAATTGCTTCGATGATCTGTTTTCAGTCATTTATTAATATTGGTGTTGCGACAAAGCTTTTGCCGAATACCGGGTTGCCACTTCCGTTTATAAGTTATGGATTAAGTTCCCTGCTGAGTTTAATGATAGGAATGGGATTGGTTTTAAATATTGGATTACAAAGAAGAAAATACTAAAGGGGGATGGCAAGCATATGAATATTGGATTTATTGCACATGACGCAAAAAAGAAGCTGATGCAGAATTTCTGCATTGCATATCGTGGCATTTTAGCACATCACGATCTGTTTTCCACCGGAACAACTGGACGGCTGATCGAAGAGGTAACTACGTTGAACGTTCATAAATATCTGGCAGGACATTTGGGTGGTGTTCAGCAGATGGGATCTCAGATAGAAAGCAATCAGATGGATCTTGTTATCTTTTTGCGTGATCCGCAGAATCCAAAATCACACGAGCCGGACATCAAAGATATTGCACGATTGTGTGATATACACAATATTCCTTTGGCAACAAATCTTGCAACTGCAGAGATGCTGATCAAAGCCATGGAAAATGGTGATCTTGACTGGCGTGAATTATACCACTAAGAGGTGTTTTTTTGTGAAACGTAGCACAGTGTTAAAAGGAATCTGCCTGCCGCTTAGTCTTTTGAGTCTTTTTCTTACAACAGGCTGTCAGGGTAGAACGATCACGAATGCCTATCATAATTATAATCTTCCAAGTCAGACGGAAAGTCAGCAGTTAAGCGAGAGTACACTTCATCTGCCGGATGCGTTTTCTGCCAATTTAGCAGTGCTACCACAGGGCTTTACGAACCAGTTTTCCTACGAAGCCGATGCAAATGAAATGCTGCTTGTCAACGATTCCACCAATGAGATTTTATATTCCAAAGATTCCATGAAACAGACGGCACCTGCCTCTACGACGAAGCTTCTGACCGCATATATTGTACTGACACAGTGTAATTTAAATGATACGGTTGTCATTTCGGATAATATTTACCTTGAGAATGGGGCAGTAGCTTTATTTTTGAAAAAAGGAGACCGGATCACAGTAGATGAGTTGTTGCATGGTCTTTTGATCGAGTCTGCCAATGACTGTGCTGTAGCACTTGCCAATTATGTCAGTGGCAGTGTGAAAGAGTTTGCTAAACTTATGAACCAGACTGCCAAAAGCATGGGAGCAACACATTCTCATTTTAAAAATCCACATGGACTGGATGAAACAGGACATTATTCCTGTGCGTATGATCTGTATCTGATCTTAAAAAAAGACCTGGAGATCCCTCATTTTGTAGAGATTGTTTCTACCAGGGAATATACAGTAACCTATCATGATGAAGAAGGAGAGAAGATCAAAATCCCGATTACTTCCACGAATCATTATTTCAGCGAATTAGCGAAAGTTCCGGATCAGATCACAATCATTGGAGGAAAGACCGGAACAACCAGTGGGGCAGGACATTGTCTCGTGTTATCTGCACAAAATGCGAAACAGGAACAGTTGATCGGTGTGGTGTTACATGCCGGAGACAAAACAGAACTCTATGATATCATGTCACATTTGTTGACTCAAAATCAAAATTGATGTTATGTAGACCCGCTCGATGGAGCGGGTTTTTGATTCAACCTAAACAGAATATATCTGCTGATGCGGATTATTTTGTTACATATCCTGATTTCGTAAGTAGAAACTGATCGAATAAAGTCCGCTGACACCGATCAAAGCGTAGATGATGCGGGATAAGATTGACATATTTCCAAAGATCACATTGACAAGATCAAACCGGAAAAATCCAATCAACCCCCAGTTGATCGCACCGATGATAACCAGTGTTAAAACGATATAGTCGAATACATTATATTTCATATACGTTTCCTCCTCTATTTCCTAGATGTATTGTTAGTTTTTGCATTTTTTAAGAAATTATGCATAAAAAACATTGAGTTTAAGCACCTTACATGCTACAATGTATAGTGAAGTTTTTGTGTGTTTTATCGGATTTTGTATACGAAGAACACGTAAGGGAGTTGTGTATGGCGAAAAATACGGTTCGATATAAAAAAAGAAAGCCAACAACGGCTCATTTTCGATTGAATATAGCTACCATCATTGCAATGATGGTGTTATTTTATCTGATCGCGCATGTTTTGGTTTCCATGTCAAAGCCTGTGATCTCCACTTATGAGGTTACCAGCCAACAGATTAATGATAAGATCACCACAACAGGGATTGCTCTGCGAAAGGAACAGGTTGTGGCAACAGACAAAGCGGGTTATCTGACCTATTATGTAGCAGATGGAGAACGTGTTGGCGTGAATTCCACGGTATATGCGGTAGACAGTTCCGGTTCTTTAAAAAATGAGTTGTCTAACGATGACGGGGAGATTGCATTATCTGATGACGATTATCTGGATATAAAAAATCAGATCATTGATTATAAAAGTTCTTATAAAGAAGCTGATTTTGGCGCACTTTATGATTTTAAATATGCGCTTTGTAATAACATTTCAGAGATTACAACGGATTCTCTGATCTCTAAGATGGATGACTTGATCGAGAAAGGAATGATCTCTCCTTCTAACCAGATCAAGGCACAGAAAGCAGGCGTTGTATCATATTGTTACGATGGATTAGAGGGATTGACCGAAGAACAGCTTTCCCCGGAGCTTTTTAGTACAACGGATAATAATATGACAGAGACTCGTACAACTGACATGTATGCGATCGGTTCTGCAGCGTATCGTCTTGTGACAGAAGAGAACTGGAAACTTGCATTGGAACTTAACAAAGATCAGTATGAGCGTTTGCATGACGAGGAATACATGACGGTCAAGTTCTTAAAGGATGATCTGAAGGTAGAGCGTCCTGTGACATTTTATGAGCAGAACAATGGTTATTTTGCTGTTGTGTCATTTAACAAATATATGGATCGATATGTGGACGAGCGGTATTTGAATGTGGAGATCGTGCTGGATTCTTTAGAAGGTCTGAAGATACCAAACAGCAGCTTGATCAAAAAGCAGCTTTATAAAATTCCGGTAGAATATGCGGTGAAATGCGATCAGTCGGCATCTGGTGTAGGATTTAATGCGGTGACTGGTTATGATGATAATGGGCATTCTGATACGGAAACGATTCAACCGGCTATTTGTTATAAAGATGAAAAAAAAGGTTTTTTCTATGTTAGTACTGCTGATATCAAGCAAGGAACTGTTTTAATACAAAATGCTGAAAGCAAAGAAGCGGGTGAAAAAGGAGAAACCGGTTCCACTTATACGATTGGTGAAACCAAGGAATTTGAAGGTGTTTATACGATTAATAAAGGTTATGCCCAGTTTGTGGTGATCAACAATCTATATCAGGCAGATGATTTTTGTATCGCACAAGCCAATACAGAATTTGGTGTCAAGCAATATGATCATATTGTCCTGAAAAGCGCAGCGATCAAAGAAGGGCAGATCATTTACTAATATTCTTAGAAAGAAGTGATTTCGTTGTTACAGGATAACTTAAAAAAGGTACAGGAAAATATACGAAAAGCCTGTAAAAAAGCGGGAAGAAATGAAGAGGAAGTGACACTGATTGCAGTGAGTAAAACGAAGCCTCTTTCCGATCTGGAAGAGATTTTGGATGCTGGTGTGATCGAGTTTGGAGAAAATAAAGTGCAGGAACTGTGTGACAAATTCGAACATATTAAATCTCCGGTTCACTGGCACATGATTGGACATTTGCAGACGAATAAGGTAAAATATATTGTAGATAAGGTATGTTTGATCCATTCTGTAGATTCTTTAAAGCTTGCCAATCAGATTTCCAAGGAAGCGGAGAAGAAACAGGTGGAGTGTGATGTACTGATCGAAGTAAATGTGGCACAAGAAGAAAGCAAGTTTGGTATTACGACGGATGAGACATTAGCATTGATCCGTGAAGTAGCTGCTCTTCCTCATGTTCATATCAAGGGACTTATGACGATTGCACCGTTTGTGGATGATCCGGAAGAAAATCGTCCGGTATTCCGTTCACTATACGAATTATCGAAAACGGTGGCGAAGGAACAGATCCCGGATGTATCCATGGAGATCCTATCGATGGGCATGACAAATGACTATATGGTTGCTATTGAAGAGGGAGCAACTATGGTACGTGTGGGAACCGGAATTTTCGGGGAACGCAACTATAACATATAAATAGCTTAGTATAAAGGAGAAAAACGATGGGTGTTTTTGATAAATTTTTAAATTCATTTGGGTTAGACAGTGATGATTATGATGATGAGATGGATTATTTAGACGATGAAGAGGAAGTACGTCCAAAGAAATCCAAAAAAATAAAGTATGAAGAGGAACCGGAGGAGGAAGAAAACGCATTCCAGAAAACATATACCAACCGTTTTATGGATTCTTCCAAATCTCAGTCTTCTCGTCCAAAACCTCAGGCTGTTGCCAGCCGCAGTTCCTCTAAGCTGGTACCACTTACTTCTTCTAATCATGGTGGAATTGATGAGATTTTTGTACTTCGTCCAACAAATGATGATGACTGTTGGGAGATCATCGATGCATTAAAAGAAGGAAAAGCAATCATCATCAATTTAGAAGGAATGAATACAGATGATGCACAGCACATCATTGATATTATTGTCGGATGCTGTTATACCATCGATGGCGATATTAAGCGTATTGCTCCGAGTGTATTTGTGGCAGCCCCTCATGATATGGAGATCAATATCAGAGAGGATCTTTTAAATGAAGTGCTTACACCGGGCGGTAATATGCTTGATTTGCGTAACGAATACTAATTATACACAGGAGGGAAGTTGCCATGATGTCACCAGAAGAAATCTTTGATAAGAAGTTTGAAAAGGGACGCGGTTATGATAAGAAGGAAGTGGATGATTATCTACAGGAGCTTTATCAGGCGTATAAAGATCTCTATACGCAGAATGTTGAGTATCAGGATCAGATCCGTACCTTAAACAATGGTTTACAGCATTATAAAACGATTGAGACATCGCTGCAGAAGGCTTTGATCTTAGCAGAGAAGACTGCAGATGAAACGATCCAGACAGCAAAACTGAAAGCGGACAGTATTATCCGGGAAGCGGAGAACCGTGCTGCTACTTATACTTCCGATTCCAAAGCAGAATTAGAAGCTGTACATGGTAAAACGATTGGTCTGATGCAGGAATATGTACGATATAAAGCACAGTTTAATAAGCTGATCCAGGATCAGATCGAGTTGTTAAATGGTTCACGTTTTGAAATACAGACTGAGGATCTGCTTGCTTTTCAGAAATTAAGTGAGGAAGAGAGCAATAATACAGCAGCTTCTTTAGCTGACACTATGCCGATTCCAGATGCGGAGTCCAAAAATATTATAGAAAACGATGGCAATGAAGCAGCTGCAACAGTAAGTTTTGGGGCAACTTCGGAATCCAATATTAACTATGAATCACTTGACGGTAATCAGGAAACTGTTTCTTATGAAGCCAATAATTCTACAATGAACAATCTGGATTATTTAAATGCAGCAGAACGCTTCAATGAGGAAACATTACAGCATTCTGTTGAATAATCTTTTGACCAAAAGTTACTACAAGAGTTTCTGCTGATACTTTGTAGTAACTTTTTTTCATGAGAAAAGAAAGGATAAAACATATGAAATATTCAAATACTGAAGTTATGATAGTCAAACAAAACCATCTTCCACTTTATGATATCGTGTTTGCATCTGATTTCTCTGATTTGATCGACTCCTGTACTTGTTTAGAGCTTGCAGATCGCAAGGTGATGATCGTTTCAGATTCTCATGTTGCAAAACATTATCTGGAAGAGGTATCGTCTTTGTTTGAAGATGCATGTGCGCATGTGTCTACGTTTGTTTTTCCAGCCGGAGAAGCACAGAAAAATCTTGATACGGTAAAGAAATTATATACACATTTGATCGAGGAGCACTTTGAACGTCGTGATATTATGGTGGCGTTAGGCGGCGGTGTAGTTGGTGATCTGACCGGGTACACTGCAGCTACCTATTTGCGTGGAATTGACTTTATCCAGATCCCAACTACCTTATTGGCGCAAGTAGACAGCAGTATTGGTGGAAAAACAGGGGTGGATTTTGCTTGTTATAAAAATATGGTTGGTGCATTTCATCAGCCTAAACTTGTATATATCAATACAACAACCTTATCTACATTGAGTCGGAGGGAATTTTTATCCGGCATGGGCGAGGTAGTGAAGTATGGCATTATTCACGATGCTGCATTTTTCACATGGCTGCAGCGTCATATGAATGAAATCATTGTATTAGAACCGACTGTGATCAAGCAGATGATCTACCAAAGTTGCGACAATAAGCGGGATATCGTGGAAAGGGATCCAAAGGAGAAAGGTGAGCGTGCTCTGTTAAACTTTGGACATACGCTGGGACATGCCATCGAAAAGTTAACAGGTTTCCGTTATCTGCATGGAGAATGTGTTGGAGTAGGAAGTATATTAGCTGCAAGGATCGCATGTAATATGGGAGAGATCACAGAAAGTGATCGGAATGCTATTGAACATATGATAGGAGCATTTGAATGCCCAATGATCCGGGATTATGATGTGGAAAAAGTCATCGAGACAATGAAATCGGATAAAAAAATGTGTGCCGGAAAGATTAAGTTTGTTCTGATCGATCAGATTGGACATGCATTTATTACAAGACAGGTTACCGATCAGGATATAAGAATTGTTTTGGAGGAATATAAAAATGAGTCAGACGAAGAATAAAGCGTGGAAGATTATGTTGCTTCATCTTGTTTCATTTTTTTGTTTTTTCCTTTTGTTTGGAATTGATCAGCTTAGTAAAGCATGGGCTGTTTCCCATTTAAAGGATCAATTGCCCCGTACTTTTTTTCATGACTGGTTTGAACTGTTTTATTTAGAAAACAAAGGGGCTGCCTGGGGGATGTTAAGTGGGCAAACTACATTTTTAATTATTATAACGGTCGTGGTCTTGGTTGCCATTTTCCTGTGGTATGCAAAGATCCCTTATCAGAAACAGACGATAGTATTAAAGATATCCCTGATCATGATTGCAAGCGGTGCACTTGGTAATATGATGGATCGTATTTTACATCACTATGTGATCGATTTCCTATATGTGAAGCGTATTGATTTCCCGGTGTTTAATATTGCGGATATTTATGTTACCCTTGGAGCTCTACTGTTTGTTCTGGCATATTTGTTTCATAAAGAACCGGAAAAGAGTGAGGAACAGTCATGATGGAACGTTGGATCGTTACAGAATCAGAACAAGGAAAACGTCTGGATGCGGCACTTTCCGATCATTATGAAGCATATACCAGATCATATTTTCAAAAGCTGATCAAAGATGGATATGTGATGATTTTTGATAAACCTTGCAAAGCCAATTACAAGGTAAGGGTAAATGACGAGATTCAGATTACTTTTCCTGCGCCAAAAGAGGTTGATATTAAGCCAGAGGATATTCCGCTTGATATTGTTTATGAGGATCAGGATGTATTAGTGATCAATAAGCCTAAGGGAATGGTGGTTCATATTAGTGCGGGACATGAGTCCGGAACTTTGGTGAATGCATTGCTGTTCCACTGTAAAAACGACTTAAGTGGGATCAATGGAGAACTACGTCCAGGGATCGTTCACCGGATTGATCGTGATACAACAGGACTTTTGATCGTATGCAAAAATGATAAAGCACATCAGTGTATTGCACAACAGTTGAAAGAACATTCTGTCACCAGAAGGTATATTGCGCTTGTAAAGGATAATATCAAGGAAGACGAAGGTTGTGTGGATGCTCCAATTGGAAGAAGTCCGAATGACCGCAAAAAGATGGCGATCAATTATAAGAATGGAAAACGAGCAGTTACACACTATAAAGTATTGGAACGGTTTGGTGCGTATACGTTGATCGAATGTCGGTTAGAAACCGGAAGAACGCATCAGATTCGGGTGCATATGGCAAGTATTCACCATCCGTTAGTTGGAGATACTGTCTATGGAAGTGATAAGCAGCCATTTCAGACCAATGGACAATGTCTGCATGCCAAGATAATAGGTTTCATTCATCCGACGACAGGTATATATATGGAATTTGATTCTCCGTTACCGGATTATTTTTCTAATTTAATTGAAAAATTAAGAAAGATTCAGTGATAAAACGAATTCGGCGCACATTATTCTAATATCAAAGCACTTTTTAGGAAATGCTGTTACACTTACAAAGACGCATCTTATGGGAAGTAAATTACAGGGTACATTAGGAGGATCTACCATGAAAAAGAAAAAAAGATTCAAAGCAAAATATTTATTATTTTTAATTATTCCAATAGTATTGATCGGGGTATTAGCCGGCGTTTATTTTTATAAATTAAGTGCAAAGATCAAACGTCCGGATGCAAAAAAAGAAGTAAAGATTGAAAAGAACAAAGATGTTGTTTTGGAAAAAGATGAGGACGATAAGTCCTATGACATTGCTCTTTTTGGCGTGGATGCCAGAGATAAGTCATTAGGAAAAGGAAATCGTACCGATGTCTGCATGATTGCTCATGTAGATGGTAATACGAATAAAGTAAATCTGTTTTCTTTATACCGCGACACCTATGTAGATATTCCGGATCATGGTATGGATAAGCTCACGCACGCCTATTCCTATAATGGCTATGAGCTTGCTCTAAGTACGATCAATACCAATTTTGATATGGATGTCCAGAAGTTTGTTACCGTTAATTTTGTTGCTTTGGAAAAGGCAATTAATCTGCTGGGTGGTGTGACGATTGATGTTCAGGAAGACGAAGTAAAATGGGTAAATGGTTATGTCAGAAGTTTAAATCGTGAGTCTGGTCTTAATCAGGTCAGCTATATCAGTGGTCCTGGAAAACAGACATTGAACGGTTCCCAGGCAGTTGCTTATTGTAGGATCCGTTATACTTCCGGTGGTGATTTAAAACGTACAGAGCGTCAGCGTACCGTCTTAAATGAAATGTTAAATAAGGCGAAGAGTACCGATGTTTCCACGCTGGTATCTATTGTAAATGAGATGACAGATTATATTTACACCAACTTGTCTACAACAGAATTATTGGGACTTGCCAAAAATGTGGCTTCCTATGACATAGAAAAAAGTGAAGGATTTCCATATCATGTGATCGCAGCAAAAGACTGGTGTGCTGCAGACAAAAGTAAAAAACTTGACATTGTAGTAGGAACCAATTATTTAAATGATATGATCACACTTCATAAAGAGGTATTGGGTTATAAAAATTATGAGCCAAGTAGTAAGGTGAAAGAGATAGCCGATAAGATAGCCGGATATCAAAAGCCGGTGGAAGATAGTACAACAACGGAAACATCCGGAAATGAAACAACAACAGAAACATCTGAAAATTAAATTAAAAATTTCATCCGGGTATATTGAAAATGAAAAAATAGAGGAAAAGCAAACGACATCAATGTTTTTGTCGTTTGCTTTTCTTTGTATATTATGCAATATAACCAACATATTTTTAGTTTAAAACTAGACATTTTGCATAATAAATGCTATAATAATGGTATGAAAACAAATACAAAGAACCAAACGAAACGCATTTTATATGTGGAAGTAGCTTACATAATAGACAGGAGGCATGCATTATGAGTGACAAAATTATTACAATCGGAAGACAATTTGGAAGCGGCGGACGTGAGATTGGTGAAAAGCTTGCCCTAAAGCTGGGGATTCCTTTTTATGACAAAGATTTATTAAAACGAGCTGCAAAAGAAAGCGGACTTTGCGAAGAAATCTTTGAGAATTTTGATGAGAAACCATCTAGCAGTTTTCTTTATTCCCTTGTCATGGATCCATATTCTTTAGGATATAGCAATAACGGATATGATCTGCCGCTAAATCACAAAGTATTTTTAGCTGCATTTGATACGATCAAAAAAATTGCAGATGAGGGAGCATGTGTGATTGTTGGGCGTTGTGCAGATTATGCGTTGCAGGACTATGACAATGTATTGAATGTATTTGTTCATGCACCGTTAGAGGATCGTATTAAACGAATCAGTGCTAAATACGAGCTCAGTGAATCGAAGGCAAAGGATATGATCTATAAGAAGGATAAACAGCGTGCCAGCTACTATAATTATTATTCCAGTTCTAAATGGGCAGATATTAAAAATTATGATCTGACTATTAATAGCAGTCATTTAGGAATTGATCAAACAGTAGAGGTTATTGCAGCCATAGCCCAGAGAAACAAAGCATAAGAGCATATATGTATATATGGAGCATGTAAAAGAACAGAACAGATAACTGCCATAATTGGTCAAAGATAGTTGGATCAGTTATGGCAGTTTTTTCATATGGATATATCATTACGATTCAATTTCCAGTCATCGGTAGAACCAGTGACAATAGCATGAAACAGACGTTTTTTCAAATGACGATCCTTTTGTTCCAACTGGTGAAGTAATTGTTTTACCGATTCCCGTTTTGTATATCCGTCCGCCGGGCAAGGATTTTTTGCAACTGGAAACTGCATACGTTTGGTAAATCCAATAACTTCATATTCCGGAATATAGATCAAAGGGCGGATCAGGGTAAGCTTCGTACGATCAAGTTTTGTGACAGGAGAAAAGGTGGAGAAACGTCCTTCGTATAACAATGATAAAAACATTGTTTCAATGACATCATCCATATGATGGGCATATGCAATTTTGTTACAGCCTAGTTCTAATGCTTTTTGATTGAGTGCACCTTTTCTAAGCTTGGCACATAATGAGCATGGATTGGATTCCTTGCGTTTTTCAAATATAATATCAGCAATCTGTGTTGTCACAATGTGATAGGGAATATCAAGAGATTCACAAAACTTTGTGATCTCGTCAAAATTCTGGTTTGAAAAGCCCAGATCAACGGTAATGGCATGAAGGGTAAAGGAATGGGGATAAAATGTCTGTAATCGTGCCAGAACAGAAAGCAAAGTGAAACTGTCTTTGCCACCGGATAGTCCCACCGCAATGACATCATGATCTGATATCATATGATAATCCTCAATCGCCTGACGGGTATAACTCAATGCCTTTTGCATATTCATAATGAAAAAGCCTCCTTACAAAAATCAATCGTATACTGTATAGTAGCATATCACAAAACAGTCCAAAATGAAAATATATCAAAACCTAAAAAAACAGATGGTAAAACCGTGTAAAATAAAGTATAATAGAAAAAACAGTTTCAACTATTCGTTAAACTTGTGTTTAGCGAATAGTTGCATGGAGGTGTCACTACTATGTCTGAGAATTATCATGAAGAAAAAAATAAAGAATACGAAGTAAAGATACGTCTGGCATTAAAAGAATTACCGAAATTCTGTGGTTCGTTCTTTCGCAGTATGGAAGGAATCAAACAGCCGCGTACCAGACTCGCTTATGCGCAGGATCTGAAAACTTATTTTACATTCATCTTGCGTAACAATCCTATGTGTAAGGATCTGCCGATGCATGACATACCGCTTCATATTATGGAAGAACAAACGGTGGATGATATCCATGAATATCTTACATGGGTACGCATGTACCATAAAGATGCTTCCTTAGATGAAATTGATCTTATGGATACAAAGGATGCCATCATTAATTCAGAATCCGGGTTAAAGCGAAAACTCTCTACGCTTCGCAGCATGTATCACTATTTATATCAAAGTGGAAAAATAGAAAGTGATCCGGCTTCTCTCGTGGACACACCTAAAATTCATGAAAAGGCAATCATACGTCTTGATGTGGATGAGGTGGCGCGTCTTTTAGATGAAGTGGAAACCGGGGATAAACTGACTGCAAACCAAAAGCGGTATCATTCTAAAACAAAGGAACGGGATCTTGCTATTATGACACTGCTGCTTGGAACTGGCATCCGTGTATCAGAATGTGTAGGAATCAATGTATCTGATCTGGATTTTGATAATAACGGGGTAAAGATCACCAGAAAAGGTGGCAATGAATCCATCATTTATTTTGGCGATGAAGTGCGAACGGTACTGCTCGATTACCTTGAAACAAGAAAGAATGAGAATCCTCTTCCGGGACATGAAGAAGCCCTGTTTCTCTCTATGCAGCACAAGCGGATGGGGGTACGCTCTATTGAAAAACTGGTCAAAAAGTATGCGCAGACCGTTACCACACTAAAGAAAATCACACCGCACAAATTGAGAAGTACCTACGGTACTGCTCTCTATCAAGAAACCGGTGACATCTATCTGGTCGCCGATGTTCTTGGCCATAAGGATGTAAATACCACAAGACGGCACTACGCTGCCATTCAGGAAAACAGACGAAGAAGTGCAGCCGGAAAAGTGATACTCCGTGAAAATAAGGAATAACCTCTGAACAAAGGGATGTTAATCCACGGTGTAATGTGGAATAACAATATAGCATCCTTTCGTGAGCTGATCGGAAGAAAGATGATTCATACGCTTTACTTCTTTAATATAGTCCTTTACACTGGCGTACTCTTCTGTCATATTATCTTCTGCAATGCTCCAGAGGGAATCTCCTTCCTGAATCTCAATGCTGGTAAAATATTTTTCATGTTTTGGGGAAGTCTCTGACTTCTCTGCTTTATGAAATCCGGTTACTAATCCGGTTGTAAGGACAAGAAGAAGCAGGATCATAATAATATGTGCGATCTTCTGCAGTTTCTTTTGGTGGATGCTTCTGACAGCTCTTCTATCGTATTCATATCTATGGTTTCTTGTTGTTTCTCTCATTGTATAGCCCTCCCTATCGAACATATGTTGTTATCAACTATTTGCATTATAACGAACAGTCGTTCCCGTGTCAATAGTATTTTCGAAAATTTGTTCGGAAAATTTGTTCGATTATTTAAAGAACGTTTGTTTACTTTTACAGGGGGGTATGCTATAATGAGTTTAGTTTAAAAAAGCACCAGACAAGGGAGGAACATTATGCCAGGTAAGATTACAGATAAACAGAAAGAAATTTTAGAGTATATGAAAGAACAGATCTTGCAGAAAGGTTATCCACCTGCTGTCCGCGAGATCTGTAAAGCAGTGGGGTTGAAGTCCACCTCTTCCGTTCATGCACATCTTGAGACATTGGAGAAGAACGGTTATATCAGAAAGGATCCAACGAAACCACGTGCGATCGAGATCTTAGACGACCAGTTTAATTTATCACGCCGGGAAATGGTCAATGTTCCGATTGTTGGTACTGTTACTGCCGGTCAGCCAATCCTTGCAGTAGAAAGCATTGAGGATTATTTTCCGATGATGCCCCAGTTTGTTGGAAATAAACAGACTTACATGCTGCATGTTAAAGGGGATAGTATGATCAATGTCGGTATTTTTGATGGGGATCTGATCGTTGTCCAGAAACAGGATACTGCGAGAAATGGTGAAATTGTTGTAGCTTTGGTGGATGATTCCGTCACAGTGAAGCGTTTCTTTAAAGAAGCGGATCATATCCGTCTGCAGCCGGAGAATGACAGTCTGGATCCGATCATTGTAAAGGATTGTCAGATTGTTGGAAAGGTGATCGGTCTTTACCGTTTTAATATCATTTAATATATAATATAGCTGCATAATTATTTCTGGTACATAAGTAGAACAAAAAACAGGTATAGGAAAGTATTTATTTTGATCTGACTATCCAAAAGGAAACTTTTTGATAGTTTCATTCATGTATACTTTCTTATACCTGTTTTTATGTAAATAATGATAATATCTATTACTACTCTTCTGCTTTAATGTTAGCGTCTGCTTCAGAAGTAAGGGTAAGCTCCTGATCCAATTCTGCATTGACATCTTTTATGTTTTCTCTGGAACGAAGGATCAAAAGCTGTTCCTTGTAATTTTGATGGTAAACAATAAATAATATAAGCAATACTGCTGAGATCACCCCATAAATGATCGGAATCACTACATCACGGTTGTATTTCACTTTTACATTCATATTTTCTTTTTTTGTAAATGCGTTGTGTTTGATTGTAACATCCTTTGGAACATTACTCTCCTTTGTGTAATAGGTTGGATTTACAAAATGATATTCTTGTCCGTTATACTGGAATGTATAGACTCCAAAATAATAGGTACGGTTCCCGGAATCCTGTGTGACACAGCTATTTAGTGTAGCAGGTGCTGCTATGTTACAGTCTTTATAACCTGCATTTGCCTTGATCTGCAGTAAAATGCTTCCGACCATACAGACAAAGGAAAACAAAAAGAATACTAAAAAGAACAGTGAAAATTTATGATAAAATCCTGCTTTATTTTTCATTACAATCCCTCCAGACGCAGTGTATACCTGTTCCTATGTTATTTATCGAGATCTTCCCGTTTGATCTCGACACCATCCTTCCAGATGCGCTCCAGATCATAAAAGGCGCGATCCTCTGTAGAAAAAATGTGAATGATTACATCACTATAATCCATCAGAATCCAGTTGGCAGTGCTATAGCCTTCCGTTGCTTTGGCATGATATCCTGCTTTTCCCAGAAATTCATCCACATTATTGGCAATTGCCTGTACCTGATTGCGGTTCTTTCCATCTGCGATCAAAAAGTAGTCAGCTACAACGGATACTCCTGATATGTCAATGATCGTAATATCTTTGGCAAGTTTATCGTCCATGGCATCATAGGCCAGACGTGCCATTTCTTTTGAATCGTTCATGCTTGTCTCTCCTGTTTCTGTTTTTCTAAGTAGAATTGATAAGTGGCTTTGGAAGCGTCATCTACAAGATATTTCTTCGCCTCTAAATATTGTAACGTATTTTCGATCATTTGTACAATACAATCTGTTAAATCTAAAAATGCCAGCTCACGGATCCTAGGAAGTCCGGTGATCATTTTTCGGTTTGGTTCAATATAATCAGCAATGAAAATGATTTCCTCTAATCTGCTCATATCCGGTTTCCCTGTTGTATGCCAGCGAATGGCACTTAACACCTCTGGATCTTTCACTCCGTAGCGGTGTTTGGCAAATGCTGCCCCAATCTTGGCGTGGAGCAGTTCTTTATTTTCCATTTCTACATCCGTGATCGGAATCTCATATTTTTCACATGCTGCCAATTTTTCCTTATCCGATAAATACTTGGCACAATCGTGAAGTAATCCGGCAAGCATTGCCTGCTCTATGTCTATTCCATAGCGCATTGCCATGGCACCGGCGGTATACATTACGCCGATCGTATGCTCGAACCGCTTTTTACTTAATCGATCTTTTAAATCTTTTCTTATTTCTGTACGATCCATGTTCCGTCTATCCTTCCTTGTAAAGTCCCTTTTCATAAATATACCGCTCTACTTCTTCCGGTAACAGGTATTTAATGGACTGTCCGCTGCGGATACGTTTTCTGATACCATGGGAAGAAATATCTAGGTTGGGACTGTTTAACAAATGTATGTTTGCATCATATTTTGCCATCAGATAATCGATCTGGCTCTCTAAATCTGCCCCGACCTGCGCTGTTCTTGGGGCTGCAATAATGTGGGAAAGAGCTAAAATCTCTTCCGGATGATACCACGATTCAAAATGAAACAACGAATCTGCTCCCATAATAAAATAATAGGTATCTTCCGGATTTTTCTCCTTTAAAATACGAAGAGTATCTGCCGTATAGGTGGCTCCATCCCGAACTAGTTCTTCCTCCGAAAACTGAAGATGCGGATTGGAACGGATGGCAAGACGGATCATTTCTACCCGGTCAGCCGCCTTGATATGGCTTGATATGCTACGGTATTGCGGTTTGCCATTGGGCATGACAAGCACCTGATCAAGAGAAAATTGCTCATAGGCACTCTCCGCCAGAAGCAGATGTCCATAATGAATGGGATTAAAAGTTCCTCCCATAATACCAATTTTACTCATAGTATCACCATTTCCTATTTGGGTAATTCAAATTTACGTTTTGCCTGATCCTTATTAGGTTTATATAAGATGATCTTTTTGCCGATCACACGGACTACCGTCGCGTGGGTACGCTCAGCAACGCATTCTGCAATGGCGCGTGGATCATCCAGACAGTTTTTTAATACACCGATCTTGATCAACTCACGTTTATCCAATGCACCGGCAATGCCTTCGATCATTTCCGGAGAAAGGGATGCTTTTCCCACATGGAAAATGGGGGTTAATGTAGAAGCCTGCCCGGACAGGTAAGCACGTTGTTTACTCGTTAAATTCATTTGTTGTACCTTCTTTCTTACGATGGATAATAATCAAATTCCAGATCATAAAGGCGCACGGTATCGCCCTCTTCAATGCCAAGATCGGTCAGGCGGTCAATGATTCCATTTTCCCGCATAAACTTCTGGAAAAATTCAAAACCACGCTCGGACTCTAAGTTGGTGTATCCAAGCATACGCTCGACACGCTCCCCTGTCACTTCAAATTCATGCTCTCCGACACGTTCCACATTGACCGGAGTATCCAGTGGATTGGAGAAGTCAGGAAAATATTCCTGTTCAAAAACAACTTTTTCTTCCGGACATGTCTGCAACAAAGCGTGGATATGCCACATCAGTTCTTTTATGCCCTGACCGCTTACTGCAGAGATTGGATATACTTTTACGTCCTCTGTTTCAAAAGCCTCTCTTATCGCAGCGATGGATTCTTCTACATCATAGCAGGCATCGATCTTATTCGCCACGATCACCTGAGGGCGCTTTAAGATCTCAGGATTATATTTTTCAATTTCCGCATTGATCGCCTTAATATCTGCTACAGGATCTCTGCCCTCACTTCCGGCAGCATCTACTACATGAACGATCACCTTTGTCCGTTCGATATGGCGTAAAAATTCAAAGCCTAAGCCAATTCCTTCGGAGGCTCCTTCAATAATACCCGGAATATCAGCCATGACAAAACCCTGTCCATTCGAGAGATCGACGACTCCGAGATTTGGATTTAATGTCGTAAAATGGTAATTGGCGATCTTTGGCTGCGCGTTCGTCACGCGGCTTAACAGTGTGGATTTCCCTACATTTGGAAAGCCGACCAGTCCGACATCTGCGATCACTTTAAGCTCTAACGTCACCCAAAGCTCCTGGGCATCTTGTCCCGGCTGGGCATATTTTGGTGCCTGCATGATCGACGTTGCGTAGTGCATATTACCTTTTCCACCACGGCCGCCTTTAAGCAGGTGTACTTCCTCTTTGGTATCTGCCATATCATAAATCACTTTGCCTGTTTCAAAATCCTTGATGACAGTACCGGCAGGAACTTTTAAAATTATATCCGTTCCGTTCTTCCCGTGGCAGCGTCGTTTTCCGCCTTCTTCTCCATTTCCGGCACAATATTTCTGTTTATGCCGATAATCGTTTAGCGTATTTTGTCCCTCGTCTACGACAAAGATGACATCTCCTCCATTTCCACCGTCACCGCCATCCGGACCGCCATCCGGTACGTAAAGCTCACGGCGGAAACTGACATGACCATCCCCGCCTTTGCCGGAACGAATATAGATTTTGGCTCGATCTGCAAACATGTCTAACCCACCTTTCCTGTTTTCTATCTGCGTTTGTTTTCGTTTTCCATTAGTATGTCTTACATAACGAAAAAAATGAGGTTGTGCAAATGACAACCTCATCAATCCGCAATATCAATTATTTGCTCTCAACTGGATAAATAGAAACCTGCTTCTTATCTCTACCCTTTCTCTCGAAACGAACAACGCCGTCTACTAATGCAAATAATGTATCATCGCCACCGATACCTACATTAACGCCTGGATGAATCTTTGTTCCACGCTGTCTGTATAAAATGTTACCGGCTTTTACAAACTGTCCATCTGCTCTCTTAGCACCTAATCTCTTAGCCTCGGAATCTCTACCGTTCTTTGTAGAACCCATTCCTTTCTTATGTGCGAAAAGCTGAAGATCTAACTGCATCATATCACTTGCACCTCCTTTAAGGTAATCTTCAAATATTCACTCCCATATTGTTCGTGAACCTTTACAAGGCCAAAATATAAGCTGTCCATCAAAAGTCTGGCATCGTGATTTGGCTCTTTTGCCACAAAAGAAAAATCATAACGGTTTTTCTTTTTGTCCGTATCAAGATGATACGGTTCCTTTGCCAGCTCCTCGATACAATTCACCGTGTTGATAAACAACATGGAAACTGCGGAACACACAATATCTTTGCCTCTGTCTGCATAATCAGCATGTCCTTCCATCACACATCGCTTGATGACATGATCGGAAGTCTCATAAAATGTTACTCGTATCATAATTATTAAGCATTGATCTTGTCAATCTTAACCTTGGTATACGCCTGTCTGTGACCATTTTTCTTGTGATAGCCAAGTTTTCTCTTGTATTTGTAAACAACGACTTTCTTGTCCTTGCCTTCTTCTACAACAGAAGCCTCTACGCTAGCACCGGAAACGGTAGGATTACCAACCTTAACGTCCTTATCGCTTACAACAAGAACCTGGTCAAATGTAACAGTCTGTCCAGCCTCTACACCAAGCTTCTCTACCTTGATGACATCGCCTTCGGATACCTTATACTGTTTACCACCTGTTGCTATAATTGCGTACATATGGCACCTCCTAATAAATTACTCGCCAGCTTTGGCGGCGTTTTGACGCACTTATGCCTCGCTGTGCGGCACACTAGATAATAATACCAAGTGAATACCGGAATGTCAAGGAATTTCGCAAAAAAATTCCATTTTATTCTTCCTTTTTTCCGAAAGAAAAGGATGTAAAAAATTTTTTTACACCCTTTTTGACATTTTGTTTACATAATATTATTACTGGTAACTAAATAATGATACAAACCATTCCGCCGTTACTGTCATTGATGATCTTTTCCATTGTCTCCTGTAATTTCATCTGACTTTCTTCGTTCATCTTAGAGGCCTTGCTGTTTAATCCATCCTCCACAAGCTGTTTGATGCTTTTTCCGAAAATGTTGACATCCCAGATCTTATTCGGGTCGATCGCACACTCTGCTTTCATGCTGTCGATCAGCTCCTGCGCCTGCGTTTCCGTTCCGATCACAGGAGCGATCTCCGTGGTGATATTTGCCTTGATCATATGAATGGAAGGAGCTTCTGCTTTGATCTTGATGCCGTACTTGTTGCCATGCTTGATCAGCTCCGGTGGAGCTACCTTGATATTTTCCTGTTCCGGTGTTACAACACCATAGCCTTTCTGATTGACCATATCCATGGCATTTCCGACGCTGTCATATTCTTTCCGCTTGGCTGCCAGTTCCT
The DNA here is from genome assembly GCA_934317845.1 of uncultured Lachnospiraceae bacterium. Lineage (GTDB taxonomy): Bacteria > Bacillota > Clostridia > Lachnospirales > Lachnospiraceae > NC2004. The sequence continues at coordinate 127,488 of CAKRES010000001.1, forward strand.
TTAATACTTGCATAAAATGATATTCATTTGCAATCGGCAGATCGATCAACTGACTGATCATTTCATAATAGTATTTATCATCAAAACTCATGGACAAGATGACGCGTCCATTGGAAAGGTCGATCTGATCAATACGGATGGCAGCGATCGCCTCTTTGTTTGGAAAATTCATTTCATAAAGATCCTTCATCACGGATACCTGGCCTAAGATCTCTTTTCCGGCAGCAATGACATTTTCCTTTACCCAGTGTCCGTATTCCAAGGTTTCCACCCATTTGGGCATCTGAAACTCGATCGTGTCGATCGGAAATTCCAATACAACTGCTTTTAAAATAGCTGTGATGTCATCCCGGCTTAACTGTTCTGCATTGACCGGAAGTACAGTAATACCATACTGTTCCTGCATACTTTTCGCCAGTGCGCGCACCTCTGCATTATTTGGTGCTACGGTATTTAACAGTACAACAAATGGTTTTTTAAGCAGTTTTAATTCTGTGATCGTTTTTTCCTCCGGGGCCAGGTAAGCTTCACGGGGGAGTTCCCCAAAACTGCCATCGCAGGTCACCACGACACCAATCGTAGAATGGTCATGAATGACTTTGCGTGTTCCAATCTCAGCCGCTTTTGTAAATGGGATCTCTTCTTTGAACCACGGAGTATGTACCAGCCGCTCCTGATCCGCTTCCATATGACCGGAAGCCCCATTTACCATATAGCCAACGCAGTCGATCATCCGGACATTCATCGTGAGATCATCCGAAAGGACAATCTTTGCAGCTTCCTTTGGAATAAATTTTGGTTCTGTTGTCATGATCGTTTTTCCTGCCGAGCTTTGCGGAAGTTCGTCCCTTGCCTGTTCTAAATCTTTGGCATCCATAATGTTCGGAAGTACCAAAAGATCCATAAAACGCTTGATAAAGGTGGATTTTCCGGTTCTGACAGGTCCCACCACGCCGATATAGATCTCTCCATTTGTTCTTGCATTGATATCTTTGTAGACATTAAACTGCTCCATAGTAAAAATCCTCCTTTAAGCAAATGAAACAATCAGCACATAGCCTTATCTGTTTCATAGTATGCCAAGGAGGATCTTAATATGTCTGTATTTCGTTTAACTGTTCATGCGCCAGCCAACCTGATATTTGTTCTTGCACATGCCATTTTGAATCTTGCCCCATCCGAGTCCAAATCCATCACAGCATACTAATACATAGCCGTTTGGCCCATCAAGTGCGATCGTTTCTCCTTTTAAAAATCGAACGATACGCTCATCGTATGCCGGAAGGGAAATGCCGTACTCACAGTTTGCTTCCGTTAAGGAAACGGCATATGGCTGGCTCGGTTCAAAGCGTTTCTTTTTATTTTCACCGAGGTATACGCCGGAGCGCAGGATGCGAAGTCCTCTCACATCTGCCATATCGTCTGGTGGATAATAAAGACGTCCATCATGTTCCTCCAGACGGGACACATCAAGCGTGGTTCCAGCTTTTTCAAAGAACTCCTGTGCTTCTTTTGTAAGCTTTGCCCCTTTATATGGATAGCTTCCATAGTTTGGAAGCAGATCATTCCACCATTCAGTCGAACAACCAGTTTGTTTACACTCCTCCAAATAGGGAGTCATTTCTTCCTCGGTCTTTTTACGCAGCAGTGCAAGAAAATGCCCCTCTCCCTGAATCCGGTGCGGCCATAACCGGCGGCAGTAATCCATATGGGGAACAGGTTTGCTTGCCCATTCATTATGTCCAATATCAAATCCATCAAACATCGGAAGGGGAATCAGCTCCATATACGGACATTCCTCCAAAAGATGAACGATCGCTTCCTCGTCCTCTTCCGGAGAAAAAGTGCAGGTAGAATAAAGCATGGTTCCGCCCTGCTTTAATAATTTGGCTCCAACTACAGTGATCCGCCGTTGGATCTCCGCATAAAACATGGTACCAACCTGCTCCCAGTTATGCATGATGGAAGGTTCTTTCCGGAACATTCCCTCTCCGGAGCATGGAGCATCAATTAAAATCTTATCAAAATAGCCACAGCATTTGGAAAGCAGTTTCTCCGGTGGCTCACTTAATACCACAGAATTGGTGATACCAAACAACTCTATGTTCTTTAAAAGTGCACGCGCTCTGGACTGGCTCAGATCATTGGCATATAAGATTCCGGTACCGTTTAATTTGGCTCCAAGCTCTGTTGTTTTGCCTCCCGGTGCTGCACACATATCCAGTACACGGTCTCCCTCCTCAATGGGAAGAAATGCTGCCGGACTCATGGCAGATGGTTCCTGCAGATAATAAAGTCCTGCATAGTAATAAGGATGTTTGGCAGGCTGCTCCTTGCTGTCGTAATAAAAGCCATTGGTTGTCCAGGGAACCGGACGCAGGGAAAATGGAGAAATCTTTAAGAAATCTTCTACGGAAATCTTTTTCGTATTTACACGAAGCCCCTGATATTTTGGCATAGAAAAGCAGGAGAAGTAAGCCTCTGCCTCTTCTCCTAACTGTTCTTTGATTCTTTTTTCAAACTGTTCTGGTAAATTGTTCATGTCTTTTTTATCCTAATTATAATTCATGCTTTGGGCGCGGTAACCCTGTGCGATCACATCAAGTTGTTTGCTAAAGTGTGTCAGTGCTTCCAGATCTTCCATACTGTAGACGCGGTAAAACTCATCCTGAATCTTCATAACCTCCCGTTTGTTGGCAACCTTATAAAGATTCTGGATATTATTTAAAATATCCGATACGATATTGTCCTTGATCTGGAATGAGTTTTGTGCATCCATGATCTCATCACGCACCGAGCTCATTTCTTCATCCAGTACAATGATCGCCTCCGATGCATTGGAAAGACGTTCTTTGATGTGCTCCGGCATATTCCCCTTGTACTTATACTGCAGGGAATGTTCGATCGTTGCCCAGAAATTCATGGCAAGCGTACGGATCTGGATCTCTGCCTTGATCTCTTTGGGACCGTTGATCGTATTCACTTCATAGTAGATGATAATGTGATAGCTGCGATAGCCACTTTCTTTCATGTTGGTTATGTAGTCTTTCTCACTCTTGATCCGCATATCCTTGCGGTTTCTGATGATGGCAACTACCTTATCAATATCTTCCACAAATTGACAGATGATCCGGATCCCGGCAATATCTTCAATGCGTTCTTCCAGATCGTCCAGGGAAATATTTTTTTTCTGCACCTTTTCTAAAATGCTCGTGATACTTTTTACCCGTCCTAATACCTGTTCTATTGGAGAATACCGGTCATAGTTACGATGCTCCTTCATGATATGGTTAAACTTCACGGTGAGCTCATCTACTGCTAAGTAATACGGGTCAAGAATCTCACGCCACATTTGTATTTCCATAACATCACCTCAATTCTTATGATTATCTATACCCACAAATAAACATGAAAACAAATCTTATCACTTACTTTGTGATAAAATTAGTTCCTTCCCTTTTTCTATAAATTCCGAATCAAATCACTACATTAAGTATAACATAAAACTCTATATTTGAAAAGCATCAAACTATCTTATTCCGTTCATAAAGTGAGAAAAAAACGGGTAAGGATTCAGGCTCATCTCCTGTCCGTTTTTTCCATGTACATAGATACCAAAGTGCAGATGTACCGGAAATTTTCCTTTGGTTCCCTCTTTTCCGTATCCGGTATCTCCCATGAACCCCAAAATTTCTCCTGCCTTTATCTGATCTCCGACATGTCTGCCTTCCTGATACCGATCGAGATGCGCATAGTAATAATAAATATCATGCTTGGAACGTACCCCGATCCGGTAGCCGCCTAGTGTGAGCCACCCCATCTGTTCGATCGTGCCGTCCGTCATGGAAAGTATCGGAACAACACCAGACTTATTTTTGGTATACATGATGTCCAGTCCTTCATGAATCCGGCTGACATTTTTATTATAGTCCCCATTTTCCTTCCGGTCTGCGCCAAAGCTGTCTTCGTATGTGATCTCAGAGAAAAAGGAAGACGGAACCGGAGCACTTTTTAGCTCCCGTTCAATCGTTTTTACCAGTCTTCGATTACGCAAAAGATGGGATCGATATGGATTTGTGCGAAACTTCATAGCACGTTCCTGCTGCCTTGTTACTGTATTTGCAGCAGCCTGTTCCTGCACTTTACCGGTTAAAAAAAGGATACTTAAAAGTATGAAAAAATACGCATAAAAAAAGAGTATGCGTTTCATTTTTTTGATCTGAAACATAAAAAATCCTCCCCTATCACTTTATGCAGGGGAGGAAGAAAGTGTACAAAAAAATCAGGAATTACCATTAATTTCGGCAATAATCTTTGGCAGTAGCTCGTCTACTTTGTCATTGTCAAGCTGGCAGGTTCCGGCATTTTTATGACCACCGCCACCATACTTTAAGCATAATGCGCCAATATCAAAATCAGAGCTCCGGTTCACAATGGATTTTCCGATCGTGACAGCAGTATTCTGTTTCTTTAATCCCCACATTACGTGAATAGAGATCTCTGCTTCCGGATACATCGCATAAACTAAGAAACGGTTTCCGGTATAAATGATCTCTTCCTCTTTTAACGGAAGCACAACAACCTTTCCATGCATCTGATGAACACGCTCAATCTGTGCCTTGAAAAGCTCCTGCTGTTCAAAATAAAGATCTACACGCTCCTTCACGTCAGGCAGCTTTAAGATATCTTTGATTGGATGCTCTAAACAGTAATCGATCAGTTCCATCATCAATTCGTAGTTGGAAATACGGAAATTACGGAATCTGCCAAGTCCGGTTCTTGCATCCATCAGGTAACTTAACAGTACCCAGTCAGTCGGATGCAGAATATCTTCCATCGTAAACTGTGCGGAATCTGCCTTGTCAACTGCTTCCATGATCTCGTCCGTAATGCGTGGCAGCTTTTCTTTTCCGCCGTAGTAATTGTATACGACGCGTGCTGCACTCGGTGCATCCGGTTCAATAATATGATTTGGTTTTGGCCCACCGGCACGTTTTACTTCGCTGGAATGATGGTCAAATGCTAACTTTACTCCCTCCACATAAGGCAGATTGGTCGTGATGTCGTGATCGGTCACTTCAATCAGACCATCCTGCATATCTTTTGGATGAACAAACTTGATGTCATCGATCAGCTTTAATTCTTTTAAGATCATTGCACAGACCAGACCATCAAAATCGCTTCTTGTAATCAGACGATACGTCTCACTCATTTTCTATAACCTCCTTCACATCCTGTCGGATTTCTCGTTGGTATTATTTTACACTATCCCATATTATTTGGCAACCGAAAGAGCCCGATTCCATTGTTCATGCAGTGGTTTTTGTACTTTTTTCCGGGTGATCTCACATAAATGCAGCGGTGTCATTCCAACGATCATTGTAGGAACCGGATCCTGATGCACCAGAGAAGAAAAATAAGACAGTAATTCCTTTGTACTTTCGTCCTGTTTCATATCAATAAAATCTACGATAATGATACCGGAAAGATTGCGGAGCTTCAGTTGTCTGGCAATTTCCTTTGCAGCTTCTTTGTTGACGAAAAGAAAATGTTCCTCTTTTGTTTTTTTATCCCGGATACTTTTTCCGGTATTCACGTCAATGACGGTTAAAGCTTCGGTTGGTTCAATAACGATGTTTGCTCCACAGGGAAGCCAGACCTTTTTTAACAGTAATTCATCCAAGCGTTTATTAAGATCGTATCTGGCACATAAAGAAACTTCCTTTTCATCATATTCCACCGGAAAGGAATGCAGACGTTCTTTCATCAGATGCGTAAGTGATTCATAGCAGTCCTTTTGATCCGTGATGATCCGGACATTCTCTTTGTTTTGAAGCTGCTGCAGACATTCTTCAAACAGACTGTTCCGCTCATAAAGGCATTTGCCGCAGACGCTGGTTTGCGCTCTTAAAAGAATGTGTTCCAGAGTGGAAAGCAGTTGATGGGTTTCGGCAAGGATCTGGTTCATTTCTACATCTCTGGCTCCTGTGCGTACAACCAGACCGCAGCTTCTCTTTTTTTGTTTTAATATTAGATCATCTTCTAATGTTTTTTTGCAGGCATCTGCCCAGTCTTTTGACAGCTTTTTCGATACTCCAATGCCCGGCTTCTGGTAGGTTAAAACCAATACTTCACCGTGAAGCTGAAGGTAACAGGAAGCAACCGCCTGTTTGGTCTTCACTGGTTCTTTTTGAATCTGAACCAGTAATAAATCCCCTGCATGAACATGTGCATCCTTCTTGGGATTTAAAAAGATCGTATGACGGTTATCCTCCAAGGAATAATAACAGATCTCTCCATTTATTTCTAAAAATGCCGCTTTAATGTTTGGAACGATATGTTTGACGCGTGCCGTATATATTCCATAAAGGGTGAGTGTTTCCTCCTTTTCAGGAAGTACCTGAAGTCCGGTTAACGTTCCCTGTTCAAAGGTAAAGGAGGTGGTATGTCCACGCAAGGCTGTAATGACACATTCAGTTCCCATAATGTTCTCCTTTCGTTTCTCTAAGAAACAATGTCTCCTGCGCTGGAAAGCGGAGCAAAATGTCCGGCATTTTCTCCCTCTTCTACCCAGAGCAGCATATCTAAGCGGTGTACATGAAAGTCAAAGGCTTCATAAGGAACACCGGAAAAGCTGCATAAGGATGACATCACCAGCTCCGGCTTTAAGTTATTGTTGCTTCCGGTTGTAAGACGTAAGTAAAATCCATCCTCCTTCAAGTGAAAGCAATGGATGTGAGGACGGATGTCAACTTCAACTTCACTTTTCTTTGTTTTCTTTAAGATGCGGATCTCCTTTTGGGCAAGGAACGATTCCAAATGAGCGGCAAGTGAATCCTTTAATTCCGGTTTATCCGGCACTGTGACATAATAATCTGCTCCTGCTACGGACGCCATTGCCTTTTTAGCTCCCTCTCTTAATACGACAAATTCTGTTACCTTAATGTAAGGGGTTAAAGTAGCCGCATTGATCCTTTCAAGCATGTCCTTTGAGGTTGTAATACTGTTAAACTCTGCATCCAGATATTCTCCCTCCGAAGTGATCCCCAGTCCCAGCGGAGCTGCAAAGGATGTGATCTGATGGGGACTGAATCCTTGGGAGTAAGCAATGTCTACTCCGGCACGACGGAACACTTTTTGAAAATAACGCAACAGATCCAGATGTCCCACGTACATGAGTGGTCCTGTTTTAGCAAACTTCATTCTTACTTTCATAACAGATCCCTCCTTTCCAGATCGCCGCTCCACAGCCGGAACATTTCATTTTACAGTTCGGTGTAACAACCCCTTCTTTGGCTCTTAAATATTCCTTCTTTAAAAAGTTTTTGGTTACTCCGGCATCAATAAAATCCCATGGAAATACTTCCTCTAACGAGCGGTCTCTTGTTGTATAAAAAGCAACGTCAATGTGATCCTCCTCCAAGGTATCCATCCACAGCTTTGGCTGGAACCATTCCGTCCATGCATCAAAGATGCCACCCTTTTCATAAATGTGCAGAAGCAGGCTGGACAACTTTCTGTCACCGCGTGCCAATATTCCCTCTAATACCGTAGTTTTGGCATCGTGATACTGGAAGCTTAAACTCTTATGGTTAAGCATCTGATGCATCGTATCATTGGCAAGGTAGGCTTTCCTTAAAAATTCTTCATCGGTATTCATTGGTGCCCATTGAAATGGTGTAAATGGCTTTGGAACAAAGAAGGAAGCACTGGCATTGATCTTTACTCTTCCATTTCGTTCATCTTTTGGAATGGTATAGTAATTTTGTGCGATCAGATCCGCAAGCTCTGGAATTGCCTTTACGTCCTCGTCCGTTTCAAATGGAAGCCCTAACATAAAGTAAAGCTTCACCTTATTCCATCCACCGTGGAAGGCTTCCATTGCCCCGTTTAAGATGACCTCCTCTGTCAGACCTTTGTTGATCACGTTACGCATCCGCTGGCTTCCCGCTTCCGGTGCAAAGGTTAGACTACTCTTTTTCACATCCTGTACCCGGCTCATGACATCTAACGAAAAGGCATCAATACGAAGGGATGGCAGGGAAATGTTAATCTTCTTTTCCTTACATTCATCGATCAGGAAATAAGTCAGTTCTTCTAAAGCAGAGTAATCCGAAGAGCTTAATGAGCTTAACGTAATCTCTTCATGTCCGGTTGCCTCTAACATAGTCACAGCATATTCTTTTAATTTTGCTACATCCCGTTCTCTGAGAGGCCGGTAGATCATTCCTGCCTGACAGAAACGGCAGCCTCGGATACAGCCGCGCTGAATCTCTAATGTGACACGATCCTGTGTTGGCCGTAAAAATGCAACCAGAGGTTTCTCCGGATAAACTGCATTGGTAAGATCTTCTACGACCTGTTTTTTCACTTTTTTCGGAACCTCCTCATACAGAGGACGCATTTCCTTTATCGTTCCATCCTCCTGATAGAGGATCTCATAAAGGGATGGCACATAAATTCCCTCAATCTGTGAGGCAAGGCGCAAAAATCGTTTGCGGTTCCAGCCGGCTTTTTTCTGTTCCTTGTAAAGATCCAGCAGTTCATCATATACGGTTTCGCCTTCTCCAATGTAGATCAGATCAAAGAAATCTGCGATTGGTTCCGGATTATAGACACAAGGGCCGCCACCAATGACGATTGGTGCATCCTCCGGACGATCTTTGGAGAAAATGCCGATCTGTGCCAGGTCTAAGATCTGGATGATATTGGTATAACACATTTCATACTGGATGGTGATCCCTAAAAAGTCAAAATCTTTGATAGCATCTTGTGTTTCCAAAGCAAACAGAGGGATATTCTGTTCCTTCATGATTTTATGAAGATCCGGCCACGGAGAATAGACGCGTTCACAGTAAGTGTCCTCTCTGCGGTTAAACATTTCATAAAGGATCTGAATTCCAAGATGGCTCATACCGATCTCATACACATCGGGAAAACACATACAAAAACGGATGTCTACTGCATCCGGATCTTTCACCGCCATATTGATCTCATTTCCAATATAGCGTGCCGGCTTTTCTACCTGCATTAAAATTTCATGGCTTAATGCCAGTTTATCACTCATTTTTCTTCCTCTCTAAGATAATCCATGACGGAAAAACAACGAAACCAGATCCAATGCTCTGTCTCTGATTTCGTTGTCTACTCCTTATTTATTTTCTGTTCGTTTTATTCTGCAGTTTCTTCTGTTGTATCTTCTGTTCCATCCGTGTCCTCTTCCCCGTCTGTTCCTTCTTGAAGATTCTCATATTCATCGGATGTGATCTTTTTCTTCTTTGCCTGATCGTACAAAAATGCAGCTACGTTATCATATACTGCCTGATACATGATCTCGTCCTTTCCGGCTTCCTCCTCCAGGGCTTCTGCTGATTCATAATCATATTCGTCAACCAGATCTTCAAGATAACTCTGATACTGCTTCTTTGTCGGGAATAAAGACTCCTTTTGTGCAATCGCATAAAGGACAAGACGGGAATGGGTTTCATTCAGATAATCCTCTTTCAGATCCTCTTCCGCCATTCCATAAAACATCTCTAAAAAGTCTTTGCGCTCCATGCTGAAGCTTTCAGCAGAAGAATCCAGACTGGCATCAATATCAGATTTTGCCTTGTCATAAAGATCCTGTGGATAATCGTCTTTAAAGGTAGCTTTTTCTACAGCGGCTGTGATCAGATCCTGACTGATCAGATCCATATTATCGGACTTTTTATCATTGATCACTTCTTTTTTCATGCCCTTTTGAAAAGCATCTACGGAATCATAGTCGGTATTGGCTTTTACAAATTTATCGGTGATTTCTGGAAGCTCCTTTGTCTGAAGAGAATCAATGGTAATGTGGAAAACAGCTTCCTGGCCTGCATACTCCTCATTTAAGTCTTCCGGCATGGAAACAGTCACGTCAAAGGATTCGGAAGCTTTTTTACCAACAAACTGTTCTTCCATTTCCTTATTAAATTCTTCATTTCCAAGTTCAATCTCATATCCTTCTTCTGCACAGTCTGCGACGTCCTTATCGCCAACCTTTGCAGAATAATCAAAGGTAACAATATCGCCATTTTCGGCTCCACGGTCGGTAATATCCGTGTAAGTGGCATTGTCTTCCTTGATCTCATCAATCTTTTCCTGGATCTCTTCCTCGGATGCCGTGTAAGAAATATCGTAGGAAGAAAGTCCCTTGTAGTCTCCTAATGTGACATAATCACCTGGTTCAAATCCTAAATCTGCTTTATTGGTTCCAATCTGATACCCTTTGTCCGATGCGCTTTCTGTCTTTTTTCCTTTTTTGGAACAACCGGCGGTCATCGATAACATCAGAACAAACACAAGTCCCAGTGTCAGTGTACGTTTCATCATAGTTAATTTCCTTTCTGTTGCGTTTCTATCGCTTTCATTATAATCTCAAAATTTGAGAAAAATGTCAACTTAAGAATCTTATTTCTGTGCTTTAAACAGTGGAAGAAAAGCGGCGAAAAGGATGGCATAGGTGACGCCACATTCTACCAGAGTGATACGTTTTAAAATATAACAAATAGCAACCACGAGGATCACAACAATGTATACTCCAATGATCCCGGCAAGGAAATGCTTCTTGTCCGGCTTCTTTTTTCCAAAATTCATCTTCGTTTCCTCCTTAGATCGTGGTGGATGTTTCGGAAAAGGTATGCAGGCATGGATAGTCGCTAAGATCCAGCCCGTTCTTTTTCCACTGCTCATAATAGTCGTGGGCAAGTGTCAAAAGCGCGGCGTCCTGATAAAGATCTGCAAGCTTAAAATCAAGTGCTCCACTTTGTCGGATACCAAAGAAATCTCCCGGTCCACGCAGCTTTAGATCCTCGTTGGCAATGTAAAAACCGTCGTTGGAATGGTGTAATACTTCCAACCGTTCTTTATTTTTTTCCGTTTCCTTTCCATACATAAATACGCAGTAGGACTGATCAGCCCCACGCCCCACACGTCCACGGAGCTGATGCAGCGTCGCAAGTCCGAACCGTTCCGCATTTTCAATCAGCATAAAGGTTGCATTCGGAACATTGATCCCTACCTCGATCACGGTGGTAGAAACTAAAATATCATATCCGCCCTCTGCAAAAGTTGACATAATAGTATTCTTGTCAACCTCGTTCATCTTGCCGTGTAAGAATGCAATTCTGGCATGTGGTAATACTTCCTGCAGCTGCTTGGCATAGTCTGTGACATTTTCCAGTTCTACCTTTTCATTCTCCTCTACCATCGGACAGATGACGTAACATTGGTGTCCCTTATTGATCTCCTGCTGCATAAACTGTGTTGTTGCGGCACGGTAGCTTGTTCCTACCACGCAGTTCTTGATCGGCAGGCGGTTTTTGGGAAGCTCCCGCATAAAGGAAATGCTCATGTCTGCGTATAGCATCATGGCAAGTGTTCTGGGAATCGGAGTAGCACTCATGACCAGTACATGTGGGTTGTCGCCTTTTTCAAAGAACCGTTCCCGCTGTTTGACTCCAAACCGGTGCTGCTCGTCCGTGACAACAAGTGCCAGATTGGCATAGCTTAATTTCTCCTGAATGAGAGCATGGGTTCCTACCAATACAGAAATCTCTCCCTGTTCGACTTGCCTGTAAATAGACTTTTTCTCGGCAGCAGTCTGGGAACCGGTAAGCAGTCCCACCGTTACACCAAATGAAGAAAGCAGTTCATTCATCGTTTCATAGTGCTGTGTGGCGAGTACCTCCGTTGGTACCATCAGGGCTCCCTGATAACCGGATTTTGCAACCATCAAAAGTGCAAGGATCGCAATGATCGTTTTGCCCGAACCGACGTCACCCTGTACCAAACGGTTCATGGATGCCTCGCACATCAGATCCTGCTTGATCTCCTCAAAAGTCGTAAGCTGCGCATTGGTCAATTGATAAGGAAGCGTTGCGATCAGCTCTGCTACCTCACTGCATTCCCTGATCTGAAAGGAATTTTTTCTGGTTTCCTGCTCCTCTTTCATTTGCTCCAAACAAATAAAAAACTGTAGGAATTCATGGAATACCAATCGTTTTCTAGCAGCGATAATTGAGGCTTCTGTTGTTGGAAAATGGATCTGATGATAAGCAGCAGATAAACAGATCAGATCATGCTCTTTTAAAAAGCTGCTGCTTAAATACTCTGCCTGCTCTGAAAAAAGCGGCTGAAGCTGTGTCACACATTTGCGTACCATGTTGTTGGTCAAGCCTTCTGTCAGACGATAGACAGGCTGAAAGGTATCTTTTAAGGCTTCATACTGTGGCAGTGTGTAATAGGCCGGATGCTGAAATGTCAGCACCCCGTTTTTTTTAACGGCTTCTCCGACAAAGACGAATGCTTCATTCACATGAAAGACATTTGCCAGAAAAGGCGCATTAAACCACGCTATTTCACGGATCTGATCCTCACTTTTTAAGCGGAGCACACATACCTTCCGCTGCCGGATCCGTTTTATGGTCATGCGGGAATGGACGCGGGCGATCACAGCGCAGCGTTCTCCTTCTTTCATTTCTCCAAAGGTGATCGGAACAGGGAAACGTTCGTAATGACGAGGATAGTATTCCTTCAGATCACCTACTGTATGCACTTTGCATTTGAAAAAGAGGGAGGCACTTTTATCGCCTACCCCCTTTAATACTTTTATGGAATCTTGTTCGTTTAACATAATCTCCTACTCTACAGAAACGATGTAATAGTAAACCGGCTGTCCACCAAAATTCAATTCCACATCACAGGATGGGAATGCTTCCTCAATGCTCTTTAGCAGCTTCTGGGAATCCTTATCGGTAACATCCTGTCCACTGTAAATGGAAATCAACTCACTGTCTTCGGTTACCATTTCCTTGATCAGATTGCAGGTTGTTTCGTTGATGTCGTTACCAACTGTCTTGATGCCGTCATCATCCATACCCATGATATCATCCATGTGTACTTCGATACCATTGATCACGGTATCTCTTACTGCATAGGTAACCTGACCGGTTGCGACGGCATCTTTTGCCTCTAAAAATGCCTCCTCATTTTCTTCCGGTGTCCCTTCCGGATTAAAGGAGATCACGGCTGTAATACCCTGTGGTACGGTCGTAGTCGGAATTACAATGATCTGTTTATCTTCGATCAGATCTCTTGCCTGATTAGCTGCCATCACAATGTTTTTGTTGTTCGGGAATACGAAAACCGTATCCGCATTGACATGGGAAATGGCACCTAACACATCCTCGGTACTTGGGTTCATCGTCTGACCACCCTCTACCAGATAGTCTACGCCAAGGCCTCTAAAGATCTCATTCATTCCATCGCCAATAGAAACCGCAACAATGCCCATCGGTTTACGTGGCTCCTCTTTCTGAGGTGCTTCCTGTGGCTGCTCTGCCTGCTCAGAATTGAGCAGAACCTCTCTATGTTCCTCACGCATGTTATCAACCTTCATGCGGCTTAATTCACCGTAGGTCAATCCCTTTTCAAATGCCTGTCCCGGATGATTGGTATGCACATGGATCTTTACGATCTCATCATCTGCTACCACAACTAAAGAATCACCGATGGATAACAGGAACTCTTTTAACTCTTTTTCATCTTTATCCGTAAATTCACGATTTAAAAGGATAATGAACTCTGTACAATAGCCATATTTAATATCTGTTTCAAAGGAAGAACCGGTGCCGCTCTTTGGAGTTGGAGCTTTCCAGCCCTGTGCACCGCTGTTATTCTGCACCGGAGCCTCATCAAAGGTCAGTGCTGCAACATCTTCGTTCTTTAAGGAAGCAACCGCACCCTCTAATACAGTCATCAACCCTTTTCCGCCGGAATCCACAACGCCTGCTTCTTTTAATACCGGAAGCATTTCCGGTGTCTGGTCAAGCACTTCATTACCATAGGCAACGACCTGTTCTGCAAATTCTTCAATCTCTTCGACATCCAGAGCAATCTCTGCTGCTTTGTCAGCAATGCCTTTTGCTACGGTAAGGATCGTTCCTTCTTTTGGCTTCATTACTGCTTTGTAAGCAGATTCTACAGCCATACCAAAGCTCTCTGCCAGAACTGCTGTCGTAATCTCCGTGTTTGCCTTGATCCCTTTGGTTAATCCGCGCAGAAGCTGGGATAAAATAACACCGGAGTTACCTCTTGCACCTTTTAAGGAACCGGATGAGATTGCCTTGCATAATGCTTTCATATCCGGATCTTCCGGAAGCTGATCCACTTCTTTGGCTGCAGAAAGAATCGTCAAAGACATGTTGGTTCCGGTATCACCATCAGGAACCGGAAATACGTTTAATTCATTGATATAATCTTTGTTCGCATTGATGTTGGCAGCACCAGCTAAAAATGCCGCTCTTAATTGTTTCGCATAAATTACTGTTGACACAACTATTTCCTCCACTTCTAGTCAATCACTCTGACATTATCTACACAAACAACGATCTGATCTACTTTACAGCCTGTAAAATGCTCAATCTTATAAGTAACTGCCTGAATCAGATTCTCAGTGACCGTATTGATGTTCACACCATATGCTACAATAATGTGCATCTCGATGTACAGATGATCCTCTTTTAATTCAATATGAACACCTCTGCCGGCACTTTCTTTCTTTAATAAATGTACGATACCATCTTTCATATTCAGCATTGCCATACCAACAATACCGAAGCAGTCCAGTGCTGCCATTCCCGCATGGGTTGCAATTACATCCTGATTGATGGTTATGTTTCCAAGCTCATTCTGAATCACTTTCTGTCCCATAGCTTTAGCCTCCTTTTATTTCTAACTCGTAATATTTACGTTTTTTGCAGTAATTATAAATCACTATCTTTGATTATACCCAATTTCCAGCAGAAAAGAAACAAAAAAATGAAAATATTTTAATTTTCACTTGCAAACACCTGCACAATCTGATAGAATGATTTTTGTTGTAAGCCTTACAGTAGGTTTAAATGGGTGTTAAGGAGGTGTCAGAAACATGGCAAAATGTGCAGTATGTGGAAAAGGTGCTCATTTCGGACAGAATGTGAGTCATTCACACCGTAGATCTAATAGAATGTGGAAATCTAACATCAAGTCAGTTAGAGTTGCTCAGAATGGCGGAACAAAGAAGATGTATGTATGTACTTCATGCTTACGCGCCGGTAAAGTAGAAAGAGCTTAATCATTATATATGATTCTATGGCGGTTGTCTTATGACAGCCGCTTTTTTCGTGTCAGCATTTACAAAACAGGATATAAAAAAGAAGAAAACAGACAAGGATCAAAATAAAAGCAATGACATCATTTCCGATGATCTCACACAGTAAGATTCCAATTCCGATAAAGAAAATGGAATAGCCGACCAATTCTTTCATGGCTGTCACGTCCCCTCTTTGCTTTGCTGAAATTCTTCCCTCTTTCTCATGATATGCCGGAAAACAAAAAAGGTGAAAAAAAGAGACAGAAAAGTATAGAACTCTTCTGTCTCTCTCCTGCTTCATTATTCTTCGTCAGCGTCTTGTTCCTTAACAATATCATCAATAACCTCGTCATCGGTGCGCTCATCCTTATTGGAGATGCGGTCGATCAGATCCGGCACCATATCAAGCAATTTGGTCAGCGTTTCCTGATTCTTTACATTGACCAGTCTTGTCTTTCCATTCTGAATGACTAATACGGCACTTGGAGACATCTTTGCTCCCATGCCACCGCCGGCTTTTGATTTCTTGTCGCCATTTTCTGCATAGGCTCCTGCACCGCAGCCAAATGAAACATCTACCAACGGCAGCAGGATCGTATCACCAATCTGTGTCGGCTCTCCTACTACGGTTTTTGCGGATAAGAAAGAATCCATTCCCTGAAATAATGCACCTACTGTTGAATTAAAATCATTTGCCATATTAGTTACCTCCTGTAATATGTTTGTATCGTTTGATTGTTTTCTTTAATGCACGGTTAAAAAACAGCTTTATTACAGCGACCACCGGATAGATCAGGCGCAGCCGTCCTTTGATCAGAATATCCACACTAAGACATGCTTCATTAAAATCAGGATACAGCTTTAAGCTGGAGCCAAAATAGGCATAAAACATGCTGGCTGCACCGAGCAGTTCTCCCGTTTGGGCAGGGTCACTGCAGCCAAATCGGATGAAACCGCGTATTTTTTGTGGACGTTCTTTTTTTAAAACATAAAAAACCTCTTTTTTTACTCCTTTGATGGCAAGCTTGGTGAGCTCTGCATCATAAAGTTGTTTGAGACGTTTGACTTTATCAGTAGTCTGCGCCCATTCCTGTTGAAAGTGTTTGATCCGGTCATAAAGCCGGAGCACTGCTTCTTTTATCCTGTGAAAGAGATGCCGGATCCACGAGATCAAATGAATGTTGTGTTCTGTTTTTTTCCTTTTCTTTTCTTTTTTTGTCTCCCGTTTTATGGGAGATGCCGGAAGCGTTGGAATCTGCTCCATTTCATCGGAAAAATCGAAGTCATATAATTCCTCGTCCTCTTCCTCGTCCTCTTCAGAAAAACTGCCAACCGGCTGCTTTTTTGGTGCCTGTTCTTTCTTTGCTGGAGCAGGTGCTTGTTCCGGCGGCTGACGCATCTGAGCCTTTTCTGTAGGCTTACTGTGCTGCTTCTTTGGCTTGTCCTCTTTTTCCTTTTTTTCTTCTTTTGGAAAAGAAAACCAGAGCAGCCGTAAATGACCATTCGCTCCTTCCTTTTCCCGGTAAGAAAAACGGAAACGGAAAAGCGGAAAAAGATAGGATGCAGAAGCTTCCACATTCGGCACTGCTCCTTGTGATACAAGTTTCACCCGGTAACGAACCGGTGCAAAAAGCAACAACAAGAGCAGAAACAAAACAAGCAGGAAAAGAGCAAGAAGAACGATTCCAATGATCTTTAAAATGGCGAATACAATACTCATATGTCCTCCTGCTGCATCTGTAAGAAACGTCGAAGATCCAAATCGTTTTGTTTCGCAACGCAGTCGTTTACCATGCGCTCGATCAATTCATAGGCTTCCCATTTTGTTTTTGCTACACCATAAATGGTCAGATCACGATACACCTGATAAAACCGTTGGAACAATTCATTATAGTAGTATACGTCAAAAAGGTCTTTTGAATTCCAGGCATTTGTGATCACATAAAGACAAAGGGCAGGCTTTCCCTGCGCAATTTTTTTGAGTACACGCTGCTCACGACGTTTTAAGCTGGGGCCAATATATAATTTATCACTGATTGTCATAGCAATTCCCCATTTCTATGCTGACAGTTATTCCATCATCTCTTTGATCAGATCAAGGCTGGCACAAAGCTCCTTCTCATCATTACAATGCTCTAATGCATATTCAATGTAGGCTATGATCTCATCGGTATTGTTGAAAAATACAGGCACTGCACCGAGTACCATACTCATCACTGCACGGTTAACAATCTGATCATGCTTCTTAAAGAATGTCTGAAATTCTTCGATCAGATTCTTTGTTTTTTCCTCGATGAAAGCAGAGGTTGCTGCAGGACTGTTAAAATCAGACTCCAGATCAATGAAAATACTGGAGGAAACCAGTTTCAGACACTGATTCAAAACCTTGACTGCTGTATCATCTGCAAATGCAGCTTCCACATCCGGGAACAATGCTTCAAATCCCATGACACGCTCCATCAGCGATTCCTGTTTTCCTTCCAAGGCTTCCAGATATTCATTGCAGCGATCCAATACAATAGAAGCATCCTCTCCAAAATGGTCATGGATCTCCATTACCATCGCGTGAGACGCCTGGTAAGAAGTCTCCTGTCTGGTCTTTTCATCTACATACGGCGCACAAAGCTGCATCGTATAGTAATGATTCACACATTCCTGAATCTGCATATAAACATTTACCATCGTAACAAGGAAGTCAGAAGTGTTCTTTAACGTCTGGCTCAATTGCTCAAACTCAGCCTGTGTCATGGCAGAAAAGTCTGCTTCCTGACATTTAGAAAGCACTTCGGAAACAAAGGATAACTCCTTCATCTGCGGAAATTCTTCCCGCAATCCGGCAACGGTACGGATCTGATATAAAAATCCTTCCACACCGGCTTCATCGGATTCCTTATAAATACCTAAGCTGTCAGTTAAAATATCATAAAAACGCTGCTTGGTCATACGAAGCGGCAGCTCAGAAACGATTGCTTTGATCTTTTCGTTGGTTACCATTGCGTCTTTATCTGCAAAAATAAACTGCTGCATTCTGGTAGATGCCACAGAAAGATCCGGCACTGTCACATCTTTAAACCGATATTCTACCCGGTTTAGAATGTGCTCATACACACTTAACAGATCCGTATATGCGGTAACATCATCCATCACCTTCATAGTATCATTACGCAGCGCAGTAAGCTTTTCAATCGCTTCCTCTCCCTCTAAGCCGAGACATACATTCAATGTATCGATCTTATCTTCTGCCCAATCTACGCGTTCCTCTGAGATCACCTCATAAAGAGTATAGTAGGAAAATGCAAGCTGGATCGATGCATAACTATAGTAGAGGGAAGCATAACGTTTGGTATATTCGGAAAGATATGGCGCCATATCCTTTTTCTTTTTCATCTCATGTAATAATTGCTTTTCGTTCATTAAATTGTGTTCTCCTAGATTATAAATACTTTCATCATACTGGTAATGGCATGCTCACCATATACGCTGCCTGCTGTCATAACGACTACATCGCCTTTTTCCACAAGCTTAGCGTCCTTTACTGTCTCCACTGCCAGATTTAAAATTTCGTCTGTGTGTGCTACATGTTTGGTACGCATTGGAATTACTCCCCAATAGATCTGCATCTTGCGAAGGGTACGATCGATCGGAGAAAGTCCGATGATCGGACATTTCGGACGATATTTGCTGACCAGACGAGCGGTATCACCGGAAATGCTGGAGGTTAAAATATACTTTGCTTCTACGTTGTGTGACGTTGCAACAGAAGAAAATGCTACTGCGTTGGAAATATCAAGATTCGCTTTCATTTTCTTCTTTGCCATATGTACATCATACATCAAATGCTCTTCCGTTGCCTCCGCAATTTCTGACATCAGACGTACGGTTTCTACCGGATATTTACCAACTGCAGTTTCACCGGACAGCATGATCGCATCGGTTCCGTCATAGATCGCATTGGCCACATCGGTAACTTCCGCTCTGGTCGGACGCGGGTTACGCATCATGGAATCCAGCATCTGCGTAGCGGTAATAACAGGCTTATAAGCCTCGTTACATTTCTGGATCAGTTCCTTTTGTACAAATGGTACCTCCTGTGCCGGGATCTCAACACCCAGATCACCACGTGCTACCATGATCCCGTCTGCAACAGCCAGGATCTCGTTCATATTCTGGACTCCTTCATGGTTTTCGATCTTTGCGATCACACTGATATCTTCTGCGTGATGTACCTTTAACAGGTTCTTGATCTGGTTGATCGCATCAGCATTGCGCACAAAGGAAGCAGCAATAAAGTCCACCTCATGTTCAATACCAAATGTGATGTCTTCGCGGTCTTTATCGGTAATGGCAGGAAGATTGACACGTACATTCGGTACATTGACTCCTTTCTTGGAAGAAAGTATACCGCCTGCAACAACAGTACAGGAAATTGTGGTATCCGTTGTTGCATCTACCTGTAGCTCGAGCAGTCCGTCATCCATCAAAATGCGGTTCCCTTTTTCTACATCTTTTGGAAGATCTGCGTATGTAATCGGGATCAGAGTTTCATCTCCCTCGATCTCTTCGGTCGTCAAGGTAACCTGTGCGCCCTGCGTCAATGTGATCTTTTCATCCTTTAACACTCCGACACGGATCTCCGGTCCTTTCGTATCCAACAGAATGGCGATCGGAAGCCCAAGCTCGCTGCGCACTTCTTTGATCAGATTGATCATTTCCAGCTGTTCTTCATACTCTCCGTGTGAAAAGTTTAATCTTGCAATGTTCATGCCATTCAGGGCAAGCTGCTTTAAACATTCTTTGTCATGCGTGTTTGGTCCCATAGTACATATGATCTTTGTCTTTTTCATATATATTCCTCACTTTGCTTTATTATAGTCCATCATTTTACGTGTTCGTGGGAGAACAGGTGATTCTGACAGTATTCATAGTTGCCATTACACTTTGAACAGAAACGAAACTCCCAGTCCGGATGCTCCTCACTCGTTGCACCACAGACAGCGCAGCGATGTATCGTAGCACCTTTTGGCGTGACGCGTTTCATTTTCTGCTGGTATTCGTGTTTCCTCTTTCGCTGTTTTAAGGAAGGACTGGTCCGGTGCTTTGTCATAAAGTAGAACAAGAAGAAGTTCAACAATGACATTATGATCGAAGCAATGTTTCCCCAAGCTGCCATATAGCCGCCCCGGACATATAGAAGATTTACATAGATCTCGTAAATCATATCCGCATAATAAAGATATGCCATCCATTTTACTTTGATCGGCAAAATGAACATCAAAAGCACCTGCATATCCGGGTACAGATAAGCAAATGCCAAAAACATGGACATCAAAATATAATAGTTAGTTCCGATGATCATCTCTCCCTGTCCGGTTGTGAGCAACGTGATCAGGTAAGCGATGGCATTTCCGACAATTGTAAAAATGATGCCGGAAAAAATATAGACATTATAATAAAAGGTTCCCCAGGTACGCTCTAAGGTTTGTCCAATCGATGCGTAGAAAAAAAGTGTGATGATCACAAGTGGAGAAAGACTTGGCGGAATCAGAAGAAAGGTGATCAGACGCCAGATCTGTCCGTGAAACACCGCATTCATATCCAAACAGAGAAGCGCATTTGCCATCCCATTTGATGCAAGCTCCAATACAATTCCAATGACGTAGAATGCAATGATATACATCGTCAGATTGGAAATGGCATATCTGCCCCATTTTCGTTCCATCCGGCTCAGTAGATTTCCTTTTTTATTCATATTGTATGTTCCGTCCTTTCTTGTTAAAACATCTTTTTACGATGCATAATATAGCCGACGATCACAGCAATGCCAATGCCCCATGACACCATGATCCAGAATCCATACGGATTATCGGTATAGGGGACACCCTTGACATTCATACCGGCAAAGCTTGCCAGCATCGTAGGAATACTCATCACGATCGTGAGTACTGCTAAAAATTTCATGGAAATATTCATGTTGTTGGAAATGATGCTGGAGTAGGCATCCATTGTACTGTTTAAGATACCGGTATAAATGTTTGCCATCTCGATCGCCTGTTTATTCTCGATGATGACATCTTCCAGCAGATCTTCGTCCTCGGGGTATTTTTTGATCTGTTCGATCTTTAACATCTTCTCTAACACGATCTCATTGGAACGTAAGGAAGTCGTGAAGTAGACCAGGGATTTCTCTAATTCCAAAAACTCTACAAAGTCTTCATTTTTTTGGGAAACATGCAGATTTTGCTCCACTGCCTCACTTTTTTTATCAATATAACGCAGATACTGCAGGTACATGGATGCATTACGGTATAGAATCTGAAGAATAAAACGCGTTTTCTTAAATGTAAAGAAATTGCGGATGCGTCCATCCATAAATACAGAGAGCACCGGTGTATCGATCAGGCAAATGGTAAAGATCAGATTCTCTGTGATAATGATACCACATGGGATCGTCACAAAATATTCTTTGCCCTTCCGCTCTTCTGTCATAGGGATATCCACAATGATCAGTGTATAATTATCTTCTACTTCGATACGGGAACGCTCTTCCTCATCCAGAGGTGCCTGCAAATGATCTACATCTATCTTGTATTTGTCCGATATTTCTTTTAGCTCTGTCGCAGAGGGCTGTGTAAGTGCCACCCAGCAGCCTTCCTGCACTTCGTTGATCTGGTGTATTCCGTCGTCCAATGTTCGGAAAATCTGTATCATCTTTCGCACCTTCTTTGCAAAATTGTCTCAAAATATATTATAAATAAGAACGGCGTATCTGTCAATTTGATAAGCGCATCATTTTCGGATAAAAATAACCGTGTTCGGAGTGAGTGCAAGGTCTGCTATAAATGGATTTTCCTTGACCAGCTCCTCAAAGGTGATCTGATTCTTATCCAAAACTTTACCAATCGTATCACCTTTTCGCACAATATAAGGTACCCTGCCTTCCTGAGGCGGTACTTTTTTTACCGGGATACAAAGTTCACTGCCCACCTGAAGGTTGTAAATGTTGACGTAAGGGTTGGCAAGCAGCAGATCGACCACCTTAAGCTCATGCATCTGCGCGATCTTATAAAGGGTATCTCCTTGTTTTACGATGTGGATCGTACCGCGGCAGGCACGTTTTTTTGATTTATCTTCTCCCACCGGCTCTGTTCTCAGACGCTCCACAGGTTCTGCCTGTTCGGTCTGTTCTGGTTCACTGGCGGATTCCCTATCCGGCATCCCTTCCTTGGAATTATGTTCTACTTCCTGGAAAACGGTTGTGGCAGTTTCCCTGCTCTCCTCCCTTTCCATGCTCTCCTGTTCCCGTTGTTCATACTGTTTTAAAAGCTCCTCTTTGGCACGAAGATACTCTGCAAAACCTTCCATACTGTATCTACTCCTATTAGCTGATTTCTCTCTATGGTATGCCACCCTTGCCTGGCATGTGCCACATTTTCAGCATTCCGTCGAAATTTTCACGAAATAACTGGGGAAGTTTGTATACTTACTTTCTTGTCATTTTCTACGGTTTCCATTATAATAGGAAAATATGCAGAATGATTTATGGTCATTTTCTGCACATAAATATCTGTTTTTACAGTAAAGAAAGTGAGTTTATCCCATGAAATATACGTTAGGTATTGATATCGGATCTACAACCGTAAAGGTTGCGATCTTAGATGAATCTCATAAGATCTTATTCTCTGATTATCAGCGTCATTTTGCCAATATTCAGGAGACATTAAAGGAACTGCTTATCAAAGCACAGAACGAGCTTGGTGACATCACGCTTTCTCCAAGTATTACCGGTTCCGGTGGTCTTTCCATCTCCAATCATCTGGATGTGCCATTTTGTCAGGAGGTTGTCTGTGTATCGGATGCACTGCAGGACTACGCCCCTCAGACAGATGTTGCGATCGAGCTCGGTGGTGAGGATGCCAAGATCATTTATTTCTCCAACGGGATCGATCAGCGAATGAATGGTGTCTGCGCAGGTGGAACGGGTTCTTTCATCGACCAGATGGCTTCCCTGTTACAGACGGATGCCTCCGGATTAAATGAATATGCAAAAACCTATGACACGATCCATCCGATCGCTGCCCGCTGTGGTGTATTTGCCAAAACAGATATCCAGCCTTTGATCAATGAGGGGGCAACAAAGGAAAATCTTGCTGCTTCCATCTTTCAGGCGGTCGTGAATCAGACAATCTCCGGACTTGCCTGCGGAAAACCGATCCGTGGACATGTGGCATTTTTGGGAGGACCTTTGCACTTCTTATCCGAGTTGAAGGAAGCATTTATCCGTACCTTGCATCTGACGGAGGATGAGATTATTGCGCCGGAACATTCGCATTTATTTGCTGCGGTTGGTGCAGCTTTAAATTCCAAACCGGAAGTCAGCATTTCCCTGTCGGATCTGATCCATAAATTTGATAAACGTATTGAGCTGGATGTGGAAGTAGAACGTATGCAGCCTCTTTTTGCAAGTGAAAAAGAATATGCTGAATTTCAGGAGAAACACAATCACTATGCCGTAAAACGCGGCGATTTAAAAACTTACGAGGGCGACTGCTTCTTAGGTATTGATGCCGGATCTACCACGACCAAGATCGCGCTGATCGGCGAGGACGGCTCTCTTCTTTATGATTTTTACAGCAACAATAATGGCAGCTTATTGCAGACAACCTTAAAAGCCTTAAAGGACATTTTCAAGCAGTTGCCGGACAGTGCGCGGATCGTAAGAAGCTGCTCCACCGGATATGGTGAACATCTGGTAAAAGCTGCGCTTATGTTAGATGAAGGTGAGGTAGAAACGATCGCCCACTACTATGCTGCTGCTTTCTTTAAACCGGATGTGGACTGTATCTTAGATATCGGTGGTCAGGATATGAAATGTATCAAGATCAAAAATGGTGTTGTAGACAACGTATTGTTAAATGAGGCATGTTCTTCCGGATGTGGTTCCTTCATTGAAACCTTTGCAAAATCCTTAAACTATAAAATCCAGGATTTTGCAAAAGTTGCTTTGTTTGCCAAAAATCCGATCGATCTCGGTTCCCGCTGTACGGTATTTATGAATTCCAAAGTAAAACAGGCACAAAAAGAAGGTGCTACCGTTGCGGATATTTCTGCCGGACTTGCTTATTCCGTTATTAAAAATGCCCTGTTAAAAGTAATCAAGCTGACCGATCCGAAAGAGCTCGGAGAAAATATCGTTGTACAGGGTGGTACGTTCTACAATGATGCGGTTCTCAGAAGCTTTGAGACCATTTCCGGCTGTAATGCGGTACGCCCGGATATTGCCGGTATCATGGGAGCGTTCGGTGCTGCTTTGATCGCCAGAGAACGCTATGAGCAGGGAACACAGACTACGATGTTAAATGTAGACCAGATCAATCATCTGGAATTTGAGACACAGATGGCACGCTGTAAAAAATGCGCAAACAACTGTCTGCTCACGATCAACCGTTTTACCGGTGGACGTCAGTACATTACCGGAAACCGCTGCGAACGCGGTGCCGGAGGACAGAAAAAGAAGCACGACGTACCAAATCTGTATGCGTATAAATTAAAACGGATCTTCGGCTATACTCCGCTTGCGCCGGATATGGCATATCGTGGAGAGATTGGTATTCCGCGCGTGTTAAATATGTATGAAAACTATCCGTTCTGGTACACCTTCTTTACGAGACTGGGATTCCGCGTAAAATTGAGTCCGATCTCCTCACGGAAGATCTACGAGCTTGGTATTGAATCCATTCCGAGTGAGTCCGAGTGTTACCCGGCAAAGCTAGCACATGGTCATGTACTGTGGCTGGTAAAACAGGGAATCAAAGATATCTTCTACCCTTGTGTACCATACGAGCAGAACGAATCACAGGATGCATGGGAGCATTACAACTGTCCGATCGTAACCTCCTACGCAGAAAATATTAAAAATAATATGGAGGAACTGGAAGCTGAGGACATCAACTTTATGAATCCGTTTCTTCCATTTGACGCACCACAAAAATTAAAAGAACAGCTTTATCTGTGCCTGCATGAACATTACGATGTGACAAAGAAAGAAATCTCGGAAGCCGTCGATGCCGCTTACGAGGAAAGCCACGCCTGCCGAAAAGACATTCAGGCAGAGGGTGAAAAAGCACTGGCCTACATAAAGGAAACCGGAAAGACCGGTATCGTGCTCTGTGGACGTCCCTATCATGTTGATCCGGAGATCAACCACGGTATTCCGGAGCTGATCACCTCTTACGATATTGCTGTATTGTCTGAGGATTCCATCTCCCATCTTGGCAAGCTGGACGGACCATTGATCGTATCTGATCAGTGGATGTACCACAGCCGTCTGTACCGTGCAGCCAATTATGCCAAAACCGTGGATAATCTGGAAGTGATCCAGCTCAATTCCTTTGGTTGCGGTCTGGATGCGGTCACAACCGATGCAGTCAACGACATTTTAACCAATTCCGGTCGTATCTATACGGTACTCAAGATCGATGAGGTCAACAACTTAGGTGCTGCCCGTATCCGTATCCGCTCCCTGATCAGTGCAGTAAAGGTACGAAACAAGCACCATATCAAAAAGCATGTCGTATCCAGTGCGTATAACCGTGTTGTATTTACGAAGGAAATGGCGAAGGATTATACGATCATCTGTCCACAGATGACACCGATCCACTTTGATATTTTAGCAGAGGCATTCCATTATGCCGGCATCAATCTGGTTGAGCTGCCAGACTCCGATAAAGCGGCCGTCGATATCGGATTAAAATATGTAAATAATGATGCCTGCTACCCTTCTCTGATCGTAGTAGGACAGATCATGAAAGCATTGGAATCCGGAAAATACGATCTCAATAAAACAGCGATCTTAATGAGTCAGACCGGTGGTGGCTGCCGTGCTACCAACTATGTTGGTTTTATCCGCCGTGCATTAGAGAAATCCGGTCATGCCCAGATCCCGGTTATCTCCTTCAGTGCCGGAATCGAGAAAAACCCGGGCTTTAATATTACAGCCAAACTTGGGGTAGCCGCTTTACAGGCGATCGTCTATGGAGATCTGTTTATGCGTGTGCTCTATCGCATGCGTCCATATGAAATGGAGCCGGGCTCTGCCGATGCGCTGCACAAAAAATGGGAAGCCATCGTTATCAACGATATTAAGAATGGCGCAAAATGGAGCAAGTTTAAAAAGAACTGTCGGGACATTGTAGAAGAATTTGACCGTCTGCCGATCAGTGGAGTGAAAAAACCTCGCGTTGGTATCGTAGGAGAGATTCTTGTGAAGTTCCTGCCATCTGCCAACAATCATCTGGTGAAGCTGCTGGAAGCAGAAGGTGCAGAGGCAGTTATGCCGGATCTGATGGATTTCTTACAGTATTGTCTTTACAATGCCAACTTCAAGCATGACGTATTGGGGCGAAAAAATCCTTGGATCAATAACCTTGGTACCAAAGGACTGGAACTCTTCCGTAAACCGGCACGGGAAGCCTTAGAAGCCAGCACACACTTTGAAGCACCTGCTCATATTGAGGATCTGGCACGCTATGCGGCTCCTTATGTATCCGGTGGTAATATGACCGGTGAGGGCTGGTTCTTAACCGGAGAAATGTTAGAGCTGATCGCAAGCGGCGCACCAAACATCGTATGCTGCCAGCCATTTGCCTGTCTGCCAAACCATGTGGTAGGAAAAGGTGTTATCAAGAAATTAAGACGGGAACATCCAGAAGCCAATATTGTTGCAGTGGATTATGATCCGGGTGCTTCTGAAGTAAACCAGCTCAATCGTATCAAGCTGATGCTCTCTACTGCGGAGAAGAATCTGAAAAAACAGGCATAAGAGCTATGATCCTTTCATAACCAAAAAACGGGTAGGAAGTAGATATTATTTACTTCCTACCCGTTTTAAGTTTTCTTACTACTTTCTTACTCTATTGTATTGTCTGATCCTTCCGCAGTTTCTGTTGTTGCAGTAGTACTTTCCGGTTGTGCATGGCTGACCAGCGTTACATCCGTTAAGAGCATAATCTCGTCCTCCGGATCATTGACTGTAACTTCTACGACATCGCCGGCATTTAATGTGATCAGGGATTCATTGTCTGCAAATGGTTGTTTGTAGACGTTTCCATCCGTATCTTTCAAATAAACGGTTGTTTCTCCATCTGACACAATATACTGGATATCTGCTAACGTGATGGTCATCGTTTGATCTGTCTGCTCGACATGATCTGTTCCCTCTCCCTCTTTCTTGATCTGCTTGCGGTATTTGGCAAATACATCCGCCTGGGAGGTTCCGGTTGCTACAATATTGTACTGCTCCACATTTACCATGGCATACATTTTCACAAGTCCGCCACTGTCCTTTAATACCATGATATAGGTCGGCTGTCCGTCCACATTGATCAGGCATGGGAAAGAGGCCTCATAATTTTTTTCCTGTACGGTACCTTCCGCAGATTTCATTGCCGAATACTCTTCCGCACCGGATACCTTATAGTAACGTGCTTCCGAGGTTCTCTGATTGATCATGACAAATCCGACATTGGACTGGTCACTGTTTAACGAGGTGACACCTGTATAGATCCAGACGTCATCATCTAATGCAACGTAGCCGTAATCATCAGTCGTTTTGGTACATCCGGTCTGGCTGATGATACTGTTTAGATAGCCTTTGGAATAGAGACCCTTCCAGTCATATTTTCTGGCACAAAGCTCTCCGTCGTACACGCGGTCGATCCACGATGGGATCTCATCAACCTTATAATACTGTGATTTTCCGCTCACCGGATCACAAAGGATCGCACCCACGACATCCATACCATCAAACAGCCCCACTCTCGCACTGACACAAGGACAGACAAAGTAGGGATTGCCTTCATCATCCACTTCAAAATAATACCCATCAATGATCTTGGTCGGATACTGGAACTGGACATGACGCATCAGGTTATCATTGAAATAGCCGGATGGCACATAACGCAGTCCCTTTGCCACAGTTTTATAATCCGCATCTGCATTGACCGGATCAACCTCTACATAGCCCGGCACACCATTGCTGCGATTTTTCAACCATTTGAAAAAAGAAGCGTATTTTAATACGGCTACCTTTCTTGGCACTCCATTTAAATTGATCTGGTTATAGTCATCCTCTACCTCGTACTGGCTGACTACCTCTGACAGCGAACCAATCTCACGGTTACCAAAAATACGCGCACTTTCCGTATCCATCAATGCGATATTGGTCACGCTCTCACTTTCCGGAATATCCTCTGCAAAATCTCTGTTTTCCACCTTCAATAAGGAAGCGTAGGAACGGGAACGAAGGATCGTCATTCCGCAAATGCTTCCGATCACAACAACTAAAATGATGGCTGCATCGATCACTAATACGGTTACTGCGTCTCTGCCAATTTTCTTTATGAGTTTCTTTCCCGTGATCTTTTTTCCGAAAAAAGAGCCAACATGCGATAATGCGATCAGGATCGCATCCGCTGTGATCAGCACGATCAGAATCAAAAAGAAGTCAATGTTATGGATATTCAATGCAGGAAATTCCACATAATACCATGCAAATCCAAAAATCAGATCAAGAAGCGCAATTGTTACATATAGCTTCCAGCCTTTTAAGTTCATCTCTTTCTTATTTTTCATTTTTCCACACTCCCAAACATTTCTTTTTTAACAGGCGTGCCACCAGATTGGAAGGAAACATCTGAAGCAGAACGTCATATCTGCGCACGAGATACATGTAGCTCTCTGTCTGTGCTGCCAGTGTTTCATACTGTTTTGCATGCTCTGATAAAAAAATACTGTTGCCTGATGTATCCTGCCTGCTCAAGCGGATTCCTTTTCTCATCAATAAGTACAGGGAACCGTGAAAAGCTGTCACGCTCTGTTTGTCGCGTGTCACTGCGTAAAACTGCTCCAACAGCGACGCAATCTGTGTTACCACTGCAGTAAGCTCGTCACTGCACGCATACGAATCTGCCGCCTGAAGCAAAGCCTCTACCTGCTGTTCCTGTTTTAAAAATGATGCCTCACATGCCGGATAAGCCTGCTCCATCTGTCGTTCCATGTTGTGAAATACCACGCCAAAGGCGATCAACATTGTCAGGATCATCACAACTGTCATTCCTAGTATTACCGCAATCCAAATCATATACACTGCTCCTTTATAATCGCACTGGAATATCGCGATCCTTTAAATACTGTTTTACCTCGGCAATCTCTAACTCCTTATAATGGAACAGAGAAGCGGCTAACGCAGCATCTGCACCACCTGCAGTCAGCGCATCATAAAAATGCTCCTTTGTTCCTGCCCCACCGGAAGCAATGACCGGAATGGAAACAGCTTCGGAAATCTGTCTGGTCAGCTCAATGTCATAACCGGCTTTTGTTCCGTCACAATCCATACTGGTTAAGAGAATCTCTCCGGCACCCAGCTTACATACTTTGGCAGCCCATTCAACAGCATCAATTCCAACATCGATACGGCCACCATTTTTATAAATGTTCCAGCCGGAGCCATCTTCTCTTTTACGTGCATCAATTGCTACTACAACACACTGGCTGCCGAATTTCAGGGCAGCTTCTGAGATCAGCTCCGGAGTGTTGATCGCAGAGGAATTGATACTGATCTTGTCTGCGCCCTCCCGGAGGATAGTCTTAAAATCATCTACGGTACGGATACCGCCGCCTACCGTAAACGGAATAAATACAGTTTCAGCCACACGGCGCACCATATCCACCATGATATTTCTTGCATCAGAAGATGCTGTAATATCCAAAAACACAAGTTCGTCGGCGCCGGCTTTATCATAAGCAGCCGCGATCTGAACCGGATCTCCTGCATCCTTTAAATTTACAAAATTAACACCCTTTACTACGCGTCCGGCATTGACATCCAGACATGGAATAATACGTTTTGTATGCATGCTATCCTATCCTCCTATAATGTCACAAAATTCTTCAGTATGGAAAGCCCGACAGACGAGCTTTTTTCCGGATGAAACTGGCACGCAAATATGTTTTCGTGCTCCACCGCTGCATGAATATGCGTGGAATACTCTGTTGTTGCTGCAACATCTTGCTCATTCTGCGCTTCTAAGTAATAGGAATGTACAAAATACACATAGGAATCCTGTGGAATACCGGAAAACAGACGGCTCTTGTCTGAAATCTTAATGGAATTCCATCCCATATGTGGAATCTTAAGTCCCGATGCGTCCGGAATCCGTTTGATCTTTCCAGGCAGCAGTCCTAAGCCTTTTACGCCTGCACTTTCTTCACTTTCTTCAAACATAAGCTGTAAGCCTAAACAAATTCCTAAAAAAGGAGTTTTTCTGGCAACGATCTCCTTGATCACATCCACCAGACCATATTCATTCAGCTTTTGCATGGCATCTCCAAATGCTCCTACACCCGGAAGGATCACCTTGTCGGCACGAAGCAGTGTATCACGTTCTCTGGTGATCAAAGCTTCCTCTCCCAGATATTGCAGTGCCTTTTCTACGCTGGCAACATTACCAGCATCGTAGTCTATAATTGCTATCATTTTGTCTATCACCTCTGTCGTCGTTTTTATAAGTGTAGCATACCTTGCATGGATTGTCGATGATATGATCGCTCCTTCAAATATTACTATGCTATTGGTATGCATGTTTTGCATACTTGTTTATTTTATCACAGGCTGTCCTTCTTTCCTACTGAAATCATGAAAAAAGAGCCTGTTTACAACAAGCTCCTTTGCTTACTCAAATTGCATTCCTGCAACATAATTCTGTAATTGTTCGGTATAGGAAGCCTGATCAAGCTGCATCCATTCATTTACCTGTGCTTCGCTTAAATGGTACTCCACCGTCAGCTCAGAAAGGATCGTTTCCCGCAGATAATCCAAGTCTTTTTCAATACCAAGCTCCTTTGCTTCTTCATAATGCTTGTCATATTTGCGTAATCCCTTGATCAGGGAATCAAGACCATTTTCATACATCTGAAGCTTTAAGAAATTATGGTAGGAGTCGATCTGCTGCTGTACATACATCACGCAGTAAATCTTATCCTTGATCTGCTGGTCACGGTCTTTGACTTCCACACCAACGATCTGATCGTAGGCTTTTTTGTACTTCTGCATTTCAAAATATGTCGTAGCTCTTGTAACTACCATATGATAATTGAACTGCTGCGTACCAAACACAACGGTAACTCCCAGTAGGACGAGAATGATCGCTACCACAGCTACCTGGTTTTTCGTCACCTTACGTTCTTTTGCATCCTCAGCTTCTTCTTCCAGACGGATCTGTTCCTGTTTATCTTTCTTTGCCGCCTTTTTCACAACAGCCATTTCTTTGGCCTGATTCTTTTTGACCTGTTTATCGGCTTTGGCTTGCGCTTTTTTCTCAGCTTGCGCTTCTTTTTTCTCAGCTTTTTTCGCTTTTTTTGCTTCCTTTTTGGCAATCTCTTCCGGAGTAGGACCTTCCTCTTCCTCCGGACCAAATAACAGCATGGAAAGTCGTTCTTTTAACGGAGCCTTCGGTTGCCCCGTCTCCTGGTCGCTCAAATCTTCATCCATCGTCAGATCTTCATCTAAGGAAAGGGAAATGTCATCGGCGAGATCCCTTGCTTCCTGTGGCTCAGCCTTTTTCTTCTTCTCCATCCGAAGCCGTTTTTTCTCCGCTTTCTTCTGTTCCCGTTCCTGTTTCTTTTGAAGCTTTTTTCGTTCCTTCTCTGACATTGTGGATTCCTCCACAAGATCAGGATAAGCCTCCTTTTGATCTTCAGATTGCGTGAGATCTTCATTAAAATCAATGCCCTCTAAAATATCAGAAGAAACATCCAGCGGTTCTTCCTCCGGCTCAGTCTCCGGAACAGAGGATGAGGAAGACTCCGGTTCTACCTGTTGCTCCTCATTTTTTCCTTCTTCTGCCTTTGCCTGATTGATGATCTGGCTTACCTGATCCATCGGGTCCGGCATCACTTCCGGCTGTGATTGATCCTCCTTTGGAGTCTGCTCACTCTGATCCTCCGATAATGGATCTGCTTCTTCGTTCATTATTTCGTCACGGTTTAGATCTTGGGCTGGTTTTTCCCCAGTCTGTTCTTGAGAATTACTATCAGTTTGAGAAGGATCTTCCTTCATTTCTTGATTGGCAGTTTCAGCGAACATATTATCCAGCATCTGATTCAAACGGTCTTCTTCACTGTCTGCTGCGCTCTCCGTTTGAATCTTTTGATCTGTGTTCTTGGCAGGCTTGTCATATTCCAGATCCTCTTCCCTGAGTTCCTTTGCCGCTTTTTCTTTTTCCTCCTCTGACATGCCAAGTAATTCAAACATA
The DNA here is from genome assembly GCA_934317845.1 of uncultured Lachnospiraceae bacterium. Lineage (GTDB taxonomy): Bacteria > Bacillota > Clostridia > Lachnospirales > Lachnospiraceae > NC2004. The sequence continues at coordinate 159,954 of CAKRES010000001.1, forward strand.
TCGGCATTTTCATCTACCAGTGGAACATTTTCCTGTTCCTTTGGCTCTGCGTCTTGAAAAATATCGCTCATTCCATTGTTCATACTTCTCTCGTCAGCCATACTCAACCTCTTTATTCTCTCTACCATATTTTCATCTGGTTTTTACCATCACATACATTATTATATTTTAACATAAAAAAAAGCCTTTCGCAATGCAAAAGGCTTTTTCAGATTGTTTAATTTGTATGCTGATAAGTAGCACGGATCAAATCGTCCATCACACCGACTAATTTTCCAATCTCTGGTTTGGAAATCTGCGCATTAACACCTAAACTTTCTCCTTTTCTGCGCATGTCTTCGTTGATCAGGGAAGAGAAAATAATGATCGGCACTTCGTCAAATTCCTTCTGGTCACGGATCAGTTTGCACAAACGGTGACCATCCATCAGTGGCATCTCTATATCAGTCAGCACCAGGCGTACGTGATTGAAAATAGAATCACCCTCATGATTCCATTGTACAAGCTTATCCCATGCTTCCTGTCCGTTGTTGCATAATGTGATATTCACATATCCGGCTTTGGATAACGAATCATAGATCAGCTTGCTCAACAGCGGAGAATCTTCCGCAACCAGAATATGGGCATCACTACGCTCCCGGTCTCCCAGTTTTTCAATATCAGACATCTTAAGAGAAGTCTCCGGGCTGATATCTGAAACGATCTTTTCAAAGTCCAGAATGATGATCAGCCGGTTGTCATATTTTAAAATACCGGTTGCAGCACTGTTCTCTGTGGAATTGACCGTGCGATCCGGCTTGTTTACCTCTGCCCAGGAAACACGGTGAATACCGATCACCTGATGTACATGAAAGGCAATATCCAGCTTGTTAAAATTTGTTACGATCAGCATATCCGTTGGATGTGTTTCTGCTTTCAGACTCAAAGAACGTGCCAGATCAACGACTGTGATGATCGTTTCACGCGGCATAAAAAGTCCTTCTATGTACGGATGTGCATTTGGTACCGGTGTGATCTGCTGGTATGGAAGGATCTCCCGTACCTTTGCCACGTTAATACCATAATGATTGTTACCGATCATAAACTCTAAGATCTCTAATTCATTTGTTCCACTTTCCAGTAATATATTTGTATCCATCTGTTCAACCTCCCGCTGATCCTGTTATGTTATTGTAATTCAATTGTAGTAGTATCTGATCCATTAGTGATATCCAACTGATAATTAAGTGGTTTCTTCGCACCTTTTGGGATTTCAAAGAGTAATACTGCTGTCTTTTTCTGCCCCGGCTTTAATTTCACTTGTAGGGAGCTTAAATCACTTTCTAAGATCGTAAGCATCGGCTCCACTGTCTTGCTGTCCGTATGCAGTGTATACTGATATCCGGCATCCAAAAGATCGGTAGTTACTGTTTTGTCTGTCTGATTCGATACACGAAACTTTACAGCAAGCAAGCTGCCGCCCTCTTCCGGTTCCACATCAAGACTACTCTGGTTGGAATCCTGATAGCGTTTTACAACTTTGTATCCACGGTATTTCACCTGAATCTTTTCTTTTTTGTAAACCTTGGAAAGATCTACAACGGTTTCCTGTGTGGTTGCTTCAGCAGCTGTATCAGCCGAAGTCTCCTGTGAAGTCTCCTGCGTGGTCGTACTCTGCTGTGTCGTAGTTGCTGCATCTGCACTGGCATCCGGAGTTTCTGTTGTAACCAGCCGGTCATCGTAATTCGGATTATTCTGAAGAACCTGGTGTGCGGCATATTGGGCAATCAGATCGTTTTGTTCTTCTGTCAGACTATCCTTTCCGCATCCGGCACAAAACAGAGCTAGACCGATCAATAATGCTGCTTGTAATGTTTTTTTCATAATCCCCCTCCTATACAATGATCTTCTTTATTTTACCACTAATAGTGAAAGATAGCAAGATAAGATAGGTCAGATCTGCTCAGTTTCTTCCTGTGATTTCTCCTCTAAGCAGCCATCACAGTTCGTATCATTTTCTGTATCCAGATCAAAGTAAAAGCGGACGCCGTCTTCCACATTTTCTACCCCGTAATCCTTGCCATGTGCCTGCATTGTTGCTGCTACAATAGAAAGTCCGATACCATTTCCACCGTATTCCCGTGTCCTTGCCTTATCTACTTTATAAAATTTGATCCATAATTTATCGATGTCTTCCTCAGGGATCGGTTCGCCTGTGTTGTATACATAAACGCGCACATCATGCTCTCTGCGTACCATATTGATCAAAATGTAGCCATCTTTGGACAAATGATTGAGTGCGTTCGTCAGGTAGTTGGTCACGACTGCTTCAATCTTAAATTCATCTGCCCAGACCCAGATATCCGGATCAATCTCAAGGCGCACATCCGCATTCTGCTTCTGGATCATAATGCCGGACTGCTCCACGACATTTTTGATCAGCTCAGATAAGTTAAAGTGCTCGATCTGTACCTGATCTGTACCAAATTCCAGCTCATTTAACGCTAACAGCTTTCGTACCATTTTGTTCATCTTATCTGCTTCATCGATAATGACATCACAGTAAAATTCTTTGCTTTCTTCGTCATCTAAAATGTTATCCTTCAGGCCTTCCGCATAGCCCTGCACCAGTGCGATCGGTGTCTTTAATTCATGCGATACATGGGATAAAAACTCCTTTCGCATCTCATCGATCTGTGTCTTCCGGTCAATATCCTTGCGCAGCTCGTTGTTGGCGGTTTTTAGCTCAGAGATCGTCATTTCCAGCTTGTCCGCCAGATCATTCATGCTATGTCCCAGTTCTCCGATCTCATCGTTGCTGAAATGTGATACCTTCGCCTTAAAATCAAGATCACTCATCCGCTTTGCGATCACAGCCATCTGATGGATCGGGCGCGAATAGTTGTTACTGATAAAAAACATGAAAAGGCATCCGAGCAGGGTAACAAAAATACCAATATAACCCAAAAATGTATTACTGATCATTGCACTTCGCCGGATACTTTCCACCGGAGTCTGGATCACGATCACATGCCCATTATCGAGCGTTCCGATCAGATTCAGATAATCAGAGGAGGTGTGATTGTCATGGTTTTTCTGTAGTATATAGGTACCCTTTTCTTTCTCCTCATAGGAATCGTTAAACTGCCACTCCTCGCCTTCACTTGCCTGCACATTTGCTGCAAGCTGGAACAGCTTCTCCATGCTGGCATATCCCATATAGCCTTCACTTGATGTAGAATAGTCCAGATTAACCGTAGTATTATTGACAAAGGTTCCGATTACGACATCAATATTGTTATCCGTGTAATAATTCTTTGATAAAATGGTATAGACATCATCCGAATCTCCAACCATTTTATTGATCGTATTATAAGAATCTTTCAGGATCTGTTCTACCTTCTGCATATAGAATTTCTCCAGAAAGATCATGCACATGAGCCATGTTAAAAGCATCCAGATTCCCATTACACACATCAATGTCAGCGTCAGCTTCGCACGGATCGAATGAAAAGGCTTACACTTTGTTTCTGTTTGTTTATGCAACATCCGTCACCTCGAATTTATATCCCATGCCCCAGATCGTCTTAATGTACTCTCCTTTGGCACCCAATTTAGAACGCAGTTTTTTTACATGTGTGTCAATCGTTCTGGCATCGCCAAAATAATCATAGTTCCATACGTTATTTAAAATCTTTTCCCGGCTTAATGCTACGCCCTGATTGATAATGAAATAGTGAAGCAGTTCAAATTCCTTATAGCTTAATTCGATCAGCTCACCATCCAGACGTACTTCGTGCGCCTGCACATCCAGCTCAATGCCTCCTGCTGATAGCTTTTCATTACCGACAGCATTGCCGGAACGGCGTAAGATCGCCTCGACACGAGCCACTAAAATCTTTGGGCTGAACGGCTTTGAAATGTATTCATCTACGCCAAGTTCAAATCCCAGCAATTCATCCCGCTCGTCTGATTTGGCAGTCAGCATAATGATCGGTACTTTGGAATACTGGCGGATCTCCTTACATACTTCCCAGCCATCCATCTTTGGCATCATCACGTCTAAAATGACCAGATCAATGTTTTTATCTGCAAAGAATACTTCAATCGCCTGCTCACCGTCTGCGGCTTCCAATACCTCAAAATCCTTCTTCACCAAAAAGTCTTTCACAAGTTTACGCATTCTTGATTCGTCGTCTACGACTAATACTTTGCATTCATTCATTGTTCCATCCTCCTATAAAAAAATCATATTCCAATGCTTTTAGTGTAGCAAAGGAATATGACTAATCTGTGAATCCTGTTTTATTTCTTACTTTGTTTCTTCGGTATCCTCATCCGGAGTGATCCCAAGCTGTTCCTCTTTCTCACGGATCTTTTTCTCCCGCTTATTTAACTGTTCTTCCCACGACGAATATTGATCCAGGACCTTCTCCTTTGTATGATAATAATTGGAATTCGGTGAAAATAGAGTTACTGCAAACATTCCAATGATCACAAGAATCAGACCGACGATCACGATCATCCGGCATCGAAGCTGTCCTTCCTTTTTTTGATTATCTTTTAAAAGCTGTTCCTTTGTAAAGCTGTCCTGATCCCGTCCCTTCGCCTTATGGTCAACCACGCGGATCATCGGAAGAGAGGATTCTTCTACGGAAAAACGTTCGACCAATACGGTGCGCAGCTCTTTAATAAAGGAAAGTCCAACCGGAGTCACAAAAATTCCTTTTGCCGCCAGACGCCGGTAGACAAGCATCACACTGTCTTTATTTTCCCAGTTGAGTTGTGCACGAATAGAAGAAACATTCTTCGCTTCATGTGATGCCAGATTGTATTCCTCTTTTGTAGAAAATGCAAATCCATCTACATAAAATAATTCCATAAGAAACCCTCAAAATTTACTGTGCTGCTTCTGTTGTTTCAGCCTCTGATGTCTGCTCTGCAGCAGAGGTTTTTACTGTCACATTATGTTTGGAAGCAAGATCCATCACATTGGCACGATGCTCTTCAATCTTTGTTTTTCCCTGTGAAATGGTCTCATTTGCAGCTACTGCAGCTTCACTGTTATTGTCCTTGATCGCCTGTGCCAGTGCGGTAAGCCCGTCCAATTGAAGCTTTGCACCATCTGCATAGGTCTGCTTTAATGCGGTAACCTCGGCAGTCGATGGCTTTACATTTAACAGGTTATTATAAAATGTTGTATAATTTGGAATGATCTCGTTATCAAATGCTGCAATGATGTCTTTTCGTTCCATGGAAGCAACCTGGGCGGACACTTCATTGTAACGGTTGATGGCAGCAGTCTCCTCGTTCTTGATCCCTGCCAGATCTGTCTCAATATATTTGACCAGATCAGCCTGCACCAGATCCTCCTCTTTCTTTCCGCAGCCGGCAAAAGAAACCAGCAGTAATGTTGTCATCAATACAGTAATCATTATCTTTTTCATGTTCATTTTCTCCCTCCGTTTTTGCTATAAACGTACCCTTTAAATATACTCTTTTATGCCAAATAGCGCAACCTTTTTTTGCTCCGGAAGCCGAAGTGCAGACTGCCATTCATACACAATATGTGTGACTACGGCCGCTCCGTCTCCGATATAAGTTTCAATACAATGCTCGTCCAGAAATACGTTGAGAGATACTTCCTCTTCCGTTACCGCCACATATGCCTTCGTTTTCTCTGTCAAAACATGCCCCACGACGCGTCCTCTGTCAAAGCAGAGCCTTCCCGCATCCATTGATATTTCATATCCGAACAGATTAAGCGTATCCCCTTCCTTCATAGAAAACTGAAGGCGGTATTGCCCTGGTGCAGTAAGCTTGGAAAACGGCAGTTCACAGTCAAAAAACTGCATCACGTTTTCGTGTGGTTTCGTTCTTAGAGTACCATTTTCAACTGCAAACTGACGTGGGATCGTAAACATGCCGATGGCTCCATCGATCGGCTCTTCCATACGGATCCACGACAACATGGTCTGCCTGCCATTTTCATCCAAAAATGTCTGCGGCGCATAAAGCAAAAGTCCTTCATCCAGCAGATGTGGTTCTTCCAAAAACTCCAGTTCACAGGTTGCCGGGTCAAAGGATACCTTTACGACAAAGGCATGGTTCTCCCCGTGATAATATTCCATTGGAGAATACATCAGATACCATTCGTTTTCGATACAAAACAGGTTCGGACACTCCAGGATCGTACCCATCTTTGGCGTACTTACAATATTTTGAAAACTCCAGTTTTTTAAATCCTCACTCTTATAAAACAGGAGTGCTCCCTGACCCTTTTTCACACTGCCCAGTAGCATAAGATAGCTTCCCTCGCAGGAAAATACAAACGGATCTCTGGTATTCATCGCATCTCCCACTTCTCCCGGCGCAAAAGATGGAAGGATCACTTCTTTGTTCTGTATTGGAAAGTTTATGCCATCTTCAGAAGTAGTCAGAAGCTGTGCCGCCACAAATCCCTTTTCTCCATAACAGTTGGTATTCTTTGGTGCATGATCCAGATATCGTACCCCGGTATAGAACAAATGCAGTCTGCCATCCTTTTCGACACTGCATCCGGAAAAACAGCCATCCTGATCCTCCGTACAGCTCGGATAAAGCGCAATGTCCTTGTGCTCATAATGCACCAGATCTTTGCTTACCGCATGTCCCCAGTGCATCCGTCCCCAAGTCGTATCATAAGGAAAATACTGATAAAAAATATGATACTGTCCTTTATAATAAATAAGACCGTTTGGATCATTGATCCAGTGTCCCGGTGCTCTCATATGTAATCGCTGCATGTTTTTCTCCTTTCCATTCGTAAAAAAGCCCTTCGACCGCAGTCGAAAGGCTTATGCCACATAAGTGGACCAGATGGGAATCGAACCCATGTCCGAAAACACATCCATCAGAGTATCTCCCATTACAGTCAATACTTTAACATTCCCTCAAACAGACGCCTATTGACAAGCTTCTGTTCTTAGTAGCTTCATTGTGCTTCTTGTGGCGCAAAGCTTAACCACAAGAGTTCCCCACCGGTTTGATGCCGTGACCCTGAGTGGCGGGACGCCCAGGCACGACAAGCTGCAACTAGGCAGCTAAAGCTAAATTGTCTTCAGCGTTTAAATTTAATTTCTAAGTTTTAACGTGGTCCTAGTCCACGAATGGCTGCTCCAAATTCAACATCCCCGTCGAAACCAGTACTAGCCCATAAAAAGCTCATACATTACGCAAAAGACCGCTTTTCAATTTTATTAAGAAAATAAATGTCTGATGCTTAGACATTCTTTTCTTACATCATACTCATTTTGGAAAAAAAATCAACCCTTTTTTCAAAAAATCATCCAAGATTACGAATTTTAAATTCCCGTTGTGCTTCCCGCTGCTGATCTTTTTTCGCAATGCTGTCACGCTTGTCATATAATTTCTTACCGCGTGCCAATGCGATCTCGATCTTTACCAGTGAACCATTGAAATAAACCTTTAACGGAACGATCGTATATCCCTTTTCCTTTGCTTTTCCAAGGATCTTATTGATCTCTGCCCGGTGCAGCAAAAGTTTTCGTTTCCGCAATGGATCCTTATTAAAAATATTCCCTTTTTCATAAGGATTAATGTGCATGCGCTGGATGAAAATTTCCCCATCATCCACGGAAATAAATGCTTCTTTGATGCTGCACTGCCCCATACGTAAAGATTTAACCTCCGTACCGACCAGCACGATCCCGGCTTCAAATTTATCTTCTATAAAATAATCATGATAGGCTTTTTTATTGTTTGCGATCAACTTCTCGCCATGCTGCTTCGCCATCCTAATTCTCCTTCTGCTCTGCGTCTTCCTCCACAAGAGAAAAGTCTATGGTTCTTGTTTCCATATCCGCATTTTCTACTTTGATAGTTACACTCTGTCCTAATTGATACGTCTTTTTAGAATCCTTTCCGATCATCTTATATTCTTCCTCAGAAAAATAATAATAATCATCCAGCATAGAATTGACACTGACCATGCCCTCAACCGTATCCGGCAGTTCCACATACATACCCCAGGACGTAATACCAGAGATCGTACCGGTAAATTCCTGCCCGATCTTCGTTGTCATATATTGTACCTTCTTGAGCTTATCTACTTCACGCTCTGCTTCATCTGCCCGACGCTCATTTTTACTGCAGCTATCTGCCACAGAATCTAAAATGCGCTCGTAATGCTCGATCCGCTTTGGATTCAGCTTGCCATGCAGATTCTCTTTGATAATACGGTGAATCTGCAGATCCGGATAACGGCGGATCGGTGAAGTGAAGTGACAGTAATACTTTGCTGCCAGACCAAAATGTCCACTGCATACCGTTGCATACCGCGCCTGCTTCATGGAACGAAGCGTCAGACGGCTGATCATCGGTTCCTCCTTCGTTCCGGAAATCTGGCTTAATAGTTTCTGGAATTCTTTTGGATGAACCTCTTCTCCATTGGTTTTGATAAAGTAACCAAAGCTTGCTAACATATCCGATAATTTAAGCAACTTTTCTGAATCCGGATTCTCATGAATACGATAGACAAATGGAAGCTCCTGCCAGAAGAAATCCTCCGCGATCGTTTCATTGGCAGCCAGCATAAAGTCCTCGATCAATTTGGTGGCACTGTTGCGCTCATACGGTTTGATCTCGATCGGAACTCCTTTTTCATTTAAAATGATCTTGGACTCCGGAAAATCAAAATCGATCGCTCCACGTTTGGTACGACGTTCCCGTAACAGTAAGGATAATTCCAGCATCAGCTCAAACATCGGTACAAAGTCTTTATATTTTTCACATTCCTCCGGATCATGATCTTCAATGATCTTCTTTACACTGGTGTAACTCATCCGGCGGTCAATGCGAAGCACAGACTCTGCAATGCGGTGTCCGACGATCTTTCCCTTTTTATCGATCTCCATGATACAGCTTAATGCCAGACGGTCTACCCCCTGGTTCAGGGAACAGATTCCATTGGAAAGTGCATGTGGAAGCATCGGGATCACACGGTCTACCAGATACACACTGGTTCCACGTTTTACCGCTTCTTTATCCAAAGGAGAACCTTCTGTGACATACTGACTGACATCTGCAATATGTACGCCGAGCCGGTATCCCTTTTCTGTTCTGACCAAAGAGATCGCATCATCCAGATCCTTTGCATCCTCACCATCGATCGTCACCATCTGCCAGTCACGCAGATCAAGTCTTCCGCTGATTTCCTTAGGATCAACCTCCTCCGGTACAGACTCCACCTGTTTCATCACAAGCTTCGGATATTCCATTGGAATACCGAGGGCACGGATAATGGATAAAATATCAACGCCCGGATCATTTTTATGTCCTAAGATCTCTACGATATGCCCTTCCGGGTTCTGACCATTTTCACCATAATTCGTCAGCTTCACAACAACCTTGTGTCCATCCACTGCATTCATTGTATGTTCTTTCGGAATAAAAATGTCTTTCGTAAATTTGTGGTTATCCGCAACAACGAATCCAAAATTCTTGCTCTTTTGGAAGGTACCTACGACCTCCGTCATACCGCGGGCAACAATTTTAGTGATCACACCCTCTAAGCGTTTGCCGCTCTTTTCTTCCGTCACCTTAGCAAGGACAGTATCTCCATGCAGTGCACCATTTACCTTGCTTTCCGGAATAAAAATGTCTTCCTTTTCCCCCTCAATCTCCACAAAACCGTATCCTTTGGCATTGCCGATAAAGGTTCCGGTATACGTTCCTTTCTCCGGAATATGGTAGCGTCCCTTGGAATCAACCTCGATCCGTCCTTCCTCCGTAAGCTCTGTCAGAACTTTTCTTAATACTCCGCGGTCCTCATTGGCAACCTGAAGGAAATATGCCATTTCCTTTAATTTCATTGGTTTATATAGATCCTCCTGCATAAAGGAAAGGATTGTTTCTTTTCTTTTATCGTTTAATTGCTGATCCATCGTTCTTCCCCCTTTTTTCGTTATCCTCTTTTATTTCTTACTACCTATAGTGTAACATAAACGAATCGATTATAACAGTCAAAAAAACGGACTGCATACTCTGCAGCCCGTTCTTCTTATTTTAAGATTTAGTTGAAATAACTTAAGTTCAAAACCATCGCCAATACGAAGAATAATACACCAAGCACAACTGTGATGATCTCTAATTTACCTTCTACCGTATGTCTTCTGTTCTTGCTATAATAAGTATCTCCAGCCTGTCCGGTAAATGCTCCACCGCCAAATCCGGCGTCCTTTCCTTCCTGGCATAAAACTACAATACAAATAAGTACAGCCACAATTAATAATACAATCTGAAGTGCTAACTCCATGTTTTTAACCTCCTACCATATCCAATTCATCTATGTTCAAAAATCACAAGTGATAGTCTACCACAAATAAATGGAAATTTCAACTATTTCTTTTTTCTGCAATTCTATTTCACGATCAGGCTCTTACCAGTCATCTCTGCCGGCTGTTTAAGTCCCATGATCTCAAGCAATGTTGGAGCAATATCACAAAGTGCGCCACCTTCACGTAATGCCTTACACTCTGGAACATTTACCAGAATGAATGGTACCTGATTGGTTGTATGCGCAGTATGTGGCTCACCTGTCTCGTAGTCGATCATCTTCTCTGCATTACCATGATCCGCACAGATAAACAGTGCTCCGTCTACTTCCTTAATAGCCTCTACCGCATTGCCAACTAAACCATCGACACACTCTACGGCTTTCACTGCTGCAGGGATCACACCGGTATGACCTACCATATCAGGATTTGCAAAGTTGATAACGATCACATCATATTTATCAGACTTGATCGCAGCAACCAGACGCTCACCAACTTCCGGTGCGCTCATCTCAGGCTGCAGATCATACGTTGCTACCGCAGGAGATTTTACTAAGGAACGATCCTCGTTCTTATTTGGCTCCTCTACACCACCGTTAAAGAAGAAAGTAACGTGTGCATACTTCTCTGTCTCAGCCAGACGAAGCTGTGTTTTTCCATTGGCAGCAAGGTACTCACCAAAGGTATTTTCTACGCTCTGCTTCTTAAATGCAACTAACTTGTTGCCGATCGTCTCATCATAATCTGTAAAGCAGACATAAGTAAGTGGCAGGAAACCATTCTTACGCTCAAAGCTGTCAAAGCTCTCATCACAGAAGGTTCTGGTGATCTCTCTTGCGCGGTCCGGACGGAAGTTAAAGAAGATCACGGAATCATTTGCCTTGATCGTTCCCACTGGTGCTCCGTTCTTGGTAATAACGGTAGGGATCACGAACTCATCGTTGTTACCATCATCATAAGATGCCTGAACACAAGCAACTGCATCCTCTGCCTGATTGCCCTCGCCATATACTAACGCACTGTATGCTTTCTCTACACGATCCCAGCGGTTATCACGATCCATAGCATAGTAACGACCATGTACAGATGCGATCTCGCCAACACCGATCTCATCAATCTTGTTCTGTAACTCCTGTACAAAATCCTTACCGGAAGTTGGAGGTGTGTCACGACCATCTAAGAAGCAGTGAATATATACTTTTTTCAAATCGTTTCTCTTTGCAAGCTCTAATAAACCATAAAGATGTGTATTGTGGCTGTGTACACCACCATCTGATAATAAACCATATAAATGTAAAGCAGAATCATTCTTTTTGCAGTTCTCTACTGCCTGTTTGAACTCCTCTACCTCGAAAAAGTCACCATCTTCAATGCTCTTGGTAATTCTCGTAAGCTCCTGATAAATAACACGGCCGGCACCGATATTCATATGACCTACCTCAGAGTTACCCATCTGACCGTCCGGAAGACCTACAAATAATCCGGATGCGTTACCTTTTACAAATGGATATTCCTTCATCAGCTTGTCCATGACTGGTGTATTTGCCATTGCAATGGCATTGCCCTCTTTCTTATCACTTAATCCATAACCATCAAGAACCATTAAAACTACAGGTTTTTTACTCATAATAACTCGTATCTCCTTTATCTCTCATATCTGACATAAGCTGCACTTATGTCACTGTGGCATACGCCAAATACCTACGATTCGGCTAATACCCACACACATTCAAAGACATCATAGCATATTTGCCCTTATCACGAAAGGGGTTTTCACAATTTTTTTGCTGTGTCTTAACATGTCCTTTTTAAAATGGAAAGTGCAACATCAGCAAAAGAATCAAGATTGCTCCGAAACTCCTCTTCTCCGATCAGCTCCGGCATTTTTTGTGGAGGCAGTTCCATGATGCAATCATGCAGGGCATCCAGATTTCTGCCGTAATACTCCGGCAGATGCAGTTGTTCCTTCACTGCATCATGAAATTGTTCTTTTGTCGTTATACCACGCAGATCAAGTATCATTTGCCTATCCTTTCAAATGTGTTATAATGGTCGCCCGTATAATAGATCAATCCGTCGTTGGAATATACCAGACGTTTGGCTCCACGGCTTAATGCGCCCAGTGTATCCACATCGCACTCATAATAGATCCTGCCATCTGCTGTTTCCAGTTTTTTCTCATAATTGCTATAAACATCCCCACCGATGCAGCCGAATTTAGCATATTCCAACAGGCTTCCTCCCTGCCAGCCAAGTGCCTGCGCCTGTGTTTTGGTCATAAAATGTTCCGGTAATTTATGGTATGCTGCAATATACTGTGCCAGCATTTCTTTGCTTGTATATTTTCCATTTTCTTTCAGCACCGTATCTTCGCCGGAGATCACAGTAACTGCGCAGTGGTATTGTTTCCCGTTGCAAAGCGCAGTAATGGTTGCAGTTCCTACAGATCTGGCTTCCAGTGTGCCATTGGAACAATAGGCAATAGAAGTATCACTGGATTTCCACGCTACCTTTGCCGGAGCATTGTTTAATTGCAATGGCTGCGTTGTTCCATATGCCAGCTCTAATTGGGTACTGGATAAGCATGGTGCTGCCTGTGTAGTCGCTTGTTCCGTCGTTGCAGCCGTAGTCTGCTCTGTTGTCTGTTCCTTTGCAGCAGTCGAGGCATTGGTTTGCTCCGAATCCTTCTGCTTTTTATTTTTTACAGTCACCTTACATGTGACACGCTTCTTTTTCCAGTAGCAGGTAATAGTTGCTTTTCCTGCTTTTTTCGCTTTTATTTTTCCTTTTTTTGTAACAGTTGCAACCTTTTTATTTGATGTTTTATACTTCGCTCCCTTCACCTTTGGAACCGTCTTTAAAGTAAAGGTTTTTCCCTTTTGCAATACAATGCTGCTCTTATTTAATCGGAGTTTCTGAGCCTGTACCTGTACATTTCCGGAAAATGCACCGCACAGCAGTAAAACTGCGATCAAAAATAAAATTCCCGGCCGTCTGGCAAATCGTTTCATACTCCTGCACCTCTTTCTTCATACAAAAAATACTACGCCTGTAATGAGCAAGCGTAGTATTCTTCTTCATCGTTTCATCTTACTTTCCAGCAAATACAACCTTACCGAAATCTGCCTTTAAGGATGCTCCACCGATCAATCCACCATCAATGTCAGGTTTTGCAAGTAATTCAGCTGCATTGCCTGCATTCATAGATCCACCGTACTGGATACGAACTTCCTCTGCAGTTGCATCGTCGTACATCTCAGCAATCAGATCACGGATTCCCTTACATACTTCCTGTGCCTGATCAGAAGTTGCGGTCTTACCGGTTCCGATGGCCCAGATTGGCTCGTATGCGATCACTAATTTCTTCACCTGATCTGCTGTTACGCCAGCTAAGTCAGACTTGATCTGAAGACGGATCCAATCCATAGTAACGCCTGTCTCTCTCTGCTCTAATGACTCACCACAGCAAAGAATCGGAGTTAAACCAGCTTCAAATGCCTTCTTTACTTTCTTGTTTAATAATACATCGTCCTCTTTGAAGTAGTCACGACGCTCTGAATGACCAATGATTACATATTTTACACCGGCATCTACTAACATAGCTGCAGAGATCTCTCCAGTGTATGCACCGCTCTCCTCAAAGTACATGTTCTCAGCACCAACTTCTACATTGGTACCTTTGGTTGCTTCTACAACTGGTACGATATCGATTGCAGGTACACAGTATACTACGTCAACTGCATCGTTCTTTACCAGATCTTTTAATTCTTCTACTAAAGCAACTGCCTCGCTAGGAGTTTTGTTCATTTTCCAGTTGCCAGCAATAATTTTCTTTCTTGCCATTTTCTTTCTCCTTTAGCTCTATATATTGTAATGTGGATCACAGACTATTTGTCGTTTGCTGCAGCTACTCCTGGAAGCTCTTTACCCTCTAAGAACTCTAAGGAAGCTCCACCACCTGTAGAAATGTGAGTCATCTTATCACCAAATCCAAGGTTGTTTACTGCTGCTGCGGAATCACCACCACCGATGATGGTAACTGCATCTGACTCAGCTAATGCCTTTGCTACTGCAATGGTACCCTTTGCAAAGTTTGGCATCTCGAAACATCCCATTGGTCCGTTCCAAACAACAGTCTTTGCATCTTTTACAGCATTTGCAAATAACTCTGCTGTCTTTGGTCCGATGTCAAGTCCTTCGTAATCTGCAGGAATCTCACCACGTCCAACAACTTTGATATTGCAGTCATTAGAGAAGTCATCTCCAACCGTTGTATCAACAGGGATCAATAACTTAACGCCTTTCTCCTCTGCTTTCTTCAGCATGTCTAATGCATACTGCTTGTAATCTTCCTCTAATAATGACTTACCAACTTCCTCACCAAGTGCTGCCATGAAAGTATATGCCATACCACCACCGATGATCAGTGTGTCAACCTTGTCTAATAAGTTCTCGATTACGGAAATCTTAGAAGAAACTTTTGCACCACCAAGGATTGCAACGAAAGGTCTCTCTGGGTTGTTTACTGCATTACCTAAGAAATCAATCTCTTTCTGCATTAAGTAACCAACAACAGCAGTGTCAACGAATTCTGTCACACCTACGTTAGAACAATGTGCTCTGTGCGCAGTACCAAATGCATCATTTACAAATACATCACATAAAGAAGCAAGCTCTTTAGAGAATGCCTCTCCGTTCTTTGTCTCCTCAGCACGGTAACGAGTGTTCTCTAATAATACAACATCGCCATCTTTCATTTCAGCAACTGCTGCTTTTGCATTTGGTCCAACAACTTCTGGATCTGCTGCAAATTTTACTTCCTGTCCTAATAACTCTGCTAATCTCTTTGCAACTGGTGCTAAAGAAAGCTCTGGTTTTGGCTCTCCTTTTGGCTTACCTAAATGAGAGCAAAGGATTACTTTACCGCCATCTGCGATCAGCTTTTTGATTGTAGGAAGTGCTGCAACAAGACGGTTCTCGTCTGTAATATTTAAGTCAGCATCCAATGGTACATTGAAATCACAACGAACAAGAACTCTCTTGCCTTTTACGTTAATATCATCAATTGATTTTTTGTTAAGCATTTGTATGCTCCTTTCTACGCGTTATATAAATGGTTTCCATAATAGAAAAAGAGTCCGGTCCATAAGACCGGACCCCTTTAGGATCATTATAATCTAATCCAGCATTCTTGAATTAATAGTCTTAAACGTATTATGCTAATTCAGAGAAGTACTTAATTGTTCTAACCATCTGGCTAGTGTATGAGTTCTCGTTATCATACCAAGAAACAACCTGAACCTCATATAAATCATCAGCAACCTTAGATACCATTGTCTGAGTTGCATCGAATAATGAACCATATCTCATTCCTACGATATCTGAAGATACGATCTCATCCTCGTTGTAACCGAATGACTCGTTAGAAGCTGCCTTCATAGCTGCGTTGATACCGTCAACTGTTACGTCTGCACCCTTAACAACTGCTGTTAAGATAGTAGTAGAACCAGTTGGGGTTGGAACACGCTGAGCAGATCCGATTAACTTACCATTTAACTCAGGGATAACTAAACCGATTGCTTTAGCTGCACCTGTTGAGTTAGGAACGATGTTAACTGCTGCTGCACGAGATCTTCTTAAGTCACCCTTTCTCTGAGGTCCATCAAGAGTCATCTGATCACCTGTGTAAGCATGGATAGTAACCATGATACCAGACTGGATTGCTGCATATTTGTTTAATGCATCAGCCATAGGTGCTAAACAGTTTGTAGTACAAGAAGCTGCAGAAATGATAGTATCATCAGCCTTTAATGTCTCATGGTTTGTGTTGTAAACGATAGTAGGAAGATCGTTTCCAGCAGGAGCTGAGATAACAACCTTACGAGCACCAGCATTGATATGAGCCTGTGCTTTCTCCTTAGAGGTGTAGAAACCAGAGCACTCTAATACTACGTCAACGTTTAACTCGCCCCAAGGACAGTTGTTTGCATCAGGGAAAGCGTAGATCTTGATCTCTTTTCCATCAACTGTGATTGAATCCTCTCCAGCTTTTACAGTGTCAGCCTTCTCGTATTTACCCTGTGAAGAGTCATACTTTAATAAGTGAGCTAACATCTTAGGTGAAGTTAAATCGTTGATTGCAACTACTTCGTATCCCTCAGCACCAAACATCTGTCTGAATGCAAGACGACCAATACGTCCAAAACCGTTAATTGCTACTTTTACTGCCATTTTAAATTCCTCCTAGATTATAATTTGAAACCACAATTTTTGGCTAAAACCGTGAGCCTCACATACCTATATAATAATCACTTTTGCGGTAAAATTCAAGTCCAAAATCAAGAAAACTTATTTTTTCAACAAATATTTGTATTCCTGTCCGTACTTCGTACAGTACGCCTTGATCCCCTCATTTCCCTGCACCGTCTCACAAAGCTCCAACTGTCTTGTTTCAGGGTTGCGGAAACCAATCCGGATCTCACCATCCTCTGACTCCTCAAATTCAACGTTGAAATCCCGGAATTCCTTCGGAATCTGCTTGAGTTTTTTTCCAAGTTTTACATCTGAAATCAAACCAAACAACAGGAATACTGCAAATATTGCAACAACGATTCCAATTGCTGATTTTTTCGTAATACCATATTTTCCTAGGTTGATCACAAGAATACCAGACAGATCACCATATGATACCGGACCTAAGTCTCTGCAATCATAGCTTCCATTGCGGTTATCTCCCATGGCAAAGAACTGATTTTTTTTCAGTGTTGTCGGAAGTATCTCATCATTTCCCTGCATTGGCTCTTTAATATAATCTTCCTTGACTACCTTGCCATTCACTTTTAAAACGCCGGCTTCCATTTCAATAGAGTCCCCTTTTACCGCAACACACCGTTTGATCAGATACTCACTTAATTCATCTGACCAGAATACAACAATATCCCCCCGCTTCAGATCTTTTTCACTGTTAATTTTCTGAATGATACCAACCTGTCCATCCTTAAGAGTATTGGTCATGGAGGAACCATCTACAATGATAAATCCATACAAAAAATGGGTTATTCCGTATACCGCAAGCCAGATCAACAGTAATATTACAATAAATCCTGCCGTGTCAAGCAGAAATTTTTTTCTTTTTTTCTTTTTAAATTCCATAGATACAGCATCAATTGCCTCAAAGTCCAATTCATTTTTCATTTCGTTTTCTTCCATTTTGTTTTCTCCTTATTTTCAAAATAATATGCAGCAGGCAAAGTGCGATCAACGCCCCCGTACAATCAATAGATACATCGATCAGGCTGGCATGACGTCCCGGTACAAAGTTCTGATGAAATTCATCTGACATCGCATAAACAAAAGTACAAAGAAATGCCGGAATATACGGATACCATTTCACCAGATTATAGATTCCCATAAAAAAACATAATGCAAGCACGCCAAATTCTGTCATGTGCGCACATTTTCTCACCGGATAAGATAACATTTCTGCCAGTGATGTTGTATCCTCTGCTGAAAGTGATCTGCCCGAAATATGATCGATAATAAAAATAAGTATATCTACGATCCGGGAACTTTCTGTAGCAGAATCATCTCCACACTGTGCAGAAAAATAAAAAATGGCTCCCATCACGATCACGGCAGGAAGGAAAGTGATCATCACTGTTTTTCTGCGATCTTTGCTTAAAGCCTGTAACCAGTCTGTTTTTTTCATGCAACAAACCTCTATTCTTAAAAACTAAAAAGTAGTATACCATTTTTGACATATTATTTCAAAACATTTCAAAAAACTGACATAGTTAAGAAAAAGACCGGAACACTTTTATGTCCCGGTCTCCTGCATTTCTTATAAACGATCTGCAATTTCGTATAATAATTTCTCGGTTTTTTCCCATCCAAGACATGGATCTGTAATGGATTTACCATAACAGCCATCACCAATCTTCTGGTTGCCGTCCTCAATGTAGCTTTCGATCATAACACCCTTTACCAGGTTCTTAATGTCCTCGGAAAGATTTCTGCTATGCAGCACTTCTTTTACAATACGTGGCTGCTGATCCCACTGTTTTCCGGAGTTGGAATGGTTTGCATCCACAATACAGGCAGGATTTAACAGCTGATGTTTGTCATAAAGATCTAATAAAAGGCGGAAATCCTCATAATGATAGTTTGGAATATTCTGTCCATGTTTGTTTACTGCACCACGTAAGATCGTATGTGCCAGTGGATTACCATCGGATTTTACCTGATTGGTGTGATATAAAAAAGTATGATGTCCCTGTGCTGCGATCACAGAATTGATCATGACAGTTAAATCTCCACTGGTCGGGTTCTTCATTCCAACCGGAACATCCATACCACTGGCGATCAAGCGATGCTGCTGATTCTCAACAGAACGTGCTCCCACTGCTACATAGGAAAGCAGATCCTCCATGTACCCCCAGTTTCCAGGATATAGCATCTCATCTGCTGCACTTAATGATGTTTCTTTTAAGGAGCGGATAAACATCTTCCGGATCGCGATCAGACCATGTACCATGTCCGGCTTTTTCTCCGGATCCGGCTGATGAAGGATTCCTTTGTATCCTTCTCCGGTCGTACGCGGTTTGTTTGTATAAATACGAGGGATAAGCAGAATCTTATCCTTCGTCTGTTCATTCACACGTGCCAATCTCTGAACATAATCACAGACTGCTTCCTCATTGTCTGCAGAACATGGTCCGATGATCACCAGAAACTTATCTGACGCTCCGGTAAATACATCCTTGATCTGCGCATCGCGTTTTTTCTTTACTTCAATTAATTCCTCGCTCATTGGAAACTGTGCTTTGATCTCCTCTGCACTTGGAACTTTTTTCTCAATGTGTAAACTCATTTTTCAACATCCTTCCTTTACATAACTAAACCATGTGTTAGTGTATCACTTTAAAGCAGTAAAGTCAACTACTGTTTCTGTTCTTTCTTCTGTGGATGTACAAACGCTGCATAATACATCAGACCGATAATGACACCGCCACCGATAATATTACCAATTGTAACAAACAATAGATTGTTGTACAAAAAGCTTCCTACAGAAAGCTGATGGATCTGATCCAGACTTAATCCATATATTTCCTGTGCTTTTTGCACATATTCCGGATTCTTTGATGCCATAATGCCGGCAGGAATATAATACATATTGGCAACACAGTGCTCAAAACCGGAAATAACAAAGGCACAGATTGGGAAAAAGATAGCTAAGATCTTACCTACTACAGCCTTTGCTGCACTTGCCATCAATACTGCAAGACAAACAAATACATTACACATAATACCGGAACAAAAAGCTGTCCAGTGTGACATTGTAACTTTTCCAACTGCAACCTTTAATGTCATTGCCCCAAGCATTCCGTCCGTAAAATTCCATTGTCCGGTCTGACTGACGATCGCTGCGATCATTACACCGCCGACCATATTGAAAATGTAAACGATCCCCCAGTTACGAAGCATTCCGCTTAATTTGATTTTTCCATTTACGACTGATCCAATCATCAGACAGTTTCCTGTAAAAAGCTCTCCACCTGCCAGAACCATTGCGATCAGACCAACCGGGAATACACAACCTGCGACCAATCTTGCCACACCGACATTGGTGATCGCATGCATGGCTG
Source organism: uncultured Lachnospiraceae bacterium (assembly GCA_934317845.1). Classification (GTDB taxonomy): domain Bacteria; phylum Bacillota; class Clostridia; order Lachnospirales; family Lachnospiraceae; genus NC2004. The sequence goes on from CAKRES010000001.1 coordinate 179,911, forward strand.
TATTACTTGCTTCCGCACCAAGTGCGATACAACTTCCCGCCATAATCCCAAGGATTATTAATTGCAATACAGAATAATTTACCTTTGTTACTGCAGCATTTACCATATTCTCATGTACTTCTTTCGGGGTATAACAATTGTACTGATCCATTCTTTTCTCCTATCTTTCCCTTATAATTTGTTTTTATGTGTTTCACAGGAATAGCGTATCGTATAAGGGGTAATTTCTTTGGATATGGAAGCTTTTTTCGCATAGCCCTTTAAAATTTTCCAAAACCCCTGTCGCGTCATTGCATGTCCCTGTGCATTTAAAAATAATGTCTGTTCCATTTCCTTTTGCAACTTTATGCGTGCCTCCTGCAAATACTCTGACAGCACCATTTTAGTTTTTTCATCAAATGGTACAACGCGCTGCTTTTTTCCATTATCTATCAGCAGATAGGTATGCTCTAAACAGACATCCTCCACTGTCAGCCGAACCAGCTCACTGACACGGATACCGGTTGCATAAAGCAGTAGCAGCATAGCATAATCCCGCATTCCTCTTGCATTATCCTTTTCAATCGCAGCAAGCAGCTGCTGCATATCTTCCTGCGTCAATTCAACCGGCTTTTTATGTTCTACTTTAGGTGATTTTAAGCGATATGCTACATCCTCCTGTACCATATGAGCCCGCATCAGATAAAGATAAAATGTTTTCATGACTGCGATTGATCTTGAGATTGTCGCAGTAGAAAAGGCGGCTGCTTCCAAAGTTAATATATAGGAATTCAAATTTGTCTCTGTTACCAGCTTCCACTCCTTTATGCCATGCTGTTCCAAATATCCACATAGCTTTAAAAGATCACGCTGATAAGAAGAAATCGTATTCACACTTGCATGCTTTTCCTGTTGCAAATATACAACAAAGCGTTTGACATACTGCTCCATGGTATTTTCCTCATCAAAACTCCTGACAGTACAGAAATCATAATTTCTGTTTGGTATACACACAAAAAAACATGTGACAAAAGTTCACATGATTTTTTGCAATCTTTATTATATAGACAAACCGCAGTAAATGCAAATAAAAATTTTCTCATAAAAAGCGTTTTACTAATTGAAACACAGCATTCTGGATATAACTTTCACAAAAAACTCCCACAAAAAACAGGGACCCCATCCCCAGTATGGAAAGAAAGCGTTTGCCTTGGTCACGAAAATAGAGGGAGGAAAATATAGAGAGAATATAAAACAGCCACTGCGGAAAAAGTGCCAGAATATAAAAGAGCACTCCACTGATCCCATCTGCAAGAAGTTCTACACAAAAAGTCAGCCCCAGGCATGCCCCTAACAAAAAGCAAAGCAGAATTTTGCAACATTCTGTCGAAAAAAAAGCTAAAATAACAAGAAGAAGAAGCAACAATATACTTCTTCTTCCAAATACATAAATCCATAATTCCAAAGATGAACAATTTTCTCCATTAAGCAGCTGCTCCCGGATACTTAACTGTTCCACATGATTAAATACATAATTTTTTAATGCAAGATTGGAAAACAATGTACCAAATAAATTACCAACCACAAGTGCCAGCATATCAAATGAAAAATGTCTCGTTAATACTTCCTGCCTCATCTTCCACGCCTCCCAAGAATTCTTGCGGTTTTCTCCGACAAGCTTTTTCTACGGTTTAATATATGACGTTTTCGAACAAAGTAGAACCTGTTGATAAAGTAAAACAGCCGTAACTGTTTTGGAATCTATAATCTTACCGTCGCAGACCATCTGAAGTACTTGTTCAAATGGCAAGCGCACAACATTAATAAATTCGTCCTCATCAAGATGCTGATTGGTCTTTTCCAAATGGTCTGCATAAAACAGTCCCAATATTTCATTGCTGTATCCGATTGCCGGGATACTGTTGCTCAGATGCACAATGTGATCTGAACGATATCCGGTTTCTTCTTCCAGTTCACGGGCAGCACACTGAAGAAATGGTTCCTGACCTTCCCGCTTCCCGGCAGGAATCTCCAGTACCATGTCTCCCACCGCATTACGATATTGTCTGACCAGCAATACATTGTGTTCCTCATCAATCGGAAGAACCCCTGCCCCGCCAGGATGCTTGACCAGATCCCAAGTTACCTCCCTGCCGTTCGGCAAAGTGATGAAATCCTTGTAAACCTGAATAGCAGCTCCCTGAAAAGCAAGCTCCTCTCCTCGTTTTTCATACTGTAACGAAGTCTTATGTTCCATATGACTACTCCAATACATTCAAAAACGATTCAATACGGTCTAAACCTTTTTCAATCTGTTCCATAGAAATTGCATAAGATAAACGGAAATGTCCATCCGCTGCAAAATCCTCACATGGGATCACTGCCGTGTTATAATCCTCGATCAAAATCTTGGCAAGTTTGGCTGCCGTTTCTACTTTCTGTCCTTTATAAGACATTTTGCAAGCCTCGGTAGCATCTACAAATACATAAAACGCTCCCTGTGGCTCTAAGCAGGATACGTGCGGCATTGTGCTCACTCTGCTAAACATATATTTTCTTCGTGCATCAAACTCTTTGCGCATGATTTCCACTGTATCCTGTGGTCCAAGTAATGCTTCCTCTGTCGCCTTTTGCGCAATGGAATTTGGATTGGAAGTTGAATGACTCTGTACAGAAGACATCAACTTAGCGATCTCTGCACTTGCTCCCACATAACCAATTCTCCATCCTGTCATGGCATAACTTTTTGCCACGCCGCTTACCGTGATCGTTCTCTTATAGATCTCGTCATTTAAGGATGCAATGCTCACATGCTTGGCATCACCATAAACAAGATTCTCATACATTTCATCGGAGATAATATAAATATCCTTTTCCACTACAAAATCAGCAATTGCCTGCAGCTCTTCTTTGCTGTATAACATACCGGTAGGATTGCATGGTGTATTGATCACAATTGCTTTGGTCTTCTCTGTAAAACATGCTGCAAGATCGTCTACTGTTGCCTTGTATCCGTTCTCCTTTTTGGTAGGAACTGTAACCGGAACACCATCCGCCAGCTTTACCATCTCCGGATAACTCAGCCAGTAAGGAGCCGGGATCATTACTTCATCTCCCGGATTTAAAATTGCCATAAAAACATTAGTCAAAGAATGTTTTCCACCATTACTGATCACGATCTGATTGATATCATAATCCAATCCATTAAATGTTTTAAATTTTTTCTTTACAGCTTCCTTCAAGGAATTTGTACCGGAAGCCGGAGTATATTTGGTATGGCCTTCATGAATAGCTTTGATCGCTGCATCACAAATGTTATCCGGAGTATTAAAATCAGGTTCTCCGGCACCGAATCCTACCACGTCAATTCCCTGCGCTTTTAATTCTTTTGCTTTTGCTGTAATTGCCAGCGTAGACGAAGGTTTTACTGCCTGCGCTTTCTTTGATAATGTTAATGACATAACATGCACCACCTTAAATTTACTTATTGTTTCAAAAAATCACATATGCTATTGTAATATAGAACACACACAAATACAAGAATTATTTGCTGATAATTCTTTTTTTGGTCATTTTGCCCTTTATTTTCGCTTTTATCTCGCTTTTTTTGCAATTTTTCTATTCATATCTTTCATTTTGCACAATAAGGGAAGAATATGCTACCTGTTTCGCACCATAAAAAAGACCTTTCACCGATCTGGTGAAAGGTCTTGCTCTTATTTCCTATTTCGCATAGTCTACTACTCGTGACTCTCGAATTACATTAACTTTAATCTGACCCGGATAATTCAGCGAACTTTCAATCTGCTTGGAAATATCTCTGGCCAATAAAATCATATCTGCATCAGACACCTGCTCTGGAACTACCATTACACGAATCTCACGACCTGCCTGAATAGCAAAAGTTTTGTCAACCCCATCAAAGGAATTAGAAATGTCTTCCAACTCTTTCAATCTGGTTGTATATGTTTCAAGTGTTTCTCTTCTTGCACCCGGACGAGCTGCAGAAATTGCATCAGCAGCCTGTACAATACATGCAATCAAAGACTCTGGTTCACAATCACCGTGATGGGCGGCAACTGCATTGATGATGATCGGTGCTTCTTTATATTTTCTACAAAGATCTACACCAATCTGGATATGGGAACCTTCCATCTCCTGATCTACGGATTTACCAATATCATGTAATAAACCAGCACGTTTAGCTGTCCGGACATCCAGACCGATCTCAGCTGCTAACAAACCACATAAATGTGCAACCTCGATCGAATGCTTTAACGCATTCTGACCATAACTGGTTCTGTATTTCATCTTTCCTAACAATCGGATCAACTCTGGATGAATACCGTGTACTCCAACCTCTAAGGTTGCAGACTCGCCTTCTTCCCGCATCTGGACTTCTACTTCCTTCCGCGCCTTTTCCACAGTTTCTTCAATTCTTGCCGGATGAATACGGCCATCGACAATCAGTTTCTCCAATGCGATCCTTGCCACCTCACGGCGAACTGGATCAAAACTGGATAAAATGACTGCCTCAGGAGTATCATCAATAATGAGATCAACACCTGTCATAGTCTCTAAGGTACGGATATTACGTCCCTCACGACCAATGATCCTTCCTTTCATCTCATCACTTGGAAGCTGTACGGAAGATACGGTTGTTTCTGATACGTGATCTGCCGCACATTTCTGGATTGCACTGACAATGTACTCCTTTGCTTTCTTGTTGGCTTCTTCTTTTGCTCTGGTGTCCATCTCTTTCACCATTAAAGCCTTTTCATGTTTTACGTCTTCTTCTACACTTTTTAACAAAAACTCTTTTGCCTGTTCAGAGGTTAATCCTGAAATTCTTTCCAGTTCCTGGAGCTTCTTTGCTTGAAGCTGATCCAATTCGGCACGTCTTTTGTCCATTACACTTTCTTTCTGGGCAAGACTTGCTTCCTTCTTCTCCATTGCTGCGGATTTACGTTCTACATTCTCTTCACGATCCAGTACACGCTTTTCCAGTCTCTGCAGCTCAGAGCGACGTTCTTTGGTTTCCTTATCAAGCTCATTCTTTACGCGAATGGTCTCTTCTTTGGCTTCCAAAGTTGCCTCACGCTTCTTAGCTTCTGCTGTCTTTAATGCTTCATCTATAATTTCTCGCGCCTTATCTTGAGCGCTGCCGATCTTTTGTTCTTCTTCTGTTTTGTATTTTGATACAGAAACTTTAGAAGAAACCGGAATGGCAACCGCAAGGCAAATTAAAGCAGTAACAACAATTGCTATAGCGATACCCACAGGAGCACCTCCTTATTTAGTTTTTACTGTACTTATATAAGTACAACATAACAATTTTATACTGATTTTTGACTAATGTCAAGTTTCTAAGCAAAAAATGTAGTGATAATGACTGAAAAGAACACAATATTTTGTATCTGTTTGTTAAAAATCATCATGCGATTCCCGATAACCAGTGACTGCATTTCGAATACTGCCCGAGGAAAAACCCTTCGCAGCAAGGAATTGGTACACTTTTCCCCAATCCTCATACGTCATCGTATCTTTATGCAATCGTTTGCATTTTTTGGCAATTAAATTATGTAAAAGCTGTTGTTCCTCCTCTTCCAGATCGTACTCTTCTCCACAGGCTTCATAAGCGGACGTAATATCCTCTTTGGATACTCCTTTGCCTTTAAGAAGCTGTTCGATCTGCCGTCTACTCTTGCTGCTCTTCTGAAAAGAAATAAACTGTGTGGCATATCGGACATCATCAAGATAATGAAATTGATCCAAGTACTCTATCACACTGGTGATCGTAGGTTCGGTATATTCTGACTGCAACAGCTTCTCTTTGATCTGCGCTCTGGTATAATCCTTTTTGATCAATAGATTCATAGCACGAAGCCTGCCTCTATGTAACAGACATCCTTCATAAATAGAATCAACCGATTCTTTGGAAATCGGTTGATCTATCTTGATCTCATATTGTTTTAATTCCTTTGGGTAGAGGGAAAAAAGATAACATTCATCTACATAAACTTTCTTTTTTCCATTCTTCCCCGGAAGTAATGCGGTTACGATCATATTAAGATTCCTTTGTCTCTTCCGGCTGTGTCTCTGCAGTACCTTCTGTTGCAAGTCCATAATGTGCCCGTACCAACTGTTCGATCTCCTGACATACTGCCGGATTCTCTTTTAGGAATTTCTTAGCATTCTCACGTCCCTGACCAATCTTTTCACCCTTGTAGGCATACCATGCACCGCTCTTGTTCACAATATCACTGTTTGCAGCAAGGTCTAAAATGTCTCCTTCGGAAGAAATACCTTCTCCAAACATAATATCAAACTCTGCTTCACGGAATGGCGGAGCAATCTTGTTCTTTACAACCTTCACACGGGTACGGTTACCGATCATCTCACCATTCGCCTTTAATGTCTCGATTCTGCGTACATCCATACGAATAGAAGAATAATACTTTAACGCACGTCCACCTGTTGTTGTCTCCGGGTTACCAAACATTACACCAACCTTCTCACGAAGCTGGTTGATAAATACAACACTGCAGTTGGACTTACTGATCACGGCCGTCAGTTTACGAAGTGCTTGTGACATCAGACGTGCCTGAAGACCTACATGAGAATCTCCCATCTCTCCATCTATTTCTGCTTTTGGTACCAATGCCGCCACAGAATCCACGATCACAATATCAACCGCGCCGGAGCGAACCAGCGTCTCTGTAATCTCTAATGCCTGTTCTCCATTATCCGGCTGTGAAATATATAAATTATCAATGTCAACGCCGATCTTCTTTGCATATACTGGGTCCAGTGCATGCTCTGCATCCACAAATCCCGCTATACCGCCACGTTTCTGCACCTCTGCGATCATATGTAAAGTAACCGTCGTCTTACCACTGGACTCTGGTCCGTAAATCTCGATCACTCGTCCCTTTGGAATGCCCCCTACTCCCAATGCAATATCCAAACTGATGGAACCTGTAGGGGTGGTCTCGATATTCAGATCCTTTCCCTGATCCCCGAGTTTCATGATCGCCCCTTTTCCGTAGCTCTTCTCAATCTGCATGATCGCAGCGTCAAGCGCTTTCAGCTTATCATCCTGTCTTGCCATAACTGTAATCTCCTTTTCAAAATAATCCCATACTATAACCAGTTTCGAAAATATGTTCGGTAAACTGTACTCATAATATACTAATTCACTGCTACTGTCAATAGATTTGACAAAAAAAGTGTACATTTGTTCGAGAACAACATTAAAGATTATCTGTTCCCAATCACATGTACACTTCTGAATCCTTGTATTTCCTATTTATTCTATCACATCAGCCAAGTCTTTGCAATAACAATGAAAAAGCCTGTTCTACCGCCTTTTTACGAACTGTCTGCCGATCCCCGGAAAAATGACACTGTGCGACATAAGTCGTTCCACAAACATAAATGCCGATATACACCAGTCCCACCGGCTTTTCTTTCGTTCCACCACCAGGTCCCGCAATTCCGGTCGTTGCACAGGCAACGGAGGCATGTGCGGCCTGCGCGGCTCCATATGCCATCTGTGCGGCAGTATCATAAGAAACTGCACCTTTTTTTTGAAGGGTTTCTTCGGATACCTGAAGCAGACGATGTTTGGCTTCATTGGAATACGTTACATAGCCTTCCATCAAAACATCCGAGGCACCTGCCACATTGATCAATGTGGCAGAAAGCAGTCCTCCTGTACAGCTTTCCGCACAGCAGATCGTCTTATTCTGCTGTTGTAATGCCATCACAACCTGTTCTTCCAACGGCATATGCACCTTGTATTTTGTTACCTCTTCTTCGCTCAGTGCATCCACTTTCTGATACATTGTATCATCCCTTTCTAACAGCTTTCAATGACTCCCTTATTCTTTACAAGATAATCGATCATAGAAATGATCGTAAGTACCATAGCAAGATAGATCAATACCTGTTCTATCACATAAACAGCACCGTCATGTAAACCTAACGCTTCAAATAAAAGGATCAGGACAAGCATCACCATACTCTCTGCGGTTTTGATCTTTCCCCACCATCCGGCAGCGATCACTACTCCTTTTTCCGCAGCGATCATACGGAAACCACTGACAATAAACTCTCTTGCAATAATGACGATCACTACCCATGCCGGCATGATCCCACGCTCCACAAACAGGATCATCGCAGCTGCAACCAGCATTTTATCTGCCAACGGATCCATAAATTTACCAAAATCGGTGACAAGATTCATCCGTCTTGCAAGCTGACCATCTACAAAATCAGTTAAACTGGCTACCACATAAACGATCAGTGCCGCCCACTGAAACGCACTTCCGTCAAGCATCATAAACACAATAAAAAAAGGAATTAAAATAACACGTAATAACGTGATCTTATTTGGTAAATTCATACACTCGCTCTCCTATCAAATCATATTCTTTAAAATCGGTGATCTTAACCGGTACGATCGTTCCGGAAATCAGTTCTTCTTCTGAGGAAACAAACACATTTCCATCGACACCCTTGGCATCTTTGTAGCTTCGTCCCACATAAATATCATCTTCATACAAATATCCTTCGATCAGAACCGGGATCGTCTTTCCTACCATTTTTTCATCATTTTCATAGGAAATGGCCTGCTGCAGCTCCATCAATTCCGCGCGCCGCTGCTGTTTTGTCTGCTCTGGTATCTGATCCGGTAATTCTGCAGCAGCGGTTCCTTCTTCCATGGAATATGGGAAAACGCCCAGACGATCAAACTCCATTTCATTGACAAAACGGTAAAGTGCTTCAAACTCTTCCTCTGTCTCTCCCGGAAATCCTGTGATCAACGTAGTACGGATCGCAATATCTGGAATCCGTTCTCGCAAATGCTGAATCACCTGAACCAGTTCTGCTTTGGAAGTTCTTCGTCCCATCCGCTTCAACTCCGCATCTTCGCTGTGCTGGATCGGCATATCGATATAGTGGCAGATCTTTTCTTCCTCTGCCATCACATCGATCAATTCCTCCGTGATCTCCTCCGGATAACAGTAAAGCAATCTGATCCACTTGATCTCCTCTATCTCACAAAGCTTTTTCAACAGCGTCGGAAGCATTTTTTTGCCATACAGATCTACACCATATACGGTGATCTCCTGTGCCACAAGATTCAATTCCACTGCACCATTTTGTGCCAGTTCCTTTGCATTGGCAAGGACGTCCTCCATCGGAATACTGCGGTACGAGCCGCGCAGCTTCGGGATGATACAGTAGGTACAATGCTTGTCACAACCCTCTGCAATCTTTAAATAAGAGCAGTAACTCTCGGCACTGCCGATTCTTCCTCCGGTCACCTTGGACAGATAATTGATTCCTTTATCGAGTGTGATCTTCTGTTTGTCTGAAACAACCTTACGGATCACTGCCGCAATCTCATCATATGAGCTGCTTCCGAGTACCACATCTACTTCCGGAATCTCCGCAAGAATATCATCCTTGTAACGCTGTGCCAAACATCCGGTCACCACAAGCACCTGCAGCCGCCCTGTTTTCTTATACTGTGCACACTCTAATATCGTTTCAATACTCTCTTCCTTGGCATCATGGATAAAACAGCAGGTATTCACAACGATCACGTCTGCTTCTTCTTCCTGATCGACGATCTGATACCCTTCTCTGTTTAAAATTCCAAGCATCACTTCGCTGTCCACAAGGTTTTTGTCACATCCTAAGGATACGAAAAATACGTTCATAGTGTCTCCTTACTTTCTTTGCATCTCTTCTGCCTTTACTACATTGTGCATCAACATGCAAATGGTCATCGGACCTACACCGCCCGGAACCGGAGTGATCTTCTCTGCCACATCCTTCACACGGTCAAAATTCACATCACCACAAAGCCTGTTGTTCTCATCCCGGTGAATTCCGACATCGATCACAACTGCCCCCTCCTTGACATAGGTTTCATCAATAAACTGTGGTTTTCCAATCGCAACCACTAAAATATCTGCCCGTTTCGTAACCGCACGAAGATCCGCCGTTTTAGAATGGCATACCGTTACTGTACCATTTTCACGAAGCAAAAGAAGTGCCATTGGTTTACCGACAATGTTGCTCCGGCCTACTACCACACACTCTTTTCCTGTGATCTCTACATTGCTTCGTTTTAATAGTTCAATGATGCCCGCAGGGGTACAGGAAACAAATCCCGGCTGTCCAATGCTTAAGGCACCCACACTTTGCGGATGGAATCCATCCACATCCTTTTTCGGATCGATCGCCTTGATCACGCGGTCTTCATCAATATGCTTTGGCACCGGAAGCTGTACTAAAATACCATTGACAGCATCATCCTGATTGAGAGTATTGATCAACTTCAATAACTCTTCTTCAGATACTTCCTCTGGAAGATGATAACTCAAAGAACGGATCCCAATATACTCACAGGTCTTCTTTTTATTGTTGACATAAACACTGGAAGCCTTGTCCTCTCCTACCTGTATCACAGCGAGTGACACTTCTCTTCCCTGTTCTTTTAACGCTGCTACTTGTTCTTTTAATTCTTCTTTTATCTGGGCTGCAATCGCCTTTCCATCAATTAATTGCGCCATTTTATCCTCCTAAATCATTAGAATAATCCAGTGATCACACCGTCATCATTCACATCAATTCCTTCCGCAGCCGGAACCTTTGGAAGTCCTGGCATTGTCATGATCGATCCGGTGATCGCAACTACAAAGCCGGCACCGGCACTGACATAAATTTCATTTACTGTAATATCAAAATCAGTCGGACGTCCGAGCTTCTTTGCATCATCCGATAAGCTGTACTGCGTTTTCGCCATACAAACCGGGAAGCTTTCCATTCCCATTTCTGCAATCTTTGCAAGAGATTTCTTTGCAGCTTTGGAATAGCTGACACTTCTTGCACCATAGATCTCTTTTGCGATCGTTTCAATCTTTTCTTCAATAGAAAGGGAGTCGTCATAAAGCGGAGCATAATGAGAAGGTTTAGTTTCAATCGTCTGTAATACCGCCTGTGCCAAAGCAACACCGCCTTCGCCGCCTTTCTCCCATACGTCAGAAAGTGCAAATTCACAGCCACGTTCCTTACAGAAGTTCTCAATAAACTGAAGTTCCGCCTCGGAATCCGTTACAAAACGATTTAATGTTACCACAACCGGAACATTAAATTTCTGCAGATTCTCAATATGCTTCTCCAGATTGCAGATACCATTCTTTAAAGCATCCAGATTCTCTGCACCAAGTTCTGCCTTTGGTACGCCACCATTATATTTTAATGCCCGGACAGTTGCTACCAGGACAACAGCATCCGGTTTTAAACCTGCCATACGGCACTTGATATCCAAGAATTTCTCTGCACCAAGATCTGCCCCAAAGCCAGCTTCCGTCACAACATAATCTGCAAGTTTTAATGCCATTTTTGTTGCACGTACACTGTTACAACCATGTGCAATATTGGCAAATGGTCCGCCATGTACCAGTGCCGGCGTATGCTCTAACGTCTGGATCAGGTTTGGTTTGATCGCATCCTTCAGCAGGGCAGCCATAGAACCAACCGCCTTTAAATCCTTTGCTGTCACAGGCTCACCATCCACATTATATGCTACGATGATCTTACTTAAACGATCCTTTAGATCTGCCATATCATTTGCCAGACATAAAATGGCCATGATCTCGGATGCCACGGTGATCTGGAAACGATCCTGACGAACCACACCATCCATTTTTCCACCCATACCGATCACGACATTACGAAGCGCACGGTCATTCATATCAAGACAACGCTTCCATACGATCTGTTTCGGATCAATGCGAAGAGCATTGCCCTGCTGTAAATGATTGTCAAGCATGGCAGCTAACAGATTATTTGCAGAAGTTATGGCATGAAAATCGCCGGTAAAATGAAGATTCAGATCTTCCATCGGTACAACCTGCGCATATCCACCACCGGCAGCTCCTCCTTTGATACCAAAGCAAGGTCCTAAGGATGGCTCACGAAGTGCGATCACAGCTTTTTTTCCAAGCACACCAAAAGCTTCTCCTAAACCAACTGTGATCGTAGTCTTTCCCTCTCCTGCCGGAGTAGGATTGATCGCTGTTACCAGGATCAGCTTTCCATCTTCTTTCTCTTTTACCCGATTCATCAAATCATCGGAAAGCTTTGCTTTATATTTTCCATAAAATTCCAGATCATCTTCGGAAATATCCAGTTTTTTGGCTACCTCTTTGATGTGGAATAATTCTGCTTCCTGTGCGATCTGAATGTCTGTTTTCATAGTCTCCTCCTTAAATATGTGTCTTACAATGTTCTCTTTAATTAAGCTGCCGGTGTGGCAGTAACAAACGGCTGTACTGTATAAGTTACCATTTTCTTTGTGGTGTTCTTTGCAGCGTCTGTTACCGTAACCGTAACCTGATAAGTATTCTCTGCAGTCTTATTTACTTCCAGTAATATCATGGAAGCAACCTTCTCTGCTGCAATTTTTTGGCCATTGTCCTTGATCGAAACATGTGCCATAACATCCGCTTTGATCGCTTCTATGCATTGTGTTTCATTTTCAAAGGTCTGTGTGAGCGAGGTATCATTGACTCCATTGAGCTCCGGCTTCTTTGTATCAACAACCTTTACTGTTCTCGTTTTGGTAGCTGTTTTTTTGTTGGTGCCTTTTACTTTGTAGGTCAATTTATATACCCCACACGTATTGGTCTTTACCGTTCCTTTTACCTTGATCTGCTCTTTTTTGAGCTTTTGACCGGAAACCATCTTCGCTTTTACTCCTTTTAACGGATTGAAACTTGCATTCCGCTCGAGTGTTACAGCATCCAATCCGGAAAATACCGGTTTCTTCGTATCTACAACAGAAAATGACACGGTTTTTTCTTTATAACGCCCTGCTTTATCTGTCGTTTTATATACAACATCATAATTTCCCAGCTTTTTCGTATTGATCGAACCGGAAACTTTCAGATATGTTTCTTTGTTTACATTTCGTCCGGTAACATCAGTAAGTGTTACAAGACTTTTAAGATCCTTGATCTTTTTCCCATACTCGATCGTTTTCCGCTTGGCTGTAACCTTTATCAGCTGGTTGTGCCATGGATTTCCCGGTGTTGGATCTGTCGGATCCCATTTTGTACTGATCTTCATCGCTTTTGGCTTACCTAACGGGTCATCTTTTTTCGTACCGTTAATGATCTTGATCGTTGTACCAAGCGGACAGTTATCATACATCCACTTTGCGTCACCACAGGTCAGACGGACACAGCCATGGGATGCCGTGGTTCCTAATGCATTGTATGCACTAACGGAAAGATCTCCCGGATTCCGGCTCATGTAATAGACCGAATGAAATAAAAAATTTCCGTAAATCTGTGTACAGTACTGTCCCCACACATTATTCATCAATGGCTGCCACCGGTACTTGTTTGGTGATTTGAAAGTACCGATCGGAGTAGCCTCTCCACCGGAACAGACCATTGCCTTGACCGGCTTTTTGTATTTTCCATTCTCATCCTTGGCAAATATCGTCACCGTATTGGTTGCTTTATTCACCTGGATCAGATACGGATATTCCGTCTTCTCTTTTTTGCTTTCTGTTTGTTTTTCACTGCTCTTTTTTGTTTTGGCAGAAACCACACCTGTTTCTGAAAAACTTAAACTTAACAAAAGCAGCAATGCGATCAAAAATGCTGCCTGCTTCTTTACGATTCCCATATTTTCTTCCTCTTCCTATTCTTAATTATTATCCAAAGATCTGCTCTACCAGACGACAGTATTCTGCATACTGTTCGTATTCGCTCAGGCAGGTAAGTTTTTCGGCGATACTTTTGTAATACCAGCCGATGCGTTCTTTTCGTTTTTCATGAAAACGATCCCATAACGCTTCTCCCAATTCCTTATAATCGCGGGTAATCGAACGGATATTGGACAGCTTATCTGCAAGCACCAGCATACACTCCTCTTTGGTATGACTGCTCAGCTGATCGATCGTTGTCTGCTTGCGTTCCTGCCAGCTCTTCGACTTATCTTCCGATTCTCTTGCAACAAACTGTGCAACGCGAGAACCAAACTCCCTCCGGATGTCCTCTATGGTAACATCGCAGTCCTCCACAGTATCGTGAAGCAATGCCGCTGCAATCATCTCTTCGTCCGTTGTCATGCCGGAAATGATCACGGCACATTCCATCGGGTGAAGAATATAAGGAATCTTCGTCGCTTTGCGGAACTGTCCCTCATGCGCCTTTGTTGCAAAAACTATTGCCTTTGAAACCATCCTTTGTCTCCTTTATTCTCAATGCACGGTTCACCCATAAACAAAACAAGTATACCATCCACCCATTTCAAATACAAGGGAAAGTTGACATGAAAAAGCGAATCGGGGTATACTAAAATCAAAGAAAATGCGAAGGAGAAATACCATGCAATTCACTAGAAAAAAGGGCTTACACGGCAGTATTACCGTGCCGGGAGACAAAAGCATCTCCCATCGTGCCGTCATGTTTGGCGCAATCGCAAAAGGGATTACTGAGATTTCCGGCTTTTTAAATGGTGCCGACTGTCTCTCCACCATTTCCTGTTTTGAAAAAATGGGAGTTCCTATTTCCATAAAAAATGACAAAGTAGTCGTACACGGCAAAGGGCTTCATGGTCTTTGTGCACCGGATACTATGCTTGATGTTGGCAATTCCGGCACAACGACCCGGCTGATCTCCGGACTGCTCGCCGGTCAACCGTTTACCACACATTTAAATGGAGACGCCTCCATCCAAAAACGTCCGATGAAGCGCATTATGACACCACTCCGGCAAATGGGCGCAAGTATCGTCAGTGACCGGGATAATGATTGTGCGCCGCTTACCATTAAAGGGCAGCGGTTAAAAGGAATTCATTATACCTCTCCCGTTGCCTCTGCACAGGTCAAATCCTGCATTTTACTGGCAGGTCTTTATGCCGATGGAAAAACAAGCGTGACGGAACCGGAATTATCGAGAAATCATACTGAGCTGATGCTTGCTTCGTTTGGGGCAGACATTACCTCCAAAGGAAAAACGGCAACGATCGCTCCTGCCAAAGAGCTGTACGGACAGTCCATTACCGTACCGGGGGATATCTCTTCTGCCGTCTACTTTGTAGTAGCAGGACTTATCACCGAGGATTCCAGACTAACGATCAAAAACGTCGGCCTGAATCCAACCAGAGATGGGATCATCGAGATCTGCCGTGCCATGCACGCCAACCTCACCATTGAAAATGAACATGTCGAGGGCGGGGAACGCGTCGGAGATATTACTGTATGCACCAGCGATCTGGTCGGTACAACGATTGAAGGAAGTGTGATCCCCCGCTGCATCGACGAGCTTCCAACGATGGCACTGCTTGCCTGCTTTGCCAAGGGCGATACGATCATAAAGGATGCAAAAGAGTTAAAGGTAAAGGAATCCGACCGCATTGCTGTTATGGTTGACAATTTAAGCCGCATGGGCGCAGACGTAGAGGCAACTGAGGACGGAATGATCATCCACGGTCCATGTCCGCTTCACGGAGCAGAGATCGATACCAACAATGATCATCGCATTGCAATGACTTTTGCAGTAGCCGGAATCAATGCTGACGGTGTAACAACATTGAAAAATGCAGAATGTGTAAATATCTCCTACCCAACATTCTATGAAGATTTAAACAGTTGTTACAACGGACAGAACAAATAAAAACACCGCATCAAAAAAGTGTTCCAAAAAATGGAACACTTTTTTCATTATAATAATAACATCGCATCTCCAAAGGAGAAGAACCGATATTTTTCTTTTACCGCCGTTTCGTAGGCGCGTAATATACTTTCCCGGTCTGCAAATGCAGATACCAGCATAAGTAATGTTGATTCCGGCAAATGGAAATTGGTGATCAGCGCATCTACGCATTTAAACCGGTATCCCGGATAAATAAAGATATCTGTCCAGCCGCTTGTTTCCCTGACAAATCCCTGTTCATCTGCAACAGACTCCAGCGTTCTGGTGCTCGTTGTTCCAACCGAAATGATCCGTCCTCCTTGTCGTTTCGTTTCATTGATGATGTCTGCATCCTCTGCTGCGATCTGATAAAACTCCGAATGCATATGATGATCCAGGATATTGTCCTCCTTCACCGGACGAAACGTACCCAGTCCGACGTGAAGTGTCACATTGGCAATTTTGATCCCCTTGTTCTGGATCCGTTCCAGCAGCTCTTTCGTAAAATGAAGCCCTGCTGTCGGTGCAGCCGCCGAACCTTCATATTTAGCATAAACAGTCTGATAACGATTTTTATCCTCCAGCTTATGGGTGATGTATGGCGGCAGCGGCATTTGTCCGAGCTCATCCAGAATCTCCTCAAAAATGCCATCATATTCAAACGAGATCAGACGATTTCCTTCTTCTACAATGTCCGTTACCGTACCTTTTAATCGTCCGTCACCAAAGGAAATGACAGCACCCGGTCTCGCCTTTTTTCCTGGTTTTACCAGTGTTTCCCAGACACGATCTGTTTTTCTTTGCAACAGCAATACTTCGATCGCCGCCCCTGTTTCTTCCTTGACACCGAGCAGACGTGCCGGAATTACCTTTGTATTATTAATGACCAGACAGTCTCCCGGATTCAAATAATCGATCACATCATGAAATACTTTGTGTGTCACCTCTTTGGTCTTCCGGTCAAATACCATCAACCGGGAAGAATCTCTTTGTTTTAACGGATCCTGTGCGATCAGCTCCTGTGGCAGATCGTAATAATAATCGGTAAGTTTCATACCAAGTTCCTGATTTGTACTCATTTTATTGCCTCTCTTATTTCATGGACACTGACGGTCCGTAATAATATCGAATAATATCCTCTGCACTTTGTCCGGCAAAGGCACGCGCTTTCGCACCCGCCTGGCTCATCCCGGCTCCGTGGCCATTTCCCAATCCAACGAAAGTATACACTCCATCTTTTACAGAAGCTTTGGAAACCGTAGCTGAAGTATTATCCTTTCCAGCCACAACCACCGTACCGGACTCCGCCAGCGTTGTCACACGTTTGTTTGCAGATAATACCACTGCACCGGTTAGGTCTTCTACTTCTCTCGTCTCTTCTGTTCCTTTCAGGAAAAGAGAGGAAATGTCTTCTTTTTTCGTGATCAGACGACATTTTGTACTGTTTAATCCCAAGCGCACCCGGATATTGTCATGCTTTAACGTAATACTCTTCTGCTCTGTATCTGTAAAAGTCACTGCATCCAGACGCCCGCTTGCCGTCTGTGCATCCACCTTTGCTGACACGATCGCTTTTAAACCAACCAGTTGTCCTAACTGTTCCGGTGTATAATCCTTGCGCCATGCCTTTCCTGCATAGGAAAGCTCCATCACATCTGCCACCGGAAGCAGATAATTTCGTTTGGTTCCCCAGATATTTACTGCATCCTCCGTTCTTCCGCCACTGGACGGAAAAAAGGCGGCATCGATCTGGCTGCCCTTATCGTAAATGCAGATTCCTCTCGTAGAGGTCACTGCAAGCACAGCATCTTTTCGCTCCTTTGTATAGCCCCCATACTGCTGGGAAGAAGTTGTAGAAACATGATCCGTATCATTGAGAGTATAGGGAGTAACTGTATTTGTATCACCGGAATTATCACAGTGATTCTGCGCAAACGTTCTGGAAACAATTGCCTGAGCTTTTAATGCCTCCATCGGATAAGAGCTATCCATCTCACTTCCCACCACGCTGCGAAGATAATTCTCCACATTTGTAATATTCACAACGGTCAGCTTACCGGCTCCATAGGTCCCGATCTCCATCCGTCCCCGGTATTCATATCCATTTACCGTAAGTGTTTTGGAACCTTTTTTATTCAACACATTTGCAGAAATCTGTACATATTGTCCGGTTTCATCCCCATCATATAGCAGGGCAAAAGAACCACCGCTAACTTTAATGCGGTGACCATTATAGGCACTCACTGAAAAGGTAGTTTTGGACTTGGCTTCCGCCTTTTCCTGTAATGACATAACCTTTTGAACATCTTTTTTACCACCAACATAAATGCTCCATTTATTTTTTCCGATCATGGCAACATAGGTGGAGTTTTTTAACGACTTCACCTTGCACAGCTTCTGATATACCTTAATCACAGAAGCATAATCCGGATACACCGTATCGGACACCAGATAGTAACCTGTTGCCGGAGAAAAAGTAAAACCGGAACGATTAGTAAAATGGATGTATTCTGAAAAACGGTTATTCACACAGTATCCTAATGCGATCTTTTTGGTGAACACCTTTACACTGCTCTGCTGTTTCAATTGCTTGGTCAATCCCACCCGGATGATATACAGGCTATCCGCATGCACCTTTGGGCACGCCACCACAGATAAAAGGATCCCGATCAGAAAAAGAACCGCAAAACATTTCCTTCTTCTAGTTCGAATCATAGCACTCTCCTTTACTGTTGCTGTCAACGCTCTTTTCTTATTCTACCAAAAAGCGGACGCTACGAAAAGACTCTTTTCACATGAAAAAACTCACAGATACAATCTGTGAGTAAGAAGCAGTTCGTAGGGGAATCGAACCCCTGTTTTCGCCGTGAGAGGGCGACGTCTTAGCCGCTTGACCAACGAACCATACTTGTCATCTGCCGACGACTTTGATAGTATAGCAAAGCCACCGACAAAATGCAAGCACTTTTTTATTTTTTTTAGAGGAATGAAAATGTAAGCTGGTTTGTTTCGGTCAGATCATCTAATATTCCCGCCTCTGTCAGCTTATCGATCGCACTCTGTCCAATGTGTGCCCGCTTCCTTAAATCCTCTTTGGAAAGATATGGGCGATTATCTTCTCCCTTTGCATCCACAATACTCTGCGCCGCATTATCTCCCATACCATCGATCGTATTTAATGACGGCATGATCTTTCCATCAATGATCTGAAATTCTGTAGCTTTTACCCGGAACAGATCGATCGGCATAAATTCATAGCCTCTGGCGTACATTTCCTGCACCAGACGCATATCACGGATCGTATCTTCATCCTTTGCTGTTCGAAGATTCTTATCCCGGCTGCGGATCTCTTCCAGATAATATTCTAACTTCTCTCTTCCACGGCACATTGTCATATAATTCATTGCCTTGGCACGGATACTGAAAAAGGTGGCATAATATTCCAGTGGATAATTTACCTTATACCATGCGATCCGCCACGCCATCATAACGTAAGCAGCAGCATGCGCTTTCGGGAACATGTACTGGATCTTCCGGCAGGAGTCCACATACCAGTCTGGAATATTGTGTTCTTTCATGATCGGAAGCCACTCATCCTTCAAGCCTTTTCCCTTACGTACACTCTCCATGATCGTAAAGGCAAGACCACTTTCAATTCCCATATGGATCAGATACACCATAATATCATCTCGACAACAGATCGCACCGGACAGCTCTACGATACCATCCTTGATCAGATCCTGTGCATTTCCAAGCCACACACCGGTTCCGTGTGACAGACCGGAAATACGAACCAGATCGGAAAAACTCTTTGGATTGGCATCGATTACCATCTGCATCGCAAAGTCTGTACCAAACTCCGGTACGCCAAGGCAGCCAAGTTTTGTTCCACCAATATCCTCCGGTGTGATTCCCAAAGCATCCGTATTATGGAACAGGGAAATGACATCTTTGTCATCCAGAGGAACATTTTTGGCATCGGTTCCGGTAAGATCTTCCAGGTGACGGATCATACTCGGATCATCATGTCCCAATATATCAAGCTTCAACAGGTTGTGGTCGATGGAATGGTACTCAAAATGCGTGGTCGTAATATCTGTGGTCATATCATTGGCAGGACGCTGGATCGGAGTAAACATATCGATCTCCATGCCATGCGGCACAACAATGATACCACCCGGATGCTGTCCGGTCGTACGTTTCACTCCGGTACAGCCTTTCGCAAGTCTTGTGATCTCACAGCGGCGCTCCGTTACATAAACAGTCGCATCCTTTGCTTCCTTTTTTGCCTGCCGCTCATCCTTTCCATCCATGATCGCCTTTTTGTAAATCTTCTCGCGCTCATCGTCTTCAAAATACTTGTATACATAACCTTCCGCTGTTTTATCTGCGACTGCGCCGATCGTTCCGGCACGAAATGCATGTCCTTCACCGAACAGCACCTCTGTATACTTATGCGCACAGCCCTGATACTCACCTGAGAAATTCAGATCGATATCAGGCTCTTTATCTCCATTAAATCCCAGAAATGTTTCAAACGGAATATCATGCCCTTCCTTGATCAGCTTATGCCCGCACTTCGGGCAATCACGATCCGGCATATCACATCCGGAATTGCCGGAAAAGGCTTTTACCTCCGGTGAGTCGAAATCTACAAAGTGACACTCCGGACAGATATAATGCGCGGAAAGCGGATTTACCTCTGTGATACCGGACATCGTTGCCACAAAGGAAGAACCAACGGAACCACGGCTTCCTACCAGATATCCATGATCATTGGAATCCCATACCAGCTTCTGCGCAATGATATACATTACCGCAAATCCATTGCTGATAATGGAATGAAGTTCCCGCTTCAAACGCTCCTCTACCACCTCTGGAAGATCCGGTCCATAAATCTCATGTGCCTTATCATAACAGATGTTGGTCAATGTCTCGTCCGAATTTTCAATCTCCGGTGGACATTTATCCGGATAGACCGGAGAGATCTTTTCAATCATATCTGCGATCATATTGGTATTAGTAACAACAACTTCTTTGGCTTTTTCTGCGCCCAGATACATAAATTCCTTTAACATTTCCTCCGTCGTTCTAAAATAAAGTGGCGGCTGTTCATTGGCGTCGGCAAATCCCTTTGACTTCATGATGATGCTCCGGTAAACAGAATCCTCCGGATTTAGAAAATGAACATCACACGTAGCTACAACAGGCTTATGATACTCCTCACCCAGCCGTACGATCGTACGGTTGATCTCCATGATATCCTCAATACTATTGACCGGATATTTCGAATTATTGATCATAAACTTATCATTTCCAAGCGGCTGGATTTCCAGGTAATCATAAAAATCCACAATTTTTTTGATCTTTTCATGTCCTCTGCCATGTAAAATCGCGCGGAACAGTTCTCCTGCTTCACAGGCAGAACCGATGATCAGTCCTTCCCGGTAACGGTTGATCAGACTCTTTGGAATACGCGGCCGTTTGTTAAAATACTTAATATGGGAGGCCGAGATCAGATGATAAAGGTTCACGCGCCCGATCTCATTTTTCGCCAGAATAATACCATGATAATAAGGTGCTTTCTTGATCTTATCATCTGAAAATTCAGAGCAGGCATTTAACTGATCTACGTTGTAGATCTCTTTCTTTTCAAGCATCTCAATGAAACGGACAAATATCTTGGCAGTTGCCCCGGCATCGTCCACCGCTCTATGATGATTTGCAAGCTTGATTTTCAAATGCTTACAAACCGTATCAAGTTTGAAACGTCCCAGCTCCGGCAGCAGGACATGAGCAAGTTCCACTGTATCGATCACGGAAAAATCAGTAGGAATGCCAAGTCGCTCACAATTTGCTTCAATAAAGCTGATATCAAATTCCGCATTATGTGCTACCATAACCGAGTCCTTGCAAAACTCCATAAATTGCGGAAGGATCTCTTCAATTGTTTTCGCATCTTTGACCATATCATCATTGATATGGGTCAGATTTTCAATCTCAAACGGGATTGGTCGTTTTGGATTCACAAATTCACTGAAATGGTCTACTTCTTTTCCATCAACCACACGCACCGCACCGATCTCAATGATACGGTCATTCTGGGATGAAAATCCAGTGGTCTCCAGATCAAATACCACGTAGCTGTCACGTAACGACTGTCCTTTGCTATTCAATACAATATCATGCAGATCATCTATAAAATATCCCTCTACCCCGTAAATGATCTTTAGATCATCATCCTTATTAAGCTCTCTTGCCGCAACCGGGAATGCCTGAACCACACCATGGTCAGTGATCGCCATCGCTTTCATGCCCCAGTCTTTCGCCGTCTTTACTACCTTTTTGATATCAACGACGCTGTCCATCTCGCTCATGACTGTATGTAAATGAAGCTCTACACGTTTCTCCAGAGCATGGTCCATTCTCTTTTCTCTGAAATCCACCGTCTTTTTGATCCCGACCACCGAACTCATCTGCAGCTCCTTGTCGTAAGTATCGAACTGAATAACACCTTTTACAAGGTAGAAATTGCCCTCAGAAAGCTCGGATAACAGATCAGTCATGCTGTCATTTTTAATAAAGAGCTTAACTTTGATCGTATTGGTAAAGTCTGTAATAAAAAAGGTGAAAATTGTTTTTTCTCCCCGGATCTCGCGGAATTCAAAATCACTGACCATACCACGGATAACAGTATCTCCCATCTCGGAGGTGATCGACTTGATCGCAGTCAGTTCTCCATCCACATTGCGGCCATAAATCACATCCGGATCGTCTTTTGGACGACGATAACTGCCATAAGTGTTCTTTCTTGCTGTATCTTTCTCCGGAGCATTTGCTGCCTCCTGCTTTGGTGCAGCATCCCCCTTTTTTCCGGAGTTTTCCTTTTTTACAGGAGAAATCCCGGAGTCTTTCAAAGCCTCCTCTTTGGCACGGGACTCTGACTGTTTCTTTTCAATCTCTTGAAGTTCCAGCATCAGGCTATGCTCCCGCTCCTTCTCATACTGTGTTTTTTGAAGTGCAACGGTTTCAAATTCCACCATGACATCAAGATCAAAGGAACGTTTCATGGTCTCCGTCAGACGACGTTTGATGTCTTTCGTTGCATTTTGTGCCAACGCACTGTTTTTATCGATGCGGAAACGAACCGTATCTCCAACAACCTCATATCCCGCCTGTCGTACCACCGTATAGAGAATAGGTGCTTCCTTATTCCAGCGTGCTAAAATTCCAGGCTCCATATATTCCTTTAAGATCGTATCAAAATCATAAGTACTTGAAAGCTCAAATCTTGGTACAATCTCCACCGGACAATTATACGCTTTCTCCAGATATTTATGTAATTGTACTTCCATTGCATGAAGAATATCGAAATAAAGAAGATGAGAACTCATAATGATCACATATAAGCGTTTCTCATCTTTTTTATACACAATATGCTGTACTGTTACATTTTCAAAATAAGCAGCCAATTTGTCCGATACCTTAAGCTCAGGAAAGACTTTAAAAAAAGTTTTTGCCTGCTCTACTGCCAATGCTCTAATTCCTCCTTCAATACACCAAGAAGTTTTCCTTCCGGAACCTTCTTTACGATCTCCCCGTGTTTGATCAAGAGACCTTCTCCATTGCCCCCGGCAATTCCAAGATCCGCTTCTCTCGCTTCTCCGGGACCATTTACAACACAGCCCATAACTGCTACTTTGATGTTCAAATGCTCATAAGAAGCCACCAGCTCTTCCACCTGGTTAGCAAGACCGATCAGATCGATCGAAGTGCGTCCGCAGGTTGGACAAGATACCACTTCAATCCCGCCTTTGCGAAGTCCCAGTGTTTTTAAGATCATTTTTGCAGAAAGAACTTCCTGCACCGGATCTCCTGTCAAAGATACCCGGATTGTATCCCCGATTCCCTGATATAAAATGATACCAAGTCCAACACTCGATTTAATATTACCACGCAGGATCGTACCTGCTTCTGTAATTCCAACATGCAGAGGATATGGTGTCTTTCCGGCAATCAGCTCATGCGCCTTTACACACATCAGCACATCGGAGGATTTGATACTGATCACGATCTGGTCATAGTCGCAGGCTTCGATCATGCGAACCTTATCCAGCGCACTCTCCACAATTCCTTCTGCTGTCACGCCGCCATACTTTGCGACAAGCTCCTTTTCCAAAGAACCACTGTTGACACCAACACGGATCGGCACATGGTATTCCTTCGCTTTTGCGACCACCTCGCGCAGTCGTTCCTCTCCGCCAATATTCCCCGGATTGATACGGATCTTGTCTGCGCCGTACTCAATTGCTTTGAGTGCCAGACGATAATCAAAATGAATATCCGCTACCAAAGGAATATGAATCTGCTTTTTAATCTCCGGCAGTGCCTTGGCGGCAGCCTCCGTATTCACGGTACAGCGGATGATCTCACAACCCGCATCTTCCAGACTTTTGATCTGTGCAACAGTAGCAGCTACATCTTCTGTTTTAGTATTTGTCATTGACTGGATCAGAATCGGATTGCCTCCTCCGATCACACGATCCCCAATACGAATCTCTTTTGTATCATCACGGTACATATCGTTTCCTCCCAACTATCAGTTATTTGATAAAAATATTGCGTATATCATTAAACATGACGACTACCATCAATACCATAAGCAGTACAAAACCAATAAAATGCACAAAGCCTTCCTTGTCTGCAGAAATCTTCTTTCCACGCACCATTTCCACGATCATGAAAAGCAAGCGTCCACCGTCCAGCGCAGGAATCGGCAGAAGGTTCATCACACCTAAATTGGCACTCAGCATGATACAGAAGCTTGCCAGACTTTCAAATATTGCCAGCAGACCATACTGCGCACTCTCTGAATAGACATCTCCGACCATATTCACGATTCCGACCGGTCCCGCTACGGAATCTGCGGATACCTTTCCGGTAACCAGATGCTTTAAGCTCATCATTACGGTTTTGATCTGATAACGCACCTCTAACAGAGAATATTTGAGGTTGCCCAGTACCGATACCTTTTCATTTCCCAGGTAAGGATTTTCACTATCATCCACTGCCCCATAATTACAGTTATACGTAAAACCAGTTGTATAAGATTCACTCTTTTGCGGCGAAACTGTCACCGCCTTTTCTTTTCCGTTCCGTTCATAGGTGACCTGTACTTTTTCAGCCGATAACGGATGACTCGTTACATATTCAGCAAAGGCACTTCCGGAAGTGATCTCCTGGTCATTGATCTTTACGATCACATCTCCATTTTTTAAACCAGCTTCTTCCAGTGCTCCACCCTCTGACACGGAAATGCTTGCCGGCTTGCTGTCATCACTGTATCCCATGCCAAGCAGATATTTCGATACTTTCTTTGGTGTAAGTGTTGTCTCATGTACTTTTCCATCCCGCTTATACTGAATGGAAACCGGAGCATCTCCTACCGGTTTAAAATAGTCCGCAATGTAGATCTCTCTGCCGACTCCGATATGATAACCATTGTACTCGGAAATGTAATCTCCCGGCAAAAGTCCTGCCTCAGCTGCGGGGGAATCCTTTTCTACCTGCATGACAACCGGACGATCCGCTCCGACTAAAGTGATCAGCACGATCGCAAGCACAAACGCAAGAATAAAATTAAAAAATGGTCCGGCAAATACTACAGAAAAACGTGCCCAGACAGATTTATTATCAAATGCTCGTTCGTCGTCACTTGCCTCATCTTCTCCAAGCATCATACAGGAACCACCGAGTGGCAGCAGCTTGATCGCATAGACCGTTTCTCCCCGCTCAAAAGAAAACAGCTTCGGTCCCATACCGATCGCAAATTCTGTCACCTTCACCCCATTTGCCTTGGCTAAAAGGAAATGCCCCAGCTCATGGATAAACACGATAATTCCAAATAATAATAAAGCAATAATAATCTTCAAGTTTTACCTTCTTCCTAATTTTGATCATACATGATATTTCGTTAAGATATAGTCGTCCACCCATGCCTGTGTCTGTAAAATATCCTCCAGATCCGGGTGCTCGATTTTAGTATGTGCAGCTAAACAGCTCTTAATCATCTCATAAATCTCCAAAAAGGCAATCTCCCCTTTTAAAAATCTTGCAACCGCATACTCATTGGCAGCATTGAATACCGTCGGAAGGGAACCACCCTCTTTTCCCACCTCATAAGCAAGCTTTAAGCCTTCAAAGGTCTCCATGTCCGGTTCTTCAAATGTAATGCTCTTCAATGTTTTAAAATCCAGGCGGTCACCCTTTAAGAAACGGCGATCTGGATAGAATAACGCATACTGGATCGGCAGCTTCATGTCCGGTGTGCCAAGCTGTGCCATGACAGCACCATCCTCGTATTCCACCATGGAATGAATGACACTCTGCGGCTGCACCACAACCTCTACCTGATCATAGGAAACACCAAACAGCCATTTCGCCTCCATCACCTCCAGCCCTTTGTTGACCAGTGTGGCGGAATCAATCGTAATCTTCTGTCCCATTGACCAGTTTGGATGCTTCAGGGCATCTTTTACTGTCACATGCGCTAATTCTTCTCTTGTTTTTCCACGGAATGGACCACCGGATGCAGTCAAGAGGATACGACTCACCTTATTGTGTTCATTTCCCTGAAGTGACTGGAAAATGGCAGAATGTTCCGAATCAACCGGAAGAATCTTTACCCCGTATTCTTTTGCCATCGGCATGATCAGATGTCCCGCCGTTACCAATGTTTCCTTATTGGCAAGTGCAATATGCTTTCCCGCCTGGATCGCAGCTACTGTCGGACGGATACCGATCATTCCAACAATGGCAGTTACTAACATTTCCGACTCCGGGATCACTGCTACCTCGATCAGCCCCTCCATACCGGCAACAACTGTAATGCCACTGAGATCAGCAATCCGTTCCTTTAAATCCTTTGCCGTTTTCTCACTGCCCATCGCAACAAGCTGCGGATGAAACTCCCTGACCTGCTGCTCCATCAATGTAACATTACTGCCTGCAGCTAATGCCACAACATGCAGATCCTCAGGATATGCACGAACTACCTCTAATGTCTGCGTTCCGATCGAACCAGTGGATCCTAATATTGCAATATTCATCTTACTGTCTCCCTCTCCAATTCTTCTACTGTACAAACAACGTCACCAGATAATAAACGATAGGTGCCGTCATGATCATGCTGTCAAAACGATCCATGATACCACCATGTCCCGGAATCAGTTTTCCGTAATCTTTGATCTCATACTGCCGTTTGATCGCAGATGCCGCCAGATCCCCTACTACAGAGATCATACCGCCGATTCCACAGATCGCTGCAAAAGCAGCCAGCAGTCCCGCTGTAACACTCTCGTTTGCAAAATGCGCATATACAAATGCATATCCCATACCGAGCAGTGCCGCTCCGATCACACCGCCTAAAAATCCTTCTACGGATTTCTTCGGGCTAAGCTTTGGACTCATTTTATGCTTTCCAAACAGAACACCCACACAGTATGCACAGGTATCATTGCCCCACGCACTTAAAAATACCAGTACAACGAACAAGCCGCCATTTGGTAAAAAGCGCACCTGGAAAATGTAGGAAAGCATCACCGTTACGTAAAAGAAGGAAAAAAACGGAAGCATAATATCCGCCAGCTCGTATTTCGGATAAGCAAACACATAAAAGCACATCAATGCCATCAGAAAAACACTCAACAGCAGCAGATAATAATACTGGTAGCTTTCAAACGTATATCCAAGCCCCAGCAATACGTAATAAACAACAGTGGCAAGCTCTGTCACGGCAAGCAGTGCCTTTGACGCATTCTTTGGGATTCGCATCAGCTCATACACTCCTACAACCGAAATAAAGGCTGTCATGCCAAGCGTGAAAAATCCGCCAAAATAAAGTGTTACCACCATAATGGCAACCAGTACGATTCCACTCAGTAATCTCGTTTTAAACATGTTACGCCACCTTCCTTATTTTATACCACCAAATCGTCGTTCTCTTCCATTGTAATAGGCAATGGCTTTGATCAGTTCCTCTTTATCAAAATCCGGCCAGAGCACATCTGTAAAATAAAACTCTGAATAAGCAAGCTGCCATAACAGCCAGTTGGAGAGCCGCTGTTCTCCGCTGGTACGGATCATCAGATCCGGGTCTGGAAGATCCTTTGTATCCAGATAAGACTGGAACACAGACTCTGTAATATCTGCCGGTACCAGTTTCTCTTCCTTGACATCTTCTGCCAGCATGCGCATGGCACGTACCATTTCATCACGGCTTCCATAGTTTAATGCGATCGTAAAATTAAGACCTGTGTTGACACTAGATACTTCCTCTAAGTGCTCGATTTGTTTGCGCAGTCCCTCTTCTAACCGGCTCTTTTCCCCGATCACACGCACCCGCATATTATTCTTGGTCGTCCGCTCAATACAATCCTTTAAATAATTGCCTAACAGCTTCATCAACGCACTCACTTCATCCTGTGGACGTTTCCAGTTCTCCGTAGAAAATGCATACACGGTCAGATATTTAATTCCTAAATTCCAGGCATCCTCACAAATCTGTTCCACGACCTTTGCCCCCTGCATATGTCCGTAATTCCTTGGCATATGCTTCTTTTTGGCCCATCTTCCATTGCCATCCAAAATGATCGCTACATGCTGTGGTACATTGTACACCTGTCCGTTGATCTCTTTTTCCATGGTACTTTCATCCTTTCAAGAAAATACAAAGAAGGATGTCTGAACTGGCATCCCCCTTTTCCTTCATTATCTGTTTTTATACTGTCATGATCTCTTTTGTTTTCTCTTCAATCTCTTTGTCCACAACAGCAACATATTTGTCGGTAAGCTTCTGGATCTTTTCTTCCATACCCTTTAACTCATCATCAGAAAGCTCACCATCTTTATTCTGCTTTTTTGCCGCATCGTTGGCATCACGACGGATGTTACGGATCGCAACCTTGCAGGCATCGCCTTTTTTCTTTACATCCTTTGCAAGCTCTTTACGACGATCCTCTGTCAGCTCAGGAAAATTCAGTCGTACAGACTTACCATCATTGTTTGGTGTAATACCAATATCCGAGCACATGATCGCTTTTTCGATCTCTTTTAACATGGAAGTTTCCCACGGTGTGATCAGAAGGCTTCTTGCTTCCGGAACCGTGATGTTACCGACCTGCTGAAGTGGTGTCGGAGTTCCATAATAATCTACTTTAATGCTGTCTAAAATATGTGGATTGGCTCTTCCGGCACGAATATTTGCATATTCTCCTTTCAAAGTGTCAATCGATTTGTTCATTTTATCTTCATACAGATTTAACATGCTTTTCTTATCCTCCTACTTTTCCTCCACGCTTACATAAGTTCCTGTAAACGTACCTGTTAATGTATTTACAATACTGTTTTTTTCATTCAGACCAAAGATCATCATTGGCATATGATTCTCCAGGCACATGATCGTCGCAGACAGATCGATCACACCCAGTTTTTTCTCCAATACCTCATCCAGACTGATCCGGTCATACTTTTTCGCATCCGGATTGATCTTTGGATCACTGTCATATACTCCGTCAATTGCTTTTGCAAGTAAAATGCAGTCTGCTTCAATCTCGATTGCCCGCAGTGCCGTTGCGGTATCTGTTGAAAAATATGGATGACCTGTACCACCTGCAAAGAATACTACCTTTCCTTCTGCAAGAGCTTTCATGGATTTATCCTTGCTATATAACTCTGCAATATCACCACACTCAAATGGCGTATATACTACCGTATCCAGTCCCACCGTGCGGAAAATCTCAGATACATAAACACAGTTCATAATCGTTGCCAGCATGCCAATCTGATCCGCCTTTGTGCGTTCGATCTTGTTGCTGGTACGACCTCTCCAGAAGTTTCCTCCACCGATCACAACCCCAAGCTGTACACCGGAATCTGCAACCTGCTTTACCTGTTTGGCGACCTCAACAACCGTTGCTTCATCAAACCCTGTATGTTTTTCACCAGCCAGTGCTTCTCCACTCAATTTCAAAAGCACACGATTACATTTCTCCATAATTGTACTCCTATCTCTTTAGTTCTCAAAGAATGTATTTACATCGATATCTGAGTAACACTGAGAACAGATACCTTCCATAACAGCACCATTATTGATCTGAACAGAACGTGATTTGATGTTACCCATCACAACTGCTGTTGAATCAATGATGATCGGTCCATCCACATCAATGTCACCCTTTACTGCGCCTGCGATCACCGCAGATACAGCTTTTAAGTTACCAACCACAACAGAGCCAACTCCGATCTTGATGCTTCCGGTACTTACCATATCACCGGTCACATTAGCAGAATCTGTAAAGATCTCTGCTGCTTCTGATTTACCCTTAACCGTACCGGAAACAACCAGCTTTCCTTTACAATCCACATCACCTTCAACGGCACCTACGATCTCTAATGATCCGGAAGTCTTAATGTTACCGGAAATCTCTGTTCCCTTTGTGATCGTTGCAGTCTCATCATCTGCAGGAGTATCCGAAAAATCTGCTTCAATGTCTGCTGCTTCCATTACTTCTTCTTGTTTTTCGTCCTGTTTCATATCCTCTTCCTCTACTTTCTGTTCCGCATTTTCTTCCGCGGTATCTTCCACCTTATCTTCTTTCGTTGAAGCAGCCTCTTCCTCAGAAAATGCTTCTTCTCCGGCTAATTCTTCTAATGTTGCGTCACGTTCGAGTACGCTTTCTTCCTCAGCAGGTTTCTCATTTTGCGCTTCCTCTTCTCCAAATAATGCCTGAAGTTCTGCATCAATATCCCCGTTCTCGCTCTCCTCTGTTGTCTTTTTGGAATCCAGCTCGTCCATCAATTCATTGGCCGCCTGTGAAACGTCATCCTTAAAATCCTTAAATAAACTCATAACCTACCTCCTGAATGATTTGTTCTGTGCATGCTCTGCCGGACGTTTCCAATGACTTCAGCTTTTTCTTTAGAGCGCTCAGTCTGGTAAACAAAAGCAGGTTCAGCAGAAACGAACATAAAATACAAAGCAGCATAAACAAAAGCACAAGACGCATGACACGTGGTTTCTTTTTGTTTTGTGATTCCTTATCGTTGGAATTCTTCATGAACGCTTTTGCCTCCTCACATCACAGATAGTTTTAGTATAGCATAATAATCCAAAAATGAAAACTACCGTTCTCTTTTTAATCCAACAATTTTAAAATATTCATTGGTTCATCAATGATGTAGGTAGCTCCATTCTCCTTAAGCCATGCTTCATCACGGAATCCCCATAAGCAGGATACGCAGATCATACCTGCATTTGCAGCAGTCTCAATATCCACCTCAGAATCTCCGACATAAACACTTTCTTCTGCAGTACAGCCAAGCTGCTTTAATGCCTCGTTTACCGTATCCGGTGCCGGTTTCTTGCGAACATTCTCGCTTTCGCCGATTGCCACTTTGATCAGATCATTAAAATATACTTCACGCAGTTCCTTAACTGCTTCATCCATCTTGTTGGAAACGATCGCTACTTTATATCCCTTTTCCAGCAATGCCTGTAACAGCTCTATAATATCGTCATACGGTTTTGTTTTATTGTGACAGTTCGCACTATAATATTCTTTAAAATCCTGAAAGGTCTCTTCAAAAGCAAGACTTTCCGCACCACCCGGTACTGCAAGTTCCATCAATGCACGTACACCATTTCCAAGGAATTTGCGAATATCATCCACGGAATGTGTCGTAAATCCATGCTTTTCCAGTGCATAATTTACCGCATCCGTCAGATCTTCCAACGTGTTTAAAAGTGTACCATCCAAATCAAAAATAACTGCCTTGTACTTACTCATCGTCTTTCTCCTTTTGTCAAAATTTTAAAATAGGGTGAGCCAGCTGGCTCACCCTATATTATGTCTTATTTTGAAACAGATTGCAATTTAAAATTATTATTTTAAATATTTCTTCAAGTTCTTGTTTGGCTTCAGATCATCCACACGGACAAAGATTCTTGTCACATATGTTTTACCATTTTGTTCAATCTTAGCTGTCACAACTGCAAATCCCTGTTTCTTACCTTTGATCACACCTTTTTTCGTTACCGTAGCAATCTTTTTGTTAGAAGACTTGTAGGTAATCTTTGCATTCTTCTCTACACTGGTAAATTTCAGCTTCGTTTTCTTTCCTAAGAATACACGTTTGTATACATTAAATTCCGGAAGTTCTCCACTTACTTTGCTCAGTGCCTTTTTCTTCAGGTTGTAAAGTTTTACCTTCTTGATCACCTTTACCTTTACTTTTACAGTGTAATAAGACCCATTCTGTATCACCTGTGCAGTGATCGTACATTTTCCTTTTTTCTTTGCTTTGATCACACCTTTTTTATTGATCGTTGCAATTTTTTTGTTACTTGATTTGTACTTCTTCACCGCAGTTTTATTGATACCGCAAAGATTGATCGTAAACTTGGAACCAACACCCATGTTTTTCTGCATTTTTAAGATTGGTACTTTCTTGATAACCGTAGATTCATCATAATTGATCACCGTTACCGTAAAGGCCTGCTTACTGCCATCCTTACCAATGATCGATACGGTATGCTTCGTTCCGGCATCATATTTTGCAAATACAGAAGACTTGATCGTGATCGTATCTTTATCGATCGTATAGCTTCCAGACGGAATATCCGTATCATCAATGATCACCCGGTCAACCGTAAGATCTGTACTGATCTTATTAGTAATGTCCTTAGGATTGCTCTTTTCAAAGATTTTGTCAGTTCCCGTACTGTCTGCTACATGTTTCTTTTTTTCCGTACCGATCGATGTTTTCTGACCGTCCTCCTTCTTGGAAGTGCTGCCGCCCTGACCCGGATCTTTCTTATCATCATCCGTCTTTTTATCATTCGGAACGGCTGTAGTATTGGATTTATCTGTTGTTTCAGAATCTTTATTCGCCTCAGATGCTTTATCTACATTACCGATCGTCTTCCAATCATCACTGATCGTCAGTTTTACCGTTGTAGTAGTTCCGTTTGCTGTCTTAAATGTAACATCATACGTTCCCGGCTCATTCTTCACCTTGCTGGTATCTACTGAAACAATATCAATTGGCTCTTTCGTATCATTTTTGTATGCAGACGCATTGGCAAGCTTGATGTTATTTTCCTTAATTTTCTCGTTAGCGGATTCCTTGATCAAAGAGAAATCATCAATACCGATCGTGTAATTGTTGGCAACGATCGTCTCGCCTGGAATGGTAGTTCCAGAGTTATCTGTCGTGTCTGATTTTTTAGTTCCTTCGTCAGTTACTGTTACGTGAATGGTAATCTGGGCAGAACCGTCTGCTGTTCCAACAGAAACATCATAGGTTCCCTTCTGCCCCTTTTGAATAGCATCATTTAATTTACTCAGATCACTATCATTTACAATCGCATCAATTGTTTTTCCATCTGAATCTTTACTTACAATGTTTGCCAGATTTTTAAATGTTTCATCGGAAAGAATACCTGATTTTGCTGGAATACTGAAATCATTACCTGTGATGTTTACTTTTACCTGACTGTTGTCCTCTGGTTTAGCTACATCACCCGTACCATTTGATTTTACCGTACAATTCACAGTTACAGAAACACCCTGATAGGTAAATTTCACCGGATAAACGCCATTGGCAGGCTCAATATTAGTAATATCACTTGCAATTTCTTTCTGTGACAGGAAGACACGTACTCCGTTTGCATCCTCCACGAAGGCAACTGCACCTGCATACTGCTTAAACAATTCAATCAGTGCATCTTTATTTTTAGCCTGTTCAACACTGATGGCAAAATCATTTGCTCCAATCGTCACCGTTTTCGTTTCATCTGATTTAGAAGAATCTGATTCCTTTTTCTCTACTACATTCGCCTTTGCGGTTGTTTTAGCAGAGGTAGTTCCATTCGTTACAGTAAACTCAAAAACGTCTCCATCTGAAACCCCAGATGCTGTTGATCCAGAAATTTTCTTACAGGTAATGTCCGTAAAATCAACTGGCGTTGACGCTGTTTTTGTTCCAACATATCCTTTCGCATTTGCTTCAGATTTTACTGTGTCTGTCGTTGCATTAGCTGCTTCTTCCTTTGTCATAATAAAATCATAAGCAGACACTGCCGGCACTTTTACAGATGCTCTGACAGTAGTCTTGACCCCATCATATTGGAATGTTACATCATAATCCCCATCCGAACGGGCAGTAATGTTTGAAATAGAAATCTCATTTTCGTCTACTTTTTTTCCATTCTTTAAAGCTACTGCTTCTGCATACTTTACAAATGTTTTTGTAAGCTCGGAAGTATAACTTCCGGAAGATGCCTTGATCGCCTCTTCCTGTGCCGGAGTAATATCAAAATTATCCGCACCAATCTGAATCTTAGAGGTACCGTCACTTCCGGTTCCTTCACCTACTTCATCTGATACTGTTACTGTCACTGTAGTCTTTTTGTTTCCATCTGGATAAGAAATCGTAATGTCCTGTTCCTTCTTTGTACCCGGAAGATTGTTAAGATCATCAAGATCCGATGTATCCACCGTAAACTTGTTTTTATCTGTGACTGCTTCATTATTTCTATCTTTTCCTGTAACATCAGACTTCTCTTTTACGGTATTCTCATCAATCGTACCAAGATCGGAACGTTTCACGATAAAATCGTTTGCCGAAATGGATGGATATTCGGTAACAGTTGCTTTTACAGTTACACTGACACCGTCATAAGTAAAGGTAATGTCGTGTACACCAGCCACACCATTTACCAGATTTTTATATCCCTGACTTGTTTTATCAATGGAAATCTTACTGGTATCAACTTTTGTTCCATCTTTCAATGCAATAACACCAGCCAGATCTTTGATCTTTGCATCAGTTAATTTCTTTGCTTCCTCAGATGAAACAGAAAAATGATTTCCACCGATCTGAATCTGTTTGCCAGACTCTGCTCCTGTTCCCTTATTCGATTCATCTACTACATACCCGGTAGAAGTAGAGTTTTTTGTCTTTCCTCCGGAAACATAGGTAAAGGTTACATCCTCTTTGTCTGTTACAGTACTAAAATCTACATCACTGACCGTAATATCACTCTGGTCAGCATCTGCACCAGTGGAATCCTTAGCATCTACCTGCGCCAGATCCTTGATCTGATCCTTGGTGACTGTTTTTGCATCATCCCGTGAAAGAATGAAATCATTAGAAGAGATGGATGGGTATACAGAATTCTCCAAAACAACCGGAACATCGCTTTTGGCAGATGGTTTTGTTTCCGCCTCTGAATTACCACCCTGATCCGCAGAATTCTGATATGGACTAAATTCCACAATATATCCCTTCATGCATCCATAGGATACATTAGATGGACTATAATCATTCCAGTATCCCTCAGAAGCATATCCATACTCCAATGCATACTCCTGCTTAAACGGATCCGATTCACTTGGGTTCGTATTATTTGGCTCTGCAGATGGTTTATTCCAGTAGGAAAATGGAATATCAAGTCCGTCCTGTGTAACCTCTGTATCACCACTGTTATATGCACCATTTCCACTGGTACGATAAAAACTCTTTCCGGTCTCTGGTCCACACATCCAGATCCATTCTGTCGCAATCGTTTTATTCTTGACACTTTCCGGACAATAATAGCGATTCTCAGAACCAAAATAACTACCCGGATTGACTTTGTCCTGATCTACTGTAGCCTTATCCCAGTCAGATGCGGAAAAACCATCCTTAAAGGTACGCAGACCACCAATCCATGCTTCTGCCGAATTAGACCATCCATTACGAATGGTTTTGTTGTACTCCACAAAGTAACTGTATACAAATTCCTGCTCATTCTCACTTGTGATCGTAGCAAGATAACCGTGCAGTCCGTTTAATTCCTTTTTCTTTGCTGCTTCGTAAGATTCATACCATGTCAGATTGTCTTTCCCAGTTGTATCCTTAAATGGAACATACTCATAGTAATGGATCTCATTGCCCAGTGCCACTGCCGTCATATCATCCGGGAGCAATAACGTATTGGCAATCGCTGTTACATTCTGGATCTCATTTTCTGCCGCACCGTTACGATAAAAGGTCAGCTTACGGATAAAATCCTGAATTCCCTTGATTCCACTTGTGTCACTCCGACAGATCACTGTCATAGAAGAAAGCTTTGTGTTCAATGACAATGTGTTTGTATAAGCATAGTCCTCGCCATCATAGCTTACACCAGAGATCGTTGCTTTTTCTGTATTCAGCAGCGATGTCAGACTTGCTTCATCGGTAATCGCAAAGGAACCTCCATTGTCCACCGAGATACAAAGTATCTTTTGCGTATTGTCAGGCAAAGTAACACTGGCATTGGAGAACTGATAAGAAGTCTTATCAGAAGACCAGTTAATGCCCCCCAGCGCAATGCTTTCTGCCGCCTTTGTCTTCACCGCACTTACCTGTACCAATGAAAATGTCATCATAAGCGCAAGGAAGTACGCTACCACACACTTCATAAACTTTCTCATTGTTAAAACCCTCACTTTCTTTTTTCTTTATATGTCTATATATCGGTATATTAGCATAGTTTACTAACATTTTCCACCGTAAAAGCCTATGATTTCCCATAAAAAAACAGCTCTTACACTTTATCACTTTAAAGTTATCTTCACTTTATTGCTTTAAAGCATTGATTTGTTACAGTCTTTATGTTATACTTAAACACGCTTTCCGCATTTTTATGTGGAATTTTACATCTTTTTTAGGAAAGGAGAACTTGAAATGATCATTAAAGTTCTTATGTTGCTTGTATTTTTCAGTATCATGATAGGAATTGGCTTATACTGCCGAAAACATGCTACTGATGTCAATGGTTTTGTATTAGGTGGACGTTCTGTTGGACCATGGCTTACGGCATTTGCCTATGGTACCTCCTACTTCTCTGCAGTTATATTTGTCGGATATGCAGGACAGTTTGGCTGGAAGTATGGAATTGCTTCTACGTGGATTGGAATCGGAAATGCACTGATCGGCTCATTACTTGCCTGGGTTGTTTTAGGACGCCGTACCCGTATTATGACCCAGCATCTGGATTCCGCTACTATGCCGGAGTTTTTTGGAAAACGATTTCAAAGCAGATCATTAAAGATTACAGCATCTGCGATCATCTTTATCTTTCTGATTCCATATACTGCCTCCTTATATAATGGATTAAGCCGCCTGTTTGGTATGGCATTTCATATTGATTATGTGTACTGTATCATCATCATGGCTGTGTTGACCGGCATTTATGTGATTGCCGGCGGATATATGGCAACTGCGATCAACGATTTCATTCAGGGACTGATCATGCTGTTTGGTATCATTGTTGTTATTGCTGCAGTTTTAAAAACAAATGGTGGATTTCTGGCTTCCTTAGACGGGCTGGCACGAGTCACCGATGAAACAGCCTCCACTACGCCCGGGATCTTTGCCTCTTTCTTTGGTCCTGATCCGTTGAACCTGCTTGGTGTCGTTATCCTGACCTCACTTGGTACCTGGGGACTTCCTCAGATGGCGCAGAAATTCTATGCGATCAAGAGTGAGCATGACATTAAAAAGGGTGCCGTGATCTCCACTTTCTTTGCAATCGTAATTTCCGGCGGATGCTACTTCTTAGGTGGATTTGGACGGTTATATTCCGATTCTATCGATATTGCCGCAGATGGATTTGACAGCATCATTCCAACAATGCTGTCCAGTCTCTCACCACTTCTGATCGGACTGGTTGTCATCCTTGTATTAAGTGCTTCCATGTCTACACTGTCTTCTCTGGTCATTGCTTCCAGCTCTACCATGACGATTGACTTTTTAAAGGACAACATTATTAAGAAAATGGATGAGAAAAAACAGGTGCTTGTCATTCGGCTTTTGATCGTTGTATTCATTCTGATCTCTGTTATTTTAGCGATCGTACAATACAAATCAAGCGTAACCTTTATTGCACAGTTGATGGGAATTTCATGGGGCGCACTTGCCGGTTCCTTCTTAGCTCCGTTTTTATTCAGCTTATACTGGAAACGAACCACAAAGCTCTCTTGCTTTATCTGTTTCGCCTTTGGTTCTATTTTGATGATCGCCAACATCTTCTTCCGGGCATCCTTCCCGGTACTGTTACAGTCACCGATCAATGCAGGTGCATTTGCGATGCTGGCAGGATTTATCATCGTTCCGGTTGTCAGTCTGTTATCGAAAGCACCTGATAAACAGGTTGTAGAACACACCTTTGCCTGCTACGATAAAACGATCACCGTAAAGCAGACCACTTCTCTTGGAGAAGAATAACATATAGTTACAAAAAACCTCTAAAAAAGGAGATACCAGACCAACATCCGGTATCTCCTTTTTCCTGTCTTATCAGCGCATCCCTTTCATCATGGATGCCACATCTTTGAGCATCTCTACATCCTCTTCGCCAAGTTTGACATTGGAACTGATCTCCTGCCCTTTAGAGGTGATATATTTTACCTCGATGATCGTTCCCGGTTTCAATTCCGCATTGCCAATGGCTCGTAAAAACAATGGAAATTTTGGATGCCGATTTGTAAACTGCGTCCATTTATTCTGCAGTTCAAATATTATTTTTGGATTGAACATGTTCTCACTCCTTTATTCCAAGCAAATGATAAGCATTTTTATAACAGATCTTCTCCTTTTCTTCTTTGGTAACACCAAGTCCATTTAATGCTTTCAGACTTTGCCGCTGGCCTGACCACGGACTGTCCGTTGCAAAAAGAATGCGGTCTGCGCCATGGTTTCTTATGATCCTAAGCATCTGCTCCTCCGGGCAGAAACCGAATGCAACCGCTGTGTCAAAATAGACGTCTTCGCCGACTAAAAGCTCCTCCACTTCATCCCAGCATTTCCAGCCGCCTAAATGGGCAAGCACCAGCTTTGGTGGATGAACGTCCCGTATTACAGATAATGCCATCTGCGGCGTGCAGTGTACCGGATCCGGCAGCCCGACATCCACTCCGGTATGTACGCTTACGATCAATCCCAAGTCACTGGCCGCATCCACAATACGCTTATACCGCATATCGTCAAAATATACTCCATCCTGATAATCCGGATGCAGCTTGATCCCTAAAAAACCAAGCTGTTTGAGTTCCTTTAATTCTTCCTTGTAATGCCCACTCATAGGATGAATCCCACCAAAGGAAAGAATCCGTTTTTCACCGGTCTGATACGTCTCATTCATTTTCACCGCAAAACGTATGATACTGTCAAACTGTTTCGGACTCGTTACCACCGGAAGTACGATTGATAAATCTGCTCCGTCCTCGTTCATTTCGCGGATCAGATCCAAAGCCGTACCATTGGTATGAGGTGCCAGTCCTCCACGATCTGCAAGCATTGCCACCGTTTTCTCTGCAATTTTTTTCGGGAACAAATGTGTATGAAAATCAACTACCACCTTGCTGCCTTCTTTCTTTCGTAACAGGAAAATGATTAATATGAGATCCGCTGGATTCATATTAATCATTCCCAAATGTCACTCTTTTAAGTCTTTTTTTATTTGCCAATCCGGCTTTCTCCATAAAGCTTGCGGTTATCAATGACACGCACTGCTTTTCCTTCACTTCTCGGCACCGTCTTTGGTGCTACCAGATTCACTTTAACCGCAATGCCAAGCATGGATTTCAAATGACCTACCAGTTCTTTTTCTCTTGACGTACGATCAATATCATTTTTCGGTGGATCAGATGGAAGCCATTCTACATCACACGCGATCGTATCACTGTTACCAACACGGTCTACAACTAACTGGTAGTTTGCCTCATAACCATCGTTCAGCAATACCGTTTCAATCTGAGATGGGAATACATTTACACCCTTTACTACCATCATGTCATCG
Organism: uncultured Lachnospiraceae bacterium; assembly: GCA_934317845.1. Classification (GTDB taxonomy): domain Bacteria; phylum Bacillota; class Clostridia; order Lachnospirales; family Lachnospiraceae; genus NC2004. Next base: position 219,505 of record CAKRES010000001.1, read on the forward strand.
CTTCTTCCAAGCGGCTTACTCATACGGATGTGAGTCCGTCCACAGGAACATTTTTTTCTGGATAACACACAAATGTCGCGGGTACGGTAACGAAGCAGTGGAAATGCCTTTTTCGTAATACAGGTAAAGACAAGTTCTCCCTTTTCTCCCTCTGGAAGTACCTCGCCGGTGATCGGATCAATGACCTCTGCGATAAAATGATCCTCATTGATATGCATACCGCTCTGTTCCTCACATTCAAACGATACACCCGGACCACTGATCTCGGTTAATCCATATATATCATATGCTTTAATGCCAAGGGATTTCTCAATGTTATGGCGCATCTCCTCTGTCCATGCCTCCGCACCAAATATACCTGCTTTCAGGCGGATCTTGTCCTGTAACCCACGCTCTGCAACACACTCTCCTAAATAAGCAGCATATGATGGCGTACAACAAAGAATGGTAGAACCAAGATCTGTCATAAACTGAATCTGCCGATTCGTATTACCAGAAGACATTGGAAGAGTCAGAGAACCGAGTTTGTGGGAACCACCATTTAATCCCGGACCACCCGTAAACAATCCATAGCCATACGATACATGTACCACATCTTCCTTTGTTGCACCTACCGCAACAAGTGCTCTTGCACAACAGGTCTCCCAAATATCCAGATCATCCTGCGTGTAAAATGCAACGACACGTCTTCCTGTTGTTCCGGAGGTGGACTGAATCCGCACACACTCCTCTTTTGGAACACCGAGCAAACCATATGGATACTGGTCTCTTAAATCATTTTTTGTGATAAATGGAAGCTTATGAAGATCTTCAATACCATGAATATCCTCTGGCCGTACTCCTGCCGCATCCATTTTATCACGATAAAATGCTACATTCTGATATACATGACGCACCTGTTCAATCAATCGTTTGCTCTGCAATGCCTTGATCTGCTCAACCGGCATTGTCTCAATTTCCGGGTTAAAATAATTTCCCATCCCTGCTGTATCCTCGCTTTCTTTAGTTCTCTCTACCCATAGCAAATGCTTTACAGTTCAACTCAAAAAACTTAGCTGGTACGCATGCCTTGATTGAAGCCAGCCACTCTTCTTCTGTTACATCTTTAAAGTACTTGGAAAAACGTCCCATCAAAACAATGTTGGCCGCTTTCGCAGATCCTGCTTTTAATGCCGCACCAAGTGCATCAAAAGAATCAACCTTGGCTCCTGCCGCTTCCATTTTCGCATTTAATCCGGTAGGATACTCCATTGCTCCCGTGATCACAGGCATCGGATCGATCTCCTGCGCATTTACGATCACCTGTCCGCCCGGTTTTAAATATTCCATATAACGGGCTGCTTCCAATGTTTCAAAAGAAATAATATAATCCGCTTCACCCTTGTCAATGATCGGAGAATATACCTTATCGCCAAATCGTACATAGGTTACCACGCTTCCTCCACGCTGGCTCATACCATGTACTTCAGAAACCTTTACATCATATCCCTTTTCAAGCAGAACATGTCCTAATAATTTACTGGCAAGCAAAGACCCCTGTCCACCAACTCCAACAATCATTACATTCGTTGTCATATTACTGTACCTCCTTTAACGCATCAAATGCACAAAGCTGCTGACATACACCACAACCTACACAAAGTGTCGGATCAACTTTCGCTTTGCCATCTTTAAAGCTCAAGGCAGGACAACCAAGCTTCATACAAGCTTTACATCCCTTACATGCCTCACGGTCTACCTTAAGTGCAGGTTTTGCTTTGACATACTTTAACAGCGCACAAGGACGACGGCTGATGATGATAGAAGGCTCTTTTGCAGCAAGCTCTTCCTTTACTACACGGTCACATTCTTTTAAGTCGTATGGATCTACTACAACGACACGGTTAAATCCCATAGAACGGCACAATGCTTCCAGGTTGATCTTTCCTGCCGGATCACCTTTGATGTTATATCCGGTTGTCGGATTCTGCTGATGTCCGGTCATTCCGGTAATGGAGTTATCTAAAATGATAACGGTAGAATTACTCTGGTTATAAGCAATATTGGCAAGGCCTGTCATACCGGAGTGCATGAAAGTAGAATCACCGATCACGGCAACGGTCTTTCCCTCACTTTCCTCTCCGAGTGCCTTATTAAATCCATGAATGGAGCTTACGGAAGCCCCCATGCAGGCAGTCATTTCCATCGCATTAAGCGGTGCAACTGCACCTAAGGTATAGCAACCAATGTCACCAAGAACAATACATTTATTCTTTGCCAGTGTAAAGAACATTCCTCTGTGTGGACATCCGGCACACATTACCGGTGGACGGTTTGGAAGTCCGTCGATCGCCTCGCAGCCTTTCTTTACTTCCATACCAAGCTTCTCTGCTACCAGACTCTGGGAAAATTCATCGATTGTTGGAAGAACATCCTTACCGGTTACAGTAAGTCCCAGTGCCTTGCAGTGTTCTTCGATAATATCATCAAGCTCCTCGATGATAACGAGTTTCTCTACCTTTGCTGCAAAGTCAAGGATCAACTGATCCGGAAGCGGATAGATCATACCAAGCTTTAAAATCGAAGCATTGTCACCGAAAATCTCTTTGGCGTACTGATAGCTTGTGCTGGAGGTAATGATACCAAGAGAGGTATCTCCCATCTCCACACGGTTTAAGTCACAGGTCTCTGCCCATTTTGCAAGATCTCTGGTACGCTGTTCCACAACCGGATGACGGCGTTTGGCATTTCCCGGCATCATTACATATTTTGCAATATTTTTCTCGTATGGCTTTGTCATGTTCTCCACACGTTCTGACACCTCTACCACACTCTGGGAATGTGCAATACGGGTACACATTTTAATAATGACCGGAGTATCAAACTTCTCTGAAATCTCATATGCTTTCTTTGTAAATGTCAGTGCTTCCATAGAATCTGCCGGCTCTAACATCGGAATCTTTGCTGCCTTTGCATAATGTCTGGAATCCTGCTCATTCTGTGAAGAATGCATACCGGGATCATCTGCCACGCAGATCACCATACCGGCATTCACTCCAGTGTAAGAGATCGTAAACATCGGATCTGCTGCCACATTCATACCAACGTGCTTCATGCCACAAAAGCTTCGTTTTCCGGCCAGACATGCACCAAATGCTACTTCCATAGCCACCTTCTCATTCGGTGCCCATTCGCAATAAATCTCATCATACTTTGCTGCTTCTTCCGTCACCTCGGTACTAGGGGTTCCCGGATAAGAGCTGACAACTTCTACACCTGCCTCATAAAGTCCACGGGCAAATGCTTTGTTCCCTAACATTAACTCCTTCATAGTGTAAACTTCCTTTTCTATAATACTTTTTTGCTTGTTATATTCCTATAAATAAGGAAAACAGCACTAACAGATATTTTACCATATTTCGACTGCATCGTAAACTATTTTCCCCGATTGATTTTTCATCATGATTTTACATCTTGTTATTTTTTGTCATTTACGATATGATAGACACAGTCAAAAAGCATGGCATCAAATGCTATGCATTGTACTATATTTCATAGGACAATCTATTTAAGAAAAGAGGTTACAAAATGGAAAAAGTTATTTTAGCTTATTCAGGTGGACTTGACACAACTGCAGTTATCCCATGGTTAAAAGAAACCTACGGATACGAAGTAGTATGCTGTTGTATCGACTGTGGACAGGGTGAGGAGCTTGACGGACTGGAAGAACGTGCACAGCTTTCCGGTGCTTCTAAGCTTTACATCGAGGATGTAGTAGATGATCTTTGCGAGAACTACATTATGCCTTGCGTACAGGCCGGTGCTGTATATGAGCACAAATACCTGATGGGTACAGCTATGGCAAGACCTACGATCGCAGCAAAATTAGTAGAGATCGCCCGCAAGGAAAATGCTGTTGCCATCTGCCACGGTGCAACCGGTAAAGGAAACGATCAGATCCGTTTCGAGCTCGGTATCAAAGCACTCGCTCCAGACATTAAAGTGATCGCTCCTTGGCGTGATGACAAATGGAACATGGATTCCCGTGAAGCTGAGATTGAATACTGTAAAGCACACGGCATTGATCTTCCATTCGGTACAGATCAGTCTTACAGCCGTGACCGCAACATCTGGCACATCAGCCACGAAGGTCTGGAATTAGAAGATCCTGCCCAGGCACCAAACTACGATCACATGCTGGTTCTTGGCGTAACACCTGAAAAAGCACCGGACGAGGATGTAGAACTTACCCTTACCTTTGAAAAGGGTGTCCCTACCTCTCTGAACGGAAAGAAAATGAAGGTTGCCGACATCATCCGTGAACTGAACACCATCGGTGGCAAACATGGTATCGGTATCGTTGATATCGTAGAGAACCGTGTGGTTGGTATGAAGAGTCGTGGTGTATATGAAACTCCTGGCGGAACGATCCTGATGGAAGCACACCAGCAGTTAGAGGAGCTTGTTCTTGACCGCGATACGCTTGCTCTTAAGTTAGAGCTCGGAAGCAAGCTTGCCAGCATCGTATATGAAGGAAAATGGTTCACTCCGGTACGTGAAGCAATCTCCGCTTTTGTAACAAAGACACAGGAATGTGTTACCGGTGAAGTAAAATTAAGATTATACAAAGGTAACATCATCAAGAATGGTACCACTTCTCCATATTCTCTTTACAGTGAGTCACTTGCTTCCTTCACCACAGGTGATATGTACGATCACCATGATGCAGAAGGCTTCATCACTTTATGGGGACTTCCACTGAAGGTTCGTGCTATGAGAATGAACGAATTAAAGAAAGAAAACACCAAATAATCATTTTCATAAAGACACAAAGAGGTCATCTTGCGATGGCCTCTTTTTCTTATCCTCTTTTAGTTCAGTTCCAATTTTAAGGTTTCCACGATCGAATCATCTTTGATCTTTCGCATCGCATAAAACATGGAAATGCCAATGATCAAAAATACTGTAACGATCACGATCAGATATAACTTGACATCAATAATAAATGCCATCCCCGTCTCTCCTGTTACTTTCAAAAGAAGATAGCTGAGAAAAATACTGACCGGAATTCCCAATAGCAATGCTTTGATCCCATAAAATGCGCTTTCCAAATAGATCATCTTGCGAAATCCCTTTGGCGTTGTACCAACAGATTTCAGCATCGCAAATTCTTTTCTTCGAAGAATCACACCAGTAGATATGGAATTCACAATATTCGCCAGAGCGATCAGCGAGATCAACACAATAAATCCATTTACCAGTACTCGGAGTACCATCACAACACCATTGATAGCTCTTGATTGTTCGGTGACATCCCATACAGAATACGAACCTTTAAACTGCTGCTCATGTTCTGCAAGATAATCCAGCAGGTTCTGACAAAGCTGTTCATGTTTTTCTGATTTGATCCAGTACTGATATGGAAGCTCCGAAGGTTTGGTATTGCAATAGAATTCATAATCAGATTCCCGCATGACAAATGAAATCTGGTTGTTCAAAAAAACATGTTTTAAGAAATCACTGTTTTTGGCATTGGTGAATCCAATCACTTCGTAAGTCAGCTTCATTTTCTCACTATCAGAATTTGTTTTTTCAATTGTTAATTTCTGACCGATCATCTCTTTCGTGAAGACCGGAGCCTCTTTCCTCACATTCATCGAATTGTAAAGGATGACCGGAATACTGTCAGCTAGCTTTGGAACATCCAGCTTATTATTTTTACAAATGCGGTCAAACACATCATCCGGAACGACCAATGCTTTTAACATATAGGTCTCATTTTTCAGATTCCGATAGCTTACAGTAAAGCAGTCTGACGAGAGATTTGATAATGGCACATAGCCATCTATCGACACGCTGTTCTCATACAGCTCACGATCCGACGTATATGTCACAGTGTTATAGGCTGCCACCTCCTCGGCATCCGGTTCCTCTTCCAGCTTTTCTTTTATGACATCCTTGTTCTCCCACCCGACAATACAGCTTACATCATAATAGCTGTTGTTGGAATAACGATTCAATTGCATAAAAATGTCGCAAAAATAATTTACCGTCAAAAACAGGACAATGGAAACGACCAGTGACACCACGATCGTACGTGATTTTCGTCCATTTCTTTTTAAACTCTTATGTGCCAGCTCTCCTTCATAGCCAAACAGTTTACGAATATAAAACGGGCTTCTTAGTTTTCTTGCTTTAACTTTGATTTCTGAATTCTGACGCAGTGCATCGATCGGTGTGATCTTAGAAGCCTTCACTGCCGGAATCCATGCTGCAATGAATATGGTAAATGCGCTACTGATTAAGATGAGCACGATCGCCCAGCCAGGAACCACTGTTACAATATTAAGATTACCAACCGCAATATCGGAAGAAATAGTTGAAACAATCGTATCCGATAAGAAATGGAATGTGATCGCAATTCCCAAATAACCGCCTAAAAGTCCAAGAGGAATACTTATCACACCCAACAAAAATGCCTCAAAAAAAATGGAAGCACGTTTTTGCTGTTTTGTGGCTCCTACGCTTGACAACATTCCCAGATACCGCACCCGTTCGGACAAAGAAATATGAAATGCATTGTAGATCAGGGAAACAGATGCGATCATAATGATCATCAGCAAAACAAATGCAAGGGAGAGGAACATTTTGGCTGAGCCATCCTCCTTGTCGATCGCAAACACCGATAAATAAAAATGTTCATTTTTTTGAAGCTGCGTTAAGTGATAATCCTTTGAGATCTGATTGGTCGTCCTAAGCGATGACACGCCCGGATGTTTCAGAGTAAAATATACTGTTTGATTGTCATTATAATCCATTTGGTCAAGATACGCATAAATCCTATCATAAGAACCTACACTATTTTCAAAGATTGCCGTAATTTTGTATGTCTCCACACCAGATTTAGTAAATGTTTCACCGTTTTGATAAGGGCCAGTAACAATACTGTCCTCCTCTTCCGGCATCGACCGGTTTCCCAGAGATAAGGTAATGCTGTCTCCTACGTGATACGACAACTTATTTCTTTCCAACAATTTTTTACTGATCGCTATTTCATTTTTCCTTTGCGGCAGCGTTCCTTCGTATTTCTGCATGATACGCATCTTGAATGCCTGCTTGTTTAAATACTTCAGTTCTCCATACTGGTAGATCTCACTTGCATCGGAAGAAATCTGATAGGATGTTACCGCATCCTCAGATATGGAGTCCTGCTCAATCCCAACTTCGTCCAGACGATCATCCTGTTCCAACTGTTTGCTGGTCTTTTGAGGAACACTCGTATAATAGCCATGATAACGTCCGTCATCAATGTAAGATATTTCTGCAAAGAAATTCAAAAATGATGCCATGCAAAGAAACAAACCTGTGATCATGGCAACTGCTACTGTAATTCCGAGTATCGTAATGATCGTGCGCCCTTTGTTGGCTTTTAAATGACGAAGAGTAAGTGTATTTATCATATTCATTTTAATTCACCTCGTCTTTCACGATCTTGCCATCGGTAATTGTGATCACGCGGTCTGCCGCTAAGGCAATCCGTTCATCATGGGTAATGATGATCACGGTCTGATGGTGTTCTTTGTTAAAATGACGCAGCAGCGAAACGATCTCCTTGCTGTTTTCCGAATCCAGATTTCCGGTTGGCTCATCTGCCAGCAACAGCGCAGGATGATTGACGAGCGCGCGTCCGATCGATACTCTTTGCTGCTGACCACCAGACAACTGGTTTGGCAGATGATTGAGACGTTTGTCCAGTCCTAATACATTGACCAGATGCGTGATCTCGCCCTTGTTGATCTTTTTTCCGTCCAGAGATAATGGCAGTGTCATATTTTCCTCTACAGTAAGAATCGGGATCAGATTATAAAACTGGTAGATCAGACCAATCTGCCGTCTCCTGAAAATAGCAAGTGCGGTTTCATCCAGCGTGGAAATATCTGTTCCTTCAATCACAACATTTCCACTTGTCGGGGTATCTACTCCACCTAATATATGAAGCAGCGTGGATTTGCCGGAGCCACTTGGTCCTACGATCGCAACAAATTCTCCTTTCTCCACAGAAAAGGAAACGTTTGCAAGTGCCGTAACCTCCGTATCTCCTTTTCCATAAACCTTTGATAAATTTTTCACCTCTAAAATATTCATGTTGGTCATCCTTTCTTTTCTTAACTTGAATTTAGTATATCCTGTCAAGATGACACACCGGTGACTTTAAAATGACAGTTTTGTCACTTCCCATAGCTAAATGATCGTATTATAAAAACGCAGTGAAAAGCAGGAGCCTTTTCCTACCTCACTCTCTACCAGAATCGTTCCCTTCTGTTTCTTCATGATCGTCATGGCAAGCGACAGCCCAATTCCCACACTTTCCTTTGACGCATGCCTGCCATGATAGAATCGTTCAAAAATGTGCCTGATGTCCTCCGGGGCAATTCCAATCCCGGTATCCCTGATATGGATCTCATCGTATATTTTCGTATGGAAGCTTGTAATGGTTAAACATCCTCCATCTTCCATATGCTCCAGGCAATTTTTGATCACGTTGCTGATCGCTTCCACCGTCCACATCTGATCGACGATAAGCACTTCCTCTCCCACCTCATTTTTCAGTGTAATATTTTTCAGATCCATCGGAATCAGAAATGGTTTCAACCCCGCTTCCACTAATTTCCGGACACTACATTCCTTTTTGGTAAATGCTACTGTATCCGCATCAAATTTTGAGATTTTTAACAGATTGGCGATCAGCCAGCTCATCTTTTCCAACTGGCTTTCCAGCGTATCAACATACTGTGCCTGCCGATCCTTTAGTGGCTCTGCCGCCAGAAGATCGGTTGTGACAAACATGGATGTGAGCGGCGTTTTTAATTGATGGGAAATATCTGCAAGAAATTCAGATAACAGATTTTTGTCTTTTTCAAGCTGCTCCTTCTGACTTTGCAATGTTACGATCACCTTATAAAGATTATTTTTCAGGATGGAAAGCTCTCCTTCAGTATTTTCATCTACCTTAAGATCATAATTGCCACTTACTACCTGGGATAAATAGGAATTTAAACTTTGGAGCTTTTGATAACGGTATACACTCACCAGATAAAATAACAGCAGCAGCAAGCCTGCGTTGACCAGCAGGATCACTACCGCATAAGAAGGGAGCGCATAGATCAGACAGGCACAAAGAAATGTGATCCCCACGCCAAGAAACAAGGCATACCGGATCTCCTTATTTCTACTCAGCAAGTGTATACCCCCTTCCGCGAACCGTTCTGATATAGGTTTCGTCAGTATCATTTAATTTGGCACGAAGTCGTTTGATATAGACCGTCAAGGTATTATCGTTGACAAAATCACCGTCCACATCCCATAGATTTTCCAGCAAATTATTTCTTGAGAGAACAATCCCCTTATTCTGCAATAGTACCAGAAGCAGACGGTATTCCATGGCGGTTAATAAGATCTCCTCCTGCCCCAAAAAGACCTTTGCCTCTTTCGTAAGCACCTTCAGATCTTTAAACACGATCATACCGCTCGCATCCTCCCGGTGATACCGCCGCAGCACTGTTTTGACACGCGCCAGCAATTCCTTTAACCGGAACGGCTTATAAATGTAATCATCTGCGCCAAGCTCCAGTCCCATGACAACGTTGATCTCATCATCAAAAGCAGTCAGAAAAATCACCGGCACATCAAATCTGCTTTTCACCTGCTTGCAGATATCATAACCGGAACCGTCCGGCAGCGTCAGATCGAGCAGATACAGATCAAAAGAATCCCGTTCCATGCAAGAATAGGCTTCCTTTACCGTGTGAGAGATCACTGTCTCATAGCCCTCCTGCTCCAAAGAATAAGCAAGTCCCGCAGCAATTACCTCTTCATCCTCAACAACTAATATTTTCAATCCAATGTCTCCTTTTCTTCGTCACAAAACTTCCTATGCCCTGATGCAAAAGAACTGGTAATCTGACACGCTTTGCCAAATTCCAGTTCTTTCTCCTCAACTACTGTTACCCAAGCAATTCCCGGATCATCTTTGCATCGTATGTTACACAAGTCATTTTCTCCGCCTCGATCCGATATAATGCATTCGCCGCGATATGCTCCGCCGCCTGCTCAATATCACGGATTCCGGAAGTATCCTTAAAGATCTCCATAATGGCATCCAATGCCTCCTTTGTAATGATGATCTCCTCACTGCGAAGACCGATTCTTTTTAATACCTTTGGCATTGCAAATTTCGTGAAAATGACACATTTTTCCTCCATTGTATAATCCGGAAGCTCAATGACTGCAAATCTCGACATCAGCGGTGCACTGATCATACTGCGATCATTGGCAGTTGCGATCGGATATACTCCGGTTGTCGGAATGTTACACTCAATATAGTTATCGGTAAACCCAAGATTATCAAGCAGTGTCAGTAAGACATCAGCCGGGTTTCCATTTCCTTTTCCGGCAGCCGCCTTATCAAGCTCATTGATGATAAACAAAAGGTTGGAGCTTTCTGCATTGGCAAATGCTTCCATGATCAGTCCCGGTTTTGCATTTGCATAAATACGGGAGCTTCCGGTAAGCTGCTCCGGATCACTAATGGAGCTCATCTCTAAGGTTGTCCATGACATTTTTAAGATTTTGGCAACCGCATATGCGATCTGTGATTTACCCGTTCCAGCAGGACCAATGATCAAAATTCCGTAAGCCGGAAGGGTGTGCGTCCGGTTGATCTGGATGATCGTCTCAATAATACGCTGCTTTACATTGTCTAATCCATATAATTCTTCATCTAAGATCCGTCTTGCTTCCACCGGATCAATTGGCTGGAATTCTGTATTTTTCCACTGAATATTCAGCATGATCGAAAGGGCACGCTGCGCATGACGCCGCTCCTCCGGAGTTACCTCGGAAGACTTCGCCACTGCAAGATTCCGTCTTGCCCATAACCGGATATTATCCGGGAGTGTGTTTCCGGCACACATCAGATAATCTGTGATACTCTGAATACTGGTCAGCTTCATATCATCCGCATCTTCAATCTCATCCAGATCCACGGTTTCTTTGGATGGAGCATCACTTTGCAGCAAACGCTCGATCATAAACTGTAAAAATCCATTTTCTCCGGATAGCTTTGAACCACGAACTGCGACACCTGTCTCTAAGATTTTATATACGGCATAGCCCTCTTCTGTGCTCTGTCCTGACAGGCAGACCATGATCCGGTTTTCCCCCAGCCATTTCATCAGATTTTCAAAACGGGCATCTAACTTCTTAATGTCATGGGAAGACTCCTCACCCTCCTCATCATATACAAATGCTGTTCCTTTGGTAGGTGCCAGAAACATTCCGTTGGAATGGTGTGCCAGCTTTTTAGAAGCATCCTCTAAGATCATGATCGGATGGGTGGCATCTGAAATCTTCTCACTCGTATATACTAATTCATAGGTTTTCTCTGCTTTTACTGTGTCTTTCTTTGTCTGGTTAAAATCAAATACAGCCATCGTTTGTCCTCGCATTTCTATTATTTCAACACTATATTACCACATTTTTAATAGAATTGACATCCAAATATAAAAGACCGTCTATCTCCTCTACGTTGCTGCTGCGATTTTTCTTACTCCCGTCTGATCTGACCGAGCTTATGAAAGAATGTCTTTGCCACATCATCCTCTAACGTGATCTCCTCCGGCATCACCTCGATCAGCCTTTTGTTTGGGGTATATTGATAATTGCTCTTTAACACCTGTACATCCAGACCATTTTCCTGCCAGAATGTAAGCAGAGCCTGCCGGCACGCATCCTGCTCCATCAGTATCTTCACCGTGGAATTCAGACCATACGAATACGGAGACTCCTGAGAAAGATAGAACGTCTTTTTGACGATCACATCCTCTTTTCGGCTGGAGGTTGCAAGAAACAGATCATAATATCCTTCCTCTGCGATCCACATCTCATAATCCGGATCATAGGAAACCAGATCCTTTTTGGAAATACAAAAGGTTACCATTTTTTCTTCTCCCGGCAGCAGCCACACCTTTTCAAAAGCCTTCAATTCCTTCACTGGCTTTGGCAGAGTGCTGACATGATCAGACACATAAAGCTGCACAACCTCTGCTCCCCTAACCGTTCCGGTATTTGTAACCGTGATGGAAATGGTAACATTCTCCTGCATTTCCGTAGCAGAGAGCTTACAGTCCGAAAAAGAAAATGTCGTATAGGAGCAGCCATAGCCAAAGGCATATGCCGGAGCAATTCCCTTTTTATCATAATAGCGGTAGCCAACATAGATACCTTCTCCGTAATTCACCTCATAGCCATCTCCCGGAAAGTTAAGAAATGTCGGAGTATCGCGGTATGTTTTTGGAAACGTAAGCGGCAGTTTCCCAGATGGGCAGCATTTTCCACTCATTAGATCCACCAGCGCATGTGCGCCTTCCATTCCCGGAAGAAATACGCAAAAGATTGCATCCAGCAGTTCTTCATATGCTGCCGTTTCCACCGGACCACATGTATTTAAAACAAGACTGATCCTTGTCTGCTCTGGTCTACATTCCTTTAACATCTGAAGCAGTTTCCGATCCTCCTTTGGCAAAAGCAGATTATTGCGGTCATTTCCCTCCATTCCCGGAACCGTGCTGACCACAATAATATGAGAAAAGGAACGTGTTTGCAAAAGGGCGGCTGCACTTTTTGTATCCTCCGCAGCTATAATCCGATCCGCACCAAACGAAGCCTTCAGGCAGGTAAGAAGATCTGTATTCCGATTTGTTGTAATTCCGGCACTTCCACTTCCGCAGCTCAAAAAGCCTTTCACACCACTACCAGCAACCAGGATCGGTGCGGTCAGCTCCTCACAGATTGGAAACGTATGCCGTTCATTTTTTAATAAAACGATCCCCTCTGCCGCAGCATCATAGCAGGCTTTGGTTGTCTTCTCAACAAGTGCCGCATCATCGCGGGACACATCATAGCAAGGCTGATCTGCCTGATCTTTACAGTAGGAAATGATGGAAAGTACAGCAAGCACTGCCCGGTTCAGACTATCCATGGTAAGATCTCCCGCTTTCACCGCCTCAATGATCGCATCAGGAGAAATCGGCCCCGGCATCGCCACATCATTTCCAGCCGCAATTGCTTCCACCGGATGGTATACGGCCCCCCAATCAGAAACCACCATACCGCCAAAGCCCCATTCCTGCCGCAGCTTTTCTGTCAAAAGCCAATGATTCTCCGAACAGGCAACTTTATTGATACGGTTATACGCACTCATGACCGTTTGCACATGTCCTTCCTTGACACAAGCTTTAAATCCCGGAAAATATATCTCTTCCAGTGCACGGCGTGAAATCGTTTCATTGATTCCTACACGATTGGTTTCCTGATTGTTTGCAGCAAAATGCTTGACATTTGCTGCGACTCCATATTTCTGTACTCCTTTTACCAGTTGCGGTGCAAGTTCCGCTACCACGCAGGGATCTTCGGAATAACCTTCAAACAAACGTCCCGCAAGTGGATCACGATGAATATTCACATTGGGAGTACCAAGCAAAATATCCACCCCGAAGCGGCTCGCTTCTTCGCCAAGAGCCTCTCCCACCTTTTCTACCACCTCTTTATGAAACGTTGCGCCAAGAAGAATCCCCGGCGGATAACAGGCCGGGGCATACGCACTGCCTACCTGTTTTTGCAGCTTTTCTTTGATCCAATGATAGAGGGGAAGCTCCTCCTCAGAAAGTTTTTCGGGAGTGTAAAAATAATCGATCACGTGCACCAGTGCAGAATCTCCCGTCATTCCATTGGTACTCTTGTCAGTCTGTTCTCTGCGTGAAACATAATCTCCAAATAACTGTTCAAAATTGATCCCGGTTCCTCCATCTAACAACTGCAGTCTCGGAATCTTCAATCTCTCATTTTCTGCCATTCCAAAAAAAGTGGCACCGTTTACCAGTGTCGCTTTTTCTTCCAATGTCATCTGGTGTAATAATTCTTCCTGTTCTTCTCTACTCCAAAGCATGCGCTCCTCCTTTTCGTCTATGAAAAAAGAGCAAATGTACCAAATGATACATTCGCAGCTTCTTTCTACCCATTATCCAATTGCAATACGAATCTTTAATACATCCCCTTCTGCCAGTAACCCGTTTACTTTAAAATTGCGATATCCCTCTGGGATTTCTCTGGAAATCCCTTTAAATGCAACCTGTTTGGAAAAGCTGACCAGATAAAGCTCTACCTCTTGGGAAACGGAAATGATCCCTGTTGCAAGCAGCTCTCCTAATTCAATTTTAGCCATCGTGTGTTCCTCCTAAGCCTTTTCTCTTCGTGCAATATGTACAGAAACACCCCTTTTCCTCTCCCAGTTATTATTATAATAACACAAAAGAAAGCGGAAAGAAACCTTTATTTTTAGGTTGAATTGGGAAGAAAACATATAAAAACCCCTTCCTACATAAATCTGTAGAAAGGGGTTCTAATTTCTATAAACTGTATGGAACTTATGACCATCGATTTACTAAACGCAAACTGCGCTATCGCTTGTTTTCGTTAAGTGATTATGCCATCTGAGCTGCTACTTCTGCTGCGAAGTCTTCGTTCTTCTTCTCCATTCCTTCGCCTACTTCAAAACGAACGAACTTAGCTACCTTAAGTGCCTTATTTACTGACTCAAGATATTTTGCTACAGACTGCTTACCGTCTTCTGCCTTAACGTATGTCTGATCCATTAAGCTGATCTCTTTTACATGCTTAGAGATACGTCCCTCTACAAGACCGTTAAAGATCTTGTTATCAACGATGGATGCTTTCTCAGACATAGCAACTTCTGCTAATGTTGCTTTAGACTCATCTGAAAGGAAGTTTGGAAGATAGTTCATATTGCTCTTCTTCTCTTCGTAAATAGCGATCTCTTCATCGCTCCATTTCTTCTCATTTACAACCTTGTCAAGTAATCCCTGTAATACTGGTTTTGGAAGTGAGAATGGATCGTTTAATGCGCTGTCGATCGTGATCTCTTTTAATTTAGCCATATCATCTGCAGAAATATCTGCTCTGCAGATATACTGTGGATTCATAGCAGCAATCTGCATTGCTACGTTAGAAAGTGCCTCTTTTGCAGCATCATCTGCAGCACCCTCACCTGCAACTAATACACCGATACGTCCGCCACCGTGTAAGTAAGAAACTACACAGTCACCAGTTACCTTCTCAAATCTACGGAAAGATAATTTCTCACCGATCGTTGCTGTCTTCTCAACAAGAGTATCTTTTAAACCGTTCTCGCCAAGTAATGCTTCTACATCTTCTCCGTTGTTGCCACCGTTGAAAGAAGAAGCAAGTGCCTGATCTGCGATCTCCTGTACAAATGTCTGGAATACTTCATTTTTAGCAACGAAGTCTGTCTCAGAGTTCACTTCTACGACAACACCTGTCTTAGAATCTGCAGTGATTGCAGTTCTTGCAATACCCTCAGCAGCAATTCTGCTTGCCTTTTTCTCAGCTTTTGCAGCACCACTCTTACGAAGAGCATCTACTGCAGCTTCCATATTACCATCACACTCTGTCAGTGCCTTTTTACAGTCCATCATACCAGCACCGGTCAGTTCTCTTAATTCTTTTACCTGTTTTGCCGAAATAGCCATTATATAAAACCTCCGTTTATTCTGTCTTTGATTATGCTTCTTCCTCTTCGTCCTCAGCAGCACTCTCAGCGTCTACACCCTGATTTGCCTCGATGACAGCATCAGCCATCTTAGATACGATCAGTTTTACTGCACGGATAGCATCATCATTACCTGGGATTACATAATCTAATTCTTCCGGATCACAGTTGGTATCTGCAATACCTACTAAAGTAATACCTAAGTTCTGAGCCTCCTGAATACAGATACGCTCTTTGCGAGGATCTACAACGAAGATCATGTCAGGAATCTCTTTCATGTCTTTGATTCCGCCTAAGTTCTTCTGTAACTTGTCCATTTCCTTACGGATCTCGATAACTTCCTTCTTAGGTAATACATCAAATGTTCCGTCTGCTTCCATTGCTTCATATTTCTTTAATGTAGCAATACGAGTCTGGATGGTCTTGAAGTTTGTAAGCATACCACCTAACCATCTCTGGTTTACATAGTACATACCACAACGCTCAGCCTCAGCTTTGATAGAATCCTGAGCCTGCTTCTTTGTACCAACAAATAATACCTTGCCACCCTCAGCAACACAGTTCTTTACTGCATTGTAAGCTTCGTCTACTTTACCAACAGACTTCTGTAAGTCGATGATGTAGATACCATTACGCTCTGTGTAGATGTATGGAGCCATTTTAGGGTTCCATCTTCTTGTCTGATGTCCAAAGTGAACACCTGCTTCGAGTAACTGTTTCATTGAAATAACGCTCATTTTAAATACCTCCTGGTTTTAAGCTTCCGCATCTCTAAACTTAAGAAACCTTACTAGGCACCAACTTAGTAGTGAAGATGCGTGTTTATTTTTTACCTATGGTAGTATAGCATAAAGAAAAAGGGCTTGCAAGCCCTTTTTCCTTCTTATCTGCTCGTTATTTTTTTTGCAATGGAATAATAATCTTCTCCCGGTGTCAGCGTATACGTTCCTGCCCGCAAATGATCCGCAAAATCATTATTGATGAGATAGCTGTTAAACGCTTTCGCATCCTTTACAACACCAAGATATGCCAGTGTCTCCGATGCTTTTTCAGAATACATTCCTTTGGTAACTGTAAAGGACACTGTCGCATCCTGTGTCGTTTCTGCCTGTGTTGTGGCATCCTTCTTTTCCTCGGTTGTTGCAGCAGCTTCACTTCCTGTGGTTTCTGTCGTTGCCTGTTCTGTTGTAGCTGCCTCGGTTGTTTTTTTATCCTTCGCTGACTTTTTAGAATCCTCCGTCGTTGCTTCTGTGTCTTTTTTAGAAAGCAGTGCATCCACTTCCTGATCACTCATGGTATCTTCGACCATACCCAGTTCTTTCGCTCTGCTTATGATCTCCTCATCTGTCATTGTAGACGTGGTTCCTTTGGAAAAAGAAAATACAATTGCACAGAAAATGATTCCAATCCCAAGACCTCTTAAAAAATATGCTAGTTTCATTTGTCCTGTTCTCCTTGAAATAATCCTACTACAAGCTTAACTTCCCCCACACCCATATCCAATTTTTTCGCTATGTCAAGGGGCGAGCTGCCTGCCTGGTACATGGCAAGGATCTGTTCATTGCGCTTCTGCACTTCCTCGATCCCTAAGGTATCTTCCTCATGCTTTTTCTCTTCTTCTCCCTGACTCTGCTTCACATGCTCCAGCAGATAATTCTGTACCTGACTGTCTGTCTCCTGCTCCGGATGCTGATTTTCTTTTTCCGTGTCGTCAGATGCTACACGCATCACATCCTCCTGCATGGAAAAAAGCTTCTGTGCGGAATTGCTGACATATTGTTTTAAATTCTCTGATTTATCCTCTAACATATCGTATAAAAACACGCACTCCTGATGCGCCTTCTGGATATCGGAAAGTGCCTGCTCGCACAACTCGTTGATCTCCATCATTTTAGCAGATGAAATCTCATTCAACTGCTTGTTGGTATCGGCAACAAGTTCATCACTGTACTCCTTCACGACCTTTTTTATGCTTTCCTGCAACTTGGCAAGCTCCTGCTCATCCAACTCATAATCATTTAAGGTCACTACCTGTTTTTTTGAGTTTTCTTTCTGATCAAGGAAAATAAAACTGGCGACGATCAGGCAGATTCCTATGATCGTCATAAAAACTACTATTGGATCCATGTTATTTTTTTCTCTTCCTTTCTGCCTTATAATTTAATGTCAATGGAAACAACATGCTTTTTCTCTGCATTGTCAGAAGGAGCGTTCTCTTCCTCCTCCTGTTTTCTCTTTCGCTTTTGTCCACCATCTCCAAAATAAGTATTGCTTCCTTTTTCTCTGGCATCATAGGTTACACCGTCAAATGCCGCATTATTTTTCTTTACTACAGTTTCTCTGGCTTCTTGTGTCTTTTTTTCATTGTTCTGTGCCATTTGCATATGTTCAATATTGGCACGCATATTCTCATTATTCTGTACCTGTGCTACATCATTGGTCATTGGAATCGTCATCTGCAACGTGATTGGGGAAACTGCCATATGCCCACCTCCTAACTAATATGCCTGTACACGAATATCTGCTCCATCCCGGACAAGACGGCAGTATTTTGTTTCTGTACGCACATGCATCTGCACATCTGCAATCGTAACTTCAACTCCCGGATAAAGAAGTGACTGCACCTTGATCATACCATTGGAATTAGCCATAATCTCTTCCTGTAACTGCTCAAGCTCCTTTTGCCCATTCTGAAATTCTTTCGTTGCGTTCTCTACCGCAAGCTTTGCCTCTTTTAACGTTGCCATTTTCTCCGGACTTAACTTATCTCCGGCTGCAATCTTTTTCGTAAACATATCCACTTTTTTCTGATTCGTATCAATGTCACGCTGCAGATCAGGAAGCTGTTTTGCCAGCCAGTGACAGCGTTCCACAACTTCCGGGTCAGCTCCCACTTCTAACTTGGTAACTGTTCCCATATCTGAGCCCGCAATTTTAAGATCGATCAGCGAACGGGAACACACACGCCCCCCTGTGATCAGTCCTTTCTTTCCGGATACCAGTACATCACCCTGGGCAAATGCCTCACTATGCATGATTGCTTCCGTGATGATCTCTCCGCTCGTCTTGACCTTGCTGTTTTCTATAAATTTGGAACACAGGTTTCCACCGCACTCCACATATCCTTTGCTCATGCCCTGAATTCCACGCTGGATAACTACTTTTCCTCCGGCATAGATGGAAGCACCTTCCACGACTCCCTTGACATTGACATCACCACTTGCCCGTACTGTAAATCCGGTACGGACATTACCTTTGATGTCCACATTGCCCTCATACTCAATATCTCCGGTAGAAGCATCCACATCCCCAAGCACTTCATAGGTATCGGAGACAAAGATCTTATCCCCCTCTAACCGGACATGTCCGTCGATGTTGGAAAATATCTGTGTTTTGTCTTCACTTTCACGGATATTTTTACCGAATTTCAAATACAACCTTTTTACTTTCCGCGGTGGCAGTTTGTTGCCATATACATCTTCTCCGGCATCTCCCTCATCCTCCGGATGCAGCGTTGCAAGGCAGGAATCCTTTTCTACATGATTGATTGCATCCAATTGATGAAAATCCACACTGCCATCCTCTAACAACGTAGGCTTTGCTTTTTTCTGCGTATCAAAATGATACTCGATCCATGCATCCTCTCCATGCCGCGGTGCGATACCTTTGGCGATCGTATAATTCACACAATACTGTCTGTGATGCAGAAAGCGACGGATCTCATAGGTGTCAATTCCAAAAATGATCTGCCGTTGATTCAACAAACGTTCCACTGCCGCAACATTTAACAGGCCACCGCCTTTGGATGCCGGATAAAATCTTGCCACCACACGCTGCCGGTCGTCTGACACCTGAAACACCATTTTTTCTTCCGCAGGAAACACCTCTCTGGCGATCACTTCGACCTCCATCACTTCCTCTTTCATCACTTCCAGCATCTGGTTTAAATGATTAATGTCATAATCAAATATATTCTCGCTCTCCAGATAATCAGCAAGCTCCTTTACATCAATACGTGATCCACCGTTTTTCGGAGGAAACAATCTGACATATGTTTTTCCATTTTTAACTACCAACTGAAAAAATCCATTTTTATATCCCATACGTTTACCTCCGTAAGCTCTTCTATCCCATAAACAGATCCATATCTGATCCCAATTGCTCCCGCATTTTCTTTAATGCTTTTGTGTGGAGCTGGGAAACTCTCGACTCTGACACCTCTAAGATCAGGCTGATCTCTTTGAGTGTCATTTCCTCATAATAATATAACTCGATCACACGACGTTCTTTCTCCGTCAATCGCTTCAGCGTCTCTGCAAGTACACGCTTTAAATCTTTCTCCTCCATTGCAAGCTCCGGCTGTTCTGCCGTAGCTCTCCGGGTCCCTGAAGCCTTGATCTCCGCTCCCTGTTCCAGAAAATCTTCTAACGAAGCAATTCCTGTGAGCTTGGTCTGTCCCTGCCATGTATAAAACTCTTCCAGACTGATCTCCAATGCTTCCGCAATCTCATCATCTGTAGCCGGACGTCCCAGCCTAGAATCCAGTTCCATCATCACCTGCTCCATGCGTTTTTGTTTTTGTCGCAGAGAACGTGGAATCCAATCCATTTTCCGAATGTGATCTAAAATCGTACCACGGATACGAAGACTTGCATATGTTTCAAATTTGATACCCTTGTCGTAATCAAATTTATCAATGGCATCGATCAATCCAAACACGCCATATCCGACGAGGTCATCAAATTCCACCGTATAACCGAGATACATGCTCAAACGTCCGGCTACCAGCTTCACTAAAGGAGCGTATTCAATTATAAGTTGTTCACGAATGTCCGCAGTATGCTTTTCCTGATACTGCCGCCATAACTTATCCTTCTCTTTTTCGTTCATATACTCCTCCAACTAACATGTTACAAACAGAAAATTAATTCTCTTCCTCGCCTTCCATCTGTTCGTTTTCCGTCTCCTCGCCGTCTTCCTCTTCGTCCTTTTCACTCTCTTCGAGTGCCTTTTTCCGTGCTTCATCCTGCCGCTTCACCGCATCAATCTCCGCCTGCATGATGATCTTGCGGATGATATTCTGTGCTATTGTTCCCACAGCATAAAACAGCAAAATCGTAAGTAACAGTCTCCACATCGCACTTTGAAATGGCACTCCGGTCTTAATGTTATAAAGACACATGATCAGTGTCGGAACCAGTACAATAAAAGGACGCACATATTTTAGTTTCCCTTTTGCCGGATCAGCCACTTCGATCACTTGATTATAATTATCCACGTTTTGTCCTCCAGATTATAATTTCGTAACACCCTTTCCAACTGCACGCACTTCCAGCACTCCATCTTCCGGATAAAACTCGATCGTCCGCCCATAATCCAGCCCGGTATCTTCCGCCACAATACGGATCTTATGCTTTGCCAGAATTTCCTTTGCAGCGTCCACATTTCTCTGCCCAATAGCAGAAATATCTGTGTTGCCGGAAAAGTTAAACATCTGTGCTCCACCTGCCAGCTTCGCTACCAGATCTTCCTTCTTTACACCATTTTTTTCCAACAAGGCAAGCAGATCCAGAAATCCCGTATCGACAAACTTGGCACGATTGGAATTATTCCGGATCTTTGTACTATCCGGAAGCATTGCATGAAGCATGCCGCAAAGCTTTTGATTCCGGTCGTAAAGCACGATTCCAACGCATGAGCCAAGACCTAGTGTAATAATGGAATCTGGGGCTTTACAAATATTAAAATCGGCCATTCCTACCTTTATTCTTTCACTCATACGTCTACCTATAATCCAAATTTACTCATAATCTTATTATACGAATCCATATCAGGCATCAACAGATAATAGCCCGTTACGCCCTCATCCACCTCATCAAAAGTCGCATCAATGATCAATGCCCGGTCTCCCAGCTTTCCAAATTCAATCGCCGGAACACTTAAAATCGCTCCTGCCATATCATAACATACCTGTGGCACAGAGGAACGAATCTTCAGTTCTGTCATCGTAGAGATTGCTGTCAAATATGCTCCTGTGATGACATTTCCAATCTCCTTCAGTACAGAAAAATCCATATGGGAAAATGTTGTTTCATCTCCCTCTTTTCCAAGCACCTGATTTGCCAGTCGTCTTGCTGACTTCTGATCCATCGCAAACATCATCATGCCATTGACGTCCCCACACAGTGTGATCAGGATACCTACGATGGGATTTTCCGGGCCATCCATCACGTCCGCGATCTTATCAAGCTCCACCAGAGCCACATGAGGGGCAACCGTTCCGATCATACGGCTTCCAAGCATCTGTGACATTGCAGTCACCGCATTACCAAGTCCAATATTACCAATCTCTTTTAATACATCAAACTGTCCATCTGTAATTTCATCATAATTACTAATCGGCATATGATCACTCCATCTTTCCTTTATTCATTCTCAGAAATCAATGCACTGATATTAAGCAGTGAGATCAGATCATCATCATGCTTTCCAATTCCCATCAGGAAATTATTGCCATCTTCCTGTTTCTTATCATAGCCTGTTTTTTCCATCTGCTCATCAGATAACGTTACTACTTCTTTTACTTCATCCACCTGAACACCAAAAGAACCCTGCTGTTCTGCCTTGAGAATAATAATACGTGTTTTTCCGGTAACCACATCTTCATCCAGTCCAAATTTCTTGCGCATACTCATTACAGGGATAACCTCTCCACGCAAGTTGATCACACCCTCAAAATAGGATTGTGCCTTTGGCACTCTCGTGATGCGCTGCATTCTTACAATGTTGTCTACATATCCGATGTCAATGCCATACTGCTCATTGTCGATCTTTACTACAATAAACTGTTTTAAATCATTTGTTACATTATTTTCTACCATGCCAGTTCACCCCCATTATACCAATGCATTTGCGTCTAAGATCAAAGCAATCTCACCATCACCAAGAATCGTTGCACCGCTGATCATCTTCTCAACATGAATATATTTACCTAATGACTTGATTACGATCTCCTGCTGTCCGATCAGGTTATCAACGACCAGTCCGGCCAGTTTCTCACCCTTGGAAACGATAACCACAGTAAGATTCTCCGCATCCTCCTCACGAGGCGGGCAGTCAAGCAAGTCATACAGTCTTACCAGAGGAATCACGCTTCCACGAAGATGGATCACCTCACGGCTCTGTACATACTTGATATCATTTACGGAAACATCTTCGATCGTCTGGATAGAACCCAATGGAATCGCATATTTCTCTTCGCCCAGTTCGATCATAAGTGCCTGGATGATTGCTAAAGTAAGCGGCAGGCGAATGGTAAAGGTACTTCCTTCATTTTTCTTCGTCCGGACCTCTATATCGCCACCAAGGCCTTCAATCTTACTCTTTACTACGTCAAGACCTACACCTCGACCGGATACATCCGTAATCTTGTCCGCGGTAGAGAAACTCGGAAGGAATAATAAATCAATAATTTCTTTATCCTCCATCGTCTCTGCCTGCTCGGCAGTGATCGTACCACGCTCGATCGCTTTTTCGCGAACCTTCTCCACATTGATTCCGGCACCGTCATCCTTTACTTCAATGACAACATTGTTACCATCCTGATATGCATTGAGCCAGATAGAACCTTTTTCCGGTTTACCAAGCTTTGCACGTTCCTCTGCGGTCTCAAGCCCATGATCGGCGGAATTACGAAGCAGATGCATCAATGGATCACCAATCTCATCAATAACGGTACGGTCAAGCTCGGTATCCTCACCTGTCATGTATAACTCCATCTTTTTTCCAAGTTTTTTGGAAAGCTCTCGGATCATACGAGGAAAACGGTTTACTACACTTTCGATCGGCATCATACGAACTTTCATTACCGATTCATGTAGGTTTGTGGTGATCCGCTCTAAATACTCGATCTGCTCGGTAAAGTTCTGGGAATTAGATGCAGTATCATGCTCACTTGCAGCTACCAGACCATTCTTCGCAATGATCAGCTCACTCACCTGATTCATCAGTTCATCGAGTTTCTCCAAATCGACACGGACAGAACGGTTGATCACTGGTTTGCTGCCACTCTTGGCAGGTGTCTTCTTTGGTTCTGCCGCTTTGGCAGAAGCAGCCGGTTTCGCTTCCTCTTTTGGAGTCTGCTCTTTGACAGCCTCTTCTGGTTTCTCTTCTTTCTTATCAAATAATGCAGGATCAACGGCTTCCATATATACACTGTCAATCTCTGAAACAGAAAGGATCGCATTTTTTACTTTTTCTTCGTCGGCATCTGTAATAATACAAACGCTGAAATCCAGTTCAAATTTCTCATCCTCGATATCCTGTACAGAAGGATCTGACTTAATGATCTCACCTAAGCCTTCAATCTCCTTAAACACTAAAAATGCACGAGCCGCTTTCAACAGACAACTCTCTTGTACATATACCGTAGCAGCAAATACATTCTGCTTGTTAGCAACTGCTTCCTTGATCGCATGCTGCTCAAATTCTGCATACTGGAAATGCTTATATTTACACTTGTCATCCTCAGACTGTGGTGCTTGTGCTTCCTTCTTTGGTTCTTCTTTTGCTCCGGAATGTTGTGCTGCCTCTGTTCCATCCAAGGTAGCCTTTAAAGACGTGATCAATTCTTCGTTATCATTGTCACCCTCATCTGCAGAATTGATGATGTTATCCAGATAAGTTTCAATTGCTGTCAAACATTCAAACAATACATCCACAAGATCCGGTGTTACTTTCACATTGTCACTTCTCACTTCAGAGAACACATCTTCCATTACATGAGTCAGTTTCTGCATACGCTTATATCCCATGGTTCCAGCCATTCCCTTCATGGAATGTGCTGCACGGAAGATTTCATTGATCGTATCCTTGTTCTCCGGCTCCTTCTCAAGCACCATCAGATTATCACTTAAACTCTGCAAATGCTCCTTGGTCTCATCAATAAAAATTTCTAAATACTGGCTTACGTCCATATCATCGTACCCCCAATTTCTTTGTAATTTCATCAGCTATCTTAGATAGTGGAAGAGATACATCCACTAACCCGGCTTCTGTTAACATCTTTGGCATTCCATATATCACACTGGAGTCTTTATCCTGTGCAATCGTATAGATTTCTTTTTTTTCTTTCAAATGCCTGATACCTTCTGTTCCATCAGCACCCATGCCGGTCAACACCACTGCAACGATCTCTTTTGCAGAAACCTCTGTCAACGACTCATATGCATAATTGGCACAGGGTCGGACTCCTTCTCTGGGTGGCTCATCTGTCAACATAATGCGATACACCCCATTTTTCTCCTGTACTTTTAAATGCCGGCCGCCTTTTGCTATATACACATGCCCGTTCTTTAATATCTCCTGGTCGTTAGCCTCACTTACCTGAATCTTACTCAGTTGATTCAGTCGCTCCGCCAAAGAATTCGTAAAGCCTGATGGCATATGCTGCACCACGATTACCGCCGCGTCCAGATTTGCAGGCAGTTTTGGAATCACCTGCTGCAACGACTTCGGGCCACCTGTGGAAGAAGCGATCACGACCAAATGATTGACTCTCTCCTTGTCTGGCATACCACTCCTCCAAATTGTATTAGTTTACTGGTTACTCTTATGAGCTTCCATCTTTGCTACCATTATAACAAACCATATACAACTCATACGTGCATAGTAATCGTTTTTCTATAATTTATCACGAAAAAAAAGAACCGTAAATCATTTTTTGATCTACGGCTCTATTCACATCCTTATTTAAACATATGACCTGCAATTCTTAGTCGGGCACCAGATACATATCCATTGAAACAATAGTATCCTTTCATATGCGTGGTCTTTCCTTTATATGTTACCCTTTTCTCACCGGAAAGTGCTTCCTTAGCAGCCTTTACACACTGCTTATAATAAGAAGTGGAAGAAAATCCACCCTTATCATAGGTTCTTAATGCACGGGCAAGCGAACCATTTCTTGCTGGAGAAAACTGATACCGCTGGTACAGCACCCCTTTAATAGAAGAAGGAAAACGTTTAGATTCCATACGGTTCTTTACGACAATCCCTACAGCCAGTTTTCCGGCATATGGCTGATTTCCTGCCTCGCAATAAATAATAGAAGACATATAGCGAAGGTCAGATTTAGTATAGCTTGGTAAATTGCCTTTCTTTGTCTTTACCTTTTTGCTTTTTTTCTTGACTGCTTTTTTCTTCTTGGCTTTTTTCACAGTCTGCGTCGTTGCTTCCTGTGTAGTCTGCACCTCAGTAGTTGCTTCCGTAGAAACAGTAGTTGCTTCCGGAATTGCTTCGGATTCCTCTGCCTTTGTTACAATTGACATATGATAGTTGGCTAACATCACAACAGCAATCAATGCTGCAGCAATGAGTCTCTTTGCTTTCATAATAAATCTCCTTACATAATTATTACACCAAGAAACATTTTCTGAAACAAGGTGTTAACATTTATGTAACAATTATAACAAATTCTTAAAAAATGTCAAGTGTAAAGTTTTTTTGAAAAAAATGACAACGAAACAAGCCCTCCTGCATAATATAACATTGTAAAACAAAAATTTCAGGAGGCTCATTATGAGTGATTTAGCTGCTACCCATTGTGGTTCCGGTTGTGACGGCGGATGTTTCGGTGGAAATAACTGCATCTGGTGGATCTTAATTCTTTGCTGCTGCTGTGGAAATGGCAATTCTTTTGGAGGCGATAACTGTGGCGGTGGCTGCTGCGATATTATTCTTCCACTGCTCTTAATTTCCTGCTGCTGCGGTAACGGATCAGGATTCTTTGGCGGCGGATGCTGCTAATCGAGAGCTACCCGGGCTTTGGCTCGCCACTCACACAACAAAAAAAGAGGGAATCACTCCCTCTTTTTTCTATGTCTAATGACAAAATAACCAATAGAAAAGCAGCAACATTACGATGCCATTTACTCTGTTTCCTTTCCCACAGTTTTCTGCCTGCTCAACTAAAACTACTTTCTGTTCCAGTCCATTTTCCTCCTTTGCACGCTCCTCCTCTCCTGTTTCCATTTTCTCTACCTGTGTACCATACCGTGCCTGTCTCATCGTATTCTGTCCGCGTCTGCCGTTCATAAGCATACACTTCGGGTCAATTTCATAAAGCGTATTATCCTCTAAAATTAGATTCGGATTCTGGCTGTAATCCGCTTTCTGAAACAAATACTCTTCATTCATGTCATAGACTCCTTCTATATTCTATACATATATATGCAAATTTTGCAGGGATGTTTACGGATTTTGTTCTATTCTTTGATCTTTTACATACATATATAGAAGCAAAAACAAGAAAGGAAATGGTATGGCCGAACAAAAACCAATTGATCAGTTCTTCCACCATTGCAATAGCAACACAGAAATGCTCTACGAAGCAATGCCTTATGTACAGTTCGCCTTTAAAAAACCACTGGCACTTTACATTAAGATGCAGGAAATGCAACAGATCATGCAGGGTTTTGATGACAATGAAACCCTTTCTGCCTGTGGTTTGGAAGAGACGTCACACAATGTAGAGGATATGCTTTATGCAATGCGCACCAAAGCAAATGATCGTAATGCAAGACAACTTGATATGATGCTCAGCGTCATTCAGGCAGGAAAAATGTACCGCACCATACAGGAACTGAAAAAAAATTCGGAAAATGCGGACATGACCACCATCCTGCAATCTTTTATGAAAGGAGAATGTTATGAATCTAAACTGGCAGAATGATGAACGATTTCAAAAGATCGGATGGGATAAGCGTACCTTTTTGATCAACTGGATGAAGGAACATGGACAAGGGAACAACAATATGCAGCTTATGTCATTAGTAATGTCTTTAAACCAAGCAATCAAACAAAAAAACTTAGATTTCACTGCACAAGAAAATGAATTGCTAAATGAACTTTTTTTTGAATCTATGACACCCGCAGAAAAACAACGTTTTCAAATGTTGCAGGCATTGATGAAAAAAGGGAACTCATAAAAAAAGTGCCTGGTAGCCATACGGCTACTGGGCACCTCCCATATCTTTTTTTCCATAAACATTACGTTTCTTTCGTTCTTCCGTGAAAATGTAGGATATGATCTCATCCTGTTCTGCTTCTGTCATTTTCGCAAACTGCATCCGGCACTCATGCAGACGGACATTATTTGGTACCACCCTACAATTTACGATTTCTCCATAAATATAAAATTCCCGGTATTCCTCTCTTATTTCAAGCACAAGCTTACACTGGGCATACGAATTTTTCTCAATTCTCTGTGGAAGCACAAAACGTATTCCGCCGCCACTCAGATCCAAAGCAACACCGTCCATCCATTCCAGATTTTTCAGTTCTTCTCGCGGAATCTTTTCATTTTCATCTGCAATACGGCATTTGATCGGTAGGGTACAGTCATACCGATAAAACTCTCTACGCTGTATTTTTTTCAATGGGGTTCTGATCTCCAATACAATAATAGGAAGATTTCCCTCTTTTAAACGATCCATCACAACAAATTCTCCGCTCAACAGACCTTTTGAGGTATAGTAATCACAGCGGTAACGCTGCCCCTTTTCCAGAGCAATCTGTTTTGTTCCGAGTGTCGGAACCGTAATACTAAGCTGTGTACTGTTTTTTATATCAACCACCTGGCTGAAATATACCTTTCTTGTTTCCTCTTTTGTCTGACGAAGATCGCAGATATCAACTTTATTTCCTATCTCAAGTAAGCTTAACATCTCTTTCACCATCCTCATTCTAACGTTGCAGCCATGCTACGATCTGCCTTTTTTTGCACGAAGCAGATTCAAAAAGAAGCCTACAAAACCTGTTCTGTTCTCATTTTCCACATCCATCAATGCATCCGCAATCTCTGCAATAGAACGCGAAGAAACTGCATTCGGATAGGACATACTGACAGGTTTTTGCATCACTACCGCCTTGGTAGCAAACTCATCTTGCGGAATACATCCCATATACTGAAGGGGAATGCTTAAAAACTGGGATGCCACAATACTGATATTTTGGAAAAGCGTCTGTCCTTCTTTTTCATTTTTTACACGGTTAGAAACAACCTGAATCCGTTTCTCTTCTTTATTGAAATCTTTTCTTCGATTTAATGCTTTTAGCAGGGCATATGCATCCATCGTGGAGGTCGGCTCCGGCGTTAATACAAGTAATACTTCCGGACTTCCAAGTACAAATTCGAGTACAGCATCCGATATTCCTGCCCCCGTATCAATAATGATCACATCTGCATACTGATCCAGTTTTTCCAGCTTTGATACAAAAATACGTATATCTGAAAGTTCCAGATTAACCAGCTCATTTACCCCGGAACCACCGGAAATAAATCCAATTCCCTCCGGGCCTTCTGTGATCACATCTTTAATATCCACATCCTTATAAATGAGATCTGAAATATTACTTTTCGGATGAATTCCCAGCATAACCTCAATGTTGGCAAGTCCAAAATCTGCATCAATAATGATCGTACGCTTCTTCATCCGCTGAAACTGCAAGGCAAGATTCACAGAAAGACTGGTTTTTCCCACGCCACCTTTTCCACTGGTTACCGCGATCACACGCGCCTTGCTTTTCAAAGGAACGGAAACATCCTGCTCCTGTTCCCTCATTCTTGTTCTTAAACGTTCTGCCTGATCCATTATTCACAACCCCCTAACAACTGTTTGGCGATTGCCTGGGCATTCAGCATTCCCAAATCATCCGGCACGATCTGACCACACGTAACATAGGATAACGCAGCATTGGTATCCAGACGTATATTCAATATGTTGCCGTAACAACTGGTTTCATCTAATTTCGTAAATACAATACGATAATCCGAAATATCGCGATAAATAGATACAATCTGTTTTAAATCTTTATATTTTGTTGTAGCACTTAAAACGAGGTATACCTCTCTTTGCTCTACCGGAACACTACTCAATAAATCCGCTAACTCATCCATCTGCTGGGCATTCTTAGGGGAACGTCCCGCAGTATCCACCAGCACAAGATCGTAATCAGCGTAGTCTTTCACCGCCTGCTCCATCTCAACCGGAGTATACACAACCCGTATCGGTAAAGATAAAATATTAGCGTAGGTCTTTAACTGTTCCACTGCAGCAATACGATAAGTATCTGACGTAACCAATGCAACCTTTGCTTTCTTTTCCAGTTTAAAAAGAGAAGCAATCTTTGCAATCGTAGTCGTCTTTCCTACTCCGGTAGACCCAATAAAGAAACATATTCTTGGTTTCTTCTGGTTCAATTTGATCACCTGCGGCTGCCCCAGCTTTAAAACAATACGCTGGTATACATTGGCAAGAACGGCATCAAGTGCCTCTTCCTTTTCGGAAGGCATTGTGACATCCTCCACCAGCATATGAGCATATTTCTCATCTACTTCATTGCGAAGAAACTGATTATAAAGTAACGTGCGCACCTTTTCGCTGCGCTGTTCTTTTTCCTGCTCAATTTTTTTACTCTCCTGTTCCTTTAACGACCCCTCCGAGGAAATCTGCTTTTCAATGATCTCAGCTAATGTGTCCAGCTTCTTTTCTTCCACGGGTTTGACAACAGGTTCTTCTTTTACTTCCTTTTTGGGAGCCGGCTCCCGTTTTGGCTTTGGAGCAGGAATTGGATTTTCCGGTGTTTTTTCATCCACTGCAGCCGTTACTTCGACCAGCGGTTTCCTGAACAGTTTAAAAATTCCTTTTGGCTTTGTCGTCCGGATATTCATGATCACGGCACCGCCACCAAGCTCCTCCTTTGCCATCATAATGGCATCATTTTCTGTTTCTGCCTCATATTTCTTAATTATCATTTAAGCTCACCATTCCTATGGATTGTAATTCAACATCAGAATCTATTTCATTATACGATATAACGATCAAATCTGCAAAATAATCCTGCGTCATTTTCTTATAGTACATACGCACGATCGGCGATGTGATAATAATTGGATTTAAGCCGCTTTCTTCAAGCTTCTTTATCATCGCCTCCGTTGCATTTAAAATCTGCTGCGTGACATTCGGGTCAAGCGTTAAATATGCCCCCTGCTCCGTCTGCTTGACAGAACCCATGATCTCTTTTTCAATGGCCGGATCCAATGTTGCCACCTTCGTCGTTTCGTTCGGCGTAAAATACTTATTGGAAATGGCACGCTTCAGGCTTTGTCTTGCATATTCCGTCAAAACATCTGTATCTCTTGTCGTCGGTGCATAGTCTGCCAGTGTTTCAAATATCGTAACAAGATCTCGGATGGAAATGCCTTCCCGCAACAGGTTCTGCAGTACCTTCTGCACATCTCCGACTCCGAGGAGCTTTGGAACAAGCTCATCACAAAGCGTCGCATTGTTTTCTTTGATATTATTGATCAGATTCTGTACATCTTCTCTTGTCAGAAGTTCGTCGATATGGCGGCGGATCACCTCTGTTAAATGCGTAGCAATGATGGATGGTGGATCTACTACCGTATATCCAACCGACTCCGCACGCTCCCGCTGGGCCTCTGTGATCCAGATCGCAGGAAGATGAAAAGACGGTTCAAATGTTGGAATACCTGTAATTTCCTCCTCAACGAAGCCAGGGTTCATCGCCATATAGTGATCAAACAGAATCTCACCCTCACTTACCTGAATTCCCTTAATCTTAATAATATACTGGTTCGGATTCAACTGAATATTATCGCGGAGACGAATGATCGGAACAACCGCTCCAAGTTCTAACGCGATCTGTCGACGGATCATTACCACACGGTCTAACAGGTCACCACCCTGATTCACATCCGCAAGGGGGATAATACCGTAACCAAATTCCAACTCGATCGGATCGACGGCAAGCAGGGAATTGACATTTTCGTGACGGCGGATCTCGTCCGCTTCCTGTTCTTCTTCCTGTGCCACTTCCTCCTCAATAGAAGAAACCTCCTGCTTTTTCTTTCCACGTGAACCAAGTATCACCAGAGTCAGACCCAGCCCACAGAAGATCACCTTGGAAAGCGGAGTCACCAGACCAAGCAGAACCATGGTGGAACCAACAATCTGCATTACCATTGGATTGGCAAAAATCTGACCGATGACCATATCTCCAATGTTTTGTTCTTTCGCCGCCTTTGTGACCAGGATACCGGTGGATAATGAGATTAAAAGAGAGGGAATCTGACTCACCAGACCATCACCTATCGTTAAAATACAGTACTTGCCGGCGGCCTCCTGAAAGGTCAGTCCGCCTCTTACCATACCCATGATGATTCCACCAACCAAGTTGATACCGGTAATGATCAGGCCTGCCGTTGCATCTCCCTTTACATACTTCGTAGCACCATCCATGGCTCCAAAGAACGCAGATTCCATCTGCAGTTTATTACGTCTCTCCTGCGCTTCCTTATCTGTAATTGCTCCAGTATTCAGATCGGCATCGATCGCCATCTGTTTTCCCGGCATTGCATCCAGTGTAAAACGAGCAGTTACCTCTGATACACGCTCCGAACCTTTATTGATGATGATCATCTGCACGATCAGCAAAATAATAAATACGATCAGACCAATCACAATATCATTTCCACCTACGAAACTACCAAATGTAGTAACGACATTACCAGGTTCTCCCGTAGAAAGGATCAGACGGGTGGAAGAAACGTTCAATGCCACACGGAACAATGTCGTAAACAAAAGGATCGTCGGGAAGGCAGAAAGCTGTAACGTCTCCTCAGCAAATAATGTTTGAAACATGATCATAAATGCCACTAAAATATTACAAGCGATCATGAAATCAAGCATCCAGGTTGGCATTGGAATGATCAGAAAAAGGAGTGCTGCCAGTACATATAACGCTATCGCAATATCCATGCTGAATTTAATTTTCATGCCTGTGTATCTCCTTTCTTTCATCCATATCAGGAGGCAGAATTTTTCAGACGGTATACATATGCAAGTACCTCGGCAACTGCCTGATAAAGTTCTGGTGGAATCTCCTGATCGATCTCCACATTATGATATAACATACGAGCCAATGCCCGGTTTTCTACAATTTCAATATGACACTCTCTTGCCTTTTCTTTAATTTTTCCAGCAAGATAATCTGTACCCTTCGCGATCACAACCGGAGCATCCTGCATCGTCCGGTCATATCGGATCGCCACCGCATAATGCGTTGGATTTGTAATAATCACATCCGCTTGCGGCACCGAATCCATCATACGTCTTCTGGACGCCTCCATCTGCTTCTGTTTGATCTTACTCTTGATCTGTGGATCTCCTTCCGAGTTCTTAAACTCATCCTTGATATCCTGTTTTGACATCATCATATCCTGCATATTTTTCCATTTTTGATAAATGAAATCTACAATACCAATAACGATCATCACCGCTGATATCTTAATCCCCAGATCAATCACAATATCACCGATCATACGTATCACCTGTAAAAGCTCCATATCGTATACACTATATAAAAGTGCCCATTTGTCCTTGATCGTAGAATACACAACAACTGTAATAACAACAACAACAGCAATGGATACACCTGTCTTTACCAATGTTTGTAGAGAAAACATACGCTTGATTCCACTTAACGGATTCAATTTACTAAGTTTTGGCTGCATTGGCTTTTTAGTGATCTTAAAAGTGAACTGGATCCGGCTTGATATAAAAACAATGGCAACAGCCACAAGAAAAATCGGCCAAAGTACTTTAAACAAAAACAAAATACACTCCATAAACCACTGATGAACCGTAATATCAGTTAATTCATGATCCAACACATCCGGAATTTTATTATATGCCAGCTGAAATGCCCCCAGCATATCAAGCCCCATATGTCCAACCCATACTTTCATAAGAACAAATACCGCCAGCAAAGAAACCGCATTAGAAAAATCCTGACTTTTTGCGACCTGACCTTCTTCTCTGGAATCTTTGATCTTTTTTGCCGTCGGTTTCTCCGTTTTCTGCCCTGTCGGACCATCTTTGGCAAACATCTGTAAATCATATAAAAGCACGCTATCTGCCTCCCCTTACGGTGTCATCACCTTTAGTACCTGTTTCACCATATCCTGCATACCACTGTATAAGAAGTCAGTAAATAATGGAATACACATCACAGTAACCAACAGCACTCCAAGACCAAACACAACCTTTAACTGCATACCAACAACAAACATGTTCATCTGTGGTGCAGACTTTGCCAAAATACCAAGCACAATATTAAGAAGAAGCATCGCACAAAATACCGGGAGTATGATCCGAAAACCCAGCAGGAAAAACTGCGTAGCAAAAGAAATGATCGAATCGTATAACAGATCCGTATGAAGTGCTGCTTTTCCGATCGGAATCAAAGAAAACGAATCCACCACAGCCGAAACAACAAAATAATGCATATTGGAAACCATCATGACCAGCATGACCAGATAAGTATAAAAACTTCCAAACGCAGAACTTTCCTGATTCGTCATGGGATCAAACAACTGTACCATGGAAAAACCAAGATCAATATCAATGATATGCCCGGCAAAAGACAGGGTATACATGGCTATGCTTGCAGATAAGCCTATCCCAAATCCAATCAGTACCTCTTTGGCAACCAACAATGCAAATCCATAAATTCCATTATATGTAATGTCATAATAGTCTACATTCATTGCAATAATAATGCTCAAAAATGCCGACAATCCAACCTTCACCTTGTTCGGCACCCCTGTGATACTAAAAAAAGGTGCTGATACGATCAAAGCAGATACGCGCGCCAATATCATAAGAAAAAACTCCATCGTATGTATTGAAAATGACGCTGTAACCATAATTTAAACCTGCCTTACTATCGAAACACCTTTATACAATCGTTTCTATTCCTTTGTCATCCAACATAGGTTACAAAACTATTGAACAGTTCTATAATATATTCTGACAACTGCGTCAGGATCCAGTTTCCTGCAATGATCACAATTGCCATGATCGCAATAAACTTTGGAACAAAGGTAAGCGTCTGCTCCTGAATCGAAGTTACCGTCTGGAAAATACTTATGATCAAACCGATCACAAGAGAAATCAGCAACATCGGGGCAGAACATTTAATGATCGTCCAGATTGCATCACGTGCAATATCCACAATAACTTCTGCTGTCATACTCTCACCTTCCTAGCGCACTACAAATGAAACGTCTGAACAAGATTACCAATTACCAGATTCCATCCATCCGCTAATACAAACAACAATATCTTAAATGGTGCAGATATCGTCGTAGGCGGGAGCATCATCATACCCATCGACATCAATGTCGACGCTACAACCATATCAATCACAATGAACGGAATATAGATTAAAAATCCAATGATAAATGCGGCTCTTAATTCGCTTAAAATAAATGCCGGGATCAACGTTGTCGTTGGAACCTCATCATAAGAATCCTTCACTTCAGCATCGGAGATCTGAAGCATCATTTTAAGATCCTTTTTGTTTACATTTTTCAGCATGAACTCTCTGAGCGGTTCAATCCCTGCATCGATCGCCTCTCTGGAAGAAAGCTTTCCTTCCTGCATCGGCTTGATCGCGTTCTGATTAATTTTCGTGAATACCGGAGACATGATAAAAATCGTCAAAAACACCGCAAGTCCCACTAACACCTGATTAGGCGGAGATGTTGCCGTACCAAGTGCCTGTCTTACAAAATGCAGCACAATGATGATACGGGTAAACGATGTCACCATGATAAGTAAAGATGGCGCAATCGACAATATGGTCAGTAAAAGAACGATCTGTAATGTTCCTGTCAAGGAACCGGAATCTGATTTAGAATTCAGATCAATATCCAAAGAAAAAGGAGTGGTATCCCTCTCCTCTGCTGCGGTCGGATCATTCTGATCATTCGCCTCCTGACCTGAATTGGCATCGGTCGGAGCTGCACTGGTATGATACGCACCATATAACGTAAGACTGCCAAATAACGTCACCAGCACACATAATACTTTTAAAATGGTCAGCCAGCCTGGTGACTTTCTGGTAGAACTTTTTTTCCTATTCACCTTCATCGTTATGCTTTGCATCCTTTCCTTCTACTGCATCCTCTCCCGTACTACCCTGCACAGAAGAACGAGTAGAGAACTTTGACAATATCTCATCAAACGCTTTCGTACCCACAAACGAACTGCTTTTTTTCATTTCGGACTCCTCATAGGAAAGAGCATCTTTAGAAAGTTCAGTCAAAAAAGTAATCTCATCCTTTCCTATTCCAATCACAAGATACTTCTCTCCCACACGCACGATCTGAATATATTTATTGTTCTGTATGCGAATAGTCTCCATCAATTTGAGATTTCCCTGTGAAGATGCCTTGACCTGCATCCGGGATGCCAACTTAGAAGCTAGATACGCCAGGAACAGTATGACAGCAAAGATTAGGAGCATCACAACAATCTCTCCTATACTTTTCAAAACCCCTGCTGCATCTATAGCCGCTAAAAACATACTAGTTCACCGCTTTTTTCACTGCTTCCAATACGCGGTCTGCCTGGAATGGTTTTACAATAAAGTCTTTCGCTCCAGCCTGAATTGACTCAATTACCATTGCCTGCTGTCCCATTGCAGAACACATTACTACTACAGCACCAGGATCAAGCTCTTTGATCTTCTTTAATGCCTGGATTCCATCCATTTCCGGCATAGTAATATCCATCAGTACAAGATCTGGTTTTACTTCAGAATACTTCTCCACTGCCTTTACGCCGTTCTCTG
Organism: uncultured Lachnospiraceae bacterium; assembly: GCA_934317845.1. GTDB lineage: Bacteria > Bacillota > Clostridia > Lachnospirales > Lachnospiraceae > NC2004. The sequence goes on from CAKRES010000001.1 coordinate 255,851, forward strand.
CTTCTCCGGCAACTGTGTAGCCGTTTTTGGTAAGGATATCCTTGATCATCATTCTCATAAATGCTGCATCATCACAAATTAAAATATTCTTCGCCATAATCGTTTTCTCCACTTCTTATATTATTATTGATCGGTTATTGTCTACTTGTGGTTCTCTTTGATAATATCCGTTACACGAACACCAAAGTTTTCTTCAATGACCACAACTTCACCTTTGGCAACTAGTTTTCCATTTACAATCACATCTACAGGTTCCCCAGCCAGTTTATCAAGTTCTATGATCGTACCAGGGGAAATCTCCAGAATCTCTTTGATAGACTTCTTGGTTCTTCCAAGTTCCACAGTCACTTCCAGTGGAACATCCATGATCAGATCAATGTTTTCCTGCTGTGTAATCGGATTTGCCATGGAAGCAAATGGGGTAAACTGTGCAGGCTGCGCATTGACATTCGCCTGCGGCTGTACCACCTGTTGTCCCATCATCGGCATACCATAGCCATATGGTGGCATCTGTCCCATCATCATATTCGGATCCATCGCCGGCTGCTGCATCATCGGCTCCGCTTGCTGCGGTGTTGCCTGCGGCTGTGCAGGTGTGCTTTGCGGAGTTGATGCCGCACTTTCTGTCTCAGGTTGTGAAACTGTCTCCATATTACCAGTAAAGATCTTATAAATCTCTTTGGCAAGTGATACCGGATAAAGCTGCATGATCTCACTGTCGATCAGATCACCAATCTCCATCTTAAATTTCACCTTGATAAAGGTTTCAGTCAGGAAGTTGGACAGTCCCTGTTCGGAAGCCTCGATCCCTTCATTTAAATCCACCAGACTCGCAACAGGGGGACTAATGTCAATCTTACGTCCCAGCATTTGCGATAAAGAAGTTGCAGAAGATCCCATCATCTGGTTCATTGCCTCACTGATCGCACTTAAGTGCAGATCCGTCAGGTCATCTGAAACATTACTGCCATCTCCACCCATCATCAAATCTGTAATAATCTTAACATCTTGTTCCTTCAAAATCAACACGTTGTTACCGTCGATACCATCTATGTATGACAACTGAACAAACACACACGGACGATCATAGTCATCTACCAGATCATCCCATTTCGCATAAGAAACTGTTGGGACAGTAATATCGACAACATTGTTCACCAGTGAAGACAACGTCGTTGCCGCTGTTCCCATACTGATATTTGCTACCTCACCAATGGCATCCTTTTCCTCTGGTGTAAGTATCTCTTCTACAGGCGCATTGGCATCGCCACCTGCATCATTCTGTCCTGCCGCCTCTGTTTCTTCGGAAGAGGCAGACCCGGTATCCATACCACTGAGCAGAGCATTTATTTCTTCCTGCGATAACATTCCATCCATGCTTTCTACTCCTCTCTGATTATTGATGTTACTTTCACTGCGTAATTATCCGAAGAAGAACCCGGCAACGCAGTAAATTTTAACATATTACCGACATAAATGTCTAACTCATCATCCACTTTGGAATTAAGTTTTATAATATCGCCTACCTGAAGGTTAATGAAATCCATAACAGGCAGTGCGGTTTTACCTAACACAGCTTTCATCGGAATCTGTGCACGCTCAATCATGCTCTCAATGGCTTCATGATAGTCCGCCTCATCAGACTCCTGTAATGTGGAAAACCAATACTTTGTATTGAGCTTATCCATAATATCTTCCAAACAAAGGAACGGCAGACAGATATTCATCAAGCCCTCTGTCTCTCCGATCTTGATATTGATCGTAATAATCGCGATCATCTCACTAGGAGAAATGATCTGTGCAAACTGGGAGTTTGTCTCAATCCGCTCTAAACGAGGTTCGATCGCTACTACATTCTGCCATGGCTCCCTAAGAAGATTCACACATACACCAAAGATCCGCTCGATAATACTTAACTCAATCTCCGTAAAATCCCGGTTCTTATCCAGCGGTTCTCCACCACCACCAAGCATACGATCCACGATCGCATACCCCAGATTAGCAGCCAGTTCAATGACAATATTACCTTTGAGCGGTGAAAAATTCACTACCCCTAACAACACCGGATTTGCCAGTGCATTGGAAAACTCGGAATACGTAACCGCCTCCGAATTCATAACATCAACTTGTACTGTTTTTCTTAAATATGCAGGTAAATGTGTGGATAACAGACGTCCATAATGATCAAAAATAATTTCCAGTGTACGAAGATGCTCTTTTGAAAATTTGGAAGGTCTGGAAAAATCATATTCCCGTACCTGTCGTTCCGTTGTTTCCACAAGCTCTTCTGCATCTAATTCACCGGTACTCAATTGATTCAATAATTTATCAATCTCTTCCTGTGACATTACGTCAGCCATTATCCTCACCTCCTTACTTGTCTGTCATTTTTGTTTTTCTTTCTCTTAAAAATTAGGAAACAATAAATTTAGAAAATGAAACATCATAAATGACATCTGAATTGTTGAATAATTTCTTGATCTGTTTCTTTACTTCTTCCCGGATCTCATCCTGTTTGGTATTACAGTCCTCTGCTGAATAATTCTTGATCACAGAATTCACCGTAGACTGGATCACACTCTCATAAGACTTGATACCGGTATCCGTCGTCGGATCATAAGTCTTATAATCATCTGATTTATTATTCATAGATACCACAAGATGTACCACTGCATAGTGTGCCTCTTCCCCGGAAGAAGGAAGGGAAACCTGTGTATCATCTGTCATATTATAGGGTGTAATATCTGTCAGAGGGATCTCTGCGGATGATTCCCCATCGCCATCTACAGAAAGATCTACGATAGAAGCAATGCTCGTGATCAGATTATCTGTTTTTTTGTTGGTTGGAATCACAGTAAACACAATAATAGACAAAAGAATCAAATTAATGATGCTGATTGCTAAAATGATTACCGAAATTAAATTACGTTTCATATATTCTCTCCTTACTGCATCTCCTAGTTTTGTGCGGCTGAACTGATCTTGTTATAGATCTTGATCTCCACACGACGGTTTTTGGCTCGTCCGCTTGCTGTTTTATTGCTTGCTTTCGGACGACTGTCCCCATATCCGGAATGCTTCATATTTTTTTCAATCAAATTGTTGTTGTTCAACAAATACTCATATACAGAAATGGCTCTTGCAGCAGAAAGATAATTATTGTCTTTATAAGTACCACCTGCCGGGACATTATCTGTATGGCCCTCAATCTCAATCACCCGTTTTCGGTATTTGGTAAGAATACTGCCAACCTTGTTCATCAAAGACTTGGCGTCTTCACTGAGTTCTGCCTTACCAGAATCAAAAAGGATTCCGCCATTTAAAGAAAGTTCTACATACTGGGCATTGTAAGACAACGATACCTTATCACTGATCTGGGAGCTTTGAAGCATCTTTTCGATTTCTTCATTCATTACTTCAGACTGCTGATAGCCTTCTTTTTCCACCTGCTGTTCCAATGATTCTGTCGTTACCTGTTCCGTCGATTGGGTATCCTGCGTATCCTGATGTGCCTGCGTCGTCATCTGGTCAGAGGCACTGTCATTTTTCTGATCGTTGTTATCCTGCTTATCAGAAAGATCCGTAGTATCTCCCTTCTTCTGTGTATCCATCTTGGTGACAAACTCATCCAGAAGCGAAATCTGCTTTACCCCGGAGCTTACCATCTTGCCATCTCCAATTATTTTGGAACCTGCAGTAAAGATACTATATTTGGAAAAAGATGCAGCTACTGCCTCCATCTTCTCCGCATCTACTGTAGAGCTTGCAAAAAGCAAAATAAAGAAACATAATAACAGATTCATCAGATCACTGAATGTAGACATCCACGCCGGTGCTCCAGGTGCCTGTTTTTCTTCCTTTTTCTTTCTTGCCACTATGCCTCACCTCCGGCATCTTCCCCAATTGTTGCACGAACCTTAGGGGACAGGAAGGACTTCAATTTTTCTTCGATCAGTCTTGGATTCTCACCCGCCTGGATCGACAATAATCCCTCGATCATAACCTCTTTCATCGCAATTTCAATATCATTATTAACGCTTAACTTGTTTGCTACCGGTGTAGATAACCAGTTTGCGATCAAAGATCCATATAATGTTGTGATCAGTGCCACCGCCATGTTTGGACCGATAGTAGCAACATCATTTAAGTTCTGAAGCATCAGTACCAAACCGATCAGTGTTCCGATCATACCCCATGCAGGACCTAACGCTGCCACAGTCTCCCAGAAACCAATCGTCTTTTTATGTCTTGTTTCTATGTACACCAATTCCGTTTCGAGGATACTCCGGACAAGCTCCGGATCTGTACCATCCACGATCAAGCCCACTCCTTTTTTCAAGAAAGGATCCTCTATTCCGTTGGAGGCCTCTTCCAAAGCAAGCAGCCCCTCTTTACGAGCTACATTGGACAGATCCAAAATACTGCCAATGATCTGTTTCTCATCCTCCTTATTCTGTTTAAAAGCAAGCTTAATACTCTTTAACCCATCTAAGAAATCCGGTAGTGTATAAGAAGATAATACTGATGTCAGCGTACCGCAACAAGTAATGATCAACGACGGTTTATCGAAGAAATACTTTAATCCGGTAAAACCATAATCACCAGATGCCACACCAAATATAAATACTGCTGCACCTGCGATGATTCCAATCAAAGTTGCTATGTCCAAAATGCCACCCCCTAAAGCTCTCTAATCTGCTTTATGATATCTTCATAAAGCCCTTTTCTATACAATTTTACTAAATTTGTAACCTCTTGTCTAGACTCTTTTACAATAATTTTGTGTCCGGTCGTAAGAGTTACCACTGTATCTGGTGTCTCTTCCACCACCTCAATAATATCTGCATTTAATGTAAATTTGACATCATTCAGCTTGGTCAACTCAATCATAAAATGCCCCCTGTCTGCAACTCATTATACCACACAATAAAACAAGGTGTTTATTGTGATATACGCATACATGCATATTATTTTACCACAAAAACACCTTATTTGCAAAACTTTTATTATTTTGTTACCGTTTCTTAACTTATCGTTTCAGATTGACAAGTTCTTCCAGCAATGTATCCGATACTGTAATAATTCTGGAATTGGCCTGGAAACCACGCTGGGTTGTGATCATCTCCGTAAACTCATTGGAAAGGTCTACATTGGACATCTCCAGCACACCCTGTGAAATGCTTCCACCACCGGATGTTGGATCTTTTCCAATACCATCAAATGCTCCAGAGTTGGCTGTAGTGGTATAATTGCTGTCTCCTACCTTCTCCAGACCTGCAGCGTTCTGGAAGGTTGCAACTGCGATCTGTCCTAACAGCTTGGTATCACCATTATCATATTTTGCTTTGATCTTACCATCCGTTCCGATGCTGACCTCTGACATTTCCCCGGCAGTACGTCCTGCACCCATACCATCAAGATCACCACGCACAGAAGTTACACTACACTTTCCACTGGCAGCATACATCGTCGTCTTAGAAAAATCAACATCAATTCCGGCTCCATCCTGATCGGTATAGAAATTATCGTTTGGTCCGGAAATAAGCAGCTTCATGCTCTTGCTTCCTGCAGCTCCCACATATTCAAATGCACCGGTATCTGCGTTATATTTAAGCTCCACATTATCTCCACCATTATTCAACTGTACATCATACTGTCCACCATTGGCTGTTAAGATGGATTTATTTGTGCTGTCAATGATATCTGTGACAGTAACCGTATATAAGCTGTCGTCTGTATCTGACTGCTGGATATTATATTTTACCGTGTAAGAATATCCCTGTTTGTCATAAATAGTCATACTGGTTACCAGACCATCTCCAGTTACGTCCGAATTGGTTTTATCAATATTTCCGGTAAAATAGTTGGCTGATGTTGCCTCCGGCGGAACTGTTAAGTTGCCAGGTGTCTCGATACCAAGTGGAGAAACAAGATCCTGCTTGATCTCTCCGGTTGTCTCATCCACCTGCCAGCCCATCACATGGTATCCGGACTGTGTTACCAGATATCCGGCTGCATCCGTCGTAAACGCACCAACCTTTGTAAAATAGTTGGTAGTACCATCATTGACAATGAAAAAATTCTGTCCACTGATCTTTAAGTCATATGGATTGTCCGTTCTCTGCGCAGAGCCTTCGGAAGTAGGATCACAGGAAATGGATCCCACCGATGTACCAAGTCCGATCTGCATGGCATTGGTACCACCACGTCCGGTATCCGCATTGGCACCGGTTGCAGCCTGTGTTGTCTGCTGAAATACCTCTGTAAATGTCACACGGCTGGATTTATATCCAACAGTATTAACATTGGCAATATTATTACCGATTACATCCATCTTTGTCTGATGTACACGCAAACCTGATACACCAGAATACAATGATCTCATCATAATTAAACGACCTCCTTCAAATGGGCCATAACCGTTTTGCTTCCTCTGTCATTCAGAAGCAAATAACTTCCTTATCGGTCCAGTTATGATATTACGGCACCATCGATATTTGTAAAAATTTGCTGTTCTTCTTCCTGATTCATCGCTGTCACCACTGTATTGCTTGATACATTTACAATAAATGACATATTATCCACCAAGATCAAAGATTCTTTGATATGTTTGGCTCTCGCCTGTTCTACGCCGGAATTCAGCCTTGCAAGCTGTTCTTTGGAAAGACTCATATTCCGATTCATAAGCCGCTGGTTCGCATGCTTGGAAAATGTGACTTCACTGCTCTGCTGCTTTTTTTCGGCAAATATCTGCTCAAAAGATTCTTCCTTTCCTGTGGATGTCAGCCTCCTTGCTTTCTGATAAGCTGTGGAAGTGGTAGAAACGAGCTCAAGAGATTGAAACTGATTTGCAATCTGATTCATCGTATCACCTCCCAGTGATCCATCCTAATTTTTAGAATCCTTATCCTTATCCAGTGAATTGATGTAATCTGCATCAACAACAGAATCCAGATCTTCATAAGCATAATAATTATCATTGATAGAAAAATATGGTTTGTTGTTGATCATTGTAACATAATCCACAAGTCCGCTGACATATTTATCATCACCAGAGGAATCCTGTGTTTTAATGATCACATAAGAACCTACCAATGACTGTGCATCCGAACGGGTATAAGCTTTGTTTAAGTTCTCCATCTCCTCCAGAGAAGTGAACTGTGCCAATTGTGACATATACTCCGTATTAGAAGCCGGCTCCAACGGATCCTGATACTGCATCTGTGTTACTAAAAGCTGTAAAAACGCATTTTTATCCAAACCATTTTTCTGATTCTCCACCGTTTTCACATCAGTTGCTTTTGCGGTATTGATTCCATTTACACTATCCATGTTTTACCTCCTTTCCCTGATCATGCAGAAAAGTCAATCTGACTTCCATTTTGCCGCATCATCTCTGCTGCAATTGTTTCTTCCTCACTCAGGTCATCTGCAAGCTCTAAATCTTCCATACGGAGTGTACGTCTTGCTTTAGAAGAGGACTGTTGCCGCTGCTCCTCAAATTGCTGTTGCTGTTCCATGTTGAAATTATTCAGTCCTACTGCAACTTCTACAGACTCTACTTTTAAGCCCTGATTCTGGAAATTCTCTTTTAAGACACTAAGCTGTGACTCGATCGCCTGTCTTGCCAGCTCGCTCTGTGCGTGGATCTGTGCTGTGATCACACCTTCTCTTGCCACGATCTGAACACTGACTTTTCCAAGATGCTCCGGATTGAGCTGCATCTGCATACTCTGTGTATCTGCTTTCACCGTCGCCTTGATCTCATCCACAATCTGATTGATAATATTCACCGCAGTCGTAGTTCCTGCCGAGCTTAAGCCCTGTGCATTTGATACCGCCTGTGCTACCTGATCATAGACAACCTGACCATTCGTCATAACAGGCTCAGTCATCGCCGCCTCTTTTCCAGATGTAAATGCAAATGAATTCTTTGCGTCACTCTGCTGCCCTGCAGCGCCATGTTCTTCTGACTGAGAAGAAACCGTTACTTTCACATTCTGAATCTGCTGCATTTCCTCTGCATCTGCCGTAACCGGTGCAGTCGTCTCGCTGGTTGTACTATCAGAAGTCAGTGCTGAAACGTCTGTCTGAGCAAGTACCTTTTGCACCTGTGTCAGTTCTTCCGGAGTCAGCTCCGCCTTGCTTGCTGAAATCTGCTCCATCAGATCTTTTACCGTGTTGGTCAGATCTTCATTGCTAAGGATCTCCGCTGGTGTTTCATAAGCATTCTGCTGCATGATCAATTTGATCACAGAATTCGCATCAAACAAATCTGCATCGGTCAGTCCGCATTGTTCCATCATAGAAGATAATTCCTCCGGTGTAACCGAAAGTGCATCTGCGATCAGCTGCTTTACTTCATTTACCACCTGCTCCACGACCTCATTGGAAACTACCACATCACTGCCCTGATCCATCACTGCCACATCCTGACTGTCTTTTGCTTCCACTGTTTCACGGTCTTTCTTCGTGGTGGATACTGATTTCGGAGTGTTCGTACTACTGGTATCCTGCGACTGATCCGCTCGATCCTTCTGCTGCACTGCAGTTTTCTGATCCTTTGTGCCTGCCGCATCTGATACATTCGTATTCTTGGAAGAATAGGACTGTGCATCCGAAGTCTTTGCCATCATGTTCGACAGAGAAGCCATGAAATCACTATCCCCTTTACTCGCCTTTACCGCCAGTGTCTTGGATGATTTTGTAATCCCCTGAACATTCGCAATCGTCATCTCATTCCCTCCTTTCTTTAAAAGTTTTATACTGTACACGCTACAGTACAGTATCTATATCGGAAAAAATACGGTATCTCGTAACCTTACTGGGTGAGTTTTTTCGTAATCTTTGCTGCAAATGCCGGATCCATCTTTCCCATGATCTCTCCCCGGTGCCGCGCATTCATCGCGCTCAAGATCGCAGCAACAGTATCAACATCTCCCGTCATCGTATTTAAAATACTGGCAGCCTCTTCCGGCTTCATTTTGGAATAAGAATCCGCCAGCTCCTTTTCCTTATCTGATACTGCCTGCGTCTGCACCGCTTCTTTATAGAGCTTTGCCGCAGTATCTGCATCCATTGACTCATACCATTTCGTATAACTGTCCAGATCTACCTTATCATTATAAACAACCTCTTTGTAAAACTGTTCCTTGGTGGATTCAAAGGTTTTCTGATTGTCCTCGTATACCTTTAGTGCCGCCACCTGCTGTGTCAGTTCATCAATCTTTGCCTGTGCCGAAGACACATCTGCACTGGCAGCCGCATCCTGTGCCGCAGTATTCTGCTGTTCCTTCAACGTTTCAATCTGCTCCTCCAGCTCATCAATACGTGCAACCGCCTGGGATAAGGAATGATATCCAGTCCGCTTTGCTGCCTCCTCATCACTTTCCGGCGGAAGGATCACACGCACCAGCGGAACATCCTTTAACATCGGACGCAGCACTTTGCTTCCAAAACCGCCAACGTCCATGCGAATCGCAACCAAAAGCAATATCAGAAAAAGCAGGACAAGAATGGCCGCAAGCAGAATCCCTTTTCCGCTTCCTCCCTGTCTGCTTTGTTCCTCTCTCACTCCAATCGTATTGAAACCATCCTGAATTGTCTTTTTCAAATTACCACCTACTCTTCTTCTCGATTATTGTACTGAAAACTGACGACCTCATCGATCTCTTTTTTCTCCTGTGCATTCAGATCCAGCAAAAATGTTTCAAATTCATTTTCTTTTAGTTTTTCATGCGTCTTGCGATCCATCATTGCTTCCTTCAGCTTACGCGATGCATTATCAAGCACTGCTTCCAATGCTGCCACTTTTTTCTTCTGCTCCGTTTCGTAATACTGCATCGTATGGATCGCCTGCTCACATTCATTCAGTTTGCGCACGTCCAGGCGATCACGCATCAGATCCTGCTTGGTCTTCTCATAGGAAATTCTCCGCTGTGTGAGCATGAGGAGTTCCTGTTTTGCCTCATTTACACGCATCTGTGCCTGCGAAAAGGCAGATTTTGCCTGATCTTCCAGCTTATATTTCACATTCAGAACATTCTGCATCGAATATAAAAACTTTGCCATAAGATCTCCCTACCTTACTCCACTGCTTCTTCCTGCTCTGCCGTTTCCTCAAAGATCTGCTTGAGCATTGCAATCGTCTCCTCCAATGATACCTTCTCATATACATCCTGACGTAAAAAGGCATTGACTTCATCGATCTTTGAGATTGCATAGTCAATCTCCTTATTAGCTCCCGATTTATAGGCTCCGATATTGATCAGATCCTCTGCTTCATTGTAGGTTGCCAGCACATTACGCAGCTTTCCGGCATAGGTTTTATGCTCCTTTGACGCAATCTGGCTCATACAACGGGAAATGCTTGCCATCACGTCGATAGCAGGATAATGGTTCTTTTGTCCCAAACGTCTGGACAATACAATATGTCCATCCAAAATACTACGCGCAGTATCTGTGATCGGCTCATTAAAATCGTCACCATCTACCAGTACCGTATAAAGCCCCGTAATCGAACCGACTGCCGAACATCCAGCCCGTTCCAAAAGCTTTGGCATCTCGGAATACACACTCGGCGGATATCCTCTTGTAACCGGAGGCTCTCCCGAAGCCAGGCCAATCTCTCTTTGTGCCATGGAAAAACGCGTCAGGGAATCCATCATCAAAAGGACATCTTTTCCCTGATCTCTGAAATATTCGGCGATCGCTGTCGCTGTTTTCGCCGCCTTGTTACGTATGAGTGCCGGTTTATCGGAGGTTGCAACCACCAGAACTGACCGCTTCATACCCTCTTCACCTAAATCCCGTTCAATGAACTCGCGCACCTCTCTGCCTCGCTCTCCGATCAGAGCGATCACATTGATGTCTGCTTTGGTATTCCGGGCAAACATACCAAGCAACGTACTCTTTCCTACACCGGATCCGGCAAAGATTCCGATACGCTGACCCTTTCCAAGCGTGATCAGTCCATCCACCGCCTTCACGCCAAGCGGAAGTATCTCATCAATGATCTTACGTTCCATCGGATCAGGCGGTGCCGCCTCTACGGAATAGCTGATCGGAAGCTGATAAGTATTGATATCCTCTCCTGCCGGAAGACCAACTCCATCCAGTGTCTGTCCTAACAATTCATCACCAACATATACCTGAAGCGGTTTTCCGGTATTTTCCACATACGCTCCCAGTCCGATTCCTTCCACATCATCAAATGGCATAAGCAGGATACGGTTATCCCGAAAACCCACGACTTCTGCATTTACCTTGTGTTTTCCATCTTTGGAGGAAACCACACAAAGATCATTTAATTTAGCATCCGGGCCAATGGACTCCATGGTCAGTCCCACTACTTTTGCAATCTTTCCCAGATGTTTTTCATACGTTTGCTCTATTAAGTTGTCGTACTTTTGAAAATCCACCTCTAACATGATCCACTCCTGAATATTTGAAAATAAAAAACACAAATCTGCGTCAGCATCCATGTACTATTTGCCGGGCAAATCTGTGTATTTCTCATCCATCCTTCTATGCATTTAACAGCATCAGACTTCTTATCATCTGAGACAACTGCACATCAAGGCTCAGATCACATAGTCCGCTCTCCGTTTCAATCTTACACTGATTCTTGGAAAGATTAGCATCCTGAAACAGTTCAATCGTAACTCCCGGATTCATATAACCGTAAATATCCTCTTTGTGCTTGTTTACATAATCAAAATCATCTTCTGAAACCGAAATAACAAAAGAATGGCTGTTCTCAATCCCACGCATAGCATGATTGATCAAATACATCATCACATCCTTGTGTCCCGTCACAACAACACCTGTCAGACGCTCCAAAAGCTTACATAACACATCCGCAAACTGTGGTTCCAGCTTCTGAAGTTCCGCCTCATATTCTTCTCTCAACTGTTCCTTCTGTGAGAGAAGTTCCTGCTCCATCTGTTGTTTTCGGTTCTGAATCTCATTCTCAGCATCCTGAAGTCCCTGCTGATACCCATCCTCATGTCCTTTGGCAAAACCCTGGGAAATACTGTCCTCCACCTGTGCCTTCGCCTCATTCACAATCTGTTTTGCTTCGTCATAGGCTTCGTTGACTACCAATGCCGCCTCATGGGCATCCTCCACATTCGTCTCATACCCTTCCGGAATCGGAGCCTGCTCTGCCGCCTGTGCTTCCTTTATTCGAAGCAGTTCCTCTTCTGTCAGTTCACTGGTGACAATACCGCTTGAGAACCCATCTGCATCCGGCTCACCGACCTTTTTTTCTGCTTCTGCACGTGCCAGCCGCAGCTGTTCCTCCTGTTGCAGGCGAATTCCGATCTTACTGCGGTCGGAATCGATCACAAATGGTTTTGCCGCGATCGTGCCATATCCTTTGATCAGATTAGACAATGATCTCGTCACCTCCGCCTCTGGATATTACAATATCTCCACTATCCTCTAACTTACGGATAATATTAACAATACGCTGCTGCGCATCCTCTACATCCTTCATACGAACCGGACCCATAAACTCCATATCCTCGCGGATCATCGTAGCAAGGCGGGAAGACAGGTTCTCGAAAATAATATTCTGCACATCTTCGTTGGCTGCCTTTAACGCAATCGCAAGCTCGTTGTTGTCCACTTCACGCAGCACACGCTGAATGGAACGGTTGTCCAGTGTTAAGATATCCTCGAACACAAACATCTTGTGACGGATCTCGTCTGCCAGCTCCGGCTCCTCGATATCGAGGTTTTCCATAATATTTTTCTCGGTTCCACGATCTACCGTATTTAAGATCTCGACGATCGCGTCGACACCACCGACGATCGTGTAATCCTGGTTTACCAAAGATGCAAGCTTGCGCTCCAATACCTTCTCCACTTCCTTGATAACGTCCGGACTGGTTCGATCCATCTGAGCAATACGTTTTGCTACATCTGCCTGCTTGTCTGCCGGAAGCGCAGAAACAATCTGAGCCGCCTGATTGGCAGAAAGATAGGAAAGGATCAACGCAATCGTCTGTGGATGCTCGTCCTGGATAAAGTTCAAAAGCTGGGTAGCATCGGTCTTCCGGATAAACTCGAATGGACGTACCTGCAAAGAAGCCGTCAGACGACCAATCACATCTCTTGCCTTCTCTGCACCAAGTGCTTTCTCCAAAAGATCGGTAGCATAAGAAATGCCGCCCTCAGTAATATATTGCTGTGCCAGACAGATTTCATAAAACTCATCCACCACATCTTCCTTTACCGTGGGTGAAATACTTCTTGTATTGGCAATCTCCAAAGTAAGCTGCTCGATCTCATCTTCTTTTAAATGCTTGAAAATGGTAGCAGATTTCTCCGGTCCTAATGCGATCAACAAAATCGCTGCTTTTTCAATTCCTCCCAGTTCATGTACACTAGCTGCCATAGCATCACTCCCAATCTTCATTCAGCCAGTTGCGCAACAACTGTGCAACCGCTTCCGGATTCTCATCCACAAATTTCTCAATCATTTCACGAGCCGCAGACTTGTCACTAAACTCTATACTGTCAAGGCTCTGGTTCTCTTTCGTTGTAGCAAGCAATGCCTCAACAGAAAGCTCCGGCTCCATTTCTTCTACCTCTACCGGTTTCATGCCCTTAAACACAACAAATACCAGTAACGCAACAATGATCAATGCCAGCAGATATTGCAGGTAATTCTTCACAGTATCTGCAAAAGACATACCCTTTGACTCATAAAACAGCGGCACTTCATATGCCATAATGGAAATATTGGCTTCCGCAATTCCGGTTGCTTTGGAAACACTAGTGATCAATGACTGATCTACCGTAAGCGGTACCGAATTGACATTTGCTTCTTTAAACTGGGCAAATGTCTGGTTATTCTGTTTTAACTGATCTTTGAGATCATCTTCTTTGTAAGTATGATAACGATTCAAAACAATCGAAATGGAAGATTTATCATAATCGATCGATGCGACACCTGCATTGGTCACCGTTGTACGCTTGCTGGTATTGTATTCAATCTTGGAAATATCGGTTGTACCTTCGCTGTTACTTCCATTGGTAATATCGTAGTCAGTTGCTTCCCCATCGTTCGCATCCGTTCCCGGTACATTTCCACTATCTGAATTATTCTTGTTGGAATAATTGTATTCATAAGACTTTGGACCGGTCTCTTCTCCATCATGCGTATAATAGTCCTCATCTGTGATCGTTGACTGGTTGAAATCCACTTCCATATTAGGAGCCACTTCCGCGTCATCAAAATCACTTGACTTTAGCAAAAGAGCCTGTACCTGCGTTTTGATGTCATTTGTCAGGTTGGCACGGTATTCTTCGGCAGAAGCATTGCTTACCGCACTATCTCCGTCACTGCTTCCATCAAACAGGATCGTTCCATCCTGATCAATGATCTTGACATTTTTAGTATCCATATTTCCAATCGTAGTAGCAAGGAACCGAGCAATTCCCTTTGCTCCGGATTTCTTAAAACGGTCATTGATCGTAAGCATCACGGCACAGGTATTATCCTTTTCCTCTTCCAGAATGGCGGTAGAATTATCAGCATAAGTAATCTGAACAACCGCATTATCCACACCATCATTCTGCTCTGTAATATCATTTCCAATCTTATTCTGAAGTGCCAGTTTTAATTTTTCCTGCCGCTCTGTACTTGTGGTAGACAGGTCATTATTCAGCGCATCTTCATATGTATAGTTGGCGTCATTGTTAGCACCTACTTCGTTCTCTCCCAGTGCCACACGCGCATCGGAAACGCGCTTGGAATCCACACTCACTGTAAGGCCATCATCCGATACCCTATACTTGATCTGCTGTTCATCCAGTACACTTTTAGCAGTTGCCGTATCTGCCGTACTTTTATATACCACAATCTGCTCATAGGTAGTTCTGGTAAAAATAAGTATAAAAATGAGGGCAGTCACGATGACCGCCAATATGATTGAAATAATCAACGCTCTCTGTTTTGCTGTAAATTTATTCCAGAACTCGATAAATTGTTGTGCTAAGTCCTTTATTTTGTCACCCATATCAACACTGTCTCCAACTTGCTTCTAAACCTTTGTCGTCACTACGTTACCCCATATGCCATACACAAAATAAGGCATAACCTTATTTTGCTATACCTGCATCTGCATAATCTCTTTATAAGCCTCTACCAGTTTATCGCGGACTGCCACGGTATACTGCAGAGAAGATGTAGCTTTCTTCTGTGCGATTGCAAGATCATGTGTGTTGTCAGAATATCCCATCTCATAGTTGAGTTCAGCCTGCTGTGCATCCTTTTGCAAACCATTTGTCTCCTCTACCATACCCATGATAGAATCTAACATCTGACTGAATGCCACTCCATTGCTGCGGTTTACTCCACTGCCCGTCAGCGAATTACCAAGATCCATTCCAACATTTCGTGCTGCATTCTGCGCAATTGCATTTACATCCATAATCCATTAACTCCTTATATGTACACTATCTGCTCATCAGTTCCAATCCCTTAGAAGCCATTGCTTTCGCCGCTTCAAATGCGGTGACATTTGCCTCGTACGAACGCGATGCATCAATCATGTCCGTCATCTCCTGTACCGTATCTACATTAGGATATGAAACATAACCGTTCTCATCCGCATCCGGATGATCCGGGTCATATACCATCTTAAGATCACTCATATCTGTTGCGATCGCTGTAATCTTCACTCCGCTGTATGGCTGTCCCATGCAGGTTTCCAATACATTACCAAACGCCGTCTGGTTCTTCTCTGCCATGACCACTGTTTTTCGACGATATACATCACCACCCTCGCCACGGGTAGAATTGGCATTGGCAATATTCTGAGAGATTATATCCATGCGAAGCTGCTGTGCAGTCATACCAGTCGCAGCAACATCCATTGCATTAAACATTCCCATATCTTACTACTCCTTCCTACAATCAGCCTTTACCCAGCGCCGTTGAAATCCGGCTAAATTCCTGATTCATACTGTCCACTAAAGCATTGTATCTGATCTGGTTCTCTGCCAGATAAACATTCTCTGTCGAAATATCTACATTATTTCCATCTGCACGGTAAGATAAATTTACATTGTCCGTATATACGCTACAATTAATCTCCTCTAATCTGGTATTGATCTTAGCAACCCGCTCATCCAGATCACCCGGTCCGATCATTGCTTCTTCTAAGTAGGCATTGAATGCCACATCTTTCCGTTTATAATTTGGTGTATCCACGTTCGCAATGTTATTGGACAACACGGTATTTCTTGTTGCAGCGGCATCTGCACCACGATCTAATACATCAATATAGTTATATATTCCTGTATTTATCAACTTATGGAACCTCCTGACTTTTTTTCATACAAAAAGGAATCTATGAGCTGGCTCAAAAATTCCTTTTTTATCCTCTCGGAAGTCCTTTTCCGATCTATCTCTAACAATCCACTACAGGCGGATTGCTGTTATCTTTTTCTGTAACTGGTATATTTTTTTAATTCATCAAACACGAGATCGTTGGTAATCTTGATCCATGTCCCCTTCATTCCGGCTGATCTTGTCTCGATCACGCCTGCACTCTCAAACTTCCGAAGTGCATTGACGATCACAGAACGGGTAATCCCTGCTTCATCTGCGATCCTGCTTGCCACAAGACGTCCTTCCATGCCATGCAGTTCCTTCAATACATGGACGACCGCATCCAACTCTGAATTGGATAATGTTGCCAACGCAGACTGCACGATCGCAAGCTTCCTGCTTTCTTCCTGATTCTCCTCATTCACAGATCGCATCATTTCTAAGCTTACAACGGTTGTCCCATATTCACTCAAAATAATATCATCAATCGAATAAGTCTCTCCACGGCGATATAAAAACACGGTTCCCAGACGTTCCCCTGCAATAATGATCGGGTTGATCGTTGCCTGGCACTGGCTTGTCTCTTCCTCTGTAAAGCCAAGTGTGACCATGTTAACATTCTCTTTGGTAGACAATACGGAAAGCAGACGTTCGTTAAACATCTCATCCACATAATCGCCAACCTCATCACCCAGCAGACTTAAATCCTGTACCCCATCCTCCGGATGATATACACCAAGAATCTTTCCTTTGTAACTTACCACGAGCACATCAGATCGCAATGTCTCACTCAACACCTCACAAATATCATTAAAAATAACCTTCTGTGTATTGTTGTTGTGCAATAATTTATTGATCTTGCGTGTTTTATCCAGTAATTGAACACTCATCGTGAACCTCCATGACCACAATCCGTTCCGCAACCGAAACCCAGTCGTGATAGTTATACAACCTAGATTTTATCATAAATAAACAAGAATAACAACCTTTTTTGTTGCAATTCTCGGCATTATGCCTCTTCATCCTTTGGTAAATTTGTCACGTAACCACATTCGGCATCGGAGCATACCAGCTTCTGTCCCTTGATCAGCATATAGTTGCCACACTTTGGGCAAGGCTCCTTGGCAGGTCTCTGCCAGCTCATAAACTCACACTCCGGATATCCGGTACATCCGTAATATTTTCGTCCTTTTTTTGTTTTTTTCAGTGCCAGTTCCTTTCCACATTTTGGACAAGGCACACCGATTTTTTCAAAATGCGGTTTCGTATTACTGCACTCCGGGAATCCCGGGCAAGCCAGGAACTTACCATATGGTCCGTATTTGACCACCATGTTTCGTCCGCATTTTTCACAGATCACATCGGTCACTTCATCCTGAATCTCTACTTCATCCAGTTCCTTTAATGCATTTTCCACTGCTTCATGAAGTTCAGGATAGTTGTTCCTTAAAATCTCCTTCCAGTTCATCTTGCCATCCTCGACAGCATCCAGAAGTGTTTCGATATTTGCAGTAAAAGCTACGTCCACGATAACCGGAAATGCCTGCATCATCATATGATTTACCGCTTCTCCAAGCTCCGTTACACAAAGACATTTGTTCTCTTTTACGACATAACGTCTTGTGATCAGTGTATTGATCGTGCTGGAATAGGTACTTGGACGTCCAATGCCCAGCTCCTCCATCGTCTTTACCATTGCCTGCTCGGTATATCTTGCCGGCGGCTGTGTAAAATGCTGCTTATCGACTAATGTTACCCCGGATAACTCCATACCCTTGCTTAAGTTACGCACGGCACTGTTGCCATCCTTCTTTTCCTCATCCAGATCATAAATGGATAAGAATCCGTCAAACTTGAGTTTTGATGTAGCAAGCTGGAACCGGTACTTCCCTGCTGCGATCTTTGCAGTAATAGTTTCATAAACCGCGTTATCCATCTGACTTGCCATAAACCGGTTATAAATCAACTGATATAAACGGAACAGATCCCTTGACAGATCTTCTTTTACCTTTACCGGATGCATGTCAATATAAGAAGGACGGATCGCCTCGTGGGCATCCTGGATCTTCTTTTTGGAATCATTGACTTTCGCACTTTTTCCTAAATATTCCTTTCCAAACCGCTCCTCGATATACGCCTTGGCATGTGCCTTTGCCTCATCGGAAACACGGACAGAATCGGTACGAAGATAAGTGATCAGACCAATTGTTCCATGCCCCTTTACCGGAACACCCTCATAAAGCTGCTGTGCCAGCTGCATTGTCTTTTTGGTAGAAAAATTAAGCTTTCTGGCTGCTTCCTGCTGCAGGGTACTGGTGGTAAACGGAAGGGGACTCTTCTTGATCCGCTCTCCGGTCTTTACTTCTTCCACCAGATAAGAACTCTTTTTCAATTCGTCTTTTATCTGCTTCATTTCTTTGGCAGAATGTATCGCAACTTTTCCTTTTTCATCTCCGGTAAAATGCGCCACCAGTGGCTTTCTGGAACCGTTTACCGCAAATTCTGCATCCAGACTCCAGTATTCCTCCGGGATAAATGCATTGATCTCGTCCTCCCGGTCGCAGATCAGGCGCAATACGACCGACTGCACACGTCCGGCACTCAGCCCGCGTTTGATCTTTGCCCAAAGGATCGGACTGATCTCATAACCGATCAGACGATCCAGCACACGTCTTGCCTGCTGGGCATCTACAAGATTCATATCAATCTCCCGCGCATTTTTAATGGATTCCTTCACGGCATTTTTCGTAATCTCATTAAAGGTAATACGACTGTAATTTTTCTCTTCCAACTTCAATGCATGCGCCAAGTGCCAGCTGATCGCTTCTCCCTCACGGTCCGGGTCAGTTGCAAGATAAATCTTATCTGCCTTTTTCACTTTTTTACGAAGCATTGCTAAAATATCACCCTTACCGCGGATCGTAATATATTTCGGCTCATAATCATGCTCCACATCAATTCCTGTTGTACTTTTTGGCAGATCTCTTACATGCCCTGCCGATGCCACCACCTCATAAGACGAACCTAAAAATTTCTTGATCGTATTTGCTTTGGTTGGCGACTCCACGATCACCAGATTATTCTTCTTTTTCTTAGCTGTTGTTGTCTTTTTCGTCTTTGCAGCAGTTGTCTGATTGGCCATGCTTACACTCCTTACCTACATGAAAAACATTCCATCTATATAACAACACTATAATAATTCTGACGCGGCTGACGGATATCTCCCTGCTGTTGCAGATGCAATAATAATGGCATCAGAACAGGAAGAGTCAGTCCCGTTTCTTCTATAATAGTGTCTATATATTTTGGTTCTAAACGTAGTACACTATACACCATTTTTTCTTGATTTACAAGTGTGTTATTCCGATGCAGGGTAAAACTGCCCCCCTCCTTTACTGTCATTCCCCATTCTTCCAACAGATCTTCTACCCCCATCACAAGCTTTGCACCTGAACGGATCAGTTCATTGCATCCCCGCGACATTTCATCTTCTAACCGCCCCGGAACAGCAAAAATCTCCCGACCTAGTTCCAACGCCTGATCGACCGTGATAAGAG
This sequence comes from uncultured Lachnospiraceae bacterium, assembly GCA_934317845.1. GTDB lineage: Bacteria > Bacillota > Clostridia > Lachnospirales > Lachnospiraceae > NC2004. The sequence continues at coordinate 275,753 of CAKRES010000001.1, forward strand.
AACCACTTTTGCTTCTTGCCTGCGTCACCAGCACACCATCCGACATGGCTGCGATCAGACGATTGCGCATGGGAAAAAGTCCTGCCCGAGGTTTCTGATCCAAAGGATATTCACTGAGTAATCCACCCTCCTGCTCCATTGCATGATACAGCTTGTAATGCTCTTTGGGATAACATATGTTAATACCTGATCCTAATATACCTAACGTATATCCCTTTTCCAGCAATGCACCTCTATGAGCCGCTCCATCCACACCATAAGCAAGACCGCTGATCACATTTACTTTGCATCGGGCAAGTTCTTTCGCAAAATACGATGCCATTTCCGTGCCATAATAATCTGCCTGTCTGGCTCCCACAATAGCAACACTGCGCTGTCCTTTCTCCGGCAGTCGTCCCTTTACATAAATCCCCATCGGAGGATCATATAGATCTGTCAGTTTTTCAGGATACTGTTCACTCTCCCAGTGCAAAAAAGTAACTCCCATATCCTCCAGCCTGTTCCGATACGCCAACAGATCTGCTTCCTTTTTCGATGTTTCAAATGCCTCCCTCATCCGTTCCGTCAAAACATCCGAAAGCGCACTCACTTTTTCTCTATAAAGCTGCTCCGGTGTTGTGCAAAGCTGCAATAGTTTTTTCCTTGTGCGGTATCCAACGCCCGGAATATTCACAAACCAAAGCCACATAAGATCTTTTTTCGTCCAGTCCATGTCACACCTCCTGATCCGCCTGCCAGTATTTCACACTTCCATTGTGATATACGATAGCTTCATACAAATGTGGCAGCTGAATCTCCTCCTGACCCTCAAGATCCGCCACCGTTTTCGCCACCCGTAAAATGCGGTGATAAGAGCGCGCACTCAGCTCCTGTTCCTTCATCTGCTGCTGAAAAAATTTCTCTGCTTCCCGGCTCATATTACAAATGCTTTGTATCTTTCCTGCACGAAGCTGGGAATTAAACGAGATACCATCTGCTTTATAACGTTCCTTCTGCCGCAGGCGTGCCTGTTCCACTCTTTTTCGCACCGCCTTTGATGGTTCTTCTTTTTCGGTCTGCTTCAGTTTTGCAAATGGAACCGCCGCCACCTCTACGCAAAGATCGATCCGGTCTAACATTGGTTGACTGATACGCCCTAAATATCGTCTTATCATAGAAGACGTGCAATGACAGCGGGAGCGATCCGGAAAATACCCACATGGGCAAGGGTTCATTGCTGCAACAAGCATAAAATCTGCCGGAAATGTATACGATGCCATGACTCTCGCTATCGTAAGCTTTTTATCCTCCAAAGGTTGCCGCATCACTTCAATCGCTTCTTTGGAAAATTCCGGAAGCTCATCTAAAAATAATACCCCATTATGAGCAAGACTCATCTCCCCAGGCAGCGGGATACGTCCGCCACCAGTCAGGGCAGCTGCAGAAAGGGTATGATGCGGTGCACGAAACGGACGCTCCCTGATCAGGGACTGCCCTTCCTGTAACAATCCCTTTACACTGTAAATCTTAGTGATCTCGATGCTTTCCTTCCGGCTGAGTGACGGCATGATTGACGGAATACACTGTGCCAGCATAGATTTTCCTGTACCAGGTGGTCCGATCAGCAGGAGGTTATGGAAGCCGGCAGCTGCTATTTCCATTGCCCGCTTGACAAAATGCTGCCCTGCCACCTCCGACAGATCATGAGGATAATCAATGCCTGCGTGATCCTTCTTTTCTCCGGAAGCAGGAAGTAAAAGCTCCTCTCCCCGTTCCAGCCCCATAAAATAATCTGCAGTCTCCTTTAAGGTAGTCACACCAAACACCTGCATGTCCGAAAGAACTGCTCCTTCCGCTGCATTTGCCTTCGGCACAATAGCCTTTTTAACCCCCATTTTTTGCGCATACGAAAGCATAGGAAGCACACCGTTGACCGAGCGAACATCCCCATTCAAACCTAGCTCCCCTAAGACAATATATTCTGTTATGGAATCCTGTGAAATACAACCGATTGCAATCAGAATCGCCACTGCGATCGCAAGATCAAAGGCAGAGCCTTCTTTGTGCAGATTCGCAGGGGATAAATTGACCGTGATCCGCTTTGCCGGAAGCATAAATCCGGAGTTTTTCAGTGCTGTGCGCACCCGCTCCTGCGCTTCCTTTACCTCGGACCCTAAATAGCCTACCATAGAAAACATTGGCAGGCCGTTACTGACATCCACTTCCACACCGATCTCAAAGCCTTCCACTCCACAGACGGTGCCACTTCTCACACTACTATACATACCTTCTACCATCCGGTAAAAAGCAGCAAGCTGTATTATTTCTCTTCTTCTTTACTCAAAATCTTTTTGATCTCGTTCATAAAGGTATTGACATCCTTAAATTCACGATAAACGGACGCAAAACGAACATAGGCAACCTCTTCTAAGTTCATCAGCTCTTCCATGACGATCTCACCAATGACTGAACTCTCGATCTCCTTCAATTCCATGTTAAAGATCCGGTTTTCAATATTGTCAACGGTTCGTTCGATCTGATCTACAGAGACCGGACGCTTATGGCAGGACTGAAGGATACCTTTTTCAATCTTAGAACGATCATACGTCTCCCGGTTATTATCTTTCTTGATCACCACAAGGGGAATTGATTCAATCTTTTCATAAGTCGTGAAACGTTTCCCACATTTCTCACACTCTCTTCTACGGCGGATCGAATTATTATCATCGGCCGGACGCGAGTCGATTACTTTTGTATTCTCATGCGCACAAAATGGACACTTCATTCCGTTTGCTCTCCTTTCCTCCTCTTAACACGACATCCCTGCCTTTTATTATAGTAAACAAAATCCACTTCGGTCAAGAAAAATATGCCCTAACAGCGTGGTTTTTTACAGCCGGGCAGAGGAGGTGGAGGCGGTGGTGGAAGCTTCACGATGATCGCATCCGGTCCTATCCTCGAAATATCACAATATGGAATTGAGATCACCTTACTGAAAAACAGCTGAAAACATTTTCCGGTACCTGCTACCAGAAGCTCCTCGATCTTTCCTGTTTCGGGACAAAATTTTAAATCTACAACCGCTCCCAGTTTTGCCCCGTCACAGCAATTGATCACTTCCTTTAACCGGAGATCTTTAAACGTCATAGGATTCCCCACTTTTCATTCTTTTTTCACCAAAAAAGCCTTACTTTTCCTACACAATATGGTAAAATAGATCTATTACAATATATTATTATGCAGAAAGTGGGTACCCTATGTCAAAGAAGAAACAGAATGAACAGACCACGCCCCTTAAGGACGACCAGAAAAAAGACAGCAGCTTTCATCGCTATCTTCAATCCTTAAAAGATGCCAGACAACTGGAAAAAGATACCATGGCGCAGATGGAAACAAAACGGGAAAAGATCGGCTATATCCTCTACTATCACAAATGGCAGATGTTGATCATCTTTATCGTTGTTTTTGTGATCATCTATGGTGCCCATGCAATCATCACGGGAAAAGATACCGCATTTAACTGTGCGACCATCAACGACGCCTATAACAAAGTGTGGAAGCAAGAAATTAACGACACATTGCAACGGTGTATCACATATGATAAAAAGAAAGAAGAACTGCTCGTAAGTCCTTACTCTACCGACATCTCCCGGTACGATCCCGGTTATTACGGTGGAGATACCGGAATGCAGAGCATTTTCGCACAGATGACAGACTATCGTATTGATACGATCATTGCAGAACCGGACGTGATCGACTGGTTTTCCAGAGATGACAATTTCTGCAACCTAAAGGAGACTCTTCCAAGTGACGTATACGCCACTGTAAAAGACTATATCGTCACCTGTAAAGATGCCAAGGGAAATGATATTGCATGCGGCATTGATCTTAGCAATACCAAATTATGCAACGATGGCAACTGCCATTTGAAGAAGCCAACCATTGCAATTTTTAATACGACAAGACATTTAGAAGAAGCTATTTCTTTTATCAAAGAAATATTTGAATGAAAAGCAGAAACACAGGAATATTCTGTGTAGCAGGGAGGGATTACCATGGGTAAATATTTCGGAACAGATGGTTTTCGAGGTGAGGCAAATGTCAACTTAAAAGTTACACATGCCTATCGAATCGGCCGCTATCTCGGTTACTACTTTGGACAGAATCATCAGGCGCGCATCCTGATCGGAAAGGACACCAGAATCTCCGGATACATGTTTGAGTACGCGCTGGTTTCCGGTCTGATGGCTTCCGGTGCAAAAACATATCTGCTCCACGTTGCACCGACTCCATGTGTCTCCTTCAACATCATAAACGGTGGATTTGACTGTGGCATCATGATCTCCGCCAGCCATAATCCTTATTATGACAACGGTATCAAGATTATGGATCACAACGGTCATAAAATCAGTGCAGAATTGGAAGAAAAGCTGGAAGAATACATAGATTCTCCAGAGGATGATCTTCCTTTTGCCCTCAAAAACAATGTGGGAAAAACCATCGACTTTGCCATTGGAAGAAGTCACTATATCAAGCATCTTGCAAGTCTCATTCCCGGTTCCTTCGAAGGACTCCGGATCGGTATCGACTGCGCTAACGGAGCCTCCAGTTCCCTTGCCAAACCACTGTTAGAGCAGCTTGGTGCGAAGGTATATGCCATTTACAACAAACCAAACGGAACAAACATCAACAAAAATTGCGGCTCCACACACACAGAAGCTCTGCAGCAATTTGTGAAAGATAACGGACTGGATGCCGGATTCGCCTATGATGGTGATGCCGACCGCTGCTTTGCAGTAGACGACAATGGACGTCTGGTCAATGGCGATCTCATTCTTTACGTATGTGGTATGTTTCTCCACAACAAGGGCACTTTACGGCATGATACCGTAGTCAGCACATTGATCTCCAACATTGGGCTTTCCCTTGCCTTTGCCAAACACGGGATCAAGCTGGTACAAACCGATGTCGGTGACAAATATGTATCCGAGTGCATGACGAAAAATGATTACTCGCTGGGAGGCGAACAGACCGGACATATCATCTTTGGAGATTATGCCCAGACCGGAGATGGCATTTTAACATCACTGATCCTATTAAAAATTTTGGCTACAGTGAAACAGCCATTTCATGAGCTGCTTAATGACATTCAGATCTATCCACAGCTCAACGTCAACGTTCCGGTTTCCGACAAGAAAAATGCACACAAAGATCCTGATTTTCAGGCTGCCATTCAATCCATTGCACAGGCTTTGGGAGAAGAAGGACGCGTGATCGTGCGGGAAAGCGGCACAGAACCGTTGCTCCGTTTAATGGTAGAAGCAAAAAACGACAGCATCTGCCAGAATTATATCAATCAGTTAATGAATGTATTAACAGCAAAAGGATATACGGAATGATCCGTATATCCTTTTTTCTACTCATCCATTTCTTTTAAGTTCAGATCCTCTGTTCCCGGCAGGACAAAATGTCCTTCCTTTAACAGCTCTATTTTGCTTCCATCCGGCCGTACTGCTTCGATCACACCAATCTCCTCATAAGGAATCGTAATATCGGTATGAATATTAAAATATGCACGGTCCTCATCTTCAAACCGGAGCAGGGAACATTCATTTTCCTTTGCCACGATCTCTTTTCCATCCGGATTGAATAAACGTACTTCCTCACTGTGACTGTAGCAGGTATCTCCCACTGCAAAATGAGGTCCCATCTTTTCTACGATCAGGATTGGCAATTTGTGAAGAATTCCATATTTCCGCGCCATCACATAAGCAGTCGTATTCGTGCCGATCGCAAATTCACCGATTGGTAATGTCTCCCGGTGATTGAGCAGATTCTCCTTTACAAATACCAGATTCTCCTCTTCTGTTTCAAAGTTGGAACACTGGTAGGACTGTACCATTCCATCCTGAAATGTAAGTGTCAGGTCTTTATAATCCAGATCATTTAAATATACACTGGATACATGAAGCACTCCATTTGTTCCGGTCAGTTTCGGAGAAGTAAACACTTCCCCGACCGGGATATTTACATCTGCCAGGCAATTTTCAAAATTGGTTTCCTTTTCCGGATTTTTCTTTTCATGAAGCATCACATTGATGTCGGTACGATTGCCTCCGCATCCCTGAACGTGTACATATTCTGCCTGATCCAGTGCATCGATCAAGTATTGCTGGATCTTCTGATATTTCTTTTTATCCAGCGTATTAACCTTCAACGTCTCCGCAAAGATCTCCTCGTACTGCTTTCCAATCTCCGCCACCGGATACGCAATGATCGTAAAGCTGTACTGATCATGCGGCAGATATTGATTCGTAATTTTGGCAGCCTCTGTCTGTAATTTCACCTGAAGCTGCTGCTGCTCTTTGGAAAGTGACAGTGCAGTATCTTTTTTTACCGGCGAAAAATCCTGTTCTCCAAAAATTTCTATACAGGCAGGTCCGGCATACCCTGCACAAAGGGACTCGTACTCCTGATATGCATTTTTAAGTACCTCTAACCGACGTTTCATAAATGCCTTATCAAGATATATCGCATTGTCAAAGCGGTGGTCGTAATCATACTGTTTATTCGGACTGGTTCCGGTATAGCCAATCTTCAAATGACGGTTTTTATCAAGACTTTTTGTTGCAGCCGGATAGATTGTCGGCCGAAGTCCCAGTGCTTCAAACTGTTTGACCGCCTCAAAGACCATCGGTTCAAAACCGATATTATACCGGATATTCACAGTTTTCTTTTTGGAAAGATCAATGCCTGCAATCTCAAAGCCCTCACGGTATCCATCCGTATAAGTAAATGCCATATTGCTTCTCTCCTGCTGCGACATGGAATTTAAAAACGCAAAGCTTTTCCGCTCATTTTCTCCTACATACTCTCCATAATAGTAAAGAATCCGCTCATCCTTCTGTTCTGCCTGCATAATGATCTTCGTTGCAAAATCCATGGAAGCATCCAGTTGATTTCTTAGGCGTTTTCCTATGATGTCCATCGAATAATCCCGCTCAAACGCATATAATGCGTCCTGCACTTCCAGGCAGAGCACCTCTTTGTCTTCCTCAGCCGGATATTCTTCCATCAGCGTTTCAATCTCTACAAACAACTCGCTAAATACCGTAAGATCCCACAGACACAGTTGATATGCACTTGGGATCAGAGAACGAAGCTCTGCTGTTAAAAAACAAAGCTTTTGACCAAGTGCTGTACCAAAAGCGGCGCAGCAGACATCCGGATTCGCAAAGCTCTTCTCGTAGCGTGTCCCTATAATATCTTCATAAAGACTTTCATTATACTGTTCTAAAAAAGAGAGAGGAACTTCCTCCCGTCCCTTTTCCTGAAATGTTTCATAAACGGTAAAGACCTGTGCTAAAAAACCAGACATTGTCCCTACATAGTCCTCATATAAACCACAAGAAGAAGCGTCTTTTTTCAATGTCAAAATCCGCTCCTTCATCAACTCATACCGTTCGTTCCATTCATTTAATTCTTCCAAATACCTATTCCTCCTAAAATAACAAACCAACTACCAGCAACAAAAGAAGTAATACCAGCACGATGACGCTGCAAAAAAAGCCGATTCTTGGAAGCAGCTTTAAGCTGTCCTCCTGCCGCAGGCCTGCCACGGAAAAGATCAGTCCCAGCAGAGCAAGAAATACATCAAATACACCTAAAAAGCCAACCCATACGCCTGCATTCCCTTTTAAAAAAATGGAATAAACAGCCATAAACAGAAATAAAATTACGGCAGCCACACCAAAGCATACGCTGATCTTTCCATCGGATGTATGTGTCTTATCCGAAAAATTATAACTCTTTTTTCCGTTTCGCATGTTTTCTCCTCCGGTTTACTACCCGAACCACGCGGTAAATGAAATAACCAAGCATTCCACCTACCGTATTCAGTATTATATCATCCACATCAAATACACCTACTCTGGTGATCAACTGTATGATCTCAATCCCCAGACTAAGCAAAAAAGTGAGCCCTGTCACCTCTAAAAACCCGACCGGTTTTCCCTTCCATACAAACAACATGGCTCCGAAGGGGATAAAAAGCCCCACATTTCCTGCCATATTTAAAACAAACTGTTCTATCGTAAAATATTCCCAATTCATAATATAACGCCTGATCTCCTGAAACGGAACCAGATTATATTTGATCGTATCATACTGCACCGTTCTTCCATAACGATCACAAAAGAACAGGAAATACACTACGAGAACCAGATATATCAGAAATGCCCCCCGACACAACAGATATAACTCCCTGCGCCTTGCATCTTTCCCCAAAGCCAAGTCCTCCTTATAAAAGGTCACCTAATCACATTATCCCTATTCTGTTAAAACGTAATATTGCTCTTGTCTCTTAATAATTTGGCACCTGTCACAATAGAACCTACTCCAACTGCCAGACCAACCACCATGGTCACCACACCAAATGCAATATTCCATCCGCCAATGCGGCTCATTGTTTTATATGCTTTCTCGTTCATGAAAATACCTCCTTTGCTATTTTGCACCGTACTGCTCGTAATATGCATCAATCGAAGCTTTCAGCGTATCATCGATCAATACTCTGCCCTGACATTCTTTGTTGTAAAGACGCTCTACCACATCATCCATCGTGACAATGGCATGTGCATCAAAGCCATACTTCTCTTTGATCTCATCCAATGCGCATTTATCGGAATCCAGACCTTTTTCCATACGATTTAACGATACCATCAGGCCTACGATCGTAACATCAGCAGCACCCTTTACCTTTGGTACAGTTTCTTCCATGGATTTACCGGAGGTAGTCACATCCTCGATCATTACAACACGATCACCATCCTGTAATTTGCTTCCTAAAAAGCTTCCTTTGTCAGCTCCGTGATCCTTCTCTTCCTTTCGGTCAGAACAGTAACGGATCTCTTTTCCATAAAGCTCGCTATAAGCGATCGCAGTCACAACACTGATCGGGATTCCTTTATAAGCAGGTCCGAATAACACATCAAAGTCATCGCCATAGTTGTCATGGATCGCTTTCGCATAATATTCTCCTAACCGCTTTAACTGGGAACCTGTCACATAAGCACCGGCATTCATAAAAAATGGAGACTTTCTGCCGCTCTTTAACGTGAACTCTCCAAATTTCAATACATTGCTCTCCACCATAAACTCAATAAATTCCTGTTTGTATGCTTCCATTTTATCTTAAAACCTCCTGTTTATAAGGCTTTCACGCCTTTATTATTGTCTCAAATTCCGGGTGTTCCTTCTGTATTCGTCCTGTGCTGTTTGTGCGTTCTTAAGCAGAATCTCCTGTCTGCGAACTCTTTGTTTTTTCAGAGCTTCCATAGCTAAAAAAAAGCTCCGTTTCACCTACCGTTAATACTCTACGTTCTTTCTTTACCTCTTTAGAAATCACAGTATTAATCTGCTTAGCAGAATTTTTGATAAGTAAATCAGAGTTATTGCTTTCTCCAGCATATCGACCAGTATCTTTTTCGAATTCTTACGCTCATTGTCTGTTTCCAGTTCGTTAATCGCCTGCTGCATATTCAGTAAATTCAAGGATGTGAGTTTTCTCCATCCCAGAGCCTTCTGTATTCTGCGATAATGACCTGCGTATGTCTCCTTGGTGGAGTCTCTGCAATTCTTCTTGCTGGTATCCATCCAGATTTCATACCATTCGTCAAGCGTTACGTCCTTCGTAACAACATTGAGTGCCTTTTCATCCTCATACTGTTCGTTTCTGAGCTTCTGTCTTACCTCATTCAGCGTCTTTGCGTAAACCGTCTGTTTCTTACCAAAATGATTCACGAATCTTCCCTGATAAAGACCATCCTTTCTCTGTGATAAGCCTTTACCTAATTCTTTACCATTAAGGGATTTACCCATTTGTACCTCCTTCCTAAGTGTAGAATAGGAAAGATTCCAAATATCGTCCCTATTCTACCATAAAACCTTACAATTATCAATCCGTTTCAAAAATTGAATTCTCATTTTGAAAACCTCCGTGTTCTTATTTATGAAAGAATCTGATTCAGTAACCAGTGGTCTAATCTGCCCTTATGAGCATACAGTCTGTTACCGATATGATTTAGGCAACCAGCACTATGATAAATACTGCACAACGCACCTTATCCGTACAGCCATTGTGAACCAACTTCTGCTTGAAGCTATCAAGGAAGTATGCGACTACGCGCTGAACAATGAAACCGCATTTATGGAGCAGGTATGCTCCGCTTCCAGTGAACGGCAGACGAAAGCAGCAAAGGCAATCCAGCAGCGGAAACAGCGCAGCGAAAAACGAGCCGATGAATTGAGCCGCTTAATTCGCAAGCTCTATGAGGAAATTATATTGACAGAGGAAGAAAGAATTGCATTAGCGGAACAGGAACGGCGCAGAGCTAAAAAGGCAGAATATAATCGCCGCTATATGGAGAAGAAGCGGCTTGCCGCCTATGCCGGACAGCACCCCAACGAGTGCCGCCAGACCAACACTGACCCGGAAACAGGCTGCATGGAGTTTGAGATTGCAAAGGGACGCTTCTCTTTCCGTCTGACTGCCCCATATAACAAGGAACGCCGGGAAGCTGCAAGCAACGCGGCAAAAGTGCAATCGAGTAATCTGATACACAATGTTCATAAAGGTATGCTATATTTTTTTTGAAGAAATTTTGGATTTGATGTAGTATTCGCCGCTGAAACCGTAGTATATAGGTGAAGCTGGAAAGGAGGCGGTGTGATGATAGACGATGAAAAAATCATAGAAATGTTTTTCGAGCGTTCAGAGCAAGGCATACGGGAGTTGGACAATAAATACGGAAAAATCTGTCACAACCTTTCGTACAACATTGTGGGCAACCGGCAGGACGCGGAGGAATGTGTCAATGATGCTTATTTAGGCGCATGGAACGCAATCCCCCCGGCGCAGCCCAACCCGCTGCTTACCTATCTATGTAAGATTGTTCGGAACATTTCATTGAAAATCTACTACAGAAAGAAAGCAGCAAAACGAAGCAGCCATTACACGATTGCTATGGAGGAAATCGAAGCCTGTATAGCAGACCCGAACACAGTAGAAGCCGAGATTGAAGCCAGAGAGTTAGCCCGCATTATTGAAAGTTTTTTGGACACGATGACCGTTGAAAACCGCGTTATCTTTATGCGCCGCTATTGGTTCTCTGATAGCTGTAAGGACATAGCCGAGTTTGTAGGGCTTACGGAGAAAAACATCTCCGTCCGGCTGACCCGTATCCGTCAAAAAATGAAAGAGTATTTAGCTGAAAGAGAGGTATTCGTATGAACTCAAAAAAATTTTCCGAAGCTATGGGCGAGCTTGACAACAAGTATGTTGATGAAGCAATCAACTACAAAAAGAAAGCCAAAAAGCCCGGTTGGATTAAGTGGGGAGCTATGGCGGCTTGTTTGACCTTGATATGTGTTGCCGCTATAAGCCTTCTTACTCACAATGGGGAAGATATTATTACAACTCCCGGTGTGGCTGACGCACCGCCGATGGTTTATGTAAATGACACCTTATACAAACAAAGCACTGAACAGATTTCGTATGGAGAGATGAAAGAAGAATTTATCTATTTGGGAAAGATTGAAAGTGATGTCACCAACGACCAAAGCATTACCGACGGAGTACCGAAAGAGAACTTTCAGGCAAATCATCCCATTGTTGGTGCAGAGGTTTATCAGTATAACGAGAATATTGTTATTCAAATCAATGGGGATTATTGGCTTTATGAAACTCTTGATACTGAAACCCCCGATGATACAAAAAATAAGCTTTCAGAGGAAGAAAAAAAGCAGTCTGACCCGTCCTATAAGACGAACTAAAATCCAAGTCCCAACAACTATAAACAGAATTTACTATCATAATCCCCTACTCTTAATTGAATCAATCACATGTGCACGCAATCACTGGTTTGATTCAGTTTTTCTTCTCCATTTACATTGTGAATTGCAGAAAGAAGCATACCACATGAATCTATTCCCATCTTGATTGGTTAAATAATCGGTTTAAGCAGAGTGAATCAAACCAATCTTAAACCGATTAATCTTTTAATATATCTTATAAACCTCATTTTCATACACTGATTCAGTATGAGTATCAAATAGCACCCATTCCACCAGATCAAAACAATCCGGATTATCCTGCAAGAACCGGTTTACTGTATGTACCGTAATCTTTGCTGCCAACTCAACAGGAAAACTATATATTCCCGTTGATATGGAAGGAAATGCAATAGACCTGATTCCATTATCCATTGCCAGCTTCATAGAATTAAAATAGCAGTTAGTAAGAAGCTCCTCTTCTCTATCTCTGCCTCCATTCCATATCGGTCCTACAGTATGAATAACATAATCGCATGGTAAATTATAGGCTTTTGTTATCTTTGCCTCTCCAGTCACGCATCCGTGAAGTGTCCTGCACTCCGCTAATAGCTCCGGTCCTGCAGCACGATGAATAGCTCCATCTACACCGCCTCCGCCAAGAAGAGAGTTATTTGCTGCATTAACTATTGCCTGCACATCTGTTAATTTTGTTATATCTCCTTTTACTGTCTTAATCAAATACATTGTTTAATATTCCTTCTCTATCTCTCCATCTATTCCATACATTTTCTTGAATGCATCAAGGTCTTCCTGGTGTTAGAATATAAATAGTACAAGTCAAAGTGAGAGCTTTTCATTCCGTCGATTAGTGATACAATAAAAGTATCGTACTGAAGGAGGAATTTATCATGGCAAAACATTTTGACAAACAGTTTAAACTGGATGCCGTCCAGTACTATCATGATCACCGTGAACTGGGATTGGTCGGCTGTGCATCAAATCTAGGCATCAGCCAGCAGTCTCTGTCCAGATGGCAGAAGGAGCTGCGGGAATCCGGTGATCTGAAATGCCGTGGATCCGGCAATTATTCTTCGGATGAGGCAAAAGAGATCGCCCGTCTGAAGAGAGAATTGCGTGATGCCAAGGACGCGCTTGATGTGCTAAAAAAAGCCATAAACATTCTGGGCGAATAACGGAAGCTGTTTATCTCGAAGTTACCGTTAAAGCAGAAAACGCAAAAAAAGCAGGACGCCGGGTTTCTGTTTCCGGAATGTTAAAATATTTAGGCGTTTCACGGTCAGGGTATGCCGCATGGAAACGGCATATACCATCCGATACTGTCAAACGCAGGAAACTGCTCAAGGACAAGATCAAAAAGATTTATGACAATTCTCATCAGAATTATGGTGCCCCTAAGATCACAAGGGAATTGCGTAAAACAGGGGAAAACATTTCTGAAAGAACTGTCGGTAAATACATGAAACAAATGGGCATCAAAGCCCAATGGATCCGTCCATGGACAGTAACAACCAAGGATTCCGATTTCAGTAATGAATTGCAAAATATCCTTGATGAGCAGTTTAATCCTGAACGTCCAAATGCAGTCTGGTGTTCAGATATCACATATATCTGGACGATGGAAGGTTTTGTATATCTGACCAGCATTATGGATCTGTATTCAAGAAAGATCATTGCATGGACGCTTTCCAAAACATTGGAAACATCCTGTGTGATTGAAACTATAAACAAAGCAAAAGCAAAACGCAGCACCGAATTACCTTTGATCATCCACAGTGACAGAGGCAGCCAGTATGTATCGAAAGAATATAAACAGGCAACAGCAAAAATGAATCGAAGCTATTCCAAGAAAGCTTTTCCTTGGGATAATGCCTGTATCGAATCCTTTCATTCGCTGATAAAACGGGAATGGCTGAACCGCTGTAAGATCAGCAATTACAAACATGCATACCGCCTGGTATTTGAATACTTGGAAACGTTTTATAATACCAAACGAATTCATAGTCATTGCGATTATATGTCACCCGATGATTTTGAAAGATTGTATCAACAGGCAACTTCGGAATTGCTGGCAGGTTAGAATGAGAAAAACTCATTTTAACTTGTACTAAATCTTGACATAGGACCATCCTGATTTTTAATCAGCATAACCTCCTCTATCTTACCTGTATGAATGTCCTTAAAGCCTGCAACCTGCTCACCATTACATATGCTTGCCTTGATTACTGGTTTCTTATTTTCTTTATCATATGTCTTTATAACTGTCTTTTTCTTAAAGAGTCCCACTCTGAGCACCTTCTTTTGACTTTGCCATCAGTATAAGTTTTTCAAACTCATGATTTATGTACCTGCCTCTCCATTTCACGTTGAATCCATGTCATAATTACATCTACAAGATAATCCTGCTGCACCTGACTCAATTCCTTGCCGGGCTGCATTTTATGCCACTTTCATTGGAGATAGCCCTAAAATGCTCTCACGCGCAATTAATCTTGGACTCTTCGATCAGGCGCAGCTGCATCGAACTCATGGAACCCTTCGTCTCTGCCACGAAGTATATGTGTTTTACCTTGCCTTCGTAAAAAGCAATCGCCCAGTTGAAGCTCGACGTTATTGCTGCGGGCATTCTCAGGCTGCATGCCGCGGGCATCATAGATGGAATCGACAATCTCAATCACCGAGGCAGAGCTGGAACAGCTGGCCCCATGGAACGAGACTGTGAAAGCTAACTGCGAAAACTAAAAAAGAGTAAAACGTTTGCAACTATCGTTTGGGTGCAGACAGTCTGCACAAATTCTATTCTGTTTCGTTGTCTTCACTCTCCTGCTGTTGAAGATAGAACATTGCCTTTTGAGTTTCAATCTCCGCTTTCAGTTCTTCTTTTGTCGGCAGGTATAATTTGTACTTGGAAGCAAA
>CAKRES010000002.1 GCA_934317845.1 uncultured Lachnospiraceae bacterium
GTAATCCTCGATAGCTCAGTTGGTAGAGCGCACGGCTGTTAACCGTGTTGTCGTAGGTTCGAGCCCTACTCGGGGAGTTTTTTTGGTAGATAGGTATAATTTCTACCAAACATCATATATTAAATTAATAAGGCCCCATGGTCAAGCGGTTAAGACATCGCCCTTTCACGGCGGTAACACGGGTTCAAATCCCGTTGGGGTCACTATACGGCGCCATAGCCAAGTGGTAAGGCACGGGTCTGCAACACCTTGATCACCAGTTCAAATCTGGTTGGCGCCTCTCTTTATAAATACTGTAAACTTTGATTCTTCAAGGTTTACAGTATTTTTTTTGCGTGTCGGATAATCATAAATTTGTTTATAAAAATTAAACATTTCATAAGATTTCGGTAAGAGGACGATAAGAAACGTGTGTTATTCTTTCCCATGTAAGAGTAAGGGAGAAATAACGAGCGGCGTGCTCAGAAAGAGATGAGACATATGAAAGTTAGAATTTTAACAGGTGCATTTGGAGAGGGGCATAAAAGTGCGGCAAATGCATGTAAAGAAATGATCAGAAAAGAAGATCCACAGGCAGATGTGTTAGTGGTCGATGTGGTAAAGGAATTGTTTGAAGCGCAGAGTAAGGCGGTTTATGGCTTGTTTCGATTCCTGGTGAATCATTGTGCAAATGCATATAATCTGTACTGTGCAGCAACAGAGAAGAAAACGGACAGTCGTGTGAACCGTATGTTAAAAAAGCGGATGGATGAATATCTTGACCGGGAGCAGCCGGATCTGATCATTGCAACGATGCCTATTGTGGCACAATATGTGGGTAGTTATAAACGCAGCCATAAAGATAGTCCAAAGCTTTATACTTTTATTACAGATATTGAGGTGCGCCCGGAGTGGATCGCAGAAGAAACCGATTGTTACTTTGTGGGAAGTCAGGAAGTGGCAGAGCATCTAAGAGAGCGTGGAGTCAGCAAAGAGCGGATCAAGATAAGTGGCATTCCGGTCCGACAACAATTTTATGAATCATGGGAATTACAGAACAGAGCAAAGCACAGCCATGAGAGGAGACTTTATATTTCAAATAACCAGTGTTGTGACAGAAAGAAAGAGGTTCTGATCATGGGAGGCGGTTTAGGAATGATTCCTGGTGTAGAGGATATGCTTACCGCACTTTTGGATGCACAGGATATAAAGGTAACTGTTTTAGCAGGACGGAACGAGAAGATGAAAAAGCAGCTTGAAACGCAGTTTCCGGCGATCCATGTGATAGGCTATACGGAGCAGGTAGCTGTGCTGATGCAGCAGGCAGATCTGATCGTTACAAAGGCCGGTGGGGTAACTATGTTTGAAGCGATCCACTGTCAGACGCCACTGTGTGTACTTGCTCCATTTTTATCGCAGGAGCAGGAAAATGCCCGGTTTATCATAAAACATAACTTTGGTATGGTGATGTGGGATAAAAGGCGGAAAGAAGCAGATATGATCCTGGAAATGTTAAGAAATGATGTGGCACTTCGTACCATGAAAAAACAGATGGCAGCTTTTCTTTCCTCACTGACTCCTTTTTCCTGCTGTAGCAAAAAAGATAGCAACGACTGGCAAGAATCCGATGGTATGAGGCAGAGAAAAGAGGCATAGGATATGAGGAAAAAAACGATAGCAACAATGATATTGGCAGCGGCAGCGTCGTATAGTATTGTGCCAACTGTTTTAACACGAGGGGCAAATGTAATTGCTGCAATGGCCAGAGTATTTAAAAGAAAAGAGAAATGCCTTTATCTGACTTTTGATGATGGCCCGGGGATTCATACACCTGCAGTCCTTGCTGTCCTGCAAAAATATGAGATTCCAGCAACCTTTTTTATGGTAGGGGAGTTTGCGAAAAAGAACCCCGATCTGGTTCATAAAATTCAGGAGAACGGGCATGCGATCGGATTACATTCCAGATGGCATAAAAATCCTCTTTGGGAAGCTCCATTTTCCTGTTATCGGGATTGGAATGAGAGCAAAAGGATATTAGATGAACTTCAAATCCCGGTATCGTATGTACGTCCACCATGGGGAATCAGCAATCTTGCCTTTTTGTTCTGGTGTAAAAAGCAGCAGGTGTATCCTGTTTTTTGGAATGTAATGGCAGAAGACTGGCAGGCAGATACTACTCCGGAAGAGATCGCAGCAAAGATCATCCGGCGGACCAAAGCAGGCGATGTTATTTGCCTGCACGATGGGCGAGGAGAAAAAAATGCTCCTCTTCGCACGGCACAGGCATTAGAGATCGCTTTGCCAAAGCTGTTGCAGCAAGGTTATCGTTTCTGTTGCCTTGATGAACGGAAAAAATAAATACAGGGAAATAGGAGTGGTGGTGAGATATGATGCAAAACAATGCATGTTTTCAAAATGAAAAGATGGTACAGAATCCTGCAGATGAAAGGGAAACTAGTGACAACACTGTGACACAGGAGAGGAAGAAGTTTTCATTTTTAAAGAGCGGACTTTTATTTCTTGCGCTGCTTGCAGTGACCTTTTTTGTTGTGTTTAAAAATCTGGATGCCAGGCAATTGTTTCAAAGTATGCGTCTTGCGAATGGCTGGTATCTGCTGGCAGGCTGTGTGGCAATGTGTTTGTTTAGTTTAGGGGAAGCTGCCAATATTTATAACGGTTTTTCTATTATGAAAACTCCGGTTTCCTTTTGGTTATGTATCAAATATGCGGTAGCGGGCTTCTTTTTTAGTTCCATTACACCCTCTGCAAGTGGCGGACAGCCAATGCAGGTTTATTATATGCATAAGGATCATATTCCGGTTGCGAAAGGTTCTTTGGCACTTTTGCTTGAGCTGATCAGTTATCAGATCGCTACGATCGGTTTTGCGTTGGTAGGCATTTTCTTAAAATGGGATTTTTTGAGCAGTCAGACAGGTTCCCTGAAATATTTGTTTGCTGCAGGGCTGCTTTTGAATCTGCTGTTGCTGCTTCTGATCGGTATTGCGGTATTTTCTAAAAAGCTGATCCATTCCCTGATGCGGTTTGTGGTGAAGGTTGTTTCGTTTGTACAGAGAAAGGATGGGGCAGAGTTTTATCAAAAGGCAGAACGGATGGTGGAAGAATATCAGCAGAGTGCAGTCTATATCAGAAAAAACAAGCGCCAAATGGGAAGGATGCTGTTGGTTTCCTTTTTGCAGATCGCGGCATTGCATAGTGTTGTGTTCTGGGTTTACCGTTCCTTTGGTTTTTATGAGTATGGATTTCTGGATGTGGTGCTGCTGCAGGCTGTTTTGTTTATCACGGTTTCTGCACTGCCGCTTCCGGGAACGGTCGGTGTCGGAGAGAGTGGATTTCTGCTTCTTTATAAAACACTTTTTCCGGGAGCGTATTTGGGAAGCGGAATGCTTTTAAGCCGAGGCATTAATCTTTATCTGTATGTCATCGTTACGGGATTATTTCTGCTGCTATATTGTGTAGTCCAGAAGAGACGCTGCGTCGTGGAATAGAATGGCAGATGGCATCAACAGTGAATCGATAGTGAGATGACCGAAAGATAATGTTGTGCCGTAAAAGAGGTAAAAAAATCTGTGGTACATAAGTTTAACACTTATGTCCACAGATATTTTTTTTGCAGGCACTAACGGGGAACCAGCCACAGCCTTCGCAGATGTCGGCAAGCATTTCCTCCGTCATGTTTGCATCGATCTCCTGAATGAGATCCTGATAAATATATTCCTGTTCTTTTAATTCAAAGTAATCAACCGTTTTCTGATCAAATCGCTTGACCTTTTCCTGTGTGTCACATAGATCCTCTCCCATTTTGTGAGGACAGGCAGAACATAAGGTGTCTGTAGAAAAGGACAGGCGGATCTTTAATCCTGGTTCTGTTCTGAGGGCGTGTACTACTTCGTCCATATGGGAAACAAAGCCGTCACTGTACCCTTTTCCGGAATACCCCTGGGTGCAGAGCAGGTGATGGGGACGGAGCGTGATCATGCTTCCAGCCCCGGAAGACGTTTCCGTACAGGGAATCCGATCATACAAGCTAGAATTGCTTTGATGATCGCAGTTGGGATAAATGGAAGTACACAAGCGGTAATTCCTACCATTACAGTGCTTTTGGTAAGCAGACAGAACATAACGACACCAACCACATAGTTGACAACAGTTCCAAGGATCAGGGAAAGAAGAAATGCTCCCTTGAATGCCTTGCGGTGCTCTACACCGAAGCCGATGATGAATGCCATCAGTGGGAAGGAAATTAAAAATCCTCCGGTTGGTCCCACAAATTTATCAAATCCTGCAGAAAAGTTAGCAAGTACCGGAACGCCTACTGCGCCAAGTAATAAGTAAATGACACAGGAGATCGTGGAAAATTTTGCTCCTAATATAATGGCAGCTAAAGTAATAGCGAATGTCTGCATTGTCATTGGTACGCCAAGTGGCATAGGGATGGAGATCTGTGCCATCACAGCGATCACGGCTGTAAATAATCCGACATAACAGATGTCCTTAATACTGAAATGGGTTGTTTTGGTTGCCTGAGTTTGAACTTCACTCATTTTTGTTCCTCCTTATAAGGGCTTATTTTAAATTTAGATGTATGTATTGACCCGCTGCTTTTCTGTTTTAAATACAGTGTGGTCAATGAATCCATCGCTTATTAAAACACAGGAAATTCGAAATGTCAACCTATATATAAAAATATGGTTAACATTTGTCTTTGGGCTTGTAAATGAGAAGTGTGGCCATGGGAATGCTTGTCTAGTAAGGCGGGAATATGCTAGAATGAATGCAATGAGTCAAAAGATACAGAAGCTTTTTTAGAAGCAGGATGATCATATAAAGTTAGTCTGGGAGGTCTGGAAATGAAATTTGATATTGGTCAGGTGATAAAAATGAAGAAGCCACACCCTTGTGGGGCAAATGAGTGGGAGATCCTTCGTGTGGGCATGGATTTTAAATTGAAATGCAAGGGCTGTGGTCATGAGGTAATGTTGACGCGGAAACTTGTCGAGAAAAATTTCAAGGGATTTATAGAGGAAGGGAAGGAAACAGAAAAATGAGAGTTCGTTTGAAAAAAGTAGGGATAGTTCTGTTGTTGCTATGGAGCGGCATGGGGATGTGTTTTGGGAATTCTGTTTCTGCAGCGGAACCATCGGAGCAGGAGCTTGACCGGGATCCGGCATTAATGAAGCAGGAGCAGGCTGACTATGAGTGGGGAGAAGATTCGGAGGATGCGGCGCAGATCGCAGGAGACAGTATGCCGATCGTGAAAAGTCCATTTACAAAAAGCACGTATCGTCATGCCAGACGATTTGCCGGTTATAAGGTGGCGCACGGTATTGATGTGTCCCAGTGGCAGGGAAATATTGACTGGAAGAGGGTAAAACGTGCAGGTGTCAGATATGCGATCATCCGTGTTGGTTATCGTGGAGCCGGAACGGGACGTCTGATGCCGGACAGCCGTTACGTCAGCTATATCAAGGGTGCGTTAAAAGCCGGTATTAAGGTGGGGGTTTACATTTACTCACAGGCAACGACACCGGCGGAAGCAAGAGCGGAAGCGAATTATGTATTAAAGCGGATCAAGGGCTATGACATTTCCATGCCGGTGGTGCTTGATTATGAGTTTTATACGTCAACGTCGGGACGGCTGTTAAAGGCGCATCTTACGAAGCGGAAAGCGACCGATGTGTGCGAGGCGTTTTGTAAGACGGTGGAGTCGGCAGGTTATGTGCCGATGGTCTATGCCAACGGGGATATGATGAACAATCACCTGTATGCGGAGGAGCTTGCCAAAACGCGTTTGATGTGGCTGGCTAATTTCGGTAAGAACAATGGAAAAGATCGTGGATTTGCCACGGCATATAATGGTACCTATTCGTTCTGGCAGTACACCAGCCGGGGAAGAGTGCCGGGAATCCGCGGATATACCGATCTGAATTTCTGGTATCAGACGAGTGAGATCCAGAAGAAAAAGACCGCTACCAAGCTTGCCATTACGGCGGACAGCATTACGTTAAAGGCAGAAAATGAAGCCAATCTTTATTACGGTCTGACACCGGCAGACTGTACGGATGAGATCACATGGACATCGTCAAGACCGGATGTGGCTTATGTAAAGGACGCAACCGTATATGGGGTGTCTGCGGGCGAAACGGTCATTACAGCGAGCACGCCGTCCGGAGTCAGTGACAGTGTGAAGGTGTATGTGTCTGCTAATCTGAAGGAATACAAGATCGACAGTGTGAGCACATTTACTTATAATGGACATTTGCAGGAGCCGGCGGTGAAGGTTGTTTCCAAAAAAGCAGTGGCGGCTTCCGGTAAAGTGAAAAAGGAAGCGGATCTGTTTAGCGGACCGTCAGATTCCTACAATCTGCTCGGAACACTGAAAAAAGGAAAACAGGTGAACATTTCCGGGCAGGCGGGGCTTTATTATGCAGTGACTTACCAAAAGGGCGACCAGACCGTGAGCGGTTATGTGAAAAAAGAACAGCTTTCCGTATCCAAAGAGCAGTGCACGCTGGTGCTGGATCGGGATTACAGTGTAAAATATACAGATAATCAAAATGCCGGAACAGGGCTGATCGAGGTGTCAGGAGCCGGAGATGGAAGATACAGCGGCATTGTGTCGGGAACGATGACGATCGCACAGGCGGTACTTTCTGGTTCTATGGTAAAACAGGTGCAGGTAACAGGTGTTTCCGGACAGGCGGCCCTTTTGGATGTTGTGTTAAAGGATCAGGGAGTCATGCTGAAAAAGGGCGTGGATTACACGATCACAACACCGGGAAATGCTTCTTTGCCGGGCGGAGAACTTCTCCTTGCCACGATTGCCGGACAGGGCAATTATAAAGGAACGGTGACGATCTCCTATGCTGTGGGATCGGAAGCCTTTCATGCCGGAACGGTAACCGATACGCAGGTGGGTGTGGCAGGAGCTGTTGCACAAGACGTGCAGCAGGTGGATTTCGGACAGGAGCAAAACATCAGTGAGGCATCGGTTACGGTGCTTGGAGACTATGTATACAACCAGAAGGAACAGGTTCCTGAGCTGCTCGTGCAGCACAATGGGCGGCAGCTCGTGGCAGGAACGGACTATGATATGGTGTTAAGCCATAACAGCTGTGCCGGGGAGGCTACGATCCGTCTGATCGGCAGAGGGGCTTATGCCGGAGAAAAGGAAGTGACCTTTACGATTGCAAAGGCACCGCTTTCCCGCGTGTCATTTGCCAAGATTGCATCACAGGAATATGCCGGCAGAGCAGTGACACCAGCTCTTGATGTGCGCGATCAAAAGAGCAGCCTGCTTGCCGGAGTGGATTATCAGGCAGTCTATGAAAATAATGTAAAACGAGGTAAGGCTTTGGTGACGATCACCGGGCAGGGCAATTACACCGGAAGCCGCACTATTTCCTTTAGGATCGGAAAAAAACAGGTGAAAAATCTGAAGATCAAGGCGATCGGCAACTACAAATACAAGGGACGCCGCATCAAGCCGAAGCTTTCTGTTCTGTTAAATGGTAGGGCCTTAAAGGCAGGACGCGATTATACAGTACGCTATGGAGCCAATAAAAAAGTAGGAAAAGCAACGGTTACCATTTGCGGAAAAGGCAACTTTACGGGAAAGAAGACGATCAGCTTCCGGATCGTGCGGTAGAGAACGGGAACGTAAGCATTGAAGCGGACAGTGGCAGAAGAAGGTAACCACTGATAGAAAAACAGGAGAAAGTGATGACATCCATGAAAAAAAGTATTGGTATTTTGTATCTGTGTACTGGTCCATATGTATTGTTTTGGGAGGATTTCTTCCGATCTTTTGAGGAGAAATTTTTGCCGGATGTAGAGAAGAAGTATTTTGTATTTACAGATGCAAAGCAGATTTATGCACAGGATCACGACCGTGTCAGGATAACAAAAATTGAACCGCAGCCATGGCCACTTATTACTTTGTTTCGATTTGCAACATTTTTAAAGGTGGAAGAGGAACTTGAAAAATGTGATTATGTCATGTTTTCCAATGCAAATATGGTATGTAAGGAAGTGGTTTTCAAAGAAGAATTTCTGCCCCGCAGGGAAAAGGGAGAGGTTTTGTCCGTAACGGAACATCCGGGGTATTTTGGTGCACGCAAAATCTGTTTTCCATATGAGCGGCGAAAAGAATCCAGTGCGTATGTTTCATATAACGCTGGTGAACATTATGTGATAGGTGCTATGTTTTGTGGTACGAGCGAAGCGTTTCTTCGGATGTCTAAAACGTTAAAATATAATATCGAAGAAGATTTAAAAAAGAATATAATCGCCAGATGGCATGATGAATCCCAGCTTAACCGTTATATCATTAGTAAGCCGGGGATTCGCTTCCTTTCTCCATCCTATTGCTATCCATGTGGAATGGAGGTTTCCTATGAAGCGAAGATTGCAGCGGTAAGCAAACAGGCAAAATTTGATGTTCGGACATTTAAGGGGCAGAACGAGAAAAAAAGCAGCAGCCTCCGAACGATGCTTGGAAAGCTGAAGAGAACGCTTATGTTAAAGGAGCGTATGTTCTGGCTCTTAGATACCTTGCTGCAGAAACATATGGGAGAAATAAAAGATGCAGAATAAAAAGGCAACTTTAATCAATATATTTGCTGCATTTGTTGCGTTCGGTGTGCAGATGTTTATCAGCTTCTGGCTGTCCCCGTTTGTGGTGGGAAAGCTTGGAGAGGAAGCATATGGATTTATCAACCTGGCAAATAATTTTGTGTCGTATGCCAGTCTATTGTCGGTTGCGATCAATTCCATGGCGTGCCGCTATATTTCGGTTTCCTATAATTCCGGACGACTGGATGAAGCAAAATCCTATTTTTGTTCTGTGTTTATTGCAAACTGCTTTTTATATGGGATTATTTTAATTTTTTCCATTTTGTTTATTGGGAAAATGGAGCTTGTCATCCACATTTCACCGTCACTTCTTGTTCAGGTCAAGTTGACATTTCTATTCAGTTTTATCAACATGGGAACTTCTCTGATCGGTACGGTTTATACGGCGGCAGCATTTTCTACCAATCAGATGCAGTATAATTCATTGGTGCAGATGATTTCCAATGTAGGAAAAAGTGTGCTGGTATTTGTTTTATTTTCTATATTACCTGCAAAAATATATTATTTGAGTGTAGCAACTTTAGTGGCAGGTGTGATGACGCTTGTTGGAAATTACTATGTAACGAAGAAGTTGTTTCAGGATTTTTGTATAGAAAAAAATTTATTTGATCTTCAGAAATTGAAACAATTGACAAAATCCGGATCGTGGGTGCTTTTATCCAATATCAGCAATCTTTTGTTAAATGGGCTGGATCTGTTGTTTAGCAACTGGTTTATCAGTAGTGCGATCATGGGAAGACTTTCGCTTGCCAAACAGATACCAATGGCGCTGAGTAACGCATTGGGCGTATTTTCGAGCATTTTTTCTTCAGCATTAACAAAAGTGTTTGCGCAAAATGGAGAGCATCATCTGATTGAGGAAGCAAAGGCACAGCTTAAGATCATAACAATATTTTTTACTGTCCCATATGCCGGGATTATAGTGTTTGGGAAGAAATTTTTAGAGCTGTGGCTTCGGCAGACAGAGTATGGACAGGTACAGTATCGGGAGATTTATATATTGATGCTTCTTGTGCTGCTGGACATTGTGATCAGCACGTATATGTATAGTATTCATTCTGTATTTGTAGCGGTGGATAAGGTGAAGGTATATTCCATAATCCTGTTTTTTTCCAGCATCCTCAGTATGGGAGTCACGCTTTTGTTATTACGGTGGACATCGCTTGGCATATATGCCATTGCCGGAACGAGCAGTGTCGTGCTTGGATTTACGCACGGAGTGATCGTGCCGGGGTGTGCTGCCAGATTGCTGGACAAACCGGTGTGGCTGTTTTGGAAAACAGAGGCAAGATCCTGGTTTACCTTAGGGATGATCAGCATTTTATTTGCCGGAATGATAAATGTGATGCAGTTTTCCGGATGGGGACTGTTCTTTATAAATATTGTTGTGGCAGCAGTGATCGGATATCCGGTATCTTTTCTTTTGGTTTTCAATCACACAGAAAAGAGAAAAATGAAAAACTGGTTGTCAGAGAAAATAAGACTGCATAAGAAGAAATGAAAGAAAAAGTGCTTGCATTTGTTTTTTCTCTATGATAAGATAGTCGGGTGTGATAATAATTATTCCTTGCTCTTTTCTTAAGAAGAGGGCCAGAGACCAAAAGGAGGTGCTAACAACTATGAATAAGTATGAATTAGCGTTGGTTGTTAATGCAAAAATCGAAGATGACGTTAGAGCAAGCGTAGTTGAGAAGGCGAAAGAGATCATCACAACTTTCGGCGGAACTATCACTAACGTTGATGAAGCTGGTAAGAAGACATTAGCTTACGAGATTCAGAAGATGAATGTTGGTTATTACTATTTCATCCAATTCGATGCAGAATCTGAGACGCCGGCAGAAGTTGAGTCAAGACTTCGTATCATGGATAACGTACTTAGATTCTTATGCGTAAAACAGGACGCATAACGAAGAGGAGGAATCCATAATGAATAAAGTCATTTTAATGGGTCGTCTGACCCGTGATCCTGAGATTCGTTATTCTCAGGGAGCTTCACAGACTGCGGTAGGAAGATTTTCTTTGGCCGTAGACAGAAGATTTAAACGTGAAGGTCAGCCAGATGCTGATTTCTTCAACTGTACTACATTTGGAAAGCAGAGCGAGTTTGTTGAGAAATATTTACATCAGGGTACTAAGGTAGTGGTTACCGGACGTATCCAGAATGACAATTACACAAACAGCAATGGCGAGAAAGTGTATTCTGTACAGGTGATCGTAGAAGAGATCGAGTTTGCAGAGAGCAAGAATGCCAGCCAGAGTTACAATGGCGGTGCCCCTGCAGGTGGTGGAGCACCGGCTCCAAGTGCAGCATCCGGTGATGGTTTTATCAATATTGAGAGTGGTGTAGAGGAGACTCTGCCATTCTAGTTTGAACAGGAGGTTAATGTCATGGCATATAATAAGAGTGAGCATTCTGATTCTCCAATGAGAAGAAGACCAAGCCGCAGAAGAAAAAAAGTATGTGTATTCTGTGCGGATAAGAATGCAGTCATTGATTATAAGGATACAGATAAATTAAGCAGATACATCTCTGAGAGAGGAAAGATCCTTCCTCGTCGTATCACAGGTAACTGTGCAAAGCATCAGAGAGCTTTAACTGTAGCGATCAAGAGAGCACGTCACGTAGCTTTATTGCCTTATACTACAGACTAAGAAGAAGTTCGGATCCACCAGCAGATGCTGGTGGATTTTTTACATTTACGAAGGTGATGACGGGTAAATCGCATCCGTGCCGGAAGGTTTCATTGTATGGCAGGGTGGCTTAGCAAAACAGGGAGGTAAGAACAATGTTAAAGGTAGTGATCTTAGCAGCAGGAAAAGGAACAAGAATGAAGTCTGCACTTCCAAAGGTGCTGCATCAGGTAATGGGAAAAGCAATGGTTCAGTATTCGATCGATGCTGCAAAACAAGCGGGTGCAGATGAGGTGTGCGTGATCGTGGGGTATGAAGGCGGTCAGGTCAAGGAAGCGGTAGAAAAGGCATATCCGGGCGAAACCATCACATTTGCAGAACAGAAGGAGCAGCTTGGAACCGGGCATGCGGTGATGTGTGCGAAGGACTTTATCGGCAGGGAAGGGCAGGTGCTGATCCTTTGTGGAGATACGCCGCTGATCAAGGGAGAAACATTAAAGAATCTGGTGGCAAGACATATGGAGAAGCACAATACAGTCACTATGCTTTCTACCATTCTTGCGGATCCGACCGGATACGGACGTATTATCCGGGACGAAAATGGAAACTTTATAAAGAATGTAGAGCATAAGGATGCGACAGAGCAGGAACGCGCTTTTAAAGAGGTCAATTCCGGTATGTATCTGTTTGAGGCAGATGCGCTTTATGACAGCTTAGGAAAGCTGAAAAATGACAATGCACAAAACGAGTATTATCTTCCGGATACATTGTCGATCATCAAGGCAGAGGGCGGACGTGTGGATGCCGTCGTGACGGAGGATGAGACAGAGATCATGGGTGTTAATTCCAAAGAGCAGCTTTCAGAGGCAGAGGCTGTCATGCAGCAGAGACAACGTGCATAAACTGACAGGAGAGAGCAATGAAGATTATTGTAGGACTTGGAAATCCCGGAATGGAATATGTGGGAACAAGACATAATGTTGGATTTGAGACGATCGACCGTATTTCAGAAGCATATGACATCCCACTGCGTCAGCAGAAGTTAAAGGGTGTATATGGACAAGGTATCATTCACGGAGAAAAGGTGCTCCTTGTAAAGCCGATGACCTATATGAACTTAAGCGGAGAATGTGTGGGTGCTGTTGCGCGCTTTTATAAGGTGCAGCCAAAGGATGTGATCGTGATCTATGATGACATCAATCTGGATGTGGGACAGCTTCGCATCCGGGAAAAGGGAAGTGCCGGAGGGCATAACGGGATCAAGAGCATTATCTCCCATCTAAACAGTGAGGAGTTTCCACGGATCAGGATCGGAGTAGGTATGAAGCGCATTGGACAGGATCTGGCCAATCATGTGCTGAGCCATTTTTCCGGAGAACAGCTGGAGGCTGTGGCGGAAGGTATGGAAAACGCAGTAAAAGCTGCAGAGCTGATGGTAGCCGGACAGACGGCAAAGGCAATGAATACCTATAATGGAAAGAAAAAATAAGCAGGTGAAGATAGCATGAAATGGTTGGAACAGGCATTTTCTGACACGGAAGCAATGAAGCAGATCAGGGATGTGCTTTCCCGCGGGGAAATGCCGCTGCAGATCAATGGCTGTGTTGACGTGCAGGTCGCACACATGATGTATCTGCTGGGACAGGACTGCCCGTTGAAATTGATCGTTACTTACAGTGAGGAACGGGCAAGAAAACTTTATGAGGATTACCACTGCTTTGACCGCAGTGTGCTCTATTATCCGGCAAAGGATGCGCTGTTTTACAGTGCGGATATCCATTCCGGCGTCACTCAGAGCCAGCGTCTTGCAGTGATGAAACAGATTGTGGAAACGGGATCGGCAACTGTGGTAACAACCATAGATGGCGGTCTTGATCGCTTGCTTACGTTAGAGCAGATGCGTGCCTTCTGCGTCAGCCTTAAAGTAGAGCAGCAGCTTTCCTTAACGGAATTTTCGGAACAACTTGTGGATCTTGGCTATGAAAATGTTGCAATGGTACAGAAGCCGGGCGAATATGCGATCCGTGGTGGCATTTTAGATCTGTTTCCTACAGGAGAGGAGGCTCCTTACCGTGTGGAGCTCTGGGGCGATGAGATCGATACGATAAGAAGCTTTGACGTAGAGAGCCAGCGTTCCATTGAACAGGTGGATGCGATCACCATTTTCCCGGCGACAGAGATGCCGCTTACAAAGAAGCGGTTGAAAATGGGACAGATTGCTTTGGAGGCGGAGTATGATGTCTGTTATAACCAGTATCTGGCAGAGAGAAAAGAAAATGAGGCTGCCAATTTAAAGTACAGCATCAGTGGCGTGATCGAAGCACTTTCCACTTATCGTTTAGATGCCGGGATCGACAGTTTTCTACCGTATTTTTATAAAGAGACCGCGTCTTTGTTTGATCTGTTTTCCGGGGAGGGCGGACGCATTTTCTTAGAGGAGCCGAGCTGGGTAAAGGAAACACTTTCGGCAAGTATGAAGGAATTTTGTGACAGCATGGAGGATCGGATCCTTGGTGGTTATATGCTGCCCGGACAAAAGGAGATCTTTTACCGGGAGGAGGAGATCGGGCAGCGTCTGCAGCATGGGCCGATCATTTATTTTTCCAAGATCGGATACCGTGATCCGGCCTATGCTGCGGCAGCCGAGGTGGAATTTCACGGGCAGACGACCAATACTTACCGGAATCATTTTGAACTGCTGCTTTCGGATCTGCGCCGCTGGCAGAAGGATGCGTACCGCGTTATGCTGCTTTGCGGTTCTGACCATCGTGGAAAGCATCTGACCGAAGAATTTATGGAAGCGGGGCTTTCGGCGTATTATAAAGAGGAGCTTAACGATGAAGTGGCACCGGGACAGATTGCAGTTACGGTTGGAAGCATCAGCAGTGGATTTGTCTACGTCAATGAGAAGATCGTCATTTTATCCGAGGATGATATTATCCGCAGAAAAACGAAGAAACGGCGCAGCAGAGCACGGTTTAAGGGTGAGGTCATCAAGAATTTTGACGACCTGAGCATTGGAGATTATGTGGTGCATGTTGACCGGGGAGTCGGCATTTACCGCGGTATCGTGCAGCGGGAGCTGGATGATATTATTAGGGATTATATTTCCATCGAATATGCCGGCGGAGATATGTATTATATCAATGTCAACCAGATGGATAAGGTGCAGCGGTATGCGAGCAGTGATTCCAAAAAGCCGAAGCTGAATAAGCTTGGTTCCAAGGACTGGGAGAAGACAAAGAACCGCGTGCAAAAGCAGGTTGGTGTGCTTGCAAAGGAGCTGGTGACCTTGTATGCGATCCGGCAGCAGAAACAGGGCTTTGCCTGTGAACCGGACACCGTATGGCAGACGGAGTTCGAGGAGCAGTTCCCGTATGAGGAGACAAATGACCAGCAAAAAGCGATCGATGAGACCAAGGCAGATATGGAGAGTACCAAGATCATGGATCGTCTGATCTGTGGTGATGTGGGGTATGGAAAGACGGAGGTAGCACTTCGCGCCGCATTTAAAGCGGTGACCAACTCCAAGCAGGTTGTATATCTGGTGCCGACTACCGTGCTGGCACAGCAGCATTTTAACACGTTTACGGAGCGGATGAAGGCGTATCCGATCACGATCAAAATGTTGTCGCGGTTTTGTACGAAAAAGGAACAGGAGGAAACGATCAAGGGCTTAAAGAGCGGGGAAGTAGACATTGTCATCGGTACCCACCGTGTATTTAGCAAGGATGTCACTTACCGGAATCTGGGACTTTTGATCATCGACGAGGAGCAGCGGTTTGGCGTTACGCACAAGGAGCGCATCAAACAGATGAAAAAGGATGTCGATGTACTCACACTTACTGCAACGCCGATCCCGAGAACACTGCATATGAGCCTTTCCGGCATTCGGGATATGAGCCTGCTAAATGAGGCGCCGGTCAACCGTCATGCCATCCAGACCTATGTGATGGAGTATAACGAGGAAATGATCAAGGAGGCGATCAAGCGTGAGATCGCCCGTGGCGGTCAGGTATACTATGTGTTCAACCGGGTAAAAAACATTGAGGAAATGACAGAAACGATCCGCCGGTTAGTGCCTGCAGCGCGCGTGGAATACGGACACGGACAGATGAGTGAGGTGCAGCTGGAGCGCGTGATGATGCGTTTTATCGAGGGTGAGATCGACGTACTGGTATCGACCACGATCATTGAAACGGGTATTGATATTCCGAATGTAAATACGATCATCATTCATGATGCCGATAATTTTGGACTTTCGCAGCTTTACCAGCTTCGGGGGCGTGTCGGACGAAGTGGGCGCAGAGCCTTTGCATTTTTACTCTACCGGCGCAACAAGCTGATCAAGGAAACGGCACAGAAGCGTCTGGAAGCCATCCGGGAATTTACAGATCTGGGTTCTGGTTTTAAGATCGCGATGCGGGATCTGGAGATCCGCGGAGCCGGAAATGTGCTCGGGGAGGATCAGTCCGGGCATCTGGAGGCAGTGGGATACGATCTTTACTGTCAGATGTTAAATCAGGCTCTGCTGGAATTAAAGGGTGAAGGTACACCGGTTGTGATCGATACAACGATTGATCTGGAGCTTACGGCATATCTGCCGGCAGCTTATGTCAAAAATGAATTCCAGAAGCTGGCACTTTACAAACGCATCGCCTCCATTTCCACGAAAGAGGAGTGCTATGACATGACGGATGAGCTGATCGACCGTTATGGGGAGCTGCCGCAGGAAGTATCGGATCTTTTAGAGATCGCATTGATTAAAAATCGGGCAAGCGGGTACTATATTACTAAGATCGTACAAAAAGAGGGACGCATCAAAATGGATCTTTACGAACGTGCTCCGGCAGATATTGGCAAGATGGATGCGCTGCTGAAAAAACACAAGGGAAAACTCCGCTTCTTAAACGAGAAAGTGCCGGCACTTGTGCTTGCGACCGGACACTTGAAGGAACGGGAGATCCTGCCTCACGTGCAGCAGCTGATGGAGGAGATCGGAGCATTGATGGAAGTGTCAAAAAACGAAGATATTTCTTAAAAAACAGTGAAAGCGGTTGCTTAAGCACGCAACATATACTATAATTATTACTTAGTGAAATTGCGCTTTTTGCGCGTTTAGGAGGAACATTATGATGAAGAATGTGAAGCGTTTTACGGCGTTTTTGTTAAGCCTGGTACTGGTGCTTTTAATGGTGGCCGGCTGTGGTCAGAGCAAGCAGTCCAAGAAGGTGGTATTTAAAGCGGGAGGACAGGAAGTAACTTTGGATGAAGTATGGTTTTACTGTCAGTCTGTGCAGGAATATTATGAATCTTATTATTCCAGCATGTTTTCCTCTCCGGAGGTATGGACATCGGAATATCCGGTAGACAATTCAGAAGGAACGACCGAGCAGTCTACTCTTGAGAATATTGCAAAGCGTTCTGCGATCAAACAGATCCGACAGACCAAGGTTGCGGTATCTCATGCAAAAGACTATGATGTGGCACTGACCACCAAAGAGCAGGAACAGGTGATCAGCCAGGCAAAATCCTTCATGAGCCAGGTGACAAAGGATGAGAAGGTCAAGATGGGATTGACGCAGGATCTGGCAGAAAAGGTATTCCGCGAGTCTGCGATCGTCAATAAAATGAAGACGGCATTGGCGAAAAAGAAAGGAATTGAAATCTCAGACGAGGAAGCACAGACTTCCAAGATTTATTATATTCAGTTCCCGACGATGATGACAAATTCTGAGGGAAAGGTTGCAGTATCGACCGATGAGCAGCAGAAGCAGGCATATGACGATGCACAGGATGCGTTGGAGCGTGTGCAGGCGGGCAATGATATTGCGACCGTAGCAGCTGCTTACGGACTGACCGGAAGCTCCGGAGAATTAAACATTGATGCAGACACGAATCTTCCGGATGAAATTTCCGATTCTATCAAAGAATTAAAGGACGGAGAAGTATTTGACAAGGTTATTTCTGCCAATGATGGTTACTACATCGTGAAAATGCTAGAGGTTGTGGATGAAGATGCGACAGCGGATAAAAAACAGCAGTTATTATCCGAGAAGGAACAGGAGCTTCTGGACAAGAAATTTGAAAAATGGACCAAAGATGACGATTTCGACTATGATAAAGATGTCAATTGGAAATATATGAAAGAGATCAACTTTATTGCCAATTCTTCTGTGAAAGCAAGCACCACAACAGCTTCTTCTACGGAAGCGGCAGGTGCTACAACAGAAGCAACAACGGAGACGGCAACGACAGAAAAGTAACCGGCCAAAGGCTTACAAAGCGGGGAATGAGCAAGAGGTACAAGGTATGGCAAAATATGAGATTACAGGCAGATTAAATGCAAGATTTGTTCGCACATCCATCGATTCTTGTGTGATCCGAACGATTGGATGGAGCATAAGTGAATATAGTGATCCAAAACTGTGTCTTATCGATCTTCAGGGAGAAATGTGTATTCTGCTGCCGTTTGAGGCGGAAAATGATCAGATCCGGATCGGACAGATGGATGCCTCTGTTTTTTCGTCAGCATCGAAAGAACGTTACATGGTGTGCCTTTCCTATGAACAGGAGGGAGTTGTGTATTACAACCGCCTGGTCAGCCGCTATGTGATGAAACAGTTAAAGGAAGAAAAAGCAGGTGTGCACCGCAGCGAAACATATCGTTTTGGGTCTGTGCTGGCGACATTTGAAAAAGAGGGAAAGGCTTATGTGGCACAGATCTATGTGTCGATCAAAGGTCGTTTCTCGGTATGGATCAAACCGAAGAAGCTTGCTTACAAAAATATGGTGGAGCCAACAGTGAAGGATATTGCTATATCCGGCAGTGTTGTAACGGCAAAGGTATCTCTGAAAAAGGGAAGTTTGTTTCCAGAGAAGCTTGTATTGCAGTTCCGGACAAAAAAAGAAGACCGCAAATGTGTCTATGAGATGGAAACTACGGTAGAGGAAACGAAAAATACTTACCAGATCACGGGAACGCTGGATGTAGGAGAACTTTCCTTTACTCCGATATATTGGGATTTTATGCTTCTGGCAATGGATGGCTCCGGGGATGGAATACACTACCAGCTTCAGCCAAAAAATCATAAACAGAGCTTTAAGGATAAATTCTTACGTCTGCGTCAGGAGATTGCCTATCGTACGAAGAACGGGTATATTCTGTTCCCGTTTGTCACGAAAAAGGATGCGCTTGCCTTTAAATACCGTGAGGTGAATGAAGGGGATTCCTTCTGGTTTCGTCTGCGGGAGCGTATGGCACGCAAAATCTATGAGAAGCATAAAGATTACTGGGATGCGAAAAATATCTGCCTGGTATATGAAAAATACTGTATGGCGGCACAGGATAATGGCTTTTATTTCTTTGATTATTGCATGAAACACCAGAACAAAACAAAGGGCAATATAGAGTTTTATTACATGATCGATAAGAAATCGCCGGATTATAAAAAGGTGCGCAAGTATCGTGACCGAATCGTACCGTTTCTGAGCCTGCGGCACATGATTTATATCCAGGCGGCGAAACTGCTGATCAGCACTGATTCCAAAGCACACGCTTATGCATGGAGGCAGAAGGGAAGCATCCTTTACGATACGGTTCAGAGTAAAAAGAACGTATTTTTACAGCACGGTGTGATCGGATTTAAAAATATCACATCAATGTATGGAAAAAAGACGGGATCTTCCTGCAATTTATTTATTGCTTCTTCTGAACGGGAGAAAGAGATCATTCATAACGAGCTTGGTTATGCCAACAAAAACATCAAGGTGACCGGACTTGCCAGATGGGACGTGTTAAAGCATGTGGATGCTCCGCAAAAGGAGATCGTGGTCATGCCGACGTGGCGAAGCTGGCTTGACAGTGTGACCGATGAGGAATTTTGTCAGAGCTCTTATTATAAGCACTATGAAGGACTGTTGAGTGATGGAGACCTGCAGCGGTTTATGGAAGAAGAAGATCTTACGATCACCTTTTACCTGCACCCGATCATGGGAGAATTCATCAAGAATTTCAGTGTGTGCAATCCACGTATCCGTCTGATCTCCTTTGGAGAGCAGCCGCTCAATGAGATCATTATGCGGGCAAAGCTTATGATCACGGATTATTCGAGTGCGGCATGGGACATGTTTTACCTCAAAAAGCCGGTCATTTTCTACCAGTTTGACGTAGAGGATTATGAAGCGGTGCATGGAAGCTATCTGGATTTCGAGAAGGATCTGTTTGGCAGACGTGCCTTTTCCATCGAGGAGCTGGTATACCGTATCAAGCAGGTAGCAAAGGATGGATACCAGTTGGAGGAAGAGTACCTTGCCAAATGGGATGACGCATTTGCTTACGTCGATCACAACAACAGCGAGCGCATATTAAAGGCGATCAACAAGTTAATATAAACGCACTTTCTGCCGATATATGAGGTAGACAAAAAAGAATGTCTGATGCAGGATGCAAAAGGGGCCAAACGTCCCAAGGACGCAGGGAGGCGACGATAAATGAAAAGTAAGATAATCAATGGATGTAAATACTGGGGACAGTTGTTCCTGCTTCCCGTCTATTGGTTATCTTTTTTGTTTCCGAGAGATCAGAAGCTGTGGCTGTTTGGTTCGACCTTTGGACGGCGTTTCGCGGATAATCCGAGATACCTCTATCTGTATGTGAGCCAGCATAGTGACCGTGCTTCGGATCGTGTGAAACAGCAGATGGCGAAATGGCAGGCAGCAGGACATGCTTACGCAGAAGATGAAAACTGCAAGGATATCCGTGCGGTCTGGATCACCCACAAAAAGGAGATTGCAGCATTTTTGACGGAGGAAGGATATGAGGCTTATTATTACCACTCCTTAAAAGGCATATATCTGGCACTACGGGCAGGGATATACATATATGATAATTATTCCAAGGATATCAATTTCTGGCAGAGCGGCGGAGCGGTGAAATTCAATTTGTGGCATGGCTCGGGAAACAAGAAAACAAATTATGATAATAAATTTGATTTTGTACGACATCCTAGAAATAACTGGGAGCGATTTCGATATTTTCTTAGAAGATTGTCTGATGAAAAGCCGTATCATTACACATTGGCTACCGGTCCGATGATGGCTGATATTTTTACATCAGCTTTCCGGACAGATCTCTCTCATATTGTACAGGCAGGATATCCGAGAAATGATGCATTGTTTTCAGATTGTGAAATCAGTAATGTGTTGACAAAGGAAGAGGAAAAGGTGGTTTCCAATATGAAGTGGCAAAAACAGGCGGGGTATCATCTGCTTGTTTACATGCCTACTTTTAGAGACTCAGAGGAGTTATTTTTTGATGTAATGAATCTTGCACAATTTGATGCCTATCTAAAAAAACAGGGGTATGTTTTTTATACGAAACTCCATCCCAAATCAAAGATGTGTAAGAAATTTGAACAAATTAAAGCGGAACGTATCATCAATATTTCTGCAGAGGTGGATCCATATACGTTTCTATCTCTGTGTGATAATTTAGTGACAGATTATTCTTCAATCTATTCAGATTATCTGATGTTGAATCGTCCGTCTGTCTTGTTCCCGTTTGATTTTTCGGAATACACAAAAGATACGAGGGAATGTTATTTTACATATGAAGAATACATGCCAGAGATTCGTGCTGTAACGATGCAGGAACTTATGGATGATATTGTGCAGGTAAATGAGGAAGATCATTGTGAAGAGGGACGCCTAGCACTTAGAGATCGCATTTTCAAGACAAGCGATAGTACTGCTTGCAGAACTATTGTGGAAGTCGTTCGGACAAAGCTTTTAAAAGGATAAGGAGGTTTTCTATGAATGTTGGATTATTGATTGCCGGAGGAAGCGGACAGCGTATGAATCAGGATATTCCCAAACAGTTTTTAAATGTGAATGATAAACCGGTTATTGTATATACTTTGGAAGCATTCCAGAAACATCCTAATATTGAAAAAATCTGTGTAGTATGCATTGAAGGATGGGAAGAAGTTCTTCGTGCTTATGCAAAACAATTTGGAATTACAAAACTTTCATGGGTTGTGAAAGGTGGAAGTACAGGGCAGGAATCGATAAAAAATGGAATCTGGGCAATGAAGGATGAATTGGATGGGGAAGACCTGATCTTGGTGCATGATGCGATTCGGCCAATGATTTCGCAGGAAATTATTTCTGAATCGATTAGTAAATGTAAACTATATGGATCAGCAGTGACGGTAATTCCCTGTGCAGAAGCGATGATCCTGACGAAGGATCGCGAGTTATCCGATGGTATGATTGATCGAGATCAGCTCGTCCGGACGCAAACACCGCAGACATTTCCACTAAAGAAATTAGTGTGGGCACATGAAGAAGCGAAAAAACGTGGAATCACAAATTCCGTGGCAACGGTTACATTGATGATAGAACTTGGAGAACAGATTCATTTTTCTGCTGGATCCGAAAAAAACATAAAACTTACTACGACGGATGATATAGAAATATTTAAAGCGTTATTGTTGTCGAAAAAGGATGAATGGTTGAAATGATTGGAGAAAAAGGGCGTAGATATTATGAAGAAGATCTTGCTCATATTGTGCGATGTGGAGTGGATTATGAACCACTGTATCATCAATGTGTATTAGTGACGGGTGCATCCGGATTGATTGGAAGTGTGATCGTAGATACATTGCTTTGGTTGAATGATCATAAAAATGCGAACATAAAGGTCGTTGCCTGGAGCAGAAACGAGCGTATCTTATCTCAAAAATGGGGAGAGAGGAACGATGTGACGATTGTGGCGCAAGATATCTGTGAGGAAATAAAGGATTGTGCATGGCGTGCTGATTACATTATACATGGTGCCAGTAAAGGAGATCCGAGTTCATTTGCAGCAGATCCGGTAGGGGTGATGAACAGTAATTATATCGGGACACTTCAGATGCTTTCACTTGCGAAAAAGTGCAAAAGCAAAAAACTTGTTTTTATATCAACCGGGGAAACGTATGGAATTGTAGAAAATGTGAGCGAGAATGGAATTGTGGAGACAGAGAGTGGATATCTTGATCGATTGAATCCAAGAAATTGTTATGCAGTATCAAAGCGTGCAGCAGAAGGATTGCTTATAAGTTATTTCAAAGAGTATGGTGTTCCGGTTGGAATTGCCCGGCTTTGCCACACATACGGAGGAAATGTTTTGCCGGATGAAAGCAGAGTAATCTTTCAATTTATGAAAAATGCATTGGCAGGACAAGACATTGTAATGAAGAGCAGTGGATGCGCGAGACGATCCTATTGCTATGTAGCAGATGCTGTTTGTGGAATCTTTATCATACTGTTAAAGGGACAGGCGGGAGAAGCTTATAACGTGGCCAATCCGCAATCCGTTGTGACAATCCGTAATCTGGCAGAATTGATTGCTGAAAAAAATGGGAAAAGCGTATTCGTACAATGCGAAGAGCAAGAATGCAATACAATGGATTCTGGAATACGTCAGGCATATTTTGATATTTCAAAGCTGAAAAAACTGGGATTTTGTCCTCGGTATGGTATTGAAGAAGGAATTATGCGAAGCATGGAGATGATGACATGTTAGAACAGTTGAAAGAAATGGTATATCGGTCGAATCAGGAACTTGTACGCAAGGGTGTTGTGTTGTACACCTGGGGAAATGCAAGTGGCATTGATCGAGAATCGGGATACATGGTAATCAAGCCGTCAGGCGTTGCGTATGAAACGATGAAGGCATCCGATATGGTAGTAGTAGATACTATGACCGGACAGATCATAGAAGGAGATTATCGTCCCTCTTCTGACACAAAAACTCATATAGAACTTTACCGGGCGTTTCCTCAGATTGGTGGAGTTGTGCATACGCATTCTGTTTATGCAGTTGCTTATGCGCAGGCAGGTGTGGATCTGGAAGCTCTTGGTACAACCCATGCAGATTATTTTTATGGAGCGGTTCCTTGTACTAGGCAGTTGACACAAGAGGAAGTACAAACAGATTATGAAACCAATACTGGGAAAGTGATCGTAGAGACATTTGCGAAACGAGGGCTGGATTATAAGAGCATTCCTGCTGCACTTGTTCGTTCCCATGGTCCGTTTGCCTGGGGAAATACAGTCGAGGATGCGGTATACCATGCTGTTGTGCTGGAAACGATATGCCAAATGAACCTGATGAGCCAGTCATTAAATTCACATTGCCAGATGCCGAAATATATATTGGAAAAACATTATGAGAGGAAACATGGAGTGAATGCCTATTATGGGCAGAAGGAACGCATATGAATAATAAAACGAATCCAATGTGTAGTATTGTGATGCTGTCATACAATCAATTGAATTATACGAAAGCATGTATAGAAAGTATCCGATGTTACACAAAGGATGTTTCTTATGAAATAATTGTTGTAGACAATCATTCGAGTGATCCGGAGTGTGTTTCCTATTTAGAAAAACAAAAGGATGTTCATCTGATTGCTGAAAAAGAAAATCTAGGTTTTGCCGGAGGTTGTAATGAAGGAATCAAAGCAGCGAAAGGCAAATACATTATGTTGCTCAACAATGATACAATTGTAACAAAGCGTTGGCTTTCAAACATGATCGCGTTGTTAGAGGAACGACCGGAAATTGCAATGACGGGACCACTTACCAATGCAACAGTTGGAAAACAGATGATTACAGTTCCTTATGGAGATGATCTTGCCCAAATGCAACAATACGCAGAACAGATTGCGACATCAGATGCATCCCCGTGGCGCACGCTTCGCCTTGTATTTTTTTGCGTACTGATCCGGAGAGAATTATTTGATGAAATTGGTCTTCTTAGTGAGGATTTTAAAATAGGAAATTATGAGGATGATGACTTTAATCTTCGTGTACTGATGAAACAAAGACAAATGTATATCTGCCGCACTTCATTTATTCATCATTTTATGAATGTCACATTTAAAAGTCCGGATGTGAAAAGAGAGCAGATTATGATGCGTAATAAAATGGTGTTAGAACGCAAATGGGATCATATGGATTGGAATCATCATGCTGTTTACAATCGATATATGCTAGAGCAATTGCGAAGAGATGATGTAAAAAATGTACTTCATATTGGTTGTGGACTGGGAAGCCTTAGTATCGAATTAAAGGAGCAGAATGCAGAGATTAAAGTAATCGGTGTGGAAGCACATCCGATACGAAGAACCATCGCAAAACAATTTGTAGATGAGATATATGCAATGGATGAACAGATGCAGTTCCTAAGCGAATTGAAAAAACAGGCATATGATGCAGCTGTAATAGAATGTAGTCTTGAAATACTAGGAACGTCGCTGCTTACCAAAATAAGGCCGTATTTAAAACAGGGCGCAAAAGTATATCTTCGGGTTTTTAATTTCAGACACGTGACAACGCTGGAACGAGTGATATATGGTAAGGTGGCAGGTGATCTCCTATGTGCAACGTCTAAAAATTTTCGTTATTTTTATGATGAAACATTAAGGGATCAATTAGAGGTATTAGGATATCAGGTAATGGAAGAGAAAGAAATAAAAAAGACACTTTCTTCTAGGCAGGTTCAATTAATGGAAAAGGTTGGAAATGAGAGTGGATATGAGAAGTATGGGACGGTATATAACCGGATATATCAGCTGAAAGTGAAGGAGTAAAATGCAATATAGAGAAAAATTAGTGTCGGTTATCATGACAGTGTACAATGCAGAGAAATATCTTTGTGAAGCGATAGATTCAATATTGCAACAGACGTATCGATGTTTAGAATTGATTATAGTAAATGATGGTTCTACAGACAATTCCTTAGAAATCATAGCAAAATATCAGAAAAGTGATCAAAGGGTACATGTGATTAGTCGAAAAAACAGAGGGCGGGCTCAAAGTTTAAATGAAGCAATTGAGTGTTCTCAGGGTGAATATCTGGCTATTATGGATGCGGATGATATTTCTGTTTTGACAAGAATTGAGAAACAGGTTGATTTTTTGAATTGCCATAGAGATGTTGATTTTGTCGGTACAAAGGTGAAATTACTATTTGGAGAAGAGGAACTCGATGAATATACAATACAACAGAGAAAGATTGTAGAACGCACGGCAAACCAGGATTATGATCGAACTGATAGTTTTACTGCAATTAATGATTCTTATAAAACATTGCATTCATCACTGATGTTTAAGCGAAGTGTTATTAATATTTTAAAGGGATATCACGAATATATTTGTGAAGATGCAGAATTTCTGTTTCGCGCTATTGTAGCAGGAATGAGATTTGATCGTATAGATGAAGAGTTGTTTCAATATCGTATTCACGGAGATAGTCGTTCTGAGAAAAAAGATTTGTTGAAAGCGGCATGTATTTCGTTTAAAACGGATTTTTTGTTTAAAGAAATGAACTTTGATAAACCTGATTTTAAATATTATATCTGGGGGAGTGATATATCGGGGAGATTGGCTTTAAAAAAAATTCAGGAACGTTTTCCTAAGGGACAGATGCTTGGCTATTTAGATTCATACAAAGATGGCATGAGTGAAGATGGATATCCTATTTTCAGAAAAGAAAAAATAAATGAAAATCGGTATGATTATATTTTTATAGCTACTAATGGTGGTGGAGAATATGCTAGAAAATATTTGGAAGAGAGAGGATTAAATCAGTTAGAAAATTTTTTCAAAATAGTATAAATGCTATATTCTGATCTGAATAATGTTAATGTAATTACAACCACATCGGAGCAGTATGAAACCGCATTTGGTTTTACGGAAGAAGAGGTTTTTGCATCACTTGATCTGATGGGGCTATCTAAAGGACGATGAAAATGCAATCTGGAGTCTATTGTTAGCCAGCGGATACTTGAAGGTGATTCAGGTGTAAAACGAGAACAGATACGTTGTTACGGATTTGCATTTTGTGGAAAAAAGGTGTTGATAGGGTGAAGAGTCGTTTTGGAATAGGGAAGGGATAGACGGATGAAAAAAATCATAATATTTGGAGCGTCTGCATCGGGACGTGCAGCATATATGATGTTAAAAAAGGAATATGAGAT
Organism: uncultured Lachnospiraceae bacterium; assembly: GCA_934317845.1. GTDB lineage: Bacteria > Bacillota > Clostridia > Lachnospirales > Lachnospiraceae > NC2004. The sequence goes on from CAKRES010000002.1 coordinate 26,292, forward strand.
TGTTGGTTTTTCTGATAATGATCAAAAAAAATGGGGAACACTGTTTTGTGATGTGGAAGTGTTTGATCCTTTAGAGCTTCCCCGTCTAGTAAAAGAAGGAATACAAATTATAATCGCAAGTGTATATTATACAGCAATCAATAAACAACTGATTTCTATGGGGATTACTAATAATAAACTGTTTTATTATCTGGGTAATTGTATGGATCAAAAGTATACTGGAGTGTATGAAATGATAACACTTTCAGCTGAAGATATATTTGATTGTTGTGAATATAGTGAGGATCATGCAAAAAAAATAGCAAGTGATTTTTTGCTCAACTATCAGGAACAGCATTTAATGAAAAGGGTTAATTTAAAATCTACTAAAAGGAAAAAAGTGTTGTTCTGTGCGTATATTTTTCCTCCTATGGGGGGAAGTGGAACACAGAGAAGCTTGAAATTCGTAAAATATTTGCGTGAGTTTGGCTGGGAACCGATTGTGCTGACAGTTGGAGAGAATGATAAAAAACTGGGCGAGGATTCCACATTACTAAGAGAACTGCCGGAAGATATCACTGTGATTCGAATAGATGATCCGGTATATATTCCAGAAGTGATGACAATACAGCAACAGCAGGAGGTGTATAATTTATACGCAGCGATGATGCAGAATCCGGTGTGGCTGCAGGAATTTTGTACTATTATCAAAAATTCACCAAAGGGTTATAAATTGATTCCTGACAATCATATCTGTTGGGTGAATGAGTGCTTGAAACAAATTGACAGCTTGATTGATTTCTCGCAGATCGACATGATCTTTACAACAGGAAATCCGTTTAGCGATTATGTGCTTGGATGGTTTTTGAAACGAAAATATAATATCCCGTGGGTGCAGGATTATCGGGACCCATGGACTTCTAATGATTATTATAACGAGAACTATTATAAAGATCAGGCGGATACAATGGAATTGCAAAAACAACTGGAATGTAAAATAGTTCAGAATTCGGATGCGATTATTACAGATCTTGAGTTATGTATAAAAGATTATACAGATAATCTTCAGGTAGAGAAGAATAAACTATATGCAATTACAAATGGATATGACGAAGCAGATTTTGTTGATATTCAACCTAGGACGCGGAAAAACAGTTCATTTACATTGTGTTACAACGGAACTATTTACATAGATCGTAACCCAGTTTTTCTGATTCATACAATAAATGAATTAATTGATCAGAAAAAAATGAATCCTGATACAATAAGATTTATTATAAATGGTTCTCTCACAGAGTATTGGAGAAGAAAGATTCAAGAGGCAGATTGTAATAATATTGTAGTTTATAATGGTGTTTTAGAACATAAAGAAAGTATTAAAGTTGCAAGTTCTTCTGATTTACTAATACTATTCGGTTGCATGAATGAGGGAGCAGAATTAGTTGTAACAGGAAAGGTATACGAGTATTTGAGAATTCCTGTTGAGATAATGTGCTTTTCAAAATCAGGTGGAATCTTGGATCGGATGTTACAGGAAACATTGTGTGGTTGTAATTTTGAGTATGATAAAGAAAAAGTAAAAGAGTTCCTGATGAAAAAATATAGATGTTGGGAGCAAGATGATTATCAAGCGTATAGCAACAAAAAAAATATCTCAATATATTCAAGAAGAGAATTAACAAGCAAGTTAGCTCGCGTGTTCAATAAACTATTGGAGGAATGAAAATGGTAATGCATATTGTGGGAAATAGACCCCAATTTATAAAATTAGCACCGGTATCTCGCGCTTTGCGACAGAGGGGAATAAAGGAAATCATCGTTCATACAGGGCAACATTATGATGCTAATATGTCAGATGTCTTTTTTGAAGAATTAGATATTCCTAAACCGGCAGAGAATTTACATGTTGGAAGCGGTTCTCACGCTGTGATGACCGCCAAAGCGATGATTGCAATTGAAAAAGTGGTTTTAGAATATCAGCCAGAATGTGTCTTGATATATGGTGATACCGATTCCACACTAGCAGCGGCTATCGTTGTTTCTAAATTAAATATACCACTTATTCACGTTGAGGCGGGAGCAAGAACGGGGAATTTAAAAAATCCAGAAGAGAAGAATAGACTTACTGCAGATGCAGTTTCAGATATTTTATGTACTCCGAATAAGATTTCTACGCAAAATTTAATAAAAGAAAATGTATCAAGAGAGCGTATATTTTTTACAGGCGATGTAATGTATGATCAATTTTTGTATACATCAAAATGTGGAAAAAAAGTTATGTTACATAGTTCTATTCCTGAAAAATACGCTCTTTTAACATGGCATAGGCAGGAGAATACATGTGATGAAGCAAGAATGGAAAAAATTGTTTCGTTATTACAGGAAATAGATTACGATGTAGTATTTCCAATTCATCCAAGGACCAAAAAGCGTTTGTTAGAAACGGGACTAATGGATACGTTGGAGAGTAATTCAAAAATTCATATGATTGATCCAGTAGGATATAATGAGATGGTTTATTTGATGAGTGAATGTTCGTTTATTGTGACAGATTCCGGAGGAGTATGCAAGGAAGCATCTTTTGCAGATAAGCCTTGTTTTTATATGCTTGATTTAGATGTGTGGCCAGAATTAGAAAAAGCCGGATGCTTTTACCGATTTGATGTTGATAATGCACAAACATTTCATGAAGCTAAAGAGCAGATAAAACGAATTATTGCGGGTGAAGTATGGGAACATGAATCCTGCCATTTCTTTGGAGATGGTCATGCGGCGGAAGAAGTGGTAAATGCAGTTATAAAACTAATGCAAAAATAAAATAATTAAATGTAGGTGAGTATTGTGAAACAACGTTTATTACAAAAAATACAACAAAAAACAATGACTGTTGGAGTAGTGGGCTTAGGATATGTGGGACTTCCCTTAGCTGTGGAAAAAGCCAAGGCTGGATATAAAACAGTGGGATTCGATATTCAAGATTCCAAGGTTGATATGGTTAATAGAGGAATTAATTATATTGGTGACGTGGTCGATGCAGATTTAAAAAAGTTGGTTGACAGTGGAATGCTTCGTGCAACCTCTGATTTTAGCTTTGTAAAGGATGTAGATTTTATTGCGATATGTGTTCCTACACCACTTGATGATCATCAGCAGCCTGATATTTCTTATGTAAAATCTTCTACGGAAGCAATTTCAAACTACCTGACGAAAGGGACGGTTGTCGTACTTGAATCTACAACTTATCCGGGAACGACATCCGGATTGATTCGACCAATTCTGGAAGACGGTTCCGGGCTTGTCTGTGGAGAAGATTTTTATCTTGCATTTTCTCCGGAAAGAGTTGATCCGGGAAATCTGATCTATAAAACAAAGAATACGCCTAAGGTAGTAGGGGGGATTGGAAAAGACGCAACAGAGGTGGCAGCAGCAATGTACCGGGCAGTTTTAGAAGGGGATGTTTTAGAAGTTTCTTCTCCTGAAATAGCGGAAATGGAAAAAATTTTAGAGAATACCTATCGTAATATCAATATTGGAATGATCAATGAGCTTGCCATGCTCTGTGACAAAATGGATATTGATGTGTGGGAAGTGATTGATGCGGCTAGCACAAAACCATATGGATTCCAGCCATTTTATCCGGGACCAGGACTTGGTGGTCACTGTATTCCGTTAGATCCCTATTATTTGACCTGGAAGGCAAGAGAGTATGGATTCCATACCTCTATGATCGAGAGTGCCATGATGATCAATGACCGTATGCCGGAATATTGTGTGCAGCGTGCCAGCAAGATTCTGAATCGTTTTAAGAAAGCATTGAATGGTGCAAAGGTATTGATTCTTGGAGTGGCATATAAGCAGGATATTGATGATTATCGTGAGTCGCCGGCAATCAGGGTGATAGAAGAGTTTAAGAAAAATGGTACAGATATTACATACTATGATCCATATATTAAAGAGTATAAATACAAAGGAAATGTCTATCAGGGAGTGGAAAGTATTGACGCAGACAGCATAGAGAAGTATGATCTGGTCGTAATTACAACAGCGCACACTAATGTAGATTATGATATGATTCAAAAGCATGCCGCTGCAATTTTCGATACCAAAAATGTAATGAAAAATATTATGGTGCGCGATAACATTGAAACATTATAAAAAGGAAGAGGCGATACGAATGAATTATGCTTTGATCGGATGTGGAAGAATTGCTACGAATCATATAAAAGCGGCATTAAATAATGAGCTTTCTATTGTTGCGGTATGTGATGTAGAGGCTTCTCATATGGAGACGTTGCTTGAAAAGCATGATCTGCAAAAGGAAGTATCCATAAAAAGATATACGGATTACAGAAAAATGATCCGGGAACAGAAGCTTGATCTTGTCAGTATCGCTACAGAAAGCGGATGTCATGCAGAAATTGCGCTTTATTGTATTGCACATGGAATCCATGTGATCATTGAAAAACCAATGGCGATGAGTATGAAAGATGCAGATGAAATTATCCGTCTTTCCGAAGAGAAGCATGTGAAGGTATCTGCCTGCCATCAGAACCGCTTTAATATCGCAGTGCAAAAAATGCGGCATGCGTTGGAACAGGGGAGATTTGGAAAATTATCACACGGTTCGATCCATGTGCGTTGGAATCGTAATAAGTCTTACTATGAGCAGGCACCATGGAGAGGTACCTGGAAAAATGATGGCGGCGCTTTAATGAACCAGTGTATTCATGGAATTGATCTTCTGCGGTGGATGCTGGGGGATGAAATTGAGGAAGTATACGGTGTAACGCGGCAGCAGTTTCATCATTATCTGGAGGCAGAAGATATTGGTATGGCAGTGGTGAAATTTAAGAATGGTGCAGTTGCAACCATTGAAGGCACTACCAATGTTTATCCGAAGAATCTGGAAGAAACCTTGTATCTGTTCGGAGAAAAAGGAACAGTGAAGCTGGGTGGTACTTCAACCAACAATATTGATGTATGGGATTTTGCAGATGAAACCTCGGAGGATGAAGCAAACAAAGGATTGGAAGAAGCAACCAGTAATGTATATGGCAATGGACATACGAGCTTGTTTGCAGATATGATTGATGCGATTGAAAATGACCGTACGCCGTATGTTGATGCCTATGCAGGAAGAAGGGCATTGGAGTTAGTGCTTGCGATCTATAAAAGTCAGAAAACAAATCAGGTAGTGAAGTTGCCGCTTGGTGATTTTTCTACGGAGGAAATGGAGCAAGAAAATGTCTGAAAAAGAAGAATACTTAAAATTCTGTGAAGAAAACTATGTGCCGATTTATTCCAAACCATGGTGGATGGATGCTGTATGTGGAAAAGTGAATTGGAATGTGTGGCTTTATCGGGAGTCCGGGATGATAAAGGCAGCCATGCCATATTATGTGGAGTATCGTAACGGAAAAAAATATATTACAAAGGCGTTACTGACACAGAATAATGGAATTATTTTTCCTGAAAATGTAGATATGAAATTATCGACGAAACAGGCGTTTGAGGAACGAGTGATTAATGCTGCTTGTGAATATATTGCTGCGCAAGACTGTGCAGTATATGAACAACAATATCAATATACATTTGATAACTGGTTGCCATTTTTCTGGAATGGATATAAAGCAATATGCCGATATACCTATGTGATAGAAGATACTTCTGATTTGGATCAAGTATGGGGTGGGATATCAAGTAAGCTAAGAGCCATTATAAGAAAGGGGCAAAGAAATATTTCGGATATTATCGAAGTGGATGAAGAGGTATTCTATACAGAACATAAAAAAATATTTGATAAACAGGGACTTGATGTTCCATTTTCTAAAGAACAATGGGGACAATTATATAAAACGGTCAAAAATCAAAAAGATGGAGTATGTTTGGCTGCATTAAATGATAATAAAGAGATTGTCAGTGTAATCTATTTGGTGTGGGATGAAAAGTCTATGTACCATTTGTTAGGTGGTGGAATTCCAGAATTTCAGAATCTAGATACTTACGATGCCTTGACGTGGCATGCGATTCATCTTGCATCTGAGAAAGGCTTGAAATATGATTTTGAAGGATCTGTGATTAAACGAATTGCAAAATCATTTCGTGAATTTGGAGGCGTTCCAAAACCTTATTTTCGAATTCGAAAAGTGTTTGATCCAGAAATAATTATGGATGAGGCAAAACTAGAGATTGAAAGGATAAGTATGTCAGGGAGGTAATGATATGGTTGATATTGACAAATATGCAGAAGATTACAGTGTTAATTCGTTTGAAGAAGTAAAAGTGTTTTATCGAAGAAAAAAAATGTTAGAAATTATGCCACATGCTAATTGGGGACGTGTTTTGGAGATCGGGTGTGGATTGGATCCACTGTTTAAATATGTAAATTTTGATTCGTATTGTGTAGTGGAACCAAGCAAAAAGTTTTATGATGTTGCAGTAAAAGAGGCAAAAAATGATAAGATTGAATGTGTGAATGATTTTTTTGGTATAGATACAGTGTTGCTTCATGATACATTTGACTGCATTATATGTTCAGGACTATTGCACGAAGTCGATTCCCCTGAAAAAATATTGAAGGGGATATACAGATATTGCAATGAAGATACTATTATTCATGTTAATGTTCCAAATGCGAAATCTATTCACAGATTACTTGGAAAAGCAATGGGGTTAATAAAAGATGAACATGAATTGTCTGAAAAAGGTATTTTGTTTCAACAAAATCGTGTGTTTGATATGAATTCGTTAAAAAAGTTGGTAAAGCAAGAAGGTTTTGAAATAGTAAAAGAAGGAAGCTATTTTGTAAAACCGTTTTCACACGATCAAATGATGGCTATATTGGATGCAGGATTCATTGACCAGAAGGTATTAGATGGTTTGTATCGGTTGTCTGATGTAATTCCTGAATATGGTAGTGAAATATATCTTAATTTAAAAAAAAGATAGGATAATGAAAAAATGGAATATAGAGATCTCAAAAAACAGTATCTGACATTAAAACAGGATATAGATGAAGCGGTATTTAGAGTCATGCATAATGCAAATTTTATATCTGGAGCGGAAGTAATAGAATTAGAAGTGCAGCTTGCAAATTATGTCGGGGTAAAACATTGTATTACTTGTGGTAATGGAACCGATGCTTTGGTTTTATCTTTGCAGGCAATGCAGGTGAAGCAGGGAGATGCGGTTTTTGTTCCAGACTTTACTTTTTTTGCTTCCGCAGAAGCACCGGCGATATGTGCTGCAACACCTGTTTTTGTTGATGTAGATGCGGACACATATAATATGTCGGCGGTATCGTTAGAGAATGCAATACAAAAGGTATTAGAAGAAGGAAAGCTGCAGCCTAAAGTAATCATAGCAGTGGATTTGTTTGGACAGCCTGCTGATTATATTGCTATTCGGGAAATTGCGACGAAGTATAATCTGTTGATTTTAGAAGATGGTGCGCAAGGATTTGGTGGTATGATCGGGGACAAGCGTGCATGCAGCTTTGGAGATATTGCAACTACATCCTTTTTTCCGGCAAAGCCTCTTGGATGTTACGGAGATGGCGGAGCGGTGTTTACGGATCGGGAAGATTGGGCTGAAACCATCCGTTCCCTTCGTATTCATGGAAAAGGACAAGATAAATATGATAATGTTCGGATTGGAATGAATTCAAGACTTGACACGATGCAGGCAGCTATTTTACAGGTGAAATTGAAGGCGTTTGAAGAGTATGAATTGAGTCAGGTGAATAAGGTTGCGGCATATTATACTGAAATGCTAAAAGATGTCGTTAAAACGCCGGTAATAAAAGACGGATTTTATTCCAGTTGGGCACAGTATACGATTCAATTAAAGGACGAACAGCAGAGGGATGAGGTGCAAAGAAAATTGAAGGAAAATGGTATTCCAAGTATGGTATACTATAAAAAGGCGATGCATGAGCAGAGGGCATTTGGTGGACTGACGGAACATGTTACTAATCATGCGGTATTGCTTACAAAGAAAGTTTTATCCCTTCCTGTACATCCTTATCTGACATTGGCACAATTGGAAGAAGTAACGGGGATAGTTGGTGAAGTTGTAAAAGGATGATGAGAATATAATAGAAAAATGTTCAAGCTTGGAAGCATTGATTGAAAACTGACATAGGAAAAGGAGGGAAAGGAATGATCCCATTTAATAGTCCGCTCTGCTTGCGTGAATCATTGCAGTGTGTGGAAGATGTCATGATGAATTTACATAAAATATCCGGGGATGGAAAGTATACAGGTTTGTGTAGTGAGTGGATGGAGCAAAAATTTAGAGCAAAAAAAGTGTTGCTGACAACTTCCTGCACTGCGGCATTGGAGATGTCTGCAATATTGCTGAATATACAACCGGGTGATGAAGTTATAATGCCCTCTTATACCTTTGTATCTACCTCAAATGCATATGTCTTGCGAGGCGCAAAGATTGTGTTTGTTGATGTTAGATCGGATACTATGAATATAGATGAAACCTTGATTGAGAAGGCAATAACGAATAAAACAAAAGCGATTGTGGTTGTTCATTATGCGGGTGTTTCCTGTGAAATGAATAAAATCATGGAGATAGCAAAAAAACATGGAATATCTGTAGTGGAAGATGCAGCACAGGGTGTTATGGCAACCTATCATGATCGTTATTTGGGAACAATTGCAGATCTGGGGTGTTATAGCTTTCATGATACAAAAAACTACACTATGGGTGAAGGTGGCGCATTAGTGATCAATGATGAAAAGTATGTGGAACAAGCTGAAATTCTTCGAGAAAAGGGTACGGATCGTTCCAAGTTTTTCCGTGGTGAAGTTGATAAATATAGCTGGGTTGATCTAGGATCTTCCTATCTTCCGAGCGAGATCAATGTGGCTTATTTATATCCTCAATTATTGATTGCAGATCAAATCAATGATCGTCGGAGAGAGATATGGCAGGAATATTATCAGGCGTTTACGGAATTGCAGGAAAAAGGGTATATTGAGCTTCCTGCAATTCCAAAAGGATGTGTACACAATGCGCATATGTTCTGGATAAAACTCCGTGATCTGGAGGAGCGAACAAGATTTATAGATTATATGAGAAATAAAAATTCTATAGGATGTGTTTTTCATTTTGTACCATTACATACAGCGGTAGCAGGTAAGAAATATGGAAAGTTTTTTGGACAAGATATTTATACGACAAAGGAAAGCGACAGATTGGTCCGGTTCCCAATGTTTTATGATTTAAAAGAGGAACAGGTGGAAGAGGTTATAAATAAAACGCTGACTTTCTTTAAAGAGCAGGAATAAGAGTATAGCAACATGTGATGATAGAAGGTGACATGCGTAATGAAACAAAAAATAGCGATATGGGGAACGGGAAAGCGAGCTGAAAAGTTTTTACTGTCATATGGTGATATATTTGATGTGCAATGTTTTTACGATAGTACGAATTTTGGTTTTGAAAAATATGGTATTATCGTGAAGCAGTATGATCCGACCGACAACATAAAGATTATTATAGCTTCTACCTATTGGGAAGAGATATCTGATCAACTTGAAAAATATGGGAAGAAATATCTAGTCGATTATATAGATTCTGAAGCATATGAGGATGGAATACAATATGAAGAAATTTATAAAAGGTATGATGGAAACACAGAAATAATAAAGTATTCAAACTGGTGCGGACGAAAATATGCAGTAATTAGTGGGAATTGTCAAACGTCTCGGTATGAGGATCTGTTAGCGAGAAATCAAGAGTTTTCAAGAGATTATATCATTGTCAAAGTACCCAAAGTGTGTGATTGGAGTGTCAGGTCTTCATTGATGGAGAAATGGCTGGCAGATGATGTCTTCTGGAAAAATATTGATTTATATATCTACCAATATGTACAGGAAGAGAATAGATTTTCAAAGTTGTTATTTTCAGATAGAACCTTGGTTAGACTGAGGCAGGATTGTCAAAAGCTTAGAATCGTAAATACATATTTTGATGGATATTGGCCACAGATTAAGAAGTTATCTATTGCAAAACGTCATTGCCTGGCTGTGGCAGAATTGGGACAGATGGCGTACAGTGATAAGTATATAGAAAAATTTGCGGAGCAAGGCTTTGCTTTTGATGAAATACTTGAAAAAATAGAAAAAATGGATTTTTTTTCTGAGCAAGAGATGAAAGAGGCGATACAAAAATCACTTGCTAAAATAAAAGATAAAGAACAAGAGTGTGATGTAAAAATTTCTGATTATATAATTGATAATTATGATAAAAAGCAGTTGTTCTATTCCCCTAATCATCCTATAGAAGAGGTTATGCTTGAGTATTTAAATCGTATTTTAACAAGATTGGGATACGCTCAATGGAAAATTAGTATAACAGATTTTAATATATATTCAGAAACTTTAAAGGGGCAGGACGTGCCAATTTATAAATCGGTTATCAATTATTTAGGAGTGAATGAGTTTGAAAGGGTATATTTCCCAAATCGTTATGTGATTCCGAAATGTTCGTTGGACAGGAAGGGGTTTTTCAAATTTTATTTTGATTTATATAAATCTGAATAAGGTACAATAGCTTATTAATTGCAGGAGTATGATTTACTGATTTTAGGAAACAAGCGACAACGAAGTGTGGATATCTGTTGTTGACACAAAGGGAAGAGGTAACAGGAATATTGTTGAAGCTGTGAAAGGATGATGAGAATATGCTGATTGACCAATACGGAAATACAGCCAGTGTCACAGGGAAAAAAGTAATCTTTTATGGAGCATCTACCAGAAATAAAAGAGCGATAGATGAATTGCATATTCATGAAAATGTGTTGTTTTTTATCGACAATAATAAAAGCAAACATGGAACCAAAATGGATGGCTATGAAGTTCATGATACAAATGAATTACAAAAATATAAAGATGCAGTTGTTATCACGGTATTGGTAAAATTCGCAGAGGAGATCATAGAAGCTGTGAAAAAGCACTGTGAAAACAGCATTTATTTTTTTATTCCCTGTGAGTATGAACTGCAACTCATGTATGATCATAACAAAAATGTATTAGCCCAGGAACATAGATATAAATATGTCCATGTATTTCCAGATGATATATTTGTAAATACTTTTGCAGAGATGATAAAAAAATACTTTAGACAAGAGGAGCATTTGATTATTTTAGATTGCTGTGTTGGAAAGAAGGAATATGGAGTATATGATTACGCACTAACTTGCCCCAATATTGTATTCCTTGGAGATATGTATCCAGAGTGCAGGGCATTTGACGAAAAATGGAAGTGCGATTTAACAAGGAATACGCTTTTGACATTATGTTCCAATGCGGATAGAGTATTCCTACACTCTGCTTTTTGGGGCAGAAGAGGATTTTCGTATGTGCAGAATATGGTACAGGAATTTGCGGAGCGTATTTCATGGATTGTATGGGGAGGCGACACGTTAGTTTCACCTGAAAGTGAGGTTGCGGAAACGGTTTTAACCAAAATAGGAAATGTATATAGTTCTCCAGATCGAGTAGTATATATAAAAGAAAATTTGAATATAACTGCCACTCCGACTAAAATTGTATATACATACTTAAATAATGTAAGTGAACATATCAAGGAAAAAAGTGAAGAGAAAAGCAATATTTTGTTAGGACATTCTGGAGATGTTGCTGGAAACCAGCAGTATGCGCTGGAACTCTTGGGAAAATATAAGGATGAAAATATAAGGATATATACGCCGCTTGCATATGGAGATGCCACCTACATACAAAACGTAATAAAACAGGGGGAAAAAATATTCGGTAGTAAATTTTGTCCAATGACGAATTTTATGGATACAAGTTCGTATTATGAATTCCTTAAGAACATTGATGTTGCGGTATTTCCTATGACCAGAAAGATGGCAGGGACAACCATTACTTATTTGAACTTGCTGGGAAAGAAAATGTTTATCAATAAAGAATTGATGGGGTGTTATGGCGAAGTGGTTATGGAAGATATAGAAACAATTCGAGATATGTCTTTTGAGAAATTTATCTCCCATTCTTGTAATGTGGACAAAATTAATATTCAGGAACATAATAGAAAAATTGTTCAAGCTTGGAAGCAATTGATTGAAAATTGACATACCCCTCTAGCGTAGGGGAGTTGTCACCCACCTCCCAAGCTGATATGATAAGTATCAGAAGGACAAGTGATTGCTATGAGTTATAACAAATATCCAAAGGAAATGAAGGAAACCATAATAGCAAGAATGCTTGAAGGCGATGAAACAGTAACAGACATCCAGCGAGATACAGGAGTAGGGATCAATACTCTGTACAGATGGAGAGATCAGGCTAAGCATCAAAAGGGCTTATCAGCAACAACAAAATATAAGAATGCAGATAAATGGAGCAGCCGCATTATTAGTGCTACAAAAAAGAGGCGAAAGTCTCGTGAAATTAAAAGAAAGGAAAATCGGGTAGGGTGACAACCACCCGAAAAAATTCCGAAAGACTAGATGAGAAAGGGTGGAAAATATGAATATTGCATTTTACGTTTCGGGTAAAGCAACAAGGTTGTGTGAAATTATTGAAGACAAAAGATTTTTGAAAATAGAAAAAGAAATTAAGTTTGTCTTGTCAGATGATATGAATGATGGGGCAAGAGTAAGAGCTTTGTGTGATGATAATGAAATTGAATGGGTGTATTTTGACTATAATAACTTAAATAAGTGTTACACTGCAAGCGAGAAAAATCGGATGCTGTCTGACAAACTCTTGCGTAATCTTAGAAAGTATAAGATTGATTATTTATTTGTATTTGGGCATCATCTGCTTTCTGGCGAATTGTTGGAGGAATATAGAGATAGAATTATTGGTTTTCATGCAAGTTTGTTGCCCCATTTTACGGGATTATGTGGTATAGATCAAGCAGTTAGAGGAGGTTCCTTTATTATTGGAACTTCTGCATTTTTAATTGATGCGGGGGTTGATACTGGCAAAGTGATAGCAGAAGCAGCTATGCATGTGTCTAATTTTGGGGAAAATAATTATGAAAAGATACTGCATCCGCTTGTTGATGTTTGTTATTATATTATTAAAGTTTTAAAGGAAAATAGACTACAGATACATAAGGATAAAATTATTATTCAAGGAGCGGATTATGGGAAAGTACATTTTTTCCCAGAAATTGAAGAATAGTATTGTGAAAAATCCAAATTTGATGTATTGGGAGCTTCCTGTATACTTTAAAGAGTAAAAGGAATTGACCAAAAAGAATACCTCGAGTAAATTTAGATTATTATTGACCTGGCAAGTTGGTAAAATCTAAAAACACAAGAGGTATTCAAGATGAATGTTAAAGCAAGAAGAACAAAAAAACAAGTAAATGTAGAAAATCAGCCACAGAGGACGCAAGAGACTCCGGTATTGGCTGTTCCAGGCAGCAAAGTCAGCGGTGTCGCATGCAGATGAATTTAAGCAGCTGCATGAGTACTATACAACACGAACCAACAATCCGCTGAAAAAGATGCAATCACTGGTTGTGATAGCTTGCAAGATACTGAGGGTGATTTACACGATACTGAAGGCAGGGACAACTTATGATCCGCAAAAGATGTTGAAAGATATCAAACATCCGGCAACTTCACAGGCACCAATGGCAGCATAGTAATAAAAGAAGCAAATCCAGAACTCTGTCGAGTGGCTGATGGAATGCATCGGAGACTGGACAGGGTTTTGGAACAGAAACCCGTAAATGATGGAGTCCGGAACGGACTGCATCTGCAAAAGACCAACAAGAACCTGAGATGGTATAGCGTCCACTGAGTAAATCAGTACCACGACAGGTGAATACAGGTCAGTAACAATCAAACATAAAAACAAGAGCTGTAGCTGGCATCGGTTTTTTCCGTGGGGCATGACCCCGTTTAGGAGCTTGGCTGGCACTCAGTGTATGGTAGATGGGACGAAGGAAGTTGGGACATGATCCCCTTAGACACGGAAGGTTCATCATCATAGTTGATCAGAGGGAAAATAGCCTTTATAAAGCGAAGAAAGAGGATGCTTTAAGAAGTGTACCCATTAATCAGCTATTCGGTACAAGATACTACGATATCCATCACTCTCGGCTCTTGTTTTGAGGTAAATAAATATCGTCAAAGCCAGTAAAATCAATAGAATTAGGCTTGACAGAATAGGAAGGTTAAGAATATGTATGCAGATTTAACTGAAATTGAAAAGAAATATCACGTTACAAATTTTCCACTAAATATTGCTCTTGAGGTGACTAATAACTGCAATTTAAACTGTGTTATGTGTCACAATGATCAATTGACTAGAAAACGAGGATATATGTCGATGATTCTTTATAAAAAAATAGTGGATGAAATTGCAAAAGAGAATAAGGGTACAAGACTATGGCTTGATTTTTATGGTGAAGCGTTACTTGCAGGTTGGAAACTTTATTATATGATTGATTATGCCAAAAAAAGAGGATTGACTAATGTTTGCATTAATACAAATGGGACGTTGATGAATAGAGAGTATGTAGACATGCTTTTAGATTCGGGAGTGGATTATATTTCTTTGGACTGCGATGGATATAGTAAGGAAATATATGAGAGGATTCGAGTGAATGGTGATAGGGACGTTTTTTATTCTAATGTTGAATATTTACTGAAAGAAAAGCAACGTCGTAATAGTAAGGTTATTGTAGATGTAAAAGTAATTGAAATGGAAGAAAATAGGTCGGAAATTCCATTAATTGTAAAACATTGGAGGTCAAGAGGAGCTTGGACTGCAGTGAGACGGTGTGCAGACTGGGTTTTAAAGGATAATGATTTGAAAGAAGCTGTTGATAATCATAATAGAATAGCGTGTGGGCATTTGTTGGGTACTCTTGCTATCACGTGGGATGGTGTGGTTCCGCAATGCGTCTGGGACGCAGATGTTTCTAATATGATTGGTGATGTTACCAAAGAATCAATAAAAACGGTGTGGGAAAGAAACAATCGTACACTTGTTTCGATTCATATGAATCATGAATGGGATAGATTAAATAGTCTATGCCAAAGTTGCTGTGATTGGATGTATATTGGAGAACAGCGTTACGACGAAAATGGTGATGAAATTAGGCGCAGTTATGATAATAACCAAAAAATATTTGAATAAAATTGATGTGCATACCCCTCTAGCGTAGGGGAGTTGTCACCCACCTCCCAAGCTGATATGATAAGTATCAGAAGGACAAGTGATTGCTATGAGTTATAACAAATATCCAAAGGAAATGAAGGAAACCATAATAGCAAGAATGCTTGAAGGCGATGAAACAGTAACAGACATCCAGCGAGATACAGGAGTAGGGATCAATACTCTGTACAGATGGAGAGATCAGGCTAAGCATCAAAAGGGCTTATCAGCAACAACAAAATATAAGAATGCAGATAAATGGAGCAGCCGCATTATTAGTGCTACAAAAAAAGCAGATGCGATTTGGGGAACGGACGAAGAGGACGAATGATCAACGCTTCAGATCGCAGACAAGCAGTAGAGTTGATCAAAGAAGCAGTAGATTCAGGAGCAGCATTGTATAAAGCATGCGAGTGAATTGGTGAAACGAATTTATCGGGATGAAAAGATATATATCAGAAATATGCAGAAAGAACCACTGGTGCTGCATTCTGATAATGGAGGTCCGATGAAGGGAACGACAATGTTGGAAACATTGTATGCACTGGGAATTACGCCTTCGAAAAGAGGTTTACGAAAAAGCGAAAGAAAGACATCCGGAAAGATGGGCAAAAGGAACCAGAGTCTGGAGTTTTTCAGAAGAAGAATGGCTAAATCCAAGACAAGAAGCAGAAACAAAAAAAGAGGCGAAAGTCTCGTGAAATTAAAAGAAAGGAAAATCGGGTAGGGTGACAACCACCCGAAAAAATTCCGAAACAAAGAAAGTGATGATATTATGAACAATCTGGCAATTATTGGTGCAAGCTATTTACAACTGCCATTGATTCAGAAGGCAAAAGAGATGGGCTATGTTACTCATGTGTTTGCATGGGCTGCAAATGATGTGGGAGAAAAAGAAGCGGATTATTTTTATCCTATCAGTATCGTTGAAAAAGATGAAATTTTAGAACAATGCAGAGCAATAGGAGTAGCAGGAATTTGCAGTATTGCCTCTGATCTGGCAGCAGTTACTGTAAATTATGTGGCTGAAAAATTAGGATTATGTGGAAATAGCAGTATATGCGTAAAGAAGAGTACAAATAAATATTATATGCGGAAAGCATTTACGGAACATGGAGATCCCAGCCCGCAGAGCAGATTGATATGTGAGGGGATGAAGGGGGAAGATCTGAATTTGCAATTTCCTGTTATTGTAAAACCGACTGATCGCAGCGGAAGCCGGGGTGTATGCAAATTAGAATCCTATGATAATCTGCAAAGTGCTATCGAGCAGGCGCAAAAGGAGAGTTTTGAAAAAAAAGCGGTGGTAGAGGAATTTGTGGAAGGGAAAGAATATAGTGTAGAATACCTCTCTTATAAGGGAGAGCATCATTTCCTTGCTGTGACCGAAAAATTCACTACTAATGCGCCGCATTATATAGAAACAGGTCACATGGAACCTGCTGATCTACAAGAAAACGTAATTATAAATATAAGGAAAATTGTGGAACATGCGTTAGATTCCCTGGATATTGAAAATGGAGCTTCTCATACAGAAATAAAAATAGATGATCGGGGAAGAATCTATATTATAGAAATTGGTGCAAGAATGGGTGGAGATTGCATCGGAAGCGATCTGGTGTACCTATCAACGGGAATTGATTTTGTTAAAGCGGTTATTCAGGTTGCATGTGGATTAAAACCGGATTTATCGGTTACAAGAAAACCTATAGCAGTTAAGATAGTATATATTTTAAATGAAGATGACAAGCAGAAGTTTGAAAAAATTCAAAGAGATGCTCCGGAAAAAATAGTGAAAATCGTTGATTATCATCCGGAGATGATAGGAAAGGTGATGGACAGTTCTAATAGAGCAGGATGCTATATTGTTCGTGTCTGATGATTATCTTTCCAGGAAGGAGAATAGATTTATTGGGAAAATTATTTGACATATCAAAATTTGATTCTTATAAAGAAGATAATCGGCGTGAAGTAAAGAAGGCTACTGGTGGCCTGCCAGTATCTTTATGGGATACCTACTCTGCATTTGCCAATTGTTATGGTGGGGTGATTATTCTTGGAGTCCCTCTAGCGTGGGGGAGTTGCTGAGAAGAGGGATGGTTCGTGGCGTACTACTGGATTAGATGCCGCAGATAAGGAAAAACTTATAAAACAGTTTTGGAATACGATTAATAAAAGAGCCGGAAATTGAAGAACGCTTTGACCCTGACTGGTCAGCACCCGAAAACTGGGCAAATACAAACAGAAAATACAGAATTAAGAATGATTAACCCGAAAGGAGCTTTTATGTGTACTGCAGCAACTTACCTCACCAAAGATTTTTACTTCGGTAGAACTTTAGATTACGAATATTCCTACCACGAGGAGATTACGGTCACTCCACGCAATTATCCGATCTCATTTTCTAAAATGGGTGTGCGTGATTCGCACTATGCTTTGATCGGGATGGCTTTTGTAGTGTCAGATTATCCGCTTTATTATGATGCGGTCAATGAAAAGGGACTGGGTATGGCAGGACTCAATTTCGTTGGAAATGCCGTATATCAGGAGGAAGAGGCCGGATATGATTCTGTCGCACAGTATGAATTTATTCCGTGGATCCTGTCGCAGTGTGCAAATGTAGCGCAGGCAAGAACCGTGCTTTCTCATATGCGGCTTACGGCTGCTACGTTTTCCAAGGAACTGCCGGCTGCACAGCTTCATTGGATCATTGCTGATCAAACGGAGGCAATTACGGTAGAGTGTACCAGGGACGGACTTCATGTCTACGATAATCCGGTTGGTGTGTTGACGAACAATCCACCATTTCCGATCCAGATGTTTGGCTTGAATCAGTATCGGGGTCTTTCTGCGAAACAACCGGACAACCTTTTTTCAGATCAGGTAGAGCTTCCTGCCTACAGTCGTGGCATGGGAGCAATTGGGCTTCCGGGGGATCTGTCTTCTGCGTCCCGCTTTGCGAAGGTGGCATTTACCAAGCTGCATGCGGTGTCGGGAGAGTCGGAAGAGGCGAGTGTCAGCCAGTTTTTTCACATCTTAGGTTCTGTAGATCAGCAGCGCGGATGCTGCGAGGTGGCAGAGGACAAATATGAGATCACCATTTATACTTCCTGTGCCAATGCGACGAAGGGGATCTACTATTATACGACCTACGATAACCACCAGATCAGTGCGGTGGATATGCAAAAGGAGGATCTTGATTCCAAAGAATTGATCCGATATCCGCTTTTGACAAAGGGACAGATTCATTGGCAGAATTAGAGGAAATGTGGATGATACTGTGACGCAGAGGTGCGATTTTTAAGGCGTGTCAAAATTAAAACGGAATTCTATTGACGCGAATAGGAGGCTTATGATGTCGATCAAAAGAAATATTTTATTAAACCCTGGTCCGTCCACAACTACGGATACCGTAAAACAGGCACAGGTTGTGCCGGATATCTGTCCGCGCGAGAAGGAGTTTGGTTCGTTGATGGACGGGCTGCGGCAGGATCTGGTTCGGATCGTTCATGGTGATCTGAAAAAATACACTGCGGTATTATTTTGCGGATCGGGAACGATCAACATTGATGTGTGTTTAAATTCCTTACTTCCGGCAGGCAAAAAGGTTCTTGTGATAAATAATGGAGCGTATAGTACGAGAGCAGCAGATATCTGTGAGTATTATGGCCTGCCGTATATTGATTTAAAACTGCCGATCGATGAGCCGGCGGATCTTGAAATGATAGAAGATGTTTTGCGCGATCATCCGGAGATTGGACTGGTTCATACTACGCACAATGAAACGGGAACCGGTCTGTTGAATCCTATCCGTGAGATCGGGGCATTAGTACATAAGTACCATGCTGTTTTTACGGTGGATACGACGTCTACTTATGCGATGCGTCCGATTGATATAGAAAAGGATAATATTGATTTTTGTATGGCTTCTGCACAAAAGGGACTGATGGCGATGACAGGGTTGTCTTTTGTGATCGGAAACCGTGAGTTGATAGAGACATCCAAAGATTATCCAAAGAGATCTTATTATTGTAATTTGTTCCTGCAATATGACTTTTTTGAAAAAACGGGAGAGATGCATTTTACCCCTCCGGTTCAGACGATCTACGCAGCGATCCAGGCGTTAAAGGAATATTGGCAAGAGGGAGAGGAAGCCAAGTGGGCGCGTCATACCAGAGTGTTTCAAGCAATCAATAATGGCCTTGATGCGTTAGGTTTTCGTCAGGTAATACGTCCGGAACACAGAGCGGGATTAGTGGCATCTGCCATTTATCCGGATGATGCGCACTGGAATTTTGAGCAGATACATGATTATTGCTATCAGCGTGGATTTACGATCTATCCCGGAAAGATCGCGACGACCAATACCTTCCGGTTGTGTGCGTTAGGGGCGATAGATGAAGAAGATATTGTGGAATTTTTTAAAGTGTTCCGTGAGGCGTTGGTGGTATATGGGGTACAGATTCCTGTTGTATACAAATAGGGCGTGACCATTTGCGCGCGAGGGCATGAGTTTTTAGAAAGGGTGGATCGTATGGATACCGTATATACCTGCTTTTGTACAGATGTTATACATCAGGGACATAAAAACATTTTGAAGAAAGCAAAAGAATATGGACGTGTGATAGTAGGGGCGTTGTCTGATGAAGCGTTGATCCGGTACAATCGTTTTCCGACTATCCCGTTGGAAAAGAGAATGGAGATATACCGTGGCTTAGAAGGTGTGGATGATGTGATCGTGCAGGAAGATATTATGTATGATGATATTGTCCGGAGGATCAGGCCGGATTATATTGTGCATGGTGACAATTGGCGCGTGGGTCCTGAGACTGCGATCCGGAAGAATGTTGTAGATTTGCTGGATGCTTATGGCGGTCAGTTGATTGAAGTATCTTATACTTACAATAATGAAGTAAAAAGAATTGACAGACAGCTGAAAGAAAAGCTTGCGATGCCGGAATATAGAAGAAAACGGTTAAGACAGCTGCTGGCGATCCGGCCGATTGTAAAAGCAATTGAGGTACATAGTGGGATCACAGGATTGATCGCAGAAAAAACCATTGTTGAGAACAATGGGGAGTTTGATCAGTTTGATGCCATGTGGATCTCTTCTCTTTGCGATTCTACTGCGAAAGGAAAGCCGGATATTGAACTTGTTGATATGACTTCCAGATATCGGACCATTGATGATGTTACGGAGGTTACGACTAAACCGATCATTTTTGATGGTGACACCGGTGGACTGACGGAGCATTTCGTCTATACGGTCAGGACATTGGAAAAAATGGGTGTTTCCGCAATCATCATAGAAGATAAAACCGGATTAAAGAAGAACTCATTGTTTGGAACAGAAGTGGAGCAGACCCAGGATAGTGTGGAGCATTTCTGTGCGAAGATCAGAGCAGGAAAAGAAGCACAGCTTACGGATGATTTTATGATCATTGCACGAATTGAGAGTCTTATTTTAGAGAAGGGGATGCAGGATGCATTGGATCGGGCATTTGCCTATGTAAAAGCAGGTGCAGATGCTATTATGATCCATAGCAGGAAGAAAAGCCCGGATGAAATATTATCGTTTTGTGATCACTTTAGGAGTCGGGATGCCGATACCCCGATCGTAGTTGTTCCATCCAGCTACAATACTGTTACGGAAGAAGAATTGGCTTCTCATGGTGTCAATATTGTGATTTATGCCAATCAGCTGACGAGGAGTGCATTCCCTGCGATGCAAAAGACGGCGGAGGACATTCTCAGGTATCACAGGGCAAAAGAAGTAGATGAAAGATTAATGCCAATAAAAGATATCATTACATTGATTGATGAATTATAAAAATAATGGAAAGCAGACCCTGTTGTATACCGACAGACCAGTCGGTACCTATCCGACGGGTCTCTTTTTGTTGTATTCTCCCGATTTTTTTTGTATAATAAAAAGAGCGCGCATTTATTGCCTGCAATTTGAACTTGCTCGAAATATATAGAACGTTTGATGATAAATTACGATAGATGGAAAGGTGTTAACTGGTATGATCGATAAAGGGATCTTTCTGATAAAAGTTTATGTGTGTCTGATTGGAGTATTGGCCTCCTGCTATGTGACGGGGGCTTTTTTAAGCTGCTGGCTGAAGCTGAAAGACCGTTTCGGCAGATCGCTGCTGTTTGGTTTTGTTTTTCAGATTTCTTTGTTTGAATGTGTGGCACTGCCTTTTATGCTGCGCAAAGGATCATTTTCTGCTATGATCACCTGTTATCTGGCGGTGTTTTGCTTTGTTCTTGTGCTTTCTTTTGTGATGCTTTTGCTGCTCAAAAAGCGGGGAATCTATCAGTCTTCCCTTGTGTGCATCAGGGAGGAACTACAGGAGCGCAGACAAAAGAAATGGTTCGGTGTGACATTTTTCGGGGCAGCATTTTTGGTGCTGGTTCTTGGGCATATTGCAGGGGTTACTCTTCACCAGATCACGATGGGGGATGATGTTTACTATGTGTCGCTTGCAACTTATGCGATCGATCATAACAGTCTGGAAACCAACACAATGTTTATTTCCAGTGGAATTCTGAGTCTGCCGGACATCCGCCCGAATATTTCTGCATGGGAATATTATGTGGCATGTCTTTCTGTGGTATTTCATCTACACCCGGCGCAGATGTTTCACTTCGTTCTGCCGCTCTTCCTGATCCCATTTTCGTATCTTTCTTATTACTATGTGATCAAAAAGCTTTTTGATAAAAAATATCATATGGCGTATATGATGTGGTTTGTGATCTTAAACCTGTTCTTTTCATTTTCGGCGAAGCTTAACAGTTACAACATGTTTAACTGCCCATGGATGGGCAAGGTGGTGCTTTACAATATTTTAATGCCGTGCTTTCTGGCGGTCTGCATTGACATTATGAAAGCAGAGAAGGAGACGTTGAAATACTGGATCTGCGTGGTATTTTTGATGATCGCCGGCATCTGTACCACGGTGGTTGGCGTATATATGATCCCGATCTATTATGCGGCGATCGGAATTACCTATGCTGTGACGATCCGCTCCATGAAGGAGTTTAAAAAGCTGATCGTTCCGGTTCTGGTAACGGTCATTCCGGCAGTGATCGGATTACTCCTGGTATTGCAGACTGAGGCAGGGCAGCGTATTTTGGAGTATTCCAAAACGGAGCCAAAGCAGTGGACCGCTGTTTTTTTAAACTATTGGGGGATTGACGCAAAGCCGGTTTTAGGCGTGGCAGGGCTTGTGCTCTTTTTCGTGTCCTGTGTGGTTATTTTCCGGAAGGAGGACAGGATCACCAAGACGGTACTCTGCGGTCTGACGATCTTTTGCGCACTTACGATCGTAAATCCGTTGTTTATCGGTCCGGTGTCGAGTTATCTGACCGGAGCAGATCTTTACTGGCGGATGTTTATCCTTGTACCGGTTGTTTATGTGCTTCCGTACCTGCCGGCAAAGCTCTGTTTTAAGGCAGGGACTTTACATCATTATGAAATTGTGATAGGATTCATGCTGGTTGTGAGTGTAGGCGGCACGCTGCTGGGCGGCAGTGCATTTTCTGATAAGAAGATCTTTGCGCCTTATGAAACGACGTACGGTATTCCGGAAAAATGTGTGCAGGTTACGGATTATATTTTGAAAAAAGAGAAGAATTCCGACCATGAGCCGGTTGTTCTTTATCCGCCGGCACTGCGGCAGGGACTGCGCCAGTATACGACGAAGCTCACAACGATGATGTCCCGTATGTACTATCAGGGCAATTATGAAACTCCGTATGGAACCATGCGTGAGGTGTGCCGTGGTGTATTTAAAAAGCAGTACACAGAGGAGCAGGCTTATCAGGTGCTGAAGGGACTGAATGTGGATTATGTAGTCACACGCCGCTATGTAAAATTCAGAAATCCGCAGTATTTTACGAAATGTAAACGGTATGGGCGATTTGTGATCTATCATGTCAATTAGGGGATGAACTGGTTCATTTTTGGAAAAGCCAAAAAAAGATAGAAGGATTGAAAAGCATGGAACAGGAAGAGAAAAAAATAACGGATCAGGTACAGGAGGAACAGAAGAAGAGTGACGGGAAACAGCGGAAGGCTGGATTGTTTTCCCGTCTGTTTCAGGAATGTAAAAAGATTGGTTTTATCAGAATTTTACTGATACTGATCCTGGTGGCACTTTGTATTTACGTGCGGCTTCCCGGCAGCAATATGGTAGCAGAAGCTTCTCAGGAAGGAGTTGTGAGCGAGGAAAATGTTGGTAATTTAGGCAGGGGAAGCCGGGCAAGACAGCGTATCTACTTTAAGAAGAATGTGATGCTTTACAGTGTGGATCTGCGTTTTGATCTGCAGGATGGAAAAGCAAATACCGAGTGGCTCACGGTCTATATTCGTGACAAAAAGACACAACAGGAGCTGACACATAAGCGGGTTTACACGAAGAATATGAAGGACGGGGAAATGACCCGTGTCCGTTTCCCGGAGCCTGTAGAGCTGACGCAGAACCACAGTTATCTGGTGATCGTGACCGGACCGGAATTGAAAAAAGGAGAGACCAGTCCTTCGGTGCGTCTGTCCAGCTTCAGTACACCGAGTAAAACGTTGTATGTGGGTGGTTCGCTTGTAAAAAACCAGCAGTTGGATGCGGTTTACAATTATACCTATGATGATTCCTTTAACCGTCTTGGTTATTTTATTGCCGGTATTTTAATGCTAATGATCCTGGTCGTGCCGCGTTGGTTCTGGCGCCGGTTAGGTCAGATCAAGGGTGTCGGCTGGGCGTTATTCTGCTTTAATCCGATCGCAGTATTTACGCTCACGCTTTATTTCTTTGAGCTGCAGAACGGGCGGATGCCGATGACGATCGTCTTTAACTGCTGGCTGCTCTTTTTTGCACAGAGCATTTTATATGCTGTGATCGGCAATAAATATGTAACGCTGCTGTTTTTTGATGCTTGCTGCTTTTTGTTTACAGTAGCTACTTTGCAGGTTAATACGTTTAAAGGTGTTCCGATCCTGCCGTCTGACTTTTTGTTTATCCGCACGGCATTTGAAGTTGTGAACCATTATAAGATTGAATGGACGCATACGCAGATCCAGTACATGATCTTTATGTTTGTCTATCTGGTATTTGTCTTTGAAATGGGCAGCTATAAGAGCCGAAAACGTGGTATTTTTGCGATGGTACTGCGTGGGATCCGAACGCTTAAGGCGAAGAAACAGGTTGCGCAGATTGATGAAACAGAGGAAGAAGGAAAGGCCCAACAGGATCCTGCCGGACAGGAGGTCGCTGTTGCAGCGGTTGAAATGTCGGAAGAAGAACCACAGGATATAAAAGATTCCAAAAACCATGCATGGATGGAAAAATGCAGACGTTTCTTTGACAGTGATGTCACTTATTGCATATCAAAAACCGTATTTCGTATTGCTCTTTGCATCGTTGGTGTGATGGGGATCGCCAATCTTTATACGACGGATGTGTTGGCGCAGAATGGCATTTCCGTATTTGTATGGAACCGGAGCAAGAGTTTTAAGCAAAACGGTGTGTACCTCGAATTTATGATGAATTTCCATTATGTGAAATTGCAGGTGCCGGAAGGATATTCCGAGGAACAGGTGAAGTCGCTTATGACGGATTACAAGCACAATGGAGGAACAGACGGTGCCAATGCCAAGACCGGAGGAGACAAGCCGAATGTGATCATGATCATGAATGAGAGTTTGTCCGATTACCAGTTGTTTGATCCGACGGGAGAGCGTGTCACTTACAACAAGGATTATTTCCCATATATTCACAGTTTGAAGGATAATGTTATCAAAGGAAAATGCTACGTTTCCGTATTTGGTAATATGACAGCCAATTCCGAGTTTGAATGTCTGACCAGTAACAGCATGGCATTTTTACCGGTGACCAGTGTGCCGTACCAGCAGTTTATCAAAGGAACTACTTTCGCACTGCCGGGCTACATGGAGACACTCGGTTATAAAACAAAAGCGATCCACCCTTGTGCCGGCTCGAACTGGAATCGTATCAATGCGTATAACAGCATGGGATTTGATGAATTTATCACGCAGGATGGATTTACAAATCCGGAATATGTGCGTTATATCAGCGATGATGAGACATTCCGCAAGATCGAGGAGCAGTTCAAAAAGAAAAAGGATAGCGACAAGCTTTTTGTGATGGGTGTTACAATGCAGAATCACGGTGGCTATGATACGGATACCGACTGGGAGGATCCGATCGTTGCAGATGATGGAAGTTATAACCTTGCCAATGAGTATTTTTCCAGTATTCATGTATCGGATCAGGCATTTAAACATCTGATCAATTATTTTAAGGACTACAAAGAACCGACGATCATTATGATGTTTGGAGATCACCAGCCGTCGATCGAGGAAGAATTTATTGCAAAAGCACTCGGTGTGGAAAATGGAAACTATACGTTTGAGCAGAATCAGGATCGTTACTGTACACCGTATGTGATCTGGGCAAATTATGACATTGATGCCAATGTGGATGAAACGACCAGTGCCAATTTCCTGACCAATATGGTGCTTAACGAGGCGGGACTGGAGCTTCCGGACTACAATAAATTTATTGAAGATATCCGTAAGGATGTGCAGGCGATGAACGCCTATGGCTTTATGACGAAGGATGGCGCATGGCATACTTACGATGAAGATTCTGAGATCGCCAAGCGTCTGAAGGATTATGCCATCGTAGAATATGGCTATTTTGGGGAAAAAGATGAAAAAACGATGTCAAACATTTTTGAAATGCCATTAGAGGTGGAGGAATAATATCGTGAAAGAAAGAATAACAGCAGCGTGGAAATGGTGTAGGAAGTATCATGTGGTACGCATACTCGCTATTTTTGCGGTGCTGTTATTTTTAGTTTATGTGAAACTGCCGGAAAAGCAGGTGCTTTCCTGCCTGACGCCGGATGTGGCAGTCAGCGAAAAAACGACGGGAAGCATCGGGGCAGGGCAGCGTGCAAGACAGGAGATCCGTTTTCAGGAAAATGTAACAGCAAAGGATGTCAGGATCCGGTTTGCCATAACAGGAACGGAAGATAAGGATTCCTTTCTGACAGTCAAGCTTTTGGAAAAGCAGACCAAAAAAGTGCTTGCCAAACAGAAGGTTTCCCTTACATCCATGAAGCAGGACAAAGCTACAGTGGTACACTTTAAAAAAGGTGTGGCATTGCGCGAGGATACCGGATATCTGGTGATCGTGACCGCACCAAAGGGAAATGACGGGGCAGTTACACCGGGAATCTATTATGCCACTCCCAATGATTATCTGAAAAACTGTTATGTTGCCGGACAGAAAATAGCAGGAGCGGTGCTTGCCCTGCAGGTGCATTATGAAGTAGACGATTCCCTGAACAAACAGGGGTTTTATCTTGCCGGATTACTTCTTCTGGTTTTGCTTATCATTCCGCGTTCCTTTGAAAAACGGCTGGGAGAAGTGGCAGGAGTCGGCTGGGCACTCTTTTTCTGTAATCCGACGATTGTATTTTCCCTGACAAAATGTCTGTATGGCATGCAGGATCACGCGTATCAGGAAGCCTTTGTGTTAAACTGCGCACTGCTCTTTCTGCTGCAATGCGTGCTGTTTGGCGTGATCGGAAACCGCTATATAACCCTTCTTTTACTGGATGGTACGGCACTGCTTCTGGCACTGGCAAGCATCCAGGTGATCCTGTTCCGGGGAGCTCCGGTTACACCGTCGGATCTGATGTTTGTTAAAACTGCGCTGGATGTCAGTGACAGCTATCAGCTTACCTTTACGCATGAGCAGCTTCGCTATCTTTCGTTCTTTTTGGTCTATCTCTTTTTTGTGGGGGTGCTGGGACAGTATAAGATCGACCGGGAGAGCTGGAAACGGCGTTATGTGCGTGCTGCAAAGGTGGTGCTTCGCTTCAGCATTTTCCTTGTTGGAGTGATCGGTATCCGCTACCTTTATGTGTCGGACGTGATCGCATCCTCCGGCATCAGCTACTCTGTCT
Organism: uncultured Lachnospiraceae bacterium; assembly: GCA_934317845.1. Classification (GTDB taxonomy): domain Bacteria; phylum Bacillota; class Clostridia; order Lachnospirales; family Lachnospiraceae; genus NC2004. The sequence continues at coordinate 53,432 of CAKRES010000002.1, forward strand.
GGTATCGCAAACAGAATTGTGAGCAAAATGGAGTATACCTTGACTTTTTTATGAATCTGCATTATCTCAATATGGAGCGGCCGGAAGAATACAGCAGGCAGCAGGTGGAGGAGATCCTGAAGCCGTACCGGACAGAGAAGAAGGAAGAGAAAACGAAACAGCAGCGTCCGAATATCATTGTGATCATGAATGAAAGTCTGGCGGATTATAATCTGGTCTCCAAAGACGGCAATGCGTACGTCAGTCAGGATTACCTTCCGTATATCCACAGTTTAAACGACCACATTGTGAAAGGAAAATGCTATGTTTCCATTTACGGCAGTTTGACGGCGGATTCCGAGTTTGAATGTCTGACCGGAAACAGCATGGCATTTTTGCCGCTTGGCAGTGTGCCGTATCAACAGTATATGAAGAAGGAAACACTTGGACTGCCGCAGTATATAAAAAGCCTCGGGTACCACACGATGGCGATCCATCCGTGCAAGGGAAGCAACTGGAACCGGACGGCAGCGTACCGTTCGCTCGGCTTTGATACGTTTCTGACACAGGATGATTTTGTGAATGCGGAAAATATCCGGCATATTACGGACGATGCCACCTATAAAAAGATCGAAGAGCAGATGGAGCAGAAAAAGGACGATGAGCGGCTCTTTGTCATGGCGGTGACGATGCAGAATCATGGCGCATACACGACCGGCTATCCATTTGAAACGCAGATTGTGGCGGACGACGGCAGTTATCCAAAGGCAAATGAGTACCTGTCCAGTGCCTATCTTTCCGATCAGGCATATGAACATCTGCTTTCTTATTTTAAAGACTATAAGGAACCGACACTGATTCTGATGTTTGGGGATCATCAGCCTGCCGTCGAGGAAGAATATGTCAGTCAGGTGATCCGGGGAGACAAAACGATGCAGTACGATCAGTCGCAGATGCAGGAGCGGTATTGTACCCCATTTCTGCTGTGGGCCAATTATGACATTGGAACCAAAACAGATGTGGTGACAAGTACCAATTATCTGTATTCCACGGTGCTTCAGTATGCGGGACTTCCGCAGGACGCCTATAGCCAATACCTCTCTGCACTTCAAACAAAGCTTCCGGCGATCAATGCCTATGGCTACCGGACAACGGACGGAGTATGGCATGGATTGTTTGACGAAGGAGAACATTTGACGCAGATCAAAGATTACCAGATTGTGGAATATGGACACTTTGGAGAGCGGAACCAAAACATACAGAAGGCAATGTTTGGTGAATAATATAATGTAAATAAAAATTGACAAAGAAAGCTCATTTGTTTAATATTATTGACATTAGGAGGTGCGGATATGCCCAAGAAATCGATTGTATTATTACCTGAAACGGAACAGATACTAGAACAAATGGGACTACAGATAAAATATGCAAGACTGCGGCGGAAGCTATCTGCGCAATTGGTAGCGGAACGGGCGGGCATAAGCAGAGCTACATTAGTTGCGATAGAAAAAGGTGCGCCGTCTGTTTCAATCGGATGTTACGCAGCGGTACTGCATGCACTTAATTATATGGATAAAGACCTGCTGTTGGTTGCGAAAGATGATGAGCTGGGACGAAAATTACAGGACCTTGGTCTGCCTGTCAGAAAGCGTGCGTCAAAGAAGGGTGAGTAATATGGACAGAGAAAAGAAAATATATGTATATGCGGATTTTTTATCTTTTCATGAGGAACCAGTGGGGACAATTTACATTTCGCAAACACGAGGCAAAGAATTCTATTCGTTTGAATATGAACAAAACTGGCTGGAAAATGGGGCTATGCTCTTAGACCCCGATCTGCAATTGTATCAGGGAAGACAATATGTCAATGATGACAAAAATATATTTGGTGTATTTGCGGATTCCTGTCCGGATAGATGGGGAAGAAAACTGATGAAACGAAGAGAAGAGCTTCGAGCGAGAAAGGCAGAAGAAAAGCCCCAAAAACTATTGGAAAGTGACTACCTTTTAGGAGTGTATGATGAGGCCAGAATGGGAGGATTGCGATTTAAAACAAACACAGGCGGGGAATTCCTTTCTTCTGATAAGGAATATGCAACGCCGCCATGGACGTCTTTACGGGAACTTGAGCAGGCATCCATCGCTTTTGAAAATGATGCTGCGGGGCTTGATGAGAAATGGTTGAAGCAGCTGCTTGCACCGGGATCTTCTCTTGGTGGAGCCAGACCCAAAGCATCGGTTATGGCACCGGATGGTTCGTTATGGATTGCAAAATTCCCTTCTAAGCATGATGATTTCAATTCTGGAGCGTGGGAAACGGTTGCGCATGATCTTGCGGCGATGTGTGGATTGTGTGTGCCACAGGCGAAGGCGTTACAGCTTTCCAAACTGGGAACAACCTTTTTGGTAAAGAGATTTGATAGAAATGGACAAGAAAGAGTCCATTTTTCTTCAGCTATGACCATGCTTGGAAAGAAAGATGGTGCAAATGCAACGGATGGCAGCAGCTATCTTGAGATTGCTTCGTTCCTGAAAGCAAATGGTGCTGCTCCCCAACAGGATTTGCAGGAACTGTGGAGGCGAATCGTGTTTAGTATGGCGATATCAAATACGGATGATCATTTTAGAAATCATGGTTTTATATTAGTTAATGATGGCTGGAGATTATCCCCGTTATATGATGTAAATCCGGATATCTATGGTGAGTATTTATCGTTAAATGTAGATGAAAATGCTTCTGACATAGATTTTGATTTAGCATTAGAGGCAGCACCATATTATGAAATGAAACCAAAGCAGGCAATGGAAGAATTGGAGAAAATAAAAGAGGTTGTGAAAGAAAATTGGCGGCAGCTTGCCCAAAAATATGCGGTCAGCCGTGGCGAGATAGATCGAATGATCCCGGCATTCAAAGAATGTGACAATTAGTCTGGATACCGGGAAACATACAGAAGGCGATGTTTGGTGAATAAGGAAGGAGAACGGCATGGATCATACATTTGTGCTATGTGCATACAAGGAAAGTCCGTATATTGAGGCGTGTGTGAGATCGTTAAAAGAACAGAGTGTGCCGAGTGCGCTGGTGCTGGCAACCTCGACACCAAGTCCCTATTTAGAGCAGATCTGTGAAAAGTACGGACTCACTTACTGCGTACGGGAGGGAGAATCAGGGATCGCGCCGGACTGGAACTATGCCTTGTCCTGTGCCTCCACCTCTTATGTGACGATCGCGCATCAGGACGACTTATACGAAAAGGATTATACGAAGCTGCTGCTTCAGAAAATGAAGAAACATCCGGAGTGTCTGATCGGATTTTGTAATTATTACGAATGTAAAAATGAAACCTTTGTCCGGGGGGTAAATTTAAAGATCAAGGATCTGCTGCTGCTTCCGCTTCGCATATTTGGCGGAAACAGACGTTTCGCGAGGCGTTTTGCCCTGCGCTTTGGGAATGCGATCTGTTGCCCCTCTGTTATGTATCATACCGGGCGGATTACTGCATTTTTAGAGAAACAGGGACGAGGAGAGTTGTTTGTTCCGCATTTTCGCAGTAACTTAGACTGGGAGACATGGGAGCAGCTTTCCAGAGAAAAGGGCGGTTTTTGTTACCTGCCACGCCCGCTTATGGCACACCGCATCCACGAAGGTTCGGAAACCACGGCGACGATCCAGGATCACCAGCGAAAAGGCGAAGATTATGAAATGTTTCAAAAGTTCTGGCCAAAAACAATTGCAAAGGTGCTGTGCGGATGGTATCAGAAAAGCGAAGAAGGAAATCAGGTGTGAATATCATAAAATCTTAAGCTGTCAAATGTTGTTACATATTGAAAAATATGTTACAATAAATTCATATATGTGATAAAAGGGATCACTATCGCATTGTTATAGTGAAACAGTGTTAAAAGGCAGAATTTGGGGAAGCTAATTAAGAACCCCTGCTTTGGAGGTACAATATGCGATTGCTGATGATTATACCTGCGTACAATGAGGAAGACAACATTGTACATGTGGTCAATACCATAAAGGAAAATTATCCGGAATATGATTATGTTGTGGTCAATGACGGATCGACCGACCATACATCCAGACGTTGCCACAGAAATGGATTTGAGATTATAGACCTGCCCGTGAACTTAGGACTCGCCGGAGCCTTTCAGGCGGGATTAAAATATGCTTACCGAAAAGGCTATGACTGTGCCGTACAATTTGATGCAGACGGTCAGCACCGCCCCGAATATATCAAGAAAATGCTTACCAAAATGGAAGAGGGCTATGACATTGTCATAGGATCACGCTATGTGCATAAAGCCAAGGAACGTTCGGCGCGGATGATCGGTTCCAGAATATTAACAAAAGCGATCCTCTGGACCACCGGCAAAAAAATATTAGATCCTACGTCGGGCATGCGGATGTTTAACCGCGCCATGATCAAGGAATTTGCAGTCAACTTAAACTATGGACCGGAGCCGGATACGATCTCCTACCTGTTAAAGCAGGGAGCGAGCATTGCGGAGGTGCAGGTGAAGATGGATGAGCGGATGACGGGCAGCAGCTATTTAAGTTTGTCCCGGTCAGCGATGTATATGTTTCGGATGCTTGTGTCCATTTTCTTTATCCAGAGTTTCCGAAAACGAGATGACAAGCATGTCATTATGACAAGAAAGTAGGTGGAACAATGTCCGTAGCGTTAAGAATCTGTTTAGTGGCGTTGTCCATTATCAGTTTATTTTATATTATCAGGAAGATCCGCTATTCCAAAATGCAGATCGAATATACCCTGTTCTGGATCGTGCTGTCGATCATCATGATCCTGATGGCGGTGTTCCCGCAGATTGTGTATTGGATTACTATTGCTATGGGAATGGTATCTGCAGCGAATGTAGTGTATCTGTTTATTATCGGAATCCTGCTTGTGAAAGTATTTATGATGACCATTGAGATCTCAAATTTAGAGAGCAAGGTGCAGGCACTGATACAGGAAGTCGGGATCAGTGGAAAAGAACAGCGGGAAGAATATCAGGAACTGAGTCAGAAGAAGGAAGAAGGAAAAAAACAACAAGAGTAAGAAAAGGAGATTAATTTATGAAGGGAATTATTTTAGCAGGTGGTAGTGGAACAAGATTATATCCACTTACAATGGTAACATCAAAACAGTTATTGCCAATCTATGATAAACCAATGATCTATTATCCGTTATCGGTGCTGATGAACGCCGGAATCCGGGAAATATTAATTATATCAACTCCGGAGGATACTCCAAGATTTCAGGAACTTCTTGGAGATGGTCACCAGTTTGGTATTGATCTTTCTTATAAAGTGCAGCCAAGTCCGGATGGATTGGCACAGGCATTTATTATCGGTGCAGATTTTATTGGAGATGATTCTGTCGCGATGGTATTGGGTGATAATATTTTCCATGGACATGGCTTGAAGAAGAGACTGCGTGCAGCGGCTGCGAAAGAAAACGGAGCTACTGTGTTTGGATATTATGTAGATGATCCGGAGCGGTTTGGAATTGTAGAATTTGATAAGCATGGTAAGGCAATTTCTATTGAGGAAAAGCCAGAGAAACCAAAGTCAAATTACTGTGTGACCGGACTTTATTTCTATGATAATAAGGTTGTAGAGTATGCGAAGAACTTAAAACCATCTGCGCGTGGCGAATTAGAGATTACGGATCTTAACAAGATCTATCTTGAAAATGGTGAGCTCAGTGTGGAAGTTTTGGGACAGGGATTCACCTGGTTGGATACCGGAACACACGAGTCATTAGTAGATGCTACCAATTTTGTGAAAACAGTCGAAACGCATCAGCATCGTAAGATTGGATGCCTGGAAGAAATTGGTTACTTAAATGGATGGATTACCAAAGAAGAGGTAATGGAGACCTATGAGGTACTGAAGAAGAACCAGTATGGTGCCTATTTGAAAGATGTTGTGGATGGAAAGTATTTGGAGGCATAGGTAGAAATGGTCAATGTTTTGATCTCTACTTATAACGGTGAGAAATATATACAGGAGCAGATTGAAAGTATACTGGCACAAACATATCAGTCATTTCATATTTACATCAGAGATGATGGTTCAAGTGATGATACATGGAGTAAGCTGCAACAGTATAAGGATCATGATAAGATTACCCTTGTAAAGGGTGATAATCGAGGCTATGGTTACAGCTTCCTTTCTCTACTGAAACAGGCTGAAGCAGGAGATTATTGGGCGTATTGTGATCAGGATGATGTATGGTATCCTGAGAAATTGGAAACAGCAGTGAATATACTGAAAACATTGCCGCAAGATCAACCAAATATGTATTTTCATAATTTTGAATTGACAAATGAACAGTTGGAGCCAACTGGTATTTATCAAAACAAAATAAAAGGATATTGTTTTAGAAGGAGTATTACAGAATGTCTCCATATGGGATTTGCCACAGTAATGAATCGTAAATTGCGGGATTTCGTTCTGCGTGGAGATATTGAAAAGATACCAACACATGACTGGTGGACAGAACTGGTTGTAATGGCATTTGGAACTGTATATACAGATGATCAGGTTCTTGCAAAACATCGGAGATTGGATTCCAGTGTGTCGGGCATGAATATGAAAAACAGACTTAAATGGTTAAAGGCAACATTTCAAACTCGTTCAGATATATTGGCATTGGGGCATGAGTTTGTGTGTGTATATGCTGATCTGATGACAGATAAAAAAGAACGAAACACGATGGAACTTTTTGATTGTGAAAAATATAGTCTTGTCAAGAGCATGAAAAAGTGTTTATATCCCAAACGATGGCGGGGGAGTATAGCCTCCGAGTTAGTGTGCCGTTTTTTAATGCTGATTGGTAGGATGTAGTTGACAAAAGTGATTTTTAATGGAGTTATTTATGAGTAATGGAAATCAAAAAATGTTATTTTTCTTAGCGAAAAATGATTTTAAAAATAAATATGCAGGATCAATGTTTGGAGTTTTTTGGGCATTTTTGCAGCCAATAGTAATTATTTTGTTATATTGGTTTGTGTTTCAAGTAGCATTTGGAAGTGGAGATGAAGATGGTGCCCCGTTTGTTTTATGGTTAATGGCGGGTTTAATTCCATGGTTCTTTTTTTCGGAAGCTTGGATGGGAGCTACGAATTGTTTTATTGAATATAGTTATTTAGTAAAGAAAGTAGTGTTTGACATAAAATTATTGCCACTTGTTAAAATTATATCATCATTATATGTCCATGTCTTTTTTGCATGCTTAATGATAGTTTTTTATGCGTTTGCAGGACTTTTTCCTGGAATTATAATAGTACAATTGCTTTATTATACAATTGCTTTGTTTGCGTTGGTGGTTGTTTTGTCTTATTTCACATCAGCTATTGCTGTTTTTTTCAAGGATGTAACTCAAATAATTAATATTCTTATTACTATTGGGATATGGCTTACCCCGATTATGTGGAATATCACCAGATTGAATGGCTGGCTGAATATGGCTATGCGATTAAATCCGGTATTTTACATTGTTCAAGGCTATAGGGATACAATGATAAGTCATATTTGGTTGGTTGATCGTATTCAAAGTACGGTGTATTTTTGGGCTGTTATTGCAGTTCTTGGTGTAATTAGTTATTTTGTATATAATAGGTTAAAACCTCATTTTTCTGATACGTTATAGTTATGAAGGGATAAAAATGAAAAAAGAAGCAATTATCGTAAATCATATTAGTAAAACATATAAATTATACGAAAAGCAAAGTTATCGAGTGAAAGAAGCTTTTAGTTTTACCCATAAATCATATCATAAGGACTTCAATGCTTTATCGGATATCAGTTTTTCGGTTCAAGAAGGGGAAATGCTTGGCTTGATAGGAACAAACGGAGCGGGTAAAAGTACGATGTTAAAAATTATTACCGGTGTTCTTACTCCTACAAGTGGAGAGGTAAAAATTAATGGGAAAATATCTGCTTTATTAGAATTAGGTGCAGGCTTTAACCCTGAATATACTGGTATAGAAAATGCATATCTAAATGGAACTATGATCGGTTTTACAAAAGAGGAGATGGATCAGAAGATTGATGATATAGTTTCTTTTGCAGATATAGGTGATTTTATTAATCAGCCAGTAAAAACATATTCGAGTGGAATGTTTGCCAGATTGGCTTTTGCTGTGGCAATTAATGTAGATCCGGATATTCTTATAGTAGATGAAGCATTATCTGTTGGTGATGCCTTTTTTCAGGCAAAATGTTATAAGAAGATGGACGAATTAAAAAAAAGAGGCAAAACAATTTTATTTGTATCTCATGATATGGGTAGCATTATAAAATATTGCGACCGTGCGATAATCATAGACCATGGACAAAAAGTCAAAGAAGGTCCTGCAGAAGAAATGGTTAATGTATATAAAAAAATACTAGTTAACCAATTTGATGAGGGAGAAGAAAAACAGGTTGAAAGCAAGGACAAAAAAGAAATTTCGCAGGATGATTTAACTACTGAATGGATGAATAGTATGTTAATTAATCCAAACAAAGAAGAATATGGAAATTGTAAGGCGGAAATCATTGATTTTGGCTTGTTTGATAATAAAAAACAAATTAGTAATACCATAAAGAAATTAGATGAGTTTTATGTTCGAATGAAAATCAAGTTTAATGATACTGTTGAGAACCCTATATTTGCATTTTCGATTAAAGATTTAAAGGGAATGGAATTATGTGGAACAAACACATTTATTGAAAATGTTGATACGGGTATTCGAAGAGAAGGGGATATTGTGGAGGTATCATTTAAACAAAAAATGATGCTACAAAATGGACAATATTTGTTACAGCTTGGTTGTACGGGATATGTTGGTGATGAATTAGAGGTATATAAAAGGTTGTATGACATTTGCTGTATTCAAGTAATTTCTGACAAGATAACAAATGGCTTTTTTGATGTTGATTCAGAAGTAGAGGTAAAGGAAGGATAACGAAAATGAGTAAACTTGGGAAGGGAATGTTAATTGTAAAATCTGTTGCAAAACAGCCAGCGTTAATTGGACACGGGTTGAGATATATCAAGGATCATGGTATTAGAAATTTGTATTATTCTTTAGCATCATATACAGGAAAACAGATTATGGTTTTGCCGGATTCTACAGTTGGATATTCCTATAGTGGAGTCATAAAATTTTCGATTTTAATGCCGGTTTATAATGTGGAAATAAAATGGTTAGAACGAGCTATTGAATCTATAAAAAATCAGAACTATCAAAATTGGGAGTTGTGTATTGTTGATGATTGTTCCAGTGATAGCCGTGTGCGTGAATACTTATCAAAGATTCATGACAAACGTATTGTTATACATTTTTCTGATGTAAATTCAGGAATTTCAGGCGCAACTAATAAATGTGCTGAAATTGCAAATGGTGATTTTTATTTATTGATGGATAATGACGATGAAATAGCTCCGAATGCTTTGGATGAATTTTATCGTTGCATTAATAGCACGAATGCTGAAATTGTTTACAGTGATCAAGATATTGTAGATCAAAATGGAAATCACATGAATCCGTTTCATAAGCCTGACTGGTCACCTGACTTGTTTTTGAGTCAGATGTATATTGGACATCTTGTGGGATTTACGAGAGAATTGTTTGAAAAAGTTGGTGGATTCCGTTCTGAATATAATGGAAGTCAGGATTATGATTTACTGCTTAGAATGACATTGGAAACAAATAATATAAAACATATCCCTAAAATTTTGTATTCATGGAGAGATATTCCTACATCTACGGCTGCCAACCCAGAGTCTAAACCATATGCTCAAACAGCAGGGTTGAAAGCAATACAATCATTTTTGGATACAAAGTACGGAAAAGGTGCTGCTGTTGCGAAAGAGACAGATAATTTATTTGTATATGATGTTCGATATAGTATTCCAGAAGGAACAAAAGCTGGAATTATTATTCCGACCAAGGATCATGTTGATTTATTAAGTGTAGCCATAGATAGCATTATGGAGAAGACTTCATATGATAATTTTGAGGTTCTTATTTTGAATAATAATTCGGAAGAAATAGAAACTTATGAATATTTCGAACGAGTTGTGAAGCAGTATGATAATGTAAAAGTTGAAGATGCACTTTTTGAATTTAACTGGTCTAAGCTAAACAATTATGGAATGAAAAGTCTTGGTGCAGATGTATATGTGTTCATGAATAATGATATGAAAGTAATTAGTAATGATTGGTTGACACGTCTTGTAGAAAAGTCATTATTAAATACAACTGGTGTAGTAGGAGGTTTACTTCTATATGAAGACGATACAATCCAACATGCAGGTGTAGTTGTTGGAATGGGCGGCTGGGCAGAGCATGTATTCAAATCTATGAAGCCAGTTCATTATGGTGCTCCATTTGTTTCGCCAATGGTAACAAGAAATGTTTCAGCTGTAACCGGAGCGTGTTTGGCTATTTCCAAATCAAGATTAGAACAAATTGGTAATTTTGATGAAAGATTTATTATATGCGGAAGTGATATTGAATTAGGAATACGTGCATCTGCAAGAGGTTTTTACAATATATATGATCCAAACGTCAGATTATATCACTTTGAATCAAAGTCAAGAGATTCCTATGTTCCAGATATAGATTTTAAAATGTCGTATGAGGTGTATACTCCTTACAGAGAAAATGGTGATCCATTTTATAATATCAATTTAGATTATTATGTTTTTCAGCCTACGCTAAAAAAATCAAAATTAGTTGAGCCGGTAGCTGAAATGGCAGGTAATAACGATTATATTACACCAGACAAAGTAAAAGTGGATGAAATCAATCCATATCATTTTAGAGTAGAAAATAGAAATAAAAAAAGATTGAATCTGCTTGTTCCTTCTATTAACCCGGAACATGTTTTTGGAGGCATTTCCACTGCTATAAAATTTTATGTGAAGTTAGCCGAGACATTGGGATATGATCAAAGACTTATTCTTGTGGATGCGATTCCTTCCAAAGAGGCATTGGAACAATATAATGATTACGAACTGGTAGATCCGGGTAAGGAGAGTAGTAGTACAAAACAGATAGTGTCTTATGCATATCGTGAACAATGTGGTATACCGGTATCTGACAAAGATTATTTTATGTTTACTGGTTGGTGGACGGCTCATTGTACACAAGAAGCATATGAATCATTTGAAATAAAACCTAATCCGTATGTTTATTTTATTCAAGATTATGAACCAGGGTTTTATGCATGGTCTACGAGATATCTCCTTGCTGATGCAACATACAAAACGGATAATGATGTGATTGCAATTTTTAATTCCTTGTTATTGAAAGAATATTTTGATAATTGGGGATATAAATTCAAGTATTCATTTGCTTTTGAACCTGTTTTAAATAATTCTTTGAAAGAGTCATTGCTAAAATTGGAAAAGGTAATAGAAAAGGAAAAGAAGATTTTAATATATGGCAGACCTTCAACAGATCGGAATGCATTTTCTTTAATAGTAGCTGCTTTAAATAAATGGGCAGCAATTTATAAAGATGCGGGTGAATGGGAAATCTATTCAGCCGGAGAACAACATTCAGATATTATGTTAGATAATGGAAATATTATTCATTCGGTAGGGAAATTAACAATTGAAGAATATGCTAATATATTGACGAAATCCTATGCAGGAATATCTTTGATGGTTTCTCCACATCCAAGTTATCCCCCATTAGAGATGGCAACTTTTGGAGTGAAAGTAATTACTAATACATTTTGCAATAAGGATTTAGCTGATTTTAATTCAAATATTGTTTCAATTAACAAAACAAATCCAACTACTATAGCAACGGAGCTTATTAAAATATGTGATGGATATAGTGGTAGCTGTGAGATAGAATCTTTTGATAATGATTATATTAATAATGACAATGTCTTTGATTTTGTAGAGGACATAAAAAAATTGTTGAATTAGTAGGTAAAATAGATGATAAAAAAAATAGATAATATAGAATTAAATTATATGTTTTATTCTACGAAAGATAGCTATAGTGATGGAGATATTGAGAATGACATTCTTGAATTGGTAAAAAAAGAAAGTGATGTAGAAAAAATACTGCAAAACGATAATCGATGGCCGGTTTTTTATCATTTATCACCTATCAGACAAAATATTCTTGAATGGTATCCATTTGACAAAAATGGTCAATGTTTGGAAGTCGGGGCTGGTTGTGGCGCAATTACCGGTGTCTTATCTAGAAAATTAAAACATGTGGATTGTGTAGATTTGTCAGAAAGGCGTTGCCTAATAAATGCATATAGAAATCGCGTTTGTGATAATGTTACAATTTATGTTGCAAATTTCAACGATTTGCAGTTAGAGAAAAAATATGACTATATAACATTGATTGGAGTATTGGAATATGCGGCATATTATACTGATTCTTCCAATCCGTTTGTTGATTTTCTGAAAAATATCAAGAAAATGTTAAAACCTGGTGGAAAGGTGTTGATTGCCATTGAAAATAAATATGGCTTAAAATATTGGGCTGGACGAGCTGAAGATCATACAGGAATGTACTTTGAAGGAATTACTGGATATCGAAAAACTGAGAGTAAAGTTCGTACATTTTCTAAAGAAAAATTACAAGAAATTATATTATCTGCTGGTTATGGTAATGTACAATTTTATTATCCTGTTCCGGATTATAAATTTCCACAACATATTTTTTCGGATCAATATTTGCCAACAGTTGACAGTTTTGTTATGGATGAACATGTCTATGATAATTATTCTATAAATTTATTTGATTTAAATGCTGCAATGCGTGAAATTATAAAAGATGGTAAATTTGACTTTTTTAATAATTCGTTTTTTGTAGAAATTGAGGTTGGAAATGAATAAGATTTTGTACTCTAAAATTACAAAAGAAAGAAAAAAAGAGTTTCAGATTATGACTCAGATTGTATTACAAGATGATGAAAAATTTGTTGTTAAGACACCTCTGACTGAATCTGCCAAAGGGCACTTGATGAAAATGGAGCAATATTCCCAAAAATTTCAGTATGATGATGTTAGACCGATTAATTGTAAACTTCAAGGTGATGCAATCCTTTTTCCGTTTATTAATGGAATGACGATGAGTGAAAAATTTTTGGCACTTGTTTTTAATGGTGAAAAGTTAAAAGCATTAGAATTGCTGAGCAAATATAAAGAACTTGTTTATAAAACTGTTGAGGATATCCGGCCTTTTAAAAGTTCAAAACAATTTTGTGAAATTTTTGGGACATATCCTGAATTGGAAGGAATGAAGGCTGCAAGATATGTAAATGTGGACAATATATTAGAAAATATAATATCCTCCAATGGAAAATATATCATGATTGATTATGAGTGGTCGTTTGATATGTTAATTCCAATAGATTTTGTTATATATAGGGCAGTGATAGATTTATTTGTTAATTATTATGATACTGTAACTTCAATGTTTGGAAAAGAAGAGTTATTGAATTATCTGGGGATTGAGCAGTCACTTGTTTCCATATATAATTTTATGAATATGTCATTCAATGATTATATTTTCAATAATGAAACAGGTTATAATGTAATAAAAAATCAATATGTAATGCGTCATATAAATATTGTGGATTATTTAAAGAGCAATAATATTAAAACGCAAATCTATTTTGCGAAAGGCAATGATATTTCGGAAAATAATAGTTTGATTAAAAACCTATCTGTTTTCGAATTTGCTGATCTTCAAAATATAACAATTGAATGGGATTTGCAATCTGATAGTGAATATGATGGTATTCGTATTGATCCAATGGATGTAGCCGGTTACGTTGAAATAAATAATATACAAATAATTTCTACTGATGGTCAAATGATAGATTTTAAATTTAAAAGTTGTAATGGATTAAATAAATACGACTGGAAGCAAAATTTTTATATTATAAATGATCCTAATATTTATCTCAGCTTCCATAAAACGAGACTTGCACATATTAGGTATTCTTTGCGTGTTTTGCCGATACAGGATACGATAATAAACGATAATTTGAAACGTGTAGAAAAATATATTATGATATTAAAACACAATAATAATGTATTACAAAAGCATATGATGGATAAAGATAATTAGTGCTTTTGGCAAGCTAGATAGGTGCTTAGAATGATAAATAATATTATCCAAAAAATCAAATATAATAAATTAGTAGTAAGAATATACACGTCTTTGATATTGCGTGTTCGACGAAATATGATTGTAACTGATGTTCCAGAAGTAAGACCTATACAAGTAAGGAAAACTTCAGAGAAAAATGATCATCTTCGATTAAATATTGTTGTTCCATCGGTTCAATTACGTGATGTTTTTGGGGGGATTTCAACTGCGCTTTCTTTTTTTCAGAATTTGACGGACAAGTTAAAATGTGATTCAAGAATTATTGTAATTGATAGAGAAATTGAAAAAAGAGATATGATTTCGTTAGAAGGTTATCAGATAATTGATTGGAAAGAGAAATCTGATGCCACAAAGCAGTTGGTTGATTTTACAATTCGTCAAAGAAAAACTCTTATGGTTAGAGAGTCTGATGCTTTTATAGCAACCTCATGGTGGAGTGCGTATATATTGGAGTCAATCATTGATTGGCAGAATAAAAATTATAATAATCAATATAGATCACTATTTTATTTTATTCAGGACTATGAGCCCGGGTTCTATCCATGGTCGTCCAAATATGTAATGGCGGAAAGCACCTATAAAATGAAAATTCCAACAATAGGAATTTTTAATTCTAAACTACTATATGAGTTTTTTTTAGAAAAGGGGTATTGCTTTAAAAAAGCATGGTATTTTGATCCAGTTTTAAACGAGGATTTGAAATGCTTTTTCGATAGAGCAGATTTGTCCGTTCCTAGGAAAAAACAAATTATAATATATGGAAGACCAAATACTTCCAGAAATGCATTTGAATTAATCATGGAGAGTTTAAGAATTTGGGGTGAGAAAGAAAAAAATGCAAAAGATTGGGAAATTTACTCTCTTGGAGAAAAATTTCCAGATATTAAGATTGGAAATGGTGTTGTAATTAAATCTTTAGGGAAATTAACTTTAGAAGAATATGCAAAAATTATGCTTGAGACGAAGGTGGGGATTTCGTTAATGATTTCACCTCATCCGAGTTATCCACCGTTAGAGATGTCGACATTTGGAATTCAAACAATAACAAATTGTTTTGAAAATAAAAATTTGAACGAGTATAAGAATATTATATGTTTAGAAAATTGTTCAACCAATTCACTGGCTGATATGATTTATAAAGTATGTCGTGAAGAAATAAAGGGAACTGGCGAAAAGGATATTTTTAAGTGTAATTCAAGTTTTTCAGATGTGATAGAAGCAAGTTATAATGAAATATTGTTGGAATACGGAAATCAATAGGAGGATCCAATGTATAAACACACATTTGCAATCTGTGCATACAAGGAAAGTGAATATTTAGAAGAATGTATCAAATCATTGGTTAATCAGGAGGTGCCAAGTAATATTATTCTTGCTACCTCTACACCAAATGATTTTATAAAGGGATTGTGTGATAAATATGGCATAGAAATGTATGTGAATACAGGCGATTCAGGTATTACACAAGACTGGAATTTTGCATATGCACAGGCGGATGCAGAGTATGTCACAATTGCGCATCAAGATGATGTATATGCAAAAACATATACAAAGCATTTATTGGAACATTTGGAATCAGTAAAGAAGCCGGTCTTGTTTTTTTCTGATTATGGTGAATTGCGTGATGGAAAAAAGGTATTTCAAAATAAATTATTGAAGATTAAGCGTATTATGTTATTTCCATTGCGTTTTAAATGTTTATGGAATAGTAAATTTGTAAGACGTAGGATTTTATCATTGGGTTCCCCAATTTGTTGTCCTTCGGCAACTTTTGTGAAAGAAAACTGTCCGGAAGTGGTATTCCATCATGGATTCCGTGCAGATGAGGATTGGGAAGCGTGGGAGCATCTGTCAAAGTGTAAAGGTGCATTCGTATATTGTAAAAAGCCACTGGTTCTTCATAGGATTCATGAAGGGTCAGAGACTAGTAAAATTCTGGAAGACAATGCACGAACAGAGGAAGATTATGTTATGTTTTGCAAATTTTGGCCTAAACCAATTGCAAAAATTTTAACTAAAATATATGGAACAAGTGAAAAATCCAATGATTTATAAGGAGATGCCACATGAAAAAATTAGTCATTATACCGGCATATAATGAGAGTGCAAGTATAGTAAAAACGGTAAACGATATTAAACAAAACGCTCCAGATTTTGATTATGTCGTTGTGAATGATTGTTCCACAGATAATACATTGCAGATATGTGAGGAGCATGGACTGAACTGTTTGAAGCTTCCTGTTAATTTAGGAATAGGTGGAGCAGTTCAATCGGGTTACCTATATGGTGTTCGTGAAGGTTATGATGTGGCAGTACAGTTTGATGGAGATGGTCAGCATAGTGCAGCACATTTAGAAGAAATGGCGAAAACATTAGTTGATCAAAATGCAGATATGGTCATTGGTTCCAGATTTATTACAAATGAGGGGTTCCAATCTTCTGCTATGAGGCGGTTGGGAATCAAGCATTTTAATTTGTTGATAAAACTATTAACAAAAAAGACGATTACAGATCCAACTTCAGGAATGCGGATGGTAAATCGTGAAGTGATGAAGCTTTTTTCAGAGGATTATCCGAAAGATTATCCGGAGCCGGAAAGTGTAGTACAGATTATAGCTCAGGGGAAGAATGTGGTTGAGATACCGGTGTTGATGAATGAACGAAGTGAAGGTGTATCATCGATTTCTCCGAAAAAATCAATTTATTATATGATAAAGGTTACAATTGCAATGTTGATTGCACGTTTCAGAAAGTAGGTTAATTATGAATGTAAAGCTTCAAATAATAATTGGAATCATTATTGTATGTATGCTTGTCATCATAGCAAATATGGTTCGTAATAAAAAAATAGATTTAAGATATGCACTTAGTTGGATCTGCTTAGCAGCATTGTTACTTATATTGGATATATTTCCACAGATTGTATATGCTATTGCTAAACTGGTGGGTATTGCAACACCATCTAACATGGTGTTTTTTCTGGGCTTTATACTGATTGTTGTAGTCGTGTATTCGTTAACTGCTTCTGTTAGCAGATTGTCAAATAAGTCCAAGAGATTAACGCAGGAAATGGCGTTATTGAGAGAAGAAATGGAAAGGGAAATAATGAATAGAAAGTCATGATAAAACAGTGGATTATTGGAAAGGAAGCACCTTCTGATAAGAAGCTGTTTCTTTGGAATATGATAGGAAGTAGTATTTATGCATTAGCTTCTCTTATTCTTACTTATATGACCATTCGTGTGATTGGAGACAAAGAAGGGGGAATATTTGCAATTGCTCTTACTTTGGCTCAGATGTTTATTTACGTAGCGTATTATGAAATGCGTAATTATCAGGTAACGGATGCAAAGAATAAATATGAATTTAAGAATTATCATGCTGTTAAGATTGTAAATTGTTTTGCAATGATGGCAATTGTTTTGATATACTGCCTGATAAAAAAGTATGATATATATAAATATATGATCGTCGTACTAGTGTGCCTCTATCGTATGCTGGATGGATATGCGGATGTTTATGAAGCAGAATTCCATGCGAAAAATCGTTTGGATCTTGCGGGGAAATCAATGGCATTTCGTACCTTGATTTCGGTAGGACTATATTTTGTTGTTTTGATTGTTTCTCATAACTTGTTGTTTGCAATCTTAGCAGCAATTATAAGCGGTTTATTTGGTATCTGGATGTTTAATATCTGGATTTTTGGATGCGTGGGAAAGATTCGCGTAAGTTTTGAAAAGGACATGTTTTGGGGAATTATAAAAGATTGTTTTCCACTGTTTTTAGGAATGTTTTTATGGACATATCTGTTAAGTGCATCAAGAATTGCAGTAGATGATGTAATGAGTAGTGAATATCAGTCCTATTATCAGGTTTTGTTTCTTCCGGTATCTGTAATAAATCTTTTGGCTGGATTTTTAATTCGACCTAGCCTGATTGAATTAACAGAGCTCCATGATAATGGGAAGAAAAAGCTATTTTGGAAAAAGATAATAAGAATGCTCGTGTTGTTGATTGGATTTACGTTAATTTGCATGTTAGGTGCATATTTATTAGGTATTCCTGTGCTTAACATATTAGTAGGATGTGATCTTTCTTCGTATCGTGGATTATTTGGATTTTTAATTCTCGCAGGAGGATTTAACGCTGTTGCCTATCTGCTATACTATGTGTTAACAATATTTCGAAATGGGAAAAGTATTTTAGCAGGATATATTGTGGCATCTGTTGTGGCATATTTCATTTCTCCTCTTATGGTACGGAAAATGGAATTATGGGGAGCAGGATTGAGTTATTTGATATCAATTTTGGTACTTTTGGTATTATTTATTGTATTTATTCTAACGGAAGAGTTGTTTGTTACAAGGGAGAAGGCATAGGAAAGGAAATATATGAAGCAGAGAGAATCCTACTGGGATGTCGTAAAAGGAATTGCAATCGTATCAATTGTAATTGGGCATGCAGTTGATTTCTTGAGTCCATATGTTTACCTATATCATTTGGCTATTTTCTTTTTTGTAGGTGGTTATTTCTATAACGAAAATAAATATGTAGATGCTCCATATATGTATGTTGGGAAACTCTTTCAAGGTGTTTATTTTAAATATGTAGCCTATACTTGGTTGTTAATTGCATTACATAATTTTAATGTACGGTTCGGTCTTTATTATAATTTGGGATATTATCATTGGAAAGATTATTTATATTGGGCAAGTGATGCACTCGTTTTTCAAAATCCGGAAATGTTTGGGGGAGCATTATGGTTTGTTCCGGTATATATAGTGGTACTATCTCTTCTGGGATTTACGGTTTCTTTTGCCAATCGAATAAGTCACGATAATAAAATAATAAAGCATATAATTATGATGCTTTTAGCTATAGCAATTGGCAGTGCAGGCATTATATTAAATCTAAATGGATTGGAATTGGCTTTTCATATACATACTTCACTGATCATTTACCCGATTGTTTTGCTGGCATATTACATAAAGGTATACGTTCCTGATATAAAAAAATATGCTAAAGTGTGGCTTACTCCGATTTTCCTCGTTGCTTTGTGGTGTATAATAAATATTTTGAAGTGGAGAGTGGAACTTTCTAAGGAACAGATTGTAAGTGGACCTATGTTTTATATTGTTTCAATTATTGGAATTATATTTTGCTTATGTCTGGGAAATTGTTTCAATTGCTTGAAATGGACGAGAGTTTTGTTTTCTTTTTTAGGGAAATATAGTTTTGCAATTATGGCATTGCATTTTTGGGTGATAAAACTTGTAGACAGAGTGTATTGTTATGCGATTGGAGAGAAAGATCCCGCTATAATAGGTGCATGGGTATGTGCTTACTCTGATAAACTTTGGATTATATATGTTATTGCAGGTAGTATTGTTCCTGCAGTCTTAATTTACAGTGCGAAGAAGCTAGGGATGAAAACTCAAGAAATAATAAAAAGGAGAGAGGTATAATTATGTGTGGAATTGTTGGATATGTGGGACGTAGTCAAGCAGCTCCGATCCTGTTAGACGGATTATCAAAATTAGAATATCGTGGGTATGATTCAGCTGGTATTGCGGTACAGAATGATAAGATTGAAGTAGTAAAAACAAAAGGAAAGCTGCAGGGACTGAGAGATTTAACAGCAAATGGTCATAACGTAGCGGGAACGATCGGTATTGGACATACTCGGTGGGCGACACATGGGGAGCCAACCGTTACCAACGCTCATCCTCATACGAATAAAGAGCGAAGTATTGCGGTTGTGCACAATGGTATTATCGAGAATTATCAGGCACTTCGTGAAAAGATGGCAGGAAGAGGCTATACTTTTGTATCAGATACCGATACCGAGGTAGTCGCACATATGCTGGATTACTATTATCAGGGTGATCCAATTCAGGCGATCATTAAGATTATGCATCGTGTGAAAGGTTCTTATGCGTTTGGAATCCTGTTTGAACAGCATCCGGGAGTGTTGTATGCAGTGCGTAAGGACAGTCCTTTGGTTGTGGGTACTTCGGAAGAAGGAAATTATATTGCCAGTGACGCCCCGGCTATTTTAAAGTATACAAGAGATGTATATTTTATTGAAAACTATGAGATTGCAAAGCTGACAGAAAATTCCTGCGAATTTTTCAATGAAGATGGGGAACCAATAGAAAAAGAGTTATCCCACATTGACTGGGATATGGAAGCTGCAGAAAAAGGTGGATATGAGCATTTTATGCTGAAAGAGATCTACGAACAGCCGAAAGTTATTACAGATACAATCTCACCTAGAATTAAGAATGGTTGCATTTCATTGGATGAACTGGAATTGAGCAGCGATCTGTTAAAGAGTATTCATCGATTGTATATTATTGGCTGTGGTTCTGCTTATCATGTAGGGGTAGCCGCAAAATATATGATTGAAGAGATCACAGATCTTCCGGTAGAAGTAGATTTAGCATCTGAATTCCGTTATCGTAATCCAAAGATGGACAAGAATTCTCTTGCAATTATTATCAGCCAGTCGGGAGAGACTGCGGATTCTCTAGCAGCATTACGGGATATTAAGGGAAGAAATATTCCGGTACTCGGTATTGTTAATGTAGTGGGAAGTTCTATTGCAAGAGAAGCCAGCAGTGTGATGTATACCTGGGCGGGACCTGAAATTTCAGTGGCAACAACAAAGGCATATTCTGCGCAACTGGCATGTTGTTATATGTTAGGAATTCAACTGGCATTTGTAAGAGGCTGCATCGAAGTACAGGAGTATCAGTCACTCATTGCAGATTTGGAGAAGCTTCCGGATGCTATTCAGGAGATCCTTGGCAATAAGGAGCGGATTCAGTGGTTTGCTTCTAAGCAGGCAGCGGCACAGGATGTATTCTTTATTGGACGTGGACTGGATTATGCAGTATCAATGGAAGGTTCTTTGAAGCTAAAAGAAATTTCCTATATTCATTCTGAAGCATATGCAGCTGGAGAATTAAAGCACGGTAGTATTTCTCTGATTGAGGACGGGACATTGTGTGTGGCGATTGCCACGCAGCCGGCTATTTATGAAAAGACAATCAGCAATGTGGTAGAAGTAAAATCCAGAGGTGGATATATTTTTGGGATCACAAACAAAGAGCATGTGGATATTGAAGATACGGCTGATTTTGTAGTATATGTCCCAGTGTGTAATCCGTTATTTGCAGCATCGTTGGCAGTTATCCCGCTTCAATTGTTTGGTTATTATGTTGCGGTCTCAAAGGGCTGTGATGTGGATAAACCAAGAAATCTGGCAAAGAGTGTGACGGTGGAGTAGAGGATGGTCAGGACAATATCAAGGAGGCAAATATGTCATATAATCAAAAAAAACTTTCTGTTTTTGTATCAGTAATACTATATATAATGATATGCATGGGTGTAGTAGGCCTTTTTTGGTCCCCTATTCCAATGTATGAATATAAAGCAAATGATGGAAATTTTATAAACGATAAAAATGTAAATGATATAGTTGCTAAGAATCAATGTTCCTATTCTAAAGATGGAACTATTCAGGTAGATGATATAACGGATCCTTACATAATTTTTAATAAGGTACCGAAAAAGGCAACATATATGGTTATCGATGCAGATGGTGTTGGAAAGGATACATATTTTGATATATATTATGATACAGGGGAAGGATTTAGTGAGGAGCAACATGTTCAAGGATATTATAACAAAGGAAAACAATTTTATGCTTTTTTTCCAAAAAGTAAAGTAAAGAACGTCCGGGTGGATCTCGATCAAGATTATAAATTGAATGGTGTACGATTTTATTCGGGTGCTCCTATTATAAATAAACATTATGAATCAACCGGTAAGCTAATATTCGGTTTTATATGTGCATCCATGCTTTGCCTTGCTGTTATATATTTTTTAATAAAAACAGGTTTTATGATGAAGATATGTGACATGATAATTCAGAAGAAGAGGAGTTTTGTTAGAATAGGCATATTGGGTATATGTGCAGTTTTAATAGGGGGATTATTAAGCTATCTTTTATTTTCAATTCATAATATGTATAATATGCTATTTATGATAATGTTACTTTTTAATATTATGATTGTTATATATTATTTGAAAGATATTTATTATCATTTTGAAAAAGCAGTGTTTTTTACTGTTTTAATAATAGGTTTATTAATGGTTATGATTAAACCGTATGGACATGCAGGATGGGATATTGATTCACATTATAAATATGCATTAGGTGCTTCTCATATTGGTGAGACAAAATACACACAGGCAGATTTAGATATTTGTTATAATGCTCCATATTTTTTAGCTGAAACAAAGGATTATAAACAACTTTCTGAAAAAATACAGCATGCAATCGGTGCAGGTGATCACTATGTGTATTCATCCAAGACCGGTACTACTATAGCCCATATTCCTTATGGAATGATGATTTCATTTTTAAGATTAATTGGTTGCAATGTATTTTATGTATATATATTTGGAAGAATTCCAAGTGTTATAATATATTCTATTTGTGTGTATTGTGGAATGAAAAAATTAAAATGTGGTAAGTTAATGTATGCATCCGTAGCAATGATTCCAACAGTTCTTTTTATGGCAGCAGATTATTCCTATGATTATTGGGTAATTGCATTTTTGATGCTTGGTATTGCATATTTTATAAGTGCATTGCAAAATAAAAATGAAAAAATATGCAAGAAAGATATCATAATCATGAGTTTTTCTTTAGCAATTGCGTGTTTACCTAAACAGGTATACCTTCCACTGTGTTTAATTCCTTTTTTGATGCCATGGAATAAAATGGAAAATAAAAAGAAGTATTATCAAATTTGCATGCTGGCACTCTCCATTATTGTAATTTCATTTTTGTATAGGTCATTTTTTGAAGTGACGGGTTCAGGAGATATTCGAGGTGGAGCAGTAAATCCTAGTGAGCAGATTATGTTTATAATTTCAAATCCATTACACTATTTTAACATCTTAATATCCTTCTTAAAAGGATATTTTCCACCGATAAATCTTGAAGGAATAAGCTATATGGCATATCTAGGGTTTATAAAAGGAGGAAAAATATGCTGCTTGTTAATTTTGCTGATGGCGATATTTGATAAAGGTGAGGTTGACTCTAAAGCATATCCAGTATATTTAAGGATATGTATTGTGGCTATATCTATAGGTATAGTTGTAATGTGTGCAACCGCACTATATATTGCTTATACACCCGTTGGAGAAAATACTATTGCAGGGTGTCAGCCTAGGTATGTATTGCCAGTTATTTATCCATTAGCAGCCGTAATTTTTGGACGCGGTATAAATATTAAACCATTAAATAAGCTAATCATACGGGATGCTTTGGCCGTATGTGTAGTAGGAATATATATGATAATATTATATTTAGGAATATATGATCAAATATTGATTGGATAGGTTATTATGGATATGAGGGAGAATTCCATGAAAAAACTAACTGCTATAAGCATCATTTTCATATTGATTTTATTAACGCTGTTTGCGGTTGCATTTTCCATTGTATTGCCCCGTGTGGTGAAAACAGATTCTGTCAACTTTAAAATTTCTACAGAGATAGATGCCCTTCATAATGGGGATGCAAAGTTTTATAAAGATTGTATTATCACCAATGTGGGTGGTGTGCTAAAAGTATATGATAAAGACGGAAAGAATCGAAAAACCTACCATGATGTAGCTGTTAATTGGCTGGATTGTCTGGATGAGGAAGGAATTATCGTGTATGGAAATGGCAATAACGAGTTAGGAATTGCCAAGCTGGATGATGATTATAATTTGATTTCCAACGATGTGATCATGAAAACGGAAAATCTGCAGATCGATCCCACGATTACAAAAGTTGGAAAGAAGTATTATATTACTGCGACGGAGATAGAGGGGACGATTAATAATCCTGATCCTGAGCAGGAGAATGGAACCTATACCATTCATTTATACCAGTCTTCTAATCTGAAGGAGTGGTCGCTGGTGAGTGATATCGTATCCGCCCAGAATAATTTAGAAGATGTGGATGTTTTTTATAAAGATGGGCATTTTTATGTGACTTATGAGAAAGAAACCGTGGATAAGGGTGACAGTGCAATCGAATTAGCCGTTTCCGAGGACAAAGATGGTAAGAAGTTTTCTGAGCCTAAACAGCTGTTGGAATCAGATTGTGACCACGAACCGGCAGCCGTGTTTGCTTATAAAAATGGTTGTCGTTTGTATTATAGTTGTGATAAAAATGATCGTGGGCAGTCCTATCAGGGGGCACAGGCATTTTATGCAGATTATGATACATCATGGAATTTGAAAAAGAAAGATCAGCTGCTTCATACAGAAACGAAAAAGGGAATTTTGTTATATGATGTAGATAAGCACCCCCAAACAACGAAGTTACTATATACACGCAACTATTTAACGGATAGTGATTGTATTGTGGAAAAAGCAAGGTGATCCCATGGTTAATATTTTAATCTCCACCTACAACGGAGAAAAGTATATCAAAGAACAACTGGATAGTATTTTTGCACAGACCTATCAGGATTTCCATATTTATATCCGGGACGATGGTTCTACAGATGGTACAGTAGCGATTATAAAACAGTATCAGAGCGATGATTTCTATCAGGATAAATTGACGTTAATAGAAGGGGAAAACATCGGATTTAGCAAAAGCTTTTTTGCTTTGATGAAAGAAACTGCTACGGGGGATTACTGGTCTTTTTGTGACCAGGATGATGTGTGGTATCCGGACAAATTAAAGCTGGCAGTACACTGGATGGAAGGAAAAGCGGATCGGGAGATTCCGCTTCTTTATCATAGTGGATTTGAGATTGGCAATGCGGATCTTACCCAAAAGCAGGTATATGCGCCGCATTCATTTTCTTATCGATTTTATAATTCTATTACCAGTAACATATTTTTTGGATTTTCCATTACGATCAATCGCCGGTTATATGAACGGCTGATCCTGGCAGATCCTGAGGTCATCAAATACCATGACTGGTTTGCATCTATGATCGTAGCGGCATTTGGTTATTATCATTTGTCTCATCAGATGATGGCGGTACATCGACAGCATGAGGATAATGCATCTCCTTTGTTCTTTTTCAAGAAGATTCCGCATGGGATCAGGCTGTTGAAGGGGGACATGTTTTACACAAGAAATGCAAGGGAGTTTATGCGGTTGTTTGGAGAGGAATTGTCAGAGAAGGATCGTGTGATATTAAGCTGGTTTTGTAAGGAGAAGTATTCTTTTATTACAGCGTGTAAAAAAGCATTTTATCCATGCCGGTGGAATCCACAGCTCCCGGTGGAACTTGTGCTGCGGGGATTGATGCTGATTGGGAAGATATAGTGGAAAAAAAGGCTCCCCCATTGATTATTTTCCCTCGAGCGGTTATACTATTGATACTAGTGGTTTGGTTCATTATTGTTATACGATAACATGATTATATTTTTAAACGGAGGACAATGTTTATGAAGATTTTAGTAACAGGTGGTGCCGGTTTTATCGGTGGTAATTTTGTACATCACATGGTGAATAAGTATCCGGAGTATGATATTGTGAATCTGGATCTGCTTACCTATGCGGGTAATCTGGAGACTTGTAAACCGGTAGAGGACAAGCCAAATTACAAGTTTGTAAAAGGCGATATTGCAGATCGTAAGTTTATTTTTGATCTGTTTGAGAAGGAAAAGTTTGATATTGTTGTAAACTTTGCTGCAGAGAGCCATGTAGATCGTTCGATTGAGAATCCGGAGATCTTTGTGCAGACGAATGTACTTGGTACAACAACCTTACTGGATGCCTCAAAGGAGTTTGGTGTAAAGCGTTATCATCAGGTTTCTACGGATGAGGTATATGGGGATCTCCCTCTGGATCGTCCGGATCTGTTCTTTACAGAGACAACTCCGCTTCATACATCCAGCCCATATTCGTCCAGTAAAGCGAGTGCGGATCTGTTTGTATTAGCATATCACAGAACTTTCGGACTTCCGGTAACGATTTCCCGTTGTTCTAATAACTATGGTCCATATCATTTTCCGGAGAAGCTGATCCCATTGATGATCAGCCGTGCGTTAGCAGATGAGGAGCTTCCGGTTTATGGTAATGGTGCAAATGTACGTGACTGGTTGCATGTACATGATCACTGTGAGGCAATCGACCTGATCATTCATAATGGCAAAGTCGGTGAAGTATATAATGTTGGTGGTCATAATGAGCGCAGCAATTTAGAGGTAGTAAAGACGATCTTAAAAGCATTGGGCAAACCGGAGAGTCTGATCAAATATGTAAAGGATCGTCCGGGTCATGACATGCGTTATGCGATCGATCCAACAAAGCTTGAGACAGAGCTTGGCTGGAAACCACAGTATACCTTTGATACCGGTATCCAGATGACGATTCAGTGGTATCTGGACAATAAGGAATGGTGGGAGAATATCATTTCCGGAGAATATCGTAACTATTTTGCTGAGATGTATAAGGATCGTGTCGAGTAAGGAGACATTTGAGGATGAAAGTATTAGTAACAGGTGTGGCTGGTCAGCTTGGCCACGATGTGGTAAATGAGTTAGTAAAACGTGGGTTAGAGCCGATCGGTAGCGATTTGGCAGAGACATATAGCGGTGCGCAGGATGGAACGGCAGTGACTACGGCAAAGTATGTGCCAATGGATCTGGTGGATTCTGAGGCAGTGTTTGCCCGTATGGTCTATGAGCAGCCGGATGCGGTGATTCACTGTGCAGCTTGGACGGCAGTGGATGCAGCAGAAGAGGAAGAGAATCATTTCAAGGTACGCAGTGTGAATTTTGCGGGTACCAAAAATGTGGCACGGGTATGCCAGGAACTGGATATTCCGATGATGTACATTTCCACGGATTATATATTTGATGGCAGAGAAGGTACGGAGCCATGGCAGCCGGATTGTACGGATTTTCACCCGCTTAATTTTTACGGGGAAACAAAACTGGCTGGAGAGAATATCGTAAGAAGCTATTTAAAGAAGTTTTTTATTGTCCGTATTGCATGGGTATTTGGTGTCAATGGTAACAATTTCATCAAGACGATGTTAAAGGTAGGAAAAAACCATGATACCATTCGTGTGGTAAATGATCAGATTGGTACGCCAACTTATACGTACGATCTGGCTCGTCTGCTCGTGGATATGATTCAGACAGACCGGTATGGACATTATCATGCAACCAATGAGGGTGGATACATCAGCTGGTATGATTTCACGAAAGAGATTTTTAAACAGGCAGTTGCGCTTGGTCATACAGAGTATGCCGAGGATAAGGTGAATGTGATTCCGGTTACAACGGCAGAATATGGGGAATCCAAAGCTGCTCGTCCATTTAATTCAAGACTCGACAAGAGTAAGCTTTCCGAATGTGGATTTACACCGCTTCCGGACTGGAAGGATGCAGTTGCGCGCTATTTGAAGCAGTATGAGTGGGACTAGCAGTTAGATCAGCTGTGATACGATAAAATAATTTTTCTGTCATTGCAGAAGTGATAGGTAAGAAAGAAGGAGAACGAAAATGGGACAGATTAATGTAACAAAGGCTCCGATTGAAGGCCTTTATGTGATTGAGCCTACTGTACATGGGGATAACCGTGGTTATTTTATGGAGACTTACAATCAGAATGATATGAAGGAAGCCGGACTGGATATGGTATTTGTTCAGGATAACCAGTCGATGTCAACAAAGGGTGTGCTTCGTGGACTTCATTTCCAGAAGGAGTATCCACAGGGCAAATTAGTTCGTGTGATCAAGGGTTCCGTATTTGATGTAGCGGTTGATTTAAGAGAGGGAAGCAAAACCTATGGACAGTGGTATGGTGTGGAGCTGACCGAGGAGAACAAGAAACAGTTTTATATCTCTGAAGGTTTTGCACATGGTTTCCTTGTACTGAGTGAGACAGCGGAATTCTGTTATAAGGTAACAGATTTCTATCATCCGGGTGATGAAGGCGGCCTGGCCTGGAATGATCCTGAGATTGGTATTGAGTGGCCGACTCTGCAGGGAGAGTATCCGGGCAATGCAGATGCTTCGGGTTACACACTTGCGGATGGAACGAAGCTGAATCTTTCTGATAAGGATCAGAAATGGCTTGGATTAAAGGATACATTTCATTTTTCATAAAAGGTGAATGATAAAAGAATGGCTCCAAAGGTTAGAGGAATCTGGCTTTTGGAGCTTTTTTGTAAAAGGGACTTAAATCTGGTAAAATATTTATTGGTTGTTTGGTTTATAAGAAATTCGATATACTATTATAGGAATAGAAGGGAGGATGGCATTATTTGAAAGAACTGTTTGACATATCAAAGTTTGATTCGTACAAAGAAGATAATCGTCGAGAAGTCAAGAAAGCAAATGGTGGTTTGCCAATATCATTGTGGGACACATATTCTGCATTTGCCAATTGTTATGGTGGAGTTATAATTCTTGGTGTTGCAGAGAATAAAGATGGTACATGGAGAACAACGGGGCTTGATGTGGCTGACAAAGGGAAACTTATTAAGCAATTTTGGGATATAATCAATAATCGAAAAAAAGTGAATGTGAACATCTTAAAAGATAATGACATTGAGGCATATGAAGTAAACGGAGATTTGATCATTGTCATCTATGTTCCCATGGCGAAACGAGATCAGAAACCAGTATATATCAATGATGATTTATTTGGTTCTACTTTCAGAAGAAATCATGAAGGGGATTATCGTTGTACACGTTTACAAGTAAAAACAATGCTTCGTGATCAGGCTGAAAATACTATGGATATGGAAGTTTTGGATGATGTTCCGATGAAAGATTTGAATTATGAGACAATCCAGGGTTATAGAAATCGTCACAGAACATTGAAACCTGGGCATCCTTTTGAGAGATTAAATGATGCGGAGTATTTAAGAAGCATTGGTGCTGCCGCTATTTCAAGAGAGGATAAGCAGTTACATCCTACAGCTGCTGGTATGCTGATGTTTGGAGATGAATATAACATTGTGAGACATTTTCCAGAATATTTTCTTGATTATCGTGAAATGCTTGATCCCACTATACGGTGGACCGATCGTATACAATCAAGTTCTGGGGAATGGTCGGGTAATCTTTGTGATTTTTATTTTAGGGTGTATAACAAGATAAGTATGGATATAAAGACCCCCTTTGCAATGCAAGGTGGCGATAGAATTGAGGACACATCCGTTCATAAGGCTCTTAGAGAGGCATTGGCAAATTGCCTGATCAATGCTGATTATTATGGAATGCGAGGCGTGGTGATAAAAAAAGAGCCAAAGAAGCTTGTATTTGAAAATCCGGGATATATCCGGACTGGTAAGATTCAGATGCGTAAAGGGGGAGAATCTGATCCCAGAAATAAGTCGCTTATGAAGATGTTTAATCTGATTAATATTGGAGAGCGTTCTGGTAGTGGAGTACCCAATATATTTAATATATGGAAAGATGAAGGTTGGAAGGAGCCTGTGATTGAAGAACGTTTTGAGCCGGATCGCACAGTATTGACGCTTGAATTTGTTGAAAAGCAAGCGAAGAAAACAAGCGAAGAAAACAAGCGAAGAAAACAGGCGAAGAAAATAAGCGAAGAAAGCAGACGAAGAAAAACAAGTGATAATATGGCAAAGATATATGAGTATCTTATGCAATGTGGGGAGGCTAAAACAAATGATATAGCAGAACACATTGGATTGAGTGCTTCAAGGACAAGAGCGATTCTTGCAAAAATGGAAAATATTGAGTCAACTGGTGCAACGACGAATAGAATGTATAAGCTTAAATAAGGTATAAAAGTTGACAGCTCATTTAACATTGGACATTCCCCGTAACCTTCCCTCTTTTTCGGCATATAGTGAAGTATAAGAAAAAGAAAGGTTGTGTCAGGGATGGCAAGATTTACGAATCAGGCCCAGCTTCGCTATGGTGATGCGGTGGCCAATTCCAATATTGCAGTAGGAGAAATTTTAGAAGTGCTTTCAGCGACGAAAACGGCGGTACGCAGTACGTACGGTCCGCAGGATAGCGTGACGTATGTTATCAGTATTGTAAATTCCGGTGCGACAGCATTTGCGGGGATTTCGATTTCCGATGATCTGGGAACGTATACGATCGAGCCGGATGCGCTTACTCCGCTTACCTATATTGCGGGAAGTGTAAAATACTATATCAACGGAGTGCTGCAGGCGGCTCCTACGGTAACGGCAGGTCCTCCTCTTGTAATCTCCGGACTGACGATTCCGGCTGGCGGTAATGCAACGATCGTATATGAGGCTTCTGTTAACGAGTATGCGCCACTTGCAGCGGCATCTACGATTACAAATACCGCTACGGTTTCCGGTGGTGGTGTGACTCCGATCGAGGTTGAGGAGACGATCAATGCAGCGAGTGGTCCGGTGCTTTCTATTACGAAGTCCGTTAGTCCGGTTCCGGTAACGGAAAATGGTACGTTAACGTATACATTTTTAATTCAGAATTCCGGAAATGCTGACGCAAATGCAACGACGGGTGTTGTGGTCACTGATACGTTCAATCCGGTTCTTTCCAATCTGACAGCAACATTTAATGGAACTGCATTAACAGCAGGAACCCAATATACGTATGACGAGACAACAGGGGTATTTTCAACAACTGCAGGTGAGATCACTGTGCCTGCAGCCACATATGAAAGGGATCCGGCAACGAATGCATGGGTAGTGACACCGGGAGTGAGTACACTTACGATCACAGGTACCATTTAACAACGGAAGGTTTCTGTATCGTACTTGAAAACGAGTGGTAAGGCATGATAAAAGTTTCTGTAGTTTCAGATTTCTGGAGCTACAGAATTTTTATGTCACGAGATTTCTTTTGGCAGCTGCTGTTTCACAGGATTCCACATTGCAAAAGAGAGGCGAAAATGGTATTCTTATCAGAGAAAAATGGCCATAGCAAAGCCTGGATCGGATTGTTATTATGAAAAAAGATAAGTTACAGATTGAAAAAAGAATATTGAATCTTTCCTTTTTAGGAAGTGTCCTGTTTATTCTGGCAGAAGGTCTGATGGCATGGAAAACGCATTCCCATTCCATTTTAACAGATTGTCTGTTTGATGCTGCGGATCTTGTTATGATCGGACCGTTTCTGGTATTGATCCCGCTGCTTTATAAACCGGTAACGGAAAAGCATCCATATGGTTATGCACAGGTGGAATCTTTGTTTTTGCTTGTGAAGTATAGTGTGTTGCTGGCATTGACTTGTAATCTGATGCTGGAAAATATAAAGCTGCTGCTTCACGGGGGGCATGACGTAGATGCCGGAAGCATTGCGATATTTGAATTTCTGGTATGCTTAGGCTGTCTGTTCATTTATTTATTGCTGCATCATTACAGCACCAAATATGAGTCGATGACGATCAAGGCAGAATTATACATGTGGAAGCTTGATATTTTAAGCAGTATGGGAGTGGCAGTTGCCTTTGCGGTGCAAATGCTCTTACAGCATACAACGCTTCATTTTCTGTCTCCTTATATTGATCCGGCCGTTGCAGTTGTCATGGCTCTTTTATTGATCCGGGAGCCGATCAAGGTGATCTTTAAAAGCATAAAAAATCTGGTGCTGTTTGCACCAGAGGAGGAAACGCTGGATCAGATCCGCTCGATCGTGGACCGGCACATGGCGGATTACCCCTATGAGGTAACGTTCCTTGATGTGATCCAGACCGGACGAAAGCTTTGGGTGGAAGTATATATTGGCAATCAGACCGATGTGATCCATATCAGCATCCTGCACCGGGTACGTGACGAGATCAAGCAGGAGCTGAAACATAAATACGATCAGGTGTATATCGAAGTAATTCCGGATTAAGGTTTTGTACATGGCATATGCCGGAAAGTTTTGGAATCTGTTTTATTTTTTATAACCGCACCGTAAAGGTTGCACCGCCCCCTGTGGTTTCACTGACGTGGATCGTACCGCCATGCATATGCACGATCTCTGCGGCGATGCTAAGTCCCAGTCCAAAGTGATCGGGATCGGTGTGTGCCTGATCACCCTGATAAAAGCGGTCAAAGATCCGGGTAAGATCCTGCTCTTTGATGCCGCACCCGGTATCGGCAACGACGAGGTAGAGATGTCCTTTTTGTTCATAGGCTTCCAGTGTGATGCTTCCTGTTTTTGTATACTGGCAGGCATTGTCCATCAGGATCGTTAAAAGCTGCAGCATCCGGTTTTTATCAAACCGGTAGAGGGAAATGGTTTCCTCCGGCAGACTGATATAAAATCCCAGTCCCTTTTTTGCAACATACTCTTCAAAATTATTATAGCATTGAAACAGCACCGGCTCGATATGGTCTAAGGCAAGATCAGCAGAGACGGTGTTTTTGTCCATACGGGAAAGGGTGAGCAGATCGCCGACTAATGCGGACATCCTGCTGCATTCTGAGTCGGCAATGTCGTAATATTTTTCTGCTTCTTCGGGTGTCTGCCGTGCCGTATAAAGACTTGATTTGATCAGTGTCAGCGGCATGCGCAGCTCATGGGCGGCAGAAGAGACAAATTCCTTTTGTTTCTGGTAAGCAACCTTTGCAGGGACGATCGCTTTTTGAATGAGCACACGGCAGATCAGCAGTAAGAGCGCAATGCTTGCGATCGCAATGCCGAGAAATTTTACCGCCATTACTTTTAACTGGTCATAGATCACACTTTTCGGATAGAGGGCAACCAGTGTGGTGTCCTCATAAACATCAAGTGCAGAGCTTGCAAAATAACGTTTTCCATCCGGAGCTTTGTAGTCAAAAATAGAAAAGGTAAATTCACCATTTTTAAAGGTGGCACGTGTTTTTGATTTGGCATTAACATCTAAAAACAGTTTCTCGGAGACTTTGGTCGAGGTAAATGAATTCAGATTACGTACCTGACCATGATCGTTCGCATAGACGATAATGTCTCCTGTGCTCAATATGTAATAATAATCGCTGTTTGCTACAAAGTCATCAAAAACGGTAGTGTAGATTGCCTGTACATTGGTACGGAAAAAGTAGTAGGTGCGCTCATAAAGTGCCTGATAACTGATGTATAAAAATACGATGCTGATAGCTGTCATCAGCACAATGGAAAAGAAAAGAAAGGTCCATAATAATTTTTTTTGTAATCCCTTGAACACGTCACAGCCCTCCCTGTCTTTTATTATCTTTCTGCTTTCATATAATAGCCCACTCCGCGGGAAACTTTGATTTTAATACAGCTTTTGACCAGTGCAAGCTGTTTCCTGACAAAATAGATCTGGTTGTCCAGATTTCCATTTTCGATCGCCAGTGCTTCTCCCCAGATCGTTTCCATCAGATCTTCCCTACGGATCGGGACTTCCGGCTGGCGGATCAGTTCTAAAAACAGGGCGGCTTCCTTTTTGGAAAGGATGGTCTGTGCCCCGTTGCAGGTGATCGTGTGCGTCTTGTCGTCATAGGTTATGTCTGCATAGTGATAAAGCGGTGCCGCTTTTGCAGGTGTGATCCGTCTGGTCAGCATTTTCACGCGGGCATATAATTCTTTAAATTCAAATGGTTTCACCATGTAGTCATCGGCACCCTGCTCAATGCCATCCACCTTATCATCAGTATTACCCAGTGCAGTCAGGATCAGAACCGGGATGGGATCATGCTCCTTGCGCAGTGAGGTGATCAGGGAAACCCCGTCCCCGTCCGGCAGCATGCGGTCTAAGAGTAAGAGGTCATAATGATTCTTTTTTAGTAGCAGTATTCCCTTGGCGATCGTATCACAGTAATCCAGTGTGATCTGTTCTTTTTTAAATAAAACAAGCAGCATTTCGCAAAGCCGCTGGTCATCTTCGATCAGTAGTAAATTCATATGTTTTTTCTCCTTTTGCAACAGTGTAATACATTTCCCTCTTTTTATCCAGAATATACGGGAAATTAGAGACTAATTCGAGATAACAGGAAAATTAGAGTTTATTTTGAGGACGTCGTACCCCTCTTTTTGTTACAATTTTCATAAGAAAAAATAGAAGGGAAGTGTATGTTTTATGGCGGAAGAAAAAGAAAAGCCGCAGAAAGAAAAACGGGGCAGGATAGGCAGAAAGATCATGGAGTTTATTGAAGAACACGACACACTGTTGTTTTTTGTACTCCCCAGCGTGATCGGTGTCACAATATTTTTTCTGTTCCCACTTCTTGATGTGGCGCGGCGGTCGTTTTGTTTTGGGACATCATGGCAGTTTAATGGTATTGCCAACTTTAAACTACTATTTACCAATAAAGCCTTTATGCTGGCGGCATACAATACGCTTCGGTTTGAAGCAATCTGTCTGCCGCTGTTACTTTTGATTTCATTGCTGGTGGCGATCGAGGTTTATTTTAGTTCAAGTTCTGTTTTAAAATTTGCCTTTTTAGTGCCACTGGCAATCCCCTCCAATTCGATCGCAGTGCTTTGGAGAGTGTTGTTTGAGCAGCAGGGCATTGTAAATCACATATTGACCGGAGTGTTTCATATGCACGCGGTGCGGTTTCTGGACAGCAGCGCAGCGTTCTGGGTGCTGGTATTTACCTACCTTTGGAAAAATATCGGCTATAACATGCTGATCTGGTGGGCGGGGCTTGCCGCGATCCCCAATAACGTGTACGAGGCGGCAAAGCTTGACGGGGCATCCCGCGGGCAGATCATCACAAGGATCATTGTTCCCAATCTAAAGCATGTTGCCTATGCAGTTACCGTGCTTGCGTTTGTCAATTCCTTTAAGGTGTACCGTGAGGCATATCTGATCGCCGGAAATTATCCGGATAACTCCATGTACACGCTGCAGCATTTGTTTAACAACTGGTTCCAGAAGCTGGATATCGGAAAGCTGGCAGCAGCCTCTGTCGTCACGGCAGCATTTTTGTTCACGGTACTTTATGTACTGAAGAAGCTTTTGCTAAAGGAGGATGATGAAGCATGAAGATCATAAGAAAATTATTGCTTTATGTGCTGGCAGGTATCTGTATCCTTCCGGTGCTTATCATATTTACCGGAAGTTTAATGGGAAATGAGGAGCTTCGCACGCTGTTGTCACCGATCTTAGAGGAGGCGGACGGATATGCCAGCTGGCATTTGATCCCTCTGTATCCTACGTTTCGCAACTGGATCAAATTGATCCTGGATACGCCGGAATATTATGTGTTGTTCTGGAATTCCATGAAGGTGGTGCTTTCGATTCTGGTGGGACAGCTTGTCTTTGCAGTGCCTGCGGCATGGGGGCTTGCAAGAAGCAGGAAAAAATGGGCTTCCAGAATGTATGGGATCTACATTTTCTGTATGCTGCTTCCGTTTCAGGTGACGATGCTGTCGCAGTATCTGGTGCTGAATTCCATGCATATGATCGATACGCTGTTCAGCCTGATCGTGCCGCTCATCTTCTCAACCTTTCCGGCATTTATCATCTATCAGTCCTTTGTCAAGATCCCAGATTCCATTTTGGATGCGGCGAAGGTGGATGGGGCAAATGCGTTTCAGGAGTTTTTCTATATTGCGGTTCCGATCGGAGTGCCGGGGATCTTGGCGGCTATGGTCATCGGATTTTTGGAATACTGGAACATGGTGGAGCAGCCTGTCATTTTCCTGCGGAAGAAGGAGCTGTGGCCGTTGTCCGTTTATATTCCGGAGATTACCAGCACCAATGCGGGAGCGGCATTTGCCTATTCGTTATTCAGTATACTTCCGGCACTGCTCGTCTTTTGGCTGGGAAAGGATTATCTGGCACACGGCTTAGGCATGTCGGGTGATCTTGGAAATGAGAAATAAGGAGGAAGAAACGATGGATCAAATCAAAAAAATGAAATGGAGACGTTGGATCAAAAGCAGAGAGGGAAAAGCGGGAAAGATCATCCTAGGATTTCTGGTATTGGCGCTGTTGTTTACCTACGTTTCCCGGTTTGCAAGCTCTGTGATCACGCCGCAGGTTTCCTGCGACACGATGACGGCCGGAACGATCAAAAATGAGGTGATCGCATATGGAGTAGTTGAGGCGGCACCTCCCGGAGAAGAAGGATACCGGATGCAGCTATCCGTGTCGGCACTGGAGCAGAATTATATTAAAAAAGGAGATGAGGCAAGCGTTTATTCCTATGAAAAAAGTAAATCTTATCCGGCAAAGGTGCTTTCTATTTCACAGAACCGGGAAGAACCGACGCAGTATGATGTTTTCGTGTCGCTTCCAAAAAAGGGCTTTTATGAGGGACTGAATACGGATGTCACATTTGTACATGAAAGCAGTTCCTATGACTGCGTTCTTCCGTGGAGTGCGGTCAGAAGTGGGGCAAATGGCACCAATTATGTGCTGATCGCACAGGAGGAGCAGACGATCCTTGGAAAAGAGCTGGTGGCAAAACGGGTTGGTGTGAAGCTGGAAGAGGGAAATGATACTGAAACAGCGGTGGACACCAATGGGTTAAGTGAGGATGATCTGATCATCATCGACTCCAATAAAAAAGTAGAGGCAGGTGATTCGGTACGAATAATGCAAGAGTGATTATTTATAAAGGAATGTGGGGCATCCTGTTTTTGTTTTTTCTTGTGTTGTGTCTGAGAGAATCTGTTCTTTTGTACCGGGACAATAAGATGACAAAAAGTGTTTCCCACATTGCAGTGTTTCCTCTGGAGGAAGAGGGGATGCGTGTACAGGATCTTGATAGAAATTTACGGCAGAACACACAGCAGCATATTCTGGGCGGATATGTGGTACAGGAGGCGCAAAGCCTTACTGCAGATCAGGTAAAAAAGGAAACGGAGGTTTCCGTGCTTTCCCTCACCTGTGCATCAAGCGGGATCGTTATGGCAACCGCAGAGTTAAACAGGGATGATGAGGCGGGCTGCCTGCTCGATCCCGATTCCCTGTATGCCTTGTTTGGCACAACAAAGGCGCAGGGGCAGCGGCTTACCTGGCAGGGGAAAACCTACCAGGTACGGGGGGTTCTGCTGACGGAACAGGCATGTATGGTGGTGCAGAATCAGGAGCAGGAGGCAGATCTGACCGGAGTGATCCTGAATGTAAAAAAAGAATTCTACCGTGGACAGTACAGTCAGAACGAGCTGGCATCTTATCCGCTGAAAGAGGAAAGCTATTACACAAAAGATTACTTCAGTTTTTTTCGCTGGCTGGAAACTCCCAACCAGTGGTCCGACCTTTCCTTTTATGCTGATCTTAAAAAGGAATGTCAAACACGGCTGGAGCACATCCGTTACGGAAACAAGGATGTGCTGGAGACAGTATATGTGCGGCTCTATTATAAAAGACTGCAGCGGGAGTGCTTACTCTTACTGCTGGTAGTTTTTACGGTTGTAACAGGGCGGATCTGGAGAAGGAAAGGAGCGGGATATGGAGTGTAGCAGAAAAAAACAAGCAATGAAGTGTCTGGCATTTTCGCTGGTACTTTGTCTGATCATTGGATGCATATCCGGTTGTGGAAAGCAGGCAAAAAAAGAACACCGGGATAAATATCTGGTGGAGACGAAGATAGGAGTGCTGCCAAAGCTGGGACGGGTGCTCTGTTATCGGGAGGATGATGACGGAATACAGTGGATTCTTGCCACAAAAACAAAGGAAGATCAGGAGCTGCTCTTGTTAAAAAGCAGTGATCAGGGAGCCTCTTTTGAGGAAACGGACAGTGTTTCTTTGCAGGCAGTGACAGAAAAGAAGGAAAAAGATGCGGTGATCCAAACCGGTGACATCCGTGCAGATGGAGCCATTGTGATCGAAGCGGTACTGGCAGACGAAGAAGGAAATACGAAAAAGAGAACCGTGACCTGTAGTGACCAGTCGGGAACGGTATCTTCCATTGCGTTGAAGAAAGAGCAGCGTGTGGTTTCTGTACGGTTTGCCAAAGAACAGAATGCTCTTTATATCAATGATGGAGCTGAGGTTTCCTGCTACGACGAAAAGGGAGAGAAAACGGGCAGTTATCAGGCGAAAAATGTTATGGACTATGTGGAGCTTCAGGATGATCTGGTACTGCTTTGTGAGGATGGACTGCATATTTTTTCCAACGGAGATACAGAAGAACGCAGCCGGAATAAATTCCGTGATACTTCCCTGGAGGAAGATCTGAAAAAGACAAGAGAGGCAGTCACCGGGATCCAATCCTATACCGGAAGCATTTTGAAACCGGGAAAGGATGACAATCTCTACTATATGCTGCAGTCCGGTGTGTATGAACAGAAGGTTGATGGAAGTATGATCCTAAAGCTCGCAGGTGGAAAAAAGACACAGTTTCAGGATCCTTCCTATCAGATGATCGACTATGTTGCGCGCAGTGAACAGGATATCCGGGTGCTGGTACTGTATCATGATGAATACAGCATTTATGCATACACAAAGGAAGCAAAAACGCCGGTCGAAACGGCAGGGAAAACGTCGCAGACAACAACCGAACAGGCAGAAGGCTCAACGGTAGATGAAGACGGCAACTGGACATGGTATCTCAAGGATTATGAGACAAAAGAGCAGCCCCGGACAGATGAAAAAGCAAAAGGAACACTGGTGGTATACAGCTTAAAAGAGGATTCCCATATCGATGACATGATAAATATTTACCAGAAATACCATCCGAATGTAACGGTGGAAAGACAGATCGGAATGGAAGAAGGGAAGGGAACTTCCATCAAAGATGCGGTTGCGGCACTGAATACGAGCCTGATGTCAGGAGCCTCCCCGGATGTGTTGTTCTTAGACGGACTGGATGTAGAAAAATACGAGAAAAACGGTATGCTTGCCTCCTTAAACTCCGTAAAGAAACAAATACAGGCACAAGAACCATTTGAAAATATCATAACAGCTTATGAAAAGGAGCAGACGTTATATGCGATCCCGGCGGCTTTCCAGCCATCTCTGATAATAGGAAAGAAGCAGGTGACAGAGAAAATTCATTCATTAAAGTCGCTGTATGAATATGTAAAGGAATCTTCGTGTCAAACGAGAAATGCTTTATGTGTACCGGAATGGGATCAGTTGCACAATATTTTATTTATTGGCATGGAACCTAAAATACTGCAAAAGGGTGGACAGTATGATCGGAAACAGATGAAAGAGTATATTACCTATCTAAAGAAGATTTCTGATAAATTAACCGAACAAAGAGCAGCCAATCCGAAGGATGACACGTTTGAAAACAGTGCGGAGTTGATGCTGGATGGATACAATCTGTCACTTAATTTGAGAGGACTTTATGATAGAAATCGGTCCGGGCAGGAACTGGCTGTGGGACGGATCCATTATGATACGGAATTATTTTATGTCCCGGATATAGCAAGAAGACAGGGTGACACAGTGTATCAGCCACTATCTTTTGGTTGTGGCAATACTTTTGAACCTGCTTACATTGCCGCAGTATCTGACACCAGCGCAAATAAAAAGCTGGCAATGAATTTTGTGAGTGAATTGTTTGCGCCGTATGAACAATGTATTGAAGGATCGTTGGCAGTCGGAATTCCTGTTACCAAAGAAGGATTGCGGGTAAGATGCGCAGTAGGGGCAGGTTCTTCCAGTGGTGAAATAGATGGACAAAAGATGCAATTTTATAACTGGTTTGGAACTAAAAAAGAATATGAACAATTCCTTTCCTATATAGCGGAATTCGATACTCCGGTAACGCAAAACATAGAGTGGGAGCAGCTTGTAGACAAAGAGATTGCTTCCTACATGAAAGGATCGCAGGATCTTGAAAAGACCTGTGATGCACTGGAGCAGAAAATGAAGCTGATGGAAAGTGAGTAGGGTAAACGAACAAATAGAGGATGTTAGGATGGTGTATAAAATGAAATCTTTTATAAAGAAAGGCACAGTGTTTTGTTTAACCATATGTCTGATCATTGGATGCATATCCGGTTGTGGAAAGCAGGCGAAAAAAGAACATCGGGATAAATATCTGGTGGAGACGAAGATAGGAGTGCTGCCAAAGCTGGGACGGGTGCTCTGTTATCGGGAGGATGATGACGGAATACAGTGGATTCTTGCCACAAAAACAAAGGAAGATCAGGAGCTGCTCTTGTTAAAAAGCAGTGATCAGGGAGCCTCTTTTGAGGAAACGGACAGTGTTTCTTTGCAGGCAGTGACAGAAAAGAAGGAAAAAGATGCGGTGATCCAAACCGGTGACATCCGTGCAGATGGAGCCATTGTGATCGAAGCGGTACTGGCAGACGAAGAAGGAAATACGAAAAAGAGAACCGTGACCTGTAGTGACCAGTCGGGAACGGTATCTTCCATTGCGTTGAAGAAAGAGCAGCGTGTGGTTTCTGTACGGTTTGCCAAAGAACAGAATGCTCTTTATATCAATGATGGAGCTGAGGTTTCCTGCTACGACGAAAAGGGAGAGAAAACGGGCAGTTATCAGGCGAAAAATGTTATGGACTATGTGGAGCTTCAGGATGATCTGGTACTGCTTTGTGAGGATGGACTGCATATTTTTTCCAACGGAGATACAGAAGAACGCAGCCGGAATAAATTCCGTGATACTTCCCTGGAGGAAGATCTGAAAAAGACAAGAGAGGCAGTCACCGGGATCCAATCCTATACCGGAAGCATTTTGAAACCGGGAAAGGATGACAATCTCTACTATATGCTGCAGTCCGGTGTGTATGAACAGAAGGTTGATGGAAGTATGATCCTAAAGCTCGCAGGTGGAAAAAAGACACAGTTTCAGGATCCTTCCTATCAGATGATCGACTATGTTGCGCGCAGTGAACAGGATATCCGGGTGCTGGTACTGTATCATGATGAATACAGCATTTATGCATACACAAAGGAAGCAAAAACGCCGGTCGAAACGGCAGGGAAAACGTCGCAGACAACAACCGAACAGGCAGAAGGCTCAACGGTAGATGAAGACGGCAACTGGACATGGTATCTCAAGGATTATGAGACAAAAGAGCAGCCCCGGACAGATGAAAAAGCAAAAGGAACACTGGTGGTATACAGCTTAAAAGAGGATTCCCATATCGATGACATGATAAATATTTACCAGAAATACCATCCGAATGTAACGGTGGAAAGACAGATCGGAATGGAAGAAGGGAAGGGAACTTCCATCAAAGATGCGGTTGCGGCACTGAATACGAGCCTGATGTCAGGAGCCTCCCCGGATGTGTTGTTCTTAGACGGACTGGATGTAGAAAAATACGAGAAAAACGGTATGCTTGCCTCCTTAAACTCCGTAAAGAAACAAATACAGGCACAGGAGCCATTTGAAAATATCATAACAGCTTATGAAAAGGAGCAGACGTTATATGCGATTCCGGCAACCGTGACACCATCTATTATTTTGGGAGAGAAGGAGGTTGTAGAGCAGATACATTCTTTAAAGGATCTGTATCAGGCAATAGTGGACACAGACAGCAAAAAAAGAAATGCGCTGAGTGTGGCAGACTGGACATATCTTCATAATAATTTATTTGATCATTATGAGGGAATCGTGCTGGATGCTCAAAAAGGTTATCGTCCGGAGAAAATGAAAGAATACCTGACATACCTGAAAAAAATCTGGGAAGTATTGGAGAAACAAAAACAGAAAAATCCAAAGGATGATGAATTTTTTGAAAATGCAAAGGATTATATGTCAAGCGGTTATAATTTTTCCCTTAATATTAAAGGCCTACAGTTACCGGAGGTGTCTGGTCAGAGGCTGGCAGTTGGGCAGCTTCATTATAGCTATGATGAATTTCTGGTGGCAGACATTATGAGAAAACATGCAGATGATACATATCGACCTTTGCAATTAGAAACAAAAGGTAGTTTTAATCCTACCTATATAGGGGCAGTGGCAGCACAAAGTCAGAATAAAAAGCTCGCATTAAACTTTATAGAACAGATGCTTATGCCGTGGGAGCAGGCGATCGAAGGGTCGGACACGGTTGGAATTCCGGTTACAGAAGAAGGCTTGAAAGCAAACTGTGCGATCAACGGAGGCGGAGCCAGTGGTGTGATTGATGGTGAAACGGTGTGGTCATATGGCTGGTTTGAAAATCAGAAAGAGTATGATGCTTTTGTTTCCTATCTTTCAGAATTAGAAACTCCGGTAACAAAGCAAGCACAATTTGAGCAGCTTGTAGACAAAGAGATTACTTCCTACATGAAAGGATCGCAGGATCTTGAAAAGACCTGTGATGCACTGGAGCAGAAAATGAGGCTGATGGAGGAAGAGTGATAATTTCGAAAGGTTAGTATGAAACAAAACAAAGTGATAAATAACATAATAAATTTTCGCAATAAAGTAAGTTCTTGCTTGAGTCTTTTGTTTCAATGTGCACGTGGAGAGACCATTGCAATTATTATTTTAAGTATTGGAATGGGAATCTACCAGTCTATTGGTATTGTAATTTGGAAGTATCTGGTGGATGCCATTGCAGGTGCGATCAAAACACATAAGTTGCGAGGAGTAATCTATGTTTTTGTTGGTTATTTCTTATATAATGTAGCACAATTTGTTTTACTGCAAATTAGAAATTATTTGACATGGAGATATACAGAGCGTGTTGCAATTCATCTAAATCAACTTGTATTGGAAAAAAGTATGAAGATTCCCTACGCTCGGTTTGAGGATGCCAGTCTTCATAACATATTAAGTAAGGCAAATGAAGAAAGTACCACAAGCATATCTTCGCTGTTAAATAAAATGATGTCTTTGGTGGAATATGGAATGACGTTGCTCAGCATTGTGTTAATTTTAACTCCGCTTAGCATCTGGATTGTCATCATTGCACTGTTAGCAACGATTCCAATGGCGGTTGTAGATCTGCGTATGTCGGAACAATTATATGACCTTGATATGAAATTGACTGAAAAAAAGCGGTATGCCGGTAAATTCAAGTCTATTTTGTCCAGATACAGCAACTTGATTGAAATCAGGGTGTATCAAGTTGCTACCTATATGAAAGAGCGGGCAATGTGCCTGCAAAATGAAAACTATAAAAAGGAAAATAGAGTCAGATTGAAACAAATGCGTATATCCATCGTAGTAAGTGTGCTATATACCATATTGCAATTTGTTGTAAAAGCCAGTGTTGTCTGTATGGCAATAGTAAGGA
Source organism: uncultured Lachnospiraceae bacterium (assembly GCA_934317845.1). Lineage (GTDB taxonomy): Bacteria > Bacillota > Clostridia > Lachnospirales > Lachnospiraceae > NC2004. Next base: position 96,632 of record CAKRES010000002.1, read on the forward strand.
AGTTTACAGTAGGAACGATTACGATGTATATCAATGCAATGGATTCTCTATCTTCTACTCTACAGATGATCGTGTATACTGTTGCGGCATTAAATGAGGATATACTATATGTCAATGTGTTGCTGGATTATTTTGATCTGGAAGAGGAGCCCAAACGCAAATATAAACTGAAAGAAGATATTCATACGATATGTTTTGAAAATGTAACTTTTCAATATCCGGGAGCTAAAGCGTGTGTGTTTAAGGAATTATCTTTTACGTTGCATGAACATAAAAAATATATTTTGTATGGTTTAAACGGTGCAGGTAAGTCTACTCTTATCAAACTGTTGCTGGGATTATATGAGCCGTCGGAAGGGGAGATAAAGGTGAATAACATTCCTCTTAAGGAACTTGACCGGGACACATATTATAAGAAGCTGCGTGTAATCTTTCAGGAATACAACAAGTATCCTCTTACATTAGGAGAGAATATCGCTTTTTCGTATTCTGGTGACCACAAAAGAGTAGAAGCGGCGGCACAGTTTAGCGGAGTAGATCAATTTGTATCAAGTTTAAAAAAAGGATATGAAACCTTGTTGGATAAGGAATTAGATGAGGGAACGCAGTTATCACTTGGGCAATGGCAAAAAACAGCATTGGCGCGGATGCAGTATGAACCGGCAGCGTGCTATATATTGGATGAACCTACGGCATCTCTTGATTTAGTAGCAGTGAACCGGTTGTACCGATTTTTGTTTGACACTTCCGATGCAACTGTTTTATTGATTTCACATGAATATGAGATTGCAAAAAAAGCAGATTACATATTGGTATTAGGGGAACATCGGCTATTAGAGCAGGGAACTTATTCAGAGTTAATAAACAAAAAGGGATATTTTTTCCGGTATGTAAAACAGAGGGAAACAACAGTATAATAACAGATTTTTAATACTGAAAGATCTGTTTATTATAAATAACGCAAAGGAGAAAGTAATTCTTATGCGGGAAAGGAGGAAACACAAATGAAGGTAGTAAATCCAATTGGAAGAAAAGCAGATGATGCAGTAACTGTTAACAAAGCTGGTTGTCGTTGCGAATTAAAAGGCACTTATTCTAAGGGCGCTGCGGCAGATGGTTGTTACTGTGCTTTAAAAGCACAAAATGGACAGTATCATTATGTACATCAGGGATATTGATCATTGTTGAGATTTTATGCGAGGGCAGGTTGTCTTCGCATAAAATCACCTTTAAAAAGGAAAGGAGCGTAACATGAAACGTTTATTATTATACATATTGACAGCATGTCTGGTCTGCTCCTGTTTGACAGGATGCAGTTTAGGAAAGAAGAAAACAAAACCGAAACATGGACTGATCGAAACCTCACTGGGATCACTGGACGATTTAAGCATGGTGCTGGATACGTGCTATGACGAGACGGGAAATCTGAGTGTATTGTATCTCACGAATGAAGGAAAGGTAGCTCTTTATTACAGTTCCGATAATGGAACGAGCTGGAAAAAAGCAACTTCAGAAAATACGGATCTGATCAATGACGCACTTCCTAAAGATGCGTATGTTACGCAGGGCAGTATTGCAAATACAGGAGATGTTCTGATTTGTTATCAGCAGACAGAAAAAGTGGTTCCACACATTATTTATACAAAGGATGGGAAAGTAAAACAGCTTGAATTAAAGGGAGACAGTGCCGTAAGAGGGGTTCGTTACCTGAATGCAGCGAAAGAGATCTACGTCAACCGGGTCAATACACTGGAAAGTTACGATACCAGTGGGGAGCAGACGAGCAGTATTTCCCAGAAAGGGATTCTGGATTTTATAAATGTCAAGTCCGATATCATCGTATTGAGTAAGGACGGTCTGACTGCTTATGACCGGGCTACCGGAGTAGAGCATGGAAAAGATACTGCCGTTGCATCCAAATTTAAAAAGGAACTTACGAAGTTGAGTCAGGAAGCGCAAAGCACCGTACGGGGAAGCCAGCATCTGCTTGCAACGGATGAGGAAGAAACCCTTTACTTTATGATGACTTCCGGTATCTATGAGCATCCGTTTGGCAATGATCTGATCATCTCCTTGCTCAAAGGAACACACAATGAATTTTCTTCCGCAGATTCTGAAGTGTTAGGTTATTGGGTCAAAGATGAGCGTCATATCCGTGTGCTGTTAGGAAAGGACGATGCCGTCACAACATATGCCTATACGCTTAAAAAAGATGCACCAGAAGAGGTTGTGAAAAAGGAAGAAAAGGTCATTGTATCCGGTGATCCGGATCATCCGACCGGAGTCGTATATGAGGATGGAACATATAACCTTTTTGGGAACTATAAAACCCCGTATAAAGCAAAGAAGAACAATAAACTGAAAGGAACCCTGACCGTTTACTCCCTGTATCCGGATGAGGCCTTAAAAGAAGCGATCAAGATCTATCAGGTAAATCATAAGAATGTAGATGTGGAACTGATGATCGGGATCGAGGAAGACAGTAATCAGACGGTGGAAGGGGCAGCACAGGCATTAAATACCAAGCTGTTATCCGGAGCCGGACCGGATGTACTGATCTTAGATGGTCTGGATCAGAAAAAGTATGAGGAAAATGGACTGTTAAAAGACATCAGTGGTCTTTATGAAACGATCCAAAAGGAGCAGTCATTATTTACAAACATCACGGATTCTTATAAAGAAGGAAAGCATATGTATGCTATCCCGGCTCGGTTTATACCTTCGGTGATCGTTGGGGAAAAGAAGACGGTAGAGCAGATCAAGTCACTGGACGATCTGGCAAAAGTGGTAGAAAAGGATAAAGCAGTGCGTGGCAATGCCTTAAATATCTTTAACACAGAACAGATGATGAATATCTTCTATCCGACCTATTCGAACCGGATGGTGACAAAGGATGGAACTTATAATGAGGAAGAATTGACTGCATTTGTAAAGCCATTAAAGGAAATCTATGAACGGTTAAGTGAGCAGACAAAGGAAAATCAGGCAGAAAAAATGTGGAAGAGTTTTAAGGAAGCTCATGAAGAAGAAACTGATCCGAATGAGATGGCAGCACTGCAGTTAAATGAGTTGCAGATTACAGACTACTCGCATCGTTCGATTGGCATTACTAATTTGTATCTTGGGGAAAAGTTTATACCTCTAGCCGCATGTAGGAGAAATAAAGGATATGTATATCAAGCCAGTCCACTGGGGGATGAGGGAACTTTTGAGGCACGGTGGATCACTGCGATCAGTTCTAAGACACAGGAAGAAAAGCTGGCAGAGGATTTTGTAAAAGAATTGTTTGCGCCGGGAGAACAATTTATCAAAGGAATTGATGATGTAGGTGCTACGGTAAACCGGGAGGCACTTCGAATAGATACTGAGGCTTATGCAGGAATAGTGGGAGCAGTATTTTATGATCTTGAGGAGGTAAATCGACAGTATAGTCTTTTTTATGAAAGCCAGAAAGAGTACGATACCTATCTCTCCTATGTAGAAAGCTTTCATACACCATCCAATCCGGATCGCCAGGTGCGGGAGATCATAGAAAAAGATCTGGATGGCTATCTGAAGGGGAAGGTTACATTGGAGGACTATCTTGACGGTGTGAAGAAACGGATGCAGGTATATCAAAATGAATAGGATATTAGACGGTGATCAAATGAAGCGAATCAAGGCAATAGTTTTGGCAATTTTGCTTTTGTTTAGCCTGTCAGGGTGTACTTTTAGTAAAACAGAAAAAAAGAATTCGTCTTTAACCGAGACTACACTAGGAGGGATTGCTGGAATTATCAATGTTCTAGGCACTTCTCAAAGTAGAAATGGTTCTTTGCTTGTGTATGCGCAAAAAGAAGATGGAAAAACAGTTTTGTGCATCAGTGACGATCAAGGGGCATCATGGCAGTTTAGTGAAAGTGAATCAGTTACAACATTAAATGAAGCAATTCCTGAAAATGCCATGGTGATACAAGGAGATGTCACAGCGGAGGGTGAACCTGTTGTATGCTACCAGGAATCCCAAAACGGGAAAAACATTTTTCACATTGCTTATTTGAAAAATGAAGAAGCAGTGACATTTACGGAACAAACAGCACAGCATATTTATGGAATGAAATATGAAAATGGAGGAAGAGAAATATTTCTTAACTGTGGAGATGTAATAAAAAGATATGATACAGATGGTCAGTGCGTACAGGAATATGAACAAAAAGGGATCATTGATTTTCTGGTGGAACAGGATGAAATAATCCTAATTACTGCGGATGGACTGTCATATTATGATCGTGATAATGCCCAAAAAGAGGGAACTCTGCCATTTCCGAAAGGAAGGAAAGCAGAGTTGTCAAAAATAAAAAAAGAACAGGAGAATGTTCTTGGTTCTTCTTCTCATATCCTGCTGTCAGGACAGGATGAAAGAACTTATTTCATATTGCACAGTGGTATTTACCGATGTGAGAAGAAGTCGATAAAACGGATTGTAAATGGGAGTCATTTTCAGTTTTCCAGTGAAGCGGATGGATTATCCGGTGGCTTTATAGAAAATGGGAAAAAGATGCGGGTATTATTGCAGGAAAACCGTGCATTGCAAACATATGCCTATACGGAGGAAAAGGATGCACCGGAAGAAGTGGAACAGCAAGTATCTGTGTCAGAAAAAGATCCGGATCATCCAAAGGGCGTCATGTATAAAGACGGAAGATATAATTTATTTGTAAATTATATCTCCTCTTATCAAGCGAAAAAGGATCGAAAGAAAAAGGGGACGATTACGGTATATAGCCTATACCCGGATGAAGAATTAGAGGAAATAATCCGGGTTTATCAAATCTACCGGCCGAATGTTTCGGTGAAATTAGAGGTTGGCGTAGAGAAGAAAAGTAATATCACGTCAGCGCAGGCGATTGAAAAACTAAATTCCCGGATGCTTTCCCATAATGGTCCGGATGTGTTGTTTCTGGACGGAATGGATGATGCGAATTACGTAGAGAACGGACTTCTGAAAGATTTGAGTGATGTATATGAAACAATAAAAAAGGAACAGTCATTATTTACTAATATTACAGATGCATATAAAAAGGAGGGACATATCTATGCGCTCCCAACACATTTTATTCCGTCTGTTTTAATCGGGAAAAAGGATGTGGTGCAAAAGTCAGAATCGCTCGATGATCTGGTACAGATGGTGGCAGAGGACAAGACAACATGGGGAAATGCACTGGATATGTATACTGCAAAACAATTATTTGAAACATTATATCCAAGTTGTTCTAATCTCATTTTTAAGAACAATCGAAGTTATCAGGAAGTGGAATATAAAGCATTTGCTGAAAAAATGAAGCAGATTTATACGCTCTTGAAAGAACAGGATAAAAAAAATAATGCAAAGGATATCTGGAATGATTATAAGGAGCATCTGGCAGGGAATCTGGACTCTGATCAAAGTACTGCACTTCATTTACGGGGGCTTTGTGTACCGGATGTGTCTAACAGATGTATCGGGGTCAGTATGCTGTATTTTACTACCGATTTTTACTGGCCACTTCTTGCGTGCCGTGAAAATAAAGAATTCATATATGAGGCAATTCCGTGGGGAGAAAAGAATGTGTATCAGCCACGATTTGTAGCTGCGATCAATCAGGAAACAAAAAAAGAGGAATTAGCCGAAGATTTTTTGAAGCAATTATTTGCACCGGAAGAACAATATGTAAATATGGGGGAAAAAGTAACAGCAGGTTGCCCTGTCAATAGAGAAGCTTTGCGTATTTCTATTGCACAGTTAAATTGTATTTTAGATGTTGATATTGCTGGTAAGGAGAAGGTACTGTATGAGTCTTTTCAAAGTCAGAAGGAATATGACACATTTCTTCAATATCTCCAAAGCTTTCAAACGGCTGCGTATGATAATGAGCAATTAGAAAACGTGTTGTTAAAAGGATTAGAGGACTATTTGGAGGATAAGATCACATTGGACGACTATCTTGACGGTGTGAAGAAACGGATGCAGGTGTACCAGAGTGAATAGGACATTAGACGGTGATCAAATGATGCGAATGATAGGAATTATTCTGATTGTTTTATGTTTATTTAGTCAGGCTGGATGTGCAAAGACAGAAGAGAAAAAAGAGCAGTCATTGGTAGAAACCAGAGTTGCTTCCCTAAGTGGGATTACAAAGGTACTCGATACAGGGATCAATGCCAGTGGAGATCATATCATTTTGGCTGTAAACAAGGAAGGTTGTGCGGTGTTATATGTCAGTACGGACGGGGACACAACGTGGCAGATCAGTGAGACCAGTGATATTGCAAAAATAAATCAGAAGCGCAGCAAAGATGCAGTTATAATGTATGGAAGTATAAACAGCAAGGGAGCAGTAATGCTTTGTTGCCGGGAGAATGATAACTATAAGGTGTATTCCTGTAAAGAAGGAAATGTGATTTCATTTTCTTTGAAAGAGGGAGAAGCAGTATATGGGGGAAAGCTTTTGAATGGAGGAAGTGAACTCTATATTAATTGCGGAAATCGTCTGGATTGTTATGACAGCAAAGGAAAGAAGCTTGCTTCTTATCAGCAGAAAGGGATCATTGATTTTACGTTGTATAAAGCAGATCTTTTTATTCTGGGAAAAGAAGGTCTTTCTGTATATGATCATACGAGTACAGAAAAACTGGAGGAGTCTCTTCAGGATACGAACTGGAGGAGCAGACTGAACCAGTTATGGGAGGTATTATCTTCTGTTTCGGATAGTAACACGCATCTTTTTACAGAGGATGATAAGGAGAATGTTTATCTTTTCTTAGAAGATGTTATCTACCGGTATGACGCGGAGAAAAAAAGTATGAAAATGGTGTTAAAAGGAGACCAGTATCAGATCTCAGATAACGCACAGACATTTGCCGGATATTGGATAAAAAAGAAAGATAACATTCATGTACTGCTGCAAAAAGAAGAAACATATGATGTGATTACATATACAACGGAAAAAGAGCAGCCTGAAGCGATGAAAGAAGAAGAAAATGTGGTATCTGCAGATGCTGATCCGGATCATCCTACTGCAGTGATGTATCAGGATGGGAGTTGTAGTTTATTTGCCAACTACAAATCTTCTTACCATGCGAAAAAGAAAAAACAGAAGGGAACTCTTACTGTCTACACGCTATATCCCAATGTGGAATTGGAGAATGAGATAAAGGTATATCAGAAGAAACGCCCGAACATGAAGGTGCGTCTGGAAGTAGGAATAGAAAAAGAGAGTAATATTAAAAAAGAACAGGCAGTGGAAAAACTGAATGCAAAAATGCTTTCCGGAAACGGACCGGATATTTTGTTTTTAGATGGATTAAGTGAAGATTATTATGTAAAAAACAATATGCTGCTGGAGCTGTCGGATATTTATAAGACAATAAAAAAGGAACAGGATCTGTTTGAAAACTTTAATGACTGCAGACAGAAGTCCGGACATTTGTACTCCCTTACGACAAGGCAGATACCGTCTGTTTTGACGGGGCAGAAAGAAACGCTTTCCAAGCTGCATTCCTTAAAGGATCTGGAAGAGCTTATCCGCAAGGATGAAACAACAGTAGGAAACGCTTTGGACATCTATACTCCAACACAACTATTTTATTGTCTGTATCCAGGTTTTTCCAATCAATTTTTGTCGGAAGATGGTGTCTGGCAGGAAAATATATTTACTGATTTTATGGAACAGTCTAAAAAAATATATCAGAGCCTGCGGGCACAAACAGCGAAAAATCATGCACAGAAGCTATGGGAAGAAATGAAAAAGGAGAAGGAAAAGATTAAGGCAAATGCAGAAAAGGAGAGTTTCGTTAATTTAAGAGGACTTACGATCCCGGATAAAACGGGACGTACGATAGGTATGGCAATGCTTTATCATAACGATTCATTTTATGATCCGGTTATGGCTTGTCACAGTGGAGCGGATATGACATATGAAGCCGTACCATTCGGACAGGGAGGAGTATTTGAGTCCTGCGGTGTGGCTGCGATAAACCAGTCTGCGGATAAGCAGTTGGCAACAGACTTTGTGAAAGAGCTATTTGCACCCGATGAGCAGTTTATCTATGGAATGACAGAGCAGAGCGGTGGCATGCCGGTAAACCGGGAAGCATTGCGTATTATTCTTAGTAAGATCCATGGGGTGTTGACATATGATGCAGGAGAGTTCAAGGAGAACATACAAAATTTGAATATCGAATGTCAGCAGGAATATGACCATCTTCTGGATTATCTTTCCGGATTTTCCCATGCAGCTAATTCTGAGGGATCGCTGGAAGAGATCTTTTTGGAAGATCTGGATGCTTATATGAATGACGATGTATCGTTAGCATCCTATGAAAAAAAGGTAAGGAAGAAGATAAAACTGTACCAGAGTGAATAGGGCTTGCACATCTTCCGGGAGTACATCGAAGATTTAAAAATAGTATAAGTATTGCGAAATGCTGCGTTTCTGCCGATATACATATATAAGCAAAAATCGAAACGGATATCACAGGAATTTATAACTCATGGAGGAGATAGTATGAATCTTACGATCAACGCAGCAAAAACAAATGCACTTCACCCGGATCGGTTGTCTAAAAGCGAGCAGACCGCGCGCCGCACGGACAGCCTGATCGCTGAAGTGAGACGGAACGCACAGAAAATGTCATCTGTATTTACAGATCGCACATCTGATTGTGCCACTTCCATTGCCAACAGCAAAAAAAATATCGACAGTGCATGGAGTATCTGCAAGGACGCATATGCCAAAAAGGATGCACTCCGGGAAGAATACGGGATCAGCAAGGAAGATGCGGCTTTGCTGGAAAAGGCAGCCAGAGCCGAGGCAGATCCGATCACGGCAGAACCTCTTACGGAAGAAGAAAAAGAGCAGGTTGCTGCACTGAAAGAACAGCCATTTGCCAGTGATTACCAGCAGCAGGCACAGACCTTAAATGGTACGATCAGGGACAATCGGCTGTCTCTTGCAGAGGAGATGAAAAACATCAACAAGCAGATGCATATTTTGTCTACCGTGAAGCTGGAGCATTTAAAGGTACATATTGCAGAAGATGCTGACCGTCAGATCACTTCTATAAAAGAGGATGCGGTCAAAGAAATGATGGCAGATGGTTTCCTTGCAGCCAAAGACAAGATCGATGAGGACAACCAGCTTCGGGAAGAGGAGCAGAAAAAGCAGGAAGAGGAAGAAAAGAAGGAAGAGAAGATGGCTGCCAAGCGCGAAGAAAAGCAGAATGCGCAGGAGGAATTTATTGAAAAGGCAAAAGAGAATAATGACACAGTCAATGACCAGATCAATGATACGGATGCGGCTATGGCAGAAACCGAGCAGAAGGTCAATGAGATCAATGCCAAGTTGAAGCAGATGGAGGATCTGTTAAATGGAACAAGTGTGGACACTTATGCATAAAACAATGAGACGAGGAGGAAAAATCATGCAGATCACAAAAAGAGGACTGGCACTGTTTCTTAGTCTGGTACTTATTTTTTCATTTTCCGGTTGTGCAAATGACAAAAAAGCCGATGGAAAAAAGGCAGGGAAAAAAGAGGCAGTGGCAACAACACAGGAGACGGCAGAGGAAACCGATGAAAATATGATTTCCGATGGAACCTTTGACAATGGAACAGGGAAATGGAATACCTATACGAATGGCGGTAGTGCTGCCTTCAAGGTAAATGGAGAAAAACAGCTGGAGGTGGACATTACCTCTGTCGGCAGTGTAGAACATGCTGTGCAGCTATATTATGATGGATTTGCATTAGAAACCGGATGTAAATATCATTTAAGCTTTGATATCGCATCTGATGTAGATCGTGTTGCTGAGTGGCGCATCCAGTTAAATGGCGGAGATTATCATGCCTATGCCTCAGACAAAATAAATCTCACAAAGGATATGACTACGATCGATACTACCTTTGAGATGACGGAAGGGTCTGATCCTGCCCCTCGTTTTTGTTTTAACTTAGGAAAGATAGAAGGTTGTCCGGATGACCTTGCAGAGCATGCGGTGACGATCGACAACATTTCCTTAACGATGGAGGACGACAGCAATAAGGTAGAGGCCTCCGATGATGTTGAAACGAAAGACATCAATGTAGACCAGCTTGGTTATGAGACAAATGCAGACAAGCAGGCGGTTGTGCGTGGAGACAAAATTTCGGATACGTTTGATCTGGTAGATCAAAAAAGCGGTAAAGTCGTATTTTCCGGCAAGATCACAGACAAAAAGGAGAATGCGGCAAGTGGAGAGAAGACCGGTATTGCAGATTTCAGCGAGTACAAGGAGCCGGGAACCTATGTGATCCAGACCGAAGACAATGGGGAATCGTTCTCCTTTGCCATTGGTGATGACATTTATAAGGATCTTAAAAATGATGTATTTAAGATGATGACACTGCAGCGCTGTGGTATGGAACTGACCAAAGAATATGCCGGAGCATTTGCCCATAAGAAATGTCATACCGGAAAAGCAACGGTTTATGGAACGAAGGAAGAAAAGGACGTCAGCGGTGGATGGCATGATGCCGGAGATTATGGACGTTATGTGGTATCCGGAGCAAAGACGGTGGCAGATCTTCTGCTTGCCTATGAGCAGAACCCGGATGCATTTTCTGATGACACCGGAATTATGGAGAGCGGCAATGGTACACCGGACATTCTCGATGAAGTGCGCTACGAATGTGACTGGCTTTTAAAAATGCAGGCGGATAATGGTGGAGTATACCATAAGGTGACCTGCCTTAATTTCCCGGAGACCGTGATGCCGGAGGAAGAGACGGACAAATTATATCTGGCTCCAATCTCCAACACAGCGACCGGAGATTTTGCCGCAGTGATGGCAATGACCGCCCGTGTCTTTAAAAAGATCGATCCGGATTATTCTGCTACCTGCCTTGCCGCAGCAAAGAAAGCAGTTGCTTATTTTGAGAAGCATAAAGATGATGCGGGATACAAAAATCCGACGGATCTGGTGACAGGAGAATATCCGGATGACAATGACCGGGATGAATATTTCTGGGCATTGGCGGAGTTATATAAAACGACAGGAGACAAAGAGGTACATAAGAAATTAAAGAAGGAAAACATCTTAAGTGCTTCCTGTGGACTGGGATGGCAGGCCGTTGGTTACTATGGAATTTACGCATACGCAACCGCAGCGAATACCGATGTGGATTACAAAAAGACGTTAACAGATCGTTTTTCTTACGGACTGGATGACGTGATCGCAGCAGGAAATGAGGATGCTTACCATTCTACTACGGGACAGGAATATACCTGGGGCAGTAACTTAACGATCCTGAACAATGCGATGATGCTTCAGATGGCAAAAACAATCTGCCCGGATAAGGCAGATGACAAGCTGCTAAAAGAACAGCTTCACTATGTATTAGGAAAGAATACAACCTCTTACTGTTTCGTGACAGGGTATGGAAGTCTGACACCGACCCAGCCGCATCACCGCCCATCACAAGTGCTTGAACAGGCAATGAAGGGAATGATCGTAGGTGGACCGGACAGTAATCTGGAAGATCCTTATGCGAAAGCAACCATGCAGGGCGTTGCTCCGGCAAAATGCTACGTGGACAACGTGCAGTCCTATTCCTGTAATGAGGTAACGATCTATTGGAATTCTCCGCTGGTTTATGTATTGGCGATGGAATAAGGAAAAATTGAAATAGCAATTATCAAAACCGTCACAGGCTTGTGGCGGTTTTTTTCATGCTTGACAAATTCTCCCATCATGGTATTATATAATTGAATATATGAATAAATGCTCATATGAAAAAATATAAAAACGTTATTGAGAAAAAATTATCAACAAGTTGCGTTAGAGATGGTGTATAGTAAAAGACGGAGTTAGGTTAAACTAACCGTCGGATTTGAAGGAGGAGAATTATGTTTCTGGAGATCAATCAATTAAAGAAAAGCTATGGTTCTGAGGAAAATAGAATTGAAGTATTAAAGGGTATCTCCTTTTGCGTAGAAAAGGGGGAGATCTGTGTTCTGTTAGGTCCTTCCGGTTGTGGTAAGTCCACACTGCTTAATATTATCGGGGGAATTGATAATGCAGATTCCGGGTATGTTTCCATCAATGGAGAAAAAACGATGGATATGAAGGAGAAGACACTGACCCGATACAGAAGAAGTCATCTGGGATATGTTTTTCAGATGTATAACCTGATCCCCAACTTAAATGTGAAGGAGAATATTGAGGTGGGAGCATATTTGTCTTCCTCTCCGTTAGATATTGATGAGTTATTACATACGCTGGGACTTTATGAGCACCGTCATAAGCTTCCAAACCAGTTGTCAGGTGGACAGCAGCAGCGTACCTCTATCGGTCGTGCGCTGGTAAAGAACCCTGACATTTTATTATGTGATGAGCCAACTGGTGCGCTGGATTATAATACGTCGAAGGATATTTTAAATCTGATGGAGGAAGTCAATCAGAAATATGGCAATACCATTATCATGGTAACACATAACGATGCGATCAAACATATGGCAGATCATGTCATCCGGTTACGTGATGGAAGTATCCGGAAGGATTACCGTAACGAAGAGAAGATTCCAGCCATGGAACTGGATTGGTAAAGGAGGGGAATGCATTGAAAAATCCGTTGATGAAGCGTATCCCCAGGGAATTGACCGGAGACTGGTCCAAGTATTTGATCGTTTTTCTGTTTCTGACACTGACCATTGGTTTTATTTCCGGTTTTTTAGTTGCCGGTGACAGTATGATCATTGCATACAACAACAGCTTTAAGGATTACAACATCGAGTATGGCCATTTTTCTCTTGACGAGGAGATCCATCAGTCCTTCAAGAAAAAGCTGACACAGTATGGGGTGAGCATGGAGGACATGTATTATGCAGATGTTCCGATCGTCCGTAAGAAAGAGATCAATGGTTCGACGGAGGGAACGATCCGTCTTTATAAAAACCGCAAAGGCATGAACCGCATTTGTGTCATGAAAGGAAAAATGCCAGAGAAGGAGAATGAGATCGCGATTGACCGTATGTTTGCAGATAATAACCATTTTTCTGTTGGCGACACGGTTACAGTGGATCAAAAGAAATATAAGATCACAGCATTGGTTGCACTTTCTGATTACAGTGCGCTTTATAAAGACAATTCGGAAATGATGTTTGATTCCATTGCATTCTGCGTCGGCATTGTGACCGATCAGGCGTTTCGTGATATTGATGCTTCCAAGCTTACTTATAATTACAGCTGGCAGTACGACGAAGAACCAAAGGATGAGAAAGCAGAAACCAAATGTGCAGACACATTTATGGAGAAGCTTTACGAGGAAACGCAGGCTGCGGATATTGAGATCAAGGAATATCTGCCCCGGTATGCCAATCAGGCAATTCAGTTTACCGGTGATGATATGGGCGGAGATCGTGGCATGATTATCGTGCTTCTTTATATTTTGATCATCATGATCGGCTTTGTATTTTCCATTACGATCCGCCATACGATCGTAAAAGAGGCGACAGTGATCGGTACGCTTCGGGCATCCGGTTATACGAAAGGAGAATTGCTGCTTCATTATCTGATTCCTCCGGTAGTTGTTACGGTGGCTGCAGCACTGATCGGAAATGTACTGGGGTACTCCTGGTTTAAGGATATGGTGGCAGATATGTATTATGGAAGTTATTCGCTTCCTACCTATGTGACGATCTGGAATGCAGATGCATTTGTTTTAACCACCATAGTTCCGGCGGTCATGATGGTGATTTTAAATGTGATCGTCATCGCAAACAGCTTAAAGCTTTCTCCACTGCGGTTTATCCGGCGGGATCTGAGCAGACGACAGCGAAAAAAAGCAGTGAAGCTTCCGCATTTTTGTTTCTTAAGCCGGTTCCGTATCCGCGTGATCTTACAGAATATTCCGAATTATCTGATCCTGCTTTTCGGTATCTGGTTCTCCAGCATTTTGCTTTTCTTTGGGTGCCTGATGAAACCGCTTTTGTTAGAGACATCGGATACGATGGTGGACAGTATGTTTGCAAAATACCAGTATATGCTGACAACACAGATTGAGACAAAAGATCCGGATGCGGAGCGATTTACAATGGCGTCGTATACTTACATTGGTAAAACAAGAACGGAGGATGTCACCTTTTACGGTGTGCAGAAGAACAGCCGCTATATTACCTACAAGATTCCGTCCGACGGCATTTTGATCTCTTCCATGATGGCAGACAAATATGAGATCAAGGTAGGAGATACGATACGGTTCAAGGAAACCTACGATACGAAGGAATACAAATTTAAGGTCACAGGAATTGCAGACTACAGTGCATCCCTGGCGGTGTTTATGGATAATAAGCTGATGACAAAGACGTTTGGCTTTCGTAAAGATACTGCACTTTCTTATCTGTCTGACCCGGAGCTTCTGGTTGAAAAGCTGGGAAGCCCGGATACGTCGGAATATTACAATGGATATATGTGCAACAAAAAGATCAAGGATATCCCGGATAAATACATTTCCACTTGTATTACCAAAACGGATATTACAAAAATGGCGGATCAGCTCATGCATTCTATGGGTTCTGCATTTGGTATGATCAAATATTTTTCTTTGTTTTTAGCCGCATTGCTGATCTATCTGCTTACCAAGATCGTGTTGGAAAAAAATACGGTTTCCATTTCGCTTTGTAAGATACTCGGATATGACAATGCAGAAATTGCAAAGCTTTACCTTGTTTCAACAACGTGGGTGGTAGTTGGATCTGTAATATTCAGTCTGCTGCTGTCCGGTATGATGATGAAAAGTATTTTCCGTATCGTTTTGATGGATTATAACGGATGGATCACGGTACATATTCCGCTGTATCTGTATCCGGTCATGTTTGCAATGATGATGGCAGCTTACCTTGTGGTAGCACTGCTGCAATTTGGAAAGATTAAAAAGATCCCGATGGATCAGGCACTGAAAAATGTGGAATAGGAGGGTGAAACAATGAGAGCGAAGAAGATTACAGCGTGGCTGCTTGCCGCAGGACTTTTGGTTACGACCGCAGCAGCTCCGGTGCATGCGGTAGAAAAGATCTCCACGGATCCGACAAAGGAGGAATCCGTTTATGTGAAAATGGATGCCGACGGTGAGGTCAAGGAGGTCACAGCAACCGATGTGTTAAAAAATATTGCCAAGGGAAAGGTCAAAGATCAGTCCGATTTAGAGGAGATTGAAAATGTAAAAGGAAATGAAACCTTTATCCAGAATGGAGAGAACCTGACATGGGACTCCGTTGGAGATGACATTCACTATCAGGGAACGGTAACGAAGGAGCTCCCTGTGGAAATGAATATTTCCTATAAGCTGGATGGAAAACAGGTGTCTGCAAAGGAACTTGCAGGAAAAAGCGGTGCATTTGAAATGACAGTGACCTATCAGAATCACGACAGGTTTGAGAAAACGATCCGCGGAAAGAAGGAGACGTTTTACACTCCGTTTTTTCTGCTGACAATGCTCGTACTGGACAACGAAAAATTTAAAAATGTCACACTGTCTTCCGGAAAGCTGATCGAAGAAGAGGACAGCACGATCGTGGCAGGATATGGAGTGCCGGGACTTTATGACAGTCTGGGACTGGACAGTAAAGAGTTAAAAAAGAAGCTGCCGGAGCATTTTACTTTAAAAGCAGATGTAACAGATTTCGCTCTGCCATCTACGACAACCTATGCAACTCCAAGCCTGATGGGTTCATTAAAACTGGATGACAACAAAGATCTCAATGATGTGGAAGAGGGACTGGATGATCTGGCAGATGGTTCCGCGGAATTGGTAAAGGGCAGTCAGAAGCTTGACGATGCGGTTGGAACTTTTGTAACAAGCTTTTCCCAATATGCAAGCGGAGAGGCTGCATTAAATAAAGGGATCAAGGCTTTAGTCAGTGGCGGTGCGTCATTGAAGACCGGAGTAAACAGCTATGTGGACGGAACGACGACATTGGCGAAGGGCTTAAAAAGCTATGTGAAGGGAGCCAAGCAGATCAGCGATGGAAATACGGCACTTTATGAGGCAGTGAAATCCATGCCTGCCGGCTATCAGACATTTTCAACAGGATTGAACAGTTATACCAAAGCAGTTGATACGCTGGCTGCTCCGGAGACAAAAACGCAGCTGGTATCAGGAAGTGCAGCGGTGGCATCGGGAATCGGAACCATGCATGATTCCGTGGCAGCACTGTTAAAGACCTACGACGGATATGATGCGATCATAACAGGATTAAAGCAGCAGGCAGCAGCGGCCAGTGATGCAGCGGAGCAGCAGGCACTGCTGACCTGCGCAGGAACATTAGAACAGTTGGTTACTGCACAGAAAAACGGACTTTCCGCTGTTGTTTCCGCAACAGATCAGACCGGTGATCTGAAAAAAGGTGCGGATTCTGTGGCAGCCGGAGTAAGTACCGTGATGGATGCAGTTTCTGCGATTTCCCAAAATTCCGAAAGCCTCAGAAGTGCAGATTCTACGATGAGCAGCAGTATTGCCGCATTGACTACCAATGCAGCCAAATTAAAAACCGGTGCCGAGACACTCACCGCCAACAATAAAAAGCTGACCAAGGGTGCCAATGCTCTGATCCGGAATAAAAAGACGATGAAGCAGGGGGTGGCAGGACTTTACAAAGGCTTGCAGTCCTTAAAGAGTGGAAGCAATGTGATCCACAAGGCAACGAAAGGCGTGACCTTAGGGCTTTCCCGGTTAAAGCAGGGTACAACCAGTCTGGCAGGGGGGATGAAAACCTTTGATCAGAAAGGAATTCATGCACTTTATGATGTTTACACCGATGAAGTGTTAAGCTTTAAGAACCGATTGAACATTCTGGCAAAGAGAGCCAAAGCATACGATCAGTTTACGGGGCTTTCTGATGAGATGGATGGAAGTGTGACATTCATTCTGACTACGGAAAAGATTGAGAAGTAGAATGCAGAAAATAAATAAGAAGTAAAAAAGAATCCTGAAGGCTACTTCAGGATTCTTCCAGCTCCGACGATATGTCGGTAATTATACTTTGATACTAAAATACCGTTGGTTGGATTAGAGGCATGTACCACTTTTCCGTTGCCAATGTAAAGTGCAACATGGGAACAGCTTCGTTTGCTTCTTCCATAAAAGATCAGATCTCCGGCTTTCAAATGTTTTTTATCAGCTTTGACCCGCTTGGTTCCGGCTAACTGCGCATAGGCATTATGTGGCAGGCTATAGCCGGCTTTTTTGTAGACAGACATGGTAAATCCGGAACAGTCGGTTCCGCGTGATAAGCTTGTCCCGCCGTAGCGGTAAGGGTTGCCGACATGCTTTAAGGCATATTTTACGATGTGTTTCTGCTTCTTTGCCATATCTGAGAGATCAGCGGTAATGACGCGGCAGGTATAAGTACGTTTGTTGTAACGGGCGGTAATGGTGGCTGTTCCCACCTTTTTAGCGGTTACAACACCTTTTTTTACCGTTACGACCGATCTGTTGGAGGAAGACCATTTGATCTTCTTTTCATTTTTAATATTTTTTAATTTTAAGGTATAGGTTTCTTCTGTTCCCAATACCAGTTTTTTACGATTTAATGTAACATTTGCTGCATGACTGAAAACCGGCTGACAGGCAAATGCAAATAACGCGATCATTAGTAAATATCGGGTGATATGTCTTAATTTCATTCTGTCCTTCCTTTCCAAATGAAATGCTTACGAACATAATTGTAACACAAAAATTAAAAAAATCAAGAGAAATGTAACAAATTTGTAACAAATACGAAAATATAATGAAATAATTATGTTGTTATCCTTTTGTGCTTTTTGAAGCAGTTTGTGCTATAATGAAATGATAACAAAAAGGAAAGATGGGAACGTTGCTATGCATTTAAATGGAAAAGATATTGAAAAACAATGTAATCGGAAGTGCCTGATTAACGGGAGAGCACTTTATGCGTCAAAAGCTGTGAATCATCTTTCGGTAAGTAATGATTATGGAGATGTGAAAGAATATATTGTGAGCCATGTGCCACAGGAGGAGCAGGAGGAAATCTGTGCACATTTGCCTGCGCAGGAAGATGCCTGCACTGTCTATACGGCAAAAGCTGAGGTGACCGGTTCGACCGGGCGGCAGTATCAGGTCTCTCTTTTGTTTGATGATGAGGCAGAGGATAAATTTTTGTACCAGTCTTGTACCTGTGAAGGCTTTGAAGGGCATGATACTCCGTTTTGCCGCCATTTGGTTGCACTTGCACACAGTATTGTGATGCAGCAGATCAAAGATCAGTTTGAGGAAAAACTGATGACGGCACGGGAGCTGATGAAAAAAGAAGAGGCGAAGCATCTGACATTTTCCTATCCGCAGCCATCTTTGAACAGGCAGACCGGGCGTCCGAGCTCGGCGGTGGTAGGTCAGATGATCAAGAATTATTCCGGACAGGATGGCAGTTTGTGGATGCAGGCAGGGGAAGAAACGGTTGCTCCGGGAAGCGTGATCCTGATCCCGAATCTGGTGACAGGCTCCAAAGGGCAGCAGCGCGTAGAGTTTCGTATCGGTACAAGCAGATACAACTATGTGGTAAAAGATGTAGAAGAATTGATCTTAAATATACAACGTACAGAATATCACCGGTATGGCAATCGCTTGGAATTTTTGCATACCAGGGATGCCTTTGATCCGGATAGTTTGTTTTATATAGACATGCTTCAGGATATTATGAGTATTTATCCGGATCCTTCTTATTATTTTTCTTATGCAGATCATGCGCGGTATATCAATCTTACAGAAGGGTACGTGGAACAGATCATCCTTCGTAATGTGGATGAGGGGATCCGCATCAATGGGGTACTTTGTTATGTAAAACAGAAAAATCCGGATGTTACTCTTTCGATTGCGCACGAGGAGGAAGGTGCAACCTTTACCATACAGGATTACACGATCTTAAAGGGTGTGACAAAGACTTTTTTGGTGGAGGAAGAGAAGAAGACGGTATATGTAGTTTCGGATGGATTTGCCCAGGCAGTTGTTCCGTTTTTAGAACTGTTAAAGAAAAACTGGGATGTGGACTTTCGCAGTATTTACCGAAAAAAGAAGGAGCAGCAGTGCTTCTTAAATGAACATGATTATACAGCTTTTTGTGGCTATGTACTTCGTAAGCTGGAAAAATATGTTACCGTTTCCCAGCAGGAAGTGGATGTTTTATCTTATATGCCGCCGCAGTGTCAGATAGAGATCTATCTGGATACTCCGATACAGGAACGCATCAGTCTGCGCCTGCTGGCATCCTATGATGGGCAGCAATATAATCTGGCAGATTGGTCTACGAAAGATCAGGGTACGTTTCGGGATTATCAGAAAGAACAGCAGGTCTATGCCTTGGCAAAGCATTATTTTCCAAAGCATGAACGAAAAGACGGCGAGGTATTTTTGTATTGTGATACGGAAGAAGAGATTTTCCTGTTAGTTACCGAGGGACTTTCCCAGTTAAAGCAGTATGGGCAGATGTATGTGTCTGATACAATACGGCAGATACATGTGAAAAAAACACCGAAGGTGACAGCCGGGGTGATGATCAAAGGGGATCTGCTCTCCCTGCATGTGGATATTCCGGATATGGATAGCGGGGAAATGGAAGATATTTTAGAAGCATACCGGTTGAAAAAGCATTATTACCGCATGAAAAATGGTGATTTTATGCAGCTTGACCAGTCGGGACTTTCCACGCTTGCAAAGGTTAGTGAAAGCCTTGCCGTCCATCCTTCGGACTGGAAAAATGGAGAAGTGAATCTTCCGCTTTACCGTGCCAACTATATTGATACGGTGTTTAAGGAGCGGGGAAAAAATATGAAAGTAGTCCGCTCAGCAGAATTTAAGTCTGTCATTCGTGATATGAATGAGATTGAAAACAGTGATTATGAATTACCGGAAGGAATTAAGGCAGAATTAAGAGGGTATCAGAAAACGGGTTACCGCTGGTTGTGTACGCTGACCCATTATGGGTTTGGCGGTGTGCTGGCAGATGATATGGGACTTGGAAAAACGCTGCAGGTGATTACGCTGTTACAGGCAAAGGTGGAGGATGACTCTTATGACCGCAGTCAAAATCAGGCATTGATCGTATGTCCTGCCTCGCTTCTTTACAACTGGGAGAGTGAGTGTAAAAAGTTTGCGCCGGATCTTCGTACCAGAATTTTATCCGGTACATTAGCGGTAAGAAAGGAACTGCTTCATGATCTGTCGGATGTGGATGTGGTGATCACTTCTTATGATCTTTTAAAGCGTGACCTCAAGTTATATGAAGCGTTGTCATTTTCTTTTATGATACTAGATGAAGCACAATATATTAAAAATGCTTCCACCCAGGTTGCCAAAGCGGTCAAAAGCATCGTGGCAACACATCGGTTTGCGCTGACCGGAACGCCACTGGAGAACCGCCTTAGTGATCTTTGGAGCATTTTCGATTTTGTTATGAAAGGGTATTTGTACCGCTATGAACGGTTCCGTAACCAGCTGGAACAGCCGATCGTATCAGAACATGACGAGGAGGCGTTAAACCGTCTGAAGCAGATGGTAGCTCCTTTTATCCTGCGCCGGCGGAAAAAAGATGTATTAAAGGATCTTCCGGACAAGCTGGAGCAGAACATTTATACTTCCATGACCAAGGAGCAGGAAAAATATTACAAAGCACGTTTTCTGGCTTTGCGCAAGCAGCTGCTTAGTCAGTCGGAGCAGGAATTTAATAAGGATAAGATCAAGGTGCTTGCAGAGATTACCCGTCTGCGCCAGCTATGCTGTGATCCGGCATTGTTTGTGGAAGACTATCAGGGAGGCTCTGGAAAAGTAGATACATTCCTTGCTATGGCGGAGGAATTGACGGATAATAAGAGTAATCTGCTGGTATTTTCCCAGTTTGCCTCCATGCTTCAGATTTTGAAAGAACAATTGACGAAGCAGGGGATCCATACTCTGATGCTGACAGGAAGAAATACCAAAGAGGAACGCCATCGGATGGTGGAAGAATTTCAAAATGGAGAAGCAACGGTATTTTTGATCAGTCTGAAAGCAGGAGGAACCGGACTTAATCTGACTGCTGCGGATACGGTGATCCACTTTGATCCGTGGTGGAATGTAGCGGCACAGAATCAGGCGACAGATCGTGCGCACCGGATTGGACAGGACAAGGTTGTGACGGTGATCCAGCTGGTGATGAAAAATTCTATTGAAGAACGGATCCTGGAATTGCAGCAAATGAAAAAGGAATTGGTGGATCAGGTGGTAGAAGGAGAGGCAGTGGCAAGTGCAGCCTTGACGAAGGAAGAGATCCTGCGCCTGTTAGATGATTTTTAAGTGATCAGCTTCTTACATGAAAGGGATCTATTTTAACGCCCCCTTTTCGTGAGGTGTGTTATTTTTCATGGCACGCTTGCGCTTTCGTTGCATGACGCAGCGGTGCATAAGGTTCCATAATACGGAACCTAAGCACCGGCGCATGCAAATAAGCCAGAAAAATAACACATCCTCACGCGGGGCGGCATATATAATGCGGTATTCATATTATAAAGAGAATGGCATAAGGACGTTTTGCCAAATGCAGGTAAGAAGTGATGAGTTATAGAAGATTGTAATAATTTGCATTGCAAAGAGAGAGGCAGAGATGTGTCGTGAGGCTTCAGCAAGCAGTGGTGAGTTTTTGAGTAAGTTTTGTTAATTTATATATTGGAAAGGAGATCGTATGGCTGCAGAAAGAATTTTAGTGTATCATGTGGAAGAACAGAAGTTAAAGAAGCTCGTTTATCTGATGGCAGTGCGTCTGAAAATGAAGTGCAAGATCGTAGAGTATAAGGATTACAATAAAACGATCGATCAGCTGCTTCACGGTGGAGGCGAGGAACTTGCCGATTATGACGGAGAAGATATGAAGGAACCTATGCTTGTCATGGAGGGGATCAGTGGACGGCGTATGGATGAATTGCTCCGTACGTTAAAAACCGGAGGAATTGGAACGATCGACTTAAAAGCAGTGGTAACACCGCACAATGTAAACTGGGATTCCATGACGCTTTACCGGGAGTTGGAAAGCGAGCATGCCAAGCTTCACGGACAGAAGGAGTCATAGTGGGAGAAGCGAAAGAAGGAGAAAGTATGGAAAAGGAAGAGTTAAAGTATGCAGATCCGGAAGTGGTCAGCTCACTGCGGGATCAGATGGAGGACGAAGAAGAGTTATATGATCTGGCGGATCTGTTCAAGGTATTTGGAGATTCTACCCGGATCAAGATCCTATTTGTATTATATGAAGGGGAAATGTGTGTCTATGATATTGCGCAGACGCTTGATATGACACAAAGCTCCATTTCCCATCAGCTTCGCGTGTTAAAGCAGAACCGTCTTGTGAAATTCAGAAAAGAAGGAAAGATTGTATTTTACAGTCTGGCAGATGAGCATGTTTTTTCGATCATTGAGCAGGGCTTAGAGCATGTGAGGGAGTAAAAGCATTGCGAAACTGTCCGTATAATGGTAGGATAAAAGAGTAGAGGAAAATTTTGCATGTAGAAAAGGAGAGAAGGGTATGAATAAGAAAATGAAAGCTACCGTGATCGTGCTGGTTGTAGCACTGTTAGCAGGACTGTTTGCCATTCCGCCGAAGGTACAGGCAGACGAGGATCTGATCACGATCAATCAAAAAGTAACGTATCGTATGACTGAGGCACGCAAAATGCTTGAACTGATGAACGATGCCAGAAGAGAAGCAAACCATGAGAATTTAGATGGTATATCCAACCGATGTGATCTGACATTGGATCGTAGTCTGGAAGACACAGCCAAGATAAGAGCTGCCGAAATTACGATTTCTTTTTCGCATACGCGTCTGGACGGAAGCAGGTGCTTTACGGCATTTACACCACAGGGAAATTGTGCAGAAAATATTGCGATGGGCAATGCTACCGCAGAAAAAACTCATATGCAGTTTTATAATGAGCGGGAGAATTATATGACGCAAAATGGGAAAGTGACCGGGCATTATACGAATATGATCGATCCAAGACTTAGTACGGTCGGTATCGCCTGTGCGCAGTCGAACAGCAGCCGCTGGAGATATTACTGGGTTGTTGATTTTGGCAGCAAGAGTTCCGGAGGAGAGCTGGAGCCGGAGACCGGACAGGTAGAAACGGTTGCTCTTAAGGCATCGAAAAGTTATTTGGCAAGTCAGAATATTGATGTGACGAAATATAATACATCTCCATATGCCGGAACAACGACGGAAGCAGCAACAACGACGCAGGCGGCGAAGCCGGCAGATATATATAAAATGCTTCTCGGTCGTCCGTCCATCTCTGTAAAAGCGAAGGCAAAGAAGAAGCTGGAAGTAAAGGTCAAGGACATTTCCACGCTTGCAACCGGATATCAGGTACGGATTTCATTAAACAAGAATATGAAATCGGCGAAGACAAAAAAGGTGAAGAAAATATCTACCAAAAAAGTGATATTTAAAGGCTTGAAAAAGAACAAACGCTATTATGTGCAGATGCGTGCTTATATGAAGTACGATGGCAGTAAGGCAATATATGGCGACTGGTCAAAGAAAAAATCTGTTAAGATCAAAAAATAGATCTCAAGTACAGAAGGATGAAAGAAAATAACCTCTGAAGCAGACAAGTTACAGGGATAGCTGTCTGTTTCAGGGGTTTTTTATTTCATCGTATAAAAATGTTCTTTTTGGCTTGACAATGGCAGAAAAAGTGATATGATTAAATTAACATATGAACAAATGCTCATATGTAGAATAATGAAGAAAAACATAGTATAATATAGACGGGATAGACGGGAAAGGAGTTTTCTTTATGAGAAAGGTATATACGATTGAAGGTTTGGATTGTGCCAACTGTGCCGCCAAGCTGGAACATAAGATGAATGAGCTGGAAGGTGTACAGGAAGCCATTCTGACATTTGCAACGGAGCAGCTTCGGATTGAAGCGGATGATCCGGATGTGCTGCTTCCAAAGTTACAGCAGATTGCAGATGAGATGGAGGAAGGGGTTGTGATCAAACCTCTTGTACGTGGCAAGAAGAAGCCGCACGACCACGATCATGAGCAGCATCATCACCATCATCACGATGGGGAAGCGTGCCACTGTGGGGAGGAGCACGATCACGACCACGACCATGAGCATCATCATCACCATCATCATGATGGGGAAGCGTGCCACTGTGGGGAGGACCATGACCACGGCCACGAACATCAAGAACATCACTACCACGGAAATGCCCCGCAGGTGGTATATACGATCGAAGGTCTGGATTGCGCGAACTGTGCTGCCAAACTGGAACGTAAAATGAATGAACTTCCGGAGGTTGAGGATGTTGTCCTGACATTTGCAACAAAGCAGCTTCGCGTTGCAGCAAAAGATCCGGATGCTGTACTTCCTCTATTGCAGAAGGTTGCAGATGAGATGGAAGAGGGTGTGACGATCCAAAAGAGAGAAGGAAAGAAATCATCAGGGGCTTCTGAGGGCAAAGGCTCCAAGCTGTCAGACAACGCCAGGGAAGCGATCAAGCTGGGGATCGGAATTGCCTTGTTTTTTGTTGCACTTGCCCTGGATAAGCTTCATGTGAATGAATATGCAGCTCTTGCTGTCTATATTTTAGCATACGTTGTGCTCGGTGGTGAAGTCATCCTGACCGCACTGAAGAACATGACGAAAGGAAAGGTATTTGATGAGAATTTCTTAATGAGCATTGCAACCATTGGTGCATTTATAACCGGAGAATATCCGGAGGCCGTTGGTGTTATGCTGTTTTATCAGATCGGTGAGCTGTTTGAGGAGATTGCAGTAAGCAGGAGCCGTCAGCAGATCATGGAAGCTGCCGATATGCGTCCGGAGGTAGTAAACCTTGTAAATGCTGATGGCAGTATCAAAGAAATTGATGCAGAGGATGCCAAAGCTGATGATGTGATCGTAGTCCGTCCGGGTGACCGTATCCCATTGGATGGTATCGTCGTAGAAGGAGAGAGCCGTATTGATACTTCTCCGGTAACAGGAGAGCCGGTACCGGTATCCGTAAAAGCAGGCAGCGAATTATTATCCGGTTGTGTAAATGAGAGCGGGTTGTTAAAGGTACGAGTTGCCAAAGAACTTTCCGAATCTATGGTAACAAGAATTTTAGATTCTGTGGAAAATGCAGCGGCAAGCAAGCCAAAGATTGATCGTTTCATTACCCGTTTTGCAAGAATCTACACTCCATTTGTGGTAATCCTTGCAGCACTTACCGCGATCATCCCGTCCCTGCTCACAGGCAACTGGGAGCATTGGATCTATACAGCACTGACCTTCCTGGTCATCAGCTGTCCATGTGCGCTGGTATTGAGTGTCCCACTGGCGTTCTTTGCAGGAATTGGTGCGGGTTCCAAGCAGGGTATTTTGTTTAAAGGCGGCGTTTCATTAGAAGCAATGAATGACATCAAAGCAGTTGTCATGGATAAGACCGGAACGATCACCAAGGGTGACTTTAATGTACAGAAATGTCATGCGGTAGCCGGAGCGGATGAGGGAGCGTTGGTTCAGCTGGCAGCAGCGTGTGAGAGTGCTTCTACACATCCGATTGCACAGAGCATTGTAGCTTATGCAGCGCAGCAGAAGGCTGATGAGAAGAAGGAAGCAACAAGCATTGAAGAAATTGCCGGACGAGGCGTGAAGGCGACATTTGCAGATGGCGAAGCCTTATGTGGAAACCGGGCATTACTGGCACAGTACGGGGTAGAGCTTTCCGTATATGATAAGGACAAAGCAAAAGAGACGATGGCCGGAAGTGAAGTACTTCTTGCATGGAACAAGCAATACGTGGGATATTTGGTCATTGCAGATACCTTAAAGCCGGAATCCAGGGATGCGATCCGGATCATGAACAAGAAGGGACTTACTACAGCCATGCTTACCGGAGATGCGAAAGAGACGGCAGAGGCGATCGCAAAAGAGACCGGTATTCACAAAGTGTATGCAAAATGTATGCCGGATGATAAGGTAAATCATTTGGCAGAGCTTCGTAAGGAGTGTGGTGGTGTCATGTTTATCGGAGATGGGATCAACGATGCTCCTGTCCTTGCCGGCGCCGATGTCGGTGCTGCCATGGGAAGTGGAGCCGATGCAGCGATCGAGGCAGCCGATGTTGTGTTTATGAACTCTTCTTTAATGTCCGTACCGGAGGCGTTGCGAATTGCCAAAAAGGCATGTGCCGTTTCCAAACAGAACGTGATCTTTGCCTTAGCAGTCAAGGCGGCAGTCATGGTACTTGGTTTGTGTGGAATTGCCTCCATGTGGATGGCAGTATTTGCAGACAGTGGTGTGGCAATGCTCTGTGTCTTAAATTCCGTTCGGGTGCTGCGGGTAAAAAAATAGAAATTGTACTAAAATAAATACAATCGTATTGACAAGAAAATGATTCTATGCTACCATTTAGCTATCTAAGACATCGACAAATGCTATGACAAGGAGGAGTACATACCTCATGGATGGTACAGAGAGAAGGCGGTTGGTGAAAGCCTTTCAGACAGTGGTATGGAAGTAGCCTTTGAGCAGTGAATGGAACGAAAGTATTTTCAAGTAGAGTTCACCGGAGCGTCCCACCGTTAGCAGGGAGACAGTATTAATGGCAGAAAGCCGGCGTACTGGCAGAGTGCAGGATTTTCCTGAAGTTAGGTGGTAACGCGGAGATGATTCGTCCTAAGTTGAACATGTTTCAGCTTAGGACTTTTTTATGCGAGTATAAGGAGGATATAACGATGATCAAAGGAACAGAATTATTTGTAAAGGCACTGAAGGAAGAGGGGGTAACTACGCTGTTTGGTTATCCGGGCGGACAGGCGATCGATCTGTTTGATGCCCTTTACGATCAGGACGAGATCGATGTTGTGCTGCCACGGCATGAGCAGGCATTGATCCACGCTGCGGACGGTTATGCAAGATCGACCGGAAAAGTTGGCGTGTGCCTGGTAACGAGTGGCCCGGGTGCGACCAACCTGGTAACCGGAATCGCCACTGCGAACTACGACAGTGTACCGCTGGTATGCTTTACCGGACAGGTGCCGCTGAATCTGATGGGAAATGATGCCTTTCAGGAGGTAGATATGGTCGGCATCTGCCGCAGCATTTGCAAATATGCAGTGACGGTGCGGAAAAGAGAGGATCTGGGACGCATCATCAAGGAAGCGTTCTACATTGCAAGAACCGGACGCCCGGGTCCTGTTGTTGTGGATCTGCCAAAGGATATCCAGCAGGCAATGGGATCAGAAGAGTATCCTAAGGAGATCAGTATCAGAAGCTACAAGCCAAATGAGAACGTTCATTCAGGACAGATCAAGCGTGCCGCAGGGATTCTTAAGAAGGCAAAGAAACCACTGTTTTTAGTTGGTGGTGGTGTCAACATTTCCGGCGCCAATGAAGCGATGACGAAGCTGGTGGAGAAAACCGGAGCACCGATCATCACAACGATCATGGGCAAGGGTGCCGTATCGTCCAAGCATCCGCTCTATCTTGGAAATATCGGAATCCATGGCAGCTATGCGGCGAACCATGCGGTGAGCGAATGTGATGTGTTATTCTCCATCGGAACGAGATTTAACGATCGTATTACAGGTAAGATCAGCGAGTTTGCACCAAATGCAACGATCGTACATATCGATATTGATTCCGCCTCCATTTCCAAGAACATTGTAGTTGATGTTCCGATCGTAGCGGATGCCAAGCTTGCGATCGAGGCATTGTTAGAGCAGATGGAGCCGCTTTCCATTGACGGATGGGTAAAGGAAGTCAAAGAGTGGAAGGAGCAGTACCCGATCAACATGAACAAATACGACGGACTGACACCGGAGAAGGTTATCCGCTACATCAACGAGAATTATGAGCATCCGATCATCACGACGGACGTTGGTCAGAACCAGCTCTGGGCAACCCAGTATTTTGATATTGAAAGCAATCGTCAGTTTTTAACCTCCGGCGGACTGGGAACGATGGGCTATGGATTTCCGGCAGCGATCGGAGCAAAGCTTGGCAATCCCGATGCTGATGTCATTGCCATCTCCGGAGATGGCGGTATGCAGATGAACATTCAGGAGATGGCGACTGCTGTGGCTCTGGAGCTTCCGCTCACACTGATCGTATTTAATAATGGTTATCTCGGCAATGTCAGACAGTGGCAGGAAATGTTCTACCACAAGCGGTATTCCAGCACTTGTCTGACTTACCGCAGAAGCTGTCAGCGCAACTGTGGACAAAAGGACAAATGCTGTCCGAAATACACCCCGGATTTTGTCAAGCTGGCAGAGAGCTACGATGCATATGGAATCCGTGTATTCAAGGAAGAAGAGATCGCGGACGCATTTGCTTATGCGAAAGAGCATAAGGATGCACCAACCCTCATTGAGTTTATCATCGACCGAGAAGCTAATGTATCGCCGATGGTACCGGGTGGCAAACCGCTCAGTGAAATGATCATGGATTGTTAAAAACAGATAGCCATAGAAAGGAACGTGAACAGAATGGAAATGAAGAAGCGATGGATCTCATTATATGTTGAAAATCAGATTGGTGTACTGGCAAAGATTTCCGGACTTTTTTCCGGGAAATCCTACAATCTGGACAGCCTGACTGTCGGGGAAACCGAAGATCCGACAATCTCCCGTATGACGATCGGGCTGACGAGTGATGATATTACCTTTGAACAGATCAAGAAACAGCTGAACAGAAGTATTGAAGTGATCAAGGTGCTGGATTTTACGGATATTCCGATCCACAAAAAGGAAATATTATATATCAAAGTCATTGGATGCAGTGTCAAGGACAAAGAAGAAGTGTTCCGTATGGCGCAGGCATTTGACTTAAAGATCGTAGACTACAGCAAGAGTGCGATCTTAGCAGAAAGTGTGCAGACGGAGATCAAAAATGATGACATGATCGCGTTATTTGCAAAGCAGTTCCCTAGCCGTATCGAAGTGGTACGTGGAGGAAGCGTGGCAGTTGAAGCGATCTCAAGTGCAGAAGCATAAAAGTGGGAGGATGAGTTATTATGGTAAAACATGTGATCTTATGGAAGTTAAAAGATGATATTGCAAATAAGCAGGAGGTGCTGGAAAACATCAAGCAGCATCTGGAAGCATTGGTCGGAGAAGTGCCGGGACTTACGTCCTGCAAGGTCAACATTTGCCCGCTTGCTTCTTCAAATGCGGATCTGATGCTTGATACAACACTGACCAGCGAAGAAGCATTAAAGGGGTATCAGGTGCATCCGGCACATGTAGCTGCAGCCGATACCTATGTGCGCCCGTATACCGAGATCCGCATGTGTATGGATTATGAGGAAGAATAAGCAATAACAGCTCAAAAAAATTGCGACGGAGCAGCGATTGTGTGCTATAATGATGCCAAAGGGCATTGGATTAAGAAAGTGAGAGAGAACGATGAAATTAGGTCGCAATGATGTTTGCTGGTGCGGCAGCGGCAAAAAATATAAAAGCTGCCACATGTTTTTTGATGAGAAATTAGAGCAGGTACTCCATCAGCACAAGGGTGCCATGGCTCCACCACGGGAGATCATTAAGACGCCGGAGCAGATTGACGGCATCCGCAAAGCCGGAGAGATCAACACAATGGTACTGGATACAGTAAGTGAGCATATGGCAGAAGGGATCTCGACCGGAGAGATCAACCGTATCGTGGAGGAGCGCACGAAGGAGCTTGGCGGTATCTGTGCACCGCTTAATTATGAAGGCTATCCAAAGAGTGTCTGCACCTCGATCAATGAGGTAGTATGTCATGGAATCCCGGATGATAACCGCATTTTAAAGAGCGGAGATATTATCAATGTCGATTGTACCACGATCGTAGATGGCTACTATGGAGATGCGTCCCGTATGTATCTGATCGGTGAAGTGAGCGAAGCCAGACAGAAGCTGGTGCGTGTCACAAAAGAGTGTCTGGATGAAGCGGTAACGATCGCACAGCCGTGGTCAACACTCGGTGATTTTGGTTATTCGATCAACAAACGTGCAACGGAAAATGGTTACAGTGTCGTGCGTGAGATCGGTGGGCATGGTGTCGGTGTAGAGTTCCATGAAGACCCATGGGTACCGCATATTGGGAAGCCGGGAACCGGTATGATCTTAGTACCTGGCATGACGATCACGATCGAGCCGATGATCAATATGGGCAAACCGGATGTGTTCTGTGATGCGGATGATAACTGGACGATCTACACAGAGGATGATTCTCCATCAGCCCAGTGGGAATACACTATTTTGATCACAGAACATGGAAACGAGATCTTATCGAGGTAACCTATGAAAGCAACGCTTTATCAGATTTTATATCGAACATCCTTATATTCCATGATGGCAATTGCAGGCCTGTCCCTTATGACAGGCTTGTTTTGGCGTTATGCAAGCAGGATCAGACCGGAGGTATCCGTGTTAGGATTTAAGATCGTACTGCTGGTCGGTGCGGTGTTATTTTTCCTGGCACTGATCCTCTTTCTTTTTTTTCGAAAGAAATACAAACATATAAGTGAGGAGGAACGAGATGGAGAGTGATAGCTTAGCTTTATTGCTGGAATGTTTAAAAACCTGCTCTGAGATCGAGCGCAGTCCTTATGGAATGGAGCATGATGACGTCCGTGTAGAAGAAATGTTTATGACGGATCTGCTGCAGTTTTTTGTGTTTTTATCGTTCAGCAATGAGGAGTCGACGGAGGATCTTCACCGCAGAGAATTAAAGTTTATCAACCGGGAGCTGCATTATCAGTTTGACAAAGATACCTTTTACCGCTATGCAAAGGAAAATGTATTTCCAATTGAAGAATTCAAATATAAGATCCCCCTTTCTTTTCAGTATTTTTTAAAAGCCGAATATGAAAGAAATAAGCAGTTATATACGACCTACCGGGGGATTTGCAAGAAGTATATTAAGGCAATGCGCAGTGTCGGACAGGAGCTGATCGCATGCGACGGAACCGTAACGCAGTCAGAGATGGACAATTTAAACACCTACTGCCGTACGTTAGAGGAGGAGCTTTCCCAGTGGAAGAATACAGATATTTATTCCCGTTACGGAAGGCATCATATTTCCCTGACCGGAGAAGAAAAAAAGACAGAACGGACCTATGAAAAGGAAGAAGAAAAAGAGCCGGTCAGAAAGAGCCGCTATTCGTGGGACAGAGGAGAATTCAGTGTGACCGGACAGCGGGAGGAGAAGAAAGACGAGCAGAAGCAGTCATACACAGAGGAATCTGTTACGCTGTTTCAATCGGCGGATCAGGCGGCACAGTTTGCAGCCCTTCCCGAAGAAATCCGGGATCAGGATGCGGCGGTCAACAAAGAATTGGATGCCTTGATGAAAGAGTTAAATGATATGATCGGACTGGAATCGGTCAAGCAGGAGGTAAGAAACCTGGTCAATAAGCTCAACATTTCCAAGCTTCGTGTGGAACAGGGATTTGCACCGCTTCCGATCGAGATGCATATGGTATTTACCGGAAATCCCGGTACAGGTAAAACAACAGTGGCAAGACTGCTGGCAAAGATCTACTATGCGCTGGGAGTGCTGGAAAAGGGAAGCTTTGTGGAGACGGACCGCTCCGGTTTGGTGGCTGGCTATATGGGACAGACGGCAGAAAAGGTACAGCAGGTGGTGGATAGTGCTTTGGGGGGCGTGCTGTTTATTGATGAAGCATATGCCCTTGCCAATGGTGCCAAAGAGGATTTTGGACGGGAAGCGATCGACACGCTGGTCAAAGCAATGGAGGATAATCGGGATGATCTGATCGTGATCGTGGCCGGTTATACAGAAGAGATGCAGGAGTTTATGGAAACTAACCCCGGACTTTCTTCTCGTTTTAACACCTACATCGATTTTCCGGATTATGAGGCATTTGATCTGGTGTCTATTTTGATCGGGATGTGTAAAAAAATGCAGTATGCACTTGCACCGGATGCGGTAAAATATATATACCGCTATTTTGAGGAAGCATTGGAACATAAAGATAAAAACTTTGGAAATGCCAGAGATGTGCGGAATTATTTAAAACACATCATGGACCGGCAGATCAACCGTATTACGAAAAACGGCGTGTCATCCAAAATGGATCTGGTCACGATCCGGATGGAGGATGTGACTGGCGTTAGTTTAGGCGGCGGGATTAGCAAGTAAAGGAGTTTTCTATGAAAAAGTTGTTGCGCTATTTAAAGGATTATAAAAAGGAGTGTGTGTTTGCACCTTTATTTAAAATGCTTGAGGCGACCTTCGAGCTGTTTGTACCGCTTGTCATGGCAGCCATCATTGATACGGGTATTGCAAGATCGGATACTCCGTACATTATAAAAATGAGTATCGTGCTGATCGTTCTTGGTCTGATCGGATTGACCTGTTCGATCACGGCACAATATTTTTCCGCCAAAGCGGCAGTAGGATTTTCAACAAAGGTGCGGCATGCTCTCTTTGCACATATTGAGAGTCTGTCATTTTCAGAGATGGACAAGATTGGTACATCGACGCTGATCACCCGTATGACAAGTGATATTAACCAGGCACAGTCCGGTGTTAATATGGTGCTGCGTCTGTTCCTTCGTTCACCGTTTATCGTCATTGGTGCGATGGTGATGGCTTTTACTGTGGATGCGAAAGCTGCGATGACATTTGTAGTGACGATCCCGCTTCTTTGCATCGTGGTATTTGGTATTATGCTTCTTTGCATTCCTCTTTACAAAAAGGTGCAGGCAGGACTGGACGGCGTGCTTTCCATTACGCGTGAGAACCTGACCGGTATGCGTGTAATCCGTGCCTTTGCCAAAGAGGAGGAGGAACTTGCGCATTTTAACGAGGCAAATGAAGGACTCACAAAGCTGCAGATGTTTGTGGCAAAAATTTCAGCACTGATGAATCCGGTTACCTATGTGATCATCAATGGTGCGACGGTTGTTTTGATCTATGTCGGAGCACTCCGGGTTGATTCCGGTATTTTGACACAGGGTGAGGTTGTGGCGTTAGTCAACTACATGTCACAGATCTTAGTGGAGCTGATCAAGCTTGCCAACCTGATCATTACGATCACGAAAGCGATCGCCTGCGGCAACCGTATCCAATCTGTATTTGAAATGAAACCATCCTTTGGACGTGACGATTTCATAGGAGCAGAGCAGCAGTCTTCCGATCAGATGGCAGAAATCTCTGCCGAGAAAAAGAAGGAATACGAACAAAAGGTAGCGGGAGATCATGGACCGTATATTCTGGAATTTGATCATGTAGGACTGACTTACCGGGATGCCAAGGAAGAATCCCTTACCGATATTAACCTGAAGGTAAAGCCGGGAGAAACGATCGGTATCATTGGTGGTACGGGTTCCGGAAAATCTTCGCTGGTGCATATGATCCCGCGCTTTTATGATGCGACGAAGGGCGAAGTATTGTTTCATGGTGTCAATGTGAAAGAACTTCCATTGGAAGCATTGCGTGACAAGATCGGTATGGTCATGCAAAAGGCGGTATTGTTTCAGGGAAGTATTGCAGATAACCTGCGCTGGGGAAAAAAGGATGCCACTGAGGAAGAAATGTGGGAGGCACTTACTGTATCTCAGGCGAAGGAGTTTGTGGAAGAAAAAGAAGGCGGACTTTCGTTTAAGATCTCGCAGGGAGGAAAAAACCTGTCCGGTGGTCAGCGGCAGCGTATGACGATTGCCAGAGCGGTGGTAAAGCAGCCGGAAATTCTGATCCTGGATGATTCCGCTTCCGCACTGGATTACGCAACAGACTTAAAGCTTCGTAAAGCCATTGCCGGCATGAAGCATAAAGTGACCACATTTATCGTGTCACAAAGAACCTCCTCCATTCTGGAAGCA
The DNA here is from genome assembly GCA_934317845.1 of uncultured Lachnospiraceae bacterium. Taxonomy (GTDB): domain Bacteria; phylum Bacillota; class Clostridia; order Lachnospirales; family Lachnospiraceae; genus NC2004. The sequence continues at coordinate 130,501 of CAKRES010000002.1, forward strand.
GATCAGATCTTAGTATTAGATGATGGTCAAATATGCGGGCATGGCACGCATGAACAATTGCTGCAGACATGCGAGGTATATCAGGAGATCTATGCATCACAATATCGAAAGGAGGAGGCATAACATGGCAAAGGCAGAAAAGAACAAACGCGACACACAAAAAGAAACGATCAAGAAAGTGTGGCAGTATTTAAAGGCATACCGGTTCTATATTATCGTATCACTTGTGCTGGCAGCAGTTGTGGTAGCCTTACAGCTTTATATTCCGATCCTGACAGGACGTGCCATTGACTGCATCCTCTCAAAAGGGAATGTAGATTTTGATGGAATCTTTGCAGTGCTTCGTACGATGGGAGTTGTGATACTGATCACAGCTGTCTGTCAATGGCTGATGAATGTGTGCAACAATAAGATCACCTACAATACGATCCGGGATGTCAGAGAGAAAGCATTTGAAAAAATTGAGATACTGCCTTTGAAATATGTCGATGCTCACTCCTATGGCGAGATCGTAAGCCGTGTCATTGCGGATGTAGATCAGTTTGCAGATGGATTGCTGATGGGATTTACCCAGTTTTTTACCGGTGTGATCACGATTCTGGGAACATTATTATTCATGGTGAGCGTGAACATTCCGATCACGATCGTAGTGGTAGTGGTAACACCACTCTCACTTTTAGTGGCAAGCTTTATTGCCAAGAATACATTCCGGATGTTTCAGGCGCAGAGCGAGGCGCGTGGAGAACAGACAGCACTGATCGATGAGATGGTCGGTAACCAGAAAGTGGTGCAGGCATTTGGACATGAGGATGAAGCGTTAGAGCAGTTTGATGAGATCAATGAAAGACTGGCAGACTGTTCCCTGAAAGCAACCTTTTACAGCAGTATTACGAATCCGGCAACCCGTTTTGTCAATAATGTTGTGTATGCCGGAGTCGGTTTTGTTGGTGCATTGTATGCGGTGCATGGAGGCATTACCGTTGGACAGTTATCCTGCTTTTTAAGTTATGCCAATCAGTATACCAAGCCATTTAACGAGATTTCCGGAGTGGTGACGGAGCTGCAAAATGCACTGGCATGTGCAGCAAGGATCTTTGCTCTGATCGAAGAAGAACCACAGCTTCCGGAGGATCAGGATGCAGTTACAGTTACGAAACCGAGCGGTGATGTTACGCTTTCTCATGTTGATTTTTCGTATGTACCGGAAAAACCGTTGATCACGGACTTCAACCTGAGTGTCAAGCCGGGACAGCGTGTTGCGATCGTGGGACCGACCGGATGTGGAAAGACGACATTGATCAATCTGCTTATGCGTTTTTATGATGTGAACAGTGGGACGATTGCGATCGGAAATAAAGATAAAATGGAGGATATCCGTCATCTGACCAGAAAGAGTCTTCGTACCAGCTATGGCATGGTGCTGCAGGAAACATGGCTCCGGGAGGGAACGATCCGGGAGAATATCGTTATGGGAAAACCGGATGCGACGGATGAAGAAGTGATCGCGGCTGCAAAGGCAAGTCATGCCCACAGTTTTATCAAACGTTTGCCGAATGGATATGATACCGTGATCAATGAAGATGGCGGAAGCTTATCGCAGGGACAAAAGCAGCTTCTTTGTATTACCAGAGTCATGCTGTCGCTGCCTCCAATGCTGATCTTAGATGAAGCCACTTCCAGCATTGATACGAGAACAGAGATCCGGATCCAGCGAGCCTTTGCCAAGATGATGAAGGGACGTACCAGTTTTATTGTGGCGCATCGGTTGTCTACGATTCAGGAGGCAGATGTGATCCTTGTAATGAAGGATGGAAATATCATTGAGCAGGGAGATCATGAGAGTCTGCTCAAGCAGAGAGGATTTTATTATGAGCTGTATCAGGCAGCGCATGTGTAAATAGGAGGGGATAGGCTGGCCGAGAGGGACGGTCGAGAGGGGCGACTGAGAGGGACGGTCGAGATGTAGGAGGGGGAAAGCAGCAGGACTCGGTGCCATCTGCGTGCTTTCCCCCTCCTGCATCTCTGACCTGTTGCTGGAGGGGCATAGAGTGCTACTTTCCCCATCCGTCTCGGTTGCCTGATCCTGAAACGAATAGGGAAAGTGAGAAAGGGATGGTGCCATCTGCGTGCTTTCCCCATCCTACATCTCTGACCTGTTACTGGAGGGGGGCAGTGCATACTTTCCTAATCTGTCTCGGTTGCCTGATCTGAATAGGGATGGTGTCATCTGCGTGCTTTCCCTTTCCTGCATCTCTGACCTGTTACTGGAGGTGGCAGCGCATACTTTCCTAATCCGTCTCGGTTGCCTGATGCTGAAACGAATAGAGAAAGTGAGAAAGGGATAGTACCATCTGTGTGCTTTCCCCATCCGTCTCGGCTGCGTAATGCTGATATGAATAGAGAAAGTGAGAAAGAAATGGAGGAATTTTAAGGATGGAATTAATGAAAGGACGCCCGGCTGATACGACGAATCGTCTGCCGCGGGAAGTACATGTATACGATGTTTTAGATGAGATTGGACTTACTTACTATCGTACAGATCACGCTCCTGTAGACCATATGGAGGACTGCTACGAGATTGATGCTGTGCTTGAGGCAACGATCTGTAAGAATCTGTTTTTATGCAACCGGCAAAAAACACAGTATTATTTGTTGATGATGCCGGGGGACAAGGTGTTTAAAACGAAGGAGCTGTCCAATCAGATCCACAGTGCAAGACTTTCTTTTGCTTCGGCAGAGGATATGGAGCAGCTTCTGGATATTCAGCCCGGCGCAGTCAGTGTGATGGGGTTAATGAATGACGAGGAAAACAAAGTGCAGCTTTTAGTGGATGAGGATGTGCTGAAAGGGGAATATCTTGGATGCCACCCATGTGTCAGTACCTCCAGTCTGAAGCTGAAAACGGAGGATGTGTTTGGATCGTTTTTAAAAGCGGTCGGACATGATAAGATCGTGGTGACGTTAAAAGGTGAATGAAATATCGTGCTTGAAATATAAATCTGGTCCCAGTGTCAGATCACTACACCAAAAGGTACGCACGGTGGTGTGCGTTATATTTTCTTTTGTACCTGAATAGGGATAGCGATCGTAACCTCATAATATTCTTTGGCATCCGTTTTGTAGATGCCGTGGTTTTTGGTCACGATTGCTTCAATATTCTGCAATCCATAGCCGTGATCAAAATTCGGTTCATAGGCAGTGCGATTGTCTGGATCGGACTGGTAGGAATTGGTCGTGTGAATGGAGAATACACGGTGTTCGTGGGTGTATATTTCCAATGTAACCCTTCGCAAAAGACAGCCGCTTTTCACACACGCATTCAGACAGTTGTCAAGCAGATTTCCAAGAATGATACACAGCTCGTAATCATTGAGCGGGATCAATCCGGTCTCCACATGAATGTCATAGTCGAAGGTGATCTGGTTTTCCTTTGCAACGTTCAGGAAATTGCTGACAAAGGAATCAATGACGAGATTGCCCGTGTTGATCTTGACATAGCACTGTTCCATATCTTTTTGTGCATATTGAAGGTAGGAGTTTAAGGAATCATAATCCTGCTGATCCAGGTACTGCTGGATCGTAAAGTAATGCTTTTTGGTATCATGAAGTACCTTGCGGTTAGTTTTATAAGCGCTTCCCAGCTGGATATATTTGTTTTGCTGATATTCTATCTGCTGCTTCATATAGCACAGTTCATGCTCCTGTTCCGATGCTTTGATCGAATAGCTGATCAGGACAAAATTAACGACATTAAGCAGGATCAGGCAGATCAGCACAGCATAAAAATAATTTTGCAAAGAAGGATGCTGTAAATCTACCAGAAGATCAAATGGGCTCGCTGCCATGATCAGCAGGGAAACAAGCGGCGTGGATAAAAACATGATGTGGTAACGGATGGGGTGGGTAAAAGAAATCCTTCGGTGAAAAATGCAGAAGACCAGACATAAAAAGAAGGTTACTACTTTGGAACCCAGCTCCATATAGGTGGCGATCAGACTGCTTGCATGGGAAAGAATATCCGGGTAAAGTCCATTGATCAAAATGGAAAACAAAAATTCTCCCAGACAGGCAAACAACTGGAAAATAAAAGAAACAAGCAGTCGTATAAAAAAGGTTGCCTCATATAACAAGGTCAATAGGAACGTGCTAAAAAGGCTTATAAACAATGTGAATAAAAAGGCCGCCTGTCCGGAGAAAGGACAAAATTTTGTGTTGAGCAGTAAGCTGCACTCCATAACAAGATAACAGGCGGCAAGTACGGGGTTTGAAACTCCGGCCTTTTTCCTTTCAAATACCTGATGAAAAAAAGCAAGAAGAATAAAAATATCAAAGAGAAAAACAATTGCGGTAAAGATGTGTTCCATAAGTCCTCCATTTAAGATAATTGATTGATCTGGTTCAAATACCGTTCTTTTAATGCCTTTTCAAAATTACGGCTCATTTTCAACCGGGTTCCGTTGTCCAGATAAATGCAGTGGTTTTCAAAATAATGAATGTGAAGCAGATTCACGATACTGTTTCGGAAGCACGGCATAAAATTAAGATGTCGGAGCTGTTTTGTCCAATCGGACAGCATACCCTTTGCACAGATGTCGTGATCAGCAAAATAGAACTGTAACATTTCTCGTTTACTGTCTGCAATTTCTATATAATAAATATCTTTTAAGAAAACAGGCCATTCCCTGTTGTCATTTCCAATAATAGTATAGTATTGCTCATTGACCTCTATTTCCTCCATGATCTGATCCATGAGCGAAGAAATAGCCGGAAAAGAGATCGGTTTTACCAGATAGTGAAATGGATGAACCTGAAAGCTGTCTTTCATGTATTCCGGGTAGCTGCTGATAAACACAATGATAACATTACGGTTGATCGTGCTGCGTATTTTTTTAGCCAGCTGAATTCCGTTCATATGCGGAAGCTCCACATCTAAAAATAAAACCTGATATTGATTGGAGTTTTGATAATTTTTAAGAAGTTCCAATGGATCGGTAAAGGTCTGGATGGAAAATTCCGCATTTGCCTGAATGGAATAGCGTGTCAAATGCTCCTTTACCTCTTTGGATTCTGCTATTGTATCGTCGCAGATTGCCATATGAAAATAGATCATTTATGTTGTACCCCTTTCTGAATCAGTTCGATATATTGATTTCCTGCGATCACAAGGCAGGAAAGTGTAAGTAAAAATAAGCTTTTTTTGTTATTAAGATAGTAAAAAAAGAAAAACAGGAGCAGCATCAGGCTGCTGATCATCAAGCAGCATTTTTTGAGCTTCTTTTTGGAAGAAGGTGAAAGCGGATGTTTTCGTGTGTCTACCGGTGCCAATCCATTGATGGACAAAAGGCAGAGCAGAAAGACCACAGAAAAATACTTTCTATTCATAAAAACCGGATCATATCTTACAAGCAGCAGACTGATGCATGCATAGCCATAAGAAAGCAGCGTGCATAACGTTCTGGTAGGAGCATGTGCTCCTCCTGCACATTTTTTTAATGGAACAAATGTAATAAGAAAGAGCAAGGCATAAGGAAATGCTCCGATCATTATGCCAAATAAGAGTAAAAAAAGAGAAAACATCACAAAGCCTATGACAGAATCAAAACAGAATTCATATGCTTTCTCCTGATCAGCAGGTATCACGTTGTTTTGTACGAAAAAATGAGTCAGCTTACGGCTGAGAAATAGTGATAGATTCATAACGCCTCCTAAAAAACAATCACATCCTTATTATAACAGATTGCGAAAAGAGAATGAGAAAAAAGGGACAAAGTGTAAAAAAAGGGGATAAAAGGTAAAAAAAATGCATTTCATCCCGAATATTTACCTTTCGTCCCCTTTTTGCTCTATTGGGTAAAAAAATATGGTATGGTTTTAGTGTGAGTTGAAATGATTAATTGAGGGAGAAAGGAGGTCACTATGAGAGAATGGATGAAAAACTTTTTGCTGAAACATGGAGCCATGTTATGCAGTGCAGCAATCGTTATTACCAGTGTTGCAGTAAATAGCTGCAGAATGTTCTGGTATGAACCGGAAGAGCCGGAAGGATTGCGTGAGCTGCTGGACAAGAGTGAGGAGTAGATGCAAGTATGATGAGAGAAAGGAACAGGTGAGTAACATGAGGAGAAGTCGGTTAACAAGGGCATTGGCTTATTTATTGGTGTTGGTACTACTGCCAATAGGCACCGTAGGAACTGGAAATGCGCAGCAGTTAGAACAAAAAGTGTTTACAGATGAGCAAAAAAGTTATGAGATTGTAGTAGAAAAAACACAATCATGGGACGATAAATATACTGCAAATGTTGCTGTGAAGAATACAGGAAAACAGGAAATAAAAAACTGGGTAATTCGTGGTACAGTGGATGGAACGATTTCTAATATCTGGAATGCAGAACAGCTCAGTAAAGATGAGAACCAAACAGTTATCAGTTACAAAAATTATAACCGGAGTATTCCAGTGGGAGAACAGATTGAATTTGGAATGCAGGTAGAGGGAGGTACATTTGATCATATAGAGCAGCTTACATTGTCGGAAGAAAAGCAAGATGTAACAGAGCAGTGTGAAGTATCTTTTCAGTTGAAAAATAATTGGGAAAAACATGCGATTCTGGAAGCAACATTACATAATACAGGAGATTCTATTATCCGGGATTGGAAAGTATTATTTTCGTTGAAGGGAACAATTTCCAATATCTGGAACGCAGATGTTTTAGCCGATAAAGAGGGACAATATGTCATTGGAAGTAAAAATTACAATGCTCAGATTCTGCCAAAGAAAACAGTTACTTTTGGGTTTGAAATCGTTTTAAAAGAGGATGATTCAAGTTTTATGCCGGAAAATTCTTCTGTTTATGCGGTGGTTGATACGGATAAGGCAGAGGATGCAAAGAAAGGCATTGACTGGTATAAATCCATGATCCACGCAGAAGATGATGTAGTCTTAAAAGCAAGAGATAATGTAAAAGATACTGTAAAGGTAGCAATGTTGGATTCTGGTGTTGATTTCACACAGACGATTAATGTGGAGGAACGACAGGATTTTACTGATTGTGATTCAGAAGAAGAGAATCCATTGTGGGATGATTTAACTGGACATGGAACCGGTGTTGCAGGTCTTATTGTATCTGACAAGGAAAAAGCAGAGGAGGATACAGAGGAGGAAGAAACTACGGAAGAAGACGTATCTGATGATATTAGTATCAGATATATGACAAAACTTGACGAGATAGAAGGAGAAGAGATCGAGGCGGAACCGGAGGATTTACAGGAAGAAGTAGAAGAGGATGACGATGACGATGATATCGAGTTACCGTTTGATGATGCAAAAGAGACGACAGAGGAAGATGATACGACAGAGGATGCGGAGCAGGAGGAGAATCCATATGCGATAAATGACCAATATGGTGAGATCGAGGGATTAAATAAGAATATTGAATTATATTCCGGACGGGTATTGGATGAAAACAACGAAGCTCCTATCAGCCGTGTGATCGAAGGTATCAAATGGGCGATGGAAAAGAAAGTTCACATCCTTCATATTAGCTGGGGAACAAACGAGGATAATGAGCAGCTGCATCAGATCATTAAACAGGCCTATAAGCAGGGAATGCTGATCATTGCACCAGCGGGAAATGAAGGAAGTGTCATGTATCCTGCCAAATATAAAGAGGTGGTAGCGGTTAATTCTGTAAATAGTCAGGGTTATCAGGCAGAAAATGCAGCATCCGGTGAAGCGGTGGAGCTTGCTGCACCGGGAGAGGATGTGACAGTCTACACTTCTTTTGGTATATTGGAAAAACAATCCGGAACCAGCTATGCAGCCCCACAGGTAACGTCACTGGCTGCAATTTTATGGCAGCAGGACATTACGAAAAGTAATAAGTTTATCAGACAGCTGATGGATGTTGCAGCCTCCCCATTGGGAGAGAAGAACCGATACGGATACGGGTTGGTAAATTATAAAAAGGCAGTAGAAACCTACCATGACTTTGAATCGACATATCAGGAATGTAATGATCTGGATCAAAATGAAGGATTGTTACTGCTAAAAGATAAGCAGACAGACGGTGTGGAAATAGTCAATGTATTGCCGGAGGGCTATGTGAAGGGCTTATGGAGTCAACATGATAAAATTATAAGTAAGGGGATGAGTGATAATTTAAAAAAGGGATTGGCGTGGCCGGATGAGTCCGGATCTAAATTAAAGGGAAAAAGCAAACATCCTAATTACCACGGTGGCAGTGATAGTGTTTCGGCGTATTTATGGCTCATGGAAAAGGGAAAAGAATACTGGAATACCGGAAAATGGAATTGGGATACCGATAAAGAAAGAGAAAAGAATCTGAAACAGTCATTGAATAGGTGCTATGTTACAAAGGAGGGGGCGGTTGTAGATTTTGGAACAAGCAGTGATGCCATTGATCAGAGTCTTGCTGCTAAGACTATTTATGCGATTGGTAAGGATAGCGATAATAAACAGGTTCAAAAGGCCTCTGCACAATTCGTGATGGGGATGGCGATGCATACTCTTGGAGATCTTTTTTCCCATAAATCCTATGGCTTAAAGGAGAAAACAAACGAATATACGAAATTAAAAGATTTTCCGAAAGTGTATACCAATATTATGCATGGAGTGAAGCTGCAGGATGTAAGCGATGATAAAAAAGCAGAGGTGCTTAGAGCCACTATTAAAACTCCTACTTATTTTGACAATCGTGCGGATTGTCCGAAAATTGCGGTAGAAAGATATCGATACACAGCCAAATTATATGAAAATATTTTAAAGAAAGTAGTCAGAAAGAGTAAAAAACGTAAGTTTATGCCGTCAGCCCAAGATTATATTAGTGCGAACCCGCCAATGGTAAAAAAGAACAAAAAGCTGGAAACACGAAAGGCAGTATTAAAGAATTGTTTTGGAATTAAAGGTCTTGCAAAACAGCTGGTAGCAAATGGATTGAAAGAAACTTCTGCCACCAAACAGATCACAAAACGACTTGATAATCTGGATTTAAAAAGATTATTAAAACAATTCCATAAATGGGAATACTTTAAGTTTGAATTTGCAGATGATGTTAAGGTGTCAGATATCAAGGTATATAAAGTCAAAGGTACATCTGTAGGCAGTGCAATTATACCGGAAAAAGTATCCAATAAGGAGAAGTATGCATTTATTGGAAATGTCGATCAAGAATATGTTGTTTCAGTAAAAGCAGAAAAAAACAATGAAACAGTATATGCAATGCGAAGCTTTCATAAAAAGGGTGCTTGTAAATCTCGTTCATCGATGAATTATATTACTGTTAAGAACGTGTACTCTGGTGTGAAGTATAACACCAAGGATGTTACAACGAATGCACCGAAATGTAATGAAAGAACGTTGTTTGGAAGTAAGAAGATTACATTTGAGGAAGATGATTATCAAAAAAAATTCAAATATTGCGGTGTGGTAAAGGACGCTAAAACAAAGGAGACATTGGCGGATGCTGTAATTCAGTTGAAATATAAAGGGAAAGATAAAAAATTCAAAAAAGAGGTGAAAACGAATAAAAAGGGTGCATATATTTTTGAGAAAAAGGACGCCTTATATCCTGGCGAATATGAGATGGTTGTTTATAAGGAGGGGTATAAAAAGGAATCGGGTGAAATAACGGTTTATAATCAGAAAGATCCTAATGCTGAAAAAAATGGTAAAATACTTTATCTGCAAAAGAAGAAAGATGGAAAAAAAGGAAAAGCGTCAGGATGTATTAAAGATGCCAAAAACGGTAAGCGTGTTGGTGGGTTACAGTTGAATCTTAGGAAAGGATTTGGGGTTTATGATTCGGAGGTTATAGCAACGGTTCCGGTAAAGGAGGATGGTACATATGATACATCAGATTTAGAAAGTGGATATTATACGGTTGAAATTGTGGATAATCGGGAGGTAGATGAAAATGAACGGTATCTGAAAGGATATATGGAAATTCAAATAATAGATGATCAAGCATTAAAGAATCAGGACGGGGTAGTAACGACAGCATTAGATAAGGATCAGATCAGAATTGTATTGACATGGGGAGCTTCTCCTTCTGATCTCGATTCACATCTGCTAGGTATGACTCAGGATGGTGTAAGAGAGCATGTATCCTATAGAAGAAAGGTGATAACGAATGATAACGGGGACGATGAAATGGTGCTGGATGTGGATGACAGAGATGGCTATGGTCCGGAGACCATAACAATATATAATCCTTCGGATGATGATTACCATTTTTATGTATATAATTATTCTCATAAAAATAGTAAACAGTTAATGGAATCTGGGGCAGTTGTACAGATTTACAAAGGAGGATTAAATATTCCGTGGCAGACATTTTATGTTCCACAGGGAGAAGGATATTTTTGGGATGTATTCAGTTATGATGCGGAAGATGATATACTGACAATATATGATGAAATAACTTCCGAAGAACCGGACTAAGAGAATGGAGTAGATCTATGAAAAAAATAAAACAAATTGCGTTGATTGTAATGTCGTTATGTCTGATCCTGAATCTTTTTCTTCCTATGACAGCAGCGAAAACTCTCCCATTATCCGGAGGAGGCACCGATGGGGTTGCTGCATGGACGTTTGATCCGCAAACGAAAACGATGACATACAGTGGAAGCGGAAAAGTATGTTGTTGTGAAGTAAAAAAATGGTGGAATCAGACGGAACATGTGATCATTGAAGAAGGAATTTCAGAAATAGCGAAATATGCCTTTGGAGGGGATGAGGCTTCTGATTTCCCGGAGTATTATAAGAATTTGAAAGATGTTTCGTTGCCTAGTACGTTGAAAAAAATAGGAGACTATGCGTTTGAAAAATGTTATTATTTAACTCATATTGAGTTGAATGAAGGACTAGAATACATAGGAGACTATGCATTTTATGGTACACGTATAGAAGAAGTAGAGATACCAGGATCTGTAACGGAAATAGGGGAATCAGCGTTTGAAAATTGGTCAGGTATAGAGGCGAAAATGACAAAAATAAATTTACATGATGGACTGCAGAAAATTGGGAAAAGTGCCTTTGCATTTCAAAAAATTGAAATATGTGAAATCCCAGATTCAGTAACCCAAATAGGAAGTGCGGCAATCATAGGTTGTAAGAAATTGCGTAAAATTCGGTTGCCTCGAAATTTATCGGTATTAGAGTCCGAAATGTTTTGCAGTTGTAAAAAATTACGTACCATTGTCTTGCCGGACAGTTTGACTAAGATAAAAGCAGATGTTTTTTATGAAACAGGGATTACATCACTTACCATTCCTCCTAATGTAGAAGAATTAGGGAGCAAGCTGTATCTAAAAGATGGAATGTTCTATGGCTGCAAAAAACTGACCAAAGTGAATATCAAAACAAAGAAGCTTAAGAAGGTTTATAAGAAAACATTTATTGACACCCCGAAAAAAGTAGTATTTGTTGTTCCAAAAGGATACAAGAAGAAGTATACCAAAATGTTGCGGAAAGGAGGGCTAGATAAAAAGATTAAGATAAAAGAGTCAAAAAAGTGGTAAGGAAAGGGGCAATTATGAGGAAAACAAAGAGAAAAACTGGAAAACAAATTGCTTTGATTGTAATGTCACTATGTCTGATCCTGAATCTTTTTCTTCCTATGGCAGCAGCGAAAGAACTCCCATTATCCGGAGGAGGCACCGATGGGGTTGCTGCATGGACGTTTGATCCGCAAACGAAAACGATGACATATAGTGGAAGCGGAAAAGTATGTTGTTGTGAAGTAAAAAAATGGTGGAATCAGACGGAACATGTGATCATTGAAGAAGGAATTTCAGAAATAGCGAAATATGCCTTTGGAGGGGATGAGGCTTTTGATTTCCCGGAGTATTATAAGAATTTGAAAGATGTTTCGTTGCCTAGTACATTAAAAAAAATAGGTAACAATGCGTTTGAAAACTGTTATTATTTAACCCATATTGAGTTAAATGAAGGACTAGAATATATAGGGGACGACGCATTTTATGGTACTCGTATAGAAGAAGTAGAGATTCCCGGATCTGTAAAGAAAATAGGAAAAGAAGCGTTTGAAAATTGGTCATCACCGAAATTGACAAAGGTTATTTTTCATGATGGACTGCAGAAAATCGGGAAAGAAGCTTTTGCATTCCAGAAAATGTCAATATGTGAAATCCCAGATTCAGTAACCAAAATAGGAAGTGAGGCATTCGTAGCTTGTCGGGAACTGCGAGAAATTCATTTACCTCGGAATTTAACAGTATTAGAAGTGCAAATGTTTGGCAGTTGTGAAAAATTACGTACCCTTGTCTTGCCGGACAGTTTGACTAAGATAAAAGCGGATACTTTTTATAATACTGGGATTACAACGCTTACCATACCTTCTAACGTAGAAGAATTAGGGAGTAATTTTCTCTTAAAAGATGGAATGTTCTATGGCTGCAAAAAACTGACCAAAGTGAATATCAAAACAAAGAAGCTTAAGAAGGTTTATAAGAAAACATTTATTGACACCCCGAAAAAAGTAGTATTTGTCGTTCCAAAAGGATACAAGAAGAAGTATACCAAAATGTTGCGGGAAGGAGGGCTAGATAAAAAGATTAAGATAAAAGAGTCAAAAAAATGGTAAAAAGAGTTTTGCCAGACTCTTGTTATAATGTGTTGTAAAAGCAGAATTAAAAAGGGATAAAAGGTAAAAAGTGGGATAAATGCATTTCATCCCGAATATTTACCTTTCGTCCCCTTTTTACTCTATAGGATAAAAAATATGGTATTCTATATGTAGGAAACATGGTGTTAAAAGTAAAATACTGTAACACCGTGCAACACACTTGTAGATTCCATAGAATAAAGAAAGGGGTAATTATGAGGAAAACAAAGATCAACGCAGGAAAACAACTAGTAGTGTTACTAATGATATGCTGCCTGCTGTCAGGTACAATACAGATTAGCCGTGCCAAGAAATTACCGCATGGCTCGGAAGGACCACATGTGACATGGCAATATAATCCGGCAACCAAAACGCTGACGTTGTCAGGCAAAGGACGAATGACAAATGAACAAGAAATGGAGAGTGCAGATATTTGTTATGAAGATCCATACCATCATCCGGATTATGAACGATACAGAAATCAAATAAAAAAAGTGGTGTTTGGAGAAGGGATTACAGATGCTGGGTATGGATGCTTTTTTGGAATGGGAAATCTGACGGAAGTCAGATTTTCCAATAGTGTGAAAGCAATACGAGAAGAGGCATTTATGTATTGCTCTAAATTAAAAAAAGTAACACTTCCGCCACACTTAAAGAAAATAGAAGAATCAGCTTTTGCTTATACGAGTATAAAGGAGATCAAACTGCCGGAGGGGATCAAAGAGGTACAGGAAGATGCTTTTGAATATAGCGGATTGAAAAAAATTAATATTCCAAAGTCTTTGAAAGAACTTCCGCCTACAATATATGCAGAAAGAAAAGAGATGAAAAGCTATAAGGTTCCTAAGCATATAGAATCTATTGGAGATGGTGCTTTTTATTCATGCAAAAATTTGAAATCCATTACTTTAAATAAAAAGTTGAAAAAGATAGGGAAAGATGGTTTTGAAGAATGCAGAAACTTAACATCCATAAAACTGCCAGCTCGATTAGAAGAGATGGGAGAGTATGCTTTGGCATACTGTGGGTTGACTAAAATTACCATCCCTAAACAAGTAAAGATTATGAAAAAGGGAATATTTACTGATTGCAAGTCACTAGAAAAGGCAATTATCCTTTCAGATAAGATTACAACGTTAGAAAAAACATTTCAGGGATGTAAAAAACTGAAAGAGGTAATGTTACCAAAAAAATTAAATAATCTGGGAGACTATACTTTTTATGAATGCCAGAGTTTGAAATCAGTAGAAATCCCTGATACAGTAAAGACTTTAGGGGAGGGTGTTTTCTTAGATTGCAGTATGCTTAAAACGATAAAGCTGCCTGATAAATTAGAAGTAGTTCAGAGCTATGCTTTTGAGAATAGTGGCATTGAATCTATTACTATTCCTTCGGAAGTATATCGAATTGGGTCTGAAGTATTTAAAGATTGTAAAAACCTAAAAGAGATTCATATAAAGAGTGATAAGATAGAGTGGGTAGGAGAGAGAGTTTTTGATGGAATACCAAGTGACTGTGTGATCTATGTGCCTGTATCAAAAGTAGAACAGTACCGTTATATATTCCAATATAGATATGGTGGACTGGATCCTGCCATCCAGATCATAGGAGAATAAGAGAGGAAAGGGGTAATTATGAGAGAAACAATGAGAAAAGCAGGAAAACAAGTTATAGTACTTCTGGTGGTATGTTGTCTGTTGTCAGGCAGCATACCACCAGAAGTGCAAAGAGTCTGCCACATGGCTGGGCAGGAGAAGAGGTAGCATGGCAGTATAATCCTGCTACAAAGACGTTGACATTTTCAGGAAAGGGCTGGATGGAAGATTTATATGATGAAATGAGTGATGTTTTATCTGATCCGGAATATGCTCCGTATGTAAAAAATATAAAGACAGTCATATTTAAAGAAGGAATCATTTCGGTTGGGGCAGCCTGCTGTTACGGTATGTATAACCTCACAACGGTGAAATTCGCAAAAAGTATCAAAACGATTGATTGTATGGCATTTAATTGTTGTTATAAATTAAAAAAAGTGACTCTCCCTCCAAATCTAAAAAAGATTGAATATGAAGCATTTTGTGAAACTGCAATAACAAAGATCAGATTGCCGGATGGGTTGAAGAAGCTGGAATGGAATGCGTTTGACGAAGGAAAAATAAATGAGATCAATTTTCCAAAGTCTATAAAGAAGATTCCGGATACATTCTATTATTATAATAAGACGATGACGAGTTATAAGATTCCCAAACAGATAACATCTATAGGGGATGGTGCTTTTATGGGATGTAAAAATCTGAAGTCAGTCACATGTAACAAAGCATTACAAAAGATAGGAAATTCTGCTTTTGAAAATTGCAAAAAATTGAATAAGGTTACATTCAATCCCAAACTCAAAAAGATAGAAAATTCTGCTTTTGAAAATTGTGAAAATTTAGAAACAGTGATATTTAACAAAGATTTAAAAGAAATAAGGAAGGGGGCTTTTGAGAATTGTGAAAAACTGACATCCATAAAGTTAGGATCTAAATTAGAAGTAATTGGCAGTAAAGCATTTTTCCAATGTCGGAGTTTGAAGAATGTTGTAATTCCTTCTGGTGATCCTGTATTGCGCTCGTATGTGTTTAGTAATTGTAGTCAACTGAAATCAGTAACAATACCAGATGCCGTAGATGTAATTGAAAAAGGTGCTTTTAGCAGATGTACAGCACTAAAGACGATAAAACTGCCGAATGAGATAGATAAGATAGAGGACAAAGTATTTAAAGGAAGCGGCTTGGAACAGATAACAATTCCATCGGAAGTCTATTTGATAGGAAAAAGTGCGTTTCAAGATTGCAAGGATCTAAAAGAAATTCACATAAAGAGCAAAAAACTGGAGGAAGTGGATCAGGATGTATTCAAAGGCATCCCAAGCGACTGTGTGATCTATGTTCCGAAAACAAAGGTGGAGCAGTACCGTGGAATGTTCCAGAGAAGTGGGCTGGATCCTGCCATCCAGATCGTAGGAGAGTAAGCATGAAAAAATAAAACAAAGATTATTATAATGAACTGAGAAAACCTTTTACCACAAAAGTTTCTATTCGGAAAGGAATCAATAATCGGGATGGCGAGGTGTTAAAAACAATTACATCAGGCTATAGTAGACCATATTATGGTTTGTTAGATCTTGGATTGCTAAATTTCGGATATTATACGATTCATATAGAGTCATTTGAATTAAATAAGGTTACATATAAAGATAAATATGTTACTATATATGCAGGATATACGACGATGGGATGTCAGGAGCTGGACTCCATGGCAGTAATGAGCAATACCCAGCCGGATGAGATTAGTTTTTCTTTACCGTCAGAGTATTGTAAAATTATGATACTGTTATGATATCTATCTGGATCTTGGTGACAATGCAAATTGTAATTTATTACATTGTGCAGATGTAAATGTTTATCAGGATGGAGAGGAACGGAGGTTTTATCTTCCGGCTGTGACAGGATGTTATTGGAAGGTAGCAAGTGTAGACTGTCGCACCAATACTGTGACACCGTGCAATGCATTTGTAGATTCCATAGAGTAAGGAAAGGGGTAATTATGAGGAAAACAATGGGAAAAGCTGGTAAACAACTGGTAGTGTTACTAATGATATGCTGCCTGCTGTCAGGTACAATGCAGATCAGCCGTGCCAAGAAATTACCACATGGTGAGGCAGGCCCCGAAGTGACGTGGCAGTATAATCCGGCAACCAAAACACTGATGTTTTCAGGAAAAGGAAGTATGTATTATATAGATGAGAGTGAGAAAGATGGACTTCATCATGCTGAATATGATTCCTACCGAAAAAAGATAAAAACAGTAGTGTTTGGAAAAGGAATTACAGATGTTGGTTATGGATGTTGCCAATTAATGGAAAATCTGACGGAAGTCAGATTTTCCGATAGTATTAAAGTAATTCGTGAAGATGCATTTCAATATTGCATCAAGTTAAAAAAAGTGAAACTCCCTGTGCATTTAAAGAAGATTGAAAAAGAAGCATTTTCGTATACCCGTATAAAAGAGATTGAGTTGCCGGAGGGCATCAAGGAAGTGCAGGAAGCGGCATTTGACTACAGTGGATTGAAAAAAATTAATATTCCGAAGTCTTTAAAAGAACTTCCGCCTACGATATATGCAGAGAAAAGATGGATGAAAAGTTATAAGGTTCCTAAGCATATAAAGTCTATTGGAGAGGGTGCTTTTTATTCATGCATAAATTTGAAATCCATTACTTTAAATAAAAAATTGAAAAAGATAGGAGCCTCTGCTTTTGAACATTGCCCAAATCTAAAATCAGTTGTATTTAATAAAAATCTTAAAAAGATAGAGTATTCAGCTTTTGATGGTTGTAAAAAACTAACATCCATAAAATTTCCTGCCAATATAGAAGAAATTGGGGAAGGGGCTTTTTATGGATGCGGCTTTTCTTCTATAACGCTTCCAAAACAGGTAAAAAAAATAAAGGCAGGAGCATTTTCTAAATGTAAATCACTGGAAAAAGCAGTGATCCTTTCGGAACAGGTTACGTCATTAAAAGGCACTTTTTCATCTGATAAAAATTTAAAAGAAGTAGTATTACCCAAAAAATTAAAAAATTTGGGAAATTATATTTTTTATGAATGTCAGAGTCTGAAATCAGTAGAAATCCCTGACACAGTAAAAACATTAGGAGAAGGGGCATTTTCTAAATGTAGTGTATTAAAGGAAGTTAAGCTGCCTGATAAATTAGAAGTAGTTCAGAGCTATGCTTTTGAGAATAGTGGAATTGAATCTATTACTATTCCTTCGGAAGTATATCGAATTGGGTCTGAAGTATTTAAAGATTGTAAAAACCTAAAAGAGATTCATATAAAGAGTGATAAGATAGAGTGGGTAGGAGAGAGAGTTTTTGATGGAATACCAAGTGACTGTGTGATCTATGTGCCTGTATCAAAAGTAGAACAGTACCGTTATATATTCCAATATAGATATGGTGGACTGGATCCTAACATCCAGATCATAGGAGAATAAGAGAGGAAAGGGGTAATTATGAGGAACACAAAGAGAAAAACAGGAAAACAAATTGCTTTGATTGTAATGTCACTATGTTTGATCCTGAATCTTTTCCTTCCTATGGCAGCAGCGAAAACTCTCCCATTATCCGGAGGAAATACCAATGGATCTGCTGCATGGACGTTTGATCCGCAAACGAAAACGATGACATACAGTGGAAGCGGAAAAGTAGGTTATTGTGAAGTAAAAAAATGGTGGAATCAGACGGAACACGTGATCATTGAAGAAGGAATTTCAGAAATAGCGCAACATGCCTTTGGAGGGGATGAGGCTTCTGATTACCCGGAGTATTATAAGAATTTGAAAGATGTTTCGTTGCCTAGTACGTTGAAAAAAATAGGAGACTATGCGTTTGAAAACTGTCAGTATTTAACCCATATTGAGCTAAATGAAGGGCTGGAATACATAGGAGACAGTGCGTTTGATGGTACAAATTTAGCGGAAGTAGAGATACCTGGATCAGTAAAAAAAATAGGAGAATCTGCGTTTGAAAATTGGTTATCACCCAGCCTGACAAAGGTTATCCTTCATGATGGACTGCAGGAAATTGGGAAAGATGCTTTTGCATTTCAGAGAATCAAAATATGTGAAATTCCTGATTCAGTAAACAAAATTGGAAGCTCGGTATTTTTGAGGTGTGTGAAATTACAAGAAATTCGATTGCCACAGGATTTATCGGTATTGGAAACTGAAATGTTTTACAAGTGTAGAAATTTACATACCATTGTCTTACCGGACAGTTTGACTAAGATAAAAGCAGATGTTTTTTATAAAACAGGGATTACATCACTTACCATTCCTTCTAATGTAGAAGAATTAGGGAGCAAGCTGTATCTAAAAGATGGAATGTTCTATGGCTGCAAAAAACTGACCAAAGTTAATATCAAAACAAAGAAGCTTAAGAAGGTTTACAAGAAAACATTTATCGACACCCCGAAAAAAGTAGTATTTGTTGTTCCAAAAGGATACAAGAAGAAGTATACCAAAATGTTGCGGGAAGGAGGACTCGATAAAAAGATTAAGATAAAAGAGTCAAAAAAATGGTAAAAAGAGTTTTGCCAGACTCTTGTTATAACGTGTTGTAAAAGCAGAATTAAAAAGGGATAAAAGGTAAAAAGTGGGATAAATGGATGCGTGAAGAAATATCAATTGAAAGCAATATCGTTGTGAAGTGATAATGACGCTTATTAAATCGATATGACTTGTTTTTAATGTAACACTACTTTATAATATAAAAAGATATTATTATAAATAAATAGCAAGTTAAGATGAGAAAAAATAGCGGATCGTGAGGTGACAGATAGTGCTTGAAATTGTTTCCTGTGATGACGAGATTGCTTCGTTTCAGCAGGTTGAAAAGTGTGTCGCATCAATTATGCCGAAATTGGCTACGGAGTACGAATTTTCCCATTATCAGGATGCGTTTTCCTTGTTAAAACGGATAGAAAAACATAACCGGGAAGATCAGGTAGATATTGTTTTATTGGATATTGATATGCCGGGCATGTCCGGACTTGACGTGGCGAAAATAATCCGTGACGACGATAAGGATATCATACTGATCTTTATTACAGCACATGAGGAATATGTATACTCGTCTTTCCAATATGCCCCGTTCCGATATGTGAGAAAGGAATTTTTAAAGGAAGAACTTCCTTTGGCATTACGGGATGCTGTTGCGAAATTAGAAACGAAAAAAAGTGCAGGGATTGTATTAAAAAATAACAAGGGGGAGTATGCTATTCGCCTTGCCGATATTGTTTGTATACAGATGGAAAAAAGGCAGCTTTGTGTATACACGAAGCAGGGTGATATATATACGATCTGGAAGAAACTAAAAGAATTAAAACAGGAAATTGATGAAAAAGATGCTTTTTTTCTGCAGGTACATAGTGGATGTGTAATCAATCTCCGACATGTAAAAACGCTTGTAAATGCGACTGTCATAATGGAAGGAGCGCAGGAATTGAAAATCCCCATTAGTCGGAGAAGGCAGACAGAGGTGGCGCATGTAATTACCAATTATTGGAGGGATCATACATGAATACACTGGCACGGATTGTAGATATTATGGCAACTGGGGTGGAATGTTATGTTGGCTACCTTTTTTGTGCGATATTTATTGATATTTCTTTTTTTAGAGAAAAGAAAGAACATTTTTTACTGGCAGCTATGTGCGGTGTTGTTGTGATCCAGCTCCTTGGAGAAAATGGATCATTTGGGGTTATAAAAAGCGTCTTAGGTCTGTTTCTGGGCTTTTATTTTTTTCAGGTACTTGTATATCGCAGGTGTTATTTAAAATGTCTTGTATTTACAATGATTTTTGCAGTGTTGGATGCATTGATTGATTTTTGTATAGTAGGGGTCAGCTGTAATTTGTCAGGTGTTTCTATGAATACTTTCCAGAGCATCTCAATGTATCGGATCATATGTACCATTCTTTCTAAAACACTGCTTATTTTGACAGTATCCTTTATTAGTAGGATTGTGCGGACACAGATACGATTAAATAAAAAATACATTGTTCTTATATTTCTGCTTTCCGGATCTATTTTTTTGATGTCGTTTTTGATTTTCCAACGATTTCTCCAGTTGAATAGGATTGAAGAAACCGATGTTGTTATTTTTATTGTGTTGCTGTCATTGTCATTGTTTTCCTTTTTTTATATTCTCCGGCTTGCAGAATTATATGAAGAAAAAGAGAAAATGTCTCTGTTGCATCTGCATGATGAAATGATGCTTGCTGCATTGGATGAGAACAGAAAAAATTATGATGCATGGAGTAAAAAGATACACGATTATAAAAATCATATCATATATATGACGGAACTTGCAGATCAGAACAAGTATGAAGAACTCTCCGGTTATCTGCATAC
Organism: uncultured Lachnospiraceae bacterium; assembly: GCA_934317845.1. Classification (GTDB taxonomy): domain Bacteria; phylum Bacillota; class Clostridia; order Lachnospirales; family Lachnospiraceae; genus NC2004. The sequence goes on from CAKRES010000002.1 coordinate 151,100, forward strand.
ACAGATGGGAGATATCAAAGGAAATGCTTCCATGATAAAAACCGGATATGCCGGGATTGATGCAATTATAAATGCCAAGCAGATCGTGGCAATAAGCAAAGCACTTCACCTGTTTTGCAATATTAGTATTCCTCTAGAACTGCAGCTTGATAATGCCAGAATATCAACTATTTTAGGAAACTTGATCGATAATGCGATTCGAGCGGCTGCCGAAATAGAAAATGCTACTGTTGAGGTAACCATCCACATGGTGAAGAATAATCTTTGTATTAAAATTTGTAATCCTACGAAAAGAGCGTATATTGATTTTACAAAAAGCACAAAAAGGGCAGGATTACATGGTGTGGGACTGCAAAGTGTAAAACAGTGCTGCAAGGAAATAGGTGGAGATTTTATAATAGAGGAAAAAAATGGTGTGGTAACTGCATGTGTGACGCTGTTTGATGTACCCAAAAAAGCGAAAAGTGAGTAGAGCAATTGCCGTTTTGAAAGGATCCCCTTTTTATCTATTGATAAAGAGGGGATTTTTTACCAAATAGACAAGAAAATCGACCAGTTAAACAAGATGACGCACAAATAGATGGTTATTTAGTATAGTGAGGATGTAACTAGGTGAAGAGGCAAAGGGGAAGGAGGACAGGATGTTTCGTAAAATGGCAGAGAAAATTGTATTTTTCCTGCTTTGTAAAGGAATGCTGGATCTTGATAAGAGAGAAGTGTATGAATATGCTGTGGAGGTTATCCTGTTAAACGGAGGATTGTTATGTACCACATTTTTAATTAGCGTGTTATTACACAAATTCAAAGAGTATTTGTTATTTCTTGTTGTATTTCTTCCACTTCGGGTAACTTTGGGGGGAATGCATTTAGAATCTTCCTTGCTGTGTATGATCTGGTCCAACATTTTATATGCGGGGATGTTGATAATTGCGATGCCGCTATATCAAAACTATCGGATTCCGGAATGTTGTTTTTTAATTTTTCTTGGTATTGCTTCTTACTGTTTGCCGCCACTGCATGATGGTGATAAAGCATGGCATAATAAAAAAATTGCAAGGATATTTATTCTTATGTATACAATAATTGGAGTTGTTGGAGTGTATTTTCAATGGTGGTTTGCGCCAATATGGCTGTTTTATTGTATAATGCCAGAATTATTTTTTGTAATAGCAAAGAAAAAAATATGACCAGATAGACAAGAAAAACGACCATTTAGACAAGATTTGACACAAAAACTTATATTTAGTGTATAGTGAAATCAACGGGAAGGAGGTGAAATTAATGAATAAGCAGACAAAGAAAATGCTTTCAAGGAGTTTGGAGAGTGTAGCACAGTATTCTCTGGATAGTGAATCCCTATTTTGTTTTTATGAGCCAAAGGTTCCGACACAGTTAAAAAGGAAAGGTAGTAAAACAAAGACAGGTAAGAAGTGTAACTAGAATATCAGGCAGAAATTGTGCTGTATGTCAAAAGGAATGGAGGAAGTAGAGTGAGAGAAGATCTGGAAATCAGTCCACCAATTAAAAAGGGCTTTCTATATTGAGAAACACTCCTGGAAGAGTTGATAAGTTTCTAAATGTAGAAAGCCGGTAAAATTATAACATCTTCATTTTAAATGATATTTATAAATAGGTCAATGGATTAAAGAAGGGAGTTTTTCACATGATGAAAGAAAAATTATATGCAAATGTAAAAAGATTAGCAGCTATTGCGGTTTGTGCAGCTATGTTAACGATGACAATGGGATTATCGGTTTTTGCTGCAACAACTGGAAAAGTTACAGGATCACTTAACAATAGCATAGCAAAAGCTACGCTTACAAATAAAAGTAGTGGAACAAGATACTGTCAGATTTTATTGCAGGAGTCCAATAATCAAACTACTGGTTATGAAACAATAAAGAGTAATTCAGGTGTAATAGCTACTAATAATAAAATTTCTGCATCAGGGGAAATAAATAAATCACATGCACGTGGTTATGGAGAAATATATTTGTCAACTTCTCCTTCTTCTGGTGTAGCTTGGTCACAGATAAGTAGCATTAAATAAAAATATAGGCAGGGATTGTGATTTAATCACAATCCCTGTCTAAAATAAATTTTTGTGGAGGTATTTTATGAAATATATCAGGAAGAATCTCAAAAATTTTCTCAAAAATGAAACAATCATTTTTTGCCTTGTGTTTCTCTGCATCTTAAGTTCTGCCATTATCATAAATTTTTCTTTTGGTTTTTATCACCATCTGGAACAGAAAAAATTGGATGAAACGGTTGATGCCAATTACGTATTAGTGGATTTCTACGATACAAGAGTAACAAAAGGAGAACTTATGAAAGTGTTGCCAGGATTCAGTGAGGAACTTTTATCTAAAATTAACCTGACCCCTGCTGTAGTATGGCCAGAGGATTTGAAAGAACCGGATGGTGCAATAGATTCATGGACTAACTGGTTTTCATTGTCATTTCGTTACGATAATGGGGAAATTAAAATCGATAAGGACTTTGAAAAGAACATGAAAAATGCGGGAAATCTTATCAAGGGGAGATACTTTACGCAGGAAGAAATGGATAACAAAGAACTGGTATGTGTAATGGAAGATGAAAAAGTCAGTTGGAATGGAAAAGGTTCTTATTTTTCTAATGTGAAATATCATCCTGATGATAATGGGAAAATAACAATAGGTGGAAAAAAGTACACAGTGATCGGTCAGTTTAAGAATTATAATCCGATGCCGATGGTTCCGGTTACCACAATAGAGGATAATTGGTATGTGGCACAACTGGAGATTGATATCAGGAATGGTAAAAATGTTACCAGAAGTCAATATAACGAAATCAAAGATTATATGGAAGAATGTTTTGGTGATGCGGCGACTGTGGAGCCTTTGGATCTTCCAGAAGAAGATAGTGAGAAGTTCTATAATTCCCTGCTGCTTTTGTGTTTTGTAATGGTATCCTTATCCGGTGTTGTGTTGTCTGTTCTGTATGAGTATGTTCTGCTGAAACGGCGCAAACAGATCACGATCTACCGTATCTGTGGTATGACCCGTCGAAAAGCCAGAGGACTTTATCTGGGAGAATGCATCCTGCTGTCTTCTGGTATCTACATAGTGGCAGTGCTGTTGTTTCAGTACGGGGTGCTTCCACATTTGAAACGATCGTTTGAATACATTGCCGCCTCGTACACCCTGGCAACGTACTGCCGGCTGGGAATACTGTATCTTATGGTTACCTGTCTGATCGAGTATGGCATGATCAGAAGGCAGCTGCGTGATAACATTGTAACAGGCCTGAAGGAGGGATAGGTATGGTATTTCGTCTTGTAAAAAAAGATTTTATGAAAAACTGGTTTATTAACCTGTTGATCGTACTGCTTCTGGTGATCACATTTCTTGCCATTATGACGGTGGCAAGTGCCATCCGGTTAAAGCTGCAGAAATATGAGACATTTGCCTCATATCTGGAGCAAAAGGGATATTACACAGAGTCCGGATATCTGCAGAAAGAGGATGAGAACGGGCAGCCGGTCTTGTTGCGGGATGCACAGGAATTAAAGGAATATCTGCCGGGGGTAGATCAGGTTTTGAGTGTAGGAAAGATCTGGGAACCGTATCTTGACGGAAGTGATACTGCTTGGAATGCGTGGTGTTATAGCCCTGCCGTAGTGGATATCCTTCATCCGCAGATGCAGGAGGGACGCTGGTTTACCAAAAAAGACCGGGAAGCAGATGTGCTGCATGCAGTTGTTTCTTACAATACGGAGGGAATCAAGGTAGGAGAAACCTACGAGCTTTCTTCCAGTATAACAGATGCCAAGATAAAGGTTCAGGTAATCGGTATCATGAAAGACCGGCAGTCGTTATTTAATGCGGATGAAGCTCGTCAGCAGTATGGAGATTACCGGGATTTTTATTACACCTATGATTATGAGGCAGAGGATCAAACGCCGCTCCTGATCCTGGATGACGGACAGATCTTAAATGAGAAAACGGGAGATGCATTTAAGTATCTCAACTACCGTCTAAGCCCTGATAAAGGATTTCAGAAGCAGTTGTTCGGTGGTACACTGTTCACCTTTGATAAGGGCTTGGACAAAGCAGACCAGAAGAAGCTGCTTATGAAATTTACGGAGAACTCGTCCCTCAACCGGTGTGTGACTTTGACAAGTATGAAGAAAAAAAGCTGGGATTACATTTTATCGGAATACTACCAGTATCTTCCGGTGCTGATCTGTTTGTTTGTATTTGTTGTCATTGCGGCGATCAGTGCAAATGTCATCACAGTAAAACGACAACTTCGTAATTACGCCATTTATTATATTTGCGGATTGTCGTGGAAAAAATGTGCCTGTATCAGTCTTTTTGTGGGAATGTTTGGTGCCGGACTGGCATTTTTGCTGGCGACAGCCGGAGTGGCTGTGGTGCAGGTCGGTGGACTGGTAAAAAATACGGCACTGCAGCTTGGAAGCTGGCAGCTGATCGGATGTGTCGTGACTGCTGCAGGCTATATACTGTTATCATGGAGCGTTCCATTAGGGATCGTGAGAAAAACGTCGGCAAAAGAGATCATGACAACGGCAGAGTAGGAAAGGGAGGATGTATATGATCACCATAAAGAATGTAACAAAGACTTATAATAAAGGCGCATCCAATGCATTTGAAGCATTGCATGAAGTAAATCTGGAGATCCCGGAGAAGGAAATGACTGCGATCGTGGGTGCCTCAGGAGCAGGAAAATCCACTCTTTTACATATCATTGGCTGCATCGATGATTATGACTCAGGAGAATATGAGCTGGATGGCATGCTGATCAAAGGAAAAAAGGATAAAGAGCTGGCGCAGATCAGAAATGAAAAGATCGGGCTTGTTATGCAGGATTATGCATTGGTGGAAGAATTTACAGCATTGGAAAATGTAATGCTTCCGCTGGATTTTGCCAAAAAGAAAAAAGCACAGAGGAAGAAGCTGGCAGAGGAAGCCTTAGAACGTGTAGGCATGAAGGAGTTTTGTAAACGACCGGTAAGAAAGTTGTCTGGTGGACAAAAACAGAGGGTGGCGATCGCCCGTGCCATCGTAAATAACCCGGTAGTGCTGCTGGCAGATGAACCGACAGGAGCACTTGACAGTGGCACTTCAGCAGAGATCATGCAGTTATTAAAGGAGTTGAACCGGAAGGGAATGACGATCGTGATTATTACGCATGACAAAGAAGTAGCAGCGCAGTGTGATCGACAGATTGAGATCTGTGATGGAAGAGTGCGTGAGGACGTGGGATAAAAAACAACAAAATGACCGTTCATCCGCAAATTTTGACCACTCATCCCCAATTCGTTTCTTTGTTAAATAATATATGTTATAGTGAATATAGACTATAAAAGAAATGTTACATATTATATGGCAACAGCTGCAGTGTTAGATTAATGTAATAAATCATAGCGGCTTTTGCAACTGTTTACTATGAATAAGCAGTTTTGCATAGCCGCTTATGATCATTGTTAAATGAATGAGGTGTGAAATTGCAGAAAAAAGCATTGAAAATTATTATTTTGGCTTTCGTGATACTATTTTTACTTTTAAATATTGTCTGGTTATGCTATTACCTAATGTATTATCAACCGTTTCGAACAGCAGCAGCCACCGTATCGGAGCAGGAAAAGCTGAGTTATACATACAGTACGGTTGCACCGGATTATCTGCATTATACGTTTAATGTGGGAATTTCCACAAATCGTAAAATGAATCAGTCGGGTTTGGATGTTTCTGGTAACTCAGTGGATATCGTGGTGTGGCCAAAGTTGTTTGGCAAGAATGAGTATGGTGTGATAATAAATTATATCAAAGAGCAAACAAAAGATGAAACTGCCTATGCATCTTGTGAAATAAAGATTGACCAAAATGGTGAATTAAAAGAAAATCTGTCCAAAGAAGATTTAGAGCGGTTTACTTCCGAGAAAAATAACATCACTCTGTTATTGCAAAAAGTTAGGGAGAAATGGGGACTTTGATGAAATATATAAAGGTTTTGTTAAGCTGCATGATAATATTGCTGGCAATGCTCACTTCCTCCGAGATCTATCAGAATTATCTCTCGGTGTTTATCGAAGATTTCTACTGTGTTACGTATTATCCACAGGAAGGGATCACACAGGAAAAGATGATCTGTGATATATTTGAAAAAGCAAGAGAGCATCAATTGGATATTTTTTATGCGGAAGATGTGATCGTCAATTGGCATCAGGAAACGATAGATCTTTATGGAGATGAACGAACCAAAAAAACACTTTCCTCCCAATATGATATTTTATATGGACAAAGAAACAGTCTGCTGACGGGAAGCTGCGAGGTTAGATATCATGATTATCAGCAGTTATCCAAAAAAGAACTGGCAAAAGAACCGACCTATTACCTCATTGGAAAATATAAGAATATGGTTCACTATAAACAGGAATTAAGTGATACCTATGCGGGAGCATTTCCGAAACAGGATGGCAGCCGGAATCATCATCTTATGCAATGCCAGCTGGCATTTGTCTGGATCATGACGATGCTCGTGCTCGGTTCTTTTACGCTGTACGAAAGTCTCCTCCGGAAAAAAGAGAATTTTTTGAGGATTTCTTTAGGAGAAAGGATTTCTGTCATTGTATTAAAAAATATCGTGATCGATATATTGGTGTATTTGGCAGCGTACTTTCTATCGTATGTGGTCGTGAGACAGATGACGCAAACGGCTTCTCCGATTCCGATGCAGAGAGAATTTTTCTTGTTACTTTGTATAGGAAACAGTTTCATTTATTTCAATATGTTTTTTTACAATGTGAAAAAAGTGCTTTCCGGTGACCGCGTTTCCCGCACGGTTCTGTATGCCAATTATGTGATCAAAACGATTACAAATGTTGCGGCAATTCTTCTTTTGTCGGCTAATATTGTGCAGCTTTATGACTGTGCCAAATATTATGAGCAAAGATCTTTTTATCAGCAATACAGAGACTACTGTTATGTCCATTTTTTAACAGATGAGGATTCGGAATCACTGGAGCGTAATTTTTATGAAACATACAAGGATCAAGCTTCCATTATTTCCATAGGTAAGGATCTATATTTAAATGAATCGGAAAAAAGTGGTGTGATCGTAGCAAATAAAAATGCATGTTCTTATCTTGAAAGGTGTATTCCGGATTTTGAATATAAGAACATGGGGCAGAGTAATTTTATTCTACTTCCGGAACAATCCTCGCTTTCGTCGGACGATATCAACTATTTAAAGGGACTTCTTCAGGATGAAAGCACGAAAATTGTAACATATAAAAGTCCGGTAAAGGTAATTGCACAAAATGTCCGTCGCAGCGAACAGAGTGAGTGGGTGAAGAATCCGGTGATCGTTTGTCAGATGCAGGAGAAAGGCAGCAACACTCTCTGGAATTTTGATGAGCTGTTAATTCGGGTCGATCAGAAACAGATGAAGGAATTTTCTGCCAGGGAAAACTATGAGGATGCCTATGTGCTGGAAAATGTATGGGAGAACTATACCTATCATTGGAATCAGAAAAAACGGACGGTATTGCTGAATGTAGTGATGCTTTTGATCGTATGTGGATTTCAATGTCTGATCAATATCGCAATTGTGAGAATGGAATTTCAAGTAAATGCCATTCAACTGGCAATTCAAAAAATACTGGGTTACAGTGTCTGGCAGCGCAACAGGAAAATGATCGGTATTACACTGGCGATTTATGTGATAAGTGTGTTGGCAGGTATTGTGCTGGCATGGTGGTATCCGCTTCCTAAGATTGCTTTCCTTTTGCTGGGAAACGGAATTTTGTTTGTGCTTGATCTGATCACAATTCTATTTTTTATATGGCGTCAGGAAAAGCTGCAGCTTGTAAAAATATTGAAAGGGGGATCTTTATGATCGAGATCAGAAATCTGACCAAGCAATTTGGAAAACAAATGCTTTTTCATGACTTTAATTTGAAGATTGAAGATGGTGAGTTTGTAGTGGTTATGGGGAAAAGCGGCTGCGGAAAAACGACACTGCTTAACATGATCGGTGGGATTGAAGCGTATGATTCCGGTGTTATTGCGGTGGATGGCAGTGTAGTGGGGAAACGGAATACACAGTTAAATTATTTCCGTCAGACTGTTGGCTTTCTGTTTCAGAATTTTGCGCTGGTTGAGCAAAAGACAGTAAAGCAGAATCTTGAGATGATCAAGCCGCGCTATCGAACCGGTTGTACTATGGAAGAAGCGTTAGAAAGAGTAGGATTAGCAGATAAAACGGAAGAAAAGGTATATCGGTTATCGGGTGGAGAGCAGCAAAGAGTTGCATTGGCAAGGTTGATGCTTAAGAAATGCAGTGTTGTGCTGGCGGATGAACCGACAGGCTCGCTTGACAGAGAAAATGCCGACATGGTGATCCAAATATTAAAAGAATTAAACAGACAAGGCAAAACGATCCTGTTAGTCACACACGATCCTGCTTTGCAGCAGGTGGGTGACCGGTTAGTGGTATTGCAGTAAACTTTTGCACATAAAAAAATCTATCCCGTATTTCACAGGATAGATTTTTTTAATGCTGTTACATATTTGGATTTTGCAGATCATATTGTCCTTTATTTTCCGGTACGATAGGATCATACTCGACACGCAGAGTTGGAAGTCCGGCTAAGGTATGATAATAATTGATCATCCAGTCCTCATGTCCATCCTCAACATTTTCTCCGTTTTCCGGTGGAGCATAAAACGTCAGGGTAAGACTTCTTGTACCGTCGTCTTGTTTTCCGCTATCCGGGAACATGTAGTAAAGAGGCATCAGATCCACAAAATCGACACCACTTGCCTTGTAGAACCAGCGTTCATTACAGCAGATCATCAGGTTGTCCCTGCTTGTCTGTTCATCAAAATTTAACTCTAAAAAAACAGGCTCTTTTTCTAAAGAGAGTGTGAGCTGGATTCCGGTGGCATCCTCTAAGCTGCCGTAGCGTAAAGAAAGGTTCGTTTCTTCTTTTGCATCGGTGACAACAGGAAGGCACAACGGGCTGTGTAACAGATTACGGTATTCTTTTAAGATCGGCTGTTCTATGCCGACATTTTCATTGTTTGGATCTTCAATCTCCAGACCTAAACGTCCGCGGTCGCGGAACTGATAAAATGTGATCGCGCTCAGCCAGTCTTCCTTGTCTTCTTCCCGCAGCTTAAAAAATTCTTTCATCATGGCAATCTGGTCGTAGGGGCCGACCACATCTCCGTCCGAGTTAAATTCACTCATGACCATAGGTTTGGCAGTACCGCCGTTTAATTCTTTGTAGCGTTCAAAACTCAGTCTGGTAAGCTCGTAGGTACGGGAAACACTGCATCGTTTGTACTGGTTGGTCGTTTCGTCTGCAACATCGATTGGCCAGCCCCAGTGCAGTGCCATGTATTTGTCTACCGACCAGATGTCAGCAGCAGGAATAGTGTTTTTAAATGCTTCCTCAAGAAGCATAGGATCGCCCTTTTTGCAAAGAGGACCGGCGGCTTCGTTGGCAGGATCTTCCAGACCGCCAATGCAGATGATGATCTGGATCTGTGGGGCAATCTCATGGATCAGTTCGGCGGCATGACAGAAAAAAGCACCAACCTCTTCGTAGGATGCCCGTTTTCCAAAGCTGAACCAGGTACCGGTCGCTTCGTGGTTGATCCGAAGCTGCATCCGTCCAAACGTTTTTAAGTCCTCTGCGATCGCACGGATCTGTTCATCACTGATGCGTGGATCGATCGTCATCGTAAGGATCACATCCTGTCCGTGGCGTCTGACATCACGCATCATGCGAAACGGTTCATGATCGCGGTCGCCTTCCAGACCACCGGTATATGGAAAATAATCATCATACGGATAATCCCACTGAAATTCGATCACCTGATCAGAAAATGCATGCCGGGCACGCTTTGGCCAGCTTTCGTCCAGTGGATAGTAGCAAAACATCAGGTTGATACCGCGGTGAGGACGACCAAGCTTTGCCAGAATGTAGTCCTGATCCACGTATTCGCCGCGCTCACTGCCGTCACTTAAATCCAGAGAGAAACGAGCCGGACCGATATGTACCTTTTTATAATTGCATTTTTGTAATTCGATCTTCATAACAAACCTCCATATTTGAATTCTATCTAATATGCGAAGCCTTTTTTATATTTGGGTTAGGATTCCATCCTGTTACAGTCGCATGTTTTCATGATTTTTGCCTTGAAGCCTTACACATTGTATGCCTGTGTTCTGGAATTGACGCCGATCACTAGCCTTTTTAAGAAAGTCTTTGCTTTTATTGTTTCGATGAATACAGATCCGGACGGTGAGCCCCTCTGTGAGGTTTGGTGTTTTTCATGGCACGCTTTCGCTTTTGTTGCATGTCGCAACGGTGCGTAAGGTTCCAAAGTACGGAACCTAAGCACCGGCGCATGCAAATTAGCCAGAAAAACACCAAAATCTCACTGGGGCATTACGCCCGGATACTGTAATTATACATCGAAACGAAAAAGCAATAAGACTTTCAAAAAGGCGTAGGTGACAAGTCAATTTCTAGGACACAGTAATGCAGATTGTTATCCTGACTGGCAAAAATCATGATGCTCTGACTCTGTAACAGGATGGAATCCTTTCAACCTGGAAAAGGAAAAGGCGGCGCATATAAGCTTCTGTTACTATTGTATAATGCAGGAAGTTTGCACGCAAGTTCTATTTCCACAAATAATGAAAATGTGCTAAGATAAAGGGACAGGAAATGTTGCGATAAGGAGACAGATATGATATTTGAAACACATGCTCATTTTGAGGATGACAAATATAACGAGGATCGGGAAGAGGAGCTTGCACGGGTATTTGAGGCAGGCGTTTCTTATCTGGTCAATGTAGCGTCCAGCATGGAGACGTCAAAACAATGTATGGAGCTTGCGAAAGCACATGCACCAATCTATGCAAGCGTTGGCGTGCATCCGGATCATGTAGAGGAGCTTGATGAGGCGGCACTTGCACAACTGGCAGCGTGGTGCCGGGAGGAGAAGGTCGTCGCACTTGGCGAGATCGGGTTGGACTATTATTACGAAGATCCGGTGAGAAGCATACAGCAAAAGTGGTTTGCAGCGCAGCTTGAAATTGCTTATCAGGAAAAGATGCCGGTCATTGTGCATAGCCGGGATGCGGCAGAGGATACGATGCGGCTGTTAAAGGAGCATCATGGCGATTCCCTTATCGGAATCATTCACTGCTTTGGTTATTCCAAAGAGATGGCACGCGAGTTTATCAAGCTGGGATTTGATATTGGTGTTGGCGGTGTGGTGACGTTTAAAAATGCCAGACGATTAGTGGAGGTGGTGGAAGATATTCCGCTTTCCCATATTGTGTTGGAAACGGATTGCCCGTATATGGCTCCGGTGCCTTACCGTGGCAAACGTAATACCTCCCGTTACCTCCCATATGTGGCGGAGAAGATTGCTGAGATCAAGCAGGTTCCCGTGGAAGAGGTGTACGAGGTAACGATGGCAAATGCCAAACGTATTTACCAGCTGGAAGAAAAGGAGAGATAGATGAAAACTGTTATAGAGGATTCCAAAAAGCTCAGCAATCCACAGATCACGATCGAAGTTTTAAAGAAAAATGATTTTGATTTTAAGAAGAAGTTTGGTCAGAATTTTCTGATCGATTCGCATGTGCTTCATAAGATCATGGATGCGGCAGAGCTTTCCGAGGACGATTTTGTTTTGGAGATCGGACCCGGCATTGGCACGATGACGCAGTATCTGGCAGAGCGTGCAGGGCAGGTGCTTGCGGTGGAGATTGACAAAAAAGCAATCCCGATCTTAGAAGATACCCTTGGAATGTATGATAATGTTACGGTTCTCAATGAGGATATTCTGAAGGTAGATGTAAACCGTATTGCGATGGAATATCATGACGGCAGACCGATCAAGGTGGTTGCCAATCTGCCGTATTATATTACAACACCGATCGTGATGGGCTTGCTGGAGGGCCATGCGCCGATCGACAGCATCACGGTAATGGTACAAAAAGAGGTGGCAGAGCGGATGCAGGCGGGGCCGGGGACCAAAAACTACGGGGCGTTATCTCTCGCCGTGCAGTATTATGCCAAACCGTATCTTGCTGCCAATGTTCCTCCGAACTGCTTTATGCCGCGCCCGAATGTGGGATCTGCCGTGATCCGGCTTACCAGATACGATGCACCTCCGGTTCCGGTAGAAGATGAGAAGCTGATGTTTCAGTTGATCCGCGCTTCTTTTAACCAGCGCAGAAAAACGCTGCAAAACGGAGTTTCCAATGATCCCAATCTTTCATTTACGAAGGAACAGGTTGCAAATGCACTGCTTGCATTAGGATTATCTGCAAGTGAACGTGGCGAAAAGCTCACGTTATCCCAGTTTGCAGCTCTTTCAGACTTGTTAGGAAAGGAGCGGTAGTATGGCATCCAAAACGAAAATAAGAGTCCGCTATGCGGAAACGGATCAGATGGGGATCGTCCATCATGCGGTATATCCGATCTGGTTTGAAGCTGCCAGAGGAGATTATGTCAGGCAGCAGGGCATTGGTTATGATGAAATTGAGGCAATGGGATATATGATCCCGCTGCATGATCTGACCTGTACCTACCGCCGTCCCTGTGTATATGAAGAAGAGTTGACGGTTGTTACCCGTATAAAGAAGGCAAATGCCGTGAAGCTTGTATTTTCCTATGAGGTCTATAAAGAGGGTGAAGATACGCCGCGCGTGACCGGGACAACAACGCATGCGTGGGTGCATAAGGACACGTTCCAGATGGCCAATCTGAAAAAAGAAAATAGAAAACTATATGATTTCATTATGGAAAGCTATGAACACGATAAAAAGGATGCGAATTCACAAATTGATGAATAAATGGACACAATTTGGTCACAAAGCATCGGTATAGTAAACATCGTAAGAGCTTTTCATATATTTGAATCCTCTCCCCCTCATAGCCCCCGGTGATTTCCGGGGGCTTTCCTTTGTTTGTACGAAATGCACAAAGAATTTTCTTAAACATTGTGTAATAAGGCAAAAGTGACTGGAAAATGAAAATTCCAGTTGCTTTTTTTTGTGCAATAGCGTATAGTGAAATTACGAAATGGAAACGATTCCGAAAACGCTTCCAAAAAATTCCAGAACGGAAAAAGCATTTTTAATTCAAAAAGGAGGAATTACTATGAAGAAGAAATGGTTGGCCTTAGGGCTCGTAACAATGATGATGGGGTCACTGTTGGCAGGATGCGGAAGCTCCGGTGGCAACAAGGAAAAAGCAAGCAAGGGTTCTGTTTATTATCTGAACTTTAAGCCGGAGGCAGATGCAGCATGGCAGGAGCTTGCAGACATTTACACCAAAGAGACTGGTGTAGAGGTTAATGTAGTAACAGCAGCATCAAACCAGTATGAGACAACATTAAAGAGTGAGATGGGTAAGTCAAAAGCACCTACGATGTTTCAGGTAAATGGACCGGTTGGTCTTGCATCATGGAAAAAGTATTGTGCAGATTTATCAGATACTGCAATTGCAAAAGAACTTACTTCCGATGACTTCGCATTAAAGGATGGCGATAAGGTTGCCGGAGTAGGATATGTTATCGAGTCATACGGCATTATTTACAACAAAGAGTTGTTGAAGAAAGCAGGATATAGTGAAGATGACATTAAGTCTTTTGATGATCTGAAAAATGTAGCAGAGGATATTACGAAGAGAAGCAAAGAGTTAGGCTTCAGCGCATTTACTTCTGCTGGTATGGAGGGTTCTTCTGACTGGAGATTTAAGACTCATCTGGCAAACCTTCCAATCTATTATGAGTACAAACAGGATGGTATCGACAACACTGATGCAATCAAAGGATCTTATTTACAGAACTATCGTAACATCTGGGATCTTTATATTAACAATTCTACTACCTCTCCAGAGCAGTTGAGCACAAAGACAGGTGAGGATGCAGTTGCTGAGTTTACGACCGGCAAGGCAGTTTTCTATCAGAATGGTACCTGGGCATATTCTGATGTATCTTCTGTAGGGGATGACAACCTTGGCATGCTTCCAATCTACATTGGTGCAGATGGAGAAGAAAACCAGGGACTTTGTACCGGTTGTGAGAACTACTGGTGTGTGAATGCAAAGGCTTCTGAAGCAGATCAGAAAGCAACACTGGATTTCATGGAGTGGTGTGCAACCAATGACACTGCATTAAAGGCAATCTGTGGTTCTACAAAGGCAATGCCATCTGGTGCAGATGGAATGGGATTTGTTACTCCATTCAAGAAGAATTTAGAGTCTGATAACTTATTAGTAAACATTGCTAACCAGTATGTGGCAGATGGTAAGACACCGGTAAGCTGGAACTTTACAACTATGCCATCTGAGCAGTGGAAGAATGATCTTGGTTCTGCACTTACCACTTACGCAGCAGATCAGACAGATGCGAACTGGGATCTTGTAAAGAAGGCATTTGTAGACGGCTGGGCAACAGAAGCAGCGGCAGCAGCAAAATAGCAACTTTTGATACACTATAAGAGGATAGTTTGACGAGGTTGAGGGGGGAATACCCTCCTCCCCCTTCAGACTCGTTTAACAATATATTATGGAGGTCTGGCATATGAATAAAGCGATCAAACGTTATTGGCCGATATTCTTACTGCCTACCATGGCTGCATTCTTGATTGGATTTATTGTTCCATTCATTGAGGGTATTTACTTATCATTTTGCGACTTCACCACAATTAAGGATGCTACATTTGTAGGTTTTAGTAATTATATGGCAGCATTTAAAGATACTACATTTGTAGATGCGTTTAAGTTTACGACGCTATTTGCTATCGTAGTGTTGGTGCTGATCAATGTACTGGCATTTTTGGTGGCACTGGCTCTTACGCAGAAAATGAAGGGAACTAACATTTTCAGAACGGTATTTTTTATGCCGAATCTGATCGGTGGTATTGTATTAGGTTATGTATGGCAGTTGATCTTTGATGCAATCTTCCAGCATTTTAATACGGCATTAAAGTTAAATGCTGTATTTGGCTTCTGGGGATTGGTCATCCTGGTGTGCTGGCAGCAGATTGGTTATATGATGATTGTTTATATTGCCGGGTTACAGGCAATCCCAGAGGATATTCAGGAAGCTGCCATGATCGATGGGGCAACAAGAGTACAACGTTTGTTTAAGATCACAATTCCAAATATGATGCCTTCGATTACTATTTGTACATTTTTAACGATCACGAACGCATTTAAGCTGTTCGATCAGAACTTGGCACTGACTGGTGGAGAACCACTTCATAAGACAGAAATGCTGGCATTAAATATTTATGATACCTTCTATGGAAGAGTTGGCTATGAGGGTGTCGGTCAGGCAAAGGCTGTGATATTCTTCCTGCTGGTAGTTGTCATTGGATTATTGCAGTTGAAATTCACAAAGGATAAGGAGGTGCAACAGTAATGGGAAAAGCAAAGAAAAAAGAAACCATCAGAGTGAAGAAAAAACCTTCTTTATTAAGTATGATCGGAACAGTTGTTTTTACGCTGATTTCAATTATATTTGTATCTCCGATCTTTATTGTGCTGATCAATTCCTTTAAAGGAAAATCATATATTAACTTAGAGACGTTCAAACTCCCAACGGAGCAGAGCTATGTTGGACTGCATAACTATAAAACGGCGATCACGCAGTATGATTTTATCAAGGCGGTCGGATGGACGCTGTTTATTACGGTAGCATCTGTTATTGTGATTTTAGTATGTTGTTCAATGGCGGCATGGTACATTGAACGTGTCAAGAATAAAATTACAAAGCTGATTTATCTGCTCTGTGTATTTTCAATGGTTATTCCATTCCAGATGGTAATGTTTACCCTCTCCGGAACAGCAGATTCACTTCATCTGAATACTCCATGGGGCATTATCATTGTCTATCTCGGATTTGGTGCAGGACTGGCGGTGTTCATGTTCTGTGGCTTCGTAAAGGCAATTCCGATCGAGGTAGAAGAAGCGGCGATCATTGACGGATGCTCTCCGATCCAGACATTTTTCAAAGTGGTGCTTCCAATCATGAAGCCAACGTATATTTCTGTTGGTATCTTAGAGGCAATGTGGATCTGGAATGACTTCCTGCTTCCATATCTCGTACTTGATATCAAGCAGTACAAGACAATTTCCATTGTGGTACAGTATATGAAGGGAAGTTACGGTCGTGTAGACATGGGTGCTATTATGGCATGTCTGATCATGGCGGTGATTCCGGTTATCATCTTCTATCTGTCTGCACAAAAATATATTATTAAAGGTGTTGCGTCAGGTGCAGTTAAGGGTTAAAATATTACTGGCTATACTGAATGGTATAATGAGGTGAATTAATCTATGACGATAAAAGATATTGCACAGTTATCCGGGTACGGGATTGGGACCGTATCCCGGGTAATGAATGACCAACCCGGAGTGAGCGATAAAGCAAAAGAAACAATATTAAAAGTAATCAGAGAAAGTAACTTTGAACCAAATGAAAATGCCCGTCACTTGAAAAGAAGATCGGCTTCTTCCATCTGTATTATTATTAAAGGTAAACAAAACATGCTGTTTGCAGATATTCTGGAAAGAATACAAAATCAACTATCTATGATGGATGAGGATGCGATGTTTGAATATATCGATGAGGACGGTGATGAGGTAGAATGTGCGATTCGTCTGATCAGAAGCCGCAGTCCAAAAGGAATCATGTTTCTGGGAGCGAATCTGAGCTTGTTCGATGAAAGGATCCAACAGCTCGACATTCCCTGCATGATAGTTACAACCGATGGCAGCACACTTGACAGTAAACTGATTTCTTCTGTTTCCATAAATGATGAATCTGCGACATATGAAATGATCTGCTATCTGATCAAAAAAGGACATAAAAACATAGGCATTATTGGTGGAAAGCAGCATTCCAAGCAGATTGCATCCAAGCGGTTAGATGGATGTCTCCGGGCATTTCAGGATAATCATATTCCTTTTTTAACAGAGGAGAATTATTTGCCTTCCCGCTATACCATGGAATCAGGATATGAGGCTGCAAAAGAGCTTTTATCTAAAAATCCGGACATTACCGCACTGTTTGCATTCAGTGATACGTTAGCGATCGGAGCAATGCGTGCAGCATGCGATTTAGGGCTTTCTGTCCCTGAAGATCTCTCCATTGCCGGATTTGATGGAATCAATATGGCAAGATACAGTATTCCACGTCTGACCACGATCCGTCAGGATACGGAAGCACTGGCTGTCACGGGAGTAACATTATTATTAAAACATACACAGTATAATCTTGCGGTGGAACATCAGGAAGTACCGTATGATCTGGTGGAAGGGGAGAGTGTCAGAACGTACACGCTCTCCTCATAAATAATAAAATGAAAATGCAGGTTTTTCTGAACATAAGACGGAGGATAGGGACATGCAAAGAGCGTCAGGAATTTTACTTGCAATTTCAAGTTTACCATCCAAATATGGAATTGGATGTTTTTCTAAAGAAGCATATGCCTTTGTTGACTGGCTGAAAGATGCCGGTCAGCACTATTGGCAGATTCTGCCGATGGGACCGACAGGGTACGGGGATTCGCCGTATCAGTCATTTTCTACATTTGCCGGTAACCCATATTTCATTGATCTGGAAAAGTTAATAGAGGAAGGACTTTTGACCAAACGGGAGTGTGACCGTGTTTCATTTTCTGCGTCAGAGGATCAGGTGGATTATCTGAAGCTTTATGAGAAGCGGTATCATTTGCTGCGGAAAGCCTATGAAAGAAGTCATATTAGTGAGAAACCGGAATTTCATGCATTTTTGAAAGAAAATGAGCATTGGATCTACGATTATTCTCTTTATATGGCGGTAAAGCAGTATCTAGGTGGTGTTTCGTGGGAATTCTGGCCGGAGGATATTAAATATCGCTGGCAGAATGCGTTGGACTATTACCGGAGAGAGCTGTATTTTGAAGTGGAATTCCAGCAGTTTATGCAGTTCCTGTTTCATCAGCAGTGGGTGGCACTGCATTCGTATGCCAATCAAAGAGGAATAAAGATTATAGGAGATATTCCGATCTATGTGGCGATGGACAGCTCCGATGCCTGGGCGCATCCGGAATTGTTTCAACTTGATGGAGAGCGCAAACCATGTGCAGTAGCAGGGTGTCCACCGGACAATTTTTCTGCGGATGGACAGCTTTGGGGCAATCCGCTCTATAACTGGGAGTACCACAGAACAAGCGGTTATCAGTGGTGGATCACAAGAATGCAGCAGTGTTTTTCTCTTTATGATGTGGTGCGCATTGATCATTTCCGTGGGTTTGATGAATATTACAGCATTCCGTATGGCGATGAAAATGCGGTGCGCGGACATTGGGAAAAGGGCCCGGGAATGGATTTGTTCTATGCGATCCGGCAGGCACTTGGCGAACGGGAAGTGATCGCAGAGGACCTGGGATTTGTGACGGATTCCGTGCGGCAGCTGGTATATGACAGTGGATTTCCGGGAATGAAGGTACTGGAATTTGCCTTTGATCATATGGATTCCAATGCCAGCGCATATTATCCTCATGTGTATCAGGAGAATTGCGTTGCCTATACGGGTACCCATGACAATGAAACCCTGATGGGCTGGTGGAAACATGTGGATGAAGAGGTGCGTCAAAGTGTACGCACATATTTGTGTGATTTTTATACACCGGATGAGGAGATCAATTTTCCTTTGATCGGTTTGATCCTACGCAGTGCAGCAAATCTTTGTATTGTACCGCTTCAGGATTATATGGGACTGGACGACCATGCACGGATGAATACCCCATCTACACTGGGCGGTAACTGGAACTGGCGTCTGACGCAGCTTCCAGAAGAAGATTTACAGAAAAAAATTGCTGCTATAACGAGAATTATGGGACGATAAAAAGCAGTTAATTGATGGAAAACAGGAGAAAAAAATGACAAAATGGTGGAAAGACAAGGTAGTATATCAGATATGGCCAAAGAGTTTTTATGATGGAAATGGAGATGGCATTGGAGATCTTTATGGTGTGATAGAAAAACTGGACTACTTAAAGGAGCTGGGGATCGATATGATCTGGCTCTCTCCGGTGTATGCCTCTCCATTGGTCGATCAGGGATATGATATCTCGGACTATAAACAGATCAATCCGTTGTTTGGGGATATGCAGACAATGGACAAGCTTCTTTTGGAAATGAAAAAACGAGATATGAAACTGATCATGGATCTGGTTGTGAACCATTGTTCCAGCGAGCATATTTGGTTTCAAAAAGCATGTGAAGATCCGGAAGGAAAATACGGGAAATATTTTTACATCCACAAAAAAGCACAGGGGCGGCCTTCTAACGTACGTGCTTATTTTGGCGGCAGTGTGTGGGATGAGCTTCCGGGGCAGCCCGACTATCTGTATTATCATTCTTTCCATAAGGAACAGCCGGATCTTAACTGGGAAAATGAAGAGCTTCGAAATGAAGTGTATGACATGATGAACTGGTGGCTTGCGAAGGGGATTGCAGGATTTCGTGTCGATGCGATCATCAACATCAAAAAACGTCTTCCGTTTCGTGATTATCCGGTAGACCGGGAGGATGGACTTTCGGATATTGATCATCTGGTGATGGATTCGGATGGAATCGGAGAATTTTTAGCGGAGATGAAAGAGCAGACGCTTGCCCGGTATGATGCATTTTCTGTAGGGGAAGTGTTCGGTGAAAAGCCGGAGGAGCTTGCAGCATTTGTCGGAGAAAATGGTTATTTTTCCTCCCAGTTTGATTTTGGTCCGGAGCTTATCGGAAAACATGGTCTTTGTCATGAATATGAAGAAGTGACAGCAGAAACGTATAAAGAGGCAGTTTTTGCCAGCCAGGAGCGGATCAAAACAATTGGTTATCTGTCCAATATTATTGAAAATCACGATGAGATGCGTGGCGTGTCCCGTTATATTCCAAAAGAGGATCTTTCTGATACGAGCAAAAAAGCACTGGCTACGGTTTATTTCTTCTTAAGAGGAATCCCATTCATCTATCAGGGACAGGAGATCGGTATGGAAAACTGTGCCTTTACAAGTATGGATGAAATTGATGATGTTTCAACGATCAATGAATATGAGGCAGAGCTTGCCGCAGGGCTTTCAGAGGAAGACGCACTGGCTGCTGCAGTAAGATACAGCCGGGATAATGCAAGAACTCCAATGCAGTGGAGTGCCGAACAGTACGCCGGTTTTTCTACAGGAAAGCCGTGGATCAAAGTAAATCCTCTCTATGAAAAGATCAATGTAGCGGCAGAGCAGGAAGATCCGGCTTCCGTGTATCATTATTATAAGGCAATGATCGCGTTAAGAAAGCAGGAGCGTTATCATGATACATTGGTGGATGGTATTTTTGAACCATACTTGCCGGAAGAAACCAATTTGATCGCTTATTACCGCAGGACAGAAGCGCAGAGAATTCTGGTGATGGTCAATTATCAGAAGGAACGGCGGGCTGTTTCCCTTCCGAGAGCGGTACGGGAAGTGCTGTTAAACAACCTTTCTAACGTGGAGCTGACAAAACAGGAGATCATATTAGACGGATATCAAAGTGTTGTACTGGAATTAGAATAGGGAAAAAAAGAGCTATCAGAACATTGATAGATTATAGGGGTACCTGTTAAAAGCGGGTGTCCCTATTTTTTTATAGGGCGGTACAAAATGGGGTGTCTTTTTTGAAAATAATATTAAGAATTCAGGAGCTCCCTGTATATTTTAAAGAGTGAATGGAATTGACCCCAAAGAATACCTCAAGTAAATGTAGAAAATCAGGAAATTAATCCTTTGTCAAAAGATTAATTGAACAAGAAAATAGAGGTGGTAATAAAAACTGTAAGGTAATATATGAAGTCACTATATAAGCTTTTTTTCTGGCAAACTAGACAGGCTTGAAATTCATATTCTACTTTCAAGAGTTGTGTTTTTTCCCTCAAATAGAGTATGATTAGTATAAAAAAAGGAGGTAAGTCGATGGATCTTATTAAAATTCGGAAAATACATTGCAGGCAAGCGAAAGTCCTTGGGGATGACACAAAAGCAACTGGCAGAAAAATTAGGTATGAGTGATAAGTCTGTTTCTAAATGGGAAACAGGAGTTTGCCTTCCGGATATATCTGTTTATAAAGAACTTTGTTCGATTCTTGCTATTAGTCTCAATGAGTTTCTGGCAGGAGAAGATATAGATCGAGAGAACATGATTCAGAAGTCAGAAATAAATATTATTGAAGTAATCAGAGACAATATAAATAAACAGAAATGTTTAAAGGCTATGAAATGTATATTACTAGTTATATCTATTTGTGCCGTATTATTAATTGGATTTACAATATACCGTTTCAAAAAACCACAGAATTATATTTCTCCCATTGCAAAGGATATCATAGAAATGCAGACGGCAGAACTGCTTGCTGGATCGGATGGAGCATTCATTTACAAGTTTATTACAACGGATGAATATAAAAAACTCAGATTACATATTTATCGATATGAATCAGGAAAATTAAGTAATCAGGACAAAGTTGAAATAGGATTTGAAGATATTGATTCACCCAAAAGTGGTGAAATCGTAATGGTGCCTGATTTTGACAATTATGTAATTAAACTAATTATTTTTGGAGATGGTAGTAAGTTGTCAACTGAAATTCCTATTTTAGAAAATGTAGAAGATCGAGAATACTATGGTAGATCAGAAACTGAAATAACGAATGTCGTAGACATTAGATACAATGAGCAGCAGCCGCTGATTGCCTTTGTTTATGATGATGACGCAATGAGTGTTCCTGCTTTAGATGATCTTATAAACAGCCAAGCAGATTTTCTTTCAAAAAATGATTATGTGTATTATGTGGCATTTGAGTTTTGTAAGTAATAGACATATACATACGGAGAAGTAATGACAATTTTAGGAATTACGGGATGGTAAAGAAAATCATAAGTCACAGCAGGTTTGAAAATGAGGCGGCAAAGATGATGAGAAAAGTCTGATCCGGGAGTATAGCTCTCGGATGAAAGATGAGCAGAAAACAAGGGAACTTGCGGAGCGTGTTTGTCATCAGGAAGAGTATGGAAAACAGGATGTGGCATTGGCGATACAGGAAGCAAGGGAGAAAATAGAAGAGGTGCAAGGAGAAGGATTGAAGCATACAGTGCCAATTTAATAATACACTTTTTTTACAAGGTAGGTGGGTGTATAATGGTATTAGGATTAGTATGTGGAGTTGTTTTACGGAATAGCAGAAAAGGTGGAGAAAAGGATGGCAAAAAATCAAGAACATAGAACAGTATATTGAAATAATAAAAAAGTTTTATGATACAGAAGGCTGTGGCGCTATCAATAAGATATTTTACAGAGGACAACCAAACTCTAAGTATAAATTAATTCCGTCACTAAGTCATATATTAGATGGATGTATAGAGGATGAAGAGAATTACATAGCATTTGAAAGTAAAATCGTTAGTGAAGCAAAATTAAAGTATCCCAATATATTTGCAGATAATAATCAGATTGACGAGTTGGCACTAATGCAACATTATGGTTTGCCAACTAGATTGATGGATGTAACAGAATCACCATTAGTTGCACTTTATTTTGCTTGTATAGGAGATAAGGAAAAGAAATGCGATGGAGAAGTGTTTATTTTTAATTCTGGAATTAATGCAAGTATTTTTTCGAGTTATGAAGAGAAAACCATGAAAAAAGAGGGGAAAATAGCATTTGTTAAAGCAAAAATATTTAGTGAGCGTCAAAGAGCACAGCAAGGATTATTTATCTGGTTTCCGGATAAAAAGTTAAAAGGAATTAAAAAAAATCCCCAAAAAAATCCGTTTATTTCAAAAATACTTACAGTGCCAGCAGATAAGAAAGAGGAGTTGTTATATGAATTAAAAATGATAGGTATATCCTCAAAAAGCATATTTCCAGATAAAATAGATATATGTTGTAAAGATATGCTTAAGGATATTGTGAAAGATGCGTATTCATGTTAGTAAAAAAGGGTAAAATTTAATTTGATTTTCAGGTAAAATAAGGAGAATAATGGTTTAGATTTATATTATAAAATAAGAACTGCTTCGGTGGTTCTTTTTTCGTACACAAAAATACAGAACAGGAGGACAAAACAAATGTTAAGATTATTCAGAAGGGACACACTTACACCGCAGACGGAACGCATTTACAAGGTTCCGCTGTGTATTCAGGATACCATTCCTATCTACCGGATTGCCGAAAATGGAATCTTTGAGCTGGAGAGTCCGACTAATAAAGATGGTGGGAAAAAGAAGCTGCATCAGTTTGACCGGATGTATCTGTTTGAGGATATACAAGGGCATTGCGGCGGCATGGGGCGGTCAGTATATCAACCTGACGCAATCTGCGGAAAATGTCTTTTATGTCAATCCATTTCATGTGCCGGATGCAGTTCCGGATATTGACCGGTATGTGGCAGAAAAGGCAGAGCTTGCGTATGCCATCTGCGAACAGGCGTTAAAATCGTTTCACGAAAACAATGGTATCCAATTCAGAGTTTATGCTTTTGCTTGATCAGGACACAATGGATAAAGAAGCGGTGGAAGATCTGTTTGATATTTCCTAAGAGCAGCTTGCCTATGTCAATGGTGCAGAGCCGGGAACCGGTCTGGTCCGGTTTGGCGATAAGATTGTTCCTTTTGACAATACCATGAAAAAAGACAGTGATCTGTACCGGTTATTTAATATGAATTCCTATGAGATGGTAAAGAAAAAATGCGAAGCAGACAGTGAAAGAATAAGGAAAAATAAGGACAGGTGAATTGACGAAAATCGTTGAATTGTGACAGGAAAAATGATATATTAGTAACATGGCGAAAGCCATAGGAAAGTACCCATGACAGGGTGGTAGCCTCCCAACACCAATGACCGGCTTGCCGGAATACATAGGAAGGGAGGTGGCGCCAATGACAGCTTTTGAAATCCTTTCGATTTTCCTGGGCATACTGACATTGTTATGTGCCTTTGGTAGTCTTGTTGTAGCGTTGCTTACCTTTCTCGACAAGAGAAACAAGCGAAAATAAAAATGCCTATCCTGTCGGCAAACAGGATAGGCGGTGTCCGTAAGGACATTTAACCTTGATGGGAGCATCCACTTTGGAGTGGGTGCTTTCCTTTTCTAATATCAATATATCACATTTCCCCAAATGATTCAACAGAAAACTGAAAATCTCACGAAGTCCTATGATGAGAAATCGGAGGTGGTGATCAAGTCCGTCATCCGACTGGAGTTTTTTCCCATTTATATTGACAAAACACACGAAACGATATATTATCCTAAATAGGAATAAATCCTAGTAAGGGGGGGGCGAAAATAATCAGAAATACAATTCAAAAGGATATGGTACTTAGTGCGGTAAATGAAATGCACGGCCATGTTACAGCAGATCAGATATACCATTATATCAAAGCAAAGTACCCATCAATCGGAAGAGGAACGGTTTACAGAAATCTTGGCATCCTTGTAGAGGAAGGAAAAGTCCGAAAGGTGGAGGTCCCGGATGGTTCTGACCGTTTTGATTTTACGCTGGAGAACCACTATCATGTGGAATGTGTGAAATGCGGTGGAGTATTTGATGTCGATATGGATGTTATATCTGAATTGGAAAAGAGGATAAAGGATACACATGGAATCCAGTATCTCAGTTATGACATTTTCTTTAAGGGAATTTGCCCGGAATGTCGGAAGAAGGAAATAAAAGATGCATAGATTGGAGGAAACAGTATGTTAGAGGCAGGAACAAAGGCACCGGATTTTGAATTACCGGATCAGAACGGAGAATTACATAAACTAAGTGAATATCTTGGAAAGAAGGTGATCCTGTATTTTTATCCACGGGATAATACACCCGGATGCACAAAGCAGGCTTGCGGTTTCTCGGAAAGATATCCGCAGATCAGTGAAAAAGGAGCTGTTGTGCTTGGGGTGAGCAAGGATTCTGTTGCTTCCCACAAGAGGTTTGAAGAGAAATACGGACTGGCATTTACAATTTTATCGGATACGGAGCGCAAAGTAATTGAGGCGTATGATGTATGGAAGGAAAAGAAAAATTACGGAAAAGTTTCCATGGGGGTTGTCAGAACGACATATCTTATTGATGAGCAGGGGATCATAATCAAAGCAAATGACAAGGTAAAAGCAGCGGACGATCCGGAAAATATGCTGCAGGAATTAAGCTGATGAAGATTATATTATCACCTGCCAAGAAGATGAAAGTGGATACTGACAGCACAGATACATGGAGCAGACCGGTATTTTTAGAAAAATCTGAGGAGATTCTCGGATGGCTTCAAGAAAGAAACGATGAAGAGTTAAAGAAATTGTGGAAATGCAACGATAAAATTGCAGCAGAAAACATAGAACGAATCAAGACAATGAATTTTCAAAAGCCACTTACGCCGGCAGTATTAGCATATGAAGGGATTGCCTATCAGTATATGGCACCGGCTGTATTTGAGGATGGTCATTTTGATTATGTACAGGAACATTTAAGGATTTTATCCGCATTTTACGGAGTGTTAAAACCAATGGACGGTGTCGAACCATATCGTCTTGAAATGCAGGCAAAGGCGGCGATGGGAACTTCTGCAAATTTATATGATTTCTGGGACGATAGATTGTACAGAGAAGTTGTAGATGACAGCAGGATTATTATTAATCTTGCTTCAAAAGAATATTCCCGGTGCATTGAAAAATATCTCGTACCGGATGACAGGTACATAACGATTACATTTTGCGAACAGTCCGGGGGCAGGCTTGTTACAAAAGGCACATATGCAAAGATGGCTCGTGGCGAAATGGTACGATATATGGCAGAAAATCAAATAGAAAATCCGGAGGATATTAGAAATTTTGACAGACTCGGATATGTGTTCAGGGATGATTTGTCTTCGGATTATGAGTATGTATATGAGAGAAAGTAGGATTCCGAAAGGCAGCCATATTGTATTGAGATTATATCAGCAAGAGAAAAAGGATATAAAAATACGGATGTTCTTGATATGAGTGAGACATACTTTAAGATGGCAGATAAAACCGTATCCGCAGCTGAAAACTATTCCGAAAGAGTTGCAGGAATTATCAGGATTGTTGAAATACTCTCAGTAGCAGATATTATCGTGATAGTGATGCTGATCATCCAGCAGACAATAGCAGATATTAGAATAAAGAATAGCAACAAAATACTGGAGAAAAAAGCCTATATTGATCTTCAGACAGGACTACCCAATAAGAGTAAATGTGAGGAAATGCTTTACGATTATGAGTATATATCAGAACCTGTGGGCTTTGTTATGTTCGATCTGAATAACCTGAAGCGGACCAATGATACTTATGGACACGCTGTTGGAGACCAGCTTATAACAAATTTTGCAAGACTGCTGAGAAATGCCATTCCATCAAAGGATTTTGTAGGGAGATATGGTGGCGATGAATTTATAGCTATTATCACACAAACAACAAAGGAAGAGATTTTGTTAATTATGGAAGATGTGCATAGTACGGTAAAGCATTTTAATGAGAATATACATAGGGTAGAAGTTAGCTATGCATATGGATATGCTTTTTTAGAAGATTATTCAGAATGTACAATGAAGACTTTATTTAACAAGGCAGATAAGCATATGTATGAGAATAAAGCCATAGAAAAAGCCGAGATAAACGCCGCAGATTAATAGCATATTGTAAGCGGTTTGATATCAGAAAAGAAGAATAAGGAAATAAACGTGATATTGGAGATGCGATATCTTCCGGAAAATACAGAGCAAGATTAGTAGGGTATCTTAGGTGCTTACGGGATGATATGAAAAAATAATATATTGAAGTATACATAGGAAGTGTATTTGAACATCACAATGGGAGGCATTTGCTTCCCTTTTTGCGTATTGGTGCATTGTGATGAGGCTGGCTGTCTTCTTAAATAAATTAATAAAAAATGTAACCTCTTGTTTCAAATTGCTGTCATAATATATAGCACGCAAAAAAAGTCTTATTGCAGTAGGAAGGAAGTAGGAAAATGAAGCAGCAAAAGAAAAAACTGCACATAGAAGGGATGGATGCGTTAAGGGGTTTTGCTATATTGGGAGTTGTCCTTTACCATGTAATGCCGGGACGGTTTCCGGGCGGCTTTCTCGGTGTCAATATGTTTTTAGTACTGTCCGGCTATCTGATCTATAAAACATCCGTATGGGATCTGGAACATGGGGAATATGCAGCAGGCAGATTTTATAAAAAGCGTTGTATGAGGATTTATCCGCCTTTGCTCATTATGGCCATTGCAGTGTGGTGCATTCTCGCGGTCAGTATGCCGGAGGTGGCAAAGGGCAAGGGCGGTGAAGTATTAAGCGTTGTTGGAGGATATAACAATTTCTGGCAGATCCGGCAGAATGCATCTTATTTCGCAAGGATGAGCCAGCAGTCACCATACACACATCTGTGGGCGATTGCCATAGAAATGCAGTTTTATCTCATGTGGCCGCTGTTGTTTTGGCTTCTTCGGAAACTGAAGAAACATACATCCATGACGGCTGCCAGAACAGCTGTGCTTGTTCTGGTGATTCTTGGTGGACTTCGTATGAGCATTATCTATCGCCCGACAGAGGATGTATCAAGGCTTTATTATGGGACAGATACAAGAATATATGCCCTGTTTTTGGGAATATTTATTGCAATGATTCAGAAGGATGTGATATCTTTTGTACAAAGAAGGCTGCCGTTATGGTTCAGAAACAGCCTGACAGCAGCAGGGCTTGCAGTGATGACGGGAACCTATTTCATAGCGGAAGGGCAGATGCCGTATATATACCAGGGGGGAATGTTTGCAGATGGGATACTTTGTGCACTGATTCTTTTGCTGATTCCGGCGGGAAGTATGGGGAAATGGCTGGACAAAAGTCCCTTTGCCTTAGTAGGAAGAATAAGTTATGAGCTTTATCTGTGGATGTATCCGATCATTTTCCTGTTTGGGTATTACAAGAAAAACTTTGGTCCGGTATCCTGGTGTGTACAGATGATACTGATGGTTTTTGCGGCATCTGCAATGCATGGACTGATGGTATTTTTTCAATATAAGAAAAAACAGAACCCGAGGGGGGATGGTGTTGTCATAGGTTATACCAGCACCGGATTCTCTGTAGCCTGTATTGTACTGGCTGTCTGTGTGATTACTGCGTATCAGCTGCCGGGGGACGCTGTGAAGGATACTGCTGTAAAAGCACAGGCAATGTCACGGCAACAACACAGGAGGATTGCTGATGAGGGAAAAGCTTCAAAAGAGAAAGCACCGGCTGCTGGGAAAACGGGAAAAATAAAAAAGGCTCCCTTAGAGAAAATGGAGCAAGATGACAATGCCGGCATCCGTGGGCAGAGTATTACCGCAATTGGTGATTCCGTTCTGCTTGGTGCTTCCGAGGAAGTAAAGAAAAAGCTGCCGGGTTGTCTGATTGATGCCAAGGTATCCAGACAGGTTATTCAGGCGAAGGATATTGTGGAAGACCTGGAATCAAAAGGAAAATTAGGAGATACGGTCGTGCTTGCTCTGGGAACGAACGGAACCTTTTCTGATGCTGCCGGCAAAGAGCTGATCCGTGTGATTGGAAAGAATCGGAAGATCTATTGGGTCACAGCCTTCGGGGAGCATTTGCAGTGGCAGGAAGAGTCCAATCACCAGATCCGGTCCATGGCAGAGCAATACCAGAATGTGCAGATTATTGACTGGGCATCTCTTGCAGAAGGGCACCCAAAGTGGTTTGTATCCGATGGAGTACACCTGACCTCTTCCGGATGCAAAGCCTATGCAAAACTATATTATGATGCAATCGACAATAACAGCCAGAAATGCATGACAAAGAATCAGGAGGAATAGACCTGCAGTAGCAAAAGGAGGAAAAAATGGCAGAATCATCATACAATTCAAAGGGGGAACAAATGGCATGGGATGACCGGGAGATTATTGCGCAATTTCTGTGCCGTGATGAGGCTGCCATTAAAAATACTGCGGACAAGTATGGAAGATATTGCAGTTCCATCGCCTATCGTATTTTAGGAAATGGAGAGGATGTCAGGGAGTGCCTGAATGATACCTGGCTGAAGCTGTGGGAGTCCATTCCGCCAACAGTACCTGAGATTTTGTCGGCATATGTGGGCAAAATCACCAGAAATCTGGCAATCAACCGGTATGATCATCTGCATGCCGGAAAACGCTGTGGGAGCAGTGTGGATCAGTCGTTGGAGGAATTAAAGGAGTGTGTATCGTTGGCACATGATAATGTGAGAGAGGAAATGGACCGGAAGGATCTGGAGGAAGCAATCAACCGGTATCTGGACGGACTACCGTCAAAAAAAAGACAGATCTTTGTCCGAAGGTATTTTTATCTGGATGAGATATACCAGATCGCAGAGCATTTTCATATGACGGAATCCGCAGTCAAGGTGGGATTGCACCGTATGCGGAAGTCCTTAAAGATACATTTGCAAAAGGAAGGATATCATATTTAGAAACAAGCCTGTGAAAAAAATCAGGGCTGAATTAAGAAATGAGGTAATAGTTATGTCAAAGAAAAAGATATTGTGTTATGTTTTATTGACTGCAATGTTAGTCAGTATGTTTGCGTCAGGAGAGGTGTCTGTGGCGGCAGAACAACAGAAGCCGGCATATTCCAATCTTGTAGATGCAAAGTCACGAAAAGAAGTAAGGAGTGCTCTTTTGTCAGCGGGAATCTCTGCCCAAACAGCAGATGCCTGGCTACAGGATGTTGTAAGCTACAATAAAACCATCAAAAATACCAGTCTGGTTAAAAAAAGCTTCAAAAAGATGGGGAAAAAGCCACCGGTATATAATGAAAACCGGATCAGTAAGCTCTGGCTGAAGAAAAATAAACTGTTTATTGGTTACAACTGCAGGATCACTGCCTATGATCTGATGAAGGACTATATTAAGGTCGGCAATACCAGAAAGGCGAATCCGTCGCAGCTGTTTATGGATCAGGATGCGTTAAAGAATGCACCAACGAAGAAGTTTTCAGGAAAGCAGAGAAAAGCATTTGAAAGTGTATTCTCTACGGTGCAGACGAAATATACGAAGGATGTGGAAACGCATGCAGCAATCTGGGAAAAGGATTGGAAAAACAAAAAGATTTCCGTTTCCGGTAAGACAAAGGCAACCCTGATCAGTGTCGTTTTGCATTCCAGTTTCAGCAAAACGGAAAATGAACTGTTTGTGGGTCATACCGGTGTACTGGTGCCGACAAAGAATCATAAATATCTGTTTATTGAAAAGCTGTCCTTCCAGCTTCCTTATCAGGTAACCCGTTTTGAAAGCAAAGAACAGCTGAATGATTATCTGATGGGAATGTATGACACGGAATGGGGGCAGGATACGGCAAAGCCATTTATTATGGAAAATACAAAGCTGATGAAGGAATATCATGCAGTGTCTGACCGATAGAACGGACAGTAACGAATTTTCAAATGTATGGAATGGAGGAATCAGATGAGCCGAAGGATCAAAAATACAATCAGCAGCAAGGAACTGCTGCAGGCAATAGGAGGAATACGGGACTGCTATGTGAAGGAGGCAGATTATACTGCTTGTGCTGTCAGGAAGAAACGACCTCACAGATGGTATGTTGCTGCCGGCATGGCAGCCATGCTGGCATTGAGTATTCTGCTTCCAAATCTTAATAAGGCAACGGCTCATGCCATGCAGAGTCTGCCGGTGATAGGAGAATACTTTAAGCTGGTTACATTCCGTGAATACCGGTTTGATGATGGAAGGCATAGTGCAGACGTAAAATGGAATAAAATCTATGCAGATAAGGCAGGGACGGATGACTCCGAGAGAACCGGAAAACAGGCGTACAAATCAGTCAAGAAGATCAATGCACAGATGGAGCAAAAGACCGAGAAGCTGCTCAAAGAATTTAAGAAGCAGGTTGGGGCATTAGGTTACTCTTCTCTGACCGTGGATAGCAAGGTGGTCACGAACTCCTCGAAATATTATTGTGTTATGCTGTCTGCGTTTTCCTCCCAGGCAGAAGGATACCAGGCAGATACCTTCTATACGATAGAAAAGAGTACCGGAAACCTGCTGGAATTATCGGATCTGTTCCCGGAGAATGTGGATTATGTAGATGCACTTACGGAACAGATCAAAAAACAGATGCGCCAAAATATGAAAAAGGATGAAAATAATGTGTATTTTTTGGATACAGATACACCGGCAGCATTGTTTGACAAGATTGATGAAAACCAACAGTTTTATATCAATGGGAAAGATGAAATAGTGATCTGCTTTGCAGAGGGGGATGTAGCACCGGCTTCCATGGGAACACTTCATTTTGTAATCCCGAAAAAAGTGGTGAAAGAACTTCAAAAAAATGAATGAAGATTTCCGTAGGGGGAGATGACTTAAAGGACAAGCCAAGGTACTACTATGGAACGGACGGATAGGTGCCCGGAAGAGCTACGAATATGCCCCGACGTACGAGGATGACGGACTTTACGGAAACAGCTGGGATACAGATTGGAGAAGCATCGCTGAAAGCAACGCTTCAAAAATTATTAGATGATGGAAAGGTTGCCAGAGTATCTTACGGTAAAAGTACCTTGTATAGAGAGTATCTTGGGTGACAAGCTCACTGCTTTTGCACCTCATACAACAGGGATTCCTTCAATGTTCTCAGAGATACATTTTCGTAATACATTGGAGGACGGAACACCTTTTACGCAGAGGGGAGCAAGAGAGCTTAGAAGACTTGGGATTATGACAATGGTTATACCGACAGGCTGTATGGTTTTAGCAGAAATTGTACAAGGAATTATGACGGGATTTATGAATGTGTCAATAGATGCCCGGTCGGATTTGAATTTTGATAATGAGGCTTCGGTGGTTCCAATGTAGCAGAGTCGCAGTACTATAAGGCTTTCCAGAATGCAAAGTATACCTTTATTCCAATTGGTGTAGGTTCTGGATACAAGAAGATTACTACCCTTAATATCAAACAGCAAAATTACATTGTGCAAAATCACAGTTTTTAGTAGTAGTTTTTCTGAAATGATGTTATAATTAGAAATAGCAACTAATCGTGCATCAGAATACAGGAGGAAAAGAAATGAGTGAGAATTTAGAGAATGCAAATGTAATAGATATGCAGACAATTATAAAGGAATTTAATGATTCGATTTCTGCTATTCAGGCAGATATTGAATCAATCGTACAGGGATTTGAAGGGATTTCCAGACAGTTGCAGGGGTTGAATGCAGTAACATCAGCAGTGGACGAGTCAGTGCGCTCTGCAGTAAGCGTAGTAGACCGTATCCGTGGCAATGCGAAACGTTCCAATATTCTTGCATTGAATGCTTCTATTGAAGCAGCCAGAAGCGGAGATGCCGGAAGAGGTTTTGCGGTTGTCGCAACAGAGATGGGAAAATTATCCAATGACAGTGATAACTCCGCCAAAGAGATTGACAGTGCTTTAGTTGGAATCACCAATCAGTTAAAAGATATGGGACAGTCGATCACAGGCACAAACACTACAACCGAGCGGTATATTGAAGACGTTCAGAATATTAAGGAAGAGCTTGCGAAGGCACTGGCATTAGCAGAGCAGTTAAACGGTGAAGAGTAATTCCCCAAAAGAATAGGTACAGTAAAATAGCTTCTTTAAATGTAGGTATACATTTAAAGAAGCATATTTTTCTTATGGGAGAAAATAATAGCATAGAGTATAGATCTAGAAGAAAGGCAGGTGGTGCATACGAAAAAGAAGATTGGAAAAAAATGGATCCCGGTCGCAGCTATTCTGATCATGGTGTGTCTGTTGTTTTTGGTGCTTTGGCAGACAGATGGAGAGTTGTCAGTGCAGACCATCTTGCGTTATACACCAGATAACCATATTCTTGCTGCGTTCGTTCTTTTGTTGTTTTTTGCATTGAAAAGTCTGACGATCGTATTTCCGATCACTGCGTTGTTTATGGTGAATGGATTGTTATTTTCTTCACCGGTGGCGCTGTTTGTCAGCACCATGGGAGTGTGCGTGACGGTCACGGTTCCTTATCTGTTGGGGCGCGTCAGCGGAGGAGATATGGTAAGATCCATCTGCCATAAATATCCCAAAGCAGAGTGGATCTATCAGTATCAGCAGAGAAATACATTATTTGCCTGTTTTTTTACAAGGATCATCGGCTGCCTTCCAGGAGATGTGGTGAGCCTTTATTTTGGAGCGTGTGAAACTCCCTATCCTATATATCTGATCGGAAGTTTATTGGGAGCATCACTGATGATCGTGACAGATACCTTTTTGGGAGAACAGTTAGAAGATCCATTTTCCAAAACATTTATATTGCTGTTATTGTTCCGGGTGTTGATCTCTGTAGCAGCGATACTGGGGAATATGTGGTGGAACAGACGACGGAATGAGAAGGATACAAGTGGTAAGGCGTAAGGTTGCGTCCCATAAAAAACACTGGATGAGCTATTCCTCCCAGAATAGCTCATCCAGTGTTTTTCCTAAGGCCTTGCAAATGGTCCGGCACAGTTTGATCGTTGGATTGTAATCGCCCTTTTCGATGGCATTGATCGTCTGGCGGGACACTCCGCAGGCTTTTGCCAGATCCTGCTGGGACAGGTCAAGGGCGGCTCTCGCCGATTTCATTTTCAGATTCTTCATAGTGTATCGTCATCCTTTTCCTGTTTCTTATCATAAATTAATTTCGCATTAAATACAACCAAAATAAGGGTGAAGAGCACTGCGCAGGTAAGGTTCATGCAGCGGACGGAGAGGACTCCATGATCCAGCAGCAGTTTTTTGTTTGTAATTACCGGAATGCTCGTGGCATAATTGATGAGGGTGATCAGAGCAAACATTGCGTTGATGCCTTTTGCATTTTCGGTAAGGGACATATAGGCATCTTCCCTGATGCAGACAACTGCAAAAATGAAAATGGAGATGCAGATCCCGATAAAAAAGCCGCTTACACTGAACAACATTTTGATGCCGCTGATCGCGATCAGCATGGTGCAGAGCAGCAGGGAAAAATAGCCGTATTTGTAGGCTTTTCCCCGTGCTAAAAGCTGTCGTTCGTCATAGTTACAGCCGCCAAAGCGATAATTCTTTTTGCCCAGCACATATTTGATCAGAAGGATCATGGCAAATACTGCGAGGAATCCGGTGACTGCGCCCAGTGAAAAAAACAGAGTATGTTTCATTATCATTTCCTCCTACATAGATCGTAAGTTTTTGATCGCGTGTGTAAATTTGATCGGATTACCGTAGCGAAGGGTGCCCATCCGGTAAATTTTTGCAGCCAGCCATCCGGCTCCCAATGTGGAAGCAAATAAGATAATGGCAGACAGAACAATTTCCCATGGTGCGACAGTTCCCATTCCGATCCGCACAAACATCGCAGAATAAGAAGAAAATGGAAGATAGGAGCAGACTTTCATAAGGATGCCGTCCGGATTTTGCAGCTGGAACAGTACCAGGAAGTATACGATCATGATCAGCATCTGCAAAGTTCCGGCAGATTTGTTGATGTCTTCTGTTTTGGAAACCAGCGCGCCCATTGCCCCATATAAAAATGCATAGAATAAGAATCCACCGATGCCAAATACTGCAAATGCAGCAAGAACTTCTCCCGGAATGGAAAACAGCATGTCAAGCTTATCTCCCCAGAAGGTGTGGTTAAGCTGATAGCCGACCAGTGCTGCGGCAAGGATCAGACCAAGTTGGAAAATGGCAGCGGTTGCTCCGGCAAATACTTTACCAAACAGAAGATGTTTGGCATCAACGCTTGTGACTAATACCTCGATAGAGCGGTTGCTTTTTTCTACCGTAACGGAGGTTGCAACCATAACACCGTAGAGGATGATCATTAAGAAGATCACAATGACCAGAGCATAGCAGTACCAGTAGTTATTTTCGGCATCCTTTCCAAGAATCTTTTCTTTGCAGACGACCGGAGTGTTATATTCCTTTAAGAAGGAAGCAGCATCAATTCCATTGGAAGTAAGATATTGCTGCTGGTAGATTGATGTTAGAAGTTCATCAAATATCGTTTGGTTGCTGTCCATGATGCCGCGGTTTAACACATAGTATTCATAGTGCAGTGCATCTGTGACATAAAATCCTGCTTCTACCTGATCCTTTTTCACGGCTTTCTTCATCTGATCCACGGAATCGTAGTGGATAAATTCAGAATCTGAAAATGCAGTAGTTAGTATACTGTCATCAGAAAACAGACCGGAAGTATCTGTAATTCCAAGCTTTGTCTTATCTCCGGAATCTGTTTCTTTTTGGGTGCCCTCTTTTTTTGTACTCTTAATTCCGAGCGTGTCGGAAAGATCGATCACTCTTGGAAGAAACATACCGCCAAAGAGCAGTACCGTGAGCAGGATCGTTGTGATCATAAAGGACTTGTTTTTCAAATAACTCAGTAATTCAAATTCATATACGGTAAAGAATCGTTTCATGCTTCATCCTCCCCTACTTTTGCTACAAAAATGTCGTTGAGTGACGGTTTATATGTTTCAAAATGTTCAATCTCTAAGTCCGGACATGCGACAAGTGCCTGAAGCAGCATCGCGCGTGTCACATCGTCATGAAGCTTTAAGATCACATCCTCTTTCGTGTGTCCCGTGATCGTGGCAAGGGCAGTGATTTTAGGAGTAAGCATGGTTCCTGCCTGATCGGGAGCAATACCATTTAGTCCTAAAACAAGCTGATTCTTTCCAAAGTCACGTTTGATCTCAGATAAGTTGCCGGATAGTGCGGTTTCTCCGTGATGGATGATCACGATATCTTCGCAAAATTCTTCGACATAACTCATCTGGTGACTGGAGAACAAAACAATCTTCCCTGCTTCGATCAGTTCTTCCACCACATCTTTTAAGATCTGGGAGTTGACCGGATCTAAGCCGCTGAAAGGTTCATCTAAGATCACAATATCCGGATCGCAGAGTAAGGTAGAGGCAAGCTGTACCTTTTGCTGGTTGCCTTTTGATAAGGTTTCAAGAAGCTGCGACTGGTATTGTTCCACCTGCAGGCGGGTCAGCCAGCGAAGTGCATTGGCTGCTGCCTGCTTGCGGGAAAGTCCACGCAGTCTCGCCAGATAAACCAACTGTTCCATTACGGTCCTTTTTGGATATAAGCCACGCTCCTCCGGCAGATAACCGATGGAGGTCTGTGCCGGGTGAAATGGCGCGCCGTCTAATAAGATCTCTCCACTGTCTGCGTGAAAGACGTCCATTAAAATGCGGATCGTAGTTGTTTTTCCGGCACCGTTCCGTCCGAGCAGGCCGAGTGCTTTGCCGCTTTCGGCGGTAAAGGAGATGCCTTTCAGCACCTGTTTTTCACCGAAAGTTTTGGTGATGTTTTGTACTGTGAGATTCATATCTATCCCCTCCGTGTTTATCTTGGTGAATTAAGAATATCATGCATTTTACATAATGTCAAGTATATATGACAAAATGTAATGTTGCATATGTGCAGAACATAGAAATTTTCTATGGCATTTTCTATGGCATAACGGAAAAAATTGTGGTAAGATAATGCGGTGCTTTTTCGGCAATCATGAATAAAGTACTGTATTTTTTTGAAAAGAGTGAGGACAAACATGAAGTATTTGCGACAATTTTTACTGATCTTATTGATCACATTGATAGGTGAGCTGTTAAAGTATCTGCTGCCACTGCCGATTCCGGCAAGCATTTACGGCATGGCAATTTTATTTGCCGGGCTGATGAGCGGTGTGATCCCGCTTGATGCAGTCAAAGAGGCAGGACGTTTTTTGATCGAGATCATGCCGGTGATGTTTATTCCGGCTGGCGTAGGACTGATGGTATCATGGGGAGTGTTAAAGTCATTACTGCTTCCGGTCAGCATCATTACAGTTGTCAGCTTTTTAACTGTGGTCGGTGCGACCGGACGCACGTCACAGTGGCTGATCAGAAGAGAAAGGAGAAAGCAGGATGATGAATGAGTTTTTTAAGGATTCGTTGTTTGCCGGGGTGACGATGAGTCTGATCGCTTACGCAGCAGGTGTCTTTTTAAAGAAGAAATGGAAGCTTGGTCTGTTTAATCCTCTGCTGATCTCCATTGCATTATCGATCCTTGTGCTGGTGATCGCTGACGTGGATTACGAAACCTATAATAAGGGTGCCTCTTATTTAAGCTGGTTTCTGACTCCGGCCACAGTGTGTCTGGCAATCCCGTTATATGAACAGTGGCCGCTGTTAAAGCGGAATTACAAAGCAGTACTGTTTGGACTTTTAGCAGGTGTTTTAACCAGTCTTTCTACCGTGTGTGTGCTGGCAAAGCTGATGAAGCTTTCCCAGAAGGAATATGTAACTTTGCTTCCAAAATCGATTACAACGGCGATCGGAATGGGAATTTCAGAGGAGCTTGGCGGCTACGTGACGATCACGGTAGCAGTTATTGTTGTGACAGGGGTACTTGGAAATATTTTTGGAGAAGCAGCCTGCAAGCTGTTTCGTATTACGGATCCGATCGCAAAAGGACTTTCCTTTGGAGCTTCTTCCCATGCGATCGGAACAGCCAAAGCAATGGAATTCGGAGAAGTAGAGGGAGCGATGAGCAGTCTGGCGATCGCCGTGTCCGGCATACTTACGGTTGCATTTGCTTCGTTCTTTGCAGGAATATAGGAGGGATGAAAGATGATCATAACGATAGGACGGGAATGTGGATGTCAGGGAGATGAATTTGCTGCATTGCTCGCAGAACAATACCATTTTCCGTATTATAACAAAAAAGCAATTCTTCAAATGGCACGGGAGGAAGGCATCTTAGAAAAGCATCCGGATTTCTTTGGAGAAGTTCCTGTTGATACACTGCTTTATACAATTGCTTCCATCGAGAATGAAGATTCTCTGCTTATGGTGCCGGGAAATGCACTTTCCATGTTAAAAAAGAAAAAAGATTTTGTCCTGGTAGGACGCTGTGGTAACGTTGTATTTGGAAAAGAGCCTGATGTGATGCGCATTTTCTTAACGGGAAATAAGGAGGAACGGATAAAAACGATCGCACAAAAACACAATATATCCGAGCGCAAGGCGAAACGACTGGTGGAGGAAACCGATGCCAGACGTGCCGCATATCATAAACGCTATACCAATGAAACATGGGGGGATGCCGGAAGCTATGATCTGTGTATCAATGTATCACAGATTGGAATGGAACATGCGGTGAAGCTGGTGCAGGATTATTTGGAATATCAGGTGTGAAAAACAAGGGAACCTTTGAGCTGATATAGCTGGAAGGTTCTTTTTTTATTTTTATGGGTTGACAAATTATAAATACTAGTGTACTATTCAACTAGTACACTAGTAAGGAGGTGCAGAATGGAGTTCAAAACAAATGTACCAATCTATCTTCAGGTGATTGAAGATATGAAACGAAAGCTGATCGCCGGATCACTTACTCTTGGTGCGAAGCTTCCTTCTTCCAGAGAGCTTGCTCTGGAATACGAGATCAATCCGAATACTGCAGCGAGGATTTATAACGAGATGGAAGCGATGGGGTTATCCTATACCAGACGTGGGATTGGAACCTTTGTCACAGAGGATGCGACTATAATTGATCGGTTAAAGCAGGAACAGACGCATGAAATTGTAAAAGAATTTGCCATGCAACTTCAGGATATGGGGTATGCCCCGGAAGAGGTTCTGGCACTGCTTCAGGCGTACTATGAAAAAAGTAAATGATGATAATTTAGAATTGGAGGAGACGAATATGTTAAAGTGTGAACATTTGTATAAAAAATATAGTCATGTAGCGGCAGCCGCAGATCTGTCCATAGAAGTGGAACCGGGACACATTTA
Source organism: uncultured Lachnospiraceae bacterium (assembly GCA_934317845.1). Classification (GTDB taxonomy): domain Bacteria; phylum Bacillota; class Clostridia; order Lachnospirales; family Lachnospiraceae; genus NC2004. The sequence continues at coordinate 190,028 of CAKRES010000002.1, forward strand.
CGCACTGCTTGGTCCAAACGGAAGCGGGAAATCTACTTTGATGAAGATGATCGCGGGTCTTGTAAAACCGGATGAAGGAAAGATCACATTAGAGGGAGCACCGCTTTCTTCAGAATCTAAAGCAGACATTGCCTATATGCCGACAGAAGCATATTTTTTCTCATACATGACCTGTGAGGATGTAGGAAAATATTATCGGGATTTCTTTGCGGATTTTGATTATAACAAATATATGAATCTGCTTACAGTAATGGAGCTGATCCCAAATCAGAAGGTGAAGAATATGTCATCCGGTATGATGGCAAAAATGAAGATTGCGGTTACACTTTCCAGAAACAGTAAGATCATCTTATTAGATGAACCTCTAAATGGAATTGATCTGATCGCCAGAGAAACGATCATTCAGACGATCGTGACCAATATTTCAGAGGATACCGCTATTGTGTTGTCCAGTCATCTGGTAGATGAGCTGGAAAAGGTCGTGGATCATGCCTTTTTCATCAAAAATGGAACCTGTATTTTAGCGGGGGAGGCAGAGGAGCTGCGAATGAGAGAAGGCAAGTCACTGGTGGATATGTATCGTGAGATTTATGCATAAGAAATGGGATAGAGATAGAATTGGAGGAGATTTTTATGTTAAAGATGATGAAATATGAGTATCGACGTGGGTTATTTCCACTGATCGTAATAATGGTTGTTCTTGGTATGGCAGAGCTTTTGTTCCTTGCCGGAGTAGTGATGGATAGGGAGAATATGCTGGCAATGGGTATGGCAGGATTGATGTTTGGCAGTGTGATCGCTTATCTGTTTGTACTGATCTATGGCATTTTCGCATACAACGAGGATCTAAAAAATAAAACCGGTTATCTGGTATTTATGACACCGATATCTTCCTACCGTATTATCGGTGCAAAGCTGCTTTCTATTTTGTTAAACGGTGTGACGCTTGTCCTGATTCTGGTTGCTTTAGCCGGAGTGGATATTGCCCTGCTCCTTCATATGTACGAAGATCCGGTGGCATTGAAGGAATTGTTGAATGCTATTTCCCAGTCTTTGTTTCAGGTATCTGCCGGTACAGTATTCCTGAATGTTGCTACCGCTGTTTTGGTTATGTTGATCCAGTTTTTTACGACGATCACAATCGCATTTTTCGCGATCACGTTAGCTTCTACCGTTTTACAGAATAAGAAGGTAAAAGGAGTGATCAGCTTTGTTTTATTTATTGTGATAAACATGTTAATGAGTTTTGTTGCAGAAAAGCTTCCAACCATTGGAAATGTGGAGCAGGCCAATAGCATGTTAGAGTCTTTGGGTTGTGTTTTGCCACAGATCTTATTTATGGTAGTCGTGATGGTTGCCAGCTATTTTGCAAGCGGATGTTTGCTTGAGAAAAAGGTAAGTTTGTAAAACGGAGGTTGCGCATATTCTCCCCGCAAGTATATAATGGGAAAAACGAAGGGAGAAAAGGAGGATACCAGATGTCGATCAAAAAGATTGCAGAAATGACCGGTTCTTCCCCTGCCACGGTATCGCGTGTGTTAAACCATCCGGATTATAAATGTGCGACACCGGGGCTGCGCGAAAAAATATGGAAAGCAGCGATGGAGCTTCACTACACCCCGAACGAGGCGGCGCGTAATTTAAAACGCGGCACCACTGCTTCCCGTAAGCATTATGAAATTGATATTTTGATGACCCGTATGGATGGGGCACATACCGATCCGTTTTTTGAAGAATTATTGCGGGCGGTGGAAAGCCAGATCCATGAAAACGGATGTATTTTATCCAGAGTGTGGTATAAGGCAGAATTTTCCGATGATAAGGCGTGCCGGAAGATGAATCTTACGGACGTGGTTTCTTCTCTGGTTGCAGAAGGAGAGACGCGGTCAGAGGGACTGATCATTATTGGAAGATGTAATCCGGAGGTGCTTCGTAAGCTGCATAAGTGGTATAAAAACATTGTATCCATAAATCGCAATTCCACGAATTATGAAGTGGATGAAATCCTATGTGATGGAGAAAAGATTGCTTCGATGGCGGTCGAATATTTGATCAGACTGGGGCATGAACGGATTGCATATGTAGGAAAATGTTATGCAGAGTCAAGGTATCAGGGCTATCTGAATGTGTTAAAAAAGCATGAGTTTGATGTCTTTTCCGATTATGTTGTGGAAACCGGGCAGACAGAGAAGGAAGCTTTTCTTGTGATGGGACAGTTCATGAAAATGGAAGAGCCTCCCACTGCGATCTACTGTGCCAATGATATATCCGCGATTGGAATGTTAAAGTGTCTTCGACAGTACAAAAATCCGCTTTACCTTCCTTCTGTTATTTCCAGTGATGGAATTGAGGAGGGACAGTGTATTCGTCCGATGCTCACGACTGTGCAGCTTCCGAAAGAAAATATGGCTCGATTTGCGATGCATTTGTTGTTAGATCGTATTGAAAGAAAGCATGAGGAAGTAGTGCGCATGGAATTATCCGGACAGCTTTTGGTCAGAAGCAGTTGTACGAGAGTGACGGAGGTAAGCCAGCCGGAATATTGTATTTAAAAGTAAAAATAAGAGAAATAAGGAGAAAGAGAAGTCGTTTTATTAGAAGGACTTCTCTTTTATGTTGATAAAAAATTATGTTTTTACTAACTTTTTTGCCATGCTAGTTGTCTTATTATATAGAGAAAGATGTGAAAGGAGGGATGAGATGTCTTCAGATTTCTTTTTAATACATAGAATTAGAAATGGAGATAGACAAGCTGGAAATCAATTTGTTGAAAAATATTATCCTTCTATTTATCAATATTGTTTTTTACATATCCATGATAAAGGATGTGCTGAGGATATTACGCAGGAAACTTTTACGAAGTTTTTTGAAGCTTTAATGAAAAATAATGATATAGGAAAAATAAAAGGTTATCTATATAGCATTTCTGGGAATCTTATAAAGAATTATTATAGGAAAAAGAAAGACATATTGATCAGTCAGATACCTGATATTTCCGAGAACAGGATAGCAGAAATTGAAATCAGATTAGATATAGAACACGCTATAGATCATCTGCCAGAAGAAATTAAAGAAACAGCAGTTTTATTTTTCTTTCAGGAATTAAAACAAAAGGAGATTGCTGATTTACTGAATATAAAATTATCACTTGTAAAATATCGTGTATCAGTAGCCAAAAAATTATTGTCAAAACAGTTGGAGGTGTATATAAAGTGAAAAAGTATCAGAGAAAAATTGATGAATATAAAGATCTGATTAAAAAGAAATATATCCGTGAATCAGCAGTCCTTGAAGTGATGGAACAGTGTTCAAATATTATTTGTCAACAGGACAATAAAATGTCATCATATTTTGAATTTTTGCTTGATCAATTTAAGTTTATTAAAAAGAAGTGGTGGGTTTTGCAAGGGGGGGTGTTGTTTCTGTTATGGATTATATTAGAAAATATGGATACGGGAGATAACACAGCCAGAGTAATGGGAGCTATATCGGTAATTTTTTCTATATTGATCGTGCCGGAAATTTGGAAAAACAGGATATTTTCGGTAGTTGAAATAGAAAAAACGGCATTTTATTCACTGCGCCAGATCTGTTCTGCAAGGACATTGTTATTCGCGGCTGTAGATCTCGTCATGCTAACCATTTTTTTGGGGGTGTCTGCATGTACTTTGCAAATACCGTTATACCGTATTATCATAGATTTTTTGATCCCGTTTAATGTATCCTGCTGTATTTGCTTCCGGTTGCTGTACAGTAAATGGAATGATATGGAGTATATTGCGGTTTTTCTTAGCACGGTATGTATATTTATTTGGTCTTTAATTGTATCATCAGATTTTATTTATCAAAAAATTTCGATACCGGTTTGGGGTGTACTGTTGACGATATCTTTTGTTTATTTGGTGTACTGTATTCATAAATCAAACTATAATTGTGAAATATGTTGGAAGGAGAAAGCGAATGGAACTACAATTTAGAGGTGTAACAAAGAATTTTGGAGATATACACGCCGTAAATCATGTGACGTACGATATGAAAAAAGGTGTATATGGGTTATTGGGAGTAAACGGAGCTGGTAAAACTACTTTAATGAGAATGTTGTGTACGGCAATCACACCGACGGATGGGAAAATTTTATGGGACGGCAAAGATATTTTTAGTCTTGGTGCTTCGTACAGAGGCATACTTGGGTACCTTCCGCAAAATTACGGATTTTATCCGGATCTTTCTGTGTATGATTATATGATGTACATAGCTTCGATTAAAGGGTTACGTTCTATAACAGCAAAAAAGAGAACGATAAAACTATTGGAGCAGGTTGGATTATCTGAAAAACGCAAGAACAAAATGAGATCATTATCAGGTGGAATGCTTCGACGTGTAGGAATCGCTCAGGCAATGTTGAATGATCCGAGAATTCTTGTTTTGGATGAACCAACAGCCGGTCTTGATCCGAATGAAAGAATACGATTTAGGAAGCTGATAAGTGAACTGTCAGAAGAACGCCTGGTATTACTTTCTACACATATCGTATCAGATGTGGAGTATATTGCAAACGAAATTATCTTGATGAAGGAAGGAAAGTTTTTTTATACAGGAACTTCAGAGAAAATTATTTCTACTATGAATATGTTTGTATGGCATTGTACAATTCCAAAAGAAGAACTGAACAGCTATTTAAAGAAATATCTTGTGGGAAATGTAAGAACTATATCAGATGGAATTGAATTAAGAGTTCTTTCAAAGGAACCACCATGTTCCAATGCAATACAAACAGAAGCAACTTTGGAAGATGCGTTTCTTTTATACTTTGGTGAAAAGGCGGGTGAGAAATATGATGTTGAAATATGAATTGATAAAAGTTTTCTCAAAGAGAATAAATCGTCTTGTGATTGTGGCAACAATGCTTATTGCAATCGTAATAAGTTGTTTCGCAATTGGAAGCATACGCTATATTGATAAAGAAGGGAAACTTCATACAGGTATTACAGCCGGTCGTTTGCTTGCTAAGGATCAAAATAAATGGAAAGGAAAGATAACACCGGAAAAGTTAACAGAAATCATAAAAGATTATACGGTACTCCTAAATAAATATTCAGGAGATATACCAGATACAGAATATGGAAAGACAGTACAATCTTACTACGACCTAAAAGATCTGGTAGTTAATATTTTAAATCCTGATACGGAATGGGACGAAAACGTTTTATACCAATTGACAGATGGGCAGTTGAAAGATATTTATACCATCTACCAGAAAAACAGGATGAAGATGGCGGCAGAATATGGAACAACGTCGGAAAAGAGAAGTTTTTTAGAGCATAAATATAAAGAAGTTAAATTACCATTCCATTATAAAGGGAAAGAGGCATGGGAAACAATGACAATGTATACACAGACCTATGTGCTTTTGCTGGCAGTGGTGATTGGATTTTTGACAGCAGGTATCTTTTCAGCAGAATTTCGCCCGGGTGCAGAAGATATTTTTTTCGCATCCCAATATGGCAGATCAAAAGCAGTGAAGAATAAAATCCTTGCAGGAGCACTTGTGGCTACCATTGTTTATTGGGTTGGAGCAGGTCTTTTGTCCTTAATTGCATTTTCTGTTATGGGAACAAGTGGTTTCTTTACACCATATCAGATTGATGATCCGTACAGTATGTATATTTTAACATTTGGAGAATATTACCTTTTGATATTGGTGAGTGGTTATGTTGCAACAATGTTTTGTGCGGCGTTGGTTATGTTGGTAACAGCTAAAATGCATACACCTAATTTGGCGGTTTGCATTCCTTTTATTTTACTTTGTATGATGCCGTTTATAGAAAGAGCGTTGTCATCCTTTTCGGGTTTCTTTAATCTGATGCCAACGATATTGACAAATATTTATAATTCGGTGCGTACACCAATACTATTTCAGATAGGATCGATGGTATTTCGCCAGATTCCATTCCTTAATTTTTTATATGCTGGATTGTTTATTGTATTGCTGCCGTTTGTATACAAAAGTTATAGGAAATATGGATTGAAGAGGTAGGCTGAATTAAGCGTTACAATCGGGAAATTACTTTTACATTTAACAAAATTTATAATAAAATCCCTTGACTTAGAGTTCACTCCAGATGCTATGATAACATAGGAAATGAAAATACCAGAACAGCAATGTGCAAAAAGGGAGATGCAGAAAATGACGATCAAAGAAGTAAGTGAAAAATACGAGGTATCACAGGACACGTTAAGGTATTATGAACGGATTGGATTGATCCCTCATGTATCCCGGACTAAGGGTGGGATCAGGGATTATCAGGAAAGCGATCTGGGCTGGGTAGAGCAGACGATCTGTATGCGAAATGCCGGAGTGCCGATCGAGGCTTTGATCGAATATGTCAAGTTGTACCAGCAGGGAGATGAAACGTTTGAAGCGCGCTATCTTCTGCTGCAGGAACAGTATGATGCATTGAAGGAGCAGAAAGCAATGCTGGAGGCAACGATAAAACGGTTGCAGTATAAAATTTCCAGATATCAACAAGCAATGAAAACAGGGGTATTAACCTGGGACAAAAAGGAGTGTGACTGAGATGTATTTAGAACAGATCAATGGACCAGAGGATGTGAAAAAGCTTACGATACAGGAGCTTCCTCGTTTGGCGGATGAGATGCGAAAGGCATTGCTTACCCGTGCCAGCCGGCATGGAGGACATTTTGGACCAAACTTTGGAATGGTGGAGGCAACGATTGCGCTACACTATGTTTTTGATTCTCCGAAGGATAAGATCGTGTATGATGTATCGCATCAGAGCTATCCACATAAAATGCTGACCGGAAGAAAGGATGCCTATCTTTATGAGGAGCATTATGATGATGTGTCCGGCTATTCCAATCCATTAGAAAGTGAGCATGATTTCTTTACTGTGGGACATACGTCCACGTCTATCAGTCTGGCAGCAGGTTTAGCAAAAGCGCGGGATGTAAAGGGCGAAGAAGGAAATGTGATTGCTGTGATCGGAGATGGCTCGTTGAGTGGCGGAGAGGCATTAGAAGGACTGGACTATGCAGCAGAACTCGGTGGTAACCTGATCATACTTGTCAATGACAATGATATGTCCATTGCAGAAAACCATGGTGGTATTTATCAGAATCTCAAACAGTTGAGACAGACAAATGGAACGGCAGAATGTAACTTATTTAAAGCAATGGGGCTTGACTATTATTATGTGGCAGAAGGAAATGATGTAGCAGCACTGATCAATGTATTCCAATCTGTAAAGGATACCAAAACACCGGTGGTAGTGCACATAAAAACGCAAAAGGGAAAAGGATATGCTCCGGCAGAACAACACAAGGAGCAGTGGCATTACTGTGCCCCATTTGATATAGAAACCGGAAAACCACTGGCACAGTTTGATGCCGAAGACTATTCAGTGATCACCAGAAATTACCTGCTTGAGAAAATGAAACAGGATTCCAGTGTGGTAGCGATTACAGCAGGAACACCTGCGGTCATGGGATTTACAGAAGAATACCGCAAGCAGGCAGGAAGTCAGTTTGTTGATGTTGGTATTGCAGAGGAGACTGCTGTTGCACTGGCATCGGGATTAGCAACAAATAATGCAAAGCCGGTATTTGGTGTATACAGTACATTCCTGCAGCGGACATTTGACCAGATTTCCCAAGATGTCTGCATTAACAACAGTCCGGTAACGATCGTATTGTATGCCGGATCAGTATATGGCATGAATGATGTGACACATTTAGGAATTCAGGATATTCCGATGCTTTCCAATATTCCAAATCTGGTTTACCTTGCACCGGCCACAAAAGAAGAGTATCTGGCAATGCTGGATTATAGCATTTCCCAGCAGGAGCATCCGGTTGCCATTAAACTTCCGGGAGGTGCGGTGAAGCATAGTGCTTCTAAAGTGGAAAATTATACGTTTGAAAAGAATTATGAAGTGAGTGTACAGGGGAATGAGGTTGCCATTCTGGGACTGGGTACTTTTTATGAATTAGGAGAACAGACGGCAAAACATTTGACGGAACAGACCGGTGTTTCTCCAACCGTTATCAAACCGTACTGCATCTCTGAGGTTTCGGAAACATTACTGGATGAGTTAAAACGGAAACATTCGATTGTTGTAACTATCGAAGACGGAATTTTAGATGGAGGTTTTGGTGAGACCATTGCACGCTATTATGGAGATAGCGATGTGAAGGTGTTGAATTACGGATTAAAAAAGAAATTTATTGATCGCTACGACGTAGCAGATGTATTAAAGGAAAATCATCTTACCGCGGAACAGATTGTCGAAGATGTAAAAAACCTTCTTTCCCGGTAGCACCTTTTCATTGACAGATGCATAGTATTCTGGTATATTAACAAAAATAACTCTTTGCACTGCATATTATCTACAGTACAAACTGAGCAGGCCGGGATACAGAGGTGTCCTGCGAGCCGGGTCACATGCGTGACAGTGGATGGAACATATCTGCATCCACGGGACAGTAGTTGCTATTACTGTTTCCGTGGGTGTTTTTTATTTCTCCGGAAAAAGCGCAGATGCCATAGAGTGTAAGTTCATTTTTAAGGAGGTACACGTTATGGATTCTATTCAGACACACGCTGTAAATGATTTTGAAAGGGTTGCGATGAAAGTGTCGATGGTCAGTATAGTAGGTAATGTGCTGCTGTCGCTCTTTAAACTATTCGCCGGGTTATTTGCACATTCCGGAGCAATGTTAAGCGATGCCGTTCATTCGGCCTCGGATGTATTTAGTACGATCGTTGTGATCATTGGAGTAAAATTGTCCGGAAAGGCACCCGACAAAGAACATCCTTACGGGCATGAACGGCTGGAATGTGTGGCAGCCATTGTGCTTTCTACCATTCTTTTGATCACAGGACTGGGAATTGGATATTCTGCTGTCCAGAATATCTTTTTTACAAAGCAGAATACGTTGATGGTTCCCGGTGTGCTGGCACTTGTCGCAGCGGTTGTATCGATAGCGGCAAAGGAAGCAATGTTCTGGTATACCAAAATAAATGCCAAACGGATTGATTCGAGTGCTCTGCTTGCGGATGCGTGGCATCACCGCTCGGATGCACTTTCTTCCATCGGAGCCTTAGTTGGTATTGCGGGAGCAAGAATGGGATTTGCCATTTTAGATCCGATCGCCAGTCTGGTTATCTGCTTTTTTATTGCCAAAGCGGCTTATGATATTTTTAAGGATGCTGTCAATAAAATGGTGGATGAATCCTGCGACGATGCAACAGAGAAGCAGCTATATGATATGGCTTTGGCACAGGAGGGGGTACTTGGCATAGACCTTTTGCGTACCCGGATGTTTGGAAACAAGATCTATGTTGATCTGGAGATCCGTGCAGACGGTAATAAAACACTGCATGAAACCCATGAGATTGCAGAGCAGCTGCATGATAAGATTGAGCGTGGATTTCCGAAGGTCAAGCACATTATGATCCATGTCAATCCGAATGAGCAATAGCACCAGACAAGAAAAATTTGACAAATCAATAAAGTGCTGGTATTCCAAAATATGTATATTCTATATATGGTACATACCAGCATGCAACATCGAATGTTTCAGACACAAGTTATACATTCTCGCCAACAGGAATGGGAAATGTAATAGAGTTCAAAAAAAATGCAAATGTATATGACAATACAGCAGGACTTGATGTTGTAGCTGATCGGTAGTGTAAGAGGAGTGACATGCATGGGGAAAAAAGGGAAAAAAATCTTTTTTATTGTATACACAATTGTATTAATCGGGATTGCAGGAACTGCAGGTTATCAGATGTCTGAAAAGAAGGGACAGAATACACTGGATATGCTTGGATGTAAGTTGGACAGCTTTCGCACGCAAAAAGGTTGGGATGATCTGACAGAACAGGAGAAAACCAATGCGAAGTATCTGTTTACAGAGGATGAAATCAAGCGGTACGATAATCAGAAGAATTTTAGTGACTTTGCTGCAATTAGCACGAAGGAGCCGTACTGGACGTTTCATTATGCAGTGGTAAAACAATATAAAAAAGAACAGATTGCATATGGCCCAGTAGAACACAGTGAAAAAACAGATAAAACCAAGAGCCGGGATGAATTGGTTGCTTTGGCAAAAAAACAGGTGTCTCTGGATTATACGAGAATCTGTACATACAAGGATGCTGTGGAAAAGGTCTGGAAGATTACATTTTATAAAGAAGAGCGCATGCCATATAAAGAACAGAATGTAAGTGTATATCTACAGTATGATGGAACCGTTTTGCTGGTTAGTGAGGTTCTTGAAGATACAAAACTTGAAAATGGTACCTCAACATTGAAAGCAGGTGATGAGTGATGAGAAGAGAAGATCATAGGAAAAAGAGAGCGATAGGGTTGTTTTTATTATATTCACTTGTTCTGGTACTGCTTGCCTTTGGAAGTGGTTATGCGATCAATACACATAAGTGGAAACCGATACATGATAATTTACGACAAAAGATTGAGCAAAACGAAAAGGCAAAAAACATAAGCAGTCAAAAAGAGGAAGTCATAATAGCAAGATTGCAGATAAATGAAGCTCCCGTAAAAATTCCAACACGGAGAAAGAGTGATCTTACTGCAAGAAAAATTTGACAAATTCATGTAAGACTGTTATTCTAAGAAAAGTAGCGAAGACGTCACACCAGAGGACATCTTCGCTTTTTTTGTAGAGGCAGCCAGGAAAAATACAGTATCAAAAAACTTTGTCGGCTAACTTGGGAACTTTTCAATACAGGATAGAAATGAGGAGGATACGATGCAGGAAATGTTTAATCAGATAGTAGAAACACTGACCAACATTATCAAACCCATTGATAATATTGTCTGGGGCTGGGGGATGATTCTGTTGTTGCTTGGCACACATATTTTTATGACGATCCGTACCGGTGTGATTCAGACGAAGACGATCACGAAAGGAATTCCACTTTCTGTTTCCAAAGAGGAAGGGGCAGATGGAGAAGTAAGCCAGTTTCAAGCATTGGCAACTGCACTGGCTTCTACGATCGGTACCGGAAATATCATTGGTGTCGGTACGGCGATCGCACTGGGTGGTCCCGGAGCGGTATTATGGTGCTGGCTTACCGGTGTATTTGGTATTGCAACAAAATATGCGGAATCTTTGATCGCCGTCAAATATCGTGTGAAGACAGAGGATGGAAGAATGCAGGGTGGTGCCATGTATGCATTGGAGCGTGGACTTAATATGAAATGGCTCGGTGTGATCTTCGCCGTGTTTGCAGGATTTGCTTCTTTTGGAATTGGCTGTGCTACGCAGGTCAATGCGATCGCCGAGGTCTGTCATGTCAATTTAGGGGTACCGCGTTTTGCGGTCGGACTCATTGTTGCAGTGCTGACTTCCTTTGTTATCTTTGGTGGAATCAAAAGCATTGCAAGAGTGTGTGAAAAGCTGGTTCCATTTATGGCAGCTTTTTATGTACTTGGCTGTATCGTTATCTTATGCATGAATTATGATTTTATTATTCCGGCGATCAAAACGATCTGTGTGCTGGCATTTACGAAAGGGGCGGCTGCCGGAGGTTTAGTCGGCGGTGGTATTCGTTATGCGATCCAGTATGGTGTCGCAAGAGGATTATTTTCCAATGAGTCCGGTATGGGATCTGCACCGATCGCAGCGGCGGCAGCAAAGACCAAAAATCCGGTGCGTCAGGCACTGGTATCTTCTACCGGAACGTTCTGGGATACCGTTGTTGTATGTCTGATGACAGGACTGGTACTTGTTTCTACGATCATGAAAAATCCGTCGATCAATGCGGATGAGATCGCAGATGGCGGCGTCCTTACTACATTAGCCTTTGGTCAGGTTCCTTACATCGGACCATTTATCCTGGTAGTCGGAATCATCTGTTTTGCATTTTCTACGATACTTGGCTGGGCCTATTATGGCGAACGCTGTGTAGAATATGTTGCCGGAAAGAAAGCACTGATCCCGTACCGCCTGCTTTATGTGATCGTAGCACTGGTAGCTCCGGTAGTGGCATTAGATCTTGTGTGGCTGATGGCGGATATTTTAAATGCGCTGATGGCGATCCCGAACCTGATCGCTGTACTGCTTCTTTCTCCAGTGATCGCAGCCGAGACAAAAAAGTATATCAATAATCTGAATGCCATAGATCCGACACCGGTTCCGGTTGTTACATCCCGGAAAAAGAAGCTTGGGTGAGATAAGCAGAAGAGTAAGAGCGGGCAGCAGGCTGTAATGGTCTGCTGTTTTTTTGTGGGACTAGTATCATTTTTTACAATACAAATCGTCCCTTGTGCCATATGATAAGCACAAGCAAACAGTCAAAGACGCCTGTCCGATAAGGGAGGCGTCTTTTATTTTATCATAAAGGAGGTCGCTAAACTATGACAAAACGAATCAGTAATCATCCGATTCTTGGGGAAACACCTGAGATGAAATCTGTGACATTTACATATAATGGAGTCGCCATGCAGGGATGTGAAGGTGAGCCGATCGCAGCCGCTTTAAAGGCAAATGGGATCATGACACACCGGTATACGGCAAAAACACATGAACCGCGCGGTGTCTTTTGTGCGATCGGACGCTGTACGGACTGCGTTATGATCGTGGATGGAAAACCAAATGTCAGAACATGTATTACACCGCTTGCAGAAGGAATGACCGTACAAACACAGTATGGAGTATCTGCACAGAAGGGAGGAGAGTAACATGAAGATCACACGTTATGATGTCATTATCGTCGGTGCGGGACCAGCCGGCTTATCTGCTGCAATTGAAGCGGCAAAAAATGGATTGCATCCCATCGTTTTTGATGAAAATGCCAGACCGGGTGGACAGCTTTTCAAGCAGATCCATAAATTCTTTGGATCAAAGGAGCATAAGGCAAAGATCCGGGGCTTTAAGATTGGCGAGGAGCTGTTAGCTGAGGCGGAAAAGTATGGTGTTGAGGTTATGCTCAATGCGACGGTGGTTGGTCTATATCCGGAAAAAGAAGTGACGGTAAAGGTTGGGGAAGAGATCCGGCATTACAAAGGAGATGCGGTATTGATCGCAACCGGAGCTTCGGAAAATATGGTGAACTTTAAGGGCTGGACACTTCCGGGTGTTATTGGAGCGGGAGCTGCCCAGACGATGATGAACCTGCATCACATTACACCGGGGGAGCGCATTTTAATGCTTGGTTCCGGAAATGTCGGCCTGGTAGTCAGCTTCCAGTTGATGCAGGCAGGCTGTGAGGTGGTTGCACTTGCAGATGCGGCACCACGGGTTGGCGGTTACGGTGTACATGCCGCAAAGGTAGCACGGTGTGGAGTTCCATTTTATCTGTCCCATACGATCGTAGAGGCAGAGGGAGAGGATCATGTGACAGGCGTGGTCATTGGTCAGGTTGGACCGGACTGGAAGATCATACCGGGTACAGAGAAACATTTTGATGTGGATACCATTTGTCTGGCGGTAGGACTTTCCCCGATGGCACAGCTTTTAAAGCAGGCAGGGTGTGAAATGTCAGATACGAAGGGCGGTTATGTTCCGGTCTGTGATGCTTACGGTGCTACGAGTGTGCCGGGATTATATGCAGCCGGAGATGTGTCCGGAATTGAGGAAGCAAGCTCTGCGATGATCGGAGGTAAGATCAGTGGAACAGCGATATCCGAATATCTGGGTTATCTGGAAAAAGAAGAAAGCGAAACACGCATCAGGGAATTAAAGGCACAGCTTGCTACTCTGCGTCAGGGCATGTTTGCACCGGAAAACCGTGGAAAGCTGGTAGAAAAAACCGATGAGGGAATCGACGTATCCATGAATCTGTTGGAAAAGGGTTATATTTCAGAAGAAGAGATCACCCGTTATCCGGGTGTTACCAGACAAAAAGGAATTCATCCGGTGATCGAATGTACGCAGAACATTCCCTGTAACCCTTGTCAGGATGCCTGCAAAATGGGATGTATCCGCATTGGAAAAAATATTACTTCTCTTCCGGTCGTGGATGAAGAACATAAATGTATCGGATGTGGCATGTGCGTGGCATCCTGTTCCGGTCAGGCGATCTTCTTAGTCGAGGAGGACGTAGAGCCGGGATATGGTGAGGTGACGATGCCGTATGAATTTTTACCACTTCCTGAAGTGGGAGACGTCGGATGTGGATGTGGAAGAGATGGAAGTGTACTTTGTGAGGCGGTAGTAACCAAGGTACGGACGGCTCCGGTATTTGATCATACGAATCTGCTTACCGTAAAGGTGCCGAATGACTATGTAAACCGGGTACGTTTTTATAAGAAGTAGACAGGATAGGAAAGGGTGAAATGCTATGATAGATATTCAGAAAAAATTAGAGGAGATCGGCCCTTATATCGAAGCTCCGGATGATTCTTTACTGGTATGCCGTTGTGAGGAAGTGACCAAGGGAGAGATCCGCAAGGCTGTTCATGAAGGATTTTTTACGATCGAGGAGCTTCGGCGTTATTTACGGTGTGGTATGGGTCTTTGTCAGGGACAGACCTGTGGAAAACTGGTGAAAGGAATTGTAGCAAGAGAGCTTAAAGTAGCTCCTGTTGAGGTAGAGCCGGCAACATCAAGAGCACCGATGCGGCCGATGGAGATGGAGATCTTAGCAGAGGATGGAGGTGTGGCACATGAATAATACAGCAGATGTGATCATTATCGGTGGTGGTGTGGTAGGTTGTGCAGCAGCCTATTATCTTGCAAAGGCAGGACATTCCAATGTCATTGTGTTAGAAGCAACAAAGAGTATTGGACATGGTGGTTCTAGTCGAAATGGTGGTGGTGTAAGACAGTCCGGAAGAGATGTCAGAGAGCTTCCGTATGCGATGTATGGCATCAAGCACTTGTGGCCAACGCTTTCCGAGGAACTGGGGGTAGATGTCGAATATACACAGAAGGGAAACTTAAGACTTGGCAAGACAGAAGCACACCTGAAAAAATTGAAAACACTGGCAGATAATGCCCAGTCGGTAGGACTGGATGTGCGTATGGTGGATGCAAAGGAAGTGCAGGAGATCTGCCCGTATCTTTCCAAGGACATTATCGGGGCAAGCTGGTGTCCGACAGATGGACACGCCAATCCTTTGACGACAACGCTCGGTTATTATAAACGGGCACTGGAAATGGGTGTACGTTTTTATACCGATGCACCCGTTGCCGAGCTGCGGAAGGTTCGCGGAAAGGTGCGTCAGGTGGTGATCAAGGATGGAACCGTATTAGAGGCAGAGCAGATTATTTTGGCAGCAGGCTATGAAAGCCGTTATATTGCCAGAACGATCGGTGTCGATATTCCAATGACAAGACTGATCGATGAGTGTCTGGTAACGGAAATGCAGCCGAAAATGTTTGACATTATGCTGGGAACGGCAGGAGCTGATTTTTATGGACATCAGTCCCATCATGGTTCCTTTGTCTTTGGTTCTGACAGTGGCTATGAGGAAGTAACAGATATGGATGATCCGTCAAAGCTCGTTACCAATTCCCTGACGTTATCTGCAAGCTGTCGTGCGATCATGGATTATGTCCCGGCATTAAAGGATGCAAAGGTAGTCAGAAGCTGGTGCGGCTGGCTGGATGATGCCTTTGACGGAGTGCCATTTATCAGCAAGGTAGAGGAAGCACCCGGACTGATCCTGGCATGCGGCTTTACCGGGCATGGGTTTGGAACTGCTCCGGCAGTTGGACTGATGCTTTCCCAGATGGTGGCAGGAGAGGAAACGATCGTGGATATTTCCGCACTGCGGTATGACCGGTTTATGCCGATCCGGTAAGAGAATATGAGGTTAAAAAGTGCATCTAATTCATTGATATGTCCCCTTTCTGTAAATGAAGACATATCAATGAATTGGATGCTTTTTTTTGGAAACAAGAGGTTCTGTGAACAACAGTATTCAGAAATTAACTAATAAAGTTTTGAAAACATAAAAGACCAATTGACTTATCAAAAATCATGTGATATTATAATTTTACACGATTAGACAAAATTGTTTACTGTGTAAACGAATATACAAATGGGGAAAATACATAGAGGAGAAAGGAGGATTGTAAATAGATTGAGAAACATTGAGTTGCATAACTAAAGAAAGGAGTACATAATTATGAGAGAAAGAATGAAAAAAGGAAAAAAGGGGATTGTTTATTTTGCATTAGCTACAGTTATATTATTTAGCGCCGCAGTCATTACATATGCAGCTTCATGTACTTTTACATGGAATAATTATACTGTTCGTGGAACATTAGTATCTACTGGAAGTCATGCTGCTAAAGCGAGTACAGAAATTACCAATATATCTGCACCTGCGGCATATAAGGTTCGAGCATTGATTAATGCTAAACAAAGTAAAGATGGATCTGGTGGAATATTGAAACAGAATTATGAAGATCTATATAATACAGCTACAGTGACTGTATATCATAAAAAGGCTCATTCATTTGTAAGCATGCATAATATTCAGAATAGAGGTACAGTTGTAAAGAGTAATTCTTTAACTATAGCTGATTAATAAAACTGGGAAAGGGGGATTATATGAAGCATCGAGCTATTATCATTTTTATTTCTATTATCCTGTTATTGATCGCAGGATTTTTTGCAATCCCTCTTTCCTGGGATTTTGCAAGTGCCGGAGAGAATTCCATCAATTATGACAAACAGGAAAATGGGAAGCAGACCGAAGAGACTCTGGAATTTTCTATGGATAATGACTGTTATGCGTATCGTGTGGTTTTCGATTGTAAATGTAAAAAGGGTACGATGAAGTATACGGTTCTTTCTTCTGATCAGTCACGGGATAACAAGGTCGCAACCTATGAAACGAAGAAAGATGATACACATTATGTGACAGAGAAAATGCCATCCAAAAATGTGAAACAATTTTTGCTTACGATACACAGCCAATATGTTGTTGATGGACGCAATAGCTTTAAGATTACAGTACAAAAACGTTACACATTGTTTCAAAAGTATAAAGTATGGAAAAAGAAAAGGGCGGAAGAGAGAAATGAGAATAAAGTGGCATTACAAAGATAGCCTGTTCCTCATGTTGATCGGATTTTTAGTTGCCTTTGCAGCTTTTGTGGATGTGGGGTATATGATTTTTCAAAATCAGACATACAGCGAGTTAAGCTCCCGGTATACATATGCCAACAGTACGTTACTTGATGCTAGTGATGAACAGGGAATTGATTTTGAAGCATTTGCAACGAAGAAGGGGAACTTATCTATTTCCAGTATGACGACCATGCTGGATGAGGGGCAGCAGCATTATATGCTTACGATTGCAATGAAGCAAAATGAGCCCTATCAATATCAATTGCTGGAAGGGACTGTAGAGGAACCAGATAATACATCTGTCCCGGTGGCAGTGATTGGAAAAAGCTTAAAGCCATATACATTTATGCGCAAGGGGCAAAGATATATCATGCTGGAAGGGGACGCATATAAGGTAATTGGAATTACAGGAAATGCATACTGTGAATACAATGACAGTGAGCTTCTTGTTTTTTATCATGCACTGGGGAAAAATCTGAAAAGATCTTTGCAAAGCCAGACTACCGTGCAGTTCAGGCTGCAGAGCAATGAATGTGATACCTACGAAG
The DNA here is from genome assembly GCA_934317845.1 of uncultured Lachnospiraceae bacterium. Classification (GTDB taxonomy): domain Bacteria; phylum Bacillota; class Clostridia; order Lachnospirales; family Lachnospiraceae; genus NC2004. The sequence goes on from CAKRES010000002.1 coordinate 207,650, forward strand.
AAGCGATGCAGTTATATGAAACGGTTACCCAAAAGCAGCCTTCCTTAAATTGTTCATTGACTGCTTTGGAAAACGTGACATATGATCAGGGCATGGATGATTTTCGTTCTATTGTAGACATACTGTTATTTTTATTCTGCCTGATCAATTGCGTTGTAGTATCAATATACTGGATGCAAAAACGAAGACGTGAAATTGCGGTTCGCAGACTTTATGGATATACAGTAGTTCAAATTGCGGTTATGATGTGGAAGGAATTGCTGAGAGTGATGGCAGCAGCAGCGATACTTCTTGTTTTGTTCCATGTAGTGTTACAAGGAATCGTGGCGCGGCAGTTACCGGATTTTTCCCTCTATTATCTGATCCGCAGTGGCATATTATTTGTCTTATTTTCTTTGATCACAAGTGCGATTACGATATTTTATCCATTGTATCATGTGCAAAAAACTCCGCTTGCAGTGGCAGTATATGAGGAGGAATGATCATGCTGTTATCAGATTTTTTTAAACTTATGTATCGTATGATACGAAAAAACAGATTGTTATTTCTGCTCTGGTGTATGTTACAGTTGATATCCTTCTACCTCATCATATGGACTTTTTACAATTATCAGGAAAGAAATCAGAGCATCTGGCAATATCAGAAATATATGAAGTGGAAGCAGGGGGAAACAATAAATGTTGAGATCCGTATTCCGGGGTTAATGCCGGAGGATTCTTATATTGAGAATGTGACAGATTTTCTGACACATTGTGGTCAGTCAGACGGTATAAAAAAAGCAGGGGCATATGCCTATCGCAATGATTACTTTGCCCAGTTCCCCTATGAAGCACCGGCAGCACAGCAAGATGGTCTGGTAGACCTTTTGTATATCAGTGCGGGCGTGCAGGATTTTTGTGATCTTTCCGTAGCCCGGTATGATAGTAGTATCGCCCAAAAATATAAGGATAAAATTCCGGTATTGGTTGGAGCGGCATATCAGGAGGCGGAGATTGGTGATATTCTTTGTGGAATGGATGCGCAGTATGTGGTAGTAGGAGTTTTAAACAAAGGAGCAACCTGGTATGATACCGATCCGCTTTATACTACAGATCGTAGTACAAAGGTATTGGATCATCATCTTGTTGCAAGAGTACCGGGAGATCTGCCTGATTACTGTACAGGAAATGCCTTTCATAATATTTACATTCAATGTCAGAAAGGGAAAACGCAGCAGGTAAAAAAGGAGCTGGTAAAGCAATTACAAAAAAAGGGACTGATCGGCATTGTAAAAACACCGGTGGAGCTGATACAGGAATATAAGGATTCCTATGTACAGGATTATACATTTGTCCGAAATGTTGCATTGATGTGTCTGCTGATTTCGTTTATCTCAGGTGCTGCAATTCAATTTCTGATCGTGCAGAAGCAATCTTATACTTTTACGGTATATTATATAAATGGGATAGACAAAAAGTATTTCTTAAGAATATATGCGGTTGTGACAGTATTTTTAACGGCAGGAGTATATCTTCTTTCTTTTGTAATTGGAACGCAGGGAATCGCTGCAGTGCAAAAATATGACAAAATGGTATATCTGACACAGACGTTCCCGTGGGGTGGTGTTGTTTGTGTAGTAGAAATGATAGCTTTTTTCATCATTTCCTGTTATTCCATAAGGAAAATGCAATACAACATAAATAAAGAGGTGACAATATGATACAATTATCACACATCAATAAGACATACAAAGGGAGTACTTATGAGGTTGAGGCATTACATGATATATCTTTATCTGTAAAAAAAGGGGAGTTTATCAGCATCATGGGGAAATCAGGATGTGGAAAATCAACCTTATTAAATATGATCGGATTTATGGATACGCCGGATAGTGGAGAATATATTCTGGATGGACAGGCGGTAGATTATCGGGATAAAAAACAAATGACATTACTTCGGAACCAACATATATGTTTTATTTTCCAGCATTTTGCATTGATCAATGAACTGACCGTATTTGAAAATATCGAAATCCCATTGATCCCGAAAAAGGTCAGGAAAAAAGAAAGAACAAAGCAGATCCTTGCGTTATCTGAAAAACTTGAAATCCGGGATTTGCTGGGAAAACGCCCTACAGAAATATCTGGTGGACAAAAACAACGGGTTGCAATTGCCAGAGCCTTGATATCGGAGTGCGATATTATTTTGGCAGATGAACCGACAGGGGCTTTGGATGCCCAGACCGGAGTACAGATCATGCAGCTATTTCAGGAACTGCACAATGCGGGTAAAACAATCATTGTTGTTACGCATGACCGGGCAATTGCGGAATATGCAGATAAGATTTTTATGTTGGAGGATGGTCATAGTATCACTTTTTACAATACAAAATAAAACGTGTCAGCTAAAATATTGACAAGCAAAAACAAAAAAGCTATAATACGGAAAGACAAAGACGTCAATGGATGAGATCCATTGGCGTTTTTTTATTTTCCGGCGAAACCAAGGAGGTAATGATGATGGGTACAAAGATTGATTTTCTTTATCTGAGTGAGCCGGATATGATCAAGGCCGGTGTAAAGGACATGGCAAAATGTGTGGAGACGATGGAAGATATGATGGTCACACTGCAAAAAGGGGACTATGTGATGGGTGGTGAAAATCACAATTCTCACGGCTGCATGGTGACGTTCCCGGATCATCCGGAGTTTGACGGAATGCCTGCCAATGGAGAGGATCGGCGTTTTATGGCGATGCCTGCTTATTTGGGCGGGCGGTTCCAGATGGCGGGAATGAAATGGTACGGTTCCAACACAGAGAACAAAAAGATGGGGCTGCCCCGTTCCATTTTAATGATGATGTTAAATGATAAGGATACAGGTGCACCGCTTGCATTGCTGTCAGCCAATTTGTTAAGTGCCTACCGTACCGGAGCCATTCCCGGAGTCGGGGCAAAATATTTAGCAAGAAAGGATTCCAAAGTGGTTTCCATCATTGGTCCCGGTGTGATGGGAAAGACATCCCTGAGTGCTTTCTTAAGTGTTTGTTCGGGGATTGATACGGTGAAGATCAAGGGACGCAGTCAGAAGGGAATTGATTCCTTTGTTGCTTATGTGAAAAAGGAATATCCGGCAATTGAAAATATCGTGGTCTGTGACACGATGGAAGAGGCGGTAAGAGACAGTGATATTATCAGCACGACTACCTGTGTCGGAGATAAAGAGAGCTTGTTCCCTTATATCGATGATGCATGGATCAAAAAAGGTGCGCTGATCTGTATGCCATCAGCGGCTCGCTTTGAGGAAAGCTTCTATTTGAGAGAGGACACGAAGCTGGTCGTAGACAATTACAAATTATACGAGGCATGGGCGGAGGAATATCCGTATCCAAGCTATGATCCGGTTCAGGTAGTTGGAGCCAAATTCATGGATCTTTTACATGACAAAAAGATCAAACGGGAGGACATTATCGATGTGGCAGACGTGATCACAGGAGCAGTAAAGGGCAGAACGAGCGATGACGAGCGGATCATTTACTCCGTGGGTGGAATGCCGGTAGAGGACATCGCATGGGGCGAAACGGTTTATAAAAATGCAGTAAAGCTTGGCATTGGTGTGAAGCTTCCATTATGGGAGGTTCCGGAGCTTTCCTGATAATCAGAAGAGAAAGGATGAGAGCGATGAAACACGAGAGGGACAGGGCGATACAGCCGTATCTAATGGCAACAGTGAAGGGACTGAAAACACAGGTAGAGAATCAAAAGGGGATTTCCCATTTTTATCAGGGTATATTTCCCAAAGAGCAGTCCATGGTGGAAGCAGTCCCGGATGGATGTGTGGATCTGGTGTTTCATTTTACCGGTCAGGGCGTAGGAGCCTCCATTGGAGGAACCGTATTAAAGCATACACCGTGGGAGTTTTCTCCGGATTGTGAATGCTTTGGTGTACGGTTTGCACCGGGAAATGATGTGCTTCCAAAGGCATTGACGATCGACATGCTGGTTGGGCATGACATTACGATTGATGCGGATCTGTTTGGATCACATTTGGGAGAGCAGTTAGCAAATGCGAAAACACTGACGGAGCGTTCCCATCTTTTTCTTGCTGCTTATGAGGAATTATTGGAAACAGAGCATGGTGACGAGATGAAAAAACGAATGGAGCACTACGTGAGAGAACGTATTCTTCATACAAATGGAACCATTGCGATACAGGAACTGATCGAGGAGACCGGGTATTCGGAATGTTATATCCGCCGCATTTTCAAACAGTATAACGGGATTTCTCCCAAACAGTTTGCAAAATTCGTCCGTTTTCAGCATTTGCTCCGCCTTTTAAATGAGCAGGGCATGTCAAGCAATGATCTATGTGAAAATGGAAGCTATTATGATGAGGCACATATGATGAAGGAATTCAAGCAGTATACCGGGATGACGATCGAACAGTACCGCAAAGAGGTATTGCCGAAGCTAAAGGGTTGTGCATAAGAAAGAAGGTTGATGGTATGAGCGAATTAAGTAAGATTGAAATTATCACAGGAATGTCAAAGCTGCCACAGTTAAAGAAGAAGCTGACCGCTATTGGGGTGCGCGGCATCACGGTTATGCAGGTGCTTGGCTGTGGTGTGGAAAAAGGAACCTATGAATATGAGATTGATGAAAATGAAGAAATGGAGCTGCTTCCAAAACAGCAGATCAACGTTGTCGTGGAAACGGAAAAAGTAACAGATGTAGTGGAGGTCGTAAAGCAGGAGCTTTATACCGGACACATCGGAGATGGAAAAATATTTGTTTACGGATTAGATAATGCGATCCGTGTCCGTACCGGAGAAGAAGGAACGGATGCGCTGTAAGGGGGGCTTTTTATGCGGGAAAAGAAATTAGGACTGGGAACGGTGGTCTCCATATCGGTCGGACTTGTTGTTGCAACAAGCTGTCTTGTATCGCTGGGAGAGGGAGCCGGAACACTCGGTATCGTCTTTATCATTGCGATGGTGATCGCCATGCTTTTAAACATGACAACGATCGCTTCGTTATCGGAGTTAAATGCGCTGATGCCAAATACCACCGGAGGTCTGGCGCAGTATTCTCTGGCAGCACTGGGGCCATTTCCTACACTGATCTCCATGGTGGGCGGTTACATTATCTGTAATACACTGTCATGTGGTGTGGAGGCTTCCATTTTCTCCTATACTGTTGTGGATCTGGTAGGAAAACACATTCCGGGAATTGTCTATACCGGAGTGATGGTCGTTGCTATTTTGATCGCCAATCTGTTTGGTGTCGATATATTTGCCAAGCTGCAAAATGTGGTAGCGATCCTCCTGATCGGCTCTTTAGTCGGTATGGGATTTATCGGAATGATCGGTGCCGGTACCGGTGTAAAAGTCGATCAGCCGTATGTTCTCAATACGAATTTTAAAGAAATTGCTTCCATGACGGCGGTAGCGTTCTGGCTGTTTATCGGAGCAGAATATGCTATCCCGATTTCTAAGGATGTCAAAAATGCAAGAAGAAATGTGCCGCTTGGAATGATGCTCGGACTGGTTGTCATTTGTCTGATGCAGACGATCATTATCTTCGGTTTCCATAACTATGTACCGTGGGCAGATTTAACGACATCTGCCGCTCCGCATATGTTATATGGATACTGCCTGCTTGGCAAGTTTGGAAAGATCTGGATGATCGCGGTTGGTGCATTGGCCGTGATCAGTACACAGAACTCCACCGTCAACAGTCTGGCAAGTATTTGTCAGGGTATGGCGAAAATGAATATGCTGCCACAGATCTTTGCGAAAACGAACAAGCATAAAATGCCATGGTTTGGTCAGTTGTTTGTCAGTGCAGCGATTTTTGTTTTTGCAGCCGCAAGTGATAATTCATCCGATGCCATCGACTTTTTGATCCTGGCAGGTTCTGTGTTCTGGATGGTATCTTACATACTGGCACACGTGGATGTGCTGGTGCTTCGCAAAAAACTTCCGAAAGCGCCGCGTACCTTTAAGGTACCATTTGGTCCAGTGATCCCGGTCGTTGGAATATTGGGAACGATTTATATGATCTTAAATATTTCAACAGATCCGGCAGAAGCAGTGAAGATCTGGCTGCTGACCGGAGGAACATTTTTGATTCTGGCGATCTATTCCTTTTTCTGGATCAAGTACCGGATGCGGATGCCTGTGTTTAAGAGTGTGCCGCTGCAGGAAGTAATGGCAATGGATAACGAGCTTTATTATATTGTGCGCAAACAGAGTGGAATCTGGAAATAAAAAAAGAATATTATTGCAGCAGGAAGCTTTCTGTAACAAGAAAGTTTCCTGCTTTGTTTTTCTTGGAATATTTGACGAAAACACTATAAAAAGATATAATTAAGTTTCAGATAAAACGAGGAGGATAGATCATGCGAGCCAAACAAATCTCAGAATCATTAGAACTTGGAATTATATTAGCTCTTTCCGGAGGTATGATGGATGCCTATTCCTACATCGCAAGAGGAGAAGTATTTGCCAATGCACAGACTGGAAATATGCTGTTGTTTGGGGTGTGTCTGTCGGAGGGAAGATTTGCACAGGCACTTCATTACTTTTGTCCGATCATAGCATTTACGGCAGGAATCATGCTTTCAGATCTGGTACGGATGAAATTTGGAAAACGGCTGCACTGGAGACAGATCGCAGTGCTGCTGGAAGCAGTTATCCTGCTCGTGGTAAGTACCTTGTCCGGTAACTTCAATCTGCTGGCAAATAGTCTGACCTCGCTTGCCTGTGGAATCCAGGTAGAAGCCTTCCGGAAAATTCACGGAAGAGGGATCGCAACTACTATGTGTATTGGAAACTTAAGAAGTGCGACCCAGAACATGTGTGATTACATAAAAGGAAGAAACCGGAAAAACTTACATAACGGGCTGCTCTACTTTGGCATCATCGGCTGTTTTGTACTGGGAGCCGTGCTCGGAAATATCTTCATTCATTATTTCGGACTGCATGCCATCTTAGTCAGTGCCACACTGTTATTTATCAGCTTCCTTATTATGTTTATTGATCGGGAGAAAGCAGAATACCGCAGTAAACACGAGGGATGATCGATACAGGGAAAGTATCAGAAACAATTGAAAAAATAAAAATGAAAGAAGGATTAATTTATGTATGAAATGAAACCAGAATATTACACGGGAATAAATATGATCGATGAGGAACATAAGCAGCTTTTTAAGTATGCAGATGAAGCATATGAATTGCTCCATGATGAGTTCATACCAGATAAATATGACAGAATCGATAGCATATTAGAGAAGCTTCGAGATTATACAGTAAAACATTTTGCTGACGAAGAACAGTACATGGAATCTATCAATTATAAAAAAATATTTACTCAAAAAGTTCAGCACCAGGAATTTATAGAAAAACTTGACGAATTTATGGAACAACACAATGACGAGGTGGAAGATCAGGATGAACAAATCACAGGTATTTTGAAATACCTTACAGAGTGGCTGGTAAATCACATTCTGTATGTTGATGGTGAAATTCCAAAAGGCTGAATAACAGATTTTTTCATGGAACAGGAGGTGTAAAACCTCTTGTTTTTTTACAATTCTGGATATAATAATACCAAATCACGATTTACCAAATCACGATTAGATATTTTAGGGGGTGCCGGTATGTTTGTTAAAAGATGCATATTATATCTCCGTAAATTCAGAATATCAGTTTTTGCCGGAATTCATTGAAGATAAGGTGATTACCAGTTTCAAAAATTTAAATATTTTTAATTTTTGAAATCAGGATATTGCACATACTACTTTGAGACAGTATAATAGAAGAAATATAGTTTCGAAAAATTAAAAAAATTCATTTTTTGAAAGTTGGTGGCTGGATGAAAACAATTATAAGAACGAAATATCTGGATCGGTTGATAGAACTGAGGGGAACTCCCGACATTAAGATTATTACCGGAATTCGTCGATCCGGTAAGTCGAAATTAATGCAGACATATATTCAGCATCTTGAAAGCAAGGATGATACTAGTAATATTATTTTTGTTGATTTTATGGATCTGGAGTATGAAGGACTCAAGGAATATCATGCACTGCATTCTTATGTAGAAGAACATTATCAGCCGGAGAAAACAAATTATCTTTTTGTGGATGAGATTCAGATGTGTCCACAGTTCGAATTGGCAATAAACAGTCTTTATTCAAAAGGGAAATACGATATCTATATCACCGGATCGAATGCATTTTTATTAAGTGCTGATCTGGCAACTTTATTTACAGGACGTTATATTGAAATTCATGTATTTCCGTTTAGTTTTCAGGAGTATTGCCAATACAATGAGGAGATAAGTGATAAAGATAAATTGTTTGATGATTACTCCATGCAGGGTGGTCTGTCTGGCTCTTATGTGTACAGAACGGAACAGGATCGGACGAACTATATTAAAGAAGTGTATGAAACGATAGTAACAAGAGATCTTGTACAAAAATATGCGTTGCCGGATACTTTGGTTTTGCAGCGGTTAAGTGAATTCCTTATGGATAATGTGGGAAATATTACCTCTCCAAACAGGGTCAGTCAATTACTGACTGCAAATGACACTCCAACAAACCATGTGACGATTGGAAGGTATATCAAGTACCTGTGCAATGCATTTGTTTTTTATGATATTAAACGTTACGACATTCGAGGGAAAAAATATCTTGAGAGTTCTGAGAAATTATATCTCTGTGATAGTGGTATCAGATATGCAATTTTGGGTTCCAGAAATATGGATTATGGAAGGGTTTATGAAAATATAGTTTGTGTGGAACTGCTTCGCCGGGGATATGATGTTTATGTGGGAAAATTGTATCAGAAAGAGATCGATTTTGTAGCGCAGCGGGGAAGCGAAAAAATATATATTCAGGTAAGTGACAATATATCCGGTCAGGAGACATTTGAACGGGAAGTAACTCCGTTGTTTCAGATAAGGGATGCTTATCCGAAGCTGCTCGTTGCCAGAACCAGACATAAAAAGTACACATACGAAGGAATAGAGATTTATGATATAGCCGATTGGCTTTTGCAGGAATAAATAATCTTACCGGAAATAAAGCAGGACAACTTAAAACAAAGTTGCTCCTGCTTTTTTGACATGAATTTTACATAGCTCTGATAGTGGACTTTACATTTTCTTGCTACTATTTTTCTTTAGAAACAAAGAGAAAAAGGAACAGAAATGCGAGGGAAAACAGATGAATGAAAATGTAAAAGTTGTATTTGGTCTGATCGGTGGTCTGGCACTTTTCTTATATGGTATGAATAAGATGAGTGATGCATTACAGAAGGCTGCCGGAGAAAAAATGAAAAAGGTGCTTGCTGTATTGACAAAGAATCCTATCATGGGTGCACTTGCCGGAGCACTGGTGACAGCAGTGTTACAGAGCAGCTCGGCAACAACCGTTATGGTGATCGGATTTGTTAGTGCCAATCTGATGAGTCTGCCACAGGCGATTTCCGTTATCTTTGGTGCGAATATCGGAACAACCATGACAGCACAGCTTATGGCATTTAAGATCAGTGATTATATTTATCCGATCATCTTCGTTGGTTTTATGATGAATTTTGTGGGGAAAAAGGAACGGATCAAGGACATTGGTATGGTTGCATTTTCGTTTGGTCTGTTGTTTGAAGGTATCGAGATCATGGGAAGCGTGATGAAGCCACTGGCATCCAGTCCGGTATTTGTAGATCTGATGGGAAAGGTGTCTCATATTCCAATCCTTGGTCTGGTACTTGGTGCAGGCATGACGCTTGTTGTTCAGAGTAGTTCTGCTACGATCGCTGTATTACAGAACTTTGCGTCGCAGGCAGGCCCTGACGGTGTCAGCAGTGTCATCGGATTAGCCGGAGCGATCCCAATCCTGTTAGGTGATAATATTGGAACAACGATCACAGCCTTGATCGCTTCCATCGGACAATCAAAAAATGCAAAGCGTACCGCCGTGGCACACAGCGTATTTAACATTTCAGGAAGTATCGTGTTCCTGTGTCTGATCCCGGTCTTTTCCAAATTTGTGGCATACATTTCGCCGAAGGGAAATGAGATTGATGTGATCGCAAGACAGATCGCCAATGCACACACGACCTTTAATGTGGTATGTACGCTGGTGTGGTTACCATTGATCCCGGTTATGGTGAAGATCGTCAACGTGATTGTGCGTGGAAAAGACACGACCGTAGTGATGACACACGAAGCAAAATATCTGGACGAAAAGATGATCTTTCAGCCGGTTCCGGCAATGTATCTGGTATCGCGTGAAATTGCCCGTTTGGCAGAGCAGACCACAGAGTTTCTTTCCACAATGCAGGAGAGTGTGGGAGGAAAGAAAAGCCATAGTGTTTCTGAAAAATATGAGAGTCTTTATACAGGGTTAAAGGAGCTACAGGGACTCATTGTATCCTTTATTACGAAAATGTTCTCGGCAGGTGTGCTCACCGAGCAGCAGTCGGAACAAACCGCAGGTCTGCTCTTTGTAGCAAACAACTTAGAAAAAATTGCGGATCATTGCCATAATGTTGAACATGTTGTGGGAAAATATCAAGACGAGAAAAAGGGATTCAGTTCCACGGCACAAAAGGAGATTGCCAAATGTGCAGCGTTATGTGGGGAGATGCTGACGCAGAGCATTGCCATTTTAGAGACGGGAAATATAAGTGATGCTGCAAGCATTATTAAAAAACGCAATAAAATGAAAAAGATACTCAAGCAGAATAACAAAGCCCATCTGGCCCGCGTGAGAAACAAAGAGTGTCAGGCAGCTTATACGGCAGATTATTCCAACATTATGTATGGTTTTGAACGTATTGCAGATAATTGCATCAACATTGTGGAAGAGGCAGAAAATGGCGGCAGCTTTGTCAATCTGGAACAGCAGAAAATGCAGCAGTTAAGCAATGAAAAAGTAGAAGGGGGCGTTCTGTATGAAGGGGTATAAACGATGCGGTCTGCTGGTATTGCTTCTTGCGACCATGCTTGTTGGGGGCTGTGCGAATAATGCAGATCAACCTGATATGACAGGGATGGGAACGATCACCGTCTGTTCCAGAGAAGAAGGCTCCGGTACAAGAGCGGAATTTGAAAAGCTGTTAAACGTTTCCGGCGAAAAATCGGATGCTTCTCTGGATTCGACCGATGCACTGGTCAAGGCAGTGGGAAAGGATCAAAATGCGATCGGTTATGCTGCATACCATACTGCTTTGCAAAATGAGACTGTGAAGGTGTTGGCGATCGACGGTGTGCTTCCAACGGATAAAACAATAAAAAGTGAAAAGTATGCGCTCGACAGGGAATTTCAGCTCTCTTATCAGAAGGAGCTGTCTGCGCCTGCAGCGGATTTCCTTTCTTATATTATGAGTGCCGGACAGAACATAGTGACCTCTTATGCTATTCCGGTAAAAAAAGCAGGTACATTTTTATCCGACCGTTCAGAGGGAGATGTTACGATCGAAGGATCTTCTTCGGCGGCAGAGCTGCTGCAGGCTCTTGCGGATGATTATCACAACTATAATGACAAGGTGAAGATTATGATCCACGTTACAGATTCTTCCGATGGTATCACAAAAGCCATGCAGAAGAAATGTGATCTGGCAATGAGTTCCCGTTCATTAAAGGATTATGAAGCAGAGCTGTTGGAAAGCACTGTGATCGCCAGGGACGGGATTGCAGTGATCGTAAATGAAAAAAATCCACTCTCCGGTTTATCCAAGGCGCAGCTACAGTATATTTACAATAAGGAAATCACCGAGTGGAAACAGTGGGATGGAAAATAATACAACATGATCAATATTGGAAAACAAATTGCCATATTTTGGCGCAGCAAAATAACACACAAACAGACAGGGAAAGGAAACAATACTATGGGAGAACAGAAAAAACACGGATGCATTTATGTGAACCGGGAGCTTTCCTGGTTGAAATTTAACGAGCGTGTATTAACGGAAGCAAAGAGAAGGGATGTTCCACTTTGTGAGCGGTTCAGCTTTTTATCAATCTATCAGTCCAATTTAGATGAGTTTTTTATGGTACGTGTCGGTTCACTGGAAGATCAGAAATTATTGTCCGGTGACCAACGGGAGAATAAGACGAAAATGACACCAGAGCAGCAGATCGATGCCATTTTACTGCGGGTGAATAAATTGAACCGGGACAAGGATGCGATTTATACAGATCTGATGAAGGAAGCAGAAGCATATGGCATCCGGGTGGTCAGTTTTAAAGAGATTCCAAAGCCACAGCGGCTGCGGTTAAAGGAATATTTCTTTCAGGAGGTGCTGCCACTGCTTTCCGTGATGATTGTAGGACGCAAGCAGCCATTTCCGTTTTTAAAGGGACAGGAAATCTATGCGATGGCGATTTTGGATAAAAAGAAGGGCAAGGAAAAGATTGGCATCATCCCTTGTGACAGTATGATGATTCCACGTATGATTGAGATCCCGGGCATGACCAATACATATATTTTACGGGAAGAACTGGTGCTTCATTATATGAAGGATGTATTTTCCAATTATCATATTCAGCAGAAGTCCGTGATGCGCCTGACCAGAAATGCAGATATTGATGTGAATAAGGTATATGATGAAGATCTAAACTACCGTGATCAGATGGCGCAGGTAGTGAAGCTGAGAAAGAAGCTGGCTCCGGTTCGGCTGGAATTAACAAGGGATATTGATCCGTTCATGGTAGAAAAACTGTGCGACTATCTGGAGCTTGACGAAAGTCATGTACTTTATTCACATTCTCCACTCGATCTTTCCTTTGTTTTTGAGATGGAGGATAAGCTTCGTAACCATACCGAGCTATTTTTTGAAAAGCGTGTGCCGCAGCCTTCTCCTGCGATTGATGAATTTCAGCCGATCATTCCACAGATCTTAAAAAAGGATGTATTGCTTTCTTATCCATATGAGAGTATCCGCCCATTCCTTTTCCTGCTGCAGGAGGCTGCAAGAGATCCGAAGGTCATCTCCATCCGTATGACATTGTATCGTCTGGCGAAAAACTCCAAAGTGGTGGAGGCTTTAGTGGAAGCGGCAGAAAATGGAAAACAGGTGGATGTGTTAGTGGAATTAAAAGCACGTTTTGACGAAGCGAACAACATTGGCTGGAGCCGGACACTGGAAGCGGCCGGGTGTCGTGTCGTTTATGGTGTCGATGGATTAAAGGTACATTCCAAGCTCTGCCTGATCACCAGAAAGGATCATGACAGGATTCAGTATATTACACAGATCGGAACAGGAAATTATAATGAAAAAACAGCGCGGCTTTATACTGATCTTTCACTCATGACAGCCAATCATGAGATCGGAGAGGAGGCAGCAGAGGTATTCCGGGAAATCTTACTGGGCAATACGATCGACCATACCGAGCACTTGCTGGTTGCACCGAAGTGTCTGCAACAGCCGATCATAGATAGGATTGATGCAGAGATAGCGTTTGCCAAAGAGGGTAAACATGCTTACATTGGGGTCAAGGTGAACTCCCTGACAGACAAAAAGATCATTGACAAGCTGATCGAGGCAGGAAAAGCAGGGGTAAAGATCGATCTTGTCGTTCGTGGCATCTGCTGTTTGAAAGCCGGTGTCGCAGGAGAAACAGAAAATATCCATATCCGCAGCATTGTAGGACGGTTTTTAGAGCATTCCAGAATCTATATCTTTGGAACCGAGGAGCGTGACCAGATCTATATCGCTTCCGCCGATTTTATGACGAGAAATACGCTGCGCCGGGTGGAGGTTGCTGCACCGATCTATGATGAAACGATCAAGCAGAGGATCCGCAGTATGTTCCAGATCATGCTGCGTGACAATATGCTTGCCAGAATACAGAAGCCGGATGGTATTTACGAGCTTCCAAAGGATGTGGACAAACCACTTAATTCACAGGAATACTTTATCAAAGAGGCATATGAAGCGGCGAAGCAGAAATAAGAAAATGTGTCAGCAAAGAAACTGTTCGATAGAAAAAGAACAGTTTCTTTTTTGTGTTGGAAATGATCTCCCATAAAATCCGGCTTGCGGCACATTCGTAAACGTAGTAAAATGGTAGGAAAAGTCGAAGAAGAGGAAGGAACGAAGGGCATGTTAAATCAATTTTCAAGGACGCAGCTGCTATATGGAAAAGAAGTGATGGACCACCTTGCTTCCTGCCGGGTAGCGGTATTTGGAATTGGTGGAGTCGGGGGATACGTGTGCGAAGCACTGGTGCGAAGCGGAATCGGAGCATTTGATCTGATCGATGATGATAAAGTATGTCTGACGAATCTGAACCGTCAGATCATTGCAACCAGAAAAACGATTGGAAAGTATAAAACGGCTGTGATGGAGGAGCGGATGAAGGAGATCAATCCGGATGTGAAGGTTACCACGCACAACTGCTTTTTCCTGCCAGAAACAGCGGATTCGTTTGATTTTACAGCATATGATTATGTTGTGGACGCGGTAGATACTGTGACGGCAAAGATCTCACTGGTGATGAAAGCCAAAGAGTGTAATGTGCCGATCATCAGCTCTATGGGTGCGGGAAACAAGCTTGATCCATCAGCTTTTCAGGTAGCGGATATCTATAAGACAAAGGTGTGTCCATTGGCAAAAGTGATGCGAAGAGAACTGAAAAAACGCGGGGTAAAAAAACTGAAGGTGGTATATTCCGAGGAGCAGCCGACCCGTCCGTTAGAGGATATGTCCATTAGCTGCCGGACACATTGTGTGTGTCCTCCGGGTACGGAGCATACCTGTACAGAACGAAGAGACATACCGGGCAGCACGGCATTTGTCCCATCGGTAGCCGGACTGATCATTGCCGGGGAAGTGATCAATGATCTGGCAAAGCAGTGTGCAAGAAAGGAAGAAGCATAAATGACGGTTGAAGAATTAAGTAAATTAAAGAAAGAAGAATATGTGATCGTTGACATCCGTGATGAGGCAGAGCTTGCACATGGAAAAATCCCGGACTCCATTGCAGCAAAGCCGGATGAGATTACGGTGCAGGAAGGGATCGACAAAAATAAGCTGCTGGTGATCTGCTGCGCCAGAGGTGTGATCAGTGAAGAGGTGGCACAGCGATTAAAGGCGGACGGTTACCGGGCAGAAAATATGGACGGTGGATACGGTGCGTGGCTGCTGCACCACATTCAGGTATCTGAGCAGGAAGAGTATGTTAAAAATGTGGAGCAGAGCATCCGGAAGCGGTTCAAGAAAACAATCTGGTCAAAATTTGCCAAAGCGGTGCGTGATTATGAGCTGGTAAAAGAGGGAGACAGGATTGCGGTATGTATTTCCGGTGGAAAAGATTCGATGCTGATGGCAAAGCTGTTTCAGGAGCTGAAACGGCATAATAAATTCGACTTTGACGTGAAATTTATCGTGATGGATCCGGGATATAGCGAGGCAAACCGAAAGATCATTGAGGAAAATGCAAAGCGGCTTGCCATTCCAATCGAGATCTTTGAGTCCGACATTTTTGATTCGGTGTATCATGTGGAGAAATCTCCATGTTATCTTTGTGCCCGCATGCGCAGAGGACATTTGTACAGCTATGCAAAGGAGCTTGGCTGCAATAAGATCGCACTCGGTCACCACTATGATGATGTTATTGAAACGATACTGATGGGAATGTTATATGGTGCGCAGGTGCAGACGATGATGCCGAAGCTGCACAGCACCAATTTTAACGGCATGGAATTGATCCGCCCACTGTATCTGATCCGCGAGGATGACATCAAAGCATGGCGCGATGCCAATGATCTTTATTTTATTCAGTGTGCCTGTAAATTTACCGACACCTGCACCACATGCAATAATGAAGAAAACCGCTCCAAACGTGTGGAGATCAAGGAGCTCATTAAAACGTTGAAGCGGGTGAATCCATATGTGGAGGGGAATATTTTCAAAAGTGTGGAAAATGTTAATCTGGACACGGTCGTTGCCTATAAGAAGGGTGGTGTGAAGCATCATTTTCTGGAAACATATGACGAAAAAGAAAGACAGGAAAGCTAAAGATCAGACAGAGAAAAGGAGGCCGTACATGGCACAGACATGGGATAAGGAACAGATAATAGCGTGGTTAAACGGGGAGGAGGAAGATACTGCCCTGTTTCAGCGTGCGGATCTTGTACGCAGGTCGGTGTATGGGACAGATGTGTATGTGAGAGGTTTGATCGAATTCACCAATGTCTGCCGGAACAATTGCTATTACTGTGGCATCCGAAGAGATAACAAAAATGTGGATCGATATCAGTTAAGCGGGAAGGAGATTCTTGATTGCTGCAAAGAGGGTTACGAACTGGGATTTCGGACTTTTGTTTTGCAGGGAGGAGAAGATCCGTCCTATACGGATGATGGGATCTGCCGCCTGGTGAGCAGGATCAAAACAGCTTATCCGGATTGTGCTATCACGCTTTCCATCGGAGAGCGGAGCAGAAAGAGTTACGAGCGTTATTTTACAGCGGGAGCAGACCGTTATCTGCTGCGGGAAGAAACAGCGAATGAAACTCATTATAAAAGCCTGCATCCACAGGAGATGAAGCTCTCCGATCGCAAACGTTGCTTATATGACTTAAAGGACATTGGTTATCAGGTGGGAGCCGGATTTATGGTAGGTTCTCCAGGGCAGACAAAAGAACATTTATTAGAGGAGCTTTCTTTCTTGTGGGAGTTAAAACCTGATATGATAGGGATTGGACCGTTTATTCCGCATCAGGATACGCCGTTTAGAGAAAAAACAGCCGGAAGTGTCACATTGACACTCCGACTGCTTGCTATTCTTCGAATTATGTTTCCGTATGTGCTGCTTCCGGCAACAACGGCACTTGGAACGCTGGATCCACTGGGCAGAGAGAAGGGATTGAAGGCGGGCGCAAATGTTGTCATGCCGAATCTGTCTCCGGTTTCTGTCCGGAAAAAATATGAATTATATGATAATAAGATCTGCACCGGGGAGGAATCCGCCCAGTGCAGACACTGTCTGAATGAAAGAGTCAGACAGGCAGGATACCAGATCGTGACAGATCGTGGAGATGTCAGACGGTAAACACCGTCGGCATCTTTTTTTATTCCCGGTCTAATTCTACACCATTGACTGTCCGGGAGAGACTTCCATTGATAAATTCCAGATTTGTTTTATCAATGCGAAGATCGGTAGTATCCTCATTGGTGATGTTGATGATCAAGTCACAGTTGACGCAGGTTGCTTTCGCAGTTTTGTTATCATTTCCCAACGAATAGGCCTTGTGTCCGATGGCATCCACATTTAAGGCGATCTGTTGAAGGGAAAGTGTTACGTCCCCATAATGGCTGCCGATGGCATAACAGGTAGCAGCACGAAGCTTAATGCGGATATTGGCTTTTTGCAGTTCAATCGTGGCTTTTTTTCCATAAAGACTACCAATTCCGATCATATCATCACAGGCGGCGGAGGAGGACAGCTGAAGTAATCCGTTGGAAATCTCAATGTTTGCATCATTTTCATAGGATCCGATCAGGCAGCCGCAGCCAACGCTTAAATTGGCTTCCAGATCACAATGCCGGATGTGTATGTCTGCCTTGCCATAGAAAGCACCAATGCCAACGGAATGCTGACCATACATAGAAATGCGGTACCAGCCTTTGTTGATCGTGATGTTTCCGCCGTATCCGGAGCCAATGCCGACTCCTGTTCCGCCATTGGCAGTGATCGTAATGCCACCATCCTGATTAAAGTAGATGGGACCATGATGGTTTTCCATTGACTCTCCAATACCAAAATGCTTATTTGCATTGACGGTGATGGAGAGATTTCCGTCTCCTTCCACAGTCAGCATGGAAGATTCCGGTACTCGGATTCCACCATTGAAGAGTTCACTGTCACCGACCAGCACAAGTGTTACGTTTACTTCGGAGCCGAGATCAATGCTTGGCAGTCCGGTCGCCTCTGAAAGGCCGGCAGATTCTAAAATAACCGTACCTTCATAGCCGTCTTCAAACCAGAGCTTGATATTGGACTGGAAACCCGCAGCTCCTACGATGCGGATCGGATCTGTCTTGCTGCTGGCAGAACGTTTTACATGGATCTCCGTAAATTTGTTGACACTTAACTGTACAAGTGGAACGGATGCAGGCTGCTTTACTACGTAACGTTTTTTGATCGTGCGTTTTGTGCTGAGTGCGGTATACTGGATGATTTCGTTGATCTGTTCCCTGCGAAGGGAAAGCAGTGGTTCAGGGTGTGGTTTTGCGGTATAATAACCCTGGATCAGATCGACGCCAAGCTCGATCACTGCTTTTAATTCTTCGGAAGTTTCAATTCCTTCCGCCAGTGCCATAATATCATTATCATGGGCAAATTCAATAATGTTCTTTACAAAATGCTGCTTCTGCTGATTGTCCTGAATCTCTGTCATGAGCATACGATCAATTTTTACATAGCTTGGCATATAGCGCAGCAGGTTGTTGATGTTGGAATAACCGGAACCATAATCATCAAGGGCTGTTTCAATATGAAGCTTTTGAAATGTTTTCTTGATGTGCTCTAATTGTTTGTCATCTAATTCTTCCTGTTCGGTAAGCTCCACGACAATATGTCCGTCCTGTTCTTTGAGCAGGCTGTGCAGCATAGGAAGATCCTGGCCGGTCAGCTGCGCTCCTGGAATACTGTTGATAAATACTTTTTTTCCTTCAAACAGATGCTGGTGTTCTTTCATATAATGCAGAACATTGTAAAAGGTTGATTTTTCCACATCATAGAGCCGGTTCATACGTTTTGCACTGTCCAAAATGGCAAGCGGAGATATGTGTTCAGCAACATCAGCACGCATCAGTGCTTCATAGGAAAAGATCTCTCCGTTTTTTGCGCTGACGATTGGCTGGAAATAATAAATGAATTTGTTGTGATCCAAAATATCGGCTACCAGATCGTCCTGCTTTTTGTCTTCTTCTGATAATTCGGCCTGGTTTTTCAAACGTTGTTCTTCCAGTTTTCTTCCATTTTTCAAACTTACCACATCATTGATCAGATGCTCCAATTGTTCAGTGTTTGTAATAAATTCAGCTTTGTTTGCCGTACAGATGGAAATGGCAAAAGAATCCGTATTGGCTTCATTAAATGCGAGCAGTTTTTCTTCCAGAGCAGAGACAAAGTCATCACTTCTTTCCGTATTGAAAGGTTCTGTAAAAGTACCGATCAGGAAATCATCATTTCCCATACGGGCACATATCTCATGGTCAAGAGCGCATTCTGAAATACGCTGTGCCAGTGCAGTGATCGCACGGTTTCCCTCTTCCCGTCCGTATTTGGCATTAATATCACGCAGAGCGGACAGATCGACAGAGGTGATCAAAACAGCCTTTTTTGTCTTGTTATGAGAGCGGTTGATCAGATCTCCCATCTGGGTAATAAAACCGCGGTAATTATATAATCCGGTTAAAGCGTCACGGATCTGGGATGCTTCCATCTGTTTTAAAATATAGCGAAGGGCTTCCTGACGGCGCAATGCCTCTAATCCATGCATGATACTGCGTATCCAAAGACGGTATTCTGCGTTATAACTGAATTTCTTATCTCCATAATTAACTGCTACATAACCAAAACACCGGTCCTCAAAAAAGAGAGGAGTAAAAATAAACGCCCGTGGATGATCACAAGGTTCATGATACTCCGGAAGGATCAGATCAGTAGAAAATGTTTTGCTAAAATTTAATTCGTTGCCGCAATCAGGGTCTGGTCCACAGTGGATAACATGACTCATCTGCGGGGTGTAACCATTCCGGACTGCATATTCTATCAGCGCATTAT
The DNA here is from genome assembly GCA_934317845.1 of uncultured Lachnospiraceae bacterium. Lineage (GTDB taxonomy): Bacteria > Bacillota > Clostridia > Lachnospirales > Lachnospiraceae > NC2004. The sequence continues at coordinate 227,430 of CAKRES010000002.1, forward strand.
GCGGCTTGTCCCAAGTGTTATTTAAACAAATGTCAAAGCTTTCAAAATCTCGGATCTGGTAGATATATTGAAATACCGTGTTGAAAAAGTCCTGGTAGTTGTCTTGGGACAACAGGTCGTCCATAATATGGTTAAAGACAGAATAATAACCGACAGAAGAAAGATCGGTTTTCCACACATCACGGCAGAGTGATTTTGTTGGCAGAGTACTATACGGACACCCACAGCTTCCTCCAATAAAGAGTTCAGGAACTGTGTGGAACGTATCATCGATCATTTCTCCGGTCAGCATTGCATGGATCCGCATAGCTGCATAAGTACCACACTGTCTGGCAGGGATCTGTGCAGAAGTGAGTGGAACGGGGCTCAGTCGTCCGTCTTCAATGGAGTCATAGCCGATCACGGCAATATCTTCCGGAATTTTTATTCCATTTTTTGTAAGTGCATCGCATACTCCAATCGCCATGCAGTCGTTAGCACAGGCAATCGCATCCGGCAGATGTTCCGGATCCTTTAGTAATTTCTCCACCATGGGTTCTCCGCTTTTGTACCAGTAATCTCCGTAAAAGATCTGTTGTTCGGTAACGGGAAGATCGTGTGCTTTCATGCTGTCCAGATAACCGCGAAGACGTTCTTTGGAATGAATGTGTCCCTTTTTTCCGTTCAAAAATACAATGTTTTTATAGTGATGTACTTCGATCAGGTGGTCGATCAATTTTACAATAGGAGTGTAGTGATCAATCATAAGTGACTCAAAATAGTCACTTTCTTTATCGATGATAAGAACCGGACCGGAAAAGGAATCCCGAATCTTTTCCTGGATCCTGTCTGCCAGACCTTCCGTTTGTAAGGTGTCAAGCATGACTACCATTGCATCTAACAGATCAAAATTCACCAGCTCAAAAATGTTGGAATCACCCTGTTCGCGAAGAGGGGTTTCTTGATATTTCTGGTACATGGAAAATACAAGTACATCATACTGGTATGAAAACATTTTCTCCACGAAACCTTCCATAAAAAGAGAAGGGGTTGTTTCATCCAATTGTGCCAATAATACTCCGACCGTTTTTCTCTTCATAATTACCCTCACTTGCGTTCTTGTCTGTGATATCCAAAATACAAAATCTCTTTTTAAATTATACACCTAATTGCCTTTTTATTCAATGAAAAGCACAGGGGAAATGTAATCAGTTTGCCTTTTCCTGCCGTGTGTTGTATCATGAGCGTAACGAATAGGAAGAAGAGGTGAATCCATGAATCCGGATGGTTCTATTTTACTTTGGATACAGGAGTTTGTAAGGTGTGACCTGCTCACACCGTTTATGAAGGCAGTGACACATCTGGGAGATCATGGGCAGCTATGGATCCTGTTGACGGTGGTGCTGCTTTGCTGTAAAAAAACAAGAAAAGCTGGGGCGGCTTGTGCGATTTCCCTGTTGCTTTCTCTTCTTGTCAACAATATGATCTTAAAACCGCTGGTGGACCGGACAAGACCATATGAGGTGGTGCAGGGGCTAACGCTTCTGATCGAGAAACAAAAAGACGCATCGTTTCCATCCGGACACACGGCTAGTTCCTTTGCTGCTGCGGTTGTCATGTTTCATATGCTCCCGAAACGCTATGGTATTCCTGCATTGCTTCTGGCGTTTCTGATCGGTCTGTCGAGACTTTATGTGGGGGTGCATTATCCGACAGATGTGCTTTGTGGACTGCTTAGTGGTACAGTATTGGCACTGCTTTCGGTCTGGATCGTGAAGCGTTTGACAGCTTGGTATTGCAAAAGAGAGGGGAAGGAATGATGAGTGGACGAAAAAACACTATGATCGGACTTGTGGCTCATGTGGATGCGGGTAAGACCACATTGAGCGAAGCTATACTTTATGAGGCGGGAGCCATCCGTCACTTGGGGCGTGTGGATCACAAGGATGCGTTTTTGGATACGGAGCAAATGGAAAAAAACCGCGGCATTACCATTTTTTCCAAGCAGGCTCGCCTGGAATACAAAGGAAAGAAGCTTCTTTTGATGGATACACCGGGGCATGTGGATTTCTCGCCGGAGATGGAGCGTACCCTGCCGCTGCTTGATCTTGCACTGCTTGTGATCAATGGGGCAAATGGGGTACAGGCGCATACGAAAACGCTCTGGCAGCTGCTGCGTCAGTATCAGGTTCCGGTCATTTTATTTATCAACAAAATGGATCAGGAACAAGCCGATGAGAAAGCTCTTCTTCTGGAATTGAAAGAACAGCTCAGTGAATATTGCGAAACCTTTGAAAGCTATGATGGATCTACGAAAACGGATCTGGAAAATGCAGCTCTGGCAGAAGAAGAGGCGATGGAAGAATATCTGGAATCGGGTACGCTTGGTAAAGATACGATCTATCGTCTGGTCAAGAGCCGCCGGTTATTTCCCTGCTACTTTGGTTCTGCCCTGCATCAACAAGGGGTGAAGGAGCTCCTTGACAGTGTCACTTCCTTTTGGAAAGATCCGAACTATCCCGATGAATTCGGGGCAAAGGTGTATAAGATCGGGCGGGACGAAAAGGGGGAACGGTTATCTTATCTCAAAATTACCGGAGGCAGACTGGCTGCCCGGATGGAGCTTTCCTATGCCGGACAGGAGGGGCAGACGGTAACAGAAAAGGTAAACCAGATCCGCCTTTATTCCGGACGGCAGTATGAGGCTGTTCCGGCTGTTGAAGCCGGAGAGATCTGCGCGGTAACCGGACTGCATGCTTCCTATGCCGGACTCAGACTTGGAATGGAAAAGCAGGCGGAAAATGCACATCTGGTTCCTGTTATGCGATACGAGGTAAAAGCGGAAAATGAACCGGATCCCGTGAAAGCATTTGCCCGGTTAAAAGAGCTGGCAGAGGAAGAACCAACCCTGACGCTTACCTATGTGCCGGAGAAAAAGCAGATCTTAATGGCAGTGATGGGACAGATCCAGTGCGAGATCATCAAGCAACTGGCAGAGGAGCGGTTTGGACTGGAGCTGACCTTTGGAACCGGAAATATTCTATATAAGGAAACGATTGCCGATGCGGTAGAGGGAGTAGGACATTACGAACCACTGAAACACTATGCGGAGGTACATCTTTTGCTGGAACCAGGTGCCCCCGGAAGTGGGATCACGGTGGATACAGTGGCAAAGGAAGACCAGCTGGCTAAAAACTGGCAGAGACTTATTTTATCACATGTGCTGGAGCGGGAGCATGCCGGCGTACTTCTTGGTGCCGGACTTACGGATGTAAAGATCACACTGCTTACCGGTCGGGCACATAAAAAGCACACGGAGGGCGGCGATTTCCGACAGGCGACATACCGTGCCATCCGACAGGGACTGATGCAGGCGGAATCGGTATTGTTAGAGCCGGTGTACGCGTACACGCTCAAAGTTCCGCAGGATAAAGTGGGACGTGCGATGATGGATATCGAAGCTGCCAATGGACGGTTTGATCCGCCGGAAAACCGGGGTGATTATGCTGTGCTTACAGGTGTCGTTCCGGTATATGGCATGCAGGATTACCAGCAGAGCGTGATGGAGTATACCAAAGGCGAGGGACAGTTCACCTGCCGGGTAAAAGGCTATGAGCCATGCAAGCGGCAGCAGGAGGTATGCCTGGAAAGTGATTACGATCCGCAGGCGGATCTTAAGAACCCGGTCGATTCCATTTTCTGCTCCCACGGGGCAGGCTATGTGGTGCCATGGGACAAGGTACCGGAACACATGCATGTGGAAAGTCCGTTAGAGGAAGAAGGGGAAGAGTGGCAAATGCCGGAGCAGCCACCGCGCACGGTGAGCGATTTCATTGATGAGGATGAGCTGGAAGCAATTTTTAAGCGCACGTTTCTGGCAAACCAGCGGGATGGAAAACGGGAGGCAAAAAAACAGAAAGGTTCTTTGATGAGGAGTCCGCAAAAAAGCAGCAGACCGCACAAACTCCCGGTGTTTAAGGATCGGTATCTGCTGGTGGATGGCTACAACATTATATTTGCATGGGACAGCTTAAACCGTCTGGCAGGAAAGGACAACTTAGATGGAGCGCGCATCCGTCTGCAGGACATGCTATGCAATTATCAGGCATATAAGCATGTCAAACTGATCGTGGTATTTGATGCATATAAGATCAAGGGAAATGCCGGATCTATAGAGAATTATCATAATATTCAGGTTGTGTTCACGAAGGAAGCGCAGACCGCGGATGCCTACATTGAGCAGTTTACGCATGAACACGGAAAAACCTACGATATTACCGTGGCAACGTCAGATGCCTTAGAGCAGATGATCGTGTTGGGGCAGGGCGCAAAACGTCTTTCCGCACGGGAATTTCTGCTGGAAATGAATGCGATGGAGCAGGAACTAAAAGAACGATATCTGGACCGGGAATGGGAATAGAAGAATATGGAGAAAAAGAAAATGGAAAAAAAAGAAAAGAAAGCAATCGACGGACCTTGTGAATGTTGTGCCAATTTTGTCTATGATGACGAGGACGAATGTTATGTGTGCGATGTCAATCTCGATGAGGACGATATGTATCGTTTCCTGACCGGAGACGTGAAACATTGTTCGTATTTTCAGCTGTATGACGAATATAAGATCGTGCGGCATCAGATGTAAGTGAAAGAAAAGCGCAGCAGAGAGTACTGCTGCGCATTTTTATGCTTTTAAGAACAAACTCATCACAGAGTTGCTTTTTCCGGAAAGCTTTGTCTCTAATGAACTGAAATCCTTAAAGAAAGTAGAAAGCTTGGAGTAGCCGTAATTGGCAATGTCAAAGCCCGGATATTCTTCCTCTAAGACACGTTTCATGACAACGATGTTGACACCATCCCTGCTGCGGTGCTTTTTCAAAAATGCGATGATCGTACCTTCCAGTTCGGTCAGTGTCGGAATACTTCCTACTTGTCCGTTTCTTAAGTAGACATAGGCATCCTTTGTTTCCAGACAATCAAACGATTTTAAAAATACGCTTAAGCGGGAATAGCCGTAGTTACGCACATCAAAATCTGAATAGATCTTGGTAAGGCGTTGTCCGAGTTCCCCGATATTAAGACCTTCCCGATCGACATCACGCTCATTGAAAATGTCGATGATCGCAGCTAAGATGTCATTCTTATCTACTACTTCATTTTCTTCCAGTGACTCATCGATGTCAGCCACATCCTCCACCTGCTCCGGTAATTCTGATTTGCGGTTCTTCTTGTTGTCTGTTTCATTTTTGGAAATGAGATCTAAGTATTTGAACAGCGTGCAGGATTTTACAAAAGGTTTGGCAGATTTCTTCTCTCCCATACCGATCACTGTCATGCCGGATTCCCGGAGCCTCACTGCCAGACGGGTGAAATCACTGTCACTGCTTACGATACAGAATCCTTCCACGTGGCCGGAATATAAAATATCCATAGCATCAATGATCATGGCAGAATCCGTGGAATTTTTTCCAAAAGTGTAGCTATACTGTAAGACCGGTGTGATGGAATGTTCCAGCAGTATCTTTTCCCAGTTTTTATTTTCCTTGCGTGTGAGATCCCCATATGCTCGTTTGTAAGTGGCCACCCCGTAATTGCTGATCTCCGACATAATATTGGCGATATATTTTGTGCTGATATTATCCGTGTCGATCAAAACGGCAAAGCGTTTTTCCTCGTTCATTTAAACCCTCCTTAAAAAAACGCACCATCCCTTCCCGGTGAACGGGAAAGGATAAGTGCAGTGCTTATGCTATATCTGATAGTCAATTCCAACTCCGGCAAAGATCTGGCTCCGTTTCAGCTTGTCGACCTTTTCGGTTTCTAAGTGCAGCCGCGCCTTTAATTCGTCGATCGTTCCGGCTGTGAGCAGAGCATACTGTCCGGAAAGCTGTTTTTTCACCAGTTCCTCTTGTTTCTGATCTGCCTGTTCCAGTGCCTCTTTGCGTTCTTCCTTCTGTTTTTCTTTCTCTTCGGCTTCTTTCTTCTTTTCGAGCTTGGCTTCCTTTTTCTCTTCCTGCTTTTTCAGTTCCTTATCATAGTAGGAAAGGGAATCCTCAATGATGCTGTAATAGGTTTTCGTTCCATCATTGTTAAGCTTCATGCCAACCGCTTTTACGGCAACGCCCTGTTCATTGGCAGAATCCTTTAACGCAGTGAGCTCATTGGCAGAATCTGCGATCAGATTCTCGTATTCGGTGGCAACGGTTTCATTGGCTGCCATTTCTTCCAGCGTCTTGGAATCCATCAGAACGCTGAACGATTTTGTCCCCTGCGACATGATCTTCGCAGCTTCTTCGTCCGAATCTACATCTGCGATCGTGATGTCCATGTTGCCAAACCGTTCCTTGAGCTTGGATAAATACTCCTTCGCCCGGTCACTTAACTGATTATAGGTATCAGTGATCTTTTTATTCAGATCTTCCTGCTCCTTCTGTTTGGCTTTCTTCGCCTGCTTTTCTTTTGCCTCTGCTGCTTTATCAGAAGCGGCGGTATCTTCTTTTTTTGTTAACTTTATCTTTAATGCTTCAAGCTGTTCTTCCTTTGTAGTCGATTCCGTGTTTGTCGGAATGTAGTCACGTGTGGCATTGCTGCCGATACCTTGTATATTCATAGTCTCTACCTCCCTGTAGATCTTTCCTTATGGAATGCGCCGGGCATGGTTTCGTTCCCTCGATCTGCCCAGTGTGAATAGTTATCTATATTATATCGAAAAAAGAGAAAATGCGCAAGAATTTCAACTTCAGATGATAGGACTTTTCCCATGAAGTATTTAGCAGAAGTGGGAAAATACAGAGGAAGATCAGATCGCTTTCCGGTGGTGATTCGGCACTTTGACCAAATAACTTTGTGCAATATTTTTGTACAGTTTTTACAAAAATGTTAGACCTGATTGTTGATTTTTGTTATAATTGATGTACAAACATCTATTTTAAAGATCAGGGAGGTTTAACATGAAGAACATTATGGTTACATCAGCCCCATCCTTTGAGGGATACGACATTGTGGAATACGTGGATTTCATTCGTCATCAGAGCGTATTCAGTTCCAACTTTGTGCAGGAGCTTGCAGCGAATATTGCTGACAGTGTTGGCGGGGAAGGAAGAGCGTTAGAAGATAAGCTGGAAGAAGCAGCGGATAACGTGATGAAAGAGTTCAAGGAGATTGCGGAAGAAAAAGGTGCTAATGCGGTTATTAACATTTCCATGGATTATACAAACCTGTCAGGAAATGTAGCGTCGGTTATGGTTACCGGAACGGCAGTGAAGATTGTGAAAAAGAAAGGCACTTTAAAGGAGAATGTCAAGGTTCTTTCTGTTTCCAATTATTTAAATAAGAAGATTATTCGTCCATTTGAGGTAGCACTTCATGTAGATGGACAGCAGGTTTATATGTCAGTCAAGGTGCATAACTATGAGATGACAAAGATTTCTGCGATGAAGCTGGATGTTACCTTTATGGATATTTATGGTGAGAAGTTAAGCTTCCCAAATGTGGATTATGCGATCAATCAGGACATTAACATTCTGATCCAGACCGACCGTATACCGATCGAGATGGATGCACGCAAGGTAGGGCTGCAGACTGATGTGAAAGTGGCAGTGCGTAAGTATGTCAAGGATCACAAGGTATATGAAGTGGCAGAGCAGCCGGTAGACAGTAGTCTTACTTCTGAGCAGCTTGCCATTTTCAAACAGAATAAAGGGGCAGATGCCGTGGATAAGTACCGCAAGACAGATACTTATTGGAGATGTATCTGTGGTGCGATCAACCTTCCGGGAGATACACAGTGCTCCATGTGTAACCGTGAGGAGAAGGATTTCTTGAATAATTACCGCTTTGATTATGAGGCAATGCTTGCTACTATGGAGGATGCCAAGTCAGCGGAGGAGATCAAAGATATTCTGATGCAGTTTATTCCGGAGATTGATTCCGGTTCCCGTGTGGAGCTGCTTGAGATCCTGCAGTCAGCGATCAACATGGAAAAGACGCGTGGCAAAGGTTCGATGAAGATCAGTGTATTAGATAAGCTTAAGAGAAAGTTTGAATTAAGCTGATGAAGAAGGAGCGGGACGGTGCTTTGGTGCTGTCCCGTTTTTTGAAAGGATGATGACAAATGGTTACGATAAGTGTGTGTATGATTGTCAAAAATGAAGCCGATATTCTGGCGCGTTGTTTAGACAGTATAAGTGGATTATACGAGGAATTGATCATTGTAGATACCGGATCTACGGATGAGACCAAGGAGATTGCGGCGCAGTATACAGATCAGATATATGATTTTGTCTGGTGCAATGATTTTGCTGCAGCACGTAATTTTGCGTGGTCAAAGGCAAGTATGGAATATATTTATTCGGCAGATGCAGACGAGGTGCTTGATGAAGAGAACTACAGACAATTTAAAATGTTGAAGCAGGTGCTTGATCCTGCGATTGAGATTGTACAGATGTATTATGACAACCAGCTGCATAATGGGACAGTTTACAATTTTAACCGCGAGTACCGACCAAAGCTTTATAAAAGACTCCGGCAGTTTGTATGGGAGGATGCTGTGCATGAGGCGGTCCGTTTCACACCACTTATATATGACAGTGACATTTCCATTTTACATTATCCGAAAGAAAACCATGCCGGACGTGATTTCTCATGCTATCAGACGCAGTTGAAAAAGGGACGGCGGCTGTCTTTAAGACTTTATTCGATGTATGCCAGAGAACTATATCTTTCCGGCAGCAGGGAAGATTATCTGGCGGCGAAACCATACTTTGAAGCCCTACTCAAACAGGAGGATCTTCCGGATGACAGAAGGGTGGAGGCAGAGATCATTCTGGCATGTTGTGCAAGGCTTTGTGCAGATCCGGCCTCTTTTTTTACCCAGTGCATGCATAATGTAGCGACCGGACAGGGGTCAGCGGAGATCTGTTATGAGCTTGGTACCTATTATGAAGAAAATGGGGACAAAGAAGAAGCCGCAATCTGGTATCTGAATGCGGCATTTGAAACACAATGCTATCTGAATGTGCATTGTGGCGGTGACTGGCCATTGATCCGTTTAAGCGGGTGCATGCGCGCACTGGGGCGCATGGATGAAGCCGCACGGTATGAAGAGATGGCACGAAACTGGCAGCTCCCGGAAGGGGATTAGGACAAGATCTGATTGTTAAGGCAACTCATATCGTATTCTTTGGCACAGTCGAGCAGGTAGGCATACCGTCGCTGTGCCGCTTTTAATTCGTAGATGGAGCAGTCGATCAGGGTGGGATCTGTCATATTTTCAAAATTAGAGTATGCAATATCCAGAGCCAGTTTGCTTTCGTTGATCTGGTGTAACAAACGCTGCTTGCCATAATAGCAGCTGATCGTTGGTTTTTTTAGAAAATGAAATATCATAGGCAACCTCCTTTTGTTAGAAGTATTTGCAAGAAAAGACAGATTATACATGTTCCGTCATTTTTTGGTAACAGGCTGCATAAGATGTAGCAGGGAGGGATGAATATGAAGCATCTTTTGGATCTGGTCATACGGATGGGCGCATGTCTGCTTTTGATCCATGTGATCAATTCTGTTTTAGTATCACAGCAAATGGAGGTGCTCGTCGGCATCAATTGGGTAACGCTGCTGGTTTCTGGTATACTTGGTTTTCCAGGCATACTGGGAATTTATATCATTTATTATCTGATTTTGTAAGAAAACTTCCAAAAAAGTCTTTACAAAACGATGGTTTCGTTTTATAATCAAATCATTCTTAGCGGTGGTCTACTCAGCCATTCAAAAACCGCGTTTATTCCAAACCACAATTACATAGGAACAGGAGAAGTATGCTAAAAGATATGAGTATAGCAGGCTTTCTTGTTGGTGCAGCAATGTATGACGTATTTTTCCGCCTTGTGCCGAACCGTTATGTGAAAGGTTCGATGCTTTGCGGATGGTTGTATAATTGCTTTTTTTGTGTGCCAATCTGGAAGCCGCTTGGTGGGATCCTTGTAACGATCGCTGTGGGGGCAGCTCTTTATCTGTTAGGTGCGATACGGGCCGCAGATGTCAAGGTGCTGCTGGTGCTTTCCCTTTTTATCGGAACGGCAGTCGGCAGGGTGATCTGGGGAAGTCTGGTTCTGACTGCTTTGTTCGGAACAGGATTTCTTTTATATAAACGTAAGCTGTTTTCCCGGTTGAAACAAGTCTGGTATTATGCGATGTCCTGTATTCGGAGCAGACAGTTTTATTCTTATGCCCTTACCGGAAAGGAGCAGTGTTATGGTGTACCATTTGTTTTATTTATTTTTTTGAGCTGGGCAGTGCTATGGTGGGAGGAACAGGGATGTATCAGATAATCATATGGGATGACCGGATTTCTTATGCTATGCGTTTGATGGAATATCTGAACCATAACGCTAAAGGAGCGTATCTGGCAGTGTTTTATCAGGAGGAGTCACAAGTAAAAGAAGCGTATGAACAGCAGAAGGAGCGTTTGCTGCTTGTTTCCGAATCCTTTCAAAAGAAAATTGCACAGTGGAAGCTTACAGAGGAGCAGGCGGGTACGGTCTGGTATTTATCGGAGACAAAGATGAAGGAGGAGACAGTCTGGTTCCGCTATCAAAGACCGGATCGGCTGCGTCAGTTGATCGAGCTGCAGATGTTAAAGGAAAGTCCGGTCTGCAGTGTAAAAAAGCAGGAGATTATTGGTGTAATGGCGTCACTTTACGATCATGCATCCCATCAGTATGTTATGGAGCAGATCGATGCACCATTCAAATGTCTGTTTGAGTTTACGTCTTCTTTGGATGAAAACGAGGCGGCTTGTGAAAGCGAGCAGCTCCTTTACAATATAAAAACAAGAAAAGATATGCCGGAGGAGGAACTGCTTTCTTATCTTGACTCCTGTGGGGAGGGAGTGCGTATAAAGCCACTGCGTTCTCCCTTTGACAGCCGTTCATTGGCGGCCGCAGATTTTGCGTGGTTCTTTGAAACACTGCAAAAGTGTGGTATCAGTCACATCTATGTTTACTTTGACTGGGGAACGATACATGATCCGGATGTGGTGGCAGTGTTTTCAAGGTTGATCTTATTAGAGACTTCCGGGTATGAACTGCGAATTAAGAACCTTAAGGATTATCTGGGTGTACTGCAGTTTAACAGCGAGGTGTTCCGGATTGGATGAGGGTAAATGGATGCAGCTGCTTACAGTGGAAGATGCAGTAAGAAGACAGCTAGAAGCGGTTCCTTTTGTCACGGATGAGATCGTTTATGAAACGATCGATGCAGCGATCGCCGGTCAGGCGAGGCAGCAATATTTGTCTTATGCAGAGCGAAAAGAACTCCGGTATCAGGTGTTTCAGAGTATGCGGGAATACGATGTGCTTACTCCGCTGCTGAATGATAAAGAGATCACGGAGATCATGGTGAATCGTTATGATCAGATCTTTTGTGAAAAGGAAGGTAAAATTATAAAAAGCGGAATTTCTTTTCGGAGTCCGGAGAAATATGCAGATGTGATCCAGCAGATCGTATCGGAGGCCAACCGGGTGGTGAATGAAGCATCCCCCATTGTGGATGCCAGATTGAAAGATGGTTCCCGGGTAAATGTCGTGCTCTCTCCCATCTCTTTAGATGGCTCCTGCCTTACGATCCGTAAGTTTTCGGAACGGCCGTTAACCATGAAACGCCTGGTGGAGCTGCATTCCTTGCCGGAAGCAGTTGCCGAGTGGCTTTCCTATTTAGTTAAGAGCGGATACAACATTTTTATCAGTGGGGGAACCGGATCAGGTAAGACTACATTTTTAAATGCATTGTCAGAATGTATCCCGAAAGAGGAACGTATCATCACGATCGAGGATTCCGCCGAGCTGAAGCTGAATGGGATTGCTAATCTGGTACGGTTGGAGGTGCGCAACGCAAACCTGGAAGGTGAACTTGCAGTCTCTATGAAAGATCTGATCAAAGCGTCACTTCGTATGAGACCGGACCGGATCATTGTGGGGGAGGTTCGTTCGGAGGAGACTTTGGATATGCTGCAGGCTTTAAATACCGGCCATGATGGATCTATTTCTACCGGACATGCCAACAGTGCAAAGGATATGCTGACACGATTGGAGACCATGGTGCTGATGGGATTTGATATGCCGGTTCCTGCACTCAGAGGGCAGATCGCGTCGGCATTGGAGATCATCATACATTTAGGCAGATTAAGAGATCATAGCAGAAAAGTGTTGGAGATTGTGGAGGTGTTGCAGATGGAAGAAGGAGAGATTCAGTGTCAGACATTGTTCCAGTTTCAGGAGGAACAGTGCTACCATGCCAGAGTGCAGGGGCAGCTTTTGCCCAAGCGTGATCTGAAGCAGGTGGCGAAATTAAAAGATGCAGGATATTTTGACCGTTATATGGAATTGATGGAGAGGATTAAGAATGAAACGATGGAAGCTTAGCCAGGCAGCAGAGTGGGTGGTACTTCGTAACGCACTGGCAATGTATGGGGTATTTACAGGAGTGGCAGGGGTACTCTGTTACCGTTCTGTCTGGACAGTCGTATGTTGTCTTCCCATGCTGGTCTTCTTTTACCGTCAGGAACAAAACAGAGTGCAGCAAAAAAGAATGGTGCGGCTCAGGCAGGAGTTAAAGGAATTTATGGGAGCAATGTCAGCAGCTTTGATGGCAGGCTATGCACTGGAAAATACACTTCCTTTGATTCTGGAAGATCTTACACACCGTTTCCCGGAAGGAAGTGAACTGGGGAAGGAATGTGAACATATGATAGCCGGACGACAGATGCAAAAAAACACAGAGCAGTTATTTCTGGAAATGGCACAGCGTGTGGATATAAAGGAACTTCACGAATTTTGTGAGGTGATCGTCATTGCAAAACGACGGGGTGGCAATCTGATCGAGCTGATCCGGGAAGCAATACTTGGGATAGAAGAACAGTTGAGGCTTCAGGATGAACTCTGTGTGATGACAGCAGCGAAAACATTGGAATTAAAGGTAATGCTGATTGTACCGTTTGGATTGCTTCTTTATCTGCGGCTTACCAGTCCCGGTTATCTGGATGTGTTTTATCACAACTTATTTGGAATTGTTTTTATGAGTGGAAGTCTGGTAGTGATCGCAGTGGCATATATCTGGTCACAGCGTATCTTAACCCGATTGGAAAAGTAGGAGGAAATTTTGATTCTGATCTATAGTTTGTTGTTTTTTTGCGGTGCTTTCGTGCTGTTTTTGGGAGAAAAAAAGAGGATGCAACCGTTTTATGCTGGTGCAGGGGATGTGCTGATGCAGCTTTTTCCGGCTAAGCTAAGACAGCAGTTGTTAAATCCACATCGGTATCGAAAAATACATGTAGCAAATGAGGAAGGTGTTACGGCATTTGCAAAACAGCATATTATGCGGCTGCTTGGCAGGATGGTGCTCTGTTTTACTCTGTTCAGTTTGCTGGGACTTTGTTATGAGGGAGCAGCCTTGTCTTCCCATAATAAGAAATATATTACGTTAAATCGGGATGTATATGGAGGAGAAGTCATGCACTACCCGCTTTTGCTGGAGCAGAGCGAGGGGACAACAAAGGAGGTTACGATTTCTGTCTACCCACAGGAATTTGAGACAAAAAAACGGGAGCAGCTCTGGTCTGAGGGAATGGCTTTGGCATGGAAGACTTTCCTTGGCAGGAATAAATCATATGAGGAGATCCTCTATTCCGTACATCCGGTACAACAACTGGAGGAGGTTCCTCTTTCCTTTCACTGGTGGTGGGAGGAACAGGAGGTGTTGTCACCGGATGGGATATTAGATAAAGATCAAATAAAAAAAGAGATTGCAGTGACCGTAACACTGGAGGCAGATTTTGACGGAGAAATAAGAAAGGAACAGAAGGTGTTGTTACTACAGCCACAGATTCTTACGAAAGAGGAGCAGCAAAGGCAGGAATTTCTTTCTTATGTAAAACAGATGGAAAAAAAGAATCGTACAAAAAACAAGATCCGGTTGCCTCTTGCATTTGAAGGTCTTCATATAAAAGAGCCTGATCAGCAGAAAAATACTTATGTTTTTCTCTTTCTGGCAGTTGGTATTCCCTTGCTGTTGCTGGTAAAAAACCGGCAGGAGGAAAAAGAGAAGCTGGAACAGAAGAAAAGGCAGTTTCAGATGGTGTATCCGAATATCCTGCAAAAGCTTACATTATATATCGGCGCCGGAATGACGGTGCGGGCGGCATTTGTGGAACTGGCGGATAGTTTTACTACAGAATATGACTATGTCAAAGAGGAGTTATGTGCGTTGTCCGGACAATTGAACATGGGACAAAATGAATTGGTCTGCTATGAAGCTTTTGCCACACAGACAGAGGATGCCGCTTACCGCAGACTGGTTACGCTGCTATCACAAAATCTGAAAAAGGGTTCCAAGGAATTGCTTGTTCTATTAAAACAGGAGCGGCAGCATACTTTATTTCAACAGACAGAACAGATCCGCAAGCGGGGAGAGGAAGCAAGTACCCGGTTATTGTTTCCCATGCTGTTATTGCTTTTAGTAGCGATGCTGTTTGTCATGGTTCCTGCATTTTTTCAGGTTATGTGATGTGGCACAGAAAGGTTATTTATGGGACCTTGGAGAGGGTCTTTAAAAACTACTACAGATCAGGAGAAGGAGGTGAGAAAGATGAATCTTGCAAAGCGATGGGATGAATTTTGCCGGGAAGAGGACGCAATGGGTGTAGTGGAGATCATTTTGATCATTGTGGTACTTATCAGTCTGGTCGTGATCTTTAAAAGTCAGATCACAACAGTTGTGAATAATATCATGAAATCCATTACCAAGGAATCGAAGGCTGTTTATGGTGGAAAGTAGAGAAAGGTACAGTATGAAATTAAATGATCAGGGTGGGATCACGGTGACGCTTGCGCTTATGATCCCGGTGATCCTTCTTTTACTTCTTGTGCTCTTAGAGGGAATTCACGTTTCATTTGGAAAACAAAGACTTTGTGATCAGTTCTTTATGGCACAGGAAAGTGTACTGGCGGATTATGATCCGTTTTTATGGCAGGAGTATCATATACTGGCTGTGGACGAAACCTATCATACGGATTCTTCTGCCATGCTTTCCCATATGCTTAAGCAATATGCACAGGAGGAAGGAACGAGCTCTTTAAAGGGATTTTCAGCAAATTATCCTTATACAATAGAAGAGCTTACGGTGACAGATCCTGTATCCCTGTTGGAAGAAGGGGTGCTGGTAAATGAGATCCGTGCATATATGGCAAAGAGTGTAACAAGGGATGTTTTGCTGCAGGTATTTGCAGACTGGAATCAGGATCAGAAGCAGCAGATTACGAGTGTAAAAGAGGAGATGGAGGCATGCGAAAAAGAGGCAGCTTCCCAAAAGGAGCAGAAAGATTTAAAAGAAACAGAAGATGAGAAAGCAAATGCTGATCAGACAGTACAGTCTAAGGTCAAAGATCCCAGAAAGGAACTAAACAAGGTAAGAAAAAAAGGATTATTGTCCTTTGTGTCAGGAAGAGAAGACTGGTCAAAAGAACCGTATGGCCTGCAAGCATTGGAAGACAGCATAAAAAGCCAATGGAATAGCAGGGAAGAGACAGCGGAGGATGAGAGTATCATGGAATTTGATAAAACAGAAGATGTGACTTCTCATCTGAAACAGTCATGGGACAAACAGTCTGTGACGGAAGAGGTGATCACGAAAGCGGCAGTGGCATTATATGCCGGAAAACATTTTTCCAGTATGGTGCAGACAGCTGAGAGGCCTTCCGGAAGTGATACGAATGCAATGAAGCAGACAGAGGAAGAAGAACAGGTGATGCAGTGCCAATTGGAATATCTTCTTTGTGGAAAGCAAAGTGATTATGACAATGCCAACAGTATTGTGCATCGTTTGCTTGCCATCCGTTTTCCAGTCAACTTTGCTTACGCTGCAACTGCCCCGGATCTGGTTGCAGAAGCCAATGCAGTCGCAGCAGAACTGGTAGGGGCGACATTAAATCCGGCGGTGATCGAAGTAACAGCCTATCTTTTGCTTGCTGCGGAAAGTTATGCGGAAGCTTTGTTGGATGTACGAAAATTATTGCATGGAGGAAGAGTGCCATATCTTAAAACCGCATCCAATTTTAAGATCAGCCTAAGAAATCTTCCTGAGGTGTTGCAGGAAGTATTGACGGAAAATGAGACAAAAAACAGTCAGAAACAGGATAACAGTGAGGAAGGACTATACTATGCGGATTATCTGGGGATGCTCTTATTTTTGCAGCCGCAGCAGGTACAGTGTTGCAGAATGCTATGTGTGATGGAAAAAAGAGGACAGCAGAACCGGACTCCCTTTGCATTGTCCCACATGCTTTTTTCTTTTCAGGCGGAGGAAAAGGCAGTGCTTGCTCCTGCGTTTGGCAAATTGCCATTTTCTGACTTTGGTAAGGGATATAACATGACGTTTCGTAAGGTTGTTTCCTATTAGGAAACAGGTAAGGAGGCTTTTTCGATGTTCTTTTGGTGGATGCAAAACGAAAAAAATCAAACGTATTTTAATTCCATAAATGGAATGGCAGCGATTCCCCAGCGTACTGTTTGCTTCAGTTCGTTCCCTTCTCCTTTAAAAAAAATATATATACGACAATTACCCATAAAAAATTTTAAAAGAAAGGAAAAAATCTGGAAACAAAGCACGCAAGCATGTAAAAGAATAAAGTCCAAAAGAGCATCGAAAAAGGTCTTCTTGCCACAAGTTGTTATTTCTAATTCCGGTTCCATAACGGTGGAGGCGGCATTGGTTGTACCGTTGTGTATCTTTTTTTTGTATCTTATGTTGTCTCTTGGCATGTCATATATCACAGAACAACGGGTACATGAAGCACTCGTGCAGACTGCCAGAACATTGGCAAAGGAAACTGCTATGGAAGAGGAAAAAGCAGTATTTTTTGTCAGAGCAGGCCTGCTATTTAGACAATATTGTACAGTAAACTCTGCCAGGATCAGGGGAGGAATTCAGGGAATTTCTTTTTGGAACAGTGAACAGAGAAATAGTAGTCAGGAGGTGGTGCTTCGCGTAAGTTATCAGATCACGATTTTTGTTCCGTTGTTTGGGACGCGAAACATACAGGTTAAGGATGAGGTGCATCACAGAATATATGATGGGTATCACCCTCGGAATAAGGAGGAGCTTCCGGATGGTTATGTATATATGACAGAACAGGGGGAGGTGTATCATACAGATCCCAACTGTCGTTATCTTGCCATCAAAAGTGTACCTGTAACCGAAGAAGCGTCATATCGCGGGAAACGTAACTGCCGTTTGTGCAGAGATCACCCGCTGACCGGAAGGTATATTACGATCGCCGGTGATTGCGTGCATCGTGATGCGGGGTGCAGTGCGATCCATCGCAGCGTAAGATTAGTGAAAAAAGATAAGGTGCAGGATAGGACACTTTGCAGTGTATGTGCCGGAGTAAGAAAGTAGGAGAAAACGAATGGAGAAAAAAGAAGTACGGTGCGGGGCATTGAATAACTGCGGATATCTGACGATAGAAATGGCATTGCTGTTTCCGCTCATTCTTTTTCTGATTGTGACGCTTTGTTTTATAGGCATTTATGAACTGGAACTAGCAAGACTGCAAAGTAGTATGCAACGGGTATTAGCGTATGCTTCATTATCTTATAAAAAGAGTAGTGATCTGACACTTGGTGTAGTCAATATAAAACAGAGAAACCAGCAGCCGTTGTTTTCCTTTTCTTCTTCCGAGGAGGAAAAGGAACTGGTACGTTTATTAAATCAGGAAATACAGGACGGATTTTGCACGATCACAGTAAAACAGGTCAAAGCCAACATAGGAAGAAAGCATATGAAACTTACCGTACAAATACAGACAAAAGCAAAGCTGCTGCACTATACCAATGAAAAAGAGCAGATACATAGGGTGTGTTGTCGGGTGGATGTCGGAGATTTTTCGGATTGGATCAGAGGTCACCAGACAGAAGAAGAGGAGGAATAAGAAGGTGCAGAAAGCAGTAACATGGGAATATCAAAAGGATGGTTTTACAAGCTACATGATAACAAAACAGCTGGAGCATACGGAAGAATATGAATGCAGGATGATAGAAGAGGATCCCAGTCTTTGCCTGCTTCCCTGTCATAGCAAAGAGGGGAAACTATGGTTTGAGATTCAGGACCATATGACATTGGAGGAAGGACTTTACCGTACCAGAAGTCAGGGACGATATTTGCGGGAAGTATTTGAAAAATTGCTACATGTCTTGGAACAGTTTGAAGGAACACTGCTTCGGGAAGATAGCATTTATCTTTCAAAAGAGACCATATTCCTGGATGCAAAGGAACAATTGTCATTATGTTATTTAAGTGGTTATGAGGGGAATATCCGGGAACAGATCGTAAGGTTAGTGGAGTATCTGATGAAAAAGATCGATCACAAGGATCAGGAAGCAGTAGTATTTGTGTATGGTCTGTACCCTGTTGTACAGGAGCAGAATTTTAGTTTGGAACGTGTGAAAGAATTTTTGCAGGAGCAGGCAGCAGTAAGAATGGAGATGCCCCAAACACAATCGGTATTTCTTGCAGAACAAGAGGACATAACAGAAAGTCAGAAACGAGAGAATCCGGTAAAGCAACGGAATGAGAAAGAGGAAAAAACGTACAGTCCTAAAGAGTATGTGGCGCAAAAAAAGAAATATCATTATCGGATGGGCGCGATCGGTTGTGGAACAGGTGCGGCTCTTTTGGTGCTTGTTGTCTGTTACCGGATGCAAGTATATGGGAAAAGCGGGCAGTATTTTTTGACGGGACTGTTTGTGCCGGCTGCCGCGATCGTGATTCTGGTGGCAGGCATGATCTTCTTATTACACAGAGCAAAATGAAATAATTGAAAACAACAAAGGATGAATGGTTGAAAGCAGAGGATGGCTATGTTACACTGAAAAAAAGTAACGGAGGTGAGAGGATGGCAATGGTAGGCATTTATTCAAATGGAGTAATAAAAACGAAAGCCAAATTGTGCGAAAATCAGAAAGTTATAATCACACCCGTTAAAAGAAGTGCATTTGGCAGATTTAAGAGTTATGCGGATACGAATCTGATTCCTTTGGAAAAGGAGGAATTAGAACGTGAAATTATTGAGGTATATCAATCAAAGCAAAGTGGTACTTGATGCAAATGTAATTTTGCGATATTTACTTAGTGATAATGAACAATTGGCAGAAAATGCTGCGACAATGATAGCATCGAAAAAATGTAGTACAAGTCTGGAAGTGATTGCTGAGGTGGTATTTGTATTGCAATCTAAAAGGCTTTATAACATTCCAAGAGATGAAATAGCACTTGGGTTGACTGCATTAACATATGAAATTCAGATAAAAAGAAAAAGGGTATTACGATATGCGTTACAAGCATATTGCGAGAAGCCAAAACTGGATTTTATTGATTGCATTCTTTATGGTTATAGCAGGTTAGGTTACACCATATTCACGTTTGATAAAAAATTAAACCGAAAGATATATGACAGATCCTAAAAAGTATAGTACAATAAAAATTAGATACACTAGGTAACAACAAAGAGCCTCATCATAAGGCTCTTTCCTTTTTTAAAGGAGTGACGAAATGCAGATAGAATGGAAACGCTTTTTAGGCAGCGAGGGGTATCAGCAGATTTTGGAATCTTCGTATGCAGTGTTTGTAAAGCGGCAGGAGATGGAACTGCTGGTAGTCTCCATTGCAACGGAGACCGTGCTTGCATTAAAAAGCTGGCAGCAGGTAACGCAGGAGAAGGAAGAGATTACAAATCAGCTTGTGAAACAGGGGGCAGACCCGATGCACCTGCACCATCTGCTTCTGGTAGAGGTGGCAGGAGAGGTGTCAGAACATTTTAAAGAGCTTGCCTCTAAGGTAGAAGGGGTATGGTTTATTTCCCAATATCCACCAGCAGTGTTTGTATTTGAACGGCAGACTACAAAGTTTTACGGGTTATATGAGGCACTCATGAATTTCCTGGATGAGAATCCGCAGCTGCCGAAAAAAGGTGTGGATGTCAGATGGTTTTTGTCAAGGCTTACTCCGGTTACTCTTATTCTGGTACTGATCAATGTATTTGTATATTTTATCAGCAGTCATTTTGGCAATGTATATGATGCGCAGGATATGTACCGCATGGGGGCAATGACATTTGATGCGGTATTTATCCGCAAAGAATTCTGGCGGCTTTTTACGGCGATGTTTCTGCATTACGGGATCTCACATCTGGCAAATAATATGGTCTCCTTATTGTGCCTTGGAACAATGCTGGAGCGAAGGATAGGTTCTTTACGGTTCGCGATCCTTTATCTCGTATCAGGACTGTTGGCGGGATTCAGCTCCATGGCAGTTGATTATTATCAGATCGTACGGCTGCAGGAAGCTTCTTATGCAGTATCTGCCGGAGCTTCCGGTGCTATCTTTGGTGTGATCGGTGGGTTGATCGCGATCGTATTGATGCAGCATTTTTGGAAAGACCGCAACCAGACAGAGGAGATCTCTATGCGCAGTCTGTTGCTCATGACATTCTTTACCCTGTGGGAAGGATTTGCCTCTGTTGGTGTGGACAATGCGGCGCATGTGGGCGGTTTGGTTTTTGGATTTCTTCTGTCCTTTTTGCTTGCGAGAAAAAGGCATATGGTTTAAACTAAAAGAAGCAGTTTGGTTTAAGATTTAGAGAGGTGTTTGACAGATGAAGATCACAGTGGTGTATGGTGGAAGAGGATTGATAGAGGATCCGACATTATATGTACTTGAGAAAATGCAGACGGTGTTAGAAGAACTTCGTGTTCAGGTAGACCGTATTAATTTATATGAGAATCGCAACCAGATCTCTACGCTTCCGTCACGATTGAAAGAGACCAATGGTGTTGTGCTGGCAAGCTCTGTGGAGTGGTTTGGAATTGGCGGAACCATGCAGGAATTTCTGGATGCCTGTTGGTTATATGGCGACAAGGAAAAGATCGCAACTCTTTATATGATGCCGGTTGTACTGTCTACTACCAGTGGCGAGAAGGATGCCATGCTTCATCTCATCAAGGCATGGGAGGTGCTTGGTGGAATGCCGGCAGATGGGATCTGTGCCTATGTGGAGGATGCGGTAGAATTTGAACTTAACAAAAGTTATAGTCGTGTGATCGAGAAGAAGACAGAGCAGCTTTACCGGACAGTGAATCAACGTCTTACAGTTCTTCCGTCTTCCAGTGCGGTGATCCGCACCAAGGTGTTAAAACCCAAAAGCATTGATCTGACTCCGCAGGAAAGTGAGCAGCTTTCCAAATTTGTCTCAGACGATACTTACGTGAAACAGCAGAAAGAAGATATTGAAGAATTAGTTTCCATGTTCAAAGGAATGCTCAAGGAAGGGGACGTGCCAGGGGGCATTGCAGCAAAGGGCAGTGACGTGGTTTCTTCTGTATTTGATCCTTTGGAGGAAAAAGAGCCGGAGAAGAAGGTGGAACAGGCAGGCAATTATGGAAAATATCAGGAGAAAATAAAGGAACAGACGATCCCTGCTGATTTCCGGGCAAGATTTGAATCGTGCTTTACACCGGAGGCCGGATTTGAGGGAAGCTACGTGATCACTTTAACAGACAAGGAGCAGAAAATAAAAATAGCTGTAAAGGGAGAACGGCTGATGATCACGTCAGTGCAGAATGAGGAAGATGCCGATGTAATGATGCAGATGGAGAGCAGGATCTTAAATCGTATTACGAGAGGGGAAATGTCATTTCAGACTGCATTTATGGGCGGTGAAATGAAAATGAAAGGGAATTTTAAAACGTATCGGGTGTTAGATCAGATATTCCGGTTTGCGTAGGACGAAGGAGAGAAAGACATGGCTTATCAGGCATTATATCGGAAATGGCGTCCGGGAGAATTTGAAGAAGTAAAAGGGCAGGAACAGATCGTTCGTACTCTGAAAAATCAGATCGTGGCAGACCGCATTGGACATGCGTATCTGTTTTGCGGAACGCGCGGTACGGGTAAAACAACGATCGCCAAATTATTTGCTAAGGCGGTCAACTGCGAACATCCGGTAGATGGAAGTCCTTGTAATGAGTGTGCTTCCTGCAAAGCGATCGCAGCACAGACTTCCATGAATGTATTTGAGATTGATGCGGCATCAAACAGTGGTGTTGCCAACGTACGGGAGATCCGTGATAACGTGCAGTATCCTCCTGTGGATGCGCATTATAAGGTGTATATCATTGACGAGGCACATATGCTCACCAAGGAGGCATTTAATGCTCTTTTAAAAACACTTGAGGAGCCGCCGGAGTATGTTATTTTTATTCTGGCAACTACGGAAGCACAGGCTGTTCCGATGACGATCTTATCCCGGTGCCAGCGGTATGATTTCAGGCGTATTGGCATTGCAACGATCACAGACCGGTTAGATGAGATCATGCAGCAGGAGCACATTGAGGTAGCACCGGAGGCATTGCGGTATGTGGCGAGAATGGCGGATGGTTCAATGCGTGATGCATTGTCATTGCTGGACCGCTGCATTTCCTTTCATATCGGAGAGCGTGTGACGTATGAGCATGTATTGGAACTGCTTGGGGCAGTGGATGCAGATGTGATGACACAGCTGTTCCGCACGATTCTGTCTCACCAGGTATCGGAGCTTTTGGAACAGATTGAAGCCCTTGTGATGGATGGCAGGGAGTTGACACAGATCAACAATGATTTTATCTGGTATCTTCGAAATCTGCTTTTGCTGCAGGAAACAAAGCATCCGGAAGAAATCATGGATCTGTCGGCGGAACAGATCACTTCCTTAAAAGAAGTGGCGGCGCTGACCGATGGGGAAAATCTGATGCGCTACATCCGGATTTGTTCTGAGCTGGCATCCAAACTCAAATATTCCAGCCAGAAGCGGATCGATCTGGAAGTGGCATATGTGAAGCTTTGCAAGCCGCAGATGGAGAGTGATGTATCAAGCTTAAAGGCAAGGATTGAAGAACTGGAACAGATCGTAACAGAATTAAAAGAGCAGGGCGTGCGTGTGGCGGCACAGCCGCAAATGATGGCAGTACCGCAGGAAGTGCAGGAGGAAGCGGCTGCACCGGAAGATACCGTGGCTGCGTTAAAAGAGCATTTGACCCGTTATTATGAGCCGGCACAGCTTGCGGATCTGCAAAAGATCGTAGCCGGAAAGGCGGAGATCGTGTCCCGTATGAAAAAAGCGGGGTATGCGATGCTCGCCATGATCTATGAACAGGCACAGATCACGCTCGGAGATCAAAACCACCTGCTTAGTATCGTGGTGGCAAATGAGCGGGAACACCAGATGCTCACCATGGAATCAGAGGGCGGCGGTTCTTTGGCGACCGAAGGGGCTGCGATCAGGCGAAGTGATGTGATCAAGGCGGTTTACCGGGAAATGTGTGGAAAAGATGTAGATTTTTTCGTGCGTATCAGAGAGCAGAATAAAACGCAGCGTCTGGAAGATGTGGATCTTGGACTCATCTACGGAATTGAGGTAGAAATAAAACCATGAACGTGGTATGATAAGACTATCAGCGAAGGAGGTATGACATGGGTAAAGGAAGAGGCGGTTTTCCGGGAGGAATGCCGGGAAACATGAATAATTTAATGAAGCAGGCGCAGAGAATGCAGCGCCAGATGGAGCAAAAGACAGCAGAGGTAGAGAACCAGACTTTTGAGGCAACTGCCGGTGGTGGTGTGGTCAAGGTTATTGTATCCGGAAAACACGAAGTGATGGCCATTCAGATGGACAAGGAAGTAGTAGATCCGGATGATATTGAGATGTTAGAGGATTTGATCGTATCTGCGACAAATGAAGCACTTCGTAAGGTGGATGAAGCCAATGCACAGGCGATGTCAGGCATTGCCGGAGGCTTAGGTGGTGGTTTGCCGGGCGGCTTTCCATTTTAACAGATAGCAGG
This sequence comes from uncultured Lachnospiraceae bacterium, assembly GCA_934317845.1. Classification (GTDB taxonomy): domain Bacteria; phylum Bacillota; class Clostridia; order Lachnospirales; family Lachnospiraceae; genus NC2004. The sequence goes on from CAKRES010000002.1 coordinate 251,331, forward strand.
GTGATACAATGGATTATTACAGCACCTATATAACGAAACTCATTGAGGAATTTGGACAACTTCCTGGTATTGGAAGCAAGTCCGCACAACGGTTGGCATTTCACATTATGAATCAGCCGGAAGAACGGGTAAAGCATTTCACAGATACAATATTAGAAGCCAAGAAAAATGTTCATTATTGTTCCTGCTGCTGTACGCTTACAGATCGGGAGATATGTCCGATCTGCGCCAGTGACAAGCGTGACCATAAGACGATCATGGTAGTCGAAACAACAAAGGATATGGCAGCTTATGAAAAAACCGGACAATACGATGGTGTTTATCATGTCCTGCAGGGAGCAATAGATCCAATGCGGGGCATCGGGGTGGAAGACATCCGGGTGAGAGAGCTGATCGAGCGTCTGAAAGGTGATGTTACGGAAGTGATCATTGCAACAAATCTTGGCGTAGAAGGAGATGCGACCGCTCTTTATTTGCGCAATCTGATCAAACCGACCGGGATCAAGGTGACGAGAATTGCCAGCGGAGTGCCGGTAGGCGGAGATTTAGAGTGCATTGATGAGGTTACTTTGCTGCGGGCTTTGGAAGGCAGAGTCGAGCAGTAGACGGATACATAAAGAGAACAATGGAGGTGTAGTATGAAAAGAATTGGTATGTTGACAAGTGGCGGAGATTGCCAGGCATTGAACGCAACCATGCGAGGCGTAGTCAAAGGTCTTACAAACCTTTACAAAAAAGAAGTTGAGATATACGGCTTTTTAAATGGCTACAAAGGTCTGATGCGAGAGGAATACAAGTTGTTAAAGCCGGAAGATTTCTCTGGTATTTTAACCAAAGGTGGTACGATCTTAGGAAGCTCCAGACAGCCATTTAAATTGATGAATGTTCCAACGGAAGATGGTCTTGACAAGGTAAAGGCAATGAAAGATACCTACAAGAAATTAAAGCTTGACTGTCTTGTTGTCTTAGGTGGAAATGGCTCCCAGAAGACCGCTAATCTGTTAAGTGAAGAAGGACTGAACGTGATCGGTCTTCCAAAGACGATCGACAATGATTTGTGGGGAACTGATATGACATTTGGTTTCCAGAGCGCAGTAGATATTGCTACGGATTGTATTGACTGTATTCATACTACTGCAGCATCACACAACCGTGTGTTTATTGTGGAGATCATGGGACATAAGGTAGGCTGGATCACACTGCATGCCGGTATTGCCGGTGGCGCAGATATTATTTTGCTTCCGGAGATCCCGTATGATATCAATAAAGTATGTGAAGCTTTGGACAAGCGTACGCAGGCAGGCAAGGGATTTTCTATCTTAGCAGTAGCGGAAGGTGCTATCTCGAAAGAAGATGCCGCACTTCCAAAGAAAAAACGTAAGGAAAAGATTGCCAACCGTGCTTACCCATCTGTAGCATATGAGATTGCAGATCAGATCCGGGAATGCAGCGGCAAAGAAGTACGTGTTACCGTTCCGGGACATACCCAGCGAGGAGGTAGTCCGGTACCTTATGACCGTGTACTGTCCAGCCGTTTCGGAGCAAAGGCAGCAGAGCTGATCAAGAAGGAGGATTATGGAAAGCTTGTTGTATTAAAGGGCAACGAAGTAACCGCAATTCCACTTTCTGAGAGCGCAGGTAAATTAAAATATGTATCTCCGGATGATAGTATTGTTAAAGATGCAAGATTATTAGGAATTTCCTTCGGAGACTGATCGAGCTTATAAAAAAGGCTGTTATGGCTCCCTTTGTAATAAACAGGGGAAGCGAAAACAGCCTTATTTTTATGCCAGACTATACATTACAATGAAGTGACAGATGCTTCCTGCCATGACAAAAAGATGGAAAATCTCATGCGTTCCAAAAGCAGCGTGACGTTTATTGAACAGTGGAAGCTTTAAAGCATAGATCACACCACCGATCGTATAGATGATGCCGCCGGTGAGCAGCCAGAGAAACGCAGCGTGGCTTAGGCCGTTGATGATCGGAGTAAAGGCAAGTACACAGATCCAGCCGAGCAGGATGTAGAGCACAGAAGATAACCACATCGGGCAGTTGATGAAACACATTTTAAAGACGATACCCAAAATAGCAACAGACCATACAAGTGTGAGCAGGATCAGACCTGTTTTTCCTTTTAATACGATCAGACAGATCGGTGTGTAAGAGCCTGCGATCAACACGTAGATCATTGCGTGGTCGAGTTTTCGTAAGAGCTTATTGACCCGTTCGGAAATGTCAAGGGAATGATATGTGGTGCTTGCGGCATATAATAAGATCATGCTGACAATGAAGATGGCAAGTGATGCGGTATGCACGGAGCTTCCACTCCCACTGTAAGATTTTAGGAGTAATGGAAAAGCGGCAAAAAATGCCATGAGCATTCCGATGAAATGTGTAATGGCACTTGCCGGGTCTTTTAGTTTTCTTTTTGATTTGGTTGTGGTAAAATTCATAGTGAATACCTCCTTTTGGTAATGGCTGTGGTTAGTATAACCAAAACAGCATATAAAAACACATGTTATAATTATGTAAAACTTGTAAAATGGTAATTGATATTTTTACATGTAGTTTTCAAAACTACATCTTGTTTGGTTAGATACTATCACAACTTTTCTTAAAATGCAAGAGGGTTTTAGAAAGGATTATTATGAATCGTTGGAAAATAAAAAGAAAAATCTATTTTAATGAGGGAAATATGGAGAAAGTAGCCCGACAGGAAGAGGTGGCAATGGTTCTTGTACTGCTGTCTACTTATAATGCGCAGGACTATTTAAGAGAACAATTGGACAGTCTGTTAGAGCAGAGCTTAAAGCAGATCAAGATTGTCATACGGGATGATGGTTCCAGTGATGATACGATCGGAATTTTAGAGGAATACAGTGATATTTATCCTAATATCACCTATTATCAGGGAGAAAATCTGGGGGCGGCAGACAGTTTTTTTGATCTGATGAAGCACGTCAGAAAGGAAGCATTTTCCTATGTGGCATTTTGTGATCAGGATGATTTCTGGCTGGAGGATAAGCTGAAACATGCGGTAAAAACGATAGACCAGTTGACGCAGTATAGTAAAAAAGGACCTGTGCTTTACTGTGGGAAGCCGCAGCTGGTAGATCAGGACCTTAACATATTAGAGCAGGAGATCAACCGGGAGATCAGACCGGGCTTTTCCAATGCGCTGATCGAAAATATTGTAACGGGATGTACGATGGTGCTAAACCGCTCACTCTTTGATCTTTTAGTGGCACATTTGCCTGAGTATTGCATTATGCATGACTGGTGGTGCTACCTGATGGCAAGCTGTTATGGACTTGTGGTTTATGATGAGCAGCCCTATCTCTACTATCGCCAGCATCAGAATAATGTGATGGGGATCGATGGTTCTTATGTGACAGAGTTTTCCCATCGTGTGAAAAAATATAAGAGCCGGCAGGGAAATATTGTAAAACAGGCGAAAGAACTTTTGGTACAGATGTCGCAGATTTCTGTAGAAAATCCATGGAGCGAGGATGTGAAAAAATTGCCGGCATTGCCGGAAATGCTGCATCTTAGTCATCCGGTGTCCGTTTCCAACTGCCGGAAAAGAGCAATGCTGCTGGCACATTATAAAGAGGGCAAGACGCGTTTGTCCTTAAGCTTTGGTAAAGTGGTGTACCGGCAGAGAAAAGTAGATGATGCGATCTATCGTTTGTTATTTTTATTAGGAATCCGTTAGGGTGAGAAAGGAGACGACTATGCAATATCGTAATGACCGGCACGGACATCCGATCTCCCTGTTGGGGTACGGCTGTATGCGTTTTACCAAAAAAGGAAACAGTATTGACCTTGCAAAAGCGGAAGAGGAGATCATGGCAGCGTACCATCAGGGTGTCAATTATTTTGATACTGCCTATATTTACGGAGGAAGTGAGGTGGCACTGGGAAAGATCGTGGCCAAAAACGGAATACGGCATGACATTTCCATTGCGACGAAGCTGCCACAGTATCTGATCAAATCCAAAGCTGGAATTGAAAAATATTTTACGGAGCAGATGGAGCGGCTGCAAACGGATTATATTGACTATTATCTGATGCACATGCTTACGGATATTGGGGCATGGGAGAAATTGAAGCGTCTGGGGATTGAAGATTGGATTGAGGAAAAGAAGAAGACAGGTGCGATCAAAAATGTCGGATTTTCCTTCCATGGCAATACCGAAAAGTTTTTGGAAATTTTAGATGCCTATGACTGGGATTTTTGTCAGATCCAATATAATTATATGGATGAGCACAGTCAGGCGGGAGTGAAGGGCTTAAAGGCTGCGGCAGCGAAGAAAATTCCGGTGATCATTATGGAACCGCTCCGTGGAGGCAAGCTGGTAGGAATGCTGCCGGAATCTGCCAAAGAGCTGATCGCTTCATATAAAGTTAAACGTTCTCCGGCAGAGTGGGCATTTCGCTGGCTTTACAACCAGCCGGAGGTGACCTGTGTCTTATCCGGAATGAACAGTCTTTCTATGGTAGAAGAAAACTGTGCCATTGCATCAGATACGAAGGAGAACAGTTTTACGAGTGAAGATTTCGCCCTGATCGAACAGATCAAGGAAGAGATCAAAAAGAAAACCAAAGTGGGTTGTACGGCATGTGGCTACTGCATGCCATGTCCAAAAGGAATCGACATTCCGACCGCATTCCGCTGTTATAATCAGATGTATACAGAGAACAAACACTCCGGACGATTTGAATACCTGCAATGTCTGGCATATAACAAGGATCGCGCTGATATTAAGGAATGTGTAGAATGTGGCAAATGCGAAAGTCATTGTCCACAGCATATTGCGATCAGAAAAGAGCTGAAAGAAGCAAGGAAAGCACTGCTTCCGGTTCATTACCGGATCATGACGAATGTTATGCGGCTGTTTAAATTCTGGTAGGAAATATTTGGAAAGGCACAGGAATGAAGGTTCTTGCGCCTTATTTTTCAGAAAATAAACGACTTCACAAAAAGTTCACAGAAAATTAGCACTCGCCTCTTGACAGTGCTAACAACTAGTGCTATAACATAATCAAGAACAAAGGAAGGGAATAAAAATAGAACAAGCAACAAAGTTCTATGAGTTCCTGAAGCATCCCAGTTCCAAAGAAACTTGGTAATGAAGCATATATAAAAAAGGAGAGATGACTTATGTTGATGCCTAGTATTTTTGGAGAGAATTTATTTGATGACTGGTTTAATGATTTTGATTTTCCATTCGTATCTGATAAGGATATGAAGAATGTGGAAAAACAGCTTTACGGTAAGAAAGCAGGAAGGATCATGAAGACAGATATCAAGGAACATGATAACAGTTATGAATTTGAGATCGATCTTCCGGGATTCAAAAAGGATGAGATTAAGGCTTCCCTTGAAAATGGTTATTTGACCATCAGTGCAGCAAAGGGTCTTGATAAAGATGAACAGGAGAAAGACAGTGGACATTATATCCGCAAGGAACGTTATGCAGGTGCCTGCCAGAGAAGTTTCTATGTTGGCGATGGGGTAGAGCAGAAGGATATCAAAGCAGAGTTTAAGCATGGTATTTTAAAACTCACCGTTCCAAAGAAGGAAGAACAGAAAGAGCTTGACAACACAAAGTATATTTCCATTGAAGGATGATAGAAACGTGGCATAACGGAAAAGAGGCGAAATGATATGTCAGATAAGAACCCAAAACATCCAATGAAAAAGAAACAGGTTAAGAAACAGAAAAAGCAAAAACATGTTTATGAATAACATGTAGTTTAAAAAAGGCAGAGCGAACTAAAATGTTCGCTCTGTCTTTTTTTGTCGAACTGTTTTAATGGACAACCATTTAGTTTCGCCTGTATAATGTGTATAGAGCAAAAACTGAGAAGATGTACGTGAGGGGGAACGTTTCGTGAAAAAAGAGATTTTGCTGTGCTTAGCAGGTATCTGTGTATTGTTAAGCTTATGTGGCTGTGCAGACCGCCCACAAAGTGAGGTGAAACAAAGGCAGCGGCTCATCATTGGCAGTGATAATTATATTCCGTATAATTACCGGGATGACGACGGAAGATATCAGGGAATTGATGTAGAGCTTGCCAAAGAGGTGTGTAAACGTATTTCCTATAAGCCGGTGTTTCGTCAGATCATATGGGATCAGAAAGACGAATATTTAAGGGAAGGACAGGTAGATTGCTTGTGGGGAAGCTTTTCCATGAATGGCAGAGAAGAGGAGTATGACTGGGCGGGTCCATACATGTACAGTCGCCAGATGGTTGTGGTGCGAAAGCATGGAAAGATCCATTCTCTTAAAGACTTAGAGGGGAAACGTCTGGCAGTACAGGCTACGACCAAACCGGAAAAGGTGCTGCTTGAACATTCTGACCAGTCTGTTCCTGCGGTTTCTGAAGTATGTTGTTTAACAACAATGGATGAGGTGTATGCCAGCCTGCGCAATGGATTTGTCGATGGTATTGCAGGACACGAAAGTGCGATGGTAGCATTTATGAATACAGATCCGTCCCAATATGAAATGCTCTCCACCAGTCTTTACATATCAGAATTAGGAGTTGCTTTCCAAAAGGGAGAGGCTGAAGCTTTGATCAAAAAGATAGAGAAGGCATTTAAAGAAATGAAAGAGGATGGAACCATGACAGCTATTGCGAAAAAATACGGATTGGACGAAGGTTATGCACTGGGGGGACAATAATGGAGGAGAAAAAGGAAAGCAGGCGGCTGCACTTGTCAATATCAACGTTGTGTCTGATCATAGTAGCATTTTTGCTGATGGTTGTCTTGTTTTTTTCTTTTACATGGTACGATCAGAAAAAAACAGACAAGAAGGTGGATGACACACTGGAATCTATGCAGGAACGGTTGGAACGTTTCCAAAGTAATCTGGAAGATGACAAAGCAATAGAACTTTATGGAATGCTTGATAAGGCACGTGAATTAAATGATCGCCTGATTTATGAAAAAAGCAGGATGAAGGAGCTTATCAAAAACTATCAGGAGGAACAGCGGTTAAGTGGCATTATTGTGACAGGCGGCGATCTGCGGCCTGTGATCCAAACGGAAACAGAAGGCTATGAAAGGTGGACGAAAATACTTCATTCGGAAGCAGTGAAAAATATCAGGGAAAATCCGAGAAAATACTATATGTCGCAAGTGTCTGTGAATGACATGATGTACGACATTGTCGCAATCGCACGAAAGGATGCAAGTGGAATTCTTTTCTTTTATCGGAAAAATGAACAGATGACCAAACATGTGACGCAGCGGGCAATTCGCTTTTTGTTCGAGGATGAGGCGCAGAATACCAACGGAACGATCATCTTGGCAGATAATGACGGGATTCTAAGTACAAATGAATCCCGGATCAAGGGACTTCGTCGTGATCAAATAAAAAAATTGATAAATAAGAAGATAAAAATTAAGGAAAATGGATTGACCTGTTTTTATACTATCTATGGTCGATACTATGGGAACCATAAAAAAATAGACGGGTATGATTTTTATGCGTTATATTCAGAACGGGAAACATATGAGACAAGACGGCTGGTGATGTCCATTCTGGTTGTTTCCTATGTTATTTTCCTGATGATGCTTTCGATGATCCGGGCTCATTTTATCAGGATGCATATGCAGAAAATGAGTGAAAATCAGGAAAAACTGATGCAGATTGCAAAGGAAGCAAAACGTGCAAATATTGCGAAATCAGATTTCTTGCGCCGGATGAGTCACGATGTGCGAACACCGCTCAACGGTATTCAGGGAATGATTCCAATCTGCCGGCATTATCGTGGTGATCAGGAAAAGCTGGAGGAATGTTATGATAAAATTATGGTATCCTCTCAGTTTTTATTGGAGCTTGTAAGTGATGTGCTTAATATGAGTAAGATTGAATCGGAGGAAATCCGCTTGATCCATACTCCGTTTGTACTTTGTGATGTGGTAAAGGAAACTATGGATGTAATGGCAGTGCAGGCACAAGAGAGTGGTCTGAATTTTGAACTGGAGCAGGGAACGATCAGGCATTCCTATCTGTTGGGAAGCTCACTGCATTTAAAACGCATCCTCCAAAATGTCGTATGCAATGCGATCAAATACAACCGGGAAAATGGCTCTATCAAGTTATCTTATTATGAAAAAGAATGTGATCTTGAAAATAAAACAGAGTTTGTATTTGTCTGTGCAGATACCGGGAAAGGAATGAGCGAGGAATTCCAGAAAAGAGCCTTTGAACCATTTGAGCAGGAAGATAATACTGCCAGAACCAATTATGTGGGATCCGGGTTGGGATTACCTATTGTGAAAAAAATCGTGGAACAGATGAACGGAACGATTTTTTTTGAAAGCAAAAAAGGTGTAGGGACTACCTTTACGATCACGCTTCCGTTTGAGATTGACGAAACAGGAGAAACGAAATCAACTTTGGTAAAACAGTCCTTTTCGTTGGAGGGACTGTGCCTGCTGCTGGTGGAAGACAATGATCTGAATCGGGAAATTGCTTCTTTTGTATTGGAAGATGCGGGGGCTTTGGTAAAAGAAGCGCGCAATGGAGCAGAAGCAGTAAGCCGGTTTTTAGAAAGTGAAGAGGGGGAATACGATGCTGTGTTGATGGATATTATGATGCCGGTGATGGATGGATTGACTGCCGCTAAAATGATCCGGGCCAGTGGCAGAAGCGATGCCGGAACAATACCGATCATTGCCATGAGTGCAAATGCATTTACAGATGACATTGAAAAGAGTCACGCTGCCGGAATGAATGCGCATCTTGTCAAACCGCTGGATATGGAAAAATTAAAAGAAACCATTGGACTGTTCTGCGAACGGCAGGAGGTAGGAGCATAACGAAAAAAGCTGGCGGTCTCCTGACCGTCAGCTTTTTGAAATTATCAGCAAGTGCGCTGCATGGCTCGCACGTAAGCTTCAAGCATGAGAGTGTAATATAAAGTGTGTAAGTTACCGGTAACAAACTTACGCACTTTATTTTTGTTTTAAAGTGCGATATTC
>CAKRES010000003.1 GCA_934317845.1 uncultured Lachnospiraceae bacterium
AATGGTGGTCAAATCGTTATCGACTTGACCACCAATAAAAATTCAAAAAAACTTACACACTTTACTTGACAAACCCATAAAAATTCAAAAAAACTTACACACTTTACTTGACAAACCCTCAAGCATCGCAAAAGCTCGCTTTCAGCAAGTGCTCTGCCTAGTTAAAATATCTCTTTAACAGTCCGGCAAATGCTTTTCCGTGTCTTGCTTCATCACGTGCCATCTCATGCACGGTATCATGGATCGCATCAAGTCCCAGCTCCTTGGCTTTCTTTGCCAGTGCCATCTTTCCTTCGGTTGCGCCACATTCTGCTTCTACACGCATTTCGAGGTTCTTTTTCGTAGAGTCAGTGATCACTTCACCTAAAAGCTCTGCAAATTTTGCTGCGTGCTCAGCCTCTTCGTAAGCTGCTTTCTCCCAGTATAATCCAATCTCCGGGTAACCCTCGCGATGAGCAACACGCGCCATTGCAAGATACATACCTACTTCAGAACATTCTCCGTTGAAATTGTCACGAAGGCCCTGTACGATCTCTTCGTCAACACCCTGAGCAACACCTACGACATGCTCAGCTGCCCATGTCATCTCGCCGCTCTTCATCTCTGTGAACTTGTCTGAAGAAACGCCACACTGTGGACACTTCTCTGGAGCACTTTCCCCTTCATAAACATAACCACATACGGAACATACCCATTTCTTCATAATCGTAATCTCCTTTTCTATTATATTATTTTATGCCTGTTGAAAATCAGTAATGATTACTGCTTTCTGTGATTTAAGTGTAACTGATGGTGCCTGATTTGTCAATACACTTTTTTAAAAATTAGGAATTTTTCCTGTTTTTGTTTTTGTGCATTGCGGACATACACCATAAAAGAATGTGTTGTGGCCTTCTATGATACCGTTAAATTCCTGCGATGCCTGTTTTAACATGCTGTCAAAGTCTAAATGCAGAGAAAGATCTGATACTTCGTTGCAGAGCCTGCACTGAAAATGCAGATGTGGTGTTGTAGTGGCATCATAGCGATCAGAAACTCCGTCAATGGACAGCTTTAAGATCTCCCCACGCTCTGTCAAAAGTGCAAGGTTTCTATATACTGTTCCCAGGCTGATATTTGGAATCGTGAGCCGTACATTTTCATAGATAGTATCTGCGGTAGGATGGTCTTTTCTTGTCATGAGAAAGGCAAGGATCGCATCCCGTTGTTTGCTTTTGTTTAATTTCTGCGGCATATATATTCCTTTCTTTAAAGTAATAATAGTTCCTATTATTGATTATAAGAGAAACTCCTTCTTCTGTCAATGAAAAAACTTGCAATATTGGTTGACAGTGACATAGAATAATAGTATATTTTCATAGGAGACAGTTTGGTAAGAACTGTAATTTTATTTGAAAAAAAGGAGACAAAACATATGTTAGAAAAGATGAGAGAAGTTATTGCAGAGCAACTGAATGTTGATCCGGCAATCATTGAGTTAAGTTCTAATTTTAAGGATGATTTAGATGCAGATTCCCTTGACTTATTCGAGCTTGTGATGGCGTTGGAAGAAGAATATGATATTGAGATCCCGGCTGAGGATTTAGAGAATATCGCAACGGTAAATGACATTGTAGAATATCTCAAGTCAAAAGGCGTAGAGGACTAAGATCTTTTGAAAGCCTGCTAAAAACAGATGTTTTGGCAGGTTCTTTTTTTATGTATAGTAAGCATACAAGTCGAGTAGGTGTCTGCCTACTCGATTTTGAGAAAGTGGGGAATGAGTGTGAAGAAACTGACACTTCGTACGGTGGCAATCTGGTTATTGATCTTGTCTGTTGGGATTGCTGCCTTTTCACTGGCATTGAATATTACCGGGGAAAGTATGGACTACACAGAGCCGGAAGAGGGGATTGTGATCGATCTGGATCAGGAGAATACGGAAACTACCGAGGAGAGCGAAAAGGACACGGAAGCAAATCTGACAACGGAAGGGATAATGAAAAATGAATAGTTTACTCTATAGTTTAAATGGAACAGTCCCCATTTTTGCGGTGATGGTGCTGGGGTATTTCTTAAAAAAGCGTGGCATGTTTACGAAGGAATTTGTCAATATTGCAAATCGCTATTGTTTCCGGGTAGCGTTGCCGGTCATGCTGTTTCACGATCTGTGGCAGGCGGATATCAGCGGAGAGTTTGACTGGCGGTTTGTGGCATTTTGCTTTCTGGCGACTTCAGGAAGCTTTGCGTTGATCTGGGTCGGAGCAGAGTGTTTTATGAAGGACAAGACGATGATCGGTGCATTTGTGCAGGGGTCATTCCGTAGTAGTGCCGCTATTTTAGGGATTGCATTTATTAAAAATATATATGGCGATGTTGGGCTTGCACCGCTAATGATCATCGGTGCTGTTCCTTTTTATAACGTAGCATCGGTTGTGGTACTCACCTTCCGCGGAAAGAATCCGGTGGATGCCAAAAGTCATGCAGGAATAAAAAAGGCGTGTTTTAATATTGCAAAAAATCCGATTATTATCGGAATTGTGATCGGTTGTGCAGCTTCCCTGATCCACTTAAAGCTTCCGGAAATGGCGGTAAAAACGATCGATCTCATTGATCGCACTGCCACACCGATCGCACTGCTTGCGATTGGTGCCGGTTTTACCTTTTCGGCAGCCAAAGCGAAGCGTAAGCCTGCAATTGTGGGAACGACGATCAAACTGGTGCTCTTGCCGTTGGTGGTACTTCCGCTCGCTATATTAATGGGATTTCGTAATCAGGAGCTTTTATCTATTCTGATTATGATCGCAGGACCTGCGACTGCCAGCGGTTATGTGATGGCGAAAGAGATGAATAACGATCATGAGCTTGCCAACTGTCTGATCGTTTTTTCTACACTGGTTTCCGCATTTACCTTGACATTCTGGATCTTTTTATTAAAAAGCCTGAAATACCTTGTGTAGTGAATACCAGCTAAAGAATAGTACCTGTAGAGGAGAATACAATTTGAAAAAGCGCGGGAAACCGTGCTTGCTGCATAGAGAAAAAGAGGAGAAAACCAATTCGTTTTCTCCTCTTTTTACTATGAGTGAATAGATGAAATTAACCTAATACAACTTCTACTTCGTGAGTAGTTCCCTTGTCAAATACAGGAAGTACATTGCCTTCAATGGCATTGCCATCTACTGTAACGCTCTTTACACCCTTGCAGACATGTGAAGGATTCTTGATCGTGATGTTGTAGGTAGCTCCACGGTACTCACGAGATGCTTTAAATCCATCCCATGCAGAAGGAATAGAAGGATCAACCTTCAATCCGTCAAAGTCTGCAGCAATACCTAAGATGTACTGGGAAATAGCTACCATGTTCCAAGCAGCAGTACCAGTCAACCAGGAGTTCTTACCCTGACCGAAGTTCTTACCGGTCTGACCAATATCGGAACCGGCATCTTTACCACCGATCATCTGACCATATACATATGGCTCTGTCTTGTGGATATCGGATGTCTCCTCTGTAAATGCAGGAGCGATCTCTGAGTAGTATTTAAATGCCTGATCACCCTCTCCGGCATGAGCAGCTGCACAGATGATCCATGCGTTGTTATGTGTGAAGATACCGGCATTCTCTTTGTATCCTCCCGGATAAGTTGAGATCTCGCCGTACTGGATGTAGTATTTCGTAAATGCAGGATTGTTAAGAACAAGTCCAAACTTTGTATTCAGTCTTTCGTCAATAGACTTTAAGGTCTTCTTTGTAGCGTCTTCGTCAATATCGGACATGATCGCAAATCCCTGTGGCTCGATGAAGATCTGTCCTTCTTCACATTCTTTAGATCCCATCTTCTCGCCATTTGCATCGTAAGCTCTTAAGAACCAGTCGCCATCCCATGCAGATTCCATAATGTTTGCTTTCATCTTATCGATCTCAGCCTGCGCAGCTTTTGCTTCGTCTTCTTTGCCGATATGCTTTAAGATCTCTACATAGTTTGGTCCTGCGTAGGTAAATAAAGTAGCAACCATAACAGACTCTGCAACCTTAGAGTAGCCGCCTTCTGCAGCAAATTTAGGGTTGGTGTAAGTCTGGAAGCTCTCACCTGGTGTATCAGAGAAGCAGGAGAGGTTGATACAGTCATTCCAGTCAGCACGCATTGCAAGTGGAAGACCATGTGGTCCTAAGTTGTTTACAATCTTGTAGAAGGAAACCTTCAAATGCTCTAATAAAGGTTTTGCCTTTGACTCATCATTGTCGAATGGAACCATTTCATTTAAGAAGTCCCAATCTCCGGTCTCTTTGATGTATGCAGCAACAGAGAGGATCATCCATAATGGATCATCGGAGAAGTCTCCACCGATGTCGGAGTTACCCTTCTTTGTAAGTGGCTGATACTGATGATAGCAACCACCATCCTCAAGCTGTGTAGCAGCAATGTCAAGGATACGCTCTCTTGCACGATCCGGGATCTGATGAACAAAACCAAGTACATCCTGGTTGGAATCTCTGAATCCCATTCCACGGCCGATACCTGACTCGAAGTAAGAAGCGGAACGGGAAAGGTTAAAGGTAACCATACACTGATACTGGTTCCAGATATTAACCATACGGTTTACTTTATCATCCGGAGTCTCAACGTTTAAGATACTTAATAAGTGCTCCCAAGTCTCCTTTAATTCCTGTAATCCGGCAGCAACCTTCTCAGGTGTGTTGTACTTTTCGATCATTGCTTTTGCTTTGGTCTTGTTGATCGTCTTTCCGTCAGCCTCGAATTTCTCAGCAACCGGCATCTCAACATAACCTAAAATAAAGACTAATGTTTTTGACTCGCCTGGAGCAAGTGTGATCTCTTTGTAATGAGAAGCGATCGGAGACCATCCATCTGCAAAGGAGTTGGTAGCCTTTCCGTCTAATACAGCCTGTGGCTCATGGAATCCGTTGTAAAGTCCGATAAATGCATCTCTGTCTGTATCATAACCGTCAATCTCGTCATTTACAGTGTAAAATGCGAAGTGATCACGACGGTCACGGTACTCTGTCTTATGATAAATAGTAGAGCCATCGATCTCTACACGACCGGTAGAGAAGTTTCTCTGGAAGTTTGTGCAGTCGTCCTGCGCATCCCATAAACACCACTCTGCAAAAGAGAATAATTTAAATGTTTTAGGAGCGGAACCTTCATTAGTCAGAACAAGCTGCTGTACCTCGCCATCATAGTTCTGAGGAACAAAGAATGTAACCTCTGCCTTTAAGTCATCTTTCTTACCTGTGATCACGGTGTAACCCATACCGTGGCGGCACTCATAAGAGTCAAGCTCCGTCTTGACCGGTGACCATCCCGGGTTCCAGATCGTATCGTTCTCCTTAATGTAGAAGTAACGTCCGCCCATGTCGATCGGTACGTTGTTGTAACGATAACGGGTAATTCTGCGAAGACGAGCATCTTTATAGAAGCTGTATCCCCCTGCTGTGTTAGAAATCAAAGAGAAGAATCCCTGTGTTCCTAAGTAGTTGATCCATGGATATGGAGTCCTAGGAGAAGTGATGACATACTCTTTGTTTGCATCATCGAAATAACCAAATTTCATGCTTTTCATACCTCTTTTTTCGTAATATTTGCCGCGTAAACTGTGTCCGTACCAATGCAGATTGGGCTGCGTTGGAGTCCGTACCGGACACCGTGCGCCATGTAAGTCCATTATATAATAGGACAGGGTTTTAAGCAAGGAGAAATTGGGCTAAATGTAGGGAAAAGAGCGGCTTTTTTGCAGAAATTTGAACGTATTACCCAACGAATCGGAAGAAAGGAAAAAAACGTTTGTGAGTAATTACGAGAGAAAGAAAGTATTTGCAAAAGCGGTTGCAGATACGCTACAATAGAAACACAATGTAACGAAATTAAGGGATGTGATAAAATGAAAAAGATCAAGCGTCTGCTGGCATTTACACTGGCAGTTACCATGCTGCTTCAGGGCGGGGGAGCAGTGACTTCATATGCATATGGAGAAAGTCCCGCAGTACAGGAAGAGCAGACAACTGCTGTTTTAGAGGTGACCACATCGGAACCGCCGGTTTCTACAGTGGCTACAACGACAGAAACGCCGATTATAATGGAGACGGTATACGCTTTGAACAGAACAGAAGCCTCCGGCAGAAAGCTCAGTCTTACCTGGTATGTCATCCAGCGCAGTGCGGATGGTTATTATCTGCTTCGCAAGGATAACTATCATAATACCTACGAGACAATAGCAGACATTGCCTCTTCTAAAACCACTTTTCAGAGTTATCAGGACAGTGGGCTTACCTATGGAGTTACCTATACCTATAAAGTGCAGCCGTATCACCGCAAAACAGATGGTACGATCGTAGTGGGAAATGACAGTCCGACCGTAAAATATAAGGTCTCCTATGCGAAACCGACAGGTGTTTCCGGGCGCAGAAATGGAAGCCGGATCACTGTAAAATGGAAGAAACAGAGCAATGTAAGCGGTTACATGGTCTATGAGAAAAAGAATGGCAGTTCTTACAAAAAAATTAAAACCGTGAAAAAGGCATCTGTGAACAAGGTTACGCTGAATAAACGAAACAAAAATACAGATTACTATTACAAGATCAAAAGCTATGTACTGTATGATTCGAATCGGATCGAGAGCGGTTATTCGGAAGCAGAAACTGTTTTTTCCACAAGCATGCAGAAGCTCAACGAGAAATTTAAAAAGCTTCAGAAGCGGTATCCGGATGGAAAATACTGGAACCTGATGGAACGCCCGAATGGAGACAGCACAACAGTCAGTTCTACCCCGTGCTTTCACAGTGTATATGGTTATCGTTACTGTAATCGCTATATGTGTCCGACCGGAGTGCTTGGATTGCAGTGTTATGGATTTGCATGGAAGATGAGTGATCTGATCTATGGAAAGAAAGCCAAATATACGACGCACAAATCATTTAAAAAAGCAAAAGTCGGCGATGTGATCCGTTACAGTGAACATTCTGTCATCATAACAGAAAAGCATAAGAATTATATTGTAGTCGGAGAGTGTAATATTGGTGGCACTTGTATCATCAAATGGGGAAGAAGGATTTATCCGTCAGAGCTTTCCGGAGCAACATATTTCCACCGCTACTGATCATTATTAGTGAAAGAAAAAGAAGCCTGAGGAAAAAGGATCCTCAGGCTTTTTGAGTTCTATTTTATTACTTTGTAAAAATGTGCTGCCAGCAGGTAAAGGTTTCGCCCGGTGCGATCTCTTCATATCCGGTACGCTCCGGTGCCATCGAAAGATTTGGAGCATCGATCATCCAGGTACATGGCTCCGGACAGAAATATCCTTTGTTTCCCTGATCATTCCATACACACCAGAAACGATATTCCTTGCTTACTTCGTAGCAGATCTTGTGACCGGATGGGGAATTCTCAGCGTAAGCTCCATAAAATTCCTCTCCGTCTAAGGTGTTCATTTTTGCAGTGTAAATGTCATTGTCCAGATTATCTGTGACACATCTTCCGGTTTCGTTATATGCCTTGTCATATTCGGCAAGTGCCAGAAGACGTTCGGTTGGAAGACAACGGTAATTAAGCTCCCAGCGTTCCAGAACAGGAACATGAAGCATGGTGTCATCCGGATTGCTTCCTTCGACAAATGCGGCGTTAAATGGAGTGTGGGAACAGAAGCCGCAAGGCAGCATATGTTCGCTTTGATTGATCATTTCTACTTCCTGTAATAATCCGTCATTGGCAGAAAGTGTATACGTCATATGCAGGGTAAACTTTAATGGAAGATATGCATAATATGGATCATTTTCGTCATAGACAAATTCAGATACAATACGTACTGCATCGTCGTTGATCACTTCAGTGGAAACGACCTCATAGGCACGCTTCTGTACGAAACCATGAATGGCATTGTGGTAATGGTTTCCTTCGTTGACCGGAAGCTGATAACAGGCATCTGATGTCTTTAATACACCATCCTTTAAGCGGTTTGGCAGATAAAGGAATGGATAACCGTAGACTTCCGGACTGTTTTTCACTGCTTCATACGGATGTTGTTCGTCGAAGCGAAATACTTCCATGTTTTTTGCATTGTTGCGGTAGCGGATCATGTTATTGCCCAGTGATGG
Organism: uncultured Lachnospiraceae bacterium; assembly: GCA_934317845.1. Lineage (GTDB taxonomy): Bacteria > Bacillota > Clostridia > Lachnospirales > Lachnospiraceae > NC2004. The sequence continues at coordinate 8,093 of CAKRES010000003.1, forward strand.
TGCAAGTACGGCACTGTAATCTCCGGCAACCAGCTTGTAGCAGGTCTGTCCTTCTACCTGGATCTGTTCAATTGATGTCATGCTGTGACTCCTCCCTGACTTGTTGATTTTAAGAAAATAATGTAATGATTTTGTTATACAAACGCTCAAAAAAGGAAAGGATCTTATCCATAATTCCTTTTGCCTGATCTGCAGAAATATTCAAGGAAGAAAGTTTGTCATAAAGTCCTTTTGCCTGATCCTTGATCTGGTCTAAGTTAAGATCAAGACTGCTGATCTTTTTCATGGAAGAAACGATCTTGTCAACATCTTGTTCTGACAGAGTAACGTTCATTTCTTCAGCGGCGTTTTGCACGATTTCTTTAATATCTGCTTCGGAAGCAGCGTTTTTGGCGATCACTTCATTTTTGACATATCCGATCAGCTCGGACGCTTTTTCCGGATCCGAAAGGCTCTCAGATAATTCTCCTGTGATCACAAGCTCATTTGTAGCAGCATCCTTGGCTTTCTCGGAAATCTTTTCTCCGGTCAGTTCCTCATAGGCTTTCATGGTGCCGACTAAAGCTGCCGTGCCGGAAATGTCAAAAGGTCCGGCAACAATGACATCAGCATCTTCGACACCGGCTGTTGCCAGCGCATTGACATACATGGATTCTGTACAATAGTTGATGTTGTGGGTAGTAACCTGGATACCGTTCCCCTTATTTGCTTTGTTTAAGCGGATGGAAGACAGAGCGCGTTTTCCAATGACCTGGCTGGATAAGTATTTGTCCAGATAGTTGTGCTCATCTGCGTTGGTGATTTCAAGTACCGTACAGTCGGAAAGATCATCCTCGGAAAGACCGAGCAGAGAGAGTACGGTTTCACGGTCTTCTCCCTTTAGATCTGCTCCCAGAGTAACGATCGTTTCTTCCGTTGATTCCTGATCGGCAGAAGCCGGGATCATTTGACAAGTCATTGACAGCAGTAAGAGCAGACATAAAAGTCCGGCTGCCTTTCGTAAGTGTTTTATGTGTTTCATAATAATAATCTCCTTTTCTTAAAAATGCTTAGGCATAGATATAACTATTCTACCATAAATTCCAAAAGGTGCAACTATTTCATAGAATATTAAGAAAAAGAAAGCGGACAGAAGTCCGCATTTAAATTAGGAAATCTGTCCGCATAATAGGGTTGTATCTGCTGCATTAGGCAACATCAATGGAAATGCTTTCCGGATTCTTTGGCATTTCCTTTGGCAGCTTAATCGTTAAGATACCATTTTCATAATTGGCCTTTACACCGTTGGTATCGATCTGTTCTAAGTTAAAGCTGCGTTTAAAGTTTGCCATGGAGCGTTCTCTTCTGACATACTGTGGATATTCGTTGTCAGTCTGTTCCTGTTCGTCCACTTTCTTTTCTTCTTTTTCATGCTCTGCGATGATTGATAAGGTGTTATCCTTAATATCGATCTTGATCTCTTTTTTGTCAAAACCAGGCAGCTCGCAGGCTACTTCAAAATAATCCTTGTACTCTGCAATATCAGTTTTGCACTGGTAATAGGACGGTTTACTCTGCTGTACCGGAGTATGCATGAAATGGTTGAAAGCGTCAAAATAATCAAAAACGTCAGGTTCGTTTGCTGCAAATGGAATTAAGTTAATCATAGTGATTCCTCCTTTAAATGTATACATAGGGATGCTTGTTGGAACACACCCTGTTTGGTTTCTTTGTTTCTATGCTTTGCATATTAGAGGAGAATTGTGACGCAATTGTGGGGAAAATGTGTCTAAAGTGTGAAAATTAGCACTCAATGTCAAAGAGTGCTAACAATTCAGTGAAGATCACTGCTTTTCACAATTTTTTCCATCATTTTTCGTATTGTACGTTTCTGATAGGAGGGCATCATACGGTAATGGTGCAACAGATGGAATTCATCCAGTGTCAGTTCGCATTGTGGAATGGCAAGGGAAGGGGGAACATCGTCGGCGGACAGCAGATAGTCAACTGTGGTGTGGAAAAAGGTGCTGATGTCACGCAAAAAGGCGATGCTTGGAAGCACCTGTCCGGTTTCATATTTATAGATGGACTGCTGGGAAACATTTAACAGTTGTGCCAGTTCGCGCTGGGAAAGTCCGGCTGCTTCCCGTAATGTACGGATCGTTTGCATATTGCTGCCTCGTTCTTTCTGAAATGATTATCTCTATTTTATAGGAAGAAACAAAAGAAAAACAGACGCAAATATTGCTGAAAATACAGTCGAATCATGTCGAAAACAGGAATTTGACGGTCGAAGCGGTTCGTCATTTTGCCGGTTTCCCCAAAAGAGTAAAATTTGTGGTGGACATTAGAGGGAAAATTTGCGAAAATAGAAAACAGACATTTATGTAGATTACCCTATAGAAGAAAGAAGGAAATGATTATGACATTAAAGGGAAGAAGTTTTTTGACGTTAAAGGATTTCACACCGGAGGAGATCGGTTATCTGCTGGATCTGGCTGCCAAATTGAAAGCAGACAAGAAAAAGGGCATTACCGGAAACACTTTAAAAGGAAAGAATATCGCTTTGATCTTCGAGAAGCCTTCCACCCGTACCCGTTGTTCCTTCACGATTGGCTGTATCGATGAGGGCGGTCATCCCGAATACCTTGGAAAAGATGATATTCAGCTTGGCTACAAGGAGAGTGTAGAGGATACGGCGCGCGTACTGGGACGTATGTTTGATGGAATCGAGTTCCGTGGATTTAAACAGGAAAATGTAGAAAAGCTTGCTAAATATTCCGGCGTTCCGGTATGGAATGGTTTGACGGATGATTACCATCCGACACAGATCTTAGCAGATTTTCTGACATTAAGAGAGCAGTTTGGAACGCTGAAAGGTCTGAATTTTGTGTTTGTGGGAGATGGCCGCAATAACATGGCGAATTCCCTGATGATCGGCTGTACCAAGATGGGAGTGAACTGTACGATCTTAGCTCCAAAGAGCTTATGGCCAAGAGAAGATCTGGTAGAGCTTTGCAAAGGCTATGCCAAAGAGTCCGGGGCAGCACTTACGATCACGGAAGATGTGGCAGGTGCGGTTAAGGATGCGGATTGTATCTATACTGATGTATGGTGCTCTATGGGAGAAGAGGACAAGGCAGCGGAGCGTATTGCTTTGTTAAAGCCATATCAGGTAAATCAGGAAATGCTTGACATGACCGGAAAAGACAGCACTGTCGTAATGCATTGTCTGCCGGCTGTAAAAGGAAATGAGATTACAGAGGATGTTTTTGAGAATCATGCTGATGTGATCTTTGACGAGGCAGAGAACCGTATGCACACGATCAAAGCGGTTATGGTAGCTACCTTAGGTGAAGGTATGTAATATAGAATGTGAGGCGCAGTATGAAAAAACCGGAACTGCTATATGAAGATGAGGACATTATCGTATGCGTCAAGCCGGATGGGATGCCGTCACAGAGTGATAAGTCGATGACACAGGATCTCGAATCCTACTGGAAAAAAGAACTGAGCGAGCAGGCGATCAAGGCAGGGTCCCCTTTGTCTGAACCGCCGTTTGTCAGTGCTGTGCATCGTCTGGATCGTCCGGTTGGGGGTGTGATGGTGCTTGCGAAGAACAAACAGGCAGCAGCAGAGCTTAGCCGGCAGATCAAGGAACATACGATGGTAAAATATTATCAGGCGGTCGTAAGCGGATTTCTTCCCGATATGGAGGGGACTTACGAAGACGCACTGATCTGGGACAGAAAAAAGAATATCAGCCGGGTGGTTGCTTCTGACACGAAAGAAGCCAAAACTGCCCTGCTTGATTATGAAGTGTTAGATGAACTGGAAACGGACAGCGGTGCATTTTCTTATGTGCTGATCCGGTTGGAGACCGGAAGACATCACCAGATCCGTTGTCAGATGGCACACCACGGCAACCCGATCGTGGGAGATTTAAAATATGCACCTGCCCCCAAAAAGACAGGTGGTCAGAAAAAGCAGAACATCAGACAGCTTGCATTGATCTCGACCCGTCTGGAATTTGCCCATCCTACGACCAAAGAGTGGATGGTATATAAGACGGAACCGTGGGGAGAGGGCTTCGCGCTGCTGGACGCAGAAGATTTTTGAAAAAAGAGTAGATAAAGGAGAAGAATCATGGCAAAGGACAAGAAATTAGTAGAGCAGATCACTTCGATGGAGGAGGATTTTGCACAGTGGTATACCGATGTATGCCGGAAAGCAGATTTGATCGATTACACCAGCGTAAAAGGCTGCATGGTATTTAAACCGGCAGGATATGCGATCTGGGAGTTGATCCAGAAGGAACTGGATGCACGTTTTAAAGAGACGGGAGTTGAGAATGTATATCTTCCATTGTTTATTCCAGAGAGCCTGCTTGAAAAAGAGAAGGATCATGTAGAAGGCTTTGCCCCGGAGGTAGCGTGGGTGACACACGGAGGATTAAATGAGCTGGAGGAACGTCTTTGTGTACGTCCGACATCCGAGACATTATTCTGTGACTTCTATAAAAATGACATCCAGTCCTACCGCGACCTGCCAAAGGTATATAACCAGTGGTGTTCCGTTGTGCGCTGGGAGAAGGAGACACGTCCGTTCTTACGTTCTCGTGAATTTTTATGGCAGGAGGGACATACTGCTCATGCAACCGCAGAGGAAGCAGAAGCAAGAACAAAGCAGATGTTGAACCTCTATGCTGATTTCTGCGAAGAGGTGCTTGCAATTCCGGTTGTACGTGGCCAAAAGACAGAGAAGGAGAAATTTGCAGGAGCAGAGGCAACCTATACGATCGAGGCTCTGATGCACGATGGGAAGGCACTGCAGTCCGGAACAAGCCATAATTTTGGAGATGGATTTGCAAAAGCATTCGGTATTCAGTATCAGGATAAAGATAATTCCCTAAAATATGTATACCAGACTTCCTGGGGTATGACTACCCGTCTGATCGGTGCGATCATCATGGTACACGGAGATGACTCCGGTCTGGTGCTTCCACCAATGGTTGCACCAACACAGGTAGTGATCACTCCGATCATGCAGAAAAAGGAAGGGGTGCTTGACAAGGCTTACGAGATCAAGGAAGCTTTAAAGGGATTCCGTGTCAAGGTTGATGATTCCGACAAGAATCCGGGCTGGAAGTTTGCAGAGCAGGAAATGCGTGGTATTCCGCTGCGTGTGGAGATCGGACCAAAAGACATCGAGGCAGGACAGGCTGTTTTAGTACGCCGTGATACCAGAGAGAAATATCAGGTGGCGATCACCGATATTCCGGCAAAGGTTGCAGAGCTGCTTCCTGAGATCCAGAAAGCAATGTATGAAAAAGCGTTAAAGCATCGGGAAGCAAACACACATACCGCAAAGGATTACGAGGAATTTAAAACGATCATCACAACGAAACAGGGCTTTGTAAAAGCAATGTGGTGCGGAGATCAGGCATGTGAGGAAGCGATCAAAGAGGAGACCGGTGCCTCTACCCGTTGTATGCCGTTTGCACAGGAGAAGATTGGGGATGTTTGTGTTCGATGTGGCAAGCCTGCAAAAGCAATGGTATATTTTGGACGAGCTTATTAATTTCTCACATGATTTTCAAAAATTTTTAGACAGATATTACAAAAGTTTGATTGACAGTGTGCAGGGCAATTTGTATAATAAATCTATGCAGCTGAAATAACATTAGCTGTCGGTTGTACACTTTTTATAACAAGGAAAGCGAGGAAACATTATGAAAATGATGAAACGATTTGCAGCAGCAATGCTGGCTCTCACCATGGTATTTGGGTTGTGTAACTTCAGCGCATCTGCCGTTGGACATGTGGATGGGTTGAAACAGACGAAATGGGATAAGAATTCTGTAGGCATCGCATGGACCGCCTATGCTGGAGCAAGTAATTATGCCATTTATATCAGTAATACTCCAGATCCTAATGCAAGACAGTATACCACATGGAGTGGTTATCCAGAGGATTCCTTAACGGGATTAAATGCTGGTGGTACATTCTATGTTTGGATAAAGGCATATAAAGGATATAATTTTGAGGCAGAGAAGAGTGCTGCACTTGCTTGGTCTGATATGCTGACCGTTACCACTCTTCCAGAGACTCCGGTAGCGCCGGCTTCCGTGATCCAGACTGGTGCGACAGCGAATACCGTGACACTCACCTGGAGTGCTGTAGCAAATGTAACAGGATACGAGGTGCGTCAGTATGTAGATTATAACAATGAGCCGGTGGTAGCAGACGTTCCGGCAAGTCAGGGTACTTCTGCAGTGATCGGTGGCTTAGCATATAATGTAAGTAATCGTTATAATGTATACAGCTATGTGATCGCACCAAATGGGCAGAAAGTATACAGTAGTGGCTATGCTTACTTATGGGGAACAAAAACATTGCCAAGAGCGTATGCTTCCGGCGAGTTTGGTATCAGCTATCTCTGGACTGGATTAAAGGAAACTGATTTCCGTGCCAGCAGCGTAAATAGTAATGCAGATGATTATGTATTCCAGGTAAAGAATAAAAAGACGAACAAGACTGTATTTACCGGTAAAGACTTAAAGATGACCGGTACTACCAAGAACAAATTCTTAAAGTATCGTGTGCGCGGATATATCAATATCAACAATGGTCAGAGCAAGGCCTATGGTCCATATTCCGGCTACAAGTACTTTGCATGGATGGAAGGACTTGGTGCCCGCCGGGTTGGCAAAAAGAGAGCAGTAAAAGTAAGCTGGAAGAAAGTACAGGGTGCAACCGGATATGACATTCGGATCTCTACTTCAAAAGAGGGCGGATATAAGAAGGTGAAATCTATAAGTGCAAAATCCAACAGTGTTGTCGTGTCCAAATATGGTAAGAAAGCCTTAAAGAAGAATCACACCTACTATATTCTGATCACACCAAAAACAAAGGTTGGTAAGAAGACTGTAAAGAGTGAAGCCAAATGGTATGCACAGGTTACTTTCTACTAAGCCGAATAGAATGATGAATTCTATGATCTCCCTTCGGGTAACCGGAGGGAGATTTTTTTAGGAAAATATCGAAAGTTTCTGTTCTCGCATTTGCAGATGCCTTTCTTGCCTAAATCCCCAATTCCTTGTATAATAAAACCCAGGAAACAAAGAGAAATGAGGTGAATGCCATGCATATAACCGTCCCAAAGGGAGCGGCAGAAATACTTAACCGTCTTCACCGGGAGGGCTATGAAGCCTATGTGGTAGGTGGCTGCGTGCGGGATGCCATGCTCGGACGTACCCCGGATGACTGGGATATTACGACGAATGCTTCCCCACAGGAGGTAAAACAATTATTTTCCCATACGATCGATACCGGGATTCAGCATGGTACGGTAACCGTCATGAAGGAGCATGTAGGATACGAGGTAACGACCTATCGTGTGGATGGTGTGTATGAGGATCACCGCCGCCCAAGCAATGTCAGTTTTACCAAGAGCCTGAAGGAAGATATGCTGCGCCGCGATTTTACGATCAATGCGATGGCATATAATGAAGAAGAGGGCGTGGTAGATTATTTTGAAGGGCAGGAAGATCTGAAAAGAGGGATCATCCGTTGTGTAGGTGAGGCGTCACACCGGTTTGATGAGGATGCACTTCGGGTACTTCGTGCCATGCGCTTTAGTGCGCAGCTTGATTTTACGATTGATGAAAAAACGCTGGCTGCCATGCAGGAAAAAGCAGAATATCTAAGGGATATCAGTGCAGAGCGGATCCGTGTGGAATTGACGAAGCTGTTGCTCTCAGATCACACAGACCGTCTGTTGACGGTTGGATATAAGACAGGCATTACGAAAGTCATTATGCCGTGGTTTGACCGGATGCTTGCTACGACACAGGAAAATCCACACCATTACTATGATGTAGGACGGCACTGTTTAAAAGCAGTGGAACAGATTCCGAAAACGACAGTACTCCGTTATGCTGCGCTGCTGCATGATGTAGCCAAACCAGAGGTAAAAACCACAGACGAGCATGGAGTGTGTCATTTTTACCAGCATGCGAAGGAAAGTGCTGAGATGGCAAGACAGATCCTAAGAGGACTGAAATTTGACAACGATACGGTGCGTCGTGTCAAGGAGCTGATCTACTGGCATGACTACAACTGGGGAAGCAGTGTGAATCGCAATCAGGTGCGCAGAGCCGCGTCAAAGATCGGGGCGGATTATATGGAGGAACTGTTTTTGCTGCAGCGTGCCGATTGTCTGGCACAAAGTACTTATATGCAGAAGGAGAAGCTTGCGCTGCTGGATGAGATTGAGGCATGCTACAAAGACATCAGAAAAGAGGGAGAGTGCCTTTGTATTCATGATCTTGCGATCAATGGATCTGATCTGATCCGGATGGGGATGAAACCCGGCAAAAAGCTGGGACAGGTGCTTTCGTATCTGCTGGAGCAGGTGCTCATTCATCCGGAATGGAATGAAAAAGCACGGTTGATGCAGTTAGTCGAAGAAAAAGAGTTACAGGAAAGAGCAGTAAGTCAGGAGTGTGAAAGAAAATGAAAACAAACAGAATGAAACGTATGGCAGCCTTTGTGCTGGCAGGCAGTCTTCTCTTATCCGGTATGATCGGAGGGAAAGAGGCAGATATTGCATTTGCAGAGGGAGAGACCGCTCCTGTTGAAACAACGGTTTCGCAGGATGCGGCAGCGACGACAACGGTAGAAAAGCAGCTTCCTTCCGGTATTGGAATCGCGTTGATGGAAGGAGAAGCAGTTGATATTGATGTAGAAGTCGGAACTACGAATGTCATTCCGATCACGATGGAACAAAAAGGGTATCTGAATCTCATACGGACGGACGAGTCAGAAGAACAGGTGAAGATCGCAGTGGTGAGTACGGATCGCAGCGAATCCTATGTGGATGAGATGGTCGATGCGGATGACGAAACCGGAGCCTGCGCACTTACAGCAGGAGATTATTTAGTTGCGATCAGCGGTGATGCTGCTGTAACAATTACGTTAAAAGCACAGTACTCTGCAGGTGTTACGTTATCGATTGGAAGAACAAACAAGTTGGCTCTGATGAAACACGATTCCTCCAGCCGTTTTTACGCACAATTTCAAGCGCAAAAGACCGGATATCTGGAAGTGGAGAATAAGACCAGATCAAAAGTAAGTATCGGACTTACGGATCTTAACAAAAAATCGTTGAGTCCGGCTGCGTCGTTATCCGGGTATTCTTCTAAAAATCACAAAGATGGAAAAACAAAGACCGGGTATGGTGTGATCAAAGGAAAAACGTATCTGCTTTATGTGAAAGCAGCTTCTTCAGTAAAAACGGTTTCACTGGCAACTACTATTAAAAACTACAATTCCATCGGGGGCCGTTCTTTTAAGGGGGCAAAAACCCTGAAAAGAGGAAAGAAGGTCTATGCAACGCTTGGTGCAGGCGAAAAGGCATCTTATTTCCAATTCAAAAAGCGCTCTTATGGCAGTCGTTCCATTACGATCAAGTCTCTGAAAAATCAGGGAAAACTTACGATGCGGCTATATTACAAAGAGGTATCCGGAAAGAAGAAGGGCAAGATCCTTCCGGTTAAGGTGGGGGGATCCCATAAAGGCTTTACCAATAAAGCGGAGTATCAGTCTACCTTTAAGATTCCGGCAAACTGGCCGAACCGTACTTATTACATTAAAGTGTATAACAGCAGCAAAACGGCAAGTGGCAGCTATCAGATGACTCTTCGTTAGCAAAACGGGGCATTTCCTTTCCATTTTGGAAAGGGGATGTCCTTTTTTCATATTCTTATTTCCAAAGACATACATATTAGTGATAAGGTTTGACAGTGAAATATGAAGCGGGGGGATCTTGTGGAAAAAATAGAAGAGTTATTGGAATGTTATGCACTTTCTACCGTTCGCATTTTCAGGGGAAAGAAAATGGTTATGCTTGCGGACGAAAAAGGGCAGCTTTACGGGATCAGCACCGTGAGAGCGAGTGAACACAGAACCGAGCGGGAATACTATGTGAAAGACTATCTGATCCGGCAGGGCTTTGTCAGGATCGACCAGCTTGTAAGAAATGAGGATGGACGTTTTTTGACGGAAGATAAGTATCATACTCCGTATTTGCTGCGTCATTTTTTTAACGGACCGGAGCTGAATGTGTATGAAATGCAGCAGGTACGGGAAGGAGCTGCCAATTTAGCAAAACTTCATTTGAGCGCGGAAGGGATCTGTACGTACTTGAAGGAGGCGGAAGATGAGGTGAAGCAGCGGTATGAGGAAGAGATGGCTGCGTGTGAAGAGGAGGAAGAAAAAGAGTTTTTGCAAAAACAGCGGGATGCCATTTACTATTATGATGCAACAGAGGAAAAACATGAAAAAGAGGGGATCGGTGCAAAAGAGTGGTGTGAAGGAATGCTGTTAAAACGTGACCGGGAGCTGAAGAGGATTGCTTCTTACATGAAGAAAATGAATAAAAAGAGTCCCTTTACGGAACAATACAATCATTGTTCCGGTTTGTTTTTAAAAGAAAGTGCAGAGGCGATGAAACAGATAGCGATGCTGTTTTCGGAGGAAGAACGGCTGCCATATGGATTGCTGCATGGGAATTATCAGCATCATAATGTGTTGAAAACAGAGCAGGGATGGGCAACGATCGGAATGGAGCAGTTCCGGTTTGGTCCGAGTGTCGTGGATCTGTATGATTATGTCAGAAAAGTATTGGAAAAGAACCAGTACTGCTATGAGGTGGTGAAAGAGACTTTAAAAGGTTATGAATCGGGACGGCACCTGACCAGAGCAGAATATAAGACACTGTTTCTCCTGCTTTCTTATCCGGAGAAATTCTGGAAGATCTCCAACCGCTATTACAATACGAAAAAGACCTGGGTGCCGCCAAAGATGGTGGAAAAGCTTCATAAAGTTGTAGAACAGAACCAACGCAAGAGAGATTTTTTGGTGAAATTTCGAGAAGATTATGTATAATTTCTCCTTTTTCTTTATTTTTCTTTCAAATTAGTTTATAATAACCACGTATGTGTCTTGCAAACAAGGAAAGAAAAGTTGAGAATATTGAGGTGAAGACGTGAAAAACAGAAAGCTGATTTGTTTGTGCACCGCGCTTTTATTACTCTTGGCTGGTGTTTGCGGATGTACAAAACGAGGAACGATAACTACAAAAGAGGAACCTGTGTCCAATACGGAACAAAAACAGGAACAAGTAAGTACAGATGGCAGAACTCTGCTTGCAGTGATCTCGGATGAGGAAGAACAGGCATTTTCCTTGACAGATATTGACAGTGGTCTGATCTATCACCTGACTTACAACACAACAACACAATTTACAAGCCGGTACAAAGAGCCGATGGCGGCAAACCAGTGTGAGATCGGACAGATCGTGGAAGTCAGTTATGATCCTGCTACCTCTGTGATCCGCACTCTTCAGATCTCCTATGATGCATGGGAATATGAAAATGTCATCGGAATGACTTATGACCAGAGTGCTTCCCGCATTTATTATAAGGGAACAGCCTATGCCTATCAGAATGCGCTGGTGCTATACGATAAGACCAGGCAGAAAGCAGACGAAGCAGCGGGGACGGATGCTTCCGTGCAAGAGGTATCTTCGGACGCATCGAAGGAGAAAGTGGCATCTGAGGATGCCGGAATCCAGACACCGGGGCGACGCTACCGGGTGGCATTAAATGACATCTCCGATCAGGATACGGTAACGCTTCGCGGTTACAAGGGCAAGATCTGCTCTGTAGTCATTGAAAAGGGGCATGGACTGGTACGGCTTAAGGATTATTCTACCTATATCGGGGGAATGGTCAGCATTGGAAATGTGATCGAGCCGGTGACAAAGGATATGGTATTGACTGTTCCGGTTGGCAAATGGACACTTTCCATTGATAAAGATGGCAAGATGGGAACGAAGGATGTTGTGGTCGAGCAGAATAAAGACCAGACGATCAGCCTTGGGGATCTGACGATCATTGCGGAGCGGCGTGGTATTATGCAGTTTCATGTGACGCCGGAGGATTGTGTGATTACCGTAGATGGACAGGAATATACCGATAAGACAAAATTTGTGCTGGCATATGGCAGACACAGGGTGTCTGTAAGTGCAGTGGGATATAAATCCTACAATGGAACGATTACAGTAAAAGCAGCGTATATGAATGTGAACGTGGATCTGGTGGAATTGTCCTCCTCTGCGGATGCAACAATGAATACCAGTGCGACAACTGCGAATGCTGCAGCAACCACACAGATATTACAACAGACTGTAACAACCACACAAAGTACAGAACAGACAGTGACGACAGAGGTGACAGGACAGTGATCCTTCGTCGATTATAGAAACATATGTGACTCACGTAAGAGAGATCAGAAAGGAGTACAAGGTGAACTATAAGCAGGTATATGAGGAGTGGTTACGTAACCCGTATTTTGATACGGAGACAAACTTCGAACTAGAGAGTATCAAGTACAACGAAAATGAGATTAAAGAGCGTTTTTACAAGGATCTGGAATTTGGAACGGCGGGACTTCGTGGTATTATCGGAGCCGGTATTAACCGCATGAACAAGTATGTGGTGCGCCGGGCTACCCAGGGACTAGCCAACTATATTTTGATTCAGGGTAAAGAGAGTCAGGGTGTTGCGATCGCATATGATTCCAGACGAAAATCTACCCAGTTTGCGCAGGAAGCAGCATTGACACTGTGTGCCAATGGGATCAAAGCCTACATTTTCGAGTCTTTAAGACCTACTCCGGAGCTTTCCTTTGCGGTTCGCCATCTGGGCTGTGTGGCCGGTATCAACGTTACTGCCAGTCATAACCCACCTGAGTACAATGGATATAAAGTATACTGGGAGGACGGTGCGCAGATCACGCCGCCACATGATGCCGGAATCATGCGTGAGGTGGCAGCAGTGGAAGACTGGGCAACAATCCGTACCATGACAAAAGAACAGGCGGTCAGAGCAGGCCTTTACCATGTGATCGGCAAAGAAGTTGATGACTGCTATATGGAGCAGCTGAAAAAGCTGGTGCTTCATCCGGAGTGTATCAAGAAATGGGCAGACAAACTTACGATCGTATATACACCGCTACATGGAACTGGTAATCTCCCAGCAAGAAGGATCTTAGATGAGATCGGATTTAAAAATGTTTATGTAGTACCGGAGCAGGAGCTTCCAAATGGAGAGTTTCCGACGGTATCTTATCCAAACCCGGAGGCAGCAGAAGCATTTACGTTGGCACTTGCGCTGGCCAAGGAGAAGGATGCGGATCTTGTGCTGGCAACAGATCCGGATGCAGATCGTCTGGGTGTCTATGTGCGTGACAAAAAGGGTGAATACCATTGCCTGACAGGTAATATGTCCGGTTGTCTGCTGGCAGATTATGAGATTGGACAGATGAAAGCATTGGGACGGGATATCAGTGACGGTTTCCTGATCAAAACGATCGTAACCACTAATATGGCAGATGCGATCGCCAAATATTACGATGTAAATCTGATCGAGGTACTGACCGGATTTAAGTACATTGGACAGCAGATCCTCAAGATGGAAGAGACAGGAAAAGGAAAGTACCTGTTTGGATTTGAGGAGAGTTACGGCTGCCTGATCGGAACACATGCAAGAGATAAGGATGCGATCGTTGCAACGATGGCTCTTTGTGAGGCGGCTGCATACTATATGGACAAGGGTATGACGATGTGGGATGCCATGGTGGATCTTTATGAGAGAATGGGCTACTACATGGATGGTATTCAGACCATCTCACTTCCGGGTGTAGAAGGTGGAGAGAAGATCCAGCAAATCCTGTCAGAGCTTCGGGCAAATCCACCAAAAGAATTTGATGGATATAAGGTAAGAAGTTTCCGTGATTATAAAATGAACACGATCACGGATAACAAGACCGGTAAAGTCACACCGACCGGACTTCCAAATTCCAACGTTCTTTACTTTGATATGGAGGATGGTGTATGGTTATGTGTGCGCCCATCCGGAACAGAGCCAAAGATCAAGTTTTACTATGGCGTAAAGGGCAAGGATTTAGAGGATGCAAAGAAGCTTTCTGACCGTCTTGGAGCGAAAGTGGTAGAAATGATCCACAAGATGATCGGATAACCAAAAATATAAGAAATCACAAAAAGCACAGAGAATGCGGGACGGCAGGATCGTATTGTTTGTGCTTTTTTTTACACAAAAAGAGAAGGGAGTTACTATGATCACATTTGAACATGTTTCCAAATCATATGATGGAAGAGTGAAAGCAGTAGATGATGTTTCGTTTTCTGTCAACCAGGGGGAGATCGTAGGCTTTATCGGGCCAAACGGTTCCGGCAAAACCACCTCCATGAAAATGATGACCGGCATTTTGTCGCCGGATTCAGGAAAGATTACGGTAGCAGGTTATGACATTGAAAAGGAACCGTTAAAGGCGAAGCAGCAGATTGGATACAGCTCGGACAACCCGGATCAATTCTTGCGGCTGAAAGGGCTGGAATATCTGAATCTGATCGCAGATATTTATGGTATTTCTGCAAATGACCGCGAGAAACGAATAGAAAGCTTTGCAAAGGCATTTGGCATTTATGATGCATTGAACCGTCCGATGTCGAGCTATTCTCATGGCATGCGTCAGAAAATGATGGTGATCGGTGCGCTGATCCATGAACCGGATGTGTGGATCCTTGATGAGCCGATGACAGGATTGGATCCGGAATCTGCCTTTATCCTGAAAAATATGATGAAAGAGCATGCGGCAAAAGGACATGCGGTACTGTTTTCCACACATGTGCTGGAGGTAGCAGAAAAGCTGTGTGACCGCGTTGTGATCATCCGTTATGGTAAGATCCTCTACGAGGGCACGTTAGAGCAGCTTGTCAAGCAGCACGAGGGAAAAACATTAGAAGAGATCTTTTTGGAGATGATGAATCATGAAGGTATATAGACAATTGGTGCGCACGTTTATCGGTGCAGCAGAAACGGATATGCCGGCAGGAAAACGGCAGAAGCTTTTTTATGCCGTGATGGGTGTGGTTGCAGTCTGCTTTATTATGGTTCCGTGCTGTTTGCTGATCGGCTATCTGTCCTATGGACTGACGCTCGGATTGAATACGGAAAGTGCAGATGGGACGATGTTTATCGTGCATTTTATTGCGCTGTTTTCGATGGTGTTTGGTATACATGTCATATTAAATGTGTTTTATTTTTCCGGGGACAATACTTACATACTGCCACTTCCCATCTCGCCGGGGAAGGTGATTGCAGCAAAATTTACGGCAGCACTCGTCAATGAGAGTGTGATGCAGTGGATCGTGTTGTTCAGCGCGGTGATCGGGTTTTTCTTAGGGGTAGATCATGGACGCTATATGTTTCCGGTTGCGATGCTTGGAGCACTGGTTCTTCCGGTTGCACCGCTTGCTTACTGTGGTATTTTGTGTGTGCTTATGATGGCGGGGACAAAGTGGATCCGCAATAAAACACATGCCAGACGTCTTTCTTTTCTTGTTTCTCTCATCATGATCGTGGTAGCGGTTGCGCTGGTTGGCATGTTAAAAGATATGGATATGATGCGGTTTACGGAGCAGCTGAAGCAGGGCGGGATTTCTTTTTATCACGCAATGAACATCCTGTTTCCAACCAATTATCTGTATGGGAAAATGCTGAGCGGAAAAAGCCTGCCTTACTTTTTCCTGTATCTGCTTTTGAACGCTGCGATCCTTCTTGTATTTTATCTGTTGGCGCAGAAGCTTTACTACAGAGGACTTTTAGGGCTTGGGTCAGAAGGTTCGACAAAAACAAAGCGGTCTTTTACATTGCGTAAAACGAAGCAGCACTCCCCGGCAGCGGCATACTTTAAAAAGGAGTGTCTGGTGCTGTTTCATACCCCGGCATATTTGATGAACTGCATTTTTGTAAACTTTTTGTGGCCGATACTAGCTTATGCGGTATATCTGATGCAGGCGGATTCTTCTGTTTTTCAGAATTTTTTTATTTCTTACCGGCTGGAAAATGAACTGGCATGCTGGATCGTAACGCTGCTCGTGCTGGTGGGAACCGTGCTTTTGACAGCAGCCAACAGTATTGCAGCAAGTGCGATCACACGAGAAGGAAAACATTATGATACGATGAAATATTGGCCGATCTCGTATCGGACGCAGCTTCACATAAAAGCGGCAGTCAGTATAATGATCAGTAGCGTGTTTGTGGAAGGCTATCTTTTGATCTTTGCAAAGGCGATGAAAATGCCGCAGGCAGAGCTTTTGTATGATATGCTGGTCTGCCTGCTGGAAGTGTGTGTCATCTCTTACCTTGGTGTATTTTTAGATACGATAAATCCAAAACTGATCTGGGATGATGAGTTAAATGCTCTGCGAGGCAATTATAATATTTTCTTTAACATGGCATATGCGATGCTGCTGTCCGCTTTGTTTACGGGAGCGATGGCACTGGCATATTTTGCAACGAAGCTGTCCCTGTGGCAGATGAGAGGGCTGCTTCTTCTGGCATTGGTTGTTGGCGTAGTATGGATGGAACGGATCTGTATCAAAAAGGGCGAAAAAAATCTGGAAGCACTCTGAGGAGTCTTCCAGATTTTTTGCCATTTGACACGTGCAGATGTCCTGCTTGTTTTTATAATTTGGAATAACCAAAAGCATTGACGATCGCATCAAGCGGTTTGCCATCCTTACAGAAAGGACATTCGGTAGGACGGTAGGTCTGGTATCCCATCAGATCATCTACGTGGAAAATGGAATCCACTTCAATATGATCTACCTCGGTAGAGGCACTGAACAGTGCAGAAATGCCTTGTACGGTTCCACCGTAATACTGGATGCACTCTAAGCTCTTTTCAATCGTTTTACCTGTGGTTGCTGTTGCCAGCAGTAAAATAATATTCTTGCCCTTGATCATAGGCTGTAAATTGTCACGGAAGATCAATTGACCGTTAGAATGTACCTCCGGTGTTACGACACTGATCGTGCGGTGAGTATTTAACATCATGATCCCCTGCTCACTTAACCGCTCTGCCAGTAAGGCACCGATGACCTCGCAGCCGTCCATGCAGACGATCGTGTCAACAAGAGTGCTTGTGCTGTATTTTTGTGCAATGATCTTTGCAGCCAATGAAGCCTCACTTAAACGGCTTTTCATGGTAGTGATGTCAATGTAATAGTTGATGTGCGAGTGAGAGGTGGCAAAATGTCCTGGAATCACCTTTAAATGTAATGTAGAATTAGCCTTAGATGGCACTTTGATTGCATTTGTTTCCATATGTATAACCTCCTTGTGCGAAAATAGTTTTAGCTACTTTTTATTTTACCTTATTTTGCAGTCAATTACAAATGGTATTTCAGGAAGATTGGGTGTAAAATTGGCATGGTAAAATAAATAAAAAATACCGGAATTAACATACCAAACAAAAATATAATTGCGAAAAGGCGTGACGCATATAAGATATACATCTAATAAAAATGATAAAATACAAAGAATAAATGATGAAAATTTGAGAACAAAATCTAAAAAAGGCTTCATGTTAGATGAACAACAAAATGTAGAAAAGCGAAATAAAATAAAGCTAAATTCTCATTTGCGAGCGGAAATGGAAGGCAGGATAGAAGAAAAAACAAAAATTATATTAGATGGATATCAAATGAAATAACATAAAATTAGCAGTTTTTTATCACAAAAAGGAAAGAAAAATGTGAAAAAGAAAGAAAATGCAAGAAAAAAGGGATGTGTAAGATTTTATCTTTGTCAAATGTTAAAAGGCTCCTTTTGACGAGGAGCCTTTTGCAATATTTAAGGTATGCCTAACTGAGCAGTGTGAAAAAGAAACAAGCAATGCAAGAAAGCTCCTGTTTTTTCAAAGGAGAAATCCTTTGTCATGGTGGGGGATCTGTGCTATAATGTAGGGTAAGTTATAATAGCGGAAAAGGAGCCTTATTAAGGGTTCGGAAATAGATAAAAGGAGGATGAGCAAGATGGCAGATTCGTTAGGTGGATTAGGCGGATTATCAGATGGCGAAGGCCTTGGAGGGCTTTCCGGAGATGCCAGTATGCGTGCCAGAGATGCTGCAAATATGGCAAATCAGGGTGAGATGTCCATGGGATTTTCGGATACTCCACAGAGCCTTAGTGATGTGGATACGCAGGGAATGGGCGAAGGCTTAAGTGCGATGCGGGAAGATCTTGGCGCAGAGGGTGGCATGCAGTTGAATGCTGGTCTTCAGGATGAGGTGCAGGAGGAAGAGATCCATGCCGCACTGGAGGATGAAGAAGAGGAAGCTCCGATCCGGGCAGGACGGGCAGAAGGAGATCCGGTACAGGCGGGATTCAGTGAGTCCTCTTACCAGGAGGAGAGCTATGGTTCGGACAACCGCAGCAGCTTTGATGACGGTGCCAATTTAGCACAGAATCCAAATCAAAGTATTGATGATATATTTATTGGTGGAAGCTACAACCGTTCCGGAAGCACCGGCGGAACGTCGGGCAGTGGAGGCACGATGTATGATCCGAAGGCACACAAGCCGGATGTACATGTATCTTTCGGAATTCCACCGATCATAAAAAAATTGTTTGTTTTTGTATGCGTGATTGCAGCAATCTTTGCCGGATTGAAATATGGTCTTCATGTGAATCTGGAAAACTACATACATCCGATCGATGTTCAGCAGTATGTCAATGCAGCACCGGATGAGCTTGCCGCAACACTCGGTGTGAAGTTTAAGAGTGAAGAACAGCGTTTTTCCAATGATGTGTATGATTACACCTATGACAAGCAGTGCTATGGTGGTCTTCAATTAGTAGACTGCAATGGCAAGCGTTTGTTTATTGAGGTGTCAGATACCAGGATCGATTACAGCATTTTCGGGATCCGCCCTCAGGTCACCAAATTTGACAAGGCAGTGAATATGCTTACTGCCCTGGGGTATCAGGAACTTGAATCCTATGAAAATACCGAAGAGCTTGGTGCGCAGGGAGAGGAACACTGCTTCTACAATGCCAATACAGGTGAAGGCGTGATCATAGGTAAGAAACAGCAGTATAAATCAGTAAAGTCAGTAAAGTATATTGAAAATTATAAAAAATTTGTAAAAACGCGTAAGGAATTGCGCAGGGAAGGCTAGTTTGAGGTGTCAGTTTGAAACGATTGTCCATAGTGGTTTCCGTATACAATGAGGAAGCCGTATTAATGAAATTTCAGGAAACAATGATGACGATCATTGGCTCCCTGCCCTATGATGTGGAATTGATCTACGTCAATGATGGAAGTCAGGATGCCAGTGAATCCATACTCAATACATTTGAAGCGCAGTATGAAAGTGTGAAAGTGATCCATTTTTCCAGAAATTTCGGACATGAGGCTGCCATGATCGCCGGGATCGATCATGCTTGCGGAGATTACATTGTCTGTATGGATGCCGATCTTCAGCATCCCCCACAGAGTCTTCCTTCCATTTGTGAAGCCTTTCAGGAGGGCAATCAGATCGTTTTGATGGTGCGCAGTGAGAACCGGGATGCCGGATTGTTTAAGAATGTTACATCTTCTGCTTTCTATGGTTTGCTCAATTGGCTTGGTAATGATAAGTTTGTAAAAAATGTATCTGATTTCTTTGGAATGGATCGGATAGTGGCAGATATTTTCCGGAAAGAATACCGGGAAAAACGCCGTTATCTAAGAGGCTACATCCAGCATGTAGGATTTCGCAAAAAGGTCATTCCTTATGTAGCGGCACCACGTTATGCCGGAGAGAGCAAATACAGTATCAAAAAACTGTTCAACGTTTTTGTGATCGCTATCGTGAATTTCTCAAAGAATCTTGTGCGTGCCGGTTTTTTGTTTGCGGTGATCGCATTTGCGCTTGCACTTGTATTTGCGGTCTATTCCATCTCTCTTTATACAAGAATCCATTGCTGGTCCGGAATCGGAGTGATGGCATGTGTCGTCAGCTTTTTCTTTGGACTGCAGTTTGTGCTGATGGGAATTATGGGAGAGTATATTGGAGCGATCTTAAGTGAGACGAATCGTCGTCCTATATATATTGTAAAAGAAACACGTGGATATGAAGCGGGGGAGGATACCAGATAACATGAAGATAAAAGAACGTATAGCAGAGTTTCTCCGTTCGGGAGAGGCGTTTCGATATGTGATCGCAGGTATAGGGACAACGTTGTGTAACCTTCTGGTGTTCTCACTGTTACGATATGGACTGCACGTTGGTTTGAACCGGAGCAATTTTATTGCTATACTCTGCTCTATTGTGTTTGCATTTTTTGCCAATAAATTTTATGCGTTCCGTTCCCTTGATACGACTCCGGTTGTGCTTGTGACGGAGTTTATCAAGTTTTTAGGGGGCAGACTGATCACGCTGGTGATCGAGATGTCCGGTGTTTATGTCTTGGCAGTCTGGCTTCATCTTCCGGAGATGTTTTCCAAGATCATGACGCAGTTTATTGTGGTTGTGGCAAATTATGTGATCAGCAAGATATTTGTATTTCAGCGTGGAAAAGGACAGACGATCCTGGATTGGGTGAAAGAACGTTATGTATACGTGATCGCTTTTGTATTTCCGGTGTTGTTGTTTCTTCTTGTCTGCTTAAAATTTCAAGTGACACCATTTGGTGGAAAAACGTTAATGATCATTGACAGTCTGCATCAGTATATTCCATTTTTTTCAGATTATTATGATAAACTGACGAAGACAGGAGAATTTCTGTATTCGTGGAACGGAGCAGGTGGTTATAACTTTTTAACGTTGTGGGCGTACTATCTGTCCAGTCCGTTCAATCTTCTGATCATGCTGTTTGACAAAGCACATATCAATACGGCGATGACATTGATCATCGGGTTAAAGATCTGTCTGAGCAGTGTGACAATGACTTATTTTCTGGTGCAGCGTTCCAAGCGCAGAGATATTACTGCAGTGATGTTTGGTGTCTGCTATGCGTTCAGCAATTATGTGATCGGATACTACTGGAACATTATGTGGCTGGATGTACTGCTGCTTGCTCCTCTGGTTGTGCTGGGACTGGAGCGGTTGATCGATAAAAAGGATATCCGCCTTTATGTGGTAACATTATTTGCCGCTCTGTTTTGTAATTTTTATATTGGATTTATGCTCTGCATTTTCCTGGTGCTCTGGTTTTTGATTTATCCGCATCAGGGCGTCAAGGCATTTTTCTTATCCGGCATCCGGTTTGCGCTGTCATCTGTTTTGGCTGCCGGTATGGCTGCCTTTGTTCTGATCCCGACCTATTATGGTATCATGCTGACCGGACCGGCGGATTCTGAGTTTCCGGTTTCGTCATGGTATGGCAACGTAGTAGATATCTTAAAGAAGTTCTGTCTATATTGTGGCTCGATCACAAATCAGGCAGATGATGGCGGAGTGAATCTTTACTGTGGAATGTTACCGATCTTTTTGGTGGTGATGTATCTGACGGTGAAGGAGATTTCACTGATCGAGAAGATCAAACGGTTTTTGTTGCTGGCATTTTTGGTCGTATCCTTTGATAATACAGTACTCAACTATATCTGGCATGGATTCCATGATCAGTTTGGTATTCCAAACCGTTTCAGTTTTCTGATGATCTTTGTGCTGCTGCTGACGGCACATGAAACGATCGGTTATATGAAGGATACTTCTTTCTGGAAATTCCTGCTTCCACTTGCACTGCTGGCAGGAGTGGTACTATACAATAATGAGGTGACGCCTCTGTTTGAGGATCAGAAGGTGATCCGTTATACGATGATCGCCGTGATCGCTTATTTTATGGCATTTATGCTTCAGATGATGCTGGAATGGAAGAATCAGACACTTTATCTGGTGCTTCTGGTTCTGGTATTTGCAGAGGTTTCCTTAAATGCGTTCCACAGTTTTGAGGGCAATGGCCAGGTGTTAATGTCTGCATATTTTGAGGATTCGGAAACGATGCGAAAGGCAAAGGCATCGGTGCATGACGATTCGCTTTACCGCGAGGAGCTCAGTAAGAATAATCTGGTAGACGAGAATTTCTGGCTCAATCTGCGTGGAGTGGGTATTTTCGGCTCCACAGCAAATGGAGACGCGGTCACATTGCTTGGTAAAATGGGATTTTATACAGCAGCCAATGAGCATCTTTATAATGGTGCAACACCGCTTACCGATTCTCTTTTGGGGGTAAAATACCTCTACAAACGACAGGGAGACTATTTCGATCATGGCTTTGATCTTTATAAAACGGTAGATGGGGTAGAGGTGCTCAAAAATCCGTATGCCCTTTCCTTTGGGTATATGGTAAAAGATTCTGTGTATGACTGGGACTATGAGCAGTATCAGCCGGCAGATGTGTTAAATGATTTTGTGCATGTGGCAACCGGAGTGGAAGGAACATTGTTTACTGAAATGGAGGATCATTTTGGATGTAGCGGTGTCAACTGCGATGTGAACAGCAATGGCACAGGGGATGGCACGTATGCATATGCGAGAAATGCAGAAGGAGATCTCACGGTAACACTTACGATCACTGCACCGGACGACCGTCCGATCTATATTCGTGCAACGGGAACAAATCTGTCCGGTATTGTGACAGCGGTCAATGGAGTGGAGACTTCAAATGGACGTTATTTCTTCCAGCTTCTTCCGGTAGGAGAGACAAAGGCAGGGGATCAGATCACAGTGACATACCAGTTTAATGGAAGTCAGGATGATAACCAGACGGTAAATTTAAAAGCATATTCGTATGATGAGTCAGTATTTGAAGAGACCTATGCAGCTCTGTCTAAAAATGAGTATCAGATTTCAGATTATACAAGTCATTCAATGCGCGGCACGATCCATGCGGATGAAGATGGAATGATGATGACATCGATCATCAACGAGCCGGGCTGGAAGGTATATGTAGATGGTGAGGAAGAGGAGATGGAAGAGATCGGCGACTGTTTTGCAGCAGTATGGCTGTCGAAGGGTGACCATCAGGTGGAATTCCGGTTTGTGCCTCAGACACTTCCGATCGCAGCGTTGATCTCACTTGTTTCATTTCTTCTTTTTCTTGGATATATGGAATGTCAAAAACATGGGGTATTTCAAAAAAAAGCTGAGATGATGGAACAGCAGGATAATATTTAGAACGGAAGGTTCTGTTATATTATAAACAGCTTTACGAATTAGCAAGGAGGTAGTTTCATGAAGACAAAAGACGTAAGTAAGAGTTATGGTCAGGTCATTTTCACGTCGATCCTGGCAGCCATTACTGCGATCGCAGCCGCTTTGGTAGCATTTTTACTGGGTGCGGGATTTGCATGGCTTACAGGAATTCTGGCAGCGGCAGCAGCAGTAGCGGCCCTATGGGCTTTGCTTGGCGTTTATGACACAAAGCGTTCTGCTAAGATGCTGGAAGAGGAATGTCGCCGGTATCAGAGGGTATTTTCGGACTGCCCAATGGGAATGGCACAGGCCGTACGTGTCACCGGAGCGGAGTATCGCCTGATCGAGACAAATGCAAAGTTCCGCCAGTATTTTGGAATTATTCCGAGAGATTATGAAGGGGTGAGCTTATCCAACAGCTCCAACGAGATGCTGCGCCTGATGAATGCATGGATCGATGCGTTCAACACCAACATGGCAAATGACGGAAGCCAGGTGCAGACCTTTGAGATCACGCTGGAGAATATCGACAAAACATTTAATACCACTATTTTCGTAGATGAACAAAATCACATCAATTTAGTAGTGCTGGATGTAACAGAGCAAAAAGAGGCAGAAGCAAAGCTTAGCAAGGCGATCGAGGAAACAAATGCTGCCTATAAGACACAGGGTGAATTTTTAGCAAATATGAGTCACGAGATCCGTACTCCAATCAATGGTATTTTAGGTATGCTGCAGCTTACCCTGATCTCGGATGATCTGACGACAGAGAACCGTGACAATCTGGAAACCGCTAAAAATTGCGCGGATACGCTGCTGCGCCTGATCAATGATATTTTAGATTACACGAAACTGGAAGCAGGCAAATATAAGATCCGTTATACCGAGATGGATATCAAGGAAGTGATTGAAAATACGGTAAATCTGCAGCGTCCGATCGCAGATAATAAGAATCTGTTATTAGATTGTCAGATTGGAGCCAATGCGCCTAAGACGCTGATCGGTGATCCGCAGCGTGTCGAGCAGGTGTTAAACTGTATTTTGTCGAATGCGATCAAGTTTACGACCAATGGTGGTGTCCGGGTGAAGGTTGCATTTATCGAGGAAACACCAACACAGGTACGTGTGCGTATTGCAGTCGCAGATTCCGGTATCGGTATTTCCGATCAGGATAAAGAGAAGCTGTTTAAACGGTTCAGTCAGGTAGATTCTTCCAACACAAGAAAGTTTGGCGGAACCGGACTCGGTCTGGTCATTACGAAGCAGATCGTCGAGTTAATGAATGGTACGATCCAGGTGCAGTCCAAGGAGGGCATCGGAAGTACCTTTATTATAGAGTTACCAATGGAAGTGGTTGTAAAAGAGGAGGTTGCGGAAGAAATGACAGATGCATCAATTTTTTCAATGGAAAGCAGTTCAAGAGTCCATGTATTAGTAGCAGAGGATGAGCCGGTAAATCAGCAGGTGATTGGAAAGCTGCTTGGCATGGCTGGTTATTCTTATGATATTGCCGGAAATGGTCAGGCTGCAGTAGATCTGTTTAAAGAGCGTCATTACGATGTCGGATTATTCGATGTTCAGATGCCGGTAATGGATGGGTTAGAGGCAACAAAGCTGATCCGTGAGATTGAAGTACAACGTGGCACCGGAGAGCATTTGCCAATTATCGCAGTAACGGCACGCGCCATGTTTGGAGAGAAAGAAAAGATCTTAGAAGCAAAACTGGATGATTATGTGGCAAAGCCATATGTATTAGAAGATATTGTGGCAGCCATTAACAAATACACTGGAAAATAGGAAGAAACATGAGAACGTTAGTGGAAGAAATCCGTAAAGGAAATCAGGTAAGACAACAGTTTATTGCACTAAAAGAATCACTGAAAGAGGCGTCTGACAAGGACGCCTTTTTGGGGATCATCCATTATGATATGGACTTTTTCCGAACCTATTTAAACTCAGAAGATCCAAAGGTACGGAAAAATGTCATCCAGATCATCGGCATATTAGAGCTCTCCCAGTTGACAGACGATCTGATCGGGGCATATCTTGAAGAACAGACGCAGTTTTTGAAGGCAGAATATGTGAAAGTGCTTGGTCAATTTGATGTGACACCATATAAGAAACTATTAAGAGAACGTTACGAGCAGTTAATGGAAACTCCTGTTGCTGAAAGTTCTAAAAAGCACGTGAGTGCAGAGCTTCGGGAGCTGCGTGCATTGATCAGTAAGCTTGGAGAGATGAAAAAGCATCAATTTATCGGGGGCGATACCCGGTCAGTGATGATCTTTACTACGCTTTCCGGAAAAGAACGCTACTTAAAACGTGTGATCGATGAGGCGATCGGAGAAGGAAAAACGACACTGGTAAAAGGTGGCGTCAAGGTGATCAGCAGTGATTATGAAACGCTTTCTAAAATACGCTGTTATCAGGAAATCCTCTTTGTGATCCCGAAGGTGGGATTGCTGAAAGGTTCGGCGGCACAAATGGCACAGCAGTTAAAAAATGCAGGCCTGATGGACTATATCCGGGAACGTGTCAGCGGCAGCAGTGCCATTCCATACCGGATGGAGCTCAGGGGCTTTTTGGAAGAAAAGGAAGCACAGCATTTCAGAAAACAGATGAGTCAGGAACTGGAGCATATGACAGAGTATGCGCTCATCAATGATCCGGCGCAATACGAGTTGGAATTCCGTTTTCATAAGAGCCGGAAGGAAGACGGTTGTCATGTCTATCTGAAATTCAGCTTGTTAAAGGATGAACGGTTTGCTTACCGAACTCACGCACTTTCGTCTTCCATGCAGCCTTATGTGGCGGCTATGATGGCAGAGATCACAAAGGATTATGTGGAAGACTGGGGACAGATGTTAGATCCGTTCTGTGGTGTAGGAACGCTTTTGACCGAGTGTAACTATAACCGTCATGCACATAGTATTTATGGTGTCGATCTGTTTAAGGATGCGGTTACGATCGCTATACAGTCTGCAAAACAGACTCATATGGACATTCATTATGTGCATAAGGATATGGCGGATTTTTCCCATGACTATCTGTTTGATCTGGTGATCACGGATCTGCCATGCGTTTCTCCGAAAATGGATAAAAGCCGGATCCATGCGATCTATACAACATTTTTAGACAAATGTGATGAGTGGTTAAAGGAGAGCGGTATCATTTCCGTGTATACAAAAAGCCCGGCAATACTTGAAGAAGTGATTGCCGGACAACATAAGTTTCGTTTGATCACACACACGCAAATGTATAAGAATCAAAAGGCGTGTCTTTATCTGTTAAAAAGAGTGTAGTGATAAAAGATATGATCTGTCAGAGCGATCCTAGCGGATCGTGATCCGGCAGGTCTTTTTCTTTTTGCTGCCATCCTTTGCCTGACAGGTGATCGTTACTTTCTTTCCTTTCCCCTTTTTCTTTGTCGTTACTTTTCCCTTTTGCGTGACCGTTGCGTATTTTTTATTGGATGTTTTCCATTTCACCTTTTTGTTGACAGCATAGTTCGGATAAACCGTCGCAGAAAGCTTCACGGATCTTCCTGCCTTTAGGCTCAGCTTTGTTTTGTTGAGCTTTATTTTTGTCACCTTTTGTTTGATCGTCACGGTGCAGGTGGCACGCACGGATTCATTGTCCTTTGCAGTGCAGGTGATGACCGCTTTGTGTTTGTTTCCTGCTTTTTTTGCAATTATGACACCGGAGGAGGAAACAGAAGCATAGGAGGCATTGGAGGTTTCAAAACGCACCGACAGATTTTTGGCCTGAAGCGGAGCGCAGACAGCCTTCAGCTTAAATTTTTTGTTTGGTGACAAGGTCACTTTCGAGCGGTTTAAGGAAAGTGAAGTGACCTTGACAGGCGCGGTATAGGTCGTTGTCAGCGTATTTTTGCTGTTTTCCTGATCGGCGCGGGTAAGGCGAACCTGATAGGTGCCTGTTGCAAGATTCTTAGTGGAAACTACGACTTGCTGGTCACTCCAGCTTGTAACCGGCATTGTGGTGGAAACAGAGGTATTCGTGTTGGTAAAGGTGACACTGCCGGTTGTCGTTCCAAAGAAGTAGCCATTGATCTGACAGGAGTTGCCTTCATCGTTCACAATTGCTTCAGAAAGAGAGGGGGAAGGATTGGTGGCTGCTTTATAAAAATTAATGTAACCGCCGCTGCTGCAGGTATCTGTCCAGGCTGCCGCTGTGGTAACTCCGCCTAAAATACGGCTCTTTATTTCCAATGCAGCCGCTGCCGGATAAATGGCAGCAAGCATCGCCGCTTCTCCGGTAACCATCGGAGTTGCCATAGATGTGCCACTGTCGTAGGCATAGGACTGCAGTGTCGTTCCGGCTCCAACATTGTCAAGGTAAAGGGAGTAGCTACCATTTTTTGTTGGGGTAAAGGATAAAATGGCATAGTATTGCCCGGCAGTCAGGGCATGCCCTTTGGCAGCAATCTGCATTGGAAGCTGATACCAGACATCTTTGTCAAAGTCGATCTCATAAGGAGCGGCATCCTCACTTCCCTCTGCAGCCGTGTAATCCGGTACACTATTGATAATGCCGTTTTTAGAGGAAAGAGAGGTCTTTAGTGTGTTGTAACGGGTGATGGCAAGACCAACCTCGTGTGTTGCACTCTGAGCTAAGAGGGAGTCTGCTTCTCCTCGAAACCGCAGACTGAAATAGCCGTTTTTACTGCAAGTGGAAGTCAGGGAAAACGGAACCGTAAGATAATAGGTCTCACCGGCAGTAGCAGGAATGTCCCACTTCAGACTGCCGGAGGATTGTGCACTGTTTTGACTGATGCCTCCGTTGGCCTGCCTTGTCAGCGTAGCAGTGGAATCTGTCACATAATCAGATAGGGAAACTGCACTGTTATAATCTTCATAGCTTAAGCTGTGGTCGCATTCAGCATTGTAATTTTCCGTCACATAGGTAGAGAAGATGTTTGTACCCGGGGCATAGAGATCTACATTATTTTTTCCATAATTACTAAAGGATGCTACCTTGCCGGATTCGTTGGATGCACCCACACTTATGATATAAGGATTGTCAAAACAGGCAGGGTAAACGGTATGGGTATCGATGTTCATTCCTTCATTTCCGGCGGCACAAATAGATAAAATACCGAGCTGTCCGGCAGTTGTGATCAGGTTGTTTAATACACTGCCGCCCGGATTATTGGTCAGGTTCATTTCACCGCCTAGGGAAAGGTTGATGGCGCAGATATTGACTCCATTTTTTTTCTGGGAAATGATGTAGTTGTAGGCGCGGATCAGGTAGCTTAAGCTGCTGGAGCCTTCTGCGTCGATGCAGCGCAAGCCAAGGATCTTTACATCGGCAAGTCCACGGATTCCTTTGTTATTGTGCAGAGATGCGCCAATGATCCCGGCGATATGTGTACCGTGTCCATCTGAATCCTGATAGGAGCCGTAGGTGTTGTTGATGGCATTATACATTCCGGTGCTGTTATTGTTATAAAGCACGTCAGTCAGATCTTCCTGCGTGCCGTCGATCCCGGTGTCTGCAACAACGACGATCGGAGTAGAGGATTTTGTAAGGGTTTCAGCTGCTTTGTAGTGGGTGGAGGCAGGGGAGCTATCCGTTTCCTCACTCAGATACCACTGCAAGTCGGCATATGGTTCTTTCGCAGTATCTGCCTTTTGAAACAGGTAGTCTGGTTCACAGGAAGAAACCTCCTCTAATTGGTTCAGTTCCTTTAACAGTTGTTTCGTATCACTGCCTTTTGCTGTGACCAAAGCAGTTGTACCGTTTCCTTCGTTGGATAGCGGTACAACTGATACTTTTTTATCCGCCTTTGCTAAATAATCTTTCAGTTCCTTTGTGGTGTCGTAGTTGTCATTCATGGAAACGATCACCTGACCTTCTACATAGGAAGGTTCTGCTTCTGTTGTTTCACTGCTGCTTTCGTCATTTAAGCGAACCAATTCCTTAAGAGGGGAAGTGCCGGCGTAGGAGTTGGGAAATATTGTCTGGCAGAGCAGGCAGGCAAATACGAACAGGGCAAGTATTTTTTTCGACTGTTTCATCATGGTGCATCCGTCCTTTCTGTTTTCTAGCTTTAGTATAGCGTATTTTTACAGAAAAATGTGATTTCTTTTTAAACTATTGCGGTTCCTTCTTTTTTCAAGCGCAACTTTATGCTATACTTTATTTTGTTTAAGTAAGAAAGGATGAGTGTTTTGAAAGTTTTTGATATTGAAAATCCTGTATGGAGTACATTTTCCAAGATTTTGGATGTGATCATATTAAATGTGTTGTTTCTGCTTTGCTGTATTCCGATCATTACGATCGGCAGTAGTGTCACGGCTCTTTATTTTACGACGATGCGGTTGGTATCCGGCAATGTGACCTATGTGACCAGGGATTTCTTCCGTTCCTTTAAGCAGAATTTTAAACAGTCGGTAGTGACGGAGTTGATCGTATTTGATGCCGGAGTGATATTGGCAGTGCTTACTTATCTGAGTGTGATTGCAGACTCTTATTTGGGAAAGGTAGTTTTTATTGTATGTGATATTTTATTTGCTGCAGTTCTTACTTATGTATTTCCGGCTCTTGCCAAGTTCAATGTTTCGACTAAAAAGTTGTTTTACAACAGTGCAGTCATGGCGGTGGTACATTTCCCATTTACGATCTTAAATGTAGGAATACTTTTTCTGGCAGGTGTATTTGCTTACTATAATTTTGGCGTGCGTATGATCCTGCTCGTTTTTGGTGTAGCAGCGATCGCAGTGCTGCAGTCTTTGTGGTTTAATTATATATTTGCCAAATATATGACGAAGGAAGAGCTTCAGGAAAATGAATTCTACCGGGAAGAAGAGCGGAGAGCCAAAAAGGAGAAAAAGGCAGCGGAAAAGAAAGTGAAACGATAAAATGAAACAGAATTTTGAAGAATTGACAGACCACCTTTTGACATGGTATGAAGAAAATAAACGGGATCTTCCGTGGCGGAGAGAACCGAGTGCTTATCATGTGTGGGTGTCTGAGATCATGTTGCAGCAGACGAGAGTAGAAGCGGTCAAGGGATATTATGACCGCTTTCTTTGTGCGCTTCCGACGGTTGCCGATCTGGCATATGCAGATACGGAACAGCTATTAAAGCTATGGGAAGGATTGGGTTACTATAACCGTGTGCGCAACATGCAGGTTGCTGCAAAAACGATCATGGAGGAGTATGGAGGAGAATTTCCGGATACGTATGAGGAGTTGTTAAAGCTGAAAGGGATCGGTTCTTATACGGCGGGAGCGATCGCGTCCATTGCATTTTCTGAGCGTGTTCCTGCGGTAGACGGAAATGTGCTTCGGGTGGTGAGCCGTCTGACCGGAAGTTATCTGGATATTGCAAAACAGAGTACGAAAAAAGTCATCGAGGACTACTTAAAAGAGCTTATGCCATTTGCGGTACCAGCTGCGTTTAATCAGGCTCTGATGGAGCTTGGAGCACTCGTCTGCCTGCCAAATGGTGCACCGAAATGTGAGCGTTGTCCATGGAGAGAGGTTTGTGTTGCCAATCAGGAACAGCTTACAAGTGAAATACCTGTGAAAGCGAAAAAAGCAAAACAGCGTGTGGAGCAGTATACGGTGCTGTTGCTGCTGAAAGAGGGAGAGCAGGAGTATCAGGTCATCATTGAGAAGCGGCCGGAAAAAGGACTGTTAGCAGGATTGTGGCAGTTTCCCATGCTGCCTGGTAAACAGACGAAAAAAAGAGTGGAGCAGGAGCTTCAAAAGCAGGGGATAAAAAAGCCTGTGTCCCTGACAAAAGGGCCACAGGCCAAGCATGTATTCAGTCATATTATCTGGCAGATGGACAGCTACGTGGTGATGCTGGAAGATACAGCGGATCCTCTGGAAATAAATGGAGAGCCACTGACTTATGTCACACTGACAGATCTGAAAGAGCAGTATTCGATTCCGTCCGCATTTGCCGTTTATAAAAAATGGCTGCTGGAAAATATGCAGAGCGAAAAAAGAGGGGAATGATCCTCCCATTAAGATCATGCCTGACGCAGAAGCTCCTGTAATTCTTCTACCGTATAGTGGTAGTGGCTTCCGCAGAACTGACAGTTGACCTCGATCGGCTGTCCTTCTTCTATCATATCGGTTAACTCTTTTCGTCCAAGACTTACCAGTCCTCTGGCAAAGTGTTCTTTGGAGCAGTTGCAGTAAAAGCGTGGATGCTTTTCTTCTTCGTGGAAACAGATGTCTTTTCCGGCAAAGATTTCTTCTATGATATCCTCTAATGTTTCTCCACGGTCAAAGTGTGAGGTGATCGAGGTGAAATCCTTTAACCGTTCTTCCAATAGAGAAATAGTTTCTTCCTCTGCAAATGGAAGTAACTGTATGATAAATCCTCCGGCATGTTTTACCGTATTGTTTTTGTTCATCAATACGCCGAGTGCGACGGAGGTTGGAATCTGTTCACTGGTTGCAAAATAATAGGTGAGATCTTCCGCAATTTCTCCGGTGACAAGCTGGCATTGTCCCACATATGGTTCTTTTAATCCAATGTCTTTGATCACACTTAACACGCCCATATCCAGTGCGCCGCCTACGTCCAGCTTTCCTTTTTTATTTGGTCCCAGCATAACATCAGGGACAAGGCTAAAGCCCTTTACTTCTGCTTTCTGATTTGCGGTTACGGTAAGTCCGCCAATCGGGCCACTGCATTGGATCTGTAACGTGATCACGTCCTCTTCATTTTTGCACATAGCTCCCATCAGTGCTCCGGCTGTGAGCAGGCGGCCGAGGGCTGCGGTGACGACCGGACTTAAATTATGCCGGGTACGTGCCTCTTCTACTAACTCCGTGGTGGAAGCAGCAAAAAAACGTACCTGGTTGTTGACGGCAGTGCCGCTGATAATTCGATCTGACATTATAGTTTCGTCCTTTCCTTTGTATACTGCTGACTATGTTACCACATTTTACGGATGGTGAAAAGCAAAACGAGGAAAAGAAGTCCACCATAAAGCAGAGCTGCTGTGGATAGCAGGATCGTATCGGCAGAACGGGACTGCTTTGTTGTTGTGACGTCCTCTGTGACAGAAGCGGTTTTGTTCTCGATCGGTGCGAGCGTTTCTTTCGCCGGATTTACTACGAGCTGATAAAGTCCCTCTGCGATTGTTTCATGACCCAATTTCGTAGGATGAATATCTTCTTTTTCCACACGGATATAACGCGGGGCATTTTTATAAAAAAGCTGATAAGTGTCAAGTAAGGCAGCATTTTCCTCCTCGTACGTGGCTTCTGAAATGATGGGATTCATCGAAGAGAGTACCAGATCGACGCTGTCGGCCAAGGCACCGTAGTCGCTTCCGCTGACCGGATTGTAGATTGTTTGTGTCAGAAGCAGTGCATCCGGATTTAATTCGCGCAGCAGTTTGATCAGGGTGTTATAATCATTGGAAAACTGCTTGTAAAAAACGTTCAGCTTTTTCTGGGTAGAGGCGCGTTTTAAATAGGAAAACATGACATCACTGACCAGTTTGTTTTTCAAAACAGGGGGAATCCTTGTTGCTTTTTTATAATTTTGACGCGTTAATTTTTTCCCGGTTTTTGTTGCAAATGCGAGCGCATCATTTCCTCCGTCTGTGATGGTGATGTAATCTGCTTCTTTCAGTCTTTTTTTTAAAACGGGATCGGACTTGATCAGATTTATAGTATCGTTTACTGTATGTCCGCTTTTTCCATAATTATAATAGGTAAGATCTGGTTCGTCCTGTTTCAGCTTATTGGCAAACCGGGTGACGAAGCCGTCTTTGGGATCATCCATTCCCGTTCCTTCTGTGATGGAATCTCCGATCGCTACATAAACGGGAGCTTTGGCAGAGGCGTCAGAAACCGTGGAAAAAAGGCAGAGACCAAAAAGTGAACAAAGAAAAATAGAAAGCATAAGTCTTTTCTTGATTACGTGCTGCATGGTGTTACCGTCCTTTTTTTTGTTTGCTTTTAGTATGAGCAAAAGGAAAGAATTTATGTTGTCCGTTTCCCTTCATTGACATTTTCCTGTTTCGGTAGGTATAATGGGGATGAATTGGAGGAATGGACATGAAACTATATCTGATCCGGCATGGACGGCAAAGCAGCAATCTTTGTAATGTGAATGTAGAGTTGAGTGAGGCGGGACATCGGCAGGCGGTTTTAGTCGGAAAACGTCTTTCTTCCTATGGAATTGACCGGTTGTATGCGAGTACTCTTTTGCGTGCCCAGCAGACAGCGGAGCATATCAGCGAGGAGTTGAAGCTTCCGGTGATCACGGCGCAGAAGATCCATGAGATAGATTTTGGTGACTGGACAGGAAGATCAGATCAGTTCTTAGATGAAAATTATGGCAGACAGAGACAGGCACATAAGCTTGGCACGGAAGATGTGCAGTATCCCAATGGAGAAAATGGTGCCGCCTGCTATCAGAGATACAAAGAAGGTATGGACATGATCGTAGCAGATGCCGAAGCCAACCAGGCAGCGTCGATCGCGATCGTGACACACGGAGCTGCCATGCGATGTTTCTTATGCGGCATACTGGGACTTCCGTTTTCCATCCGTGGAACACTGGCAAAGTCACTGGAAAATGGAAGCATTACCGAGCTGAATTACGAAAATGGCAAGTACACGTTAGAACGGTTTAACGATTATGCACATTTAGAACCATATGATGAATTGCTGCGAAAGCATTTTTTTGAATAAAAGAGGGACGAAGGATGAAGTTTGTAGAAAATGAACTCGATGTGAAAACCTATCTGGAGCTCAGGGCGTCTGTACACTGGAAGGTGTTGTTAGAGGAACAGGCAGAGCTGGCACTGAAAAACAGTCTTTATACGCTTGTGGTGTATGAGGACGGAATTGCAGTGGGGATGGGGCGCATTGTAGGAGATGGCGCGGTGATCTGCTATGTGCAGGATCTGGTGATCCGTCCGGAGTACCACAAAAGGGGAATCGGAGGGGCATTGCTGGATCGGTTGAAAGCGTATGTGGATGCGCTGCGGATCCCCGGTTCTGAAATGATGTTTGACTTAATGTGCGCGAAAGGCCGGGAAGATTTTTATGAAAAGCATGACTTTATTGCCCGTCCGACGAGTGCACTCGGTCCCGGAATGATCCAGTATTTAAAGGATAACTAAAAGAAGATACCATTTTTGAAATGAGAGGTGGAAATGCCCGGTTCAAAAATGGTATTTATTTTTTTGAAAAAAAGTATTGCATTTTAAAAATACTAGTGTTATATTTGCTATAGAACAAGCAAACAATGAATCATAATAGGTAAGGTGGGGTGGCTTATGAATATCAATAAATTTACACAAAAATCAATGGAAGCGGTAAATGGCTGCGAGAAGCTGGCATACCGCTATAACAATCAGGAAGTAGATCAGGAGCATTTTCTGTTATCTCTTTTGACGATTGATGATAGTCTGATCAAAAAGCTGCTGGAAAAAATGGATGTTCCTACCGGAAATTTTGGACAGGATCTGGTCAATCTGATCGAGCAGCGTCCAAAGGTATCCGGTGACGTGCAGGTATATATGAGCAATGCGCTCAATAAGGTTTTGATCAATGCAGAGGATGAGGCAAAGGCGATGGGAGACGAATATGTGTCCGTGGAGCATTTGTTCCTTGCCATGTTAAAGCAGCCGAATAAGCAGATCAAAAATCTGTTCCGCCAGTATGGCAT
Organism: uncultured Lachnospiraceae bacterium; assembly: GCA_934317845.1. Taxonomy (GTDB): domain Bacteria; phylum Bacillota; class Clostridia; order Lachnospirales; family Lachnospiraceae; genus NC2004. The sequence continues at coordinate 42,858 of CAKRES010000003.1, forward strand.
TACGAAGGATCGCTTTTTGGAGGTGCTTTCCGGTGTGCGTGGCAACCAGAGGGTTGTTTCGGACAATCCGGAGGATACCTATGATACGCTGGAAAAGTATGGCTATGATCTGGTACAGCGGGCGAGGGATGGAAAGCTTGATCCGGTGATCGGACGAGATGAGGAGATCCGGAATGTGATCCGTATTCTGTCACGTAAGACGAAGAACAATCCGGTGCTGATCGGTGAGCCGGGTGTTGGTAAAACGGCAGCCGTAGAAGGTCTGGCACAGCGTATTGTGCGCGGTGATGTGCCGGATGGCTTAAAGGATAAGATTTTATTTGCCCTTGATATGGGTTCTTTGGTAGCAGGTGCGAAGTATCGTGGTGAGTTTGAGGAGCGTTTAAAGGCGGTGCTTGAAGAAGTCAAAAAGAGTGATGGAAAGATCATCCTCTTTATTGATGAGCTGCATACGATCGTGGGAGCCGGCAAGACCGAAGGAAGTATGGATGCCGGAAACATGTTAAAGCCGATGCTTGCCAGAGGAGAGCTTCATTGTATCGGTGCTACCACATTAGATGAATATCGAATGTATGTAGAAAAGGATGCTGCGTTAGAGCGTCGTTTCCAGCCGGTTATGGTCAGTGAGCCGACGGTGGAAGATACCATTTCCATTTTACGAGGCTTAAAGGATCGTTATGAAGTATTCCATGGTGTAAAGATCCAGGATGCGGCACTGGTATCAGCAGCGGTGCTTTCTGATCGTTATATTTCGGATCGTTTTCTTCCGGATAAGGCGATCGATCTGGTGGATGAGGCATGTGCACTTATTAAGACCGAACTGGATTCCATGCCGACCGAGCTGGATGCATTGAATCGTAAGATCATGCAGTTGGAGATTGAAGAAACTGCATTGAAAAAGGAAACAGATCATATTTCACAGGAGCGGCTTGCCGCATTACAAAAGGAGCTTTCTACGTTACGGGAAGAATTTGCCGGACAGAAAGCAACATGGGACGCAGAGCGTGCTTCTGTTGAAAAGGTGCAGAAGCTGAAGGAAGAGATTGAACAGATCCAGAACCAGATTGCGATCGCACAGAGAAATTATGATCTGAATGAAGCAAGTGTGTTGCAGTATGGACGGCTTCCGGAAGCACAGAAACGATTGGCAGAGGAAGAAGAACGTATCCGGAATGAACAGCATACGCTCGTACACGAAAGCGTGGATGAAGAAGAAATTGCCAAGATCATTTCCCGCTGGACAGGTATTCCGGTGACAAAATTGACCGAGGGTGAACGGGAAAAGACACTGCGTCTTTCTGATACACTGCATCAGCGGGTGATCGGTCAGGAAGAAGGTGTCAATAAGGTAACGGATGCGATCATTCGTTCCAAGGCCGGAATCAAAGATCCGACGAAGCCGATTGGTTCATTCCTGTTCTTAGGACCGACGGGTGTTGGTAAAACAGAGCTTGCAAAAAGTCTTGCAGAAGCGTTGTTTGATGATGAGAACAACATGGTACGAATCGATATGAGTGAATATATGGAGAAATATTCTGTCTCCCGTCTGATCGGTGCGCCTCCGGGATATGTAGGATACGAAGAAGGCGGACAGCTTACCGAGGCTGTGCGGAGAAAACCGTATAGCGTGGTATTGTTCGATGAGATTGAAAAAGCGCATCCGGATGTGTTTAATGTATTGCTTCAGGTATTGGATGATGGTCACATTACAGATGGACATGGAAAGACCGTAGACTTTAAGAATACGATCCTGATCATGACTTCTAATATTGGTTCAGAGTATCTGTTAGATGGTATTGACGAAAATGGAAATATCAAACAGACGGCACAGGATCTCGTGATGAATGATCTTAGAAATCATTTCCGTCCGGAGTTTTTAAATCGTCTGGATGAAACGATCCTGTTTAAGCCTTTGACGAAGGATAATATTACAGGAATCATTGAACTGATCATCAAGGATGTCAACCGCAGACTGCGGGATAAGGAGCTTACCGTGGAGCTTACGAAGGCTGCCAAGGATTATATTGTGGATCATGCCTATGATCCGGTATATGGTGCAAGACCATTGAAGAGATATGTACAAAAGTATGTGGAAACATTGGCTGCAAAGCTGATCTTATCCGATCAGGTAAACTGCCGGGATACCATTCTTATAGATGTTGACCAGGATACATTGGTTGCGAGAAAGAAAGCATAAAAAAAGAACCGCCTGTACGGGGGAGACCAAGAGGTCAGAACCGTGCAGGCGGTTTTTAAATGTTTTTAATTGAAGAAATCGTCGTAGTCATAAATATCATTATGATCATTGTTATAGTCGTTATAATATTCATTCATACGGTTACGGAATTCATTCTCAAAGCTTTTCTGGAATTCGTTTTTAAACTCTTTGGAATTAAAGGTAGTGGCGATCATAATACTGAACAGAACGCACAGCACCAAACCAATGATACCGGTGATCAGTCCGGCTTTGGCAACTCCGGTTTTCTGGCCGTTTGACGGGTTGCTCATCCGGTTAAAGATGATCGCTAAGATTCCTGTCAGCAGTGACAGAAATGGACAGCAGAAGCAGGAACAGAAGCTTAACACGATAGAGCAGATACCAAGCACTAAGGAAGCTGTAGCAAAGTTTGTAGCTTTGCGATCCTGCTCTGCCATCTGATCCGGAGAAACCTGATTCTGATCCGGAAGTGGCTGCCCGGTGTAGGGATTGTACTGTGGCTGACTGTAAATCGGCTGCTCCGGAGCAGGGGTTCCGGTCTGGTTATAGAGGGGCTGTTCCGGAGCAGGAGCTTCCGGCTGATTGTAGACGGGCTGCTCTGTGGCAGAAGCTTCCGGCTGGTTGAAGACGGACTGCTCCGGGGCAGAAGTTTCCGGCTGATTGTAGACGGGCTGCTCTGTGGCAGGAGTTTCCGGCTGGTTGTAGACGGGCTGCTCCTGTGGTGTAGTATCCGGAATAGGATCTCCGGTATATGGGTCAAAACGTGTTGGATCACTCATAGTTTTTTCCTCCTTATTGATCGATCATTTGCATTTTTTATTATTTCTATTGTAGCAAGAGGAAAGGAATCCGACAAGGGGAGATTTTGGTGAAATGATACATTTCCTTTTTCTTTATCGATACAGAGGATTATGCTATAATGAGAACAGTGAGTGAAATATATAAGGAAATGAAATGTGAGAGGGTATCATGCAAATGAAAAAAACGTATTTACCGGGACAGCGCATATATTATGTTGCAACGGCACTGTTATTGCTAGGACTGCTTACTGCGGTTGTCTGTGACATGGGTAACTGGCAGTTTGCACTCTCGTCCCCGTGTTTTTTAAATCGATATTGTCATTTATATTGTCCGGGATGTGGAGGAACGCGCGCTGCATTTGCCCTTATCCATGGAAAGCTTGTGCGCAGTATCTTATATAATCCGATCCCACTTTATATGGCAGGATTATTTCTTTACTATTATATAGGCACCACACTTGCTATCTGGTCAAAAGGACGCAGAGTATTTTTTAAGCCGGGATGGTGGATGGTCGTAATATTTGTAATATTGATCGTGTGGACATTTGGTATCCGGAATGTGCTGGCGGTGAAGTACGGAATCGATTATATAGGCGAGGTAGCCCCATATTGGGGAAGATAGGGAGGTAGAGCAGATGGTACAAAAGGTAATAAAAGATCCCATGTTTCTGGCACAGAAGTCGGTGAATGCTACAAGGGAAGATACGCAGGTGGTTGTGGATCTGCTGGATACATTGCGGGCTCATTTAGATCACTGTGTGGGCATGGCTGCCAATATGATCGGAGTGAAAAAGAGGATTATTGTGGTGGCAGCAGGACCATTTCAATTTCCGATGATCAATCCTGTTATTGTAAAAAAGTCCGGTGCCTATCAGACGGAGGAAGGATGCCTTTCTTTGGATGGGGTGCGTCCCTGCAAAAGATATCAGGAGATTGAAGTGGAATATCTTGATCAGAACTTTAAAAAGCAGCGGGGAAAATATTCCGGATGGACGGCGCAGATCATTCAACATGAGATCGATCATTGTAACGGAGTGGTGATATAGGAAACGAAAAAGGAGGTAATTACTATGAAACTACAAAGAAAAGCAACAACAGGAATCATGATTTTATTGGTCGCATTTTTGTTCACGGTACTGCCGGCAAATGCAGCCGGAGAACTCAAAGACCTTAAGGCGGCCGAACTGGGAAAGGAACAGACCGTACAGGCAGATATTGATGGAGATGGTGTAGAAAACAGCGTAAAGATTTATTACACACACAATTCAGAGTATTTTGTTCAGGATCTGTATGTGTATGTAGATGGGAAAAGGGCACTACACGAAAATATATCGAAGGAATATGTGTATAGCGTATATGCATTATATGCGCGTTCCAATGAGCATGACAGTTGTCTTCAGCTATACGCTTCCGGAGACAATGATTATATTTACTATAATCGATTGTATCAGTATAACAAAGAAGATGGGGCATTTCATCAAATGCTGGATCTGAAAAAAGGAGAGATGCAGTATTCCCGCCAGATACGGAAAGTAACGAAAAAGGGTATTGTAATCTCCAATTGCACCCAACCCGCTGAGATTGGCTGGACAACCTGGGACATGACTTATGTATGGAACAATGGATCCTTAAAGCTTGCAAGTAAAGAAGGAAAAGTCACAAAAGCACGGTTAAAAAAATATGTGACGGATCGAACGATCACATTTTATAAAGAGCCGGGAAAATCAGCAAAAGCATTTACTTTGAAAAAAGGGAAAACCGTGGTACTAAAGAAAATGAAAGTTGGAAAAAAACACCTGTATGCGCAGTTTCGTTATGGCAAAAAAACAGGCTGGATCAAAGTGGGAAGAGATTATAGCCAAGTATACAAGTACGATAAGAATTACAAATTGATTCATGAATATTTCAAAGGCGTGCAAAGGCTTCTGGCAGGATGAGAAGGATAGTGTAGAGCATTATCCCGTATGAGAGGTGAGAAAATGAGAGCATATTCAGATGTGTATCTGGAGGATGTGGGTTGGAGAATTCTATGCATATTATCAATGGTATTTTAATATGCCAAGCAAAGAGGTAATAGCCAAACTTCCTTTGAGTTTCATGAAGAAAGCGTATTGGGGATTGCAAGATCTGGAATTGGAGCTTGCGGTACAAAAAGTTGGGAAACAATAAGAAATCAAGCAATATTGTTTAATGCCTTCAAAGCATAAACTCACATACTATATAAGTATTAGACATAATATCATCCCCGCATTATACTAACTGTGTAAGATAACAACAACCTATCTTACACAGTTTTATTTTATTTGAAGGAGGATGGCAGTAATGAAAAAAAGAGTAGTTGTGTATTTTAGTGCAAGCGGAGTAACCAAAAAAGTAGCAGAAATGATTGCGGAGGCTTTGTCTTGCGATATTCATGAAATTGTACCGAAGGTCGCTTATACCAAAGCAGATTTAGACTGGATGGACAAATCATCCAGAAGCAGTGTGGAAATGAAGGACAAGAGTATCCGACCGGATCTTGCCGAGGATAACGATGATATAGAAGCATACGATGAGATCATATTGGGATTTCCGATCTGGTGGTATGTGGCACCAACGATCATTAATACCTTTTTGGAAAAATATGATCTTAAGGGAAAGAAGATCGTGTTATTTGCGACTTCTGGTGGAAGCGGATTTGGCAATACAGTAAAAGAACTTGCACCATCTGCACCGGGAGCGGTAATAGAAGAAGGAAAACTGTTAAATCGTGCGACGAAGCAGGAGATTTCTGAATTTGTCAATACCTTATAAGAGAAAAGGAGTGAAAGAACGATGGGAAAGATTACACAGACAGCAGGCAGAGATGCCCTTATGACATTTGCCCCTGAGTTTGCACATTATAATGATGATGTGTTGTTTGGAGAGAACTGGAACAATCAGGATATTGATGTAAAGACAAGAAGTATCATAACAGTGGTTGCGTTGATGGCATCCGGGATCACAGATTCTTCCTTGTAGCTGTAAGAGGTTATTATCAGGAAGAAGGCAAGGATCCGGTTAAAATGAAGCCGGTAGAAATTGATCTCTAAGATAGAAAAGGTAAACGATATGCCTTCGCTGTCCGATACAACATATAAGGATAGCGAGGGCTATTTTTATGGAAGCGTAAATGGATTTACGGAGAGCGGACAGGGAGGTTTTCGTATGAAAATTGGAGAAGCAAGAGAACGATACAGCGCCGTATTAAAAGAGTATAACATGCAGAAATGCCAGATTGCCAAGCAGCAAAAAGAATTGCAGCAGAAAATGAAAAACACGGAAAATGGAAGCATTGTGTATGCAGAGGAAGCGGCATCTTTGGAGCTTTCTTACCAGGCAGTCAGCGAAAAACAGGGAGAATACCAGAAGTATATGGATCAACTGACACAGCAATGGGAGGGTCAGTTTGACACTACGGTGGCTAAGCAGCAGGCGAAAAATGCGCAAAAAAGCGGAGATGAGATGCGCAAGATCCTGACGATCGCGCGGCGCATCATGCATGGTGACATTGTTCCGATCACAGATGAGCGTAAGCTGATGGAATTTGATAAGGATCTGTATCAGATGGCAAAGAGTATTGGAACCATGAAACAGCTTGAGAAGCGGAAAAAATATAAATCCCTCTGGGACGATGAAACAAAGGAAAAGACGCTTGACCCGATGGAGGAAGCAGATGGAAAAGAAGCATTTTCCAATGGACCGGAGATCGTATCGGCAAGTGATGTGGCAGCGTCGGCACAGGATTCTGCAAATGATAATATGCAGTAGATATCCTCTTGGTCATACTTTATGAGGGAGTAAGGGACAAGGAGAGAGGAACTTGGAATCAGTAAAACGAAATGAAATGGATATGCTTCACGGAGGACTTGCAGGAAAACTGATCTTATTTTCCATGCCGCTTGCGTTTAGCAGTATTTTGCAGCAGTTATTTAATTCTGCTGATGTGGCGATTGTAGGACGTTTTGCCGGAGACACGGCACTGGCGGCAGTGGGAAGCTGTGTGGCATTGGTTGGTATATATGTAAATCTGATCGTCGGGCTTTCGGTTGGCCCGAATGCCGTGCTTGCCAATCTGATCGGGCAGAAAAAAAGAAGCGCGATTCCAAAGGTACTGCACACCATACTGGCATTTGGTCTACTGCTTGGAATACTGCTGATGGGCATTGGACTGCTTACGGCAAAGGTTATACTGGAAATATCCGGTACACCACAGCGTGTTATGCCGCAGGCATTGGTCTACATCGGGATTTATTTTGCCAGCATTCCTTTTATGGTGATCTATAATTTTGGAGCAGCGTGCCTTAGAAGCTACGGCGACACAAGACGTCCGATGTTTTATCTGATCGTGTCCGGCATTGCCAACGTGATCTTAAATCTGCTGCTGGTCATCGGATTTGACCTTGGTGTGGCGGGAGTTGCGATCGGAACATTTTTGTCGAACCTTATGAGTGCCGCAATGGTGCTGTTTCATCTGTGGCACAGAGAGGATGAATTTTCCTTCCATGTGAAGTTGTTAAAAATAGAACGGGAACCGTTAATGCAGGTATTAAAGATTGGAATCCCGTCCGGAATCCAGGGTGCGATTTTTTCCATTTCCAATGTTTTCATACAAAGTGGCATCAACAGCTTCGGAGAAAATGCCATTGCAGGTTCTTCCTTAGCATTAAATTTTGAATATTTTACTTATGATATTGCAAATGCTTTCGCACAGGCAGCAGTGACATTTACCAGCCAGAATTACGGGGCAGGAAATATCAGACGGTGCAAAAAGATTTTCTGGCAGTGTATGGCGTTTGGTATTGGATTTACAGAAATTCTTGCGATCATCTTTATTATCTGGGATGATTTCTTCGTCAGCATTTACACGACCAGTGAAATGGTGGCAGTTTATGCGATCATCCGGATGCAGCGGGTGTGTGCTCTGGAGGGGCTTACCACAACTTATGAGGTAGAAAGTGCAGCGCTTCGCGGCATGGGAAAATCCTTAGAGCCCGCGATCTTTACGATCCTTGGAACAGTGGTATTCCGCTTGATCTGGCTCGCAACGATCTTTAAAATACTGCCAACTTACGAATGGCTCATGAATGTATATGTAGCTTCGTGGATATTTACAGGAACTGCTCTGTTTTTCGTTTATCTGCATCATATGAAGAAAGTGGAGGAGAGGATGACCGAGCGGAAGGCACTGGAGGGATAAGGATATCCATTTCAAGACGACTTACTCTTGTATTTTTTTAAGGATTAAGCTATACTAAGATTATCTAGGTGGGTGTAAGACAACCTGCCGGAAATTTAGAACGTATGGAGGAATTTTATAATGTTAGTTTCAGCAACCGAAATGTTAAAGAAGGCAAAAGCTGGTCACTATGCAGTTGGACAGTTCAACATCAACAACTTAGAGTGGACAAAGTCTATTCTTTTAACTGCAGAAGAGTTAAAGAGCCCTGTTATCCTTGGTGTATCTGAGGGTGCTGGTAAGTACATGACAGGCTTCAAGACTGTTGCAGCTATGGTTAAGGCTATGGATGAGGAGTTAGGAATTACAGTTCCTGTAGCACTTCACTTAGACCATGGTACTTACGAAGGATGCTACAAATGTATCAAAGCCGGATTTACATCTATCATGTTTGACGGATCTCACTATCCATTCGAGGAGAACCTTGCAAAGTCTACAGAGTTAGTAAATGTAGCTCATAACTTAGGTCTTTCTATCGAGTGTGAAGTTGGTTCTATCGGTGGAGAAGAAGACGGTGTTGTAGGTATGGGTGAGTGTGCAGATCCAGACGAGTGTAAGACAATCGCTGATTTAGGCGTAGATATGTTAGCTGCTGGTATTGGTAACATTCATGGTAAATATCCAGCAAACTGGCAGGGATTAAGCTTCGAGACATTGGATGCTATCCAGGCTAAGACAGGTGAGATGCCATTAGTATTACACGGTGGTACAGGTATCCCTGCAGACATGATCAAGAAAGCCATCACACTTGGCGTATCTAAGATCAATGTAAATACAGAGTGCCAGTTATCCTTCCAGGAAGCAACACGTAAGTACATCGAGGCTGGTAAGGACTTAGAGGGCAAAGGATTTGATCCTCGTAAGTTATTAGCACCAGGTGCAGAAGCAATCAAAGCAACTGTAAAAGAGAAGATGGAATTATTCGGATCAGTAGGAAAAGCCTGAGAATTGGTTTGAACTGAATTAGGAATGACAAAGGACATCATGCTAAGGAATTAGTATGATGTCCTTTTTGTACATGAATGTATTTTTATTTTGCTTTTCATTTAAGCAAGTCGGTGAAAGCCCATAATTACAATTCCTAATACGACTAATACGATACCGGTTGCCCGATTTAAGGTCGCCGGTTTCGCTTTGTTTGCAAATACTGCTGCAATACGTGCCCAGATCAATGTAAATATTATGCATAAGATCCATACCGTGATATCCGGAGTTCCACCGATGGAAAAATGCGATATTGCACCGGTGAATGCAGTAAAGGTCATAATAAATACACTTGTTCCAACAGCAGTTTTTAATTCATATCCGAGAACACTGGTTAAGATAAGCAGCATCATCATGCCACCGCCTGCTCCCACAAATCCACAGATAAACCCGATCATAATACCACATAGAATAGATTGAACAATTCTTTTTTTCCATGAAATATTCTGCATTGCTTCCCTGGTAGTCATGACCGGACGCACGATAAATTTCACGCCCAGTAAGAATGTCATAAACACAGAAAATCTGCCCATTGTTGCTGAAGGAACACGACTTGCGACGTAGCTTCCAACAACTGTAAAAAGCAGGACACTCAGCATCATGACAATTCCATTTTTTACATCAAGATTTTTATTTTTATAATAAGTATAGGCGGAAATTGCGCTTGCCAATACATCTGACGATAACGCAATACCAACTGCCATATAAGGATCCATTTTTAAAAATGTAATTAACATGGGACTTATGACTGCCGCGGCACTCATGCCGGCAAAACCGGTGCCGAGTCCGGCCCCCATTCCTGCAAAGAAGGTTACTAAAATCGTAATTAAAATTTTCATCATTTTCTTCGTATTCCGGCATAACTCATGTGAGTCATGCTTCCCAATTGTTTTCAATAGGTTTATTGTGATGAGTTTTTTTAAAAGTGTCAAGTGGCAGAAAACTAGATTGCTGCAGGAAATGAAAAAACCTCCGCAAGGCATAGCCTATGCGGAGGTGATTCATTTTATGGAGCCATGTGGATTAATTTTGTTGCTTTGCTAACTGTTTTTTTAAAGCGGCAATTTCTTCCTGCATTTCATCGATCATATAACTCACCGTATTCCGGTCTAATTCCTGCAATTCTTTGGAAAACATCCCCATCACCTTCTTTGTGTTCCGGCACAGCTCAGACAGATCTTTGTACAGTGGAATAAATTCCGGATAGGATTCTATCAGGTTTATGATCTCATCCGGCTCCTCTGCGCTAAAGAATGTCAGCCATGCTTCCAACTTGTTTTCGATAGGTTTATTGTGATGAGTTTTCTTAAAAATGTCAAGTGGCAGAAAGATATATTTCTGCAACAGGTTAAGCTTTACGCCACTGTCTACCACCTGTTCGGCACGATGGATGAATACATCCTTATAGGGATGAAATTCCCTTGGGCTGTTTTCATAGAGCACGATCGTGTACACAGTCTTAATATCTTTATAGCTGAATTTGTTTTTTCAGTATGTTCAGTTCCTCCTGTTATTCGTTTTACAGCTGTATGAAAATATCGTAGCACAGTAAAAACAGTCTGTCCAACAACTATTCGTTGTTAAAAATGACAACCTGTGGTTGTCAAGGGTCGAAAAAATAATGTCGAATTTGAAACGGAACACATCTATTAAAACGCAAAGAAAAAAATCATCACCACAAAGCATATCGCTTTTGTGGAGGTGATCTATTACGGTATTTTTATTCATTTTGCAACTTAGAAAGCTGCTGTTTTAGTATTGCGATCTCTTCTTGCTGCTTTTGTAATGTCATGTTCTTTTCCTCAAGCATGTTTTTCTGTTCCTGTAATGCAATATCTTTTTCTTGCAATGCAGCATCCTTTCCTTCAAGCTCTGCTTTCTGCTGATTGATCTCTTCCTGCATTTCATCGATCATATAACTCACTGTATTCCGGTCTAATTCCTGTAATTCTTTGGAAAACATCCCCATCACCTTCTTTGTGTTCCGGCACAGCTCAGACAGATCTTTGTACAGTGGAATAAATTCCGGATAGGATTCTATCAGGTTTATGATCTCATCCGGCTCCTCTGCGCTAAAGAATGTCAGCCATGCTTCCAACTTGTTTTCGATAGGTTTATTGTGATGAGTTTTCTTAAAAATGTCAAGTGGCAGAAAAATATATTTCTGCAGCAGGTTAAGCTTTACGCCGCTGTCTACCACCTGTTCGGCACGATGGATGAATACATCCTTATAGGGATGAAATTCCTTCGGGCTGTTTTCATAGAGTACGATCGTATACACCGTCTTGATATCTTTGTAGCTGAATTTATGTTCCCTGCTCTGATCCCGGACGCGCTTGTACTGGCGCAGTAAAAGATCCGCAGAATAGCAGGCGCACCGCTGTCCCGGAAACATATATCCTACTTTTTGGACTTCCACGTTTGCAATGCTTCCATCTCCAAGTTCCACAACAATGTCCGTTACCAATAACGATGTCTCATCTGCAATCCTCGTGGAATCATTGGGTAGTACGCTGAGGATCTTGACCTGCTCGCCAAGCAGGACAGAAAGCCAGTCCTCTAACCGACCGGCTGCATATTCCGGGTTTAATACTTCCTTGAAAAAGGAATCATAGAGTATCTTAATGCCCTTATCACCGGTACAGAAATCTAAAAATTCCTGCCGGTATTTTTCTTTCCACGATCCGTACTCCAACTCCAGTTTTTGATCGGAGTGGATATTTTTAAGCAGATCTTCTCTGGTAGGGAGCAGTGGAAAATAGTCTCGTAATGTCATTTGTTTTTTCAGTATGTTCAGTTCCTCCTGTTATTCGTTTTACAGCTGTATGAAAATATCGTAGCACAGTAAAAACAGTCTGTCCAACAACTATTCGTTGTTAAAAATGACAACCTGTGGTTGTCAAGGGTCGAAAATTTAATGTCGAAACATAGAAGGATACCAGTGGAATTTCAGCTACAAAAAGGCGTCTTTTTCTATGTGAAAAATGACCAAAAAAATGGCGTTTTCATGCCTTAAATCCCTTTATTTTCGTGAGGTTGCCCACATGCTTTTTCGTGTACGGAAAAGGCAGGATATGGTAAAATAGAAATTAGGTATTTAGGGAGTATTCCCCTGAAAAAGAGTTAGAAAAACAAGTGGAGGTAGCGTGTATGAAACAAGGTTTGATGCGAAGGAGAATAGCAAGATGTGTGGCACTGTTTTATGTGCTGTTCGTAGTGCTCAGTGATATGGCAGGCACGGGAGCAAGCTTTGGTGCCATACGGACGAAAGCGGCAGAGTATGCACAAGTGGGGAATTATGCACAATTGACTGGAGATGCAGATGGTGTTTCATATCCTGCTCGTGTTGCAGTAACAGCAAAAGCAACAGGAGCAAATGCGTTAGAATTTTCTATTGCAAAAACATCAGATAATAGCAGTACATTAGGTCGCTATGAAATCTATAGTGTTAGCCTTAATGGAGGAGCCCCCCTATATTCAAAGGGATTATATTCGGGGCAGACAGAAACAGGTTTATACTATGACAATACAGCTAAGAAATGGATCTTTGTAGGTACAACTTCTGCATCCAAAGTGAAAGTAGCATTGACACATTCATTATATGCGAATGTAAATACGATCACCAATTCTACTACAATATATGATGCGGACTATTCTTTTTCGCCGGTTGTAGGAAAACAGTATACTGCTGCGCAACTTTCTTCTAAGCTGAATACATCAGATTACTGTAGTGTTCAGTATTATGATTATGATGGTAAAATCAGTAGTGGTTCTGTTGCATATCCGGGACAGATTTTGTATCAATATAATGGAAAGTCAGATGGATCTGATTCATTCTATGCCTATTTGGGTGGAACGCCTTTCACACCATCAGGCTGCAAGGATGCTTCTTCTATTATTATATCAACGGAAAGTGCGCCAAAGGTTACATTAGGTAGAAAACCGGGAACAAATGAATTCTTTTGTGAAGCATCTAATGGTACGTTAACTGCAGCGGATATTTATATTTCTAAGTATATGGGAAAAAACTGTGTCGATTCATATGATAATGAGCTTTATTATAATTACTTAGGAAACGAAACATTATATTATGGGCCAGCAGAAGGAACAAATCCATCTTTTACAGCAACATATGGAATAAAAGTTGGTAATGATACTATAACAACTGGAGCAGAAAAGGTGGGGGATAATACGAATGCCAGGGAGGATTTGTATTATTGGTATGCACCAGAATCTTCTACGTTACAGCTTGATGTAGATCAAACGGCTAATATTACTAATAATCTTATCAATACCAAAGGATTAAAAGGCGATTATGCAGGTGAAGTAACTAAATTATATGATGCTTCAGGAAATGAACTTGCAAATATGAGTGATGACTATATTAAGATTACTAAAGATGGTAACGTAACTGTGAAAAAACAATTTGATCAGGATAGACAATATAAATTATCTACGACATCAAAACGTAATGTAATAGCAGGAAACAAAAGTGATGGTTATGAGTTAAGCTCGTCGACGACCGAAGATACCTGGACGGTTGCCTTAACTCTTAAGGCAAATGCCGGTTCTTCCACTTCTGAATCCACTACCACAACGCAGGCTACCCAGGCAACCACTACAACGCAATCCACGCAGGCTCCAGCACCAACATTAACTAGCATCTCCTTGACACAAACTACATACGGAGAAAGTAAAAGTGACTATAAAACGGTAGCAGTTAAACCGACGGAAGCTTCTATCCGTTCAGCATTTACTGCCAATGCAGTATATAGCGATCAATCAAAGAAACCGATCACATTGACAGCTTCCAATGCTAACGTTGAGATCAATACACCAACCGAAGTGAGCCGGGGAAGTGCAACCTCTACGGGGACGAAGGTAACTTATCGGGGAAGTGCAAAAATAACAGTAAAGTATGGAGGCATACTTGCTGACAAAATAGTATACTATACCTATTCAGAAACTGTTGCGAATAATTCTTATGCGATCACGAAAAAGGTTATTCCATCTGCATATGCAGATAAGGTTACTGTATCTGCCGCTTCTGCATCCTACGGACAGAGTGTCACCGTTACCGTAGCAGATTCCGGCAGTGAAAATGCAAAAGATCCGACTCTTTATGTTGGGGGAAAAGCGCAGACATTGACCAATCATAAAGCAGTCTTTACCATGCCGGATGATGTTGCAGCTGTAGAGGTATATTATAAAACTCCATCTGCGGTAACATTGACACCGGAAAGCAGTACAAAAAATACTACAGCAAGCAAGCCTGCGGAAACAGCAGGTGAGCTGACGAATGCACAGCTTAGTGAACTTTACAAAGCATCTGGTACTTATAAGGATGCAAAGGGAAATACTACATCTGTGACACCAACAGTATCTGTTTCGCAGAAGAAGTCAACGACTACTAGCGGTACAACGGTAAGTACACTTGTTACAGCTACCATTACAGCAACGATTGGAACTGGAAGTGATGCCAAAAAGGCAACACAAACATACTATTATCAGTATTCCAAGGATGTTGGGCATAGCATTACAGTATCCGTGAAGCCGTCAGAGGCAGCAAACGGCGTTACCTGTTCTGCTGTAAAAGCCAAAAGTGGAGATAGCATTACGATAACGGTACCAGTCAGTTCCTTATTAAAAAATCCTGTGGTGAAAATGAATGATACAGAGCTTTCCAGCTATACACAGAATGCAGCAAAAACAAAATATAGTTATACATTTTCTATGCCGGATCAGGATGTTTCTATTGTGGTAGCTTATACAAAGTACATCAAAACAGCTATAAGCAGCAATGGGCTGAGTACCGATCAGAATAGTCCGACCATGAAAGCAGCAGAGCTGACGAAGGCTGATCTGTTAAAATTAATTTCCGCTGCCCATGATTTTAAAAATTATTCTACAGGTAAAACAGAATCAGAGGTCATTACACTAAATGAAAGCAGTCTTACGGTAACTGATGTATCCGGTCAGCTGCAGGAGGATGGTTATACCAAAAAATATGTGAAGAAGGTAACAGCGGCAGCCTCTTCTTTGGATGGTAAAACTGTGACGTCAACCTATTATTACAGTTATACCAAGGATGAGGGACATACAGTTGCACTCAGCAAAGCACAGAGTGATCTGGATGTAACGCCGGGACTTGATAAGACGAAGGCAGCGGCAGGACAGACTATTACTGTTACATTGCCGGAAAGTAAGAAATGCATTGCTCCGTCTGTGACCGTAACGACAAAAGCTGGAGTGAATGTAACCTATCAGAAAAAGACAGATGGTATTACCTTTACGATGCCGGACGCTGATGTGACGGTTACCGTATCATATCAGCTATTAAATAAAGTGCAGGTAAACGTTGCAAAGGAAACGCTTAATACAAAGGAAACCACAACTTATGTAAATGACATTACTTTATCTGAGTTGTGCAGCGATTATCCGGAAATGGCTTCCTATACACTGACTTATGGAACGTCCACGGTCAAAACAGGAACCCTTGCATACTCCGATAGCTTTTTCAAAAAGGGAACGAAAGTAAAAGATTCTGAAGATGCCAGTTATGCCTACTATAAAGTTCCGGTTACCATAAACTATCATTATGAAGAAATTAAGGCAAGTCCGGTTACCTGTTATTATTATTATAAAGAGAAAAAGGGGAAATATAATGTCGCGCTTCAGATGGCGAGTGGGCAGCAGGACATGAAAAGTCTGGTTGAAAAAGTGAATACTGCGGATGAAGGACAGACGGTTACGATCACTACATCTCCATCGAAAAAGCTGGCATACGCATTTGTTTCTGTTGCATCAGAAGGAGGAACGATTCAGATAACAGAGCTTTCCGATGCTTCCTTAGAAGCAGGAAGTAAAAAATATTCCTTTACGATGCCGGCGTCTGATGTCACGATTAAAGTAACTTATCAGGCGGTAGATAGCATTACCTGTTCCGGGTTAAAGACTTCTTATCAGGCGGGGGAAAACCGCACCTACAAAGGAGCAACATTGACTGCATACTATGGAAGTGGCAAAGCCAACAGTATCGCATATGATCTTGAAACATTGATGCAGGAAGGATTAGTTAACGTAGGAGAAGAGAGCAGTTCGATCAACGAGACTTTATCGAAGGATGGAAAAACAGTTTATGATCGTTCGGTAACGCTGACGTATGGTGATGCGGAATGTGTATACAATTATACGGTAGAAGAAACAGATTCTTATACGATAACTGTAAACATGAGTCCTGCGGAATTGAGCAAGGCAAATGTTTCATTATCCAAAACATCCGGACAATATGGAGATGAGATTACATTTTCTGTAGTAAAGCTAGTCTCAGAAAAATACAAAGATCCGATAGTAAAGATAGATGGTGAGGAAGC
Source organism: uncultured Lachnospiraceae bacterium (assembly GCA_934317845.1). Classification (GTDB taxonomy): domain Bacteria; phylum Bacillota; class Clostridia; order Lachnospirales; family Lachnospiraceae; genus NC2004. Next base: position 59,490 of record CAKRES010000003.1, read on the forward strand.
AACCATAGGAGCAAATGAAACTTATCAGTTCACATTGAAAAAGAACACGATCATCTCTGTAAGCTATGCGGTGCTTTCTGAGATTGCAATCGATACGCCTGCCGATGAAACGAATTTTGCAAGTGAATTAAGCGAGCAGATATTGTTAGCATTGCTTTCCGCAAAGACGGTTTATAAACGGGACGGGGTTACATTAGATGATAAGGATGTTATTTCCCTCACCTCGGATAATCTTATGATCGGCGAAAAGACAAAGACTTCGGCTAACGGAGTGATAACCTGCAAGGTTCCTGTTACCGTAACGGTTGCCTATGCGGGAGTAACGGGCGAAAAGACATTTACTTATACTTATCCGGAATACGAAGTGAGGTTGGAGGAAGGTTCTGAGCAGGCAGCACTTTCTAAAGCACAGATAAAGCTTGGAGAAACCTTTACGATCACTCCGGTAAGTGGTAAGAAATTTACTTCCGTTACGATCAATGGGGAGAAACTCAGCCTTACAGATGCGACGGCGGCGATCAATGTGACATTTTCCCGTGGGTATCAGAAAGAAGGGCAGGGTGTTCTTGTAAAAGTTCTTTACGAACAGGAACAGGAAACTACGGTGGAGCCTCCGACGGAAACGGTAACAGTTACCAAAGCTCCGGTCAGTGAGAAAGAGGCAGCAGAGTTAGAAAATGATCTCAATAAACTGTTGCAGGGAGTTTCTGTAACAGTAACAAAAGATGGAAAGAAAGAAACCGTTGCTCTGTCGGATCCTTCCATTGAAAAATCGCTGGAAGGTGAGCCGGAAGAAATCGTAAGTGAAGATGGCAGCTATGTAGAGCGCATTTATAAGGTCAAAGCAGTAGTAGAAGATAAGATCACTTATGTCAGTGTATCAGTGAAGGTGAGCAGAAAACAGACATCCGGGGATGCGTCCGGAGATGCATCCGGAGATGCGGGAAAAGATGATAATAAAGGAAATGATCAGCCGGCTGACGATCCGAAGCCAGCTACACCATCTACTACACAACAAAAACCAGGAAACAATGGAGCAGACCGCAGTTTAGGATATGATGGTCCTGCAGATACGGATGATGCGATAGAGGAAAAAGAGCTTGCAATACCGGGTATAGTAGATTCCATGAAAGTAACGGCCAAGAAAGGAAAGATTACTGTAACATGGGATGAGGTAGATGATGCGACCGCATATGAAATATATATTTCCAAGAAAAAAGGAAGTGCGTATTTAAAAGCGGCAACCGTAGAGCAAAATGATGCAAAAGATAGTTATAAATGTATCATCAAGAAGTACAACGGTGCGAAGCTTAAAAAGAACCAGAAATATTACATCAAGATCCGTGCGATCAATTTGGATTCTGATACAGAAGTGGTAACCACGAATCAGACAGCAAAGAGTAAGAAAAACGGCCGCCTTTATGTGACAGTAAAGCAGGTCAAAAAAGCAGTATCATACACGGTAAAAGCTTCCTTAAAGAAAAATGGCAAATACAAAAAGCTGTTCAGCTTTGACGAAGACGGAAGAAAGAAGTACACGAACTTCAAACGAGGTCAGAAGAAAAAAGAGAAATATTTTATCAAAGTAGAAACGACCATTGAAAATGGTGACTGCAGTTACGGAAGCTTCAATACCGTAAAAACGATCAAAGCAAAATAAAAGAAGCTGAGGAAAACACCCCGTTTGGGGTGTTTTTCTTGACAAATGGGCATGCGATAGATATGATTAGTAGGAATAGTTAGGAATAACATGCTAGGAGGATAAGTACATGGAGAAGAAGCCATTTGTAACGAAGGAACAGTTAGATGAGATTGTAGCCAAATATCCGACTCCATTTCATTTATATGACGAGAAGGGCATTCGTGAAAATGCAAGAAAATTAAAACAGGCATTTTCATGGAACAAGGGATTCCGCGAATATTTCGCAGTAAAAGCAACCCCAAACCCAACGATATTAAAGATTTTGCAGGAAGAGGGCTGTGGTACAGACTGTTCTTCCTTAACAGAGCTGATGATGTCTGACATGTGTGGATTTAAAGGAAATGACATTATGTTTTCCAGCAATGACACCCCGGCAGAAGAGTTTGTGAAAGCAAGAGAACTAGATGCGATCATCAATCTGGATGACATTACTCACATTGACTTTTTGGAGAAAGCAGCCGGTATTCCAAAGAAGATCTGCTGTCGTTTCAATCCGGGTGGTAAGTTTGCAATCGCTACAACGATCATGGATAATCCGGGCGATGCCAAGTATGGTATGACAAAGGATCAGATCCTTGAGGCATATAAACGTCTCAAAGACATGGGTGTCGAGGAATTTGGTATGCATGCATTTTTAGCAAGCAATACCGTAACCAATGAGTATTATCCGACACTGGCTAAGATCTTATTTGAATTAGCGGTGGAGATCCGTGAAAAGACAGGGGTTACCTTAAGCTTTATTAACCTGTCCGGCGGTGTGGGCGTGCCTTATACACCGGATAAAGAGCCAAACGACATTTTAGAGATCGGAGCAGGTGTACACAAGGTATATGATGAAGTATTAGTTCCTGCCGGAATGGGTGACGTCAAGATCTTTACAGAGCTGGGACGTTTCATGCTTGCACCATATGGTCATCTGGTAACAAAAGCAATCCATGAGAAGCATACCTATAAAGAGTATATTGGCGTAGATGCGTGTGCCGTGAATCTGATGCGTCCTGCGATGTATGGAGCATATCATCACATCACGGTTATGGGTAAAGAAGATGCACCGCATGACCATATTTATGATGTGACAGGTTCTCTTTGCGAGAACAATGATAAATTTGCGATCGACCGGGAACTTCCAAAGATTGATATGGGAGATCTTTTGGTGATCCACGATACCGGAGCACATGGTTTTGCAATGGGATACAATTATAATGGTAAATTAAAATCAGCAGAGATCCTGCTGAAAGAAGACGGCACTACAGAAATGATCCGTCGTGCAGAGACACCGGATGATTACTTTGCAACACTTCGTGGATTTGGATTATAAACGAATAGTTGCCACAATTGACAAAAATAAGAACCTGCATGTCAAAAGAAGACTTTCACCAAATGTTTTGGGAAGTGGTTCCTTTGAATATGCAGGTTCTTTTTTGATGCATTGTAATGATGCAAAAAATGCGCTTACATATGCTCCGGTTCCGGATAGGTTACACCCATCGTATCAACGGTTACCTTTTTCATAACCTGATCTTCTCTTGGACGATCAGAATAATCCGTTGCTACTTCTGCAATCTTATCAACAATATCCTGTCCTTCGATGATCTTACCAAAAGCAGCGTACTGTCCATCCAGATGTGGAGAAGTTTCGTGCATGATAAAGAACTGTGATCCGGCACTGTCCGGGTGCATGGCTCTCGCCATGGAAAGCACACCTTTCTCATGCTTTAATGGGTTGTCTACCCCGTTCATTGCAAATTCTCCCTTGATGTGATAACCAGGACCACCGGTACCATTTCCATCCGGGCATCCTCCCTGGATCATGAAGCCCTTGATGACACGATGAAAGATCAGTCCATCATAAAAGCCCTTCTGGATCAGAGAAATAAAGTTGCTTACGGAAATTGGGGCAATATCCGGATAAAGCTCCGCCTTCATAATATCGCCATTTTCCATTTCAATTGTTACAATTGGATTTGCCATAGTTTGTACATCCTTTCTGTTGTTCCTTGTAGCTATTGTACACTGTAAGGGAGAAAAGCGCAACTTAATATACGACACCGTTTCTATTGCAGGAAATTGTGACAGATTGTGTGAAGTCAGCTGTGGAATGTGTTGCTGTTGCAACTGCGGTCGCACTATTGCCACTTTTTCTGGATGATACAGATTTTATAGACCAGGACTTTCCGGGAGCTGATGCGGAATGGGAGCAGGAAACACAGGTGGCACTTGTTCCGTCATAGTAAAAGGTTGCGGTGATGGATACAGACCACATAACAGCACCTGCAGAATTTTTGTAACTGGTTGTTTTTGTTTTGGTAATGTCTTTGATTTTACTGCGCGCTGCACTGTAGCTTTTAACTGCAGGTGAACTTGTTATCGTAGTTTCCAGATAGTCTCCGTTCTCTAAACTGATAATGTCTTTTGTGGTTGGAATAGACTGCGTTGCGTTGACATTTGATGGAATAAATAAGGTACAGATAACAAGTACGGCTACAATAATAGATAAATAGTTTGTTTTTTCATAATAGTATGATCTCCTATTCTATGGTTGTGTTTTCAAAAAATATACGTTCTTCTTTTAAAATTTTATATGAATGATACGTGTATACTCCCCAGGTTGTAACTCCAAGCAGGACAAGAACCAACAATATTGAAAGTGCCTTTTTAATATAATGTGAGAGGCGGATCTTTTTGGTGATTTCAGAAAGATCCATATTGTTGTAATAAGACATAATGACTTCTTCCGGCTTTCCAAAAATATGATACAGTTCTTCCTTTGAATTACAATCAGATTCTTCTATGTATTCCTGTATGGATTCTTTTAACCTGGAAAGATATTGTTTTTCCGGGCGTGAAAAAGAAGGAAACAGAAATCGGATTTCTCTAATATATTGTTTACAGTAATCATTCATCTTTGTGTTCCTCCAATGCATCTAATATGTGAAATACGTTTTCCGTGATTGTACGGTATTCTTGTAGGGAAGAAAGATAATGCTTGACCCCGGCTTCTTCCAGATGGTAGTAAACACGGGTTCGTTTTCTTCCTACAAGCTTACTATATTCAGAAATATATCCTTTATCTTCTAATTTATAAATGCAGGCGTAGACCGTGTTGGGGGAAAGCACAAGTTTCTCTTCAGAATACTGTTTTATGGTTTGTGTGATCTCATATCCATAACTGTCCGATCGAAACAGTATAGCAAGGATTAATAAGTCAGCTACACCGGAAATAAAAGCCTTGTTATACATGAAGCAAGCTCCTTTCATAATATATGATTGAATATCATTATATGCGAATAGTATAATAAAATCAATAATTTGAAGTGCAAATGATATTGACACAAAACGAAAATTGATTTATTATACACTTAATGCAGAAGAAATGTTATTGATTTTTCGGAGATATAACTTATTCTGCACAAAATGTTAGGGGAGAGGAGGAAGTACATTGAGAGAAGATTTGGAAATCGGTCCACCAATTAAAAAAGGCTTTCTATATAAAGAAACATTCTGTGAAGAGTTGGTAAATTTCTAAATGTAGGAAGCCGGTAAACATACCAAGAGTATTATAACTTTTGGTGTAAGAGAATTCAACAAAAAAATACTTAAAAATAAAGTACAGAGTAAAAAAGCATCTTCGGCACAAACTTATATTACAGGTTCATTTGGTTATTAGGAGAATAATTTTATGAAAAAATTTTCATTATTATTGATACTTCTATCAATGTGTCTTCTGGCAGGCTGCCAGAAGACACCCGAGGAAGTAAAGAACAGGATCGACCAATATGGGAAGGAAAATCAGGGGAAAGAGGATTCGACCGAACAAGAGGAACAGGTTTCACTTTCCGATGCTTTGAAAAGGATGCAGGAAGATATACATACAGAGGCAGAGAATTTGATCTTGCCGGAAACGATTGATACGCCTGCGATATCTGAGATTTCCTTGTTAAAGCTACAATATGCACAGGACTTTTTAAGCCAGAAAGGAGCCATCTGCAAGCTGTGGGATGTTACCTCTGATCGGCAATGGCTGGACATTACCAGTGTGTTGCAGGGCGAAAAGATGGTATACAGCCAGAATGAGAAGGAGAAGTTATATATGGCGGTAGGAGAAAATGGCTTTTCTTCTATGCTTCGCCATAACGCATATACTGTCAATATGCAGGGAGTGATACCGAATAACGGAACCATAATTTCAATGGAGCAAAAGGAAGATCTTCAAAAAGAGATTCCATTCAAGGATCAGCCAAAGGATGTACAGACAGTGGCAGCGTATGTGACAGATTGGATGCAGGATCACTGGAAGACGTGGGAGCCGGATTTTTCTTATCAGGTAAAAACTGGTTTGATCCGCCAGTTGGATGATAAGCAGGAGTTTATATCATTTTCTTTACAGCCATATTATAATGATGTTCCTATTACGGTAAATGGTGGAAGAGCGGGAGAAGGCAACGATCAGGACAAGCTGGTAAGTACATCTGCGGGAATTAGTGTTGCATTATTTTCCGGTAACAGTATCGATTATTTTACCAATGGAACCGGATCTTTATGCTTGAAAAGTGCAGAGGCGGTGGACAAGGTGATTTCTTTAAAAGGTGCGATAAAGCTGGTGGAAAATAAGCTGTCTTCCTTTAAAAAGATTGAGATCAGTGATGTTATCATTCAGTACGATCTATTTCCGGAATACGATTATTCTCTGGATCCCAATAAAAAATGGAACGCGGCTATGCCGGGTGGTACAGTTAATGCAAGACCGGTCTATTCGTTCGTGATTGAAAATAAGGATCCGATATTTGAGGATCTGGGTGTAAATGAGAGTGCGATGTATTCTTACATTGATGTGGATATGTTAGATGGAACACTTTATTATGATCTGGATAAGCTAAACTATGTAGGAGAATAGAAAGCAGGGTAGAATATGTTTCGTATTATGAAAATGGATCTTGCGGCAGCTATGAAAAGCAAAACCTTTTGGGGAAGTATTCTTGCATGCTATATTTTATACCTTGCTTCGGATTTTATTATTGAAAATGATAAGGTAATATCTGTAGCACAGTGTATGTATGAATATTTAACCGGACAGAGAAATGACGAAAATATTATTTCTTTTTATGCGGTCGATTGTGCGGCAGGAAGCTGGGTAACGCTGTTTGCACCTGTTGTTTCTGCCTTTGCCTTTATTCCCACGTTTCGGGATGAGATGAGCAGTGGCTATCTTAGGTTTCGTATTCCACGTGTTGGAAAGCAGAACTATTATATTGCCAAATTTTTATCCTGTTCGCTTTGTGGAGCGTTTGTATTTTTCCTGTCTTATCTTTTATATGTGATGACAGCACTGATATGTCTGCCTTTTCAGGCATCACAGTTACAGGAGCTGGTTGGAGATCATGTACTTTTTCTGCTTATAATAAAGATTTTAAAGTGCAGTATTCAGTTTCTCTGTTATGGTTTTTTCTGGGGAGGATTTACCATTGCATTTGCTTCCTTTTTACGTAATAAATATTTAATCCTTTGTATTCCGTTTATGCTGAAGTACATTTATAGTCAGCTGCTTCAAATCTGGCTGCAGGATACCGATGCTTTTTTTCAGCCGGATGGACTGCTGTTTTTGTTCCAGGACAATGCAACGGGCAAGATTCTGTTTCATCTTGGGATAACCATATTGTGTTTTACTGGTTATCTGACTATCATGAACCAAAGGAGAGATTGTGGTGAATAAATTATCTTTACAAAAAATCATCAGCGTTGCAGAGGTAGAGTATGGCAAATGGATATGCAACTGGCGTATGGTAATTCTTCTGATGCTGTATGTCTTTATTAAAACCAGCACGATCGATCCGCTGGTATCGTGCGCCAAACAGATGAAGCAGCCGTTAAATATGATGGAAGCAGTGCTGGCAGTAGGAAATTCCGGATTAGTGTTGCTGATCCTTCCTATTATTTATTTAACATTGATGGCAGATTTCCCATGCGTCGATGGAAATAGCTTTTTTGTGATACATCGCATTGGCAGAAGAAACTGGATGATCGGTCAGCTTTTGTTTTCGGTCTTTAGTCTGCTGACCTATATAACGATTGTATTTTTGTCTGTTTTTCTAACAACGCTTCCATATTCTTTTGTAGCAAATGGCTGGAGCCTTGTGGTAACGGATTATGAATATTACCTGCCGGAGGGAAGTGGCGGAGTGATCGCTTCCCTTCTTCCCGCCAATTTGTATAATCAAATGCCTCCGAATCAGGCGGCAGTTTACACATTTTTACTTCTGTTTTTGTATCTGATGATATTAAATGGGATTATGCTGTTGTTTCGGATACTTCGGCGAAAAGTAATGGGATTTTTCTTAAGTGGCTGTATGATTGTGTTTGGTGCGGCGCTTTGTGCCATTCACAGTAAGGTCATGTGGTTGTTCCCAATGGCACATTCGATTGTATGGCTTCATTATGATTCCAAATTCCGTGCGCTGGAATGCAGCCTGCAAACATCGGTTATATACGATCTGGCAATAATTTTTTTCATGCTGATGCTATGTTTCTTGACAATTCATCGATATAATTTTGATCAGATCGAGGTTGTGGATTAGGAGGATAAAATGGAATATATCAGGGTAGAAGATGTCAGCTTGTCGATTAAGAATACGACTATTTTAAATCATATATCGGTGGAACTGGAACGGTCTGAAATCCATGGATTTGTGGGAAGAAATGGCAGTGGGAAAACCATGCTTATGAAATGTATTTGCGGATTTGTAAAACCGAGCAGTGGAAAAATCATTGTGGATCAGAAAGAAATTGGCAAAGACATCGATTTTCCGGAATCAATGGGGTGCATTATTGAAACACCGGGGTTCATTTCCTATTATACCGGACTGCATAATTTAAAAATGCTGGCTGGATTAAATAAAAAAATAGAACGTTCAGATATTGCCAGGGCGATGGAGCTGGTAGGACTGGATCCGATGCTAAAACAAACCGTAGGAAAGTACAGCTTAGGAATGCGCCAGCGGCTTGGAATTGCACAGGCGATTATGGAAAAGCCGGATTTACTGGTGCTGGATGAACCGTTCAACGGACTTGATCAGGAGGGCGTAGAGGAGATGCGCGACCTGTTCTTATCGTTAAAGGAGCATGGAACAACGATTATTCTTTGTTCACATACTAAAGAGGACATTGATATCTTATGCAGTCATTGCTATGAAATGAGCCATGGGGAAATGAAAAAACTGTATTAAACCAACAAATACGAATGGCAGTTGCTGCAATAGAATATATTTGATAAAATAAGGAAGCTGTCTATACGTGTGACAGTTTCCACGGTATATTCAACAATAAAGCAGAGGTGACCAGCATGCTTATTATTGCACATAGAGGTGCCAGTGCACTTGCACATCATGAAAATACATTAGAGTCATTTCAGATCGCGATCGACCTGAATGCCGACATGGTAGAATTTGATATCCGAAAAACGAAGGACGAGGAGCTGATCGTGTTTCATGACCGCACACTAAATGGAAAGAACGTCTCTTCCTATACTTATAAGGAGATGAATGAGATAGCAGCTTTAGAATCCTATCATATTCCAAAGCTCTCCGAGGTGCTTGCTCTTTGCAAAGGAAAGATCTATCTGGATGTGGAGATCAAAAGTGAGGGAATCGAGCAGCGTGTGATTGATATGATCACAAAACGGTATGGCTATACCTATGATTCCTTCAGTATCAAGTCTTTCTTAGATGACGTGGTACTGCGGGTGAAGGAGCTGGATGGAAGGATCCGTACCGGCTTGCTGCTGGGGCGTTCGGAATGGACGGTCACTTCCCGGCTGTCGGAATATTTCCCGGAGAAACGTTTGATGAAATGCCGGGCAGATTTTGTCGCACCGGAGTATCATTTTGTTAACTGTCTCTTTATGGCTCGTATGAAAAAGAAAGAGTATGATGTGGATGTCTGGACAGTAAATGATCCGGCACGCATGAAAAAACTTGCAAAAAAAGGGGTTCATGCCCTGATCACAGACCGCCCGGATGTGGCACTTTCCCTCTCTTTGTAAAATGTGACAAAGAAACAGTAAAGAAATCCATGAAAACATACAGAATGTATAAATAATACAGAATCTAAAAATTTTACTGTACTACCTCAAAATAAGACATTGACTTAAATGAGAATGAGGCTATAATAAAGACCATAAACGGCAACGGTGTCGTAGGAATATTCCTACGGCACCTTTTTTTGTGCATGCATGCCGAAGAAAAAATCTTTTTAAAGAATGGAGGAATTGATATGGAAGAAATTATGAAAGCAGTCGACAGTGAAGTGTTCGGCGTCTGGTTCCTGATTGGAGCCGCGTTGGTGTTCTGGATGCAGGCTGGATTTGCTATGGTAGAGGCAGGTTTTACCAGAGCGAAGAACGCCGGTAACATCATTATGAAGAACCTGATGGACTTTTGTATCGGTACTGTTGTATTTATTTTAATCGGTTTTAGTTTATTATTAGGTGAAGATTTAGTTGGATTTATTGGAAAGCCGGGATTTGATATTTTTACCGCATACGGTGACTTTAACTGGTCTTCCTTCGTATTTAACTTAGTATTCTGTGCCACTACAGCAACAATCGTATCTGGTGCCATGGCAGAGCGTACCAAGTTCTTATCCTACTGTATTTACTCCGCAGTCATTTCCGCATTGATCTATCCGATCGAGGCACACTGGATCTGGGGCGGCGGCTGGTTAGCACAGTTAGGTTTCCATGATTTTGCCGGTTCCTGTGCGATCCATATGGTCGGTGGTTTGTCTGCTTTGGTTGGTGCCAAGCTGTTAGGACCTCGTATCGGTAAGTACACAAAGAGCAAGAAGGACGGAAGCATCAAGGTAAATGCGATTCCTGGACATAACTTAACGATCGGTGCCCTCGGTGTATTTATCTTATGGCTTGGCTGGTATGGATTCAACGGTGCTGCAGCAACCAGTATTTCACAGCTCGGTTCCATTTTCGTTACAACGACTATCGCTCCTGCAGTTGCTACCGTATCTTGTATGATCTTTACCTGGTTACGATATGGTAAGCCGGATGTATCTATGTGTCTGAATGCTTCCTTAGCAGGTTTGGTTGCGATCACAGCTCCTTGTGACAGTGTAGATGCGTTAGGTGCGATCATCATTGGTGCGATCGCCGGTGTATTAGTAGTATTCGGCGTATGGTTCTTAGATTATGTACTTCGTATTGATGATCCGGTTGGTGCAGTTGCAGTTCATTGCTTTAACGGTATCTTTGGTACGATCGCTGTTGGACTTTTCTCTAATCCGGAAGTTCCTGGTTATTCCTTAGCAGATAAGGATGGCAATCAGTTAGCTGGTCTGTTCTACGGTGGTGGATTTAAGCTGTTAGGACTTCAGTTATTAGGTTTTATTACCGTTGCTGCATGGGCAGTGATCACAATGATCATTGTATTCTCTATCATTAAGGCAACCGTTGGTCTTCGTGTCAGTGAAGAAGAAGAGATCATAGGTCTGGATGCTTGTGAGCATGGCCTGGAAAATGCTTACGCTGGTATTTCACTGGGTGATACATTATCCGGCAGCGCAACACTTCCTACCTACAACACCACAGAGAAGGGTGATACCCCGATCGATCAGGCAATTCCGGTTCAGGTACTCGAAGGAACCGGCAGTGTGGCATCCGATGTCAAGCTTTCTAAGGTGGACATCATCTGTAAGCAGAATAAGTTCGAGGAATTAAAGGATGCGTTAAATGAGATCGGAGTATCCGGTATCACTGTAACGCAGGTACTTGGATGTGGTACACAGAAAGGTAATACCAAGAAGTATTATCGTGGTGTTGCGATCGACATGGTACTGCTTCCAAAGGTAAAAGTAGAAGTAATTGTCAGCAAGGTGCCGGTGGCAGAGGTGGTAAAGGCTGCAAAGACAGCATTGTATACCGGCAACATCGGAGATGGTAAGATCTTTATTTTCGACGTAGAAAATGTGGTAAAGGTTCGTACCGGAGAAGAAGGTTATGCCGCACTTCAGGATGCAGAAGCATAGGAAGGACGGATTGACCATATAGGCTTGCAAAGAAGGACAGAAGAAGAAAAACACCCCGTAAAACCAAGCGTTTTACGGGGTGTTTTTTGTCTACCATATCTTGTGTTAAAATGCAAGTGGTATTTTTGCACAAAAAAAATAATTTGAATATTTTTTTGCAGGAAAAAGCAGGAAAATAGCACCTTCCTACAGCCTTTTGTATAAATGTCACAAAAATAAAACTATCCACAACATCTAGACACGGAAGAGAGAAAGTGCTACTATATATTGGTACGGAAGAGAAACCATAAATTGCAACAAAAAGCCTTGATTTTATTGCGGTCATTACAATGGAAAGCGGGCTTTTTTTCACGCTTATGGGTAAGCTGGGAAAAAATATAAAAAAACAGGGTACACTATATCTGGTAGGATACTGCCTGATAAAACACAAGGAAAGAAAAGGGAAGGAACGTTGCTATGAAGATCATCAAGAGAAATGGTACAGAGGTAATATTTGATATCAATAAGATTAAAAATGCCATTCGAAAGGCCAATAAGGAAGTGGAGGGCTTAGATAAGCTTTCAGAGGAGGCGATTGATGAGGTTTCGAGTAACGTCGAGCATGCCTGTTTGAATATGAACCGCTGTCCGAACGTGGAGGAGATTCAGGATCTGGTAGAGAACCAGTTGATGAACCGTCACGCATTCAAGCTTGCCAGAACTTATATCACATATCGTTACCGCCGGGCATTAGTGCGTCAGTCTAACACCACAGATGAGCAGATCATGAGTCTGATCGAGTGTGACAACGAGGAAGTAAAACAGGAAAATTCCAACAAAAATCCAATTGTAAATAGCGTACAGCGTGACTATATGGCAGGAGAAGTGAGTAAGGACATCAGCAGCCGGCTGTTACTTCCGCCGGAGATCGTAGAGGCACATAAGAGCGGTATCATCCATTTTCATGACATGGATTATTTCGCACAGCATATGCACAACTGCTGTCTGGTTAATCTGGAAGATATGCTGCAGAATGGTACAGTCATCAGTGAAACGATGATCGAAACACCACACAGTTTTTCTACCGCATGTAATATTGCCACACAGAGTATTGCACAGATTGCAAGCTCCCAGTATGGCGGACAGAGCATCAGTCTGTCACATCTGGCACCATTTGTGGATGTCAGCCGTCAGAAGTATCGTAAAGAGGTGGCAAAAGAGTTTGAAAAAGCAGGCATTGAAACGACCGAGGAGAAGATATTTGAGATTGCAGAAATGCGTGTTATGGATGAGATCGAACGCGGTGTGCAGATGATCCAGTATCAGGTGATCACGTTGATGACGACCAACGGGCAGGCACCATTTGTTACGGTATTTATGTATTTAAATGAAGTAGAGGACGGACGGACGAAGGACGATCTTGCACTTATTACCGAGGAAGTATTAAAACAGCGGATCCAGGGCGTCAAGAATGAGAAAGGTGTCTGGATCACTCCGGCATTTCCAAAGCTCATCTACGTCTTAGAAGAAGACAATATAAAAGAAGGAAGCAAATATTTTTATCTGACGAAGCTTGCTGCGGAGTGTACCGCCAAGCGTATGGTGCCGGATTATATTTCCGAGAAGGTAATGAAGCAGTTGAAACAGGATAATTGCTATCCATGTATGGGATGTCGTTCCTTCTTGACCGTATACAAGGATGAAAATGACAAATTTAAGTTCTACGGCCGTTTCAATCAGGGTGTGGTAACGATCAATCTGGTTGATGTTGCATGCTCTTCCCATGGGGACGAGAAGAAGTTCTGGGAGATCTTTGATGAACGCCTGATGCTTTGCAAGGAAGCATTGATGTGTCGTCATAACCGTCTGCTTGGTACTCCTTCTGACGTGGCACCGATTCTCTGGCAGAATGGTGCACTGGCGCGGTTAAAGAAAGGGGAGACGATCGACAAGCTGTTATATGGCGGCTATTCTACCATTTCACTGGGGTATGCAGGTCTTTGTGAATGTGTCCGCTATATGAAGGGTGTTTCCCACACAGATCCAAAGGGAACTCCATTTGCTCTGGAAGTAATGCAGCACATGAATGATATGTGTCGCCGCTGGGCGGAGGAGACCAATATTGACTTCAGTTTATATGGTACGCCGCTGGAGAGTACAACTTACAAATTTGCCAAATGTTTACAGAAACGTTTTGGTATTATTCCGGGTGTTACGGACAAGAATTATATTACGAACAGTTATCATGTTCATGTGACCGAGAACATTGATGCTTTTGAAAAACTGAAATTTGAATCACAGTTTCAGGCATTGTCACCGGGTGGTGCGATCAGCTATGTAGAAGTACCTAATATGACAGACAATCTGGATGCGGTCATCACCGTGATGCAGTTTATCTACGATAATATCATGTATGCAGAGCTGAATACCAAGAGTGATTACTGTCAGGAATGTGGTTATACCGGACAGATCCAGATCATTACCGATGAGGATGGCAAGCTGATCTGGGAGTGTCCAAACTGCGGAAACCGGAATCAGGATAAGATGAATGTAGCCAGAAGAACCTGTGGGTATATTGGTACCCAGTTCTGGAATCAGGGACGTACACAGGAGATCAAAGAGCGTGTCTTACATTTATCAACGGGAACATTTTCGGAGGAGTAATTATGCATGTAGGGGAAATACTGGTAGCGGACTGCGCAAACGGACCGGGCGTACGGGTGAGCGTTTTTGTATCGGGCTGCACGAACTGCTGTGAAGGATGTTTTCAGCCGCAGACATGGGATTTTACCTATGGCAGATTCTATGATAAGAAAATGGAAGACTACATTATAGAAGAGTTATCCAAAAGTCATTATCAGGGGCTTACTATTTTAGGCGGTGAACCATTTGAACCGAGTAACCAGAAAGAGCTGATCCATTTGATCCGGCGCGTGCGGGAAGAATTGCCTGACCGTAATATCTGGATGTACACCGGATTTACCTATGATAAGGATCTGTGTCCGGGAGGACGAAAGTACACAAAACAGACCGATGCTATATTAGACGAGATCGATGTGTTGGTCGATGGACGGTTTGAACAGGCCAAAAGAGATCTGATGTTAAAGTACCGTGGTTCATCCAATCAACGCATCATTGATATGAAACAGACAAGAAAGCAGGGCGAGGTCGTTTTATCGCCATTGAACAATTAAACGAATGATATGGGGCTGTTGAAAAACAGTCCTTTTTCGATTTTCAGGCAGTCATATGGTTACATTAAAAATGGAATCGACCGGATAGATGCCGGTTATTTGTAATGGGAATTTAATAGGAAATTCATATTTTTTTAATTGTATTTCTGACATCCCTGCATTATAATGATGTCTGTTGAAATTCTGCTAATACAGAAAATAAAGCTGTTCCAGGGGGATAACACTATGGTTTTTTCAAGTTTAGAGTTTTTATTCCGGTTTTTGCCACTGATGATGCTCGCATATTTTGTGACACCGGAGAGATATAGAAACGTAACATTATTGATCGGAAGCTTAGCATTTTACGCATATGGAGAACCAATCTACATTCTTTTGATGGTGGCTTCCATTGTGATCAATCATGTTTTAGCAAGGAAGATCTATCATTATTACAAAGCGGAAGAGCGCAGTGGGTGGAATCTGGCATATAAACGCCGTCGTGCGCTGCTGCTTGCCCTTATATTTGATCTTGGTGCACTGTTCATTTTTAAGTATCTGGATTTTTTTATCCGGATCATCAATGGAATCACGCCGCTTTCAATTCCGGAAGTATCGTTGACACTCCCTTTGGGAATCAGCTTTTATACGTTCCAGATCATTTCCTATGTGATCGATGTTTATAGAAGAACCTATCGGGCAAGTGAGAGCTTTGTCAATTTTGCTACCTATGTGTGCATGTTCCCACAGTTGATCGCAGGTCCGATCGTGAATTTTAGTGAAGTAAGTGAGCAGATGAAGAGTCGACGGATCAACCTGCGTGGCATTGAATGGGGAATGTCTATTTTTATTCTGGGCTTAACTTATAAGGTACTACTTGCCAATAAGATTGCCTCTCTCTGGAACGATGTACAGACGGTTGGCGTACTTGGAATCAATACACCGACCGCATGGCTTGGTTCGTGGGGATATTCCATGCAGATCTTTTTTGATTTCTTTGGATATTCTTTAATGGCGATCGGCCTGGGACGCATTTTGGGATTTAATTTTCCGGTGAACTTTATCAATCCGTATTGTGCCGTTTCTGCCACAGAATTTTGGAGAAAATGGCATGTTACGCTCGGACGTTGGTTCCGTGAATATGTTTATATTCCGCTTGGAGGTAATCGAAAGGGTAAAAGCCGGATGATATTTAATATGTTTATTGTCTGGTTTTTAACCGGTTTCTGGCATGGGGCAGACTGGAATTTCATTCTATGGGGATTATTCTTCTTTGTATTTTTAATGCTGGAAAAACTGATCTATTTGAAAACGTTGGAAAAGCATCGTATTCTGGGACATATTTATATGTTGATCCTGATTCCGGTGTCGTGGACGATTTTTAATATAAGCGATCTTGCTGCACTTTCCAAATATTTGTGCCGGATGTTTTTTATTCCGCTCAAAGGTTCTGTAGTGGTTGATGGCATGGGAAAATTTATGAGTTTATTTGGAACGTACTGGTGGCTGCTTATGATCTGTGCGATCTGTGCTACACCTCTTCCGATGAAACTATTAAAGAAGTATTATCGAAATGGTATTGTTAAGGTGATCTTATTTGCATTATTCTGGTTCAGTGTTTATCAGATCAGTCTTGGAGGAAACAATCCATTCCTTTACTTTCGGTTTTAGGAGGCGAAATCATGAAAAAAATATTTCATTTTATAAAAGAATGCCCTTTGGTTGCAGGAATCATAGCAGCTTCGCTGGTGCTTGTAATTGTTTCGTTTTTGGGCGTAGCACTGGGGAAATATCCTTTCTACGTGAGTATCTCTCATCCCCAGTTTGTATCTATTCTTAATAAAAATGATACGAAACCGTTGAAACACGATACGGTAGCCAAAAGAGAGCCGGTGAAAAAGAAACCTTCGAAAGAAGATAAAGTCACCGCATCCAAGGATGCAGTGGATGCTTCTTCAGATGCTTCTTCGGATGCTTCCTCCGATGCACAGGTAACGGCAAAGCAGGAGCGTCCGACACAATATAAAACTATTCCGAAAGCCAAAGCACGTTCTGCGTATTATGAGGACAATGACCGTCTGGCACTGACTACGGATTATCCATATGTTACGGTGACAGACAGCTATTTTGATGATGCAGTATTTATTGGGGATTCCCGTGTGGCGGGACTGCATGATTACAGTGGGCTGAAAAATACTGATTTTCTTTATAAGGAAGGAATATCTGTTTTTGATCTTTTGAAAGAGAAAATGGATAATAAAAAAACAGTGCAGGAAGCGTTGACCAGTAAGCAGTATAAAAAGATATTTTTAATGATCGGGGTGAACGAGCTTGGACGGGGGTATGCAAGCGATTATTTTGACAAATACAAGGAAGTTGTGGAGCAGCTCCATGCATGGCAGCCGGATGCAGTTGTATTTATTATGGGTATGATGCATGTATCGACGAAATATTCCAATGATAGTGATGTGTTCAACAATGACAATGTCAACTGTAGAAATGCAATGGTAGCAGAGCTTGCTAATGGAATCGATACATTCTATCTGGATATGAATGAGGCTGTCGATGATGAAAAAGGCGGCTTAAAGAGTGAATACACCTGGGATGGTATTCATTTAAAAGCAGAGTATTATGGATTATGGATGGACTATATGCGTGCACATGGTCTGGAAGATGACATGTTTGAAAAACAGGGAGGACAACAATGATCAAGCAGGTAAGAACGCCGCTTCATTATAAGGATTTTCACTGTATTGATACAGCTTGTACGGATAGCTGTTGTGCCGGCTGGCAAGTGGATGTGGATGCGGTTTCCTGGGAAAAGTATAAGCAGGTAGAAGGAGAATTTGGTGCGTATATGCACTCTGTCATGGTGGAAGGCCATGACGGAGAAGAGGGGCAGTTTCGTTTGCGGGCAGACGGACGCTGCCCTTTTTTGAATGATTGCGGTCTTTGTGATATGTATACAGCGTTAGGGGAGGAGAGTCTTTGCGATACCTGTACAAATTATCCGCGTTTTATGGAAGACTATGGAACGCTCCGAGAGGTGGGGCTTGCTTTTTCCTGTCCGGAAGCGTCCCGTCTGATCCTGTCGGATGACACACCGATGCAGTTTGTGCTGGAGGAGGCAGAAGGAGCAGCGAAAGATTCTGCGGCATATGATGTCATGTGGCGTACCAGGCATATGGGAGTGGAAGAAGAGGCTTACGTTGCAGCAGAGGATGGAGATTTTATTCTGCATCGGGAAGCGGTAGATCAGGACTATTTAGACGAACTTCTAATATGCCGGGAGACTGCCTTTTTTATTGTGCAGAACCGGAATTTTTCCATCCGGGACCGGATCGTATTGTATCTTGATTACGCGATGGTATTGCAGAATGTGATCGATCATGAGGAAGAAATCTCAGAGGTTGTAGCGCAATATCAGAAGGAGGAATGGCTATCGAAACGTCTTGCGATTTTAAAACAGGAACAGAATGAAAATGCGAAGAATCTGGAACTATATGAAGAGAGGGTACCGGAAACGGAACTGAAATACCGGTTTCTGCCGGAATATATTGCCATCTTGTATCAGGATCTGAAGCACTGCAAGCCGACGTGGAGTGGTGTTCTTTCCGAAGCGGAGGAGCTGCTTCACAAACAAAAGAGTGCAAAAGAATATGCGGCATGTTATGATACGTTTATGGAAGAGATGAAAGACAGATCTTATGAGTACGAACATCTGATGAGTTATTTTATCTTTAAGTACTTCTTAAAGGCATATTTTGACGATGATGTATATGGAAAGGTACTGCTCAGCGTTATGGGATTTTTAGTGATCCGGGAGCTTGGGGTGTGTCAGTATGTGAAACAAAACGGTGTCTTTACCAAACAGGATCAGCAGGAGCTTTATCATTTGTACTCCAGAGAACTGGAACACTCAGAAGAGAACTATGATCTGATCATGGATCTTTTGCACACGGAGCATATGTGTAATGGACATTATCTGATGGCATTGTTATTGGAAGGATAGGAGGCGCAATGGCTGACTGGCAGGAAGAAAAAAGGCAAAAAACAAGAGCTCTGGCAGAGGAAGTGCTTTCTATCAGCCGGGATCAGATCGCGGTGCATCTGCGCTTTTTAGATATTGCACTGGCTGCGATGAAGCTTGTTCCAAGAGAAGATATCCAGACGATGGCGACGGATGGCATCACGATCTATTATGAGCCGGAATGGGTACTTCGTGCTTATGAAAAGGAGCCACAGCTTGTAGCGCGCACGTATCTTCATCTGCTTCTGCATCTGATCTTTTTTCACAGCTTTCAGTATGATAAGCTGAATCCGATCTGGTGGAATTTAGCCGCAGATATTGCGGTAGAGGATGCGATCCTTTCAATGGAGCTTCCGGCGGTCACGATCAAGGCGGATGCAGAAATGAAACGTCGGCTCGCCATTTTAAGAAAGCAGGTACATGGTATTACTGCGGAGCGGGTTTACAAATATTTCAAGGTAAATGAACTGTCGGAATCGGGAAAAGCACAGTGGCAGGAGCTTTATCATAAGGATGAGCATTTGTATTGGAGGAGCAAAACGGAGATCACCGTCATGCAGGAGCAGTGGCAGAAGATCAGTGAGCGGGTGAAAACGGATCTTCGCACCTTTTCCAAAGATAAGATCGGTTCCAAGGAAATAGAAGAAAATCTATCTGAGGCCACACGTTCCCGGCAGGATTACAGCGAGCTGTTACGGCGTTTCACTGTTCTTTCCGAGGATATGAGGGTCAACGATGACGAATTTGACTATATCTATTACAGCTATGGCATGTCGCTTTATAAAAATATGCCGCTGATCGAACCACTGGAGTATAAGGATTCTAAAAAAATAAAGGATTTTGTGATCGCACTGGATACGTCGGCCTCCTGTGATGGACATGTGGTGCGTGGCTTTTTAAAACGTACGTATGACATCTTAAAGCAGGCAGATTCTTTTTTCGGTCAGATGAATCTGCATGTGATCCAGTGTGATGCAGCAGTGCAGAAGGATACCAAAATTACAAACCAGCAGGAGCTTGATCAGTTTTTAAATCATTTGACGATCAAGGGCTTTGGTTCGACGGATTTTCGCCCGGTGTTCCGCTATGTGGAGGAGCTGAAAAAGAACGGAGAATTTACCAATCTGAAAGGTCTGATCTACTTTACGGACGGGTATGGCACCTATCCTGAAAAAATGCCGGACTATGACTGTATGTTTGCCTTTTTAGAGGAGGACGAACATGCACCTAAGCTGCCGCCGTGGGCGATCAAGGTGATCCTTGACGAAGAAGAATTTGAGGAAGAATAAGGAGAGCACGATGAATATTAATCAGGCAAAGAATTATATTAAAAATGATGTGAGATTATATTTGAAAAAGGACGAATACGGGGAATATCGGATCCCACTGGTCAGACAGCGTCCTATTTTTCTGCTGGGTGCGCCGGGTATTGGAAAGACGGCGATCATGGAGCAGGTAGCAGAGGAGCTTCAGGTGGCATTGGTTTCCTATTCCATGACACATCATACCAGACAGTCCGCCCTCGGTCTTCCTTTTATCCGTCATAAGGAATATGAGGGAATGGAATATGATGTCAGTGAATATACGATGAGCGAGATCATTGCATCTATTTATGATGTGATGGAGCAGTCCGGGGTAAAGGAAGGGATCCTGTTTTTGGACGAGATCAACTGCGTGTCGGAAACACTGGCTCCGTCCATGCTGCAGTTTTTACAGTACAAGGTATTTGGACGGCACAAGGTGCCGGAGGGCTGGGTGATCGTGACAGCAGGAAATCCACCGGAGTATAACAAGTCCGTGCGGGAATTTGATGTGGTAACGATGGATCGTCTGAAGATCCTGGAAGTAGAAGCAGATTATAAAACGTGGAAAAAATATGCCGCAGAGCGGGGCATCCATACGGCGATCTTAAATTTCTTAGAGATCAAAAAGGATTATTTTTACCATATGGAAATGACGGTTGGCGGACGCTCGTATGTGACAGCCAGAGGCTGGGAGGATCTGTCGCAGATGATAACACTTTACGAGGAAGAGGAGCTTACCGTCGATGAGACTCTTGTTTCCCAGTATATCCGGAATGAGAAGATCGTAAAAGAATTTACCGCCTATTACGATCTGTATAAGAAATACAAAAAGGATTATCAGTTAGAGCAGATTCTTTGCGGAGAGGCGAGCGAAGCAGCGATCGCGAAAGGACAAAATGCTACCTTTGATGAGCGGCTTTCGGTGCTTGGTATGCTGATGGATCAGATCAACGTGGAAATGAAGCAGGTTATGGAAGAATCGGATTATCTTACCGAGCTGATGGGGCCGTGCAAGGCGGTTAAAAATGCAGTACAGGATCATACGGCATCCGATATTGCCACAATGTTAAATACCCAGCAGCAGGGCAGAAAAACATTGATCGAACAGCGTTCCCGCGCCAATTCCTTATCCAGAGAAGAAAAAGAAAAGCAGCGTCGTGTGATCGCATTTTTAGAGGCAAATGAAAAAGCCGTGCGAACGAAAGGGGCAAAGACCGGAGAGGAAGCATTTGCCGTGATAAAGGAAGCCTTCGACCAGGGCGTGCTTCATTTAAAGGAACATACGGAAAACGTACAAAAACGTCTGCACCATCTGTTTACCTATGTTGCTGCAGCATTTTCCAATGGAAATGAAATGCTGTTATTGACGACGGAGCTTACCGTAAATACCTATAGCTCCCGGTTTATTTCCCGTTATGGATCAGAGGATTATAAAAAAGCGAGTGATGAGCTGATGCTTTCTGAGCGTCAGAATGATCTGTTAGAGCAGATCAAGGAGCTTCAGCTGTAACAGGAAAGAGGGATGCCATGAAGAAGTTAGATATTTATCTAATATTGGGTGTGCTTGTGGCAGCAGGACTCTTTTATGTACTGTTTTCACAGGGACACCGACAGACAGATACAGTCACGGTTTATGTAAAGGGTGCGTACTATAAAAGCTACTCCTTAAAAGACGAGCAGACAATTACGATAAAAACAGACCGTGGTAGCAATGTATTGGAGATCAAGGATCATACCGTGCGGATGAAGGAAGCCGACTGTCCGGATCGTTACTGTGTCCGGCACGGCGTCTTAAAGGACGGTACGGACAGTATTGTCTGTCTGCCGCATCAGGTTGTGGTACAGTATGAAGAATCGGATGGCGCATCGTATGATGCGATCACAAATTAATATCTGAAATCAATGGAATGGAAAATAACAAGAAGGAGTATGAAACATGAATAATTATGAAAGTCGATCGGAAGCACTCAATAAACGATTTATATTTCGCAATGTGCTGCCACAGGAGACAGATCAGGTGGTCACGATCGAGGAGATCTGTTTTCCACCGCATGAGGCATGTACGAGAGAAATGATGGAGGACCGTGTCAGGTCAGTTCCGGATCTTTTTTTAGTAGCAGTAGATAGCCAGACAGGAAAGATTGCCGGTTTTTTAACCGGAATCGCAACCAATGAGGAGGATTTTCAGGATATCTTTTTTGAGGATGCGATGCTGCATCAGCCGGATGGAGACAATGTGATGCTGTTGGGGCTTGATGTGCTGCCGGAATACCGTGGCATTGGACTGGCGCGTGAGATCATGGAACAGTACATAAAAAGAGAAAAGTCAAACGGACGCAAGGCATTGATCCTTACCTGTCTGGACGAAAAAATTGCAATGTATGAGCATATGGGATATCGGGATCTTGGAATCTCTGCGTCCGTCTGGGGACAGGAACAGTGGCATGAGATGATCTATGATCTGATCTCATAATCGCTGTCTCTTAAGGAATAGAGAATGGTATATTGGGTATAATCGGGAGTTCCGCGGTCTGTCATGACACAGCCGAACGGTATCGTGACATTTCCGAGAATGGAAAAACCTGTGCGAAAGGCTTCCTCTTTTGTCTCAGGTTTTTTTGCATGACTTAAGAGCCAGCTTGTGCGCACAAAACGTCCGGGGGAGGTGAAATCGCCCGGAAGTCCGATCGTTCCTGCCGCCTGCCCGAATGGAGAAAGCGTTACATCTTCTGTCCATGTTGCAGTGGTTCCCTGAGAGGATGTGACATTTTTATAGTTGCGCAGATTGGTGAGATGCCAGCTAAAATCCGGACTGTTGGTAAGAACTCCGATGGGATTTTCGTGGATCGACAGTCCTTCTTTGGTTTTCTCTGCCACGATACAGCGGGCAGAACGGTCTGTCAGGATCCAGTGGAGCGGAGAGATGGATTCTGTGATGGGATCTTTGATCCCGATGATCTGTGCATCCTGTAAAAAGGAGACTGCCTGCTCGACATTTTTACAAAGTCCCAGCACGAATGACACGACGTCAAAGGCAGCAAGACGAAGAAGGTGCGAGGACGGAGGGAAGGGAGCTTCATCGTAGGCAGCATAGCCGGGAAAATAAAGTGCGGCAACAGCAAGACCGGCATCATTTACCCCATCTGCAAAGACAGGATTGGGAAGATATTGTCCGGTTCCGTGAAAGGAATAAAGGCAGGGATAGGAGCTGTTTCCCGTGGAAGAGATCAGTGCGGTTCCTGTGGGAACGTGGATGTGCTCCGGCGTGAGCACGTAGGAAAAATCCATGGTACGTCCAAAGAGGATGTCACCATTTTCAATCTGTAAGGTAAGGGCAGTACACATAAAAACGTTCTCCCAAAATGATATACAGTATAGTATATGAACGGGAAAAGTGGGGAGAACCAAAAGGTTTGGTTATGATAGTTATGCCGGAAAAAGGAGGAGATTTTGATGATACGCAAACGAATTACATGCTATGGACGGGTGCAGGGTGTCGGTTTTAGGTATCGGGCACAGCATGCCGCCAGAGGACTGATGCTTACCGGCTGGGTGCGAAATGAGTCGGACGGAAGCGTTGTGATGGAGGTGCAGGGAAGTGAGGAGCAGATCACCAGACTGCTGCAGATGATCCGTCAGGGACGCTATATCGAGATTGATGCAATGCAGATGAAAGAAATTCCATTACAAGAGGACGAACGTGGCTTTCAGGTGAGCTACAGTGGAATGTGAACAATGTGTGATTTGAATCCATTACCAGCTTTATACCGGAGCGTTTGAATTGGAGTAGGAGAGAAAGAGGAGATGGAAAAAGGACACCTGATCAGGTGTCCTTTCTTTCGTTTATCCATTCCAGTAGTTCCTTCAGCCGGATCGGTTTGCTGTATAAATATCCCTGGAACGCATCGCAGCCCAGTTCTTTTAATTTATCCCGCTGCGTTTCTGTTTCCACATATTCCGCAATAATCTTAAAGTGCAGGGACTGTCCAAGGTAGACGATCGCTTCAATGATATTGCTGTTGCGCTCATTCGTTAAAACATCTTTCGTCAGAGAGCCATCCAGCTTTACAATATCAAAATAATTGGTTTGCAGATACATCATGGATGTGTGTCCCATACCAAAATCGTCGATTAAGAAGCGGTGTCCCTTCTGCTGCAAATGTTCCATCTTATCCGTGACATTGATAGAGGAGGATAAGGCATCCTGTTCTGTGATTTCCAGACAGAACATATTGGTAGACAAGTGATACTGCTCTACGACCTTTTCAATACATGCTTCAATGCCATCCCACTCCAGGGATTCATTGGTAATGTTGACCGACATTTTAAACGGTTCGTCAAACTGTTCCTGTACGGTGGCAAGTGCAGAGGCAGCTTCTTCAAATAGAAAGGATTCGATCCTGGATAAGATTTTCTTTTCCTTTGCAAGCTGGATGATCAGTGGCGGATAGATAAAGCCGAATTCTGCATGCTCCCAGCGCAGCAGAGCTTCTGCTCCAATGCAGTTTTCGTCCCGGTCAACCTGTGGCTGGTATACCAGATACAGCTCCTGTTTTTTTACCGCATCTTCCAGCTCTGAAGCAAGGATTCTGGCAATGTGGCCGAGATCATCTTCGCGTTTGGTCAGATGTGTGATCCGCATATCCTGTTCTTCCTGCTGCATTTCCTCTACCAGGTGTTTCACATCCTGTTTCATGCGTCTGGCCCGCTGTTGTTCATAAAGTCTGACAAATGGAATGTAGATCAATACACCAACGGTAAGGCAGACAATCTGTAATATGGTTCCGGCGATGGAATCGGTTGCCTTATAGCCGCTTAGCAAAATCGGGGTAGTCCAGTCTACAGTATTTACTACGTGAGGAACCAGTCCGGTATAAAAGGCGGCATAGGAGATCAGATAATTGGAGATGGGAACCAGCAAAAATGGAAGGAAAAAGATCGGGTTTAAAATCACCGGTATACCAAAGAGGATGATCTCACTGATATTAAATAATACGCTTGGAGCTGTCATAGCGGCAAGATTGCGCACTCCTTTTTTCTTGGCTGCAACAAAAATTGCAACGACCAGACAAAGTGCTGCACCCGCTCCACCCATCAGAACAAAAACATCCTGCATGGTTTTGCTGTAAATTCCGGCAGAAACATCCAGAAAGTTCTGTTTGATCACCTGAGCGAGCATGTTGTGTCCATGGATTCCAAAGAACCACAGTCCATGTGTCAAAAAGATCATAAGAAGTCCGGAACCCAGTCCGTTCTGCAGCGGCTGTAACAGGGCATTGAACATGTTTTCCATAAGCTCCTGTAACCCGCTTGCGTGCAGTCCATGATAAAACAACTGATGTAATAAGGCAAAGAAGCCGATGATGATAACGGCAGGCCCGATTCCTTCGATCGCCTCGATATAGACGCTGTCGGTATTGGTCTTTTGATTCTTTACTTTAAAGAAGGAAAGCTTTTTTAAGGCATAATAAAGCTCGCCTGAGATCAGAGCAACTAACAGCGCAGAAAATGCATTCATGTTGTTAAAGATCTCAGATGGATCGGCATCAAAAGGAATGCCCTGATAGCTGAGCAGGGCGGTCAGTGTAATGATGACTAAGATGATCGTACTTCCATTGCTCTGGAATATTCCGGTTTCTTTCCGCTTTTTGATCGAGAAGCTGACGCTGGTGGAAAGCACCAGAAAGATGGAAAAATAGTCATTCACACTGCCGTAAACGCTGTTTAATATATCCTTTATGCGTCCGTCAAGCAGTCCGGATAAAAATTCCTGGTAGGCGGGGATGGGCAGATTGACAAGCATGGCTGCCATATAGCCCACCACCAGCAGAGGGATCATCATGATCATACCCTGCCGTATGGCACCGATCAGACAGTTACTTTCCAGTCTGTCGGTTATCTTTATTAAAAAAACTTCTAATTTATTCATATATCCTGCCTTCTTAGGTATGTAAAAATGTGTCATTCAGGTACGTTAATTATAGCATATTGCCGGTGATACAAACAAGCGGTATATTGCATTGTCTGTGCGATCATCCGGCCGAAGTGGCATCCTTTTTGAGAAAAGAAAATCTTGCATTTCCATTTTTTCTATGTTATAAAGTAAACGGTGTTTACCAAAAGGGGTGAGGACAATTCGTAAGACAACAGAGGAAACGAAAAAAGCGATTTTAAACAGTGCCAGGGAGTGTTTCTTAGAGTATGGCTATCAGGACGCTTCCATGCGCAAGATTGCTGTCAGAGCCGGAATTACACCGGGAGCGATCTATAAGCATTTTGCAAATAAAGAGGAGCTATTTGGAGAAATCTTCGCAGGCTGTGCAGCACGGCTGACAGAGCTGACCGAATCCATGATGGGAGTCGATTTTTCTGCCATGGATGATGACGAACTCCGGCAGGTCTTTTATTCGGAAGTATCCGTGCGCACCTTCCGCCTGTTAGAAGGGGATATGCGGCTGTTTCATATGCTGTTGAAAAATGATTCAGGCGGTTACCGGGAACGGTTTCAAAAGAGTTACATCAAACAGGGCGTGGTATTTGCAGACAATTACTACAGTGAGCTATATCGACGGGGAATAACGCAGCGGACACTTAGTCCGGAAACAATGCGGTTACTTTCTGTCGCACAGTTTTCCCTGATCTGTGAAATGATCGCAGATGATGCCTGTCGGGATGGGATTCCACCGGAAATGATGGAAGCATTTTTAAGCGCAATGCGGGTATTACAGCAGGGATTGGAAGCAGAGCTGGGACTCAAAAGGCAAGGAGGAAATGAACATGGAAAAGATCAGGATTGAAGCAGGAACGGTGCAGGAAACTAAGTGGGTACCGCCCGTTGGATAAACGATATGGTTTCATTACAAATCTTGTATTCCGTTATCTGGATCGATCGGGGATGTGCCAGGTCATAGAGATGGACTTTGCACGGTAACGTGCGTGAATGAAGGAAAATGAAGGAGATGGTATCATGAAGGCAACCATGCAGGCAAGACTTATCGGGCAGATCTATCACCATGCCTGTAAAGAATACTTAAGACAAAAAGGAGTTCCCGGACAGGCGATCAAAAAGATCCGGAAGGAATATCTTACGGTAAGAGCCCGCGCCAAAGACATCGGAGCGAAAAATATGACCGGCTCTTATGTGATGGGAATTTATTTTATCGCCTTAAATCGTGAGAGCGGGCTTTCTGCAGAGGACAATTACGATGTATTTTATCAGGGGATCGCCCATTCTAAGATGATCAAAAGCTCGCTGGGAGATGCAGAATCCTATCTGTCAGAAAAACGTCTTCCCGGACGGTTAAAGTGGGCGGAGGAAAGTCATAAAAAACAGTATGAAAATGACTGGGTGCTGGATGTACTGCCCGGAAATGGAGCGTACGATCTCGGATATGATTACCATGAGTGTGGAATTGTAAAGATATGCCGGGATGAAGGATGTGCAGAGCTTGCGTCCTACCTTTGCAGACTGGACTATTTACTGGCGGATCTGATGGGACTGACCCTGAAGCGGGAAGGAACCCTGGCGGACGGTGCAGACAAATGTGATTTCCGATACAGCCGGAAATGATCTCTAGCGTTGCAAGCAAAGAAAAATTGTGTTATAATACCAGACAGAGTGTTGACCGTAAGGCACATGAAGGGGTACACCACCACGGGTGTAGTTTTTTCATGTGCCTTTTCTCATATCATCGATAGCTTAGGAGGACAAATGCATGATGACGATCAATGGAAAAGAGTATCCGTATAAGGAAAAAACGTTATGTGAGCTGTTGGAGGAGTTTGGACAGCGGCCGCAGACCGTGGCAGTAGAATGTAACGAAGAAATGGTATCAAAAAAAGACTATGAGACCACCGTATTTCACGATGGAGATGTCATAGAAATTGTAACGTTTATGGGAGGCGGAAGTCAGATGAATGACACATTTACATTAGGCGGAAAGGAATTTCATTCCCGGTTTATTTTAGGCTCCGGAAAATATTCCATGGAGCTGATCAAGGCAGCCGTAGAGCAGGCAGAGGCAGAGATCATTACGTTAGCTGTGCGGCGCACCAACACAAAAAAGAGTGAGAACATTTTAGATTATATTCCGGAGCATGTGACGCTTCTTCCGAATACATCCGGTGCAAGAGATGCAAAGGAAGCGGTGCGGATCGCTCATATGGCAAGAGAGCTTGGCTGTGGTGACTTTGTCAAGGTGGAGATCATGAAGGACAGCAAGTACCTGCTGCCGGATAACGAGGAGACGATCAAAGCAACAGAACAGCTTGCGAGGGAAGGCTATGTAGTGCTTCCTTATATGTATCCGGATCTTTACGCAGCACGGGCATTGATGAATGCAGGAGCGGCTGCCGTGATGCCTCTTGCCGCACCGATCGGTTCCAACAAGGGACTGGCAACGAAAGAATTTATCCAGATTTTGATCGATGAGATCGATCTTCCGATCATTGTAGATGCCGGGATCGGACGCCCATCGCAGGCATGTGAATGTATGGAAATGGGAGCTGCCGCCGTTATGGCAAATACGGCGATCGCAACCGCAGGAGATGTGGCAGCAATGGCAGGTGCATTTAAGGATGCGATCCATGCCGGACGTGCTGCATACTTGTCCGGATTAGGACGTGTGCTGGAGCGCGGGGCAAGTGCTTCTGATCCGCTTACGGGATTTTTAAGAGACTAGGGGGCAGCAGCAATGGAAAATGAATTTTTTGTAGATTCCAATAAATTAGGGGATGCGGCATTAAAAAAGAAGCATGCGTTAGAGACAGATCCGAACTGCCGTACGAATCACATGGAATATATGGAAGGAATGGAGCGCATTTCCCCGGAGATCAGAAACCGGGTGCTTTCCGAGATGGAAGCCTATGATTATGATTCCTATACCGCAGGGGATGTTCGTCGGGCATTACATGCGACACGCTGCTCGGTAGAAGATTTCAAGGCACTGCTTTCGCCTGCTGCCGAACCATTCTTAGAGGAAATGGCGGCGAAAGCAAAGCGGGAGACCAGTCTGCATTTTGGCAATACGGTTTATTTGTTTACGCCGCTGTATCTTGCCAATTACTGTGAAAATTATTGCATTTACTGTGGGTTTAACTGCTATAATGACATTCACAGAAAGCAGCTTGCCAAAGATGAGATGGAGCATGAGATGAAGGTGATCGCAGACGCCGGAATGGAAGAGATTTTGCTCCTCACCGGGGAAAGTCCGGCAAAGAGCAGCATTTCTTATATCGGGGAAGCGTGTAAGCTCGCCAAAAAATATTTTAGAAATGTCGGATTGGAGATCTATCCGGTAAATTCCGATGATTACCGCTATCTGCATGAATGTGGAGCGGATTACGTCACCGTATTTCAGGAAACGTATAACAGTGACAAATATGAAACACTGCATTTGATGGGGCATAAGCGCGTATTTCCATACCGGTTTGAGGCGCAGGAGCGTGCGCTGATGGGAGGCATGCGCGGAGTCGGCTTCTCTGCCTTGCTTGGATTAGCTGATTTTAGAAAGGATGCGCTGGCATCTGCCCTGCATGTTTATTATTTACAGCGCAAATATCCGCAGGGAGAGTTTTCCCTTTCCTGTCCAAGACTGCGTCCGATCATCAATAATGACAAGATCAATCCACTGGATGTCCATGAGAGGCAGCTCTGTCAGGTGCTTTGTGCGTACCGTATTTTCCTGCCGTATGTCGGAATTACAGTATCGTCCAGAGAAGAAAAATCGTTCCGTGACGGGATTGCCAAGATTGCGGCGACCAAAATTTCAGCGGGCGTTTCTACCGGAATCGGCGATCATGAGGAGAAATATACAGGAGAAGGGAGCGAGGATGCCGGCGATGAGCAGTTTGAAATTGCGGATAACCGCAGTGTGGCTCAGATGTATGAGGACATGGAGCACGATGGATTGCAGCCGGTGTTGAACGATTATATTTATGTATAATAAAAATGAGACATGGGAAAGGATCTGTGTGACGAACCGTCATCTCGTGCAAGGTGATTTTCTGACGCAGATCAGACGGGTGCTTAAGGAGCACCCGGACAAACTGATCCTTCGGGAGAAGGATCTTTCTTTACAGGAATATACGATACTTGCAGGGAAGGTGGCAGCTCTTTGTGAAGAAGAACAGGTGGCATTTTACCCCCACTATTATGCAGAGGCTGCGATCGTACTGAACATTCCAAGAATTCATCTGCCGCTGTTTCGTCTGCTGGAATTAAAGGAAGCAAAAGCAGCGCAGTTTTCAGAAATCGGAGTATCCATCCATGCGGTGGAGGAAGCGCAGCTTGCACAGGCGCACGGAGCTTCTTATGTGACGGCAGGGCATGTCTTTGCAACGGACTGCAAAAAGGGAGTGCCGCCAAGGGGAATATCTTTTTTAAAGGAAGTGTGCGAATCGGTGTCCATTCCGGTCTATGCGATCGGAGGGATCACGGATACCAACCAGTGGGATTGTAAAAATGCCGGGGCAGCAGGTGTATGCCAGATGTCGGAATATATGAAATGCTAGTGCGGCTGTCTTAAAAAAATTTGAAAAATTAAGGTAGGCTTATATAAAAAAGTGTTGACAGATGAGAGGAAATACGGTAGCATAACAGTGTTATGTTACCGTATTTTTTGTTATGGCGACGAGGAAAATGCACGCATTTATGCGTTGCATTTGACGAACGCTAATCAGAGCGAAACTCGCAAAGCGTGTTTCGTCTTAGTGGGGAGGTGAGTTTTTGTGCAGCAGGAGAAGGAAACAAAGCAACGGCTGATGGAGTGTGCCAGAGCGGAATTTATGGAAAAGGGATTTTTAAAGGCATCGCTTCGCACGATCTGTAAAGAAGCCGGAGTTACGACCGGAGCGTTGTATTTCTTTTTCAAGGATAAAGATGCCCTGTTTTGTTCGCTCGTCGGAGATATTCTTAGTGCGATTGAACAGACACTTGCCGCCCACTTTGCGAAAGAACAGGAAGAATTGAAGGACCCATCCCATGAGGTGCTGCCGGCAAGTGACAAAGAGGATGACTTTGCGCAGGATATCGAAGCTTCCCTTGCCGTGATCGAGCTGCTTTATGCGCATCGCACAGAAGCACTCCTGCTTCTTACAAGAGCGCAGGGGTCTTCGCTGGAGCATGTGGTAGATGAGATCATAGGAGTGACGCACCATCACTACCGGGCATTGGCGGATCTGACGACGAAGAGGCTGGGACTGCCCCGCCTGGAGGATTCCTTTATTCACTGGGTATCACATATGCAGATTGATACATTTGTATATATGATCACACATATTGAGGAAAAAGAAGAAGCAAAGCGGTACATCAGACAGGCAACTCATTATATGGTGAACGGCTGGTACGGAATGTTCCGCAGCCTGATCGAGCAAAAGTAAACAAAGAAAAAAAGGAGCAGCATATGCCGCTCCTATAAAAAGGCATTGCGCATAACAGTGTTATGTCAAAAATGAAGGAGGATTAACATGTATATCGAAGTGAAGGATCTGAAAAAAGCTTATGGAGCTGGAGATGGACGCATACAGGTATTAAAGGGTGTCACAACAGACATCGAAAAAGGAAAAATGTGTGTCATTCAGGGAACCAGTGGTTCCGGAAAATCAACACTGTTAAACTGTATCGGTGGTCTGGACACCATTGATTCCGGTTCGGTATGTGTCGATGGACAGGAGATCGCAGGATTATCACAGGATGCACTTAGCGAGTACCGCCGGGAGAATCTAGGTTTTATCTTTCAGTTTTACAATCTGGTTCCGAACCTCACTGTACGGGAAAATATTCAGGTGTGCCAGTATTTAACGAAAGATCCGCTGGATATGGAGGAACTGCTTGATGTGTTAGGACTTCGTGAGCATCAGAACAAATTTCCGTCCCAGCTATCCGGTGGACAGCAGCAGCGTTGTGCGATCGCGCGTGCGTTGATCAAAAACCCGGCATTGCTGCTTTGTGATGAGCCAACCGGTGCGCTGGATTCCAACACTTCCAGAGATATACTGATCCTTCTGGAGAAGATCAATGCCACGTATGGCACGACGATGCTGATCGTTACCCATAACAATTCGATTAAAAATATGGTGCATCAGGTAATTCGGATCAAGGATGGATTGATCCACAAATGTTATGAAAATGAAACACGAGTTCCGGCTGCTGAGTTGGAAGATTTATAATGACGGGAGGATGAGTAGAACCGATGCAGAGTATATTAAGAAAACGCGTGGTCCGCGATCTGAAGGAAAATCTGTTCCGTTATCTGGCACTGGGGGTTTTGATCATTTTCTGTATGTATCTGATCGTCAGTATGATAAGTGCGGCAGAAACGATTATGACAGGTTCGGTCAAATATGGAAAAGAAACCAAAGTGGAGGATGGAGAATTTAGTGTCTTTGTTCCCTTGAAAAAGAGTGAGGAGCGTTCCCTTAAAAAGGATGGTGTGATCCTGGAGGAAGCCTTTTACATGGATTATTCCGTAGGAAAAAATACGACCGTGCGGGTATTTCAAAACCGGGAAAAGATCAATCTGGTGAAGGTAGAACAGGGACATCTTGCGAAAAAAAACAATGAGATCGTACTGGATAAGCGGTACTGTGCGGAGAAAAACATTTCCCTTGATGATACGATCAAAATTGGAGGCGAGCGTTTTACCGTTTGTGGTATCGGATGCAGCGCAGACTACGATGCTCCATACAAAAATCTTACGGATGTGTCTGTAGACAGCACCCAGTTTGGTACTGCATTTGTAACAAAGGAAGCATATGCGGCATTAAAGGCAGGCGGAAAAAGTGAAAAGACCGAGGAATATGTCTATGCGTATCGTCTGAAAAAGGGCATGACACACAGTAAGCTCAAAGAGCGTTTAAAGGAGAATGAGGTGGATGCTTCCGCGATCACCGATACTTATTTTCAGGAATACTGGGAGGAAACCGGTAAGAAAAAGGATGACTTGAAGGATGGTGTGGACGATCTGTATGATGGTTCCAAAGAGCTTTCTGACGGACTTTTAGAATTGGACAGTTATAAAAAGGAGTTAAATGACGGTGCAGAGCAAATGTTTGATGCAGTGTTAGCGCAGGCAGAGGAGGGGCTTTCCTCCTATGGATTAAAGGGTACTCTGACCGCGGATAATTACAGGGAAAAGATCAATGCTCTGCTGGCAAAATCCGACAGTGGACTGTTCCGGATGGAAGTAAGATCCGTATTGCAGCAGCTTGATGCGCTCAAGGAATACAAAGATGGGATTGCTTCCTACACGAAAAATGTGAAAAAGGCGGCAGACGGAGCAGAGGAGCTTTCCGATGGCGTGAAGGAATTAAAGGATGGAGCAGAGGAACTGATCGACAAGCTTACCATCTCACTCAGCAATCTGACACAGTTTGTAAAGGCTTCCGATAATCCAAGGATCGGTGCTGCATCCGAGGATCAGGTGATCAACAAAGTGGCAGGACTGATCGCAGGAGTGATCATTATCATTTTATTTGCCTATGTGATCTCCGTTTTTGTGGTACATGGTATTGAACGGGAAAGCAGTGTGATCGGAGCGTTATATGCACTTGGTGTGACTAGGCGGGATCTGCTGCTTCACTATCTGACACTTCCGGTTTTCGTAACCTTTTTAGGAAGCGTGATCGGAACATTGATCGGCTATTCTCCGATCGGAATTGAATCCCAGATGGCAGATGCGTATCAGTATTTCTCCATTCCGAAATTTTCTTATGTATATGCACCGTATCTTCTTGTATATGCACTGGTGATGCCGGTGGTTATAGCATCGCTGGTCAACTGGATCGTGATCCGTAAAAAGCTGTCAAGACCAGTGCTTGCTTTGATGAGAAAAGAAGCAAAAGAGCCAAGGGTAAGAAAGGTGCAGTTGGGAAACCGCAAGTTTGTAACCGTGTTCCGTATCCGGCAGATGCTTCGGGAGCTGCGCACCAGCTTTACCGTTGTATTCGGACTGTTTATTTGTATGCTCATTGCCATGCTGGCACTGGATTGTTATGTCATGTGCAGCACGGTAGAAAAAGAAAGTGTCAGGGATACCAAATTTGAATATATGTACACCTACAAATATCCGGAAAAAGAAGCTCCGGAGGGTGGTACCGCCTGCTATGCCAAAACCTTAAAGCGGGAGAAGTTTGGAAATAATCTGGATGTGACATTGCTTGGACTGACAAAGGATAATCCGTATTTTGATGCAGATGTGAAGAAGGGAATGAACCGTGTTATTCTTTCCAGTGCAGCAGCACAGAAGTATCAGCTCAAAAAGGGTGACAAGATCGTGCTTACTGATGAGGAGGAAGACCGGGATTATACCTTTACAGTGGATGGTGTCACGGAATATTCTACAGGCTTATATGTGTTTATGAACATTGACAGCATGCGGGAATTGTTCTCAGAAAGTGATGATTACTATAATGTGGTATTTTCCGATCATGCGCTTTCCATTCCGTCCGGACGGCTGTATTCTGTGTTGACGAAGAGTCAGGTAAAGAAATCCTCCAACATTTTCATTACCATGATGATGCCGATGATCTACACGCTGATCACTGTATCTGTCGTGATCTTCTGTGTGGTCATGTATCTGATGATGAAGGTTATGATCGACCGGTCTTCCTTTGGTATTTCCCTGATCAAGATATTCGGCTACCGGATCGGGGAGATCAGAAAGCTTTATTTAAATGGTAACTTTTATGTAGTGGCGATCGGAACTGCGATCTGTATGCCGCTTGCCAAACTTTTGATGGATGCAATGTATCCACTGATGGTAAGCAATGTGGCAAGTGGCTGCAATACCCATTTTACATGGCAGATCTATGCAGTTGTCTACGTTGCAATCTTGCTGTTATACTTTGTCATCAATCATTTTCTGGTAGGACAGTTGAGAAAGGTCCTTCCGGCAGAGGTACTTAAAAACCGGGAATAAGACAGAAATATACTCCACATTTTCTGGCATTTTAAGGGGCTTTATGGTAAAATTTTAGTAATTGGAAAAAAGTCCGCTGGATGTCAGAAAAGGGGATGTGTGCGATGAAAAAAAGAAGAGTAGTAGCATTTATGATGGCGGTGATGTTATGCCTGTCTCTTGTAATATCCGATCAGGAAGCATTTGTGGCTGCGGCACAGGATACTTCCACCACAAGGATATTAGAGACAGATGTGGCATCACCGTCTTCCGGTTGTACCATGTTATTGGTGAGTGGTTCTTATTATAGCCAGGCACAGGAGGCACTTGACCGGATCAACGAGATCAGAAAAGAAGCATGTGAAGCCGGTAATGTGCCGGATCCGAGAGACGACTCCCGGATGCTTTCTGCAAGTGATTATGTACCGATCAAATGGTCAAGAGATTTGGAGAGTATAGCAAGGATCCGCGCAATGGAAAGCAGTATGACCATTGCACATGCACGTTTAAATGGAAAAAGTTGTTTAAGTGTATCTTATAATAAAATCTCTTCCTGGGAAGAGGTCTTAGCCTGGAATTATAACAAAACGATGGTTTCCGGTATTAATCAGTGGTATAGGGAAAAAAGTGATTGGGTTGGTAAGGTGAGTGGTAAAGTAACAGGGCATTATACCAGCATGATCGATCCGAGCAATACCTATATCGGATTAGGTGATTTTTATAATGATAATGCGTACTATCCTAATACCGTGGCAGGAGAATTTTCTGGTGGTACCGGATTGGATGAGACAATGCAGGAGGCTTATCCTGATGTGATGCAAAAGGTTGAGGTAAAGGAAAGCAAGATCACGGACTATGTGCTGGATGGTATGGATATGATCTATACCGAGCAGTCCGAACGTCTGACTCCAAAGGTAGAAGTGACCTATGGATCACGTACGTATCAGCTTGACATACTGGAGGATGTTACCTATACTTCCTCTGCTCCATCTGTGGCGCGTGTAGATCAGGACGGTCTGGTTACCGGGATCAAGAGTGGAAGTGCTGTGATCACGGCGAAACGGGATGGCAGTGTGTTTGCCACTCTTACAATGACTGTGAAATGTAATCATGAAAAAGAGTTGATATCTTATACTGCACCGAGCTGCACCAGTACGGGAGAAAAGGTGTACCGCTGCGAGCAGTGTGGAGAAGCGGTGACGGAAACGGTAGCGAAGGTACCACATGATTACGTGTATTCTGAAGCAGATTCTGATGGAAAGAAGACAGGAATCTGTTCTATGTGTGGGGATACGATCAAGATCACTCCACCAACGACATATACCTTATATTGGAGAAATGAAACATCTACGGATTCCTATTATTGGAGTGATTTTCCATCAGAAAATCCGATTGGAACTAAAACATATCTGCTTCCAAAAGTACAGGATGGAGATTCGGATTACCAGGAGCTTATGGCACGATCATCAGATGAATCTGTGATCCAGCCGCCAGATAAGATTGTAAATAAAAGTGGCAATAATGCATTTAAAATAGTGTCTCCTGGTATTGCAACAATTACTGTATATCCAAAATACAATGCCAGTTTAAAGCGAACCTATGTGGTCAGAATCGGAGATACCGGAAGTGTATCGATTACTCCGGCAGAGGTAACGTTGTCCAAGACCAGCTATAAATATGATAACAAAGCCTGCACACCGGAGATCAGTGTGTTATATCATGATACCAAACTGACAAAAGGAACTGATTATACGGTAACCTACGAGAATAATGACCGGGTAGGAACGGCAACAGCAGTGATCACAGGAAATGGGATCTTTACCGGAACGATCAGAAAAACATTTGCGATCACAGGAGATGCTTCTGATACTACGACAGCAGCGCAGCCGGGAACAACAACGACGCAGCAAGTGACGACAGCAGCGCAGCCGGGAACAACGACAACGCAGCAAGTGACGACAGCAGCGCAGCCGGGAACAACGACGACGGAGCGGGTAACGACAACAGAACAGCCGGGAACAACGACGACGGAGTGGGTAACGACAGCAGCGCAGCCGGGAGTAACGACGACGGAGCAAGTGACGACAGCAGCGCAGCCGGGAGCAACGACGACGGAGCAAGTAACGACAGCAGCGCAGCCGGGAACAACGACGACGGAGCGGGTAACGACAACAGAACAGCCGGGAATAACAACGACGCAGCAGGATCCTTCTGAAATAACACCACCGGATTCTGATACGTCACAGACTCCAAATCCGGTTTCTCCTACGACGCAGGCTCCGGATACAGACGATGAAGATACAGATAATACAACGCAGAAAAAGGCAACAACAGAGAAAGCAGATACGGATGATGATTTTGATGAAGATCTGGATGAGGACGAGGAAGACGATCTGGCCTATCCCAAAGTAGGAGACCGTTTCAGTGTGAAAGGAATCAAATATAAGGTTGTATATGTATCTAAAAAGAATGAAGATTACAGAGTGGTCTGTATTGGTGCCACATCGAAAAAAATCACAAAGGCAATGATTCCTGATTATGTATCGGATGATGACTTTGATTATGAAGTAACTGGTATTGCTAAAAATGCATTTGCCGGATGTAAGAAATTAAAGAGTGTTACAATCCCTGATTTTGTGACCACCATTGATGCCAAGGCATTTTATGGCTGCAGTGCATTAAAAACAGTGACGATTCCGGATGCAGTGAAAAAGATTGGAACGAAGGCCTTTGCCAAATGTAAGGCATTACGTTTTGTGAAGATCCAAAGTAAGAAGCTGACAAAGCAGGGCATTGGAAGCAAAGCATTTTCCGGAATCCATAAGCATGCAACAGGAAAAGTTCCGGCTTCTAAAAAGAGCGCATACAAAAAGTGGTTCAAAAAAGCGGGACTTACCATTAAATAATAAAATTTTCCTGATAGGGGTATGTTTATTTTCTTCTTGTTTCATAGTGTACAATATGTATTATTTTTTCCAGGCAAGATAGGAGTATCCGTGTGG
This sequence comes from uncultured Lachnospiraceae bacterium, assembly GCA_934317845.1. GTDB lineage: Bacteria > Bacillota > Clostridia > Lachnospirales > Lachnospiraceae > NC2004. The sequence goes on from CAKRES010000003.1 coordinate 97,603, forward strand.
CTGCACCTGACATTGATTTGTTACTAACATTTTTGGAAAGTCTAATTGCCCATCGGGGACCTGCATATGACATGTTTTTGTGTAGTCGCCCCAGTGGGCTTCAGGTATTTTTCAGGCTCATTTGCACGCGTCGGTGCTTATGCCCTGTATTTTAGGGCATTACGCACCGTTACGCAGTGCAACGAAGCGAAAGCGTGCCTGAAAAATATCTGATCCCACAAAGGGGCGTAACCGTCCAGATGCATATGCAGGAACCCGATGGGCAGATTATGATCAGGAAAGAAAAAACTGTAGTAAATATAAGGATGATGACATAGTATGGGAAAGAAGAGTGTGGCAGTTTGCCGGCGGATATATGAAGATATTCGTACCTATGGTGCCGGGATATTAGTGGCATTGCTGGTACTGATCGGGTGTAATATACTTGTTGGACAGTTTTGTCCACTGGTGCTGCTTACCGGAATCCCCTGTCCGGCATGTGGACTAAGCAGAGCCGGGGGATTGCTTTTGACACTGCACTGGAAACAGGCATTTTACATGCATCCGATGATCTTTCCGATTGTCGTTTTTTTATTGTATTGCTGCTGGTATCGATATGTATGGGGAAAAACACCAAAATATAGGAAAACACTTTTATTTAGTATTCTGTTTTTACTCATTGTAGTATATTTCTACCGCATGGGACAGTATTTTAAGCCACCCTATCTGGAAAAAGGCGGGCTGGACACACCTATTTATTATGAACCAAGAAATTTGTTCCGTGTATGTTTACATATGGTGTCGAAAATGATAGAATAATATTGATACTGATCACAGTATCAAAAGGAAATTAAGGAGGAGAATATTATGTATGAGGAAATGTCTTTAGGGCAATGGGTAGGAACTATTATTTTATCTATGATCCCTTGTGTAGGTCTGATCCTGCTGATCATTTGGGCGGTAAGCAGCCAGAATGAGACAAAGAAGAGATGGGCACAGGCAATGCTGATCGTGCAGGTTATCCTGATCGTTATTTCGATCCTGTTCTATGTATTATTTGGAGCAGCAATGCTTGCAGCATATTCAGCAGCAGGCGCATTTTAAAAAATAAAAAAGCTGTCGCATAAGCGGCAGCTTTTTTTGTTTGTCATTTTTACTCTACTGTAACTGATTTTGCAAGATTACGAGGTTTATCAACATCCAATCCTTTGGCAACGGATACATAGTAGCCAAATAACTGGAGAGGGATCACTGCAAGGGAGGTAGAGAAGCAAGGCAGGGTTTTTGGTACATAGACAGTAAAGTCTGCGGTATCCTCCATGCCAAAGTTTCCTTCTGTTGTCAGTGCAAATACATAGGAACCACGACTTTTTACTTCTACAATATTGCTGACCATTTTCTCATAAAGGTCCGGTTGTGTGGCAATCGCAACACTCAAAATTCCATCCTCGATCAGGGAAATAGAACCGTGCTTTAATTCTCCGGCTGCATAAGCTTCGGAGTGGATATAGGAAATTTCCTTTAATTTCAAAGAGCCTTCCATCGCGGTTGCATAATCCTGTCCGCGTCCGATAAAGAACATATCTTTTGCAGCTGCATATTTTGTGGCGAACCACTGGATGCGCTCTTTATCTCCTAAGATTGTCTGGATCTTATCCGGCAGCTCTAAAAGCTCTGCGATCATGTTCTGGTAAGTGGCAGTATCAATCTGCTCCCGTACCTTTGCAAAGTAGATACCAAGCATATAGCAGGCAACAAGCTGGGTGCTGTATGCTTTTGTTGTAGCAACGGCAATCTCCGGACCTGCCCAGGTATATAATACATTGTCGGCTTCTCGGGCGATAGAGCTTCCAACCACATTTACAATACCTGTTACTTTGATACCGCGGGATTTGATCTCACGCAATGCTGCAAGGGAATCGGCGGTTTCTCCGGACTGGCTGATGATGATCGCCATGGAATCCGGATCCATGATCGGATTGCGGTACCGGAACTCAGATGCCAGATCCACATCAACCGGAATCCGTGCAATCTGTTCGATCATGTATTTTACAGACATTCCCACATGATAAGCAGAACCGCAGCCGATGATGTAAATCCGTTTCAGGGAGCGGATCTCTTCTTCCGTCATATTCAGTTCATTTAAGACGATCTCGCCGTCTACGATACGTGGGTGGATCGTATCTGCAACTACCTTTGGCTGCTCATAGATCTCTTTTAACATAAAGTGTTCGTAGCCGCCCTTTTCTGCTGCTTCAATATCCCACTTGACTGTAGTTAATTCCTTTTCAATTGGTTCTGCATCTTCATTATAGAAGGAAATAGTATCTCTCGTTAATTTGGCAATCTCTAAATTGTCGATATAGTAAACATCTCTGGTATGCTTTAAGATCGCCGGTACATCAGAAGCAATGAAATTACCTTCCGGTGACGTGCCAATGATCAACGGGCTATCTTTGCGGACTGCATAAAGATCATCCGGATGCTCCTTAAACATAATTCCCAGTGCGTAGGATCCCTTGACACGGTGCATTACTTTAATGATCGCATCGATCGGATCTCCGTTGTAATAGTATTCCAGCATGTGGACAACTACTTCCGTGTCGGTATCAGAAATAAATTCCATGCCGCGGGACTGCATTTTCTCTTTTAACGGCTGATAGTTTTCGATGATACCGTTATGTACGATGCAGATGCTCTTATCCTTGTTAAAATGTGGATGGGAGTTGACAACGCTCGGTTCGCCGTGGGTGGCCCAGCGGGTATGACCGATACCGATCGTTCCCTCTACTGCCTGCCCGTCTCCAGTCAGGTCACGCAATGCCTGCAGACGTCCTTTTGCCTTAACAACCTCGATGGCATCCTGTTTTTCATCGTAGACAGCAATTCCGGCAGAGTCATATCCACGATACTCTAATTTTGATAAACCGTCCAATAAGATAGGGGCGGCTTTTTGACTTCCTACATATCCTACAATTCCACACATAAAATTTTACCCTTCTTTCTTTTTAATTCTAATTATTGTAATGCATTCTTTTCCTGTTATATCACAGCTTTTTTCAAAAACCCAGAATACAATCATTAGCTTTTTTCTTTTTAATATGCATTTTCATTGATAAATCCCTTGAAAATTGTCAGGAACAGGATCTTGATATCAAGTCCCAATGTCCAGTTTTCGATGTAGTAAATGTCATGTTCGATACGCAACTTGATCGAAGTATCTCCACGAAAACCATTTACCTGCGCCCAGCCGGTAATGCCCGGACGTACCTGATGTTTGATCATGTATTTTGGAATCTCTTCCTTGAACTTCTCTACAAAGAACGGACGCTCCGGTCTTGGTCCGACCAGACTCATATCTCCCTTTAATACGTTGAAAAACTGAGGAAGCTCGTCAATACTGGTGCGGCGGATGAACTTGCCGACTTTTGTGACACGGGGGTCGTCGCTGGTAGTCCATGCTTTCGATTCTTTTGCGGCATTCTGCACGCACATGGAGCGGAATTTATACATTTTAAATTCCTTATTGTGCAGTCCCACGCGCACCTGACTGAAAATGACAGGTCCCGGAGAAGTTACTTTTACTAAAATGGCAACGACCAGCATGATCGGAGAGAACAGGATGATCGCTACGATCGCTCCGATAATGTCGATGATACGCTTGATGATCTTGTTGATCGTATTGCTCAGCGGAACGTTGCGGATATTGATCACGGGAAGACCATTTAAGTCTTCGATGTACGGCTGGGTCGTAATGAACTTATAGTAGTCTGGTACGAATTTCGTGTGCGTACCGCTTTTTTCGCAAATATTAACGATGGATTCCAGTTTATAATATTCTTTGATATTTAATGTGATGATCGATTCATCCAGTGAGTTTTCACTCAAATAGCTTTCTAACTCATCGATCGTTCCGATCTTTGGCACTCCACGGTATTCAAAATCGTCCGCCATGTTGTCATCGAAAATACCATGGATACGGTAGCCCCATTGTGGATTCAGCTTTAAACGGTCAATATAAGAAGCGGCAGCAGGACTGAAGCCGATGATAATGATATGCTTTAAGTTACGACCGCCTTCACGCATCACGGCGAGCGTTTTCCGGATGCTGAAACGCACAAAGGTTGAGAGTACGATATTGATGCATCCGAAAAAGATGAACAACCATCTGGAGTAGTTGTCCAACTTGAATAAATAAAGTAACACAAAAGTAATGATCAGTCCACTGACATTTGCCTTGATAATATTGATCAACTCATATTTGCGGCTTAAAAAACGTTTTGGTGCATAAAGCTGAAAGGCATAGTATAAAATAATGTATCCAAACGTCATATAAAGCAACGGTGATTTATAAACCGGCCAGAGATAATCACGCAGTGTATAATAGAAGATTCCGATCGTTCCCGGCAACTGTTTCGGGGCAAAGAGCGGAAATTCAAAGCGCAGATAATAGGCTAGTAAGAAAGAAACAACGGTAATGATGGAATCTAAGATCAGATGAAGTCCGTTGAAATATTTCTGATTTTCTTTAATCATGTTATAACCTCTTTACCATGTGGATTATCCTACATTATTAGGATGACATAAAACTACCTCTATCATACAATATCTGTCGTGATTTCTCAATGTTTTTTTGCAGTGCCAGCGGTCACAACTTTTCAAAAAAACTAACACAAACTCGTAACACCTCAGACACAGTTTCATCACATTCGATTGGTAGTATTGGTTTCAGAAGCAAAGGAAAGCAAGAACAAATAAGCAAGGAGGAAGAACGATGAACGAAGAATACAACAATCAGAATCCATCACAAAATCAACCACAAACGAATCCGGCTGGTACAACGGGTGCACAGGAGGAGACGACATACCATAGAAGCTACTTAAATGACAGTGATCCAAATGCAAAAACTTATATCAATGCAGGAACACAGGAAACTTCTAATGGGACAGCCAATGCAAATGCAGGAAATGCAGCAGTGCCTCCGGTATATGCAACCTATACACCGGGCGGACAACAGACACAGCAGACAAATGCGGGAGCAGGTCAGACATGGAATGCACAGGCATATACCAACGCAGCTCCAAATGCAAAACCGGCAAAACCGAAGAAACCAAGAAAGCATTATCAGTGGCCAAAATTTGTCGGAAAGGCAGTTGCTTTTGGTGCGATCGCCGGCTGCATTATGATCGGTATGACAGCCGTGTACCGGCATTTTGATCATAGCGGTGGTCCTGCGACACAGGCAACGATGACAACGGCAGGAACGGTAAAAACAACAAGCAGCTCCTCCTCATCGAGTGGTTCTGTATCGGATCTTGTTAACAACGTTATGCCATCGATCGTATCGATCACCAGTACATTCCAGGCAAGCAGCAACAGTAATTTTAATGACTTCTATTACTGGTTCTACGGTGGAAATAACCAGAATTCCAAAGAGCAGACAGGAAGCGGCTCTGGCGTCATTGTCAGTGAAACCGACGACCAGCTTCTGATCGTAACAAATAACCATGTGATCTCCGACAACTCATATGGTGATGCCAAAAAGGTACAGGTTACATTTTCAGACGATAAGACAGTGGAAGCAACCGTAAAAGGAGCGGATCCCGATGCCGATCTTGCGGTACTTACCGTAAAGAAATCAGATCTTGAAAAGAGCACCTTAGAAAACGTAAAGGTAGCTGTGATCGGAGACTCCGACAGTGTAAATGTAGGTGATGACGTAATCGCCATTGGTAATGCATTAGGTTATGGACAGTCCGTTACCCGTGGTATTGTAAGTGCGAAAAATCGTGAAGTACAATTAGAAGATAAGACTATGACACTGCTTCAGACAGATGCAGCGATCAATCCTGGTAACTCCGGCGGAGCATTATTAAATACCAGCGGAGAATTGATCGGAATCAACTCTGTCAAATATGCTTCTGATGAAGTAGAGGGTATGGGATATGCCATTCCAATGGCGATCGCACAGCCGATCATCGAAGAATTGATGAATGAAGAAGAAGTAGGCTCTAATGAGCAGGCCTATTTAGGTATTTATGGTACAGATGTAGGAAGTGAACTGGCACAGTCTTACAACATGCCGGAAGGTGTATGGGTAAGAAATATTACAGATAATTCTCCAGCTGCAGAAGCAGGAATCCAACAGCGTGATATTATTACAAAATTCAATGATCATGAGATCAGCAGCATGGAGAGTTTGCAGAATCAGATTGCCAAGAAGAAGGCAGGAACCGAAGTGACACTGACCGTCAAGCGACAGTCAAACAACGGGGAATACAAGGAAATGAAGATCAAAGTTACCTTAGGAAATAAAAAGGATGCCAAGGACACGACAGAGAATAATCCACAAAGCAGTGACAATGCTCAGAGCAGCAATGGTAATTCTGACAATGGATCATCGAATGGGGACAATAATGACAATAATTCCGGTTCAACAAATCCATTTGAATATTTCTTCGGAAACTAGAAAAATCACATAAAACCCTAAATTGTTAGCACTCATTTCAAATGAGTGCTAATTTTTTCTTGACTTTTTTGTTAGGGATGGTAGAATACATTATATCGGGCAGGAAGCTGCCTAACAAGAAAACGTAACAAAAAAAGAAGAACAGATAAAGGAGATGTTAGTATGGCAAATGCAAAACAGGGAAGTCTTTCGATCAATAGTGAGAATATATTTCCCATTATAAAGAAGTGGTTATATTCCGATCATGACATTTTTGTGCGCGAGCTTGTCAGCAATGGTTGTGATGCCGTAACGAAGCTTAAAAAGCTGGACATTATGGGAGAGTTTACCCCGGCGGATGATGAAAAGTATCGGATCGATGTGATCGCCAGTTCCAAAGATAAGACATTACAATTTATTGATAACGGTCTTGGTATGACAGCCGAGGAAGTGGATGAGTATATCAACCAGATCGCATTTTCCGGTGCGGCTGATTTCTTAGAGAAATATAAAGACAAGACCAACGAAGAACAGATCATCGGGCATTTTGGTCTTGGATTCTATTCTGCTTTTATGGTAGCAGATAAGGTAACGATCGATACTCTTTCTTATAAGGAGGGGGCAGCTCCGGTTCACTGGGAATGTGAAGATGGTACAGAATATACCATGGAGGAAGGAAACAAGGAAGGAAGAGGTACAACGATCACCTTATATTTAAATGAGGACAGTGTAGAATTTGCCAATGAATACCGGATCAAGGAAGTGCTGGACAAATATTGTTCATTCATGCCGGTCGAGATTTATTTCACTAATGCAGACGAAGTGCTGGATACCGAAGAGGATGACGAAGTGATCGATGCCGAGGCAGAAGAAGTCACAGAAGAAAACGAAGAACAGAGCAGCGAGGAAAACAAGGACGGCGGAGAAACCGAGGAAAAACCAAAGAAGGAAGCACCAAAGCCGATCAACGAAACGGCTCCTCTCTGGACGAAACATCCAAATGACTGTACCGAGGAAGAATATAAAGATTTCTATCGCAATGTGTTCCATGACTTTAAAGAGCCATTGTTCTGGATCCATCTGAATATGGACTATCCATTTAATTTAAAAGGAATCCTTTACTTCCCGAAATTAAATAACGAGTATGATACCTTAGAGGGAACGATCAAGCTTTACAACAATCAGGTATTTATAGCAGATAATATCAAGGAAGTGATTCCGGAATTTTTAATGCTGTTAAAGGGTGTCATTGATTGTCCGGATCTTCCGCTTAACGTATCCAGAAGCGCATTGCAAAATGACGGATTTGTAAAGAAGATCAGTGATTATATCACAAAGAAGGTGGCAGACAAGTTAGCCGGTATGTGCAAGACAGAAAAGGAAGAGTATGAGAAATACTGGGATGATCTGGCTCCATTTATCAAGTTTGGCTGCCTTAAGGATGATAAATTCAATGAGAAGATGAGTGACTACATTCTTTATAAGAACATCAAAGGCAAGTATCTGACTCTGCCGGAATACTTAGAAGCCGGAAAAGAAAAGTACGAGAACAAAGTATTTTATATTACAAATGAGCAGGAGCAGGCTTCCTATATCAAGATGTTTGAGGATGAAGGAATGGATGCGGTAATCTTAAATCACAACATTGATAACCCATTTATCACGCATTTAGAGCAGAAGAATACCAATGTCAAATTCCTTCGTATTGATGCCGACATTGAAAGCTTCAAGGAGGAGATTCCGGAAGAGGAATTAAAGGAAACGACTGACACCCTGTCTAAGCTGTTCCAGAAGGTACTTGGAAATGACAAGCTGGATGTCAAAGTAGAAAAATTAAAGGACAGCAGTGTATCTGCTATGCTTACCGTATCAGAGGAATCCCGCCGTATGCAGGAAATGATGAAGGCATATGGTATGGCTGGCATGGACCCGGCTATGTTTGGTGCACAGGGTGGTGAAACACTTGTATTAAATGCCAACAATGCATTGGTGCAGTATGTCTTAGAGCATCAGGAAGGTGAAAATACAGACCTGATCTGTAAGCAACTTTATGATCTGGCAACGATCAGCAATCATCCGCTTAGTGCAGATGCTATGACAGCATTTATTGCGCGAAGCAATCAGATCTTAGAGGTATTGACGAAATAAAATATGCTTTTATAATAAAGCTAAAAAACGCAGTGGTCAGGAATGATCGCTGCGTTTTTAACATTGACAAAAAAACAGCTTTTATCGTAAAGTAGGAAAAGACAACAGTTGGCAGGGAGGCATACCTATGCAGAAAAAACAACCAATGGCAGGGGCACGTGTGGCTTATGTGGGCGTTATGATCGCTCTTGCTATGATCCTAAGCTATTTGGAAAGCTTTGTACCGCTCCCTATCGGAATCCCCGGAGTGAAACTTGGAATCGCCAATTTAGTCGTGCTGGTAACACTGGGATTTCTTTCGTATAAAGAAGTGGCAGCTATTGATCTGCTTCGCATTGTGCTTTCCGGCATATTATTTGGAAGCGGATTATCTCTGGCATATAGCTTATCCGGCGGGATCCTGAGCCTGATCCTTATGCTGCTGCTTGATAAGAGCCGGCGGTTTTCGTTGGCTGGGATCAGCATTGCCGGTGGGGTAAGTCACAATATCGGACAGATCATTATGGCGGCACTGCTGCTTGAAAACAAGCAGATCCTTTCGTACCTTCCGGTGCTTCTGATCGCCGGACTGGTAACGGGATTGATCAATGGTGCGGTGGCACTTCCGGTTACCAGGATCATTCATAAAAATTATGGAAACAACTTGGAATAAAACAGGATAAAATGGCAACAACAAAAGAAAACAGAAAGGAAATGGAGAAATGGAGCAGTATTATGAGACACCCAAAGGAAGACTTTCCTATGTGATCAAAGAAAATTATGCTACGATCACCAGTTATCAGGGGGAGGATGAAGTGGTGATCATTCCGCCATTGCTTAGTGACGTTTTCGTAGAGCGGATTGGGAAAAAGGCATTTATGAATAACAAATGGATTCAAAAGATTGTGCTGCCGGATACGATCACCGAAATTTACGAATGGGCATTTGCATATTGTGCAATGTTAGAAGAAGTGGAGTTCCCTGGAAAAGCGATCGCCATTTCCAAAGGTATATTTTTAGGAGATGTAAGACTAGTAAAAGTTGCGGTCCGGGATGATGCAGCAGATACATTGAAAGAGGATCGTGCAAGATTATTGGCTGCTCTGCCGTCGTTATCCGATAGTGAGTATCTGTTTGCCATGGAGGAAGCCGGAACAAAGGAATGGTTTTTACGGTATGATGAACGGATCAAAAAGTTTTTAGAAGAAGACGATGTACATGGATATACACAAATGATTCTCTGTGGGGAGGAAGATCTGAATTGCAGTCTGGAATTGTTTGTGGAGGAGAAGCGTAAGAAAAAGGCAAGATTTTGTTTTCTAAGATTGCTGCATGATTCGGGGTTAGCACCCTCCTATCGAAAAACATTAGAGCAATATCTGATGTCACACGTAGTCGGAAGTCCGTCTATGGAGGCATGGCTGGTCTTGCGGGAAGAAAAGGGACACTGTAAAGAATACTATGAACTCTATGAGCGGCTGGGAGGAATTACAGCAGATAATTATGAAGCAACGATTTCTGATCTTAAGGATAAGCATCCGGAGATGAAAGCATATTTTATAAGAAAGCATACCGAGCAGGTGTGTGAGCAGGACGCCTTTGATGCGTTTTCATTATAGAAAGAAGAATGGAGATTATGGAATATCACGTATGGATATTTCATAATCTCCATTTTTTTTGTAAGAGGATTGAAGTGGCAATAGATGCTACTTTGAAAACGGACGATAGCACCGCACATTGATCCACATCTGGTTTAATCGTTTGGTTGTTTCGGGTCCAAAGTATTCCATGATCGTACAACGGTTTAATACATCCTCCGGTGGATACATGGCAAAGAGCTGGCGTTTTTCCTGATCCTTTGTTGTGGTGATCGAAGTGCCTTTTTTTCCGAAGAAAGAGCTGACATCATAGTCGATCGTATCCGTATCATCTTCTTCTGCTTCATAACACCATTTGGCATAATTTAATATAGTATCATCCTCGCCGGCGATCACGGAAGTATAGCCGATATAGTCCATGTTTCGTACCACGTTGTCAGGGCGGGAAATAAAGTTCATAAAGGCTTCACATGCCTTTCTTTTTTCCTTTGTCATTGAATTGTTTTTCAGCATGACCCAGCCGTCAAACCAGAGATTAGAACATTCCTGTGGTACAGAATAACAAAGGGTCAGACCATCCTCCTCTGCCTGATCCAGGGAGTAGGTGGCATCTCCGGACCACTGCAGATTGGCAACGACCTTGCCGGTCACCATATCTGATTTACCGCTATCTGTTTCAAAGGAATAAAAATTATCTTTTCCTTTTTGCAAAAGCTGTTCGATCGCTGCGATCGTATCTTTCGAGGCGTCATTCATTTCCTTTTGAAGGGTGGCAGGATATTCCTCTTTGAGCTGTTCTTCCTGTGTCAGATCACTGCCCCAATAAGGAGATGCCTGAAGACTTAAAAGATCGTCCGATTTATAAATTCCCATTGCTGCAAAATAGGCATCTCTTACGTTATCCTTCATTGTTACCTGACGCTTGAATTTTGGATCAAGCAGAAGCTTCCAGCTGCTGGCTTCTTCTTCCGTGACTTTTTCCGGGTTATACACAATGCCGGTATTTCCCCACATATAGCCTGCGGCATAAGAGGAGAGCGGCTCATTTTCAATCGTGATCGTGTTGAATTTGTCTTTAATATAAGAAGAGACCCCACGGGAATAATAATTTTCTTTTTTGGACGTATCAAAAAAATCATCGGAGAGCTTTAACAGCTTCTGCTCTGTCATGAGCTTCATGATCATGTATTCAGAAGGACATACCAGATCAAATTCATCCCCTAAAGTAAGCTGGTTATAAAGTTCTTCATTTGTTCCAAAACAGGAGTATTCGACATGGATCGTTTTTCCGTAGGTCTTTTTATACCATGCCGTAAAATCATCAATCATATTGTTTTTTCCAATAATATCTCCATTTTCAAGGGAAATGGTATCTTCTTTATCCCAGTCGCCTTCATCAATGTATTCTTCCCAGTTGCAGATGCGAAGGGTGAGGACATCATCCTTTTTGTGATCTGTTCCACATCCGGGTACTATTGCGAGAAGTCCCATCAGAAAGAGGAGTGTCAGTATTCGTTTCATTGATTTTCATCCTCCTTTGTGCTGCATAAATTCATGATGACCACAGCTGCTACGACGAGGAAAAAGATCACAGTGGACAATGCCCAGAGTGCCGTTTTTATTTCTGTCTGTGCTCCTTTGGTCGCGTTGACAACATAGGTACTGATCGTGTCAAAGGTCGCCGGTTTTAAATAGGTTGCAACAAAGTAATCATCAAGGGAAAGGGTGATCGCCAGTACAAAACCGGACAGGATTCCCGGTAAAATATTTGGCAGGATGACTTTAAAAAGTGCCTGCCATGGGGTGGCTCCAAGATCCAAAGCAGCCTCGTAATAATGGGCGTCCATCTGTTTGAGCTTCGGGATCACGGACAGATAAACAAATGGAGCAGAAAGCACCGTATGTCCGATCAGCAAAGGCAGATAGGTATCTTTTCGGATGCCAAATACGATGACCAGCATGATACATAAGGAAAATCCGGTTACGACATCTGCGTTGATGACGGGGATCTGGTTTAAGGTATCCATGGTTGTTTTTGCTGCTTTTTTGCTGTAAAAGGAGCCGATTGCTCCAAGCGTGCCAAACAGCGTGGCAAGCAGTGCGGAACCAAATGCCAGAAGAAGTGTTCCCTCGATCATCGAAAGCAGATCCGGTGTTGTAAACAGCACGACATAATTATGCAGGGAAAACTGCCGGATCGCGCCGATCGTTGTGGAGCTTGTAAAACTGTAAATTGCAAGAACAAAGATCGGAAGATATAAAAACAACAGCCCGATGCCAAGAAGGACTATTTTAAATATGTTCTTTTTCATTACAGGATCGCCCCCTTCGCTCCATTATTTTCTTCTCCAAACTGGTTGGTGAGTACGGTAACAATGAAAATGATAAACAGCAGTACCAGTGAGATCAAAGAGCCGTTGTGCCAGTCGTAGGCACTAAAGTAGCTTCCGATCAGACTTCCCATAATGTAGGTGCTGTTATAGAGCATATCCAGTACAACGTAGTTTGTCATTGCCGGAAGAAATACCATTGTCACACCGCTTAAAATGCCCGGGACGGAAAGCGGCAGGATGACTTTAAAAAAGGTGCTGACGGTTCCTGCGCCAAGGTCTGCCGCCGCTTCTATAAGGCTTTTGTCCAGTTTTTCCAAAGTTGTATAAAGCGGCAGGATCATAAACGGAAGAAAATCATAGGTCATGCCGATCACGGTATTAAAAAATGGATGATAGGCAAGATTTCCTTCCAGAGCGGTTAAGATCTCTTTTAATGCTGTGATACGAAGGGTGAAATTGATCCACATCGGAAGCACAAATAAAAGTAAAAGGATATGCTTCTTTTTGGTCTTCAGGCTTGCCAGACAAAAGGCGATCGGATAAGCCAAAAGCAGACAGACTACCGTGACACTTACAGCGATCATCGTGCTGTAGAGCAGTGTGCCGAGGGTGTTGGGGCTGGTAAAAAATCCGGTCAGGTTAGATAAGGTAAATTGTCCGCTCCCATTTGTAAAGGCATAATATAGAATGACAAGCAGTGGGGCTGCTACAAAAAAGAGCAGGAATAAAAAATAGGGAATCCCCAGTTTTTTTCTGGAAAAATGAAACATGATGCTGCCTCCTTTATGCGTCTTCTAATGGATGGATCTCAAGCTGCTCTTTGTCAATGACAATGCTGACCTGATCGTGTTCGTTCCACAGATCCTCATCGATGATCGTAAAGTCGCAGCCGGATTCCGTACGTACCTTGAAACGATAGTGGTCACCAACGTAGACAAAGGATACGACTTCACCGATCGTGCCGCCCTTTTCAAGATCGTCACTCATTTCAATGGCAGAAAGCGGAATATCGACGGAAACCGGGAGATCGGTTAAATGGATCCGTTCGCCGTCCTTAGAGAACAGATGGCTTCCGTCATGGGTAGAGCCTTCATAAAGCTGTGTTACATCGCAGGCAAATTCACCGTCGGCAAACAGAACCGTATGGTGCTTCGAGATCACTCCGGTGAAGTGGTTGAGTGTTCGTTTTGCGGCAATGACATGAATCCCATCCGGTTCGATCAGCATTCCGACACTGCTTCCGACGGTTGCAGCTTTGGTGCTCTTTGCCACGATCTCATTTCCGTCGGCTTCAATGATGATCTCATAGTGAATTCCTTTGAAGATGCAGGAGCGTACTACACCACGTAGCTGGCCGTCTTCCGGTTTAACAAGCAGTACATCCTCCGGACGGACAACCACGTCTGTATGAGTTTCCACCGGAAGATCATCTACACAGGTAAATTTTGTGTTGCAAAAGGATACGGTGAGCGGTCCGCTCATGATCCCATTGAAAATATTACTGTCTCCGATGAAGTCAGCAACAAACACATTGCTTGGTTCGTTGTAGATCTCTTCGGCAGTTCCCACCTGTTGGATATAGCCGTCGGACATGACAACGATCTTATCTGACATTGTGATCGCTTCCTCCTGATCATGCGTCACATAAATAAAAGTAATGCCAAGCTTTTCGTGCATATCTTTTAATTCCAGCTGCATTTCCTGACGCATTTTCAGATCCAATGCGCCAAGTGGCTCGTCGAGCAGCAGGATCTCCGGTTCGTTTACGATCGCTCGTGCAATAGCGATACGCTGCTGTTGTCCGCCGGACAATGTGGAGATGGAACGCTTCTGCATCCCGGCAAGATCCACGATCTTTAATACGCGTTCAACTTTTGCGTCGATCGCGTCTTTGGACAGTTTCTTTAATTTCAGCCCGAAGGCAATATTATCTCTGATATTTAAATGAGGAAACAGCGCATATTTTTGAAACACTGTGTTGATCGGTCGTTTATTAGGAGGCAGCTCACTGATATCTTTGCCATGCAGCAGGATCTCACCGGAACTTGGCAGCTCAAAACCTGCGATCATACGCAGCGTTGTGGTCTTTCCACAGCCGGACGGTCCTAAAAATGTGACAAATTCTCCTTTTTTGATCTCTAAATTAAAGTCTTCTACGACGTTTCGGATTCCGTCATAGCTTTTCATGATGTGTTTTAATTCAATAATATTGTTGTTCACGCAGTGTTTCCTCCTTCATGTTTCGCATATGATCCATTTTTCTTTATAGCTCAAAATGTGGCAAAATGCAATATAAAAATCTATGGAGAAATGGATTTTACCAGCATTTTACCTGACCTTTTTTATTTGGAAGGATTCTTTCTACAATTTCTTAAAAAAATGGGGTATACTGTACGAATAGAACGGGTAAGAGAAAAGGGTGAGATTACCATGCAGATAGATGTGATATTGGAACAGGTGAAAAATGGGACACTGTCCATAGAGGCAGCAAAGAACGCGATCGGGAGAGAGCCGTACGAGGAGCTTGGTTTTGCAAAGCTCGATGTGAGCCGGCCGCTGCGGCAGGGCGTAGCGGAGGTTGTGTTTTGCAGCGGAAAAGAGGAGGAACATCTGGTTGAAATCTTTCGCCGTCTTTACGCGAAAGAGGGGCGTGTGCTTGGAACAAGAGCAGACAGTGTGCAGTATGAGCAATTAAAAAAAGAATTTCCCGAACTTTCCTATGATCCGGCATCTCATATAGTGAAGCTGGATCAAAAGCCTCTGGAACAAAAGGGAAGAATTGCGGTATGTACAGCGGGAACGGCTGATTTTGGTGTGGCAGAAGAAGCAGCACAGACGGCGGAATTTTTAGGAAATAAGGTTGACCGGATCTATGATGTGGGGGTCAGCGGACTGCACCGGCTGCTTGTGAAACTGCCTGAAATACAGAAAGCCAATTGTATCATTGCCGTGGCCGGCATGGAAGGGGCACTGGCAAGTGTGATCGGTGGACTGGTGAGCAGTCCGGTGATCGCCGTGCCGACCTCGGTTGGCTATGGAGCTAATTTTGGTGGTGTGTCTGCACTGCTTACCATGCTTAATTCCTGTGCCAATGGAGTGAGTGTCGTGAATATTGATAATGGGTTTGGAGCAGGATACAGTGCTTCTTCGATCAATCAGCTTGTCGTAAAGAAGGAGGAAAAATCGTGAAACGATTATATATAGAATGTGACAGCGGGATCAGCGGAGATATGTTTGTGGCAGCTTTGCTCGATCTGGGTGGAGATTTTCAAAGGCTGGAACAAGTATTAGAGAGTCTCCCGCTTACCGGGTACCGGGTAGAAGCAAAGGAAGTACAAAAAAGTGCGATCCGTGCGATGGATTTTTCTGTGTTGTTAGACGAATCCTATGAAAATCATGATCATGATATATCCTATTTATTTCCCGGGCAGGAAGAGTGTAATGAAACTCCGGTACATGAACGTACGCATGACCATACACATGCAGTTTCAGAATATGGCGAGCATATCCATGTTCACCGGGGGTTTTTGGATGTGAAACAGATCATTGAAGCAGGTAGTTTAACGGATCGGGCAAAGGAGCTTTCGTTAAAGGTATTTGAGGTGCTTGCCCGGGCGGAGGCAAAGGCGCATGGTGTTTCAGTGGAAGAGGTACATTTTCATGAAGTGGGTGCAGTGGATTCTATTGTTGACATTGTATCGGCTGCCGTGCTCATGGATCAGCTTGCGATCGGGGAGGTTGTGATCCCGTCTCTGACAGAGGGGTGTGGAACCGTGCGGTGTGCACATGGGCTTCTTCCGATTCCGGTTCCTGCCGTGTTACATATATTGGAGCAGTATCAGATCCCGGTTACGATCACACAGAGAAAAGCGGAGCTGATCACACCGACGGGAGCAGCGATCACGGCGGCGTTTTGTACCGGACATACACTGCCGGAGAAAATGAAGATCACGAAAGTCGGAGTGGGAGCAGGGAAGCGTGCGTATGATCCGCCAAGCCTGCTGCGTGCCATGCTTTATGAGCCGGAAAAAGAGGAGGAAGAAGACCGCATTGTCAAGCTGGAAACCAATCTGGATGACTGTACGGGGGAGGCTCTGGGCTATGTGATGGAGCGGCTGTTTGAAGCAGGAGCAAGAGATGTACATTATATCCCGGTATATATGAAGAAAAATCGTCCGGGGTATCAGCTTAATGTGATCTGTGAAACGAGTGCCGTAGAAACATTGGAACGGATCATATTTGAAGAAACGACCACTATCGGTATCCGAAGAGTAGAAATGTCGCGCACGATTTTATCCCGCCATATGGATACGGTCATGACGTCACTCGGGGAGGTAGCGGTGAAAGAGGTTAGAGTGGGGGGAAAAAGGCGGAGGTATCCGGAATACGAAAGTATCCGTGCAATCTGTGAAAAAGAAGGCTGCTCCTATCAGGAGGTTTATGATATTGTGAGAAGGGAGCTTTTTTAAATGGAAGAGCTTTTGTGTTATATAAGAAAACTGGCGCAAAAGGATATCATGGTCGCATTTTCCGGCGGAGTGGATTCTTCTCTGCTTGTAAAGCTGGCGGTTGAGGAAACGAAAAAACAGGGCAATCGTGTTTATGCAGTGTTGGTAAAGACTATGCTGCACCCGTTTGCAGAAGAAACTGCGGCGAAAAAGACCTGCGAGGAACTGGGAGCAGTCTTTTTGGTGGAGCAAGTGGATGAATTGGCAGAAGCCGGAATTGAGGATAATCCCGTGGATCGCTGCTACCACTGCAAAAAAACTATTTTTTTGAAATTACTGAAAATAAAGAAACAGCTGGGGGCGGGGGTATTGTTAGATGGGACCAACGCCTCTGATCTGTTACAGTATCGTCCCGGCATCCGGGCACTACAGGAACTTCATGTTGTAAGTCCGTTTGCCAGATTTGGGATTACCAAAGAACAGATCCGCGAGGAGGCTGAAAAGAGGGGGATATCCGTTGCGAATAAACCAGCTATGCCATGTATGGCAACCCGTTTTCCCTATGGAACTTCCCTTACCTACGAGATGATCCAAAGGGTGGAACAGGCGGAGCAGGAGATCCGCGAACTGGGATTTTATAATGTACGTCTTCGGGTGCATCAGGATATTGCGCGTATCGAAGTGGATGTGTGTGATTTAGAAAAAGCTGTTGCTGCCAAAGACCATATCATTGAAATTGCGAATCGATTCGGGTATACTTATGTCTGCCTGGATCTGATGGGATTTCGATCTGGAAGTATGGACGTGCATATAGCGAAATAGCAGGAGATGTTAGTTTGAAGAAAGAAAAGAATGAGAAAAAAAGAAAAAGATCCGGCAAGGTTGCATGGGACAAGCTGGACAATACAGCCAACTTATTTCCGGTCATTGCCACACAGGAAATGACTAACGTGTACCGCATTTCCGTTTCATTGAAAGAAAAGGTGGTTCCGGCTTATTTGGAACAGGCATTGGAAAAGGTACTGCCGTGGTTTCGTATTTTCCGGATGCGCCTTCGTGAAGGATTTTTCTGGTATTATTTTGAGGAAAATCAGAAAAAGATACCGCGCATTGAACAGGAGCATACCTATCCCGGTATGTATATCAACCGCAGCAGAAACAGAAGCTACATGTTCCGGGTCAGCTATTATGAAAACCGGATCAATCTGGAGGTGTTTCACGCTCTGACCGATGGCTCCGGGGCAATCCTCTTTTTAAAGGAGCTTTTGTATCAGTATCTGAGACTTTGTCATCCGGAGCTTTTAGAAGAGGAAAAGGATCAGATCAGTAGTGGGCTGGCACTTGATAAGGAAGACAGCTATGTCAAGAATTTTAAAAAGGGGCATTCGCGTGTCTATAGCTCGAAGAAAGCGTTTTTGATCGATGGGGAGCAGCTTGCTAAAGGAGAGATAGGAGTAATACATGGGTATCTTCCGGTAACAGCTTTAAAGGAAGCGTGTCATACGCTTCAGGTGACGATCAATGAGCTTTTGGTCGGAGTGATGACGTATAGCATTTATCGGGAATGTCTGTCTGAAGGAGCAGGAAAATATCCGATTGCAGTTTCGGTTCCGGTAAATCTGCGTCCGTTTTATGACTCCTATACCATGAAGAATTTCTTTGCGATGGTGAGTGCGCAGTTTGCACCGGAAAAGGAAGAGTATGATTTTACGGAGGTGCTTGCGATCACCACGAAAAGTCTTAGGGAGCAGATCACACCGCAGAATCTGAATGATATTTTATCTTATAATGTATCGAATGAAAAAAATCTGGTGCTGCGCTCGGTGCCGCTTTTTATCAAGAAGCTTGTAATGAAACGGGTGTACGGGGTATCAGCACGCGCCAGTTCGACGACGATCACAAACATGGGAAATATTACACTAAGAGATGCTTATCAAAAATATGTAGAACACTTTTATGTCACACTGTCCATGTCAAAGGGACAAAAGATCAAAGGTGGTGTCTGTTCCTATCAAGGCACCCTTGTCTTTACCTTTAGTTCCGTGCTGGAGGATGTTACTATCCAGAAGCGTTTCTTCCGAACGCTTCAAAAACTTGGTGTTCCGGTAGCAATAGAAAGTAATGGGGTGTATGATGAATAAATGTGAACGATGCAATATTTATATTATGGATCAAACAACAGTATGCCCACTTTGTAACACAGTGCTGACTGAAGTGACAGAGAAACCGGAGGACAACGTCCTGGCGCAATTTTTTGTACAGCTTGGACACGGGGCAAAATATCCGGATGTGCGCAGACAAAACCGTATGGTACATCTTTTGATGCGGATCCTTCTGTTTTGTTTTCTGCTTACCGAAGCATTTTTAGTTTATTTGAATGTGCATTATACCCACGGGATCAAATGGAGCGGGATTACAGGAATTGCAATGCTTTACTTTTATTTTTCCCTGTCCTACTGGATCCGTCAGGACTCCGGCTATGCTGCCAAGATCGGATTGCAGCTTTTGATCACACTGCTTCTGGTCGTGGGGATTGATTTTTTTATCGGTTTTAAGGGCTGGTCACTTAGTATCGCGGCTCCGTCCATTGTAATCTTTGGCGATGCGATTGTTGCGATTCTGATGGCTGCCAACCGTTCTCAGTGGTACAGCTACATTTTACTGTTATTCTGGCATATGCTGTTAAGCGTTGGTATTATTCTGCTTCGTTTTACCGGACGGCTCCCATCGATGACACTTGCTGTCATCAGTCTGGTGGTTACCACTGTTTTTCTGCTTGCCATTACATTGTTCGGAGAGCGTGCATTAAGACGAGAATTAAAAAGAAGATTTCATATATAAAAGGAGAACAGGATGAAGAGAAAGGTAAGCCGCAGAGGACGTTTCGTGGTAAAAGCAGTGAGGATGTCTACGACATTACCCGTGATCGGACCACATATCCAGGATGGAACGTTGCGCAGAAAAATGCAGGAGCGGCAGGCGCAGTGGAAGTGTCCTGCTCATTTGGAACTTGTGTCCATTCCTCAAATGAATTATAATATGGAGTGGCTTTGCGTTAAAAAAGACAAAGCTATAGAAAAAAAAGAGAACTTTCCGTATGCGGGAGAGTGTGTGATCCTGCAGCTGCATGGCGGCGGTTATGTGGGAAGTCTTTATAATAAGCATCGGGATATGGCAGGACTTTACCTGGAGGTTTCCGGTGGTTTTTCAGTGCTCAGTGTAGATTACCGGGTTGCACCGGAACACCCTTTTCCGGCGGCGTTAGAGGATGCGTATTCTGCCTATGAATGGTTATTGGAACAGGGGTATTCCTCGGAGCACATTTTTTTATGTGGGGATTCTGCCGGAGGTGGGCTGGCACTAAGTCTTTGTATGTATTTAAGAGATCATAAAAAAGATCTGCCTGCCGGAATTGTAACGATGTCTGCGTGGACTGATCTGACAAAAAGTGGGGAATCCTATGAGGAGAATTATGAATGCGATCCTCTGTTTGGACGCAGCAAGGATACCTTGATCTACCGCCCGGATTATTATGAGCAGGATCGTGCTGATAATCCTTATGTTTCTCCTTTGCTTGGCGATTTTGCCGGATTTCCGCCAATGCTGATGCAGGTAGGAGAATATGAAATGCTGTTAAGCGACACGCTTCGGGCTGCGAAAAAAGCACAGGAGCAGGGCGTGGAAGTAACTTGTCATGTTTATCCCGGAATGTTTCATGTCTTCCAATATGGAGAGCTTCTTTACCCGGAGGCAAAAGAGGCATGGGTAGAAGCAGGACATTTTTTACGGGATTGTTATAAAAGAGAAAAAGGTGAAGACGGCAGAAGGCATGAAAGTAGGCAGCAGGGAACGTGATGTAAAGAAGAAATACAGAGGAGCAAAGAAAAATTCATGGGGTGATTATGAGATCACAAAGGGAACTTCCAAACTCAGTATTTTAATGAATGACGGTAAAGTTGAGAGTATCGAATACACTGCAAAATAAGAAACAAACATAAACGAATGGAACCTTTCATACACTTAGAGTAAACAAGTATGAGAGGTTCTTTTTTTGAAGGATTATATTGAACAGCGAGCCATTGCGATCGGAAACTATATTTCAGAAACGAAAGCGACGGTACGGCAGGCAGCCAGGCAGTTTGGCGTAAGTAAATCCACCGTACATAAAGATCTGATCGACCGCCTTCCGGGACTGGATGAAAGTCTTTATGAGCAGGTGCGGAAGGTGTTAAACATCAACAAATCAGAGCGGCATATCCGAGGGGGACTTGCCACAAAAAGAAAATATTTAAAGCAGCATGAAAAAAACGACAGATAAATCAACTTCATGGTGCAAAGAAACGCGAAATATGATATGATTAAAGAGATTATTTTGGGTTTATATTACGTAGAGATGAGGTGATAGTATGTACAAACAGATCATTGCAAGATATATTGAACTGGTAAAGGAGTTTGACTGTGCCGTTGCCATTTTTACGGAAGAGGGGAAGATCCACTATCTAAATGAGGAAGCACTGGGCATCTTAGGTGGAAAAGTGATCAATCTGGAACTCCTTCCGGGTCGTTATGTGGAGAACGAAGATATTTTTGAAAAGCTGGAGCGGGAACGTACAATTTTTGTACATAAAGCACTGTTGAAGGCAGGAACAGAGAAGGTGAAGATCCGGGGGATGATTCACCTGATCGCAGACCGGGATACAAAAAAACACATTCCGGCAACCTATCTTTTGACTTTTGAAGTGCGCGAGGAGCGGATCTTTGGAAGTGTGACATTAGAGCGGATCATTGAACATTCCGGCTTTGTGGCATTTCACTGGGTAGCGGTCGATGCCGAGAAGGATATGTGGACCAGCCGTTATGTGTCCAATTCTGTAGCAAAATTTGGCTATAAGAGAGAAGATTTTTATGATGGCCGGTATGACTGGCAGGCATTTGTCTACGAGGAAGACTGGCCGATCTTAAAGGCACAGGTGCTGGAAAATATAAAAAAAGGTAAGTTTGAATTTTCCAGACAGTACCGGGTTGTGGCAAAGGACGGACAGGTCATTCCGGTACATGATTATATTCATGTTGTGACCGATGCATCCGGTAAGCTTACTGCCTGTGAAGTGGTGATCTTTGACCTTTTGATGGAGACGGAGCGGAATGCGAATCTGCTCCTTTTGGAAAATGCATTGAACCGAAGCAGTAATACAGTGGTTGTCTGGCAGTATGGTCCGGATAAAATGCACAGAAAACAGGTGCGTTACGTGTCCAGCAATATGGATCAGTTTGGGATCCTGCCATCTGCATTGCGCAGCGGAGAGAAGAATTACTACGATTATATTCACAAGGAAGACCGGGAAAAGGTCAAACATGCAGTCGTGCAGTTTGAACAGAAGGGATATCAGTATCTGTGCCAGGAATACCGCATCATCAATGATGCCGGACAGGAGTTTTATGTCAGAGATGAGAGCAATCTGGTAAAATTGCCGGGCGGCACCAGATATTTAGAAAGCATTTTAACGGATATAACAGAGGCGAAGCAGCGTGAATTCAGACTTTTGAAACAGCAGGAGCAGTTAGAGCGCAAGATCCGCTACATTGAGTCAAATGATAATCTGTTAAATGATATGTCGATCGAGGATTTTGTGCCAAAAGATGAACTGCAGGAATTGTTGCATGCATTTTCTGTGCTGACCGGAAGCTATAATGCGATCATCGATCTCGATGGAGATCCGATCACATATCCGGATGGCCCGGCGACGAATATGGGATCTTTTTATGATATGTTTGAGCGCAGAGAGTATAAGCAGGGGTATTTTAAGCTGAACCGGCAGCTCCGTAAGGAAAAACAGCCGGTAAAGATGACTTTGAAGGAATTTTCGGAAGAAGAGCTGAAAAAGAAAAAGCATCGGATGGAAGAACTGATCGAGTCTGGTACTCTGATGCAGCTTGTAAAGGCAGCTTCCAAGGAGGAAGAAGCGTCCACTCCGGGCATTGTGGTGGGATTACCACTGTTTTTGGAGGACAAGCACATTGCTACATGGATCTGCTGCGCATTTACAGAGAAGGAAATGGAGCGCATTGATATTTACCTGCCATCATTATGGAGTGTGTGCAAATACATGGCGCAATTTGTATACAGCAATACGATCTCCCAGAAGCAGGCGCAGAAAGCCCGTCTTTCTGAGGTGCAGACAAGAGAGCTTTTAGAGCGCAGCTCCACGGTTCGTGATATTTTACGCCGTTGTAACGAGACGAACGAGGAGAAAGCACTGGCATATGTATTAAAGAAAGTAGGAGAATATTTAAAAATTTCCCGCATTTCTTTATTTAAAGTGCCGGACAAGCGTTCTGACCCTGTCTGTATGTATGAATGGGATACCCCGTCCGGATTTCGAAATGTGGATATCGGAGCAGCGCAAAGTCCACGTTATCTTAAACTGCTTGCCGATACCTTTGCCAAGGATGAGGATGTCGTTTTAAATGGTGACCGCCTTCCGATACGGGTGCGCAGAGAGTTTAGTGATTCTCACATTCGTGCAGTGGTATCCATGCCGATCCGCACGCTGACAAAGGAACAGCATTTTATCAATTTTGTGGAGTCGCATTATGAGCGTATCTGGACAGAGGATGAACTTTCTTTTATGCACACGGTTGTCAGTATGCTGCAAGGATTTTTACAGCGTATGAAGAGCAGTGTCAATGTGCAGGATGTAAAAGTGATGGAGCGCGAATTTGTAAGCCTTTCCCGCGAATATATTTATATGGTGGATGAGGACACGGATGAGGTGCTTTATATCAACCCGCGTCTGGAGGAACTGATCGGCAAAGGACATGTGGGAAAGAAGTGTTACGAGATATTCAAAAAACAATCGATCCACTGCATGGATTGTTACAACAAGCGTGGCTGCTGCAGCGAAGTGTGCAATAACCGTTCATATCCGCGGCTGTTTGGCAGACCGATGCGTATCAGACAGCTCTATGTCAATTATGAAGGCCTGCAGCATGTCAAGATGATACTTATGAGCCCTGAGGATGGAATGAATCAGTAGTTTTGTCTGATTTTAGCGAAAAAGAAGCCGTCCTTTTTAGACAATATGATAATTTTGCGTTTTTTCAGGGAAATAGTTTGAATTATTCAAAATTATGTTTATAATAAGATAGATATTGTATGATTTAATATATTATGGAAAAAATGTAACAAAAGACCAATGTATGGCGGAAAGGGGATACTATGGCAAGTACAGATATTGGAATTGATTTAGGTACAGCAAGCGTATTGGTATACGTGAAAGGAAAAGGAGTAGTGTTAAAGGAGCCGAGTGTTGTGGCATTTGACCGTGACACTAACCGCATCAAGGCGATCGGTGAGGAAGCACGTTTGATGCTTGGAAGAACACCAGGCAATATTGTAGCAGTACGCCCGCTTCGTCAGGGTGTGATCTCTGATTATATGATCACTGAAAAGATGATCAAGTATTTTATTCAGAAGGCAGTGGGAAAGACTTTCCGTAAGCCTCGTATTTCTGTTTGTGTACCAAGTGGTGCAACGGAAGTAGAGAAGAAGGCAGTAGAGGATGCTACGATCAATGCCGGTGCAAGAGATGTATTTATCATCGAGGAACCGATTGCAGCAGCGATCGGTGCAGGAATTGACATTGCAAAGCCTTGTGGAAATATGATCGTAGATATCGGTGGCGGTACCGCAGATATTGCTGTGATCTCTCTTGGTGGAACCGTTGTCAGCGAGTCGATCAAGACGGCTGGTGATGATTTTGATGAGGCGATCGTTCGTTATATGAGAAAGAAACATAATCTGCTGATCGGTGAGCGTACTGCTGAGGATATTAAGATCCAGATCGGAACGGCATACCGCCGTAATGAAGATACCACGATGGATGTGCGTGGACGTAATCTGGTAACCGGACTTCCAAAGACGATCACTGTAAGTTCTGAGGAGACAATGGAAGCATTACATGATGCAACCGCACAGATCGTGGAGGCTGTACACAGCGTATTGGAAAAGACTCCGCCAGAGCTTGCCGCAGATATTGCAGAGCGCGGCATTGTGCTGACCGGTGGTGGTTCTTTGCTTCACGGTTTAGAGGAACTGATCGAGGAGAAGACCGGAATCAATACGATGACAGCAGAAGATCCACTGACTGCAGTGGCGATCGGAACCGGTAAATATGTAGAGTTTTTAGGTGGAAGAAGAGACGAAGAATAAGATCAGGGGCAAGGAAACTTGTCCGGAATAGGAGAATGGGATGGTAAGAGGTCTTTATACAGCCTATACTGCGATGCGAAATGAGGAAAAACGCATGGATGTCATTGCGAATAATATGGCAAATGCGGATACCAACGGTTATAAAGCGGAAGGAACAACCTCACGTGCATTTTCGGAAGTATATGCGGTGAAGATCCATGATGATTCGGAAGCGTATACCCAGCGTGGTATCGGCAAGATGAGTCTTGGAGTCCGGATCGGCGAGTCGTATCGTGACTGGTCGAATGGAAGTTTTAAAGAAACAGGCAATACCTATGATCTTGCGATTGCCGGCAAGGGATTCTTTACCATCAGCATGACAGACAAGAGCGGAACGGAACACATCCGTTATACAAGAGATGGTTCCTTTACGATTACCTCGGATGGATATCTTGTGACCAAGGATGGAGATTTTGTGCTGGATGATCGGGGCAGTAAGATCAAGCTGCCTACAGATCAGGGAGATCCCGTGGTGGATAAGGATGGCTCCATAACGATACACGGAGAAAAAGTGGCACAGCTTGGGCTTACCGACTTTGAAGATTATAATTACCTGAAGCAGTATGGAGAAAATCAGTTTGATCTCGTCGACGGCGGACAAACGAAAGCATTTTCCGGAAGCGTGGAACAGGGGATCATTGAAGCTTCCAACATCAGCATGGTTGATGAAATGGTGAATATGATCGCCGTGACCCGGTCATACGAAAGCAGCCAGAAGATGATGCAGACGGTAGATTCTCTGCTTGATAAAGCCGTGAATACGATCGGAAGGGTATAGAGATAGTAAGGATATGCCGATATAAGGTATGAGGTGATGTATTATGATGAGAGCATTATGGACAGCCGCAAGTGGTATGAACACACAGCAGACGCATGTGGATACGATTGCGAACAATCTGTCAAATATCAATACAGCAGGATACAAAACGGAAAAGGCAGAATTTAAAACCCTGCTTTACCAGAATCTGCAGAGCCAGTCAACGAATACGAATGGAGAGAAGAAACCGGTGTCCGCACAGGTAGGACTTGGTGCGCGTATGGCATCGATCACCAGTAATTTTGGTCAGGGTTCTTTAAATGAGACGGGACAGTTTATGGACTGGGCCATCGAAGGCTCTGGTTTTTATAAAGTGCAGACGACAGGAGGAGAGATAAAGTATACCAGAAATGCAAGCTTTTCTCTTTCTGTGACTGATCAGGGATCCATGGTTACAACATCGGAAGGGTTTCCGGTATTAGATGTGAACAACAATACGATGATCATTCCAAATGATTATACCAGCAGCAGTCTTTCTATCACAAATGATGGAAAGCTTTATGCGAAGAATGCACAAAATGAGCTGGTAGACCTCGGAATTCAGGTCGGGTTAGTGCAGTTTGCGAATCCTGCCGCACTAGAAAAGACCGGGAACAGTTTATTTGGTGTAACGGATAATTCCGGACAGCCGATGGAAGAAACACAGACTGCAACCTTAAAGCGTAGTGTGATCCATCAGAACTACATAGAAGCATCCAATGTAAATGCTGCAGATGAAATGGTAAATCTGATCGTGGCACAGCGTGCTTATGAGATGAACTCCAAAGCCATTCAGGCGTCTGATACGATGATGCAGCAGGCAAACAACTTAAGAAGCTGATAGAAAGGCGGGATGATGATGGATGGAATCAGTACACAGCTTTATTCCCAGTATGCCTCTATCTACAATAATTCTTCGGATACTTTAACCGAGCGTTTAAAGTCTGCAACTGATACGACATCCGATACAGAAATGCTTGAGGCGTGCAAGGAGTTTGAGCAGTATTTTGTAGAGCAGATGTTAAAAGAAATGAAAAAGACTATTCCGGATGATCCTTTGCTAAGTGACAATGAATATATGAATATGTTTGAAGATCAGATGTTTCAGTCAGTGGCAGAGAAGATCACAGATGGTGGTCAGTTTGGGATAGCAAAGCAGTTATACGAGGATATACAAAAACAGGCCGGGAAGACGGTATCATAAAGAGATGTGTGGGGAAGCGTGATATATGCTTCCCTTTTACTTTAAACAGGGAAAGGATTATAAGATGCAGGAAACGATCATAATTGAAGGATATGTAGAACATCTTCGGTTTCGGAATGAAGAAAATGGATATACCGTGTTTAATCTGGAGATGAAGCAGGATGAGATCACCTGCATTGGAAAGTTCCCGTTTATTTCAGAAGGACAGTATCTGGAGCTTACCGGGTATGAGTTTGATAACAAGCAGTACAATGAGATCCAGTTTCAGGTACTTGCTTATGAAGAGAAGCAGGTAGAGGATATGGTCGGGATGGAGCGGTATTTAAGCTCCGGTGCGATCAAGGGTATCGGACCAAATCTTGCGAAAAAGATTGTCAAAAAATTCAAACTGGATACGTTTCGCATCATTGAGGAGGAGCCGGAGCGTCTGTCTGAGATCAAAGGAATTTCTGAGCGTATTGCCATGTCAGTGGCAAGCCAGTTTGTTGAAATGAAGGAAATGCGTGATGCCATGATGTTCTTGGGAAAATATAATATTCCTAATCATTATGCGGTACGCATTTATAATACCTACGGGGAAGATCTTTATACGATCATCAGGGAAAATCCTTATCGGTTAGCAGAAGAGATCAATGGGATCGGTTTCCGTATTGCGGATGAGATTGCCAGAAATGTTGGCATTGCTGCAGATTCTGAGTTCCGTTTGCGCTCGGGTATTTTGTATTCCATGACACAGGCAGGACTTTGGGGGCATGTGTATCTGCCGGAGGAACTTTTGATCCGTAAGGTGGAGCAGGTACTTATGATGCAGCCGGAACAGGAAACATTTCAAAGCTGTCTGACGGATCTGATCGTGGAACGCAGATTGTATGCAAAGCAAGTGGGAGAAGAGACTTGTTACTATACTCCGGCATCCTTCTTCGGAGAACTTTCTGCGGCGAAAAAATTGTTGGAATTAAAGGAAGCCTTTGATGCAGAGCTTCCCGAAGAAGAGATGCAGGAAGCAAAACAGGTTATTGCATCCTTTTGTAAAAAAAAGGATATTGTGCTGGATGAGAAGCAACAGAAGGCTGTGCTGGAAACGATCGGACATGGGGTAACGATCATTACCGGTGGGCCGGGAACCGGTAAAACAACGATCATCAATGCGATCATCCATTTCTTTGAATCGGAAGGACTGGAGCTGTTTCTTGCTGCACCGACCGGACGTGCTGCCAAGCGGATGAAGGAGGCAACCGGAATGGAAGCCAAAACGATCCATCGTCTGTTGGAGATCAGCGGGGATCCTGCGGCAGAGAGCCACTATAAATTTGAACGCAATCATGAAAATCCACTGGAAACAGATGTGGTGATCGTGGATGAAGCATCGATGGTGGACATTTATCTGATGCAGTCGTTGCTTGATGCGATCGCGCCGGGGACGCGGCTTGTGCTGGTTGGTGATGTCAACCAGCTTCCGAGTGTTGGTCCCGGTAATGTATTAAAGGATATGATCGAGTCGGAAGTGTTTGAAACGGTACGTCTGGAAAAAATTTATCGTCAGGATGAAAAAAGCCGTATCGTTTCCAACGCACATCGGATCAATGACGGTGTCATGATCCCGCCGGATAATAAGAGCAGTGATTTCTTTTTGATGCCGCGCAATAATGCGGATTCTATTATTGAAACAGTGAAGGAACTGATCAATGTTAAAATGCCTGGTTATGTGCATGTAGAGCCGAATGAGGTGCAGGTGCTTGTTCCGATGCGAAAGGGAGAAGTTGGCGTGGAACATTTGAATACCGTGCTTCAGGAAGCGAGAAACCCGGCATCCCCTGAGAAAGCAGAACATGAAGCAGGAAAAGTGATCTTCCGTGAGGGAGATAAGGTCATGCAGATAAAAAATAATTACAAGCTCGAGTGGGTGAAGGAAACTTCAAATGGACATGAGATCGATCGCGGAATGGGTGTGTTCAATGGAGATATGGGAGTGGTCACACACATCAGTGATTATGCTGAGGAAGTAACGGTAGAGTTTGATGAAGGACATAAAGTGCAGTATCCGTATGGATTTCTGGATGAATTAGAGCTTGCTTATGCTGTTACGGTGCATAAAAGTCAGGGAAGTGAGTACCCGGTTGTCATCATTCCGCTTTTGTCTGGCCCTTCTATTTTGTGTACCAGGAACCTTTTATACACCGCAGTTACGAGAGCGAAAAAATGTGTGGTCTTAGTTGGCAATATGCAGATGGTGGCGCAGATGATCGCGAATGGAAATGAGCAGGAACGCTACAGCAGCTTAAAAGAAGCAATATTGGAAGTAAAGGGGGAGATGTAGCAGCATGATTACATGGCTGTATCCGAGAAGATGTATGCGGTGTGACGGGCTGCTTTCTGCTAAAGAACAGTATTGCTGCACGGACTGTGAGGAGAAACTTTCTTTTGTAGTACAGCCGTTTTGTTATTGCTGTGGAAAACCGCTTTTATCCGCTGAAAAAGAGCTGTGCAGTGATTGTGAGCAGTATCCAAAATCATTTATCAGAAATCAGTCGCTTTTTCTATATGAAGGAGCGGAGAAAGATTCCCTGTCCCGGTTTAAGTTTCAGAATCGCCGGGAATATGCTGCCGCCTATGCTGCTTATCTGGCAGAACAGAAGAAGGTATGGATCACTTCTCTGCAAGTGGATGCATTACTTCCGGTTCCTGTTCATAAGAATAAAAGACGACAGCGAGGGTATAATCAGGCGGAACTTCTGGCAGTGGAACTGGGGAAACGCCTTTGCCTTCCGGTACTAAAAGATCAGTTGATCCGTGTCCACGACACTATGGCACAAAAAGAGTTATCTCGTATGCAGCGGCTGAAAAATCTCGAAAGGGCTTTTAAATATCAGTCAAATGGTGTAAAATGTAGACGAGTATTGTTGGTAGATGACATTTACACAACAGGAACCACGCTGGAAGCATGTACGCGCGTACTGCTCCGGGCCGGGGTTGAGGAGGTATATGGGATTACTGTAGCAGTCGGACAGGGGTTTTAGACGAAAGGAGAGAATGAATATGGATATCCGAAATTGTAGAGTATGTGGCAAAATGTTTCAGTATGTGGGACAGCCGATCTGCCCAAACTGCATGAAAGCGATGGAGGACAAATTACAGGAGGTAAAGAAATACATCAACGAGCATGACCATGTCAGCGTGCGTGAGGTATCCGAAGAACTGGATGTAACAGTGAAACAGATCCACCGCTGGATCAAGGAGGACCGGTTGATGTTTGCTCCGGGGGTAGATACGGGTGTTGTTTGTACCAAGTGCGGTATGCCGGTAGAAAGTGGTACACTTTGTAAACGTTGCAAGGAGAGCTTGAAGGATGCACTGACAGATGCATATGACCGCAGCAAGCCAAAAGGAGTGGCAATGGATACAACACGCAAGGATACGGCAAGAATGCATTTGAAACGCTATGAATAGAATAGGAGAAAAGAGGCTTCCGCGATCAATGGAACGAGCTTCTGCTTTGGCAGAAAATCCATTTGAGCCGGGAGCTTTTACTTTTTTTAAAATTGGGGGTAAAGATATTTTTCATTCATCCGATAAATAAAGTAAGAGACAGATAAGGGTGGTGAAAGTATGAGAATTGGTTCGATCAGTCAGATCAGTCAGTTGTATCAGATGAATACAACCGCAAAAAAGAATACAAAAACAACAGAGAGCCAGCTGGATGCGATCTCTATTTCCTCCGCAGGAAAGGATTATCAGGTGGCAAAGAGCGCACTCTCTAAGATTTCAGATGTCAGACAGGACAGAGTAGAGCAGCTCAAGAAGCAGATATCGGATGGTTCTTATGAAGTAAGTGCAGAGGATTTTGCTTCGCATTTGCTCAAAGCATACGAGAAACGTACCATATAACATAGAATGTGAGGTTTATTATGGCAACCTTGATTGCAACATTAGTGGAAGCACTGGAAGAAGAATGTAAGGTGTTTGATGAACTTCTGATCGTTTCTTCTGACAAGACGAAAGCGATCGTCGCAAATGATATGCAGGCATTGCAGGTGATCACAGACCGGGAACAGGATGTTCTTACCACGATCACGAATCTGGAAAACCGCAGGGAAGCAGCTACCAGAGACATTGCGACCGTGCTTGGAAAAAGTGAACAAAATCCGACATTACTTGAGATCATTTCCTATCTGGATGGACAGCCGGAGATACAGCAGAAGCTTTCACGGATCCATGATGAGTTGAAGGACAAGGTGAGCCGTCTTGCCAGAGAGAATGAGCATAACGCAGTGCTGGTGAATGACCAGCTGGAGATGATCCAATTTAATCTAAATGTCATACAGAGCATGAATCAGGCTCCGCAGACCGGAACCTACAACAAAGGAGCGTACAATGCAGGAGAAACTTATGCTCCACCGAAAGGATATTTTGATTCCAGTTCCTGATGTAAATGGAGTTACAGGAGGGAACAGGATGAGGCAGAACAGATTGTAACTGAACGTATGGATACACCATCAGTTATGCATATGGGTGCACGAACTGATGGTGTTTTTATGTATAGGAAAAAGAGGTGAAAAGCATGGGCGTAGGATCTATGGGAGGATTGTATCTGGGGGTTTCCGGACTTCGTGTGAATCATACGGCACTTACTACAACAGCGCACAATTTATCCAACCTGGATTCAGAAGGATATTCCAGACAACAGGTCTTGATGCGGGATGCATCTTATTCCAAATATGCAACCGGAGCAGTCAATTCCATGCAGCTGGGACTTGGAACGGATATGGCAAAGATCCGACAGGTCAGAGATACCTTTGCAGATAAACAATATCGTCTGGAGACCGGACGCGGTTCCTTTTATGGAGCAATGAGTGATGTGGCCGCCGAGGTGGAACGCTATTTCGGTGTGGATGTGGATGAACAGCCACTAAAAAACGCCATGACAACATTCTGGCAGTCATTGAATGAATTACAAAAGGAACCGGACAGTATTTTAAAAAGAGAAACATTTATTTTAGCATCCCAGCAGATGATCGACCAGGCAAAACTGATCTATGATCAGATTACAGATTATCAGGTGCAGGTCAATAAGCAGATCGAGAAAAAGGTTGATGAGATCAATCATATGGCAGAACAGATCCGTGATCTGAACCAGAAGATCGTGGCGATCGAAGGAAACGATGTGGAATCAGCCAATGATTTAAGAGACCAGAGAAATTATCTGTTGGATCAGCTGGCAACCTATGGAGAGATCCGCTACAGGGAAGATGATGTAGGCTGTGTGACAGTCAACTTTGAGAACAATACACTGGTAGCAGAAGACCGGGTGTTTAAGCTGGCAACCGAGCGTATGAATGAGACCAGTAACCTGTTAAAAGTGGTCTGGAAGGATCACGGAAATATGGACACCTATCATTTTTCGGATCTTCCGGATGCTACAACGAGTACAGATGTTGGTTCTTTAAAGGGACTTCTTTATGCGCGGGGTACGATCATTGCCAACTATACGAATATGAGTGAGGAGAGTATTGACTGGACAGCGTATAAGAACAGGGATGGCTCCCAGAAGTACCAGAGCCTTGCGGAGTTTTACGCTGGGGAAGGATATGCAGATTATGGAGAGTATTATGAGAAGAATCTCTCTCCATTTCTGGTAAGTAATTTAGAGTGTCAGATGGATTATCTGATCCATAATATTGTCACGACGATCAATGATATTATCTGCCCCAATAAGGAACTTGGTACGGCTATGACAGTAACAGATGCGAATGGTAATGCTTTGACGATCGCAGCAGGAAGTAAGGTATTAGATACGGATCGTGCCCCGATTGGCTTAGGGGAAGAGGGAGAACCGGGGACGGAAGTATTTTCCCGTCAGACGGTTGACCGCTATACGAAATACAGTTATACAGATGCAGCAGGAAAGACGAAAACGTTATATGTATACAATGAAGAAGATTTTGATGATCCTTTTACCCAGTATACGATTGATCAGCTGGTGATCAATGAAGATGTGATCAAAAGCCCAAGTCTGATCCCGCTTTCCAATCAGGATCATTCCAATGATCAGAATACGATGAACAAGTTGTTGGATGCGTGGAGCAGCGAAGGAGATTACAAAGATAACATCAAAACGCTCACACCAAATACGATGACAGGATATGATTTTCAGGCGTATTATAATGCGATGATCAATAGTCTTGCAAATGTTGGAAATTCCTACGAGAATATTGCTTCTAATCAGAAGATCGTTGCCAATCAGATTGACGATCGTAGACAGGTGGTTGCTGGTACGAGCAGCGATGAGGAGCTTTCCAATATGATCATGTTCCAACAGGGATACAATGCAGCGTCCCGGTATATCAATGTGGTAGCTGATATGCTGGATACACTGGTAAATCGATTGGGTCGTGGATAAACAGCAGAATATAAATGAAAGATAACAGGTGGTGAACAGTATGCCGTCCACATTTTTTGGATTGAACATTTCAAAGAGCGGCCTGAGTGCGTACCAGGCCAGTATTAATACAACTGCACATAACATTTCCAATGCGTCGACAGACGGATATTCCAGGCAAAATGTAACGAAACGGGCATCAGATGCGATCCGTACGCATAATTCCTATGGTGCACAGGGTTCCGGTGTAGATATTATCAGTGTAGACCGGGAGCGGAACAGCTATTACGATACCAAATACTGGAACAACCATTGCTATTATGGGCAGTATCAGGCAAAACAGGATTTTATGAGCCAGATCGAGAACTATTTTAACGAGATTGATAAGGATGGATTTACGACAGAATTTGACAAATTTTTCAATGCACTTGTGGATCTTACATCTGAGCCAAGCAGCTCCAATAAAAAGGTGACTGCAACGAGCTATGCGTCCTCTTTGATGGATTATTTTAATTCCTTAAGTGAGAGCCTCACTGCGGTGCAGGAGGATGCCAACGATCAGATCAAGTCAGTATGTGACCGGATCAACTCTATTTCTGATCAGCTCCTTTCCATTAACAAACAGATCCAGGCGATCGAGATCACAGGGCAGAAAGCCAACGACTTGAGAGATCAAAGAGAGATTCTGGTAGATGAACTTTCCCTCTATGTGAACGTGACCGTGCAGGAAAATGATATCGTGATACCGGGTGCAGTGAATGAGTTCGGAGAGCCATTAAAGGCAGGAATTACAGATTATAATGTATACATCAACGATCAGCTTCTGGCGGATAACTTAAAGAGCAATCATCTTGTCTGTACGCCGCGGCAGAAGGAGCTGGCGATCAATGACCGTTCCGGTCTTTACGAAGTTACATGGAATTTTGAAGATGGTATCAAGTTTGATCTGAATTCCAGTGGAATGGATGGACAGTTAAAGGGATTGTTTGATATCCGGGATGGCAATAATGCGGAAACATTTAAGGGAACAGTGTCTGCCAGTGTGGGAGATACCAGTGTGACATTAGAGGCCGATCATATCAAGAGCATCAATCGTATCAATATTCCGGATGAAGGTGTACTGACGATTGGAAGCTTTGATTACGAATATAGTAATTTCACGATCAACTATGATGCAAAAGGAGAGATCGCGTCGTATACATTTGACTTGAAAGATCCGGTAAAAAAGGCAGCCAATCAGGTTGTGGCACGTGTAGGAGAGGATGTCGATTACAAGGGGATCCCTTACTATCAGGCGCAGCTCAATGAATTTGTCCGTACGTTTGCACAAGAATTTAACACGCTTCACAATCAGGGAACAGATGCAGCAGGCAACAAGGGATTAGATGTGTTTACTGCTGACAATAATGTGACCGGAGATCAGATGGAAGTGATCGAAGACGGAGACGATGCCTTGAAGGGGGCAGTGGTCAGTGCGAAAAAGGACAGTTATTACCGGATCACGGCAGCCAATGTCAAACTCAACAAAAATATTGAAAAGGACAGCAATCTGTTCTGCACAAGATATCCGAGTGAGCAGGGAGTAGAGTCGTGCGATCTGTTAAAGAAGCTGGTGGATCTAAAGTCCGATCAGGATATGTTCAGCCAGGGTAATCCGGCAGAATTTTTGCAGGCGGTTGTGGCAGATATTTCTGTAGACTCAAGTAAAGCAAGTAATTTTGAAAAGAGTCTTACAGATGTCTTACAGACAATTGATAATCAGCGTGCTTCCATATCCGGAGTGGATACAAACGAGGAGCTCGCAAATCTGGTGATCTATCAGAATGGTTACAATCTCTGCTCCAGAATGATCTCTGTATTTAACCAGATTTATGATAAATTGATCAATCAGACAGGCTTATAATTTTAGAAAATGAGGTGACCATATGCGGGTAACAAATTTGATGATGTCCAATAACGCATTGTTCAATCTGCAAAAACAGGAGCAGCGGTTGAATCGTTTGGATCAGCAGTATACGACACAAAAAAAGATTTCTACACCATCCCAGGATCCGATCATTGCAACCAGAGCGTTGAAATTGAATACCACTTATAGCGAAGTGTCCCAGTATGTAGGAAAAAATATCCCGGATGCACTGGCATGGATGAGTATGACACAGTCTGCCCTGGATAATACAGCATCTATTTTGACAAGCATTTATGAAAAATGCGTGCAGGGTAATGTAGATGGACTTGGCAATACTGACAGAAAGGCAATCGCGACAAGCTTGAGCGAATATCGTGACCAGATTTATCAGGAGGGAACAAGCTCTTATAGTGGACGTTTTCTGTTTACCGGTTTTAAGACGGATACGAATCTGATCTTTACTACACCGGTGGACGATGAATACACGATCACAGAATCCATGGATGAGTCTGCTATTTCTACTGTGACATCGATCGTCAATGCAGTAGGAGAGTTGGCAACGGCAGCCGGGAAAGTGCCAGAGGCGCAGACTTTTTCGCGGGTGCGTTTGTCATATGATCATACAGACGAGGCAGTGACACCGACCGTAACATTAAAGGATGGCACCAATCTGAACCCAACAAAAACATTTGCCACCTATGATGATTTTTTAAAGAGTGTTGCCAATACTCCGATTGGAGATAAGGATGTCTGCTATATTGCTGATCAGGGAGAGTTGATCTTAGGAAAGGATGCAGCTACGACATTAAAGGCGAGCGGTGGATTTGACATTACTTATCAGAAGACAGGATTTGATACGAACGATCTTCGTCCGGAGCACTACTTTGAATGTACGCGTGTAGCAAACAAGGGGCTTGCAACGGAAAAAACATACGAATATCATAAGACAGAGCAGGATATCAAATATCTGGTCAATTATAACCAGCAGCTTACGGTGAACGTGCAGGCAAAGGATTGCTATACCCACGATATGGGACGGGATATCGATGAACTGGTGGATATTGTAAACGATGCGATCGCTGCAGAAGACCGTATGAATGCGTGGGAAGAGAAGATGAACGCAGCCGTGGAAGGCTCTGCAGAATACGATACCTATAAAGGACTTTATGAAAATGCCAAAGTAGAATATGAGCTTCGTTCTAAGATCATGCAGACGTCATTTGCAGAAAATGAGACGGGCTTTCAGCAGTACGGCATTACATTCAGTAATCAGGCAACGGATGTGGGAGCCAGAGAACAGCGTGTCAGTCTGATCAAGACAAGACTGGAAAACCAAAAAGCGGATGTAGAAGAATTGCAGTCGGATAATATCGATGTAGATCTTTCAGAGATCATTGTACGATATACCTCGGCATTGGATGTCTATCAGGCAGCACTTTCCGCTACCAGCAAAAGTATTACGCAGACATTGTTAGATTATCTGTAAAAGGAGGATGGCTATGTTAATTAAGACAAAATTTTTTGGAGAAGTAGATATTGACGATTCTAAGGTGATCACATTACCGCAGGGACTGCTTGGATTTGAGGATATGAAACATTACACCATCCTTTATAATACAGAAACCTCCAGTGGAGATAGTATTTCCTGGTTCCAGTCTGCGGATGAACAGGCACTTGCCATGCCGGTTGTGAATCCGCTTCACGTTAAAGCAGATTACAATCCACTGGTAAATGATGAACTGCTTGCACCTCTTGGAGAAGTGGGAGAAGAAGGCTACTTTGTACTGGTAACGATGCGTGTGCCAAAGGACCCGAAGGAGATTTCCTGCAACTTAAAAGCACCGATTATCATCAATCCGAAAACGATGTTAGGATGTCAGATCATCGTAGAGAATGAGGATTATCCGATCCGTTACAATGTCTATGACGTTGTGCAGGAATTAAAAGCGAAGGCAGGTGAGTAATATGTTGGCATTATCAAGAAAAGTGGGCGAATCTCTGGTGATTGGAAATAATGTGGAGATCACGATCCTGGAAGTCAAGGGAGAACAGATCAAGATTGGGATCGATGCTCCAAAGAGTGTTCCGGTCTATCGCAAAGAGTTGTATCTGCAGATCCAGCAGGCAAATCAGGAAGCAATGAAACAGGATATTACTCCGGAAGGATTAGATGCATTATTGAATTAAAACGATTGGCGGCATATCGTATGCTGCCAATTTTTTGTCAGAAAAATATAAAGTTTCTTTTGGGATAACCGATATACAATATAACGAAACAGTAGGAATACGAATGCACATGGAGGTGGCTAAGTATGGCAATTGAAGCATTAACAAACAAAGCTTCAGTTTTTCAAAACAATTATGCTTCTGAACCGGTGAAAGCAGAGGCTGCACCAGCGGCAGAAGTAACAATGGAAAAACAGGAGAATGATTACGCACAAGATACCAACGAGCAGGGACGCATGGAGGTAGAGAATGCAAAAGAAGTATCACCGGAGAAGGTGAAAAAAGCAGTCAGTGAGATCAATCAGAAGATCAAGCCGACACATACATCCTGTCAGTTTTCCTATCATGAGGAAACAAACCGCATTTCCATCAAGGTCATCAATGATGATACTGATGAGGTGATCCGTGAGATCCCGCCAGAGAAAACGCTCGACATGATTGCAAAAACACTGGAATTAGAAGGAATCTTAGTGGACGAAAAAAGATAGCATGTGTGAGATAGAGAATGGAGGAATAGTATGCCAATACGATTATCAGGAATGGCTTCCGGACTGGATACGGAAGCAATTGTACAGGGGTTATCAAGTGCATATCAGATGAAGATCGACAAGGTGACAAAGCGGAAAAAGACGCTTACTTACCAGCAGGATGCCTGGTCCACTTTAAACAGTAAAATTTATAGCTTTTACACAGGTACTTTATCCAAAGTGAAAACTTATGGTAACTATAAGACGAAAGCAGCAACGGTTGCAGGTGGGACAAAAGCATCTATGAAAGTGAAGGCTTCTTCTGATGCGGTAGAGGGAAGCTATAAGGTGAAGATCAATTCTACGGCATCGGCTGCATTTTTAACAAGTGCTAGGCTTGCTTCTGCCAAATATACAGCATCCTATGCCGCAACCAATGCGACTACCTTTCAGGAAATGTATGATGAGAATGGCAACAAGCTTTCAGATTCCCTGATTGGCAAGAGTCTGACTTTTGAAGGAACGCAGATGAAGGCGAAGAAGGATGCGGATGGCAATGAGCTTTATACATTGGATATCGATGGTGCAGCTGCATCCATTGATCTGTACGATGCAGCCGGCAATGTGACTGGAACAGTGACAGAAGCTACCACAGCCCAGATTGAAGCTTATCTTTCCAAGATAAAGGAGAAGGATCCGGATCATTATGATTCTTCCAAATATTATGTAGCGGCTGTTTTAGAGCAGGGAGATGCACTTTCTGCATTTACCTATACGTTTACAGAGAACAGTTCCGTTTCGGATATTAATAAGGCATTGACGGATGCCGGATTTACCGGACTTTCTGCTGAAATGCAGGAGGGTAAGATCGTATTCGGAAATACCGCAGGTATGACGACGAACGCAGATGGCTCTATCCGTCAGACCGGAGCTTCCTATTCAATCAGTGGTGCAGATGCGTTAACGGCATTAGGTTTTAATGCAGATGCCTCTGGAAAAGTGGACGTGAATACGACAGCAACGAAGGAGACGGATGGAGAGGGAAAGGAATCCTATACCTACAACCGTATTATAACTTCCTCTAAGACGATGCAATATGATGTAGCAGATACCGCTCTTTCCGGGAAAAGTAAATTGTCAGAGTATTTGGGTGATACCTTTAAAAATAATGCCCTGACAGATGCCGATGGCAAAAAGTACATAGAATATGATCTGGTTATGGGAAGTGGCGCAACAGCAAAGACTACAACCCTGAAGATTACCGAAGACATGACAGTGAATGACTTTACAAAGGCGATTCAGGATGCGTCTGGCGGAAAAGTGACAGCCTCCTTTGATGCGAAGAACCAGCGATTTTTCTTAAACTCCAAAGAAACCGGATCTGAGAACGGCTTTTCTTTAGAAGCAGCGTCAAGTGCGGGTTCGGAAGAAGCATTAAAGAAACTGGGACTGATAGATGGCAATCCTTACACCGGAAACAGTGCGATGTCAAAACAGGCTGCAACAGATGCAGAGATTGTATTAAATGGAGCAGTTCTGACTTCCTCGTCTAATGATGTAAAGGTTGATTCGTTAGGACTTACCTTGACGGTAGAGTCTGCGGCTCCGGACGAAGAGCTTTCCTTAAATGTGAGCAAGGATACTGATGGCGTCTATAAGATGGTGAAGGATTTCTTAAAGGAATATAATAATCTTGTAAAAGATATGTCGGAGCTTTATTATGCAGAGAAGACAGACTATGAACCACTGACAGACGAAGAAGAAGATGAAATGTCTGATAAACAGGTGGAGAAATGGGAAGAAAAAGTAAAAGCAGCTGTATTGCGACGGGATGACAGTTTATATAGCATTATGAACACGATGCGTAACGGATTGGCGCAGACAGTGAGTGTAAAAGATAAGGATGGAACTTCCCATAATTACTCGTTGTCTTCTTTGGGAATTTCCACCGGAAACTATTTGGAGTATGGCATCCTTCATTTAGCTGGTGATGAAGATGATGCAGAGTATGCATCCAAAACCAATAAATTAAAGAATCTGATCGAGGAAGATCCGGATAAAGTCATGAATATTTTAGCCGGTGTGACATCAAACCTTTATCAGACGATGACGAAAAAGATGAAGTCAACTACACTCAACAGTTATCAGAAATTATATAATGATAAGACGATGAAGAAGCAGTCAGAGAGCTACGATGACGAGATTGATAAACTGAAAGAAAAGTTAGAATCCGTACAAGATAAATACTATCAGCAGTTCAGCAAGATGGAGACTGCACTTTCTAAGTTAAATTCTACGGCATCCAGTCTTGGATTTGGAAGCACAACAAGCTGATAAGAAAAGTAGGAGGATGATGAAATGGCATCATATCGAAACGCAGCACAGATTTATGGTCAGAATAAAATTGCAACAGCAACTCCGGCAGAGCTTACGCTGATGCTTTATGAAGGAGCGATCAAGTTCTGCAATAAGGCGATCGAGGCAGTAAATAAGCAGGAAGTGGAAAAGGCATACGAGAATATCGTAAAGGTTGAAAATATTATTGTGGAATTTAAATCAACACTCAATCATAACTATGAAGTTGCAAAGGACTTTGATATTGTGTACGATTACATTTACGATCGTCTGGTAGCCGCAAATATGAGCAAAGACCCGGAGATTTTGGAAGAGGTACTTACACAGCTTCGGGATATGCGTGACAATTGGAAAACGATCATGCAGTCTTCGGTGAGAAGGTAAATGCGTATGGCAGAAGAACGTACCTATATCAAAGCATTACGTGAGAATCTGACGAAAAAAGAACGCCTGCTTTACAATCTGTATGATATCACCAAACAGCAGCAGACGTATCTTTCTGCAGAACAGTTTGAATATGATGTTTTTGAAGAACTGATGGATGTAAAAGATCAGATGTTAGAGGAGCTGGATACATTGGAAGAAGGCTTTGAAACCATCTATGAAAGAGTGAGAGAGACATTACTTTCTCATCAGGCGGAGTATGCCGGAGATATCCGGGAGATGCAGAACCGTATCCGGGAGATCGTCAGTCTTGGCGCAAAGCTTCGGGCATTAGAGGAGCGTAACCGCACAAAGCTGGAGAGTATTCTTGGTACCCGGCAGCAGGAGATCAAAAAATATCAGCAGTCTTCCCAGATCGCAAATCAATATTATCAAAACATGGCAGGGGGAAGCTTAAACCGGCTTTCCCTTTTGGATCAAAAAAAATAATTTTTTTCAAAAATATGGTTAAGAGATTTCTATTCGGACCGATATATATAATGTAAGCGCATAAGGTTATTGCCCTCATTTATGAGGTTAATAATAAACTATCAACTAAGCACCGATGGCAAGGAAGCCATCGTGTATTCAAGGAGGAATTATTATGGTAGTACAGCACAACATGCAGGCAGCCAACACAAACCGTTACTTAAACATCGCGGTAAACTCTCAGGCATCTACAACAGAGAAGTTATCTTCTGGTTACAGAATCAACCGTGCAGCAGATGATGCAGCAGGACTTTCTATTTCCGAGAAGATGCGTGCACAGATCAGAGGCTTAAATCAGGCTTCTACAAACGCAGAGAATGCAACTTCTTTGATCCAGACCGCTGAGGGAGCTTTACAGGAGATTCATTCTGTATTACAGCGTATGTCTGAGTTAGCAACACAGGCAGCCAACGATACCAACGTATCTGTAGACCGTCAGGCTATCAAGATGGAGTTAAATCAGATTGCATCTGAGGTTAACCGTATCGCCAGCACAACCGAGTTCAATACCATGAAGTTATTATCTGGTACATTCAACAACAAGAACTTACAGGTTGGTGCAAACTTAGGTCAGAACATCAAGATCAGTATCGCAAGAATGTCATTAGCCGGACTTGGTTTAGGTAAAGACATTGATGGTACAGAAGGTATTAAGGCCAAGAATAAGGCTAAAAAAGATTTATGGAAGAAGGTTGGTGATTGGAAAGATCAGAATAATCAGGAAGCTTCAGCTGAAGATAAGAAAACATGGGCTAAAGGCTTAGAGGATTATTCATTTAACGATCCATTCAATAATAAGAAATATACCATTCACCATGCACAGGATCCATTAAGCGTATCAAACTATGCAGTTGCTACACAGACAATCTGTAACATCCACAATGCGATCTCTATCGTATCTTCACAGAGATCAAAACTTGGTGCATTACAGAACCGTTTAGATCATACGATCAAGAACTTGGATAACATTGCTGAGAACTTACAGGATGCTGAATCAGGAATCAGAGATACTGATATGGCTGCTGAGATGGTGAACTACAGCAAGAACAACATTATCCAGCAGGCTGCTCAGTCAATGCTTGCACAGGCAAATCAGTCTACACAGGGCGTATTATCATTACTTGGCTAATCACATATTAACTAAGGCATTTAAGGATCAGTTTCGGCTGGTCCTTTTTTGTATTTAGATTTCCATAAAGGAAACCCGGTAATAAACCGATATATAATAGAGAAACAAGCCACAGTGGAGGACAGTAGCATGAAAAAAGAAGTTTTACAGGAAGAGATCAGGGAAATCGCAGATTTATTTTATCAGCAGAAAAGCAAGGAAGGGTACGGACGTTTGCAGGAACTGATCGCGGATTTAAGTCAGTATGTTGCTCAGATTGAAGAGGAAGCAAAACGACAGGAGTTGTTAGAGGCATTGACAGAAGCATTGACTGCGATGCAGGAACAGGATACGACGCTGCTTGCTGATATCCTGCAATATGAATTACTGGAAAAATTATAATTGGTGGGTGAAATAATGTCTTATTGGGAACAGAATATAGAGGGGATCAAGGTATGTCAGAAGTCGCTGGCAAGGCTCCTTGCTCCTTATAAGGATATGGATACCAGTGACGTAGTGTCTGAGATTTTAGCGAAGGATCAGACCCCGGCACTGGTACTTCGTGTAAATGGAAAAGATCATGTCATGAATAGCCGTTTTCGGCCAATGGTGGAGGCGGAGAGTTATGCCTCACAGTTTGACGAGATCAAGGACAAGTCTGTTGTGATGTTTTTTGGTTTTGGCAATGGAACATTTCCAAAAGCCATTTATAAGCGCGGATCTGACAATCTGGTCTTTTATATTTTTTATGAGCCATGTCTGGCTTCTTTTATCTACACGATGCATCATTATGATCTGACAGAATTATTTGGTACATTAAAGACACACATTTATGTGGAGGGTGTGAATGCAGACGGAATGGGAGCATTGCTTCCGGATATTATTGACTGGGCCAATATGCCACTGGCTAAAATGATGCACCTCCCGAAGTATCGGGAACTGTATCCGGAGAGCTATAAGCATTTTGCACATATTATCGAAGATAATTTTAGTCGCCTGCATATGGCAAAAAATACGACAAGTGCATTTGCCAAAAAGTTTATGGAGAATGTGATACTTCATATGAGATATGCTTTTGAAGCAACATCCGGCCGGGCATTTATCGGAGCATTTCCAAAGAATCTTCCTGCTATCTTAGTTTCAGCAGGTCCTTCCCTTGCCAAACAAATGGATATATTAAAACAAGCCAAAGGACATGCCTTTATTCTTTGTGTGGATACTGCGCTTCGAAAACTGTTAGCAGAGGGGATTGAGCCGGATGCGGTGATTGGAGTGGATGCAAATAAGTGGGCGGCCTATCATGAAGACTATATTCCTCATTATGAGCGGATGATGTGGATTGCGGAAACTATCTGTAATCATGCGATCATGCGTTATGTAAAAAGCTACCGCAATGTTATGCTGGACAGTGGAGACCAGATCAATAACGATATTTATAAAAAGGCAGGATGTGAACTGCCATCTCTTCCAACAGGAGGATCGGTTGCGAATACGGCATTTGCACTGTTAGAGCTTTGGGGATTTGAAACGGTGATCTTAGTTGGTCAGGATCTTGCCTTAACAGGAAACCGGCGACATGCTGACAGTGAAACGGATGCAGAAAAAGAAGCACAGGAGAAAGGATATAATATCATTCCGATCGAAGGATATTATGGAGATACAGTAAAGACCAGGGATGATTATCTGACTTATTTAAAATGGTTTGAATCCGAGATTGCGATCACGGACTGCAAGCGTGTGATCAATGCAACCGAGGGTGGGGCAATGATCCATGGAGCCACGAATATGCCGCTTCAGGAGGCTTTGGAACAATATGCGAAGGAAAGCTACGATATTCGTGCTATTATTGATCAGGTGCCGCGTACGCTTTCGGAAAAGGATAAGGATGAGCTGGAAAAACGTCTTTTGGATTTTCCAAAGCGTGCTTCTTACTTTATCCGTATGTTTAAGGAAGGCAGAGATTTAACGGAACGTGGGATCACGTTGTTAAACCGGGGACAGGCAGAGGGGAAAGAATTTTCGGATCTGCAAAAACGGTTAGGAGAGATTGACGCTTCGGTCTCCAACGAGCTGGAATTTGTTTTGATCTGTAACCGGGCTTCTGATGTGGATCGAAAAATTGCAAGAGAGCTTACCGTAAAAGAGGAACAGGACGAGTCCCCTGTTGACATTATGCAGAGTATGCATGAACTCTATGAGGCGTTTTTAGAAGCCGCAAAGGATATGAAGGAATATGCGGAGGCAATGGTGAAGCAGTTTGAATTGGAAGGACGGAGATAATATGGAAGTATGTGCCATCATTCCGGCAAGAAGCGGTTCGAAAAGTGTGCCGCATAAAAATATCAGGCAAATGGCAGGCAAACCAATGCTTGCTTATTCAATCGAACATGCATTGAAATCAGAAAAGATCAATCGTGTCATTGTAAGTACGGACAGTGAACAGTATGCA
This sequence comes from uncultured Lachnospiraceae bacterium, assembly GCA_934317845.1. Taxonomy (GTDB): domain Bacteria; phylum Bacillota; class Clostridia; order Lachnospirales; family Lachnospiraceae; genus NC2004. The sequence continues at coordinate 142,586 of CAKRES010000003.1, forward strand.
CAGATTGCCCGGTCGTATGGTGCTGAAGTGCCGTTTCTCCGGCCGGAAGAATATGCTACGGACACGGCATTGGATTATGATGTATTTTTGCATGCGCTTACGTGGCTTCGTGAAAAGGAAAAGTATGAGCCGGATCTCGTGGTACAGCTTCGCCCGACCTATCCGATCCGGATGATTTCTGATCTGGATGCTATGATCGACCGGCTATGGGAACAGAAGGAAGCAGATGCGATCCGTTCCATTGCTCCGGCAAAGGAGATTCCTTATAAGATGTGGACGCTTGGTGAGGAGGATGTGATCCATCCGTTTGTGACATCGATCAAAGAGTGTTATAATATGCCAAGACAGCAGCTTCCGAAAGTATATTATCAGAATGCCTGTATTGATATTTTTCGTCCGAGATGTCTTTTTCAATATCATTCGATGACGGGACGCAATATCTTAGGATATGTCATGAAAAAGAATTATGATATTGATACAGAGGAAGAATTCTTGCGTGCGGAACGGTATCTTAAGATGATGCAGGGTGGCCAGAGGTTTGTATTTGATATTGATGGTGTGATCGCACAGTTCGATCCGGATCTTCGTTATGAAGAAGCAAGACCGAACGAGCCGATGATCCGGGTGATCCGAAAGCTTTATGAAGCAGGCAATACGATCGTATTACATACCGCACGTGGTTATGTGACGGGGATCGATTGGGAGGAAGCTACCAAAAAACAGCTGGCTGCATTTGATTGTCCGTATCACGAATTACATTTTGGAAAGCCGAATGCGGATTATTATATCGATGATAAGATGCTGGATATGAACGAGCTGTTACAGATATTTGCAGAATAAGAAGGAGACTTTTGATGGAACAAATGCCGTCATTACAAAAAATAAGAGAGTTTTATAAAAGCAACCGGGCACTGCTGGGGATTTCCAAGCAAGTGATCGATTGTGCCAGAATACAGGATTACGAAGGGGTCAATCAGGAATATAAGGAACTGGTGCGGCGGCTGAACAGCTGGATGACGATGAGTGCAGAATGTGCGGATCAATTTCAGGGACAGCTCTATTTCCCGGATGTCACTACCATTTCGGTCACGTTAGAACAGCTTATGGTTGCGCAGCAGAGCCATGATTATGTGCTGCTGGCAGATTATTTGGAACTGAGTTTAAATCCGTTGTTTGAAAAAGTGTTTGAGAGCCTGCGTTCCATTTTACCAAATCCGGATTTGGGATTACAGGAAAACATTCCGATTCCGGATGATTGTGCCGGAGTAAGGGAGGATCTAAAAAAAGCATTTCCGTATGAATTGGAAGAAACCAATTCCGGGCATGCAACTGTAAAGCTGAAGGATGAGGATGGATTTTATTATCTGCACAGTAATGTGGATCCGGTGTGCGAAGCAAAGGCACTTGTAGCACGCTATCTCTCCCCGGAAAAAGATCACTACCTCGTTTATGGGATCGGACTTGGGTATCATGTAAGAGAGCTGCTTTCTTCGGGTGGATACCTTAAGGTTACGGTATATGAGAGTGACCTCCGTATGATCCGGACAGCACTTGCCTATCATGATTTTCGGGAGGATCTTTTGAAAGGAAGACTTCGTATTATTTACGATCCGGAGCTTTTCCTGTTTTCGGAGGCAGCCAATTGTGAAGAAAATGCCGGAATTTTGATTCACGCTCCTTCTATTCGGAATTGCAGACATCAGGAGAATCAGAATGCCTGCAAGCTGTTTTTTGCCCAGGAGAGTGCATTGAAGCGGTGTGAAAACCAGATGATCACCAATTTCTACCAGAATGTCAAAAACTGCAAAGGATATATTACGGAGCTGCAGACAAAGTTCAAAGACAAAACGGTTGTGATCGTGGCAGCAGGGCCTTCCCTGCTTACCAATATTGAATTGCTCAAGGAAAAACCGGATGATGTTGTTGTACTGGCAGTCAGTACCGTATATCGGAAACTGTTAGGACTGGGTATCCGTCCTGATTTTGTCATTCACCTGGATGCACAGGCGAAGACATACAGTCATTTAAGAGGGATTGAGGAAACGGCACCACTTTTGGTTGCGGCAACTGCATATGAAGGCTGTGCAAGATGCTACCGCGGCAGCTCGTATCTGATCTGTCAGGAAGGGTACGATCTTTCCGAACAGTATGCGAAAGAACATTGTTATCCGCTTTTTGAAACCGGAGGTTCTGTGGCGACACTGGCACTTTCTGTTGCTATTTCTCTCCAGGCGAAAAAGGTCATTATGGTGGGACTTGATCTTGCTTATACAGATGGTCTTGCTCATGCCAAGGGTGTTTCCGGACAGATTCCGCTTGATTTAAAGAAAGCTATCCGGATACCGGGATATCACGGAGGTGAGGTCGAATCCTCTGTCATCTTTGAAGGATTGATCCGCTGGTTTAATTCCTATCTTGCACGTCGCGGCAACAGAACATGCGAGGTGATCAATGCAACCGAAGGAGGAGCAATGATCCGTGAAATGAAACAAATGCCATTAAAAGACGCACTTTTTACATAACCTTAAAAAAAATGCCAACACTATATTAGTAGTGTTGGTTTTTTTATGGAAATGAAAAGGCAGAAGGTTTCTTGATGCAGCAGAAAGGATGGCACAGGTGATGAAACAGGACAATACAGAGAAAATGTCAGAAAAAAAGATCGGACCACTCCTGCTTTCCTTTGCATTCTGGTCGGTGCTTTGTGCGCTTCTGCTTTCTGCTCTGAACAATATCGATAGCTTTTTTGCAAAGGAGATCGGAGAAAACGCGATCGAAGCGGTGGGTGTTGTATTTACGGTTCATGCCATGCTGCAGACACTTGGATATTTCATCGGACTGGGTGCCGCCAGCCTGATCTCGAAGGAGCTGGGAAAAAAGGAGGGGGATGCTGCACCATATTTTGCTGCGGCGTATGGATTACTTTTGGCATGTTCCGTGCTGGTTACCGTACTTGGAAATGCTTTTATAAAGCCTATCCTGTCACTTCTTGGAACCAAACCGGAGGCATATGATGAGGCACATCTTTTACTGCGCTATTTTTTCTTTGGAAGTCTGTTTGTGATCGGAGCATATACCTGTCTCAATCTGATCCGGGCACTTGGGAAAATGCGGCTGCTTCTGTTTCTCGTTTTTACAGGTGTGGCTGTCAATGTAAGCGGTCATTTGTTATTTGTGCGCCGCCTTCGTTTAGGTGTACATGGGATCGGTATGGCAGTGCTGGCCGGATATGTCGTGTTAGGCATTCTTTGTATGTTGGTTCTTGCTGCAAATAAACAATCCAAGCTGGGAAAACAAACGTCGTTTAAGAATTGGAAACAGAACTGGAAAAGAGAAAGTGCGCGGGTATTACTTGTCATGAAAAATGGAATTCCCTCTCTGGTGCGGCAGGGGGCATTAACCGGTTCAATCGCTGTTTTGAACCGTATGGCAGCCGCCGGAGAGGAACAGATGCTTTCTGCTATGGCAGTCAGCCAGAAGATCCTGCTTTTTGTAAGTTCATTAAGCATCGGGATCAGTCAGGCAATGCAGCCGCTTGTGGGATGCAATTTGGGAGCGGGAAAAAAAGAACGGGTAAAACAAACCTTTTTGTTGGCAGTCATTTTTGGGACTTTACTGATGGCCTTTCTGGTACCTTTTCTCTATGTTTATGCGCCTTCTGTTACAAGCTGGTTTTTGGGACAGGAGGATGCAGGAAGCTTATGTGTACGTCTGCTTCGTATTCAGTGCTTTGCCCTTCCGTTTCTGATGCTTTCAGGAGCTGCCAATATGCTGTATCAGGCGAGTGCAAAACCATTTTCTGCCAGTGTGATCGCAGCATTACGACAGGCAATCTTATTATTTCCCGTGCTGTTTTTATTGCACCATATCATACCGGAGAAAACGTTGTTTTATGCACAGCCGATCGCAGATGGACTGACCTTTCTTGTGTGTATTCCCTTTAGTATTCACTATTTTAAAAGTGAGGGGTAAGTGGTATAATGTTGCCTGATAGAAGATACGGATTTTGGATGGAGAGCATTACACAAAGATTGGGAGGAGCGCATGAAAGAACAATTACGACAGGGACTTTTGGCATTAGATCAGATAGAAGCACTGTATGAGAAAGGACAGATCAACGAGGCGATCGAACAGTTTGTCAAAGAAGAACCAAAATACGGGAAAAATTACCGGTACCTCCTGATGAAAGCGATTTTTTTGCTGGAAGCAGGTATGGTAGATGAGGCGATCAAACTGCTGGAAGAACGGTATTATCTGCATCAGTTGAATTATGATACAAACTTTAACCTTGGCTATTTTTATTTTGTCAAACAGGAGTATGAAAATGCACTCCATTATTTTATCCGTGCGAGTTATTGTGTTGAGGAAACGGAGGAAGAGAAGATCAAGGCTGCCATGGATTTTGTGGAACAGATCTGTACGATCGACGCCTCTCTTGTAGAAAAGATCGGAATGTATTCCAAAGAACAGGAGCTTTCCCATAAACGCATCCAGGATCTTTTCCCGATCCGTTCGATGGAATATACCGGGCAGGAACATACAGGCAGAAAAAAGCGTCAGTTTGTAGATGACCGGGGACAGGCAGCCAATACCGGAAACGGAAGTGACAAATATGATGGTTATCGAATGAGTGAAAGTTATATCGGTGGTGCATTTCCGAAAGAAGAGGGAGTGGCATATTATACCGGAATTTATGACCAGTATTATGAAGAACGGGATGAAGTTCCTGTAACGTATCAGGATACCGGAGCAATGTTTAAAACGGAAACGGTTGCAGGGCAGCGGTGCTATGGAAAAGAATTTCAGTATCAGACTCCGACAACGGTTACGATTCCGGTGATGATCGCCAAAAATCATCAGCCGGTTGGGGCAGAGTATCAGGAAAAAGGAACGGACAGCCAATTTGTAACATACAACCATATGTTAAAGGATCGATTTTATTATTATACATTTTCTGATGTAACGAAGCTTGCGGTGTACAGCAATGAGCCGATCGTGCTTGGAGAGCCGGTTGTCTGGAAAAAGAAAAGGGAAAATCCGAATCTTATGATGACCATTTTCATAGATGGCTTAAGTCAGCAGTTCATTGAAAAATATGGGTTAGAACAGTTGATGCCATATACTTACCGCTTTTTTAAAAACGGGATGCGCATGACAAATGCGTTTTGCAATGGGGAGTGGACGTATCCGAGTCTGGCGAGTTATTTTACTTCCCTTCGTACCACAGAGCATGGCATGTATCACAGCAGTTTTTGGAATCAGAATCTGTGGAAGCTTCCGACGGTGACAGAGGTGTTGAAAAAGGAAGGGTATTTCTGCAGCCGGTTTGATGGGGACTGGCGTTCCACACCGGTCTGCGGTTATGCCAAAGGGATGGCAAGAGAGATCTACCAGCAGGCGGTGCGTACTATGAAGGTAGATGACAATGTGGAGGAGGCGATCGAGCAGATGGAAGCCTTTCCTCAAACGCCACAGTACATATGGCTGGGCATCCCGGATCTTCACGATGCTCCCGATGAATTGGAGATGCGTTTGTCTACCCAGACGACGGTGACTTCCAAAGAGCGGGAGATCAGAAAAACAGATCAGACGAGTGTGCAAAAGACGTTTGATCCGGTGAAGGTAGCACGCTATAAGGCACAACTGAAGCGGGTAGACCGGGTGCTGGAAACGCTTTACCATTACATTGCAGAGCATTATGAAAAAAACGATTATGTGATCAGTCTGATGTCGGATCATGGACAGGGTTTTACGGAGGAACACGCAGCATACTTTTTGGATGAACACCGCACAAGAGTGCCGATGTATTTTTGTGGATGTGACATTCCTGCCGGAGAAAGTGATGCCTTGATGGAATCCATTGATTTCTTCCCGACACTGTTAAAAGCGGCCGGACTGCCGGATCAGTTAGGAGAAGGGCAGGCACTTCATTTTAACGAACAGGATGGACGTTCCTATGTGATCACGGAATCGATCCATGAAAAACGATTATATCAGGCAGTGGTTTACGACAAAGAATATGCCTGTTTTCTGGTGTCCAAGCAGCTTCTTGAAAATGATGAAAGCATTGATCTCAAAGATGCTGCGATCCATCTCATTGACCGGAAAACGAAAGAAGATGTTACAGATATCCAAAAAGAGAAATGCAAACAGTATGAAGACATTCTGTTGTCACACATTTACGAATATATTACAAGACTATAGGGGAGAAGAACATGAAACAAAAGGTACAGCGTATGATCATACTGGCGGCAGGAAAAGGCACGCGGCTTTCGCCGCTTACGGATGATACTCCGAAGCCGCTTGTAAAGGTACAGGGAATTCCAATGGTGGAACGGCTTCTTGAGGCAGCCAAAAATGCAGACATCAGCGAGCTTTATCTGGTAACAGGATATAAAGCTGAACAATTTTCTTATCTGACAAAGAAGTATCCGAATCTTACGCTTCTTTACAATAAAGATTATGATACTGCGAATAATCTCGGCTCGATCATTGCTGCCAGTGATCATCTGGAAAATTGTTACATAGCGGAAGGAGATCTGGTGCTTTACCGTCCGGAGCTTATAAAGTCCGAGCAGACAGAAAGTAATTATCTGGGAAAATATGTCGCAAAGACGGATGACTGGTGTTTTGAAACAAAAGATCAGGTGATTACCGGAATAAAGGTTGGCGGGGAGAACTGCTACCATATGTATGGCATTTCCTACTGGACGAAGGAAGATGGACAAAAGCTTTCAGCCTGTGCGAAAGAGGCTTACGATAGAGCGGATGGAAAGGAACTCTACTGGGATGAGGTGGCGTTGAAATTGTATCAGGACATGTTTCAGATCAAGGTGCGTCCGTGCCGGGAGGGTGATGTGATAGAGATCGATACTTATGAGGAGTGGCTTGCCTGTGAGAAGAGGGAGTCCCAATAAGATAGTTTTAATGAAATCGAGATCGGTTACATACCGGCGATTTAACAGTAGACGATATCCGGGCATTTCTGGTACAATAAAATGGATCGTTCGATTCCATTTCATAAAAAGGAGGAGACAGTATGCTCCGTAGTAAAATCAAAAAATTGTTAGAACAAAAAGAAACGGAATTAAAAATGAATCTTTCCAACAACTATAAGGATCTTGCACGTGAGGCACTAAACAGCTTTTCTGATACGTTAGAGCAGTGCTTTCTGGATGGGGAGATAAAGGAAAAGGATTATTTAAAATGGAAAGATAAGGTGAACCAGTATACGATCAGTATGAAGGATTATCATCATTAAAAAGTGTGAAAGAAAGGATGAAACGAAAAGCTATGAAGATCAGTGTGATTGTTCCATTTAACAGATTTGTTCCATTTTTGGCAGACTGTTTTCTGAGTTTAAAAGAGCAGACTTTAAAGGATTTTGAGGTGGTGCTTGCCACTCCTGAGTTGGAAGAACAGGAGCGGGAGGAATTTGAGACTTTGTTAAAGGAATACGAGGGGGCATTTCCTTTGCAGCATATTTCCTGCGGCAATACGGTATCAGAAGCGCGTAATGCGGCGATTCAGGCAGCAAAGGGAGAATATCTTTATTTCCTGGATGCGGATGATTATATTATGGAAAATACCCTTATGGAGCAGCTTCAGACGTTAGAAGCAGATCCGAAGGCAACATTTTCTTACGCCTATTGGAATCGTTCTTATTTTCAGTACCGTGTGTATCAGGAAGTGGTGGATACAAAGGAACAGGAGGAACGCAAGGACGAGATCGTAGGAATGGAGAAGAAAAATGCCAGAGACTGGCTTCTTACGACAGAGGAGATGGCAGAGACCTACCGTTATTTTCTTCATCCCAAATATAAAGAGAAGGATGATTATCAGGAAGCGGTGGCAAGGATCATGCTTGCCAGAAGCGGAGGTTTAAAAAATATTTCCTGCCTTGGTATTCTGATCCCGAAGCATTATATTGTAGAGCATTCGCTTGCATTTTCACCGGAGGATTATCTGTATGAGGATCTTGCTTTTGTGGTAAGGTTATTAGATCTTGGAGCCGTTGGTGTTGCGGCGAAAGAGTCTGTTTATGTCAAGCGCAAACATAACGATCCGGTGCATTATCCTGCAATCGTACAGATCAAGGATGATGATCGTTTCGCTTATTATGCAAAAGCGTATGAGCATGCCAAAAGTGTGATCAAGAAGGATGGCGTTGTACGTTTTTATTTAGATGAAGTATTCTTAAAATACTATGCCCGTTCTTATGTGAAACGTATCCGACGCAGTGAAAATGATGCATGGAGAACGACATGGTTTGACAAAGTACATGAGCTGAGTCTTGACTGCCGCAGTGATGTGATAAGCTGCTTTAAGGGAAGAGAGCGCCGCATGATAAAGGCTGCGAAGAATCACAGTATCAAAGCGGCAAAGCGGGAAGCGGATATGATGCTGGCATGGAAGAAGGCAAAGAGCATATTAAACAACAGCCATACATTTCCGCGGTATCTGTATTACAATTACTTTACGAAAATGCCGGTGCTGCAAAAGACCATTCTTTTTGAAACATTTTTTGGAAAATCTTACTCTGACAGTCCGAAGTACATTTACGAATACATCAACGAACACTACAAAGGACAGTTCCGCTGTGTCTGGTCTGTAGATAATTTTGGCGTTCAGGTTCCATATCATGCCAAACGTGTGAAGCGTTACAGCATTGCATACATGTATTATCTGGCGCGTGCCAAATATCAGGTGTTTAATGTCAGACAGCCGCTTGGTTACCGCAAGCAGGAGGACTGTGTCTTTTTGGAGTGCTGGCATGGAACGCCGCTGAAACGTCTGGTATTTGATCAGGAAGAAGTAATGGGTGCTGATCCAAAATACAAATCCCGTTTTTATAAGCACATGCTTGACTGGGATTACCTGATCTCTCCAAATGAGTTTTCTACCGAGAAATTCCAGACAGCATTCCGGATCGAGAAAGACCGGATCGAAACGTGTGGATATCCGAGAAATGATATTTTATATACAAAGAATAATGAAGCAGAGATCAGTAAGCTTAAGGAGCGGTTGGGAATTCCAAAAGACAAAAAGGTCATTCTTTATGCCCCGACGTGGCGGGATGATGATTATGTGGAATCCGGAAAGTATAACTTTAAGTTAAAGCTTGATCTGGCTGAAATGAGAAAACGCTTATCCGATGAGTATGTGGTAGTGCTTCGTATGCATTATTATATTGCAAGCAATATGGATATCTCAGAATTTGAAGGATTTGCCTTTGATGAGAGCAGTTACAATGATATTTCGGAGCTGTATCTGATCTCCGATATTTTGATCACGGATTATTCGTCTGTATTCTTTGATTATGGAAACTTAAAGCGTCCGGTATTATTCTTTACTTATGATCTGGAGAAATACCGTGATATGCTTAGAGGATTTTATCTCGATATTGAAAAGGATGTGCCGGGGCCTCTGCTCTATACTTCAGATGAAGTGATCGATGCGATTGAGCATATTGATGAGATCAGCGAACAGTATAAAGAGCGTTATGAGATCTTTTACGATCGATTCTGCAGCGTCGATGATGGACATGCATCGCAGCGTATCTGTGAAAAAGTATTTGGAAAACCAAATGCCTGATAGAAGAAAAGACCTGTTTCTGCCAGAGCTGGCAGAAACAGGTCTTGTTTTATGCATAATAGTTGTAAAGCATACCGCTGTAGATCGATGGCATATAGGGGTTGGAAAATGCATGCTTCGGATTAGGATAAGAGATCACTGTCTGGTCGACATAACTCATCGGATCTAAACTGATCTGCTCTGTTTTATCCAAAAGATCGGCCTGAAAACCGGATAAATCTTTAAAAAAGGATTGGATCTCCCCATTGGAAACACTCTGTACGATCAGGGCATCATCCTTTCCCATGTGTCCATCATCGGAAATGGTAAGTCCGACGGATTCTAAAGAGGAAATGTTTTTGTTGGCAATTCCTTTTAGTTCGTGCAGTAGTTTTTTTGCTCCAATCTGTTCGGAGTTGCTTTCGGCAATAGTAAGGATCTGGTTATAGGCATCGGCAAAATGCTGTACTTTTTTTAAAATATCATCCGTATCCGGTACAAAACGAAGTGTAACCGGATCTTTGGTGGTTTCTTTTAATTCGATCTCTACCATTTTGTTGATCGCGATATTATTGGAACTGGCGGTCTGCTCCGTCTGATTGATGGTAAAATGAGCATCTGTTGGATACTGTTTCACCTGATCCAGTCCGTAAGAGGAAACCAGTCCATTTTCCTTCTCGTCATAGATTTCAAAAGAATGTCCGTTTTTGGCATGTTCTGTTCCTTCTTCTTTGGAAGCTAAAACCAAACGGGATTGTGTCCCTTTTTGTTCTACATAGGCTTCAATCCCAATGTCTGCCTGATCAATAAAATTAGCAAGACGGTTTTGGATAATAAGATTTGTATCCTCCTCTTTGACACGCAGGTCAAAATGATTGGTGCGGTCATGAGAGGTGATTCCAAACTGGTAACTTCCGGCAGCAATGCTTTTTTCGGAGGAGGGACGTAATGTTCCCTCGTTGATCTGCGGCTTGGCAAGCTGTTCCACTGTAAACTGCATCTGTTCCGGGAGTGCGTCATAATTTTTCGTAATGACCATGCCGCTTAAGGCGCGTACCTGATCAGAGGAAGCGTGTAACTTAGAAAACGCATCTTCATCCTGATCGGATAAAAACTCGGAATAATTTCTGAGATCCAGAGCGGCACTTTTTAATCCGATCGCATAATTCTGGATGGAATCGGTTACCTTTACCTTGAAAAGCGGAGACTTTGTATTGGATCTGACCATGTTGTTATATAGGGATTTCAGCTCGCTCTTTTTATGGCTGTCATATTTGTTCTGGGTAGACAGATTTGTCACGGAACTGTAATAATTATATACAGGATTTAAATCTAACATAAGCATCCTCCTTTCCAAAATCTAGTACTCTTACTATATTATAGTATGGGAAAAGCCTGTCTGTAAAGCATTTTGCGGCTAAAAAAATCACGAAAAAAGCTGGGAAATCATAGACATTATTGTGGACTTACGTTAAGATGAAAGAAAACCAAAGGGAGAAGAGGAGAATACACATGAATATACTGATGATTCGCTGGAAAAGTATATGTGAACCGGATATTATTGCCGCATGGGAAAGCATTCCGGTTACTGTTACACAGTGGGAACTCTCTACCAAAGACCCGGATTATGACCAGCAGGTGCTGGGGGAATTGTCGGAGCAGCTTCTTGCACATTCCTATTCCTTTGTATTCAGTGTAGATTATTTCCCGATTGTGGCAAGGGTCTGTAATGCCCTGCATGTGCGTTATGTTTCCTGGTCGGTGGACTGCCCGGTCGTGCAGTATTATTCCAAAACGCTTTCTTATGAGTATAACCGCATTTTCCTGTTTGATTATGCGATGTACGAGGAATTTTATCCGGAGAATCCAAAGCATACCTATTATCTTCCACTGGGAGGAGCGGTTGCCCATAACGATGAAGTGCTTGCTTCTATCACAGAGGAGGATCGGAAAAGATATGCGGCGGATGTTTCCTTTATCGGGTCAACCTACGAAGAAAAATGCAAATATAATACGCTGTCCGGACTTTCTTCCTATACCAAAGGTTATGCGGATGGGTTGATCGAAACGCAGCTTTTGGTGTACGGCTATAACTTTTTGGAAGAGGCTATGACAGAAAAGTTTATTACACATTTCCGGGAAGATACCGGGATCGGAGCGGTAAATGAGGACTACCGGGAAAATGTACGGGCTTTTATTGCACAGCTTTATCTCGGAGAAAAGGTCACGGAACAGGAGCGGCTCCGCTTGTTAAAGAGACTGGGGAAACGCTTTTATGTAGATATGTATACGATGAGTGATACAAGCCGTCTGCTGGGAGTGACGAATCGGGGCAGTGCGGAATCGCGCGTGGAAATGCCGAAGATCTTTCATCTTAGTAAGATCAACCTGAATATGACATCCAAGACGATACGCACGGGACTGCCACAGCGGTTCTTTGATGTGCTGGCAGCCGGGGGGTTCCTGCTTTCCAATATGCAGGCGGAGCTTCCGGAATTTTTAGTGCCGGGGCAGGACGTAGAAACCTATGCAAGCTTTGAGGAGTGTGAAGCAAAGATTGCCTATTATCTGGAGCATGAAGAAGAACGAAAGCAGATTCAGGAAAATGGATACCGGAAAGTAAAGGAACATCATACGATCCGGCACCGGCTGTGTCTGATGTTAGAGATTCTTGCAAAGGACTAGGGAGGGGAAAGTTATGAGCAACAGCATAAGAAAGGATTACGAAAAGCGGGGGTATCAGTTTTATTCTCCGGAAATATTTGACGATGCCATGGAAAAAGATCGTAAAAAGATACTGGTGCTGACGCATCAGCTTTCTTTGACCGGGGCACCGCTGGCTCTTTTTCTGATGGTACGCATTTTGTGCGAAGAGGCGGAAGTTGTCGTACTTACGGTGGAGGATGGACCATTAAAGGAAGACTATAAAAAACTTGGTGTCAGTGTGGTAAATGCCGGGAAATACTGGGAGCGAAGGGTGATCTTTCAGAGCTTTGCCAGAAAATTTGATGCGGTGATCGCCAATACCGTGCTTCATTTTCCGGCAGTCCTGCTTTTAAATGGAAGTAATATTCCGGTGTTCTGGTGGATCCACGAACATGAAAATTATTTTTCTTATGGAAGAGGAGAGATCCCGGATCCTTCGACGCTAAAAAATAATGTGCATGTACTTGCCGCAGGGGAATATGTGGCAGAGGTATTGTATCAGGAGTTTGGTTACCGGGCACAGATCTTTCACGTAGGATTCGATGACTGTGCGGAAGAGACCTGTGCAGAACAGGAACGAAACGGTCTGCATTTTTTGTGCGTGGGAACATACGGGGCAGAAAAGGGACAGGATATTTTAGCTGAGGCATATGATGCACTTCCGGTTCCTTATAAAGAGCAGCTTTCGCTCACCTTTATTGGAAATGACCGGTCATACGAACAGGAGATTTATGACATTGTGAAAACTCTTACGGAAAAAGAGCCGCAGGTAACCATGCAGCCGCTGCTGCCGAGAAATGAAGTGCTTGCCTGTTATGCGCAGGCGGACGGACTGATCCTCTGTTCCAGAAGAGAAGTGCTTTCAATGGCGGCATTAGAACATATGATGCTGTCGAAATGTGTGATCGCAAGCAGTACAACTGGAAATGCATGGCTGATCCGGCACAAAGAAAACGGATTTGTCTTTGAAAGCGGTGATGCGCAGGCGTTAAAGGAGTGTCTCAGGTATGTGGTGGATCACAGGGAACAGCTTGCGGCGATCGGAATAAAGGCCAGAGAAGCATATGAAAAAGAGTTTACTATGGAACAGTTTCGACGCCGGATAAAAGAAGAGATTTTTCATTTTATCCGTTGACGAATGGACTTTGGTTGTGGTATAGTATTCTAGCGATGGAAGAAGGTCTTTTTTTTATGCCTTAAATTATTAAAAAACAAATGGAGGTGGAAGTTGTGCGCGTAAAAATCACATTGGCATGTACAGATTGTAAGCAGCGTAATTACAATATGACAAAGGATAAGAAAACACATCCTGATCGTATGGAAACGAAGAAGTATTGTCCATTCTGTAAGAAACATACTCTTCATAAAGAAACTAAGTAATTAAGCTGATCGGAGTGGAGGTATCATATGGGTGATGCAAGTAATAGCCAGAAGGGAAACTGGTTTAAATCTGTGAAAGCAGAGTTCAAAAAGATCATATGGCCGGGAAAAAAAGAGTTAGCAAAACAGACAGGTGTTGTTTTGGCTGCTGCGATCGTCATTGGTATAATTGTTGCAATTATTGATATGGGTATCCAGTACGGGATCCAGTTTTTAATGCAGTAAGGGACAGGTGATCAAGTATGGCAGACGAAGCAAAATGGTATGTTGCTCATACCTATTCCGGCTATGAGAACAAAGTAAAAACCACAATTGAGAAAACAGTGGAGAACCAAAAGCTTAACGATCAGATTCAGGAGGTCATGGTTCCGGTACAGACCGTAATGGAGTCAAAGAATGATACCAAACGGGAAGTGCAGCGGAAACTGTTTCCTGGTTATGTACTGGTGAAGATGGTGATGAATGACGATACCTGGTACGTTGTTCGTAACACAAGAGGTGTGACAGGGTTTGTCGGACCTGGATCCAAACCGGTGCCGCTGACAGAAGAAGAGATGCGGAAAATGGGTGTACTGCAGAGCAGAAAGGTAAGCCTGGATGTAAATGTAGGCGATTCTGTAAAAGTAGTATCCGGACCTTGGGCTGATACAGAATCTGTTGTTAAGAGTGTCAACGAGCAGAAAGAGAAAGTAACCATCGTTGTTGACGTCTTAGGAAGAGATAGTACGGTCGAGATTGATTTCTCAGATATTCAGAAGTTATAGGATTTTTATATAAGTGATTATATAAAGAGCGAGTGGGAGGGCTTAAATCCCGCAAAACCACAATTTTCAGGAGGTGCGCTAGAATGGCGAAAAAAGTTACAGGTTATATCAAGTTACAGATTCCAGCAGGTAAGGCAACACCTGCACCACCAGTTGGTCCTGCATTAGGTCAGCACGGTGTGAATATCGTAGAATTTACCAAGCAGTTCAATGCAAAGACTGCAGACCAGGGTGATATGATCATCCCAGTTGTAATTACAGTATATCAGGATAGAAGTTTTAGCTTCGTTACTAAGACTCCTCCGGCAGCTGTATTATTAAAGAAAGCATGTAAGATCCAGTCTGGTGCTGCAAACTCTAAGAAAGAGACAGTAGCAACCATTTCTAAGGCTGAGGTACAGAAGATTGCTGAATTAAAGATGCCAGACTTGAATGCTGGCAGCATTGAGGCAGCGATCAGCATGATTTCAGGTACTGCAAGAAGTATGGGTATCAAGGTAGAGGACTAAGAAAGACTTCGTTACCGGATAGTCATCGAAAAAGGAAAGTTACGATATAGTGGGAGGGTTTCTTCCCGATATTACCACAGGAGGTTAATATATTATGAAAAAAGGTAAGAGATATGTAGAAGCTGCAAAACTGGTAGACAAAGCAGCAACTTATGATGTAGCGGAAGCAGTTTCTTTAGTAAAGAAATCTGCAAGCGCAAAATTTGACGAGACAGTCGAAGCTCATATTCGATTAGGTGTAGATAGCCGTCATGCAGATCAGCAGGTTCGTGGTGCGGTAGTACTTCCACACGGAACAGGTAAAACGGTTCGTGTATTAGTATTTGCAAAGGGACCAAAGGCTGATGAGGCTCAGGCAGCAGGTGCTGACTTCGTAGGAGCAGAGGATTTAATTCCAAAGATCCAGAACGAAGGATGGTTAGATTTTGATGTTGTTGTAGCAACTCCTGATATGATGGGTGTTGTAGGACGTTTGGGACGTGTATTAGGACCAAAAGGATTAATGCCAAATCCAAAAGCTGGTACCGTAACAATGGACGTAACCAAGGCGATCGAAGACATCAAAGCTGGTAAGATCGAGTATAGATTAGACAAAGCTAATATTATCCATGTGCCAATTGGAAAGGCTTCTTTCTCAGAGGAGCA
Source organism: uncultured Lachnospiraceae bacterium (assembly GCA_934317845.1). GTDB lineage: Bacteria > Bacillota > Clostridia > Lachnospirales > Lachnospiraceae > NC2004. The sequence goes on from CAKRES010000003.1 coordinate 158,163, forward strand.
GTTAGCGGACAACTTCCAGACGCTTATTGATGCAGTGATCAAAGCAAAACCATCTTCTGCTAAGGGAACTTATTTAAGAAGTGTAACGATTGCTTCTACCATGGGACCTGGCGTGAAGTTAAACACGACAAAGTTCATGTAATTTGAGATTGTATCAAATAAATAAAAGGCTACCGTGTCGAAGCGGTAGCCTTTTTAAAAGAAAAGGGGAGCAGTTAGGATGAAGATTTTGTTTTTGGATGCCCCGGTATTTGCCAAACAGGATATGATAGCAGCGTGGAAAAAGCAGGGAGCAGAAGTAGAGCTTTGGTATGAAGAAGCCTGCTATGACAGGGAAAATGAAGCATTTGACCGGCAGTGGAAAGAAAAACTGCAAAGTGCGGCATATGATGCAGTCTTTTCTTTTAATTATTTTCCGGCACTTTCCAGAGGGTGTCAGGCATGCGGAGTTTTGTATTTCTCGTATGTGTATGACAGTCCCCATGTGGCATTGTTTTCCAAAACGGTTGTTAATCCGGTGAATCATATTTTTGTATTTGACCGGAAAATGGCAGAAAAATTACAGCGGCGCGGGATAAAGACGGTTTACTATCTGCCGTTGGCAGTGAATGTGGAACGACTTGATGAGATCACATTATCGGAGGAGCAGAAAAAGCAGCTTGCATCAGATGTCTCTTTTGTCGGTTCCATGTATGATGAAACGCATGACTTCTATTCCCGTTTGGGAAAACTGCCTGCGTATTGGAAAGGCTATTTTGATGCGGTGAGTGAAGCACAGATGAAGGTGCAGGGATATTCTTTTTTGGAACAGGCACTGTCGAAGGAAGCTCTGCAGCAGCTTCAGCAATGTCTTCCTTATCAGACACAACCGGATGGCATGGAGGATGCTTCTTATTTTTATTCCCAGTATGTACTGGCAAGGCATGTGACCAGCCTGGAGCGCAGACGGCTGCTTGCAAGCGTGGCAAAAAAAGCACAGGTGAAATTATATACGCACCAAAAGCCGGAAGATATTCCGGGGGTGACTTATATTGGACCGATCGACTGGGAAGAGAGTGCTCCGGCGGTATTTCGCTGTAGTAAGATCAATTTAAACATTTCTCTTCGGAGTATTGAGAGTGGTATCCCTCTTCGGGCATTTGAAATTATGGGCGCAGGCGGATTTTTGCTGACGAATTATCAGGCAGACTTTCTCGATTATTTTACACCGGGACAGGATTATGTGTATTATGAAAGTGAACAGGATCTGGTGGACAAGACAGTATACTATCTGACACATGAAGAGGAACGGGTCGCCATTGCGCAGAATGGTTATCAGAAGGTAAAACAGTTTCACAGCTTTTCGGATCGCCTTGCTTTGATGCTTGAAGTTGCAGGAATTTCAGGAAAATGAAAAAAACAGTTGACAAGTGGCAGAAGGTAGTGTATCTTATATGAGGATTAACCGCCGAAGACAGCAGGTATCGTGTTTCGATGTAAGTATTACACCTGCCGAGGATGTATGATTCACTATGAATGTTTATTTGTATGATTCTTACACTCTATGTCTGAGGACATAGAGTTTTTTAGTTTTACCGGTCGGTTAAAATAAATATAGGAGGAAGAATAACGTGGCTAAGATTGAATTAAAGCAACCAATCGTAGAAGAGATCAAAGCGAACTTGGAAGATGCTCAGGCCGTTGTATTAGTCGATTACCGTGGATTGACTGTAGAAGAGGATACAAAACTTCGTAAGCAGTTAAGAGAGAACGATGTGATCTACAAAGTATACAAAAATACAATGGTAAACTTAGCAGTAAAGGGAACTGAGTTAGAAGAAATCACAAAGGACTTAGAAGGACCTACTGCTGTGGCTATTTCCAAGACAGATGCAACTGCTCCTGCCCGTTTCCTTTGCAAGTTTGCAAAGACTGCACCGGCATTAGAAGTGAAATCTGGTATCGTAGATGGCGTATACTATGATAAAGCTGGTATCGAGGTTTTATCCAACATCCCATCAAGAGACGAGTTACTTTCCAAATTACTGGGAAGTATCCAGTCACCAATTACAAACTTTGCTCGTGTTATTAAGCAGATCGCTGAAAGCAAAGAAGCAGAGGCTTAAGATGTATTAAAAACAAAAACAAAGAATATGGAGGAATTATATTATGGCAATGTCAACTCAGGAATTAATTGATGCAATCAAAGAGTTATCAGTATTAGAATTAAACGACTTAGTAAAAGCTTGTGAGGAAGAGTTTGGTGTTTCTGCAGCAGCAGGTGTTGTTGTAGCAGCAGCAGGTGCAGCAGGCGGAGAAGCAGCTGCAGAGAAGGACGAGTTTGATGTAGAGTTAACTGAAGTTGGAGCAAACAAGGTTAAGGTTATCAAGGTTGTTCGCGAAGTAACCGGTTTAGGTCTTAAGGAAGCTAAGGAAGTTGTAGATAACGCTCCTAAGGTAGTAAAAGAGGGTGCTTCTAAGGACGAGGCTGAGGACATCAAGACGAAGTTAGAGGCTGAAGGTGCTAAGGTTACATTAAAGTAATCAAAGAAACAGAATGCTTTGAAAGAGATGACAGATCTGTCATCTCTTTTTTTGTAAAAAGAACGCTGGTTGAGAAAAAAATGACAAAAAATAGTTTGACAAGGCTTGACTCTTGTGATAATATAGGAAAATGTATCAGTATGGGTTAATATGCACATAGTATCTGTCGCGGGGAAGCTTATATGAGATACATACTAATATGTAAGAGGTGAAAAACTCAATGAAGAAAAACAGAATCAATCTAATCGAATCTGGCAAGGGTAAGCGTCTTAGCTACGCACGCAAAAAAGAAGTACTTGACATGCCAAATCTGATTGAAGTTCAGAAGGATTCTTATCAGTGGTTTCTTGAGGAAGGCTTAAAAGAAGCATTTCTTGATGTGATGCCAATTGAGGATCGTGCCGGGGACTTCAGCCTGTCGTATGTGAGTCATCATTTCTCCTATGATGAGATCAAGTATACGATCGAGCAGTGTAAAGAGTATGGTGTCACCTACGCGGTACCGTTAAAGGTAAAACTTGCTTTACGCAACATGAAAGAAGAGTCCGATGAAATTCTTGAGAATGAGATTTTCATGGGTGAGTTGCCAATGATGACAGAAACAGGTACCTTTGTGATCAACGGTGCGGAACGTGTTATTGTCAGTCAGTTGGTTCGTTCTCCTGGTGTGTATTTCACAGAAGGAAAGGACAAGATTGGTAAGTCTTTATATAATTCACAGGTTATACCAAATCGTGGTGCATGGTTAGAGTACGAGACTGATTCTAACGATGTTTTTTATGTGCGTGTGGATCGTACCAGAAAGGTTCCGGTTACGGTATTGATCCGTGCTCTTGGCGTTGGTACGAATGCAGAGATTCAGGAACTTTTTGGAGAAGATGTGAAATTCACCGCAACATTGGAGAAAGATCCTTCTACCGATTATAAGAGCGGTCTGGAAGAGTTATATAAGAAGATCAAACCGGGTGATCCATTCTCTGAAGATAATGCCCGCAATTTGATTCACGGAATGTTTTTCGATGCCTCTAAATACGATCTGGCAAAGGTAGGTCGTTATAAATTTAATAAGAAATTAGCCTTAAGAAACCGTGTGAAAGGTTTTGTATTGGCAGAGGATGCGATTGATCCAACTACCGGTGAGGTGTTGGTGGAGGCTGGTACACAGCTTACTGCTGAGCTGGCAGATAAGATCCAGTATGCAGCGGTTGACTATATTATGGCAGAGTACGAGGATCTGGAGAGAGGAACACAGTCTGTCAAAGTTTTAAGCAACAAGATGGTTGATATTACCAAGTGGGTAGATATTGACGAGAAGGAAGCGCGTGCCTTAGGTGTTACAGAGGAAGTTTATTATCCGGAACTCAGTAAATTGTTGGAGGAGTACGGTGCAGATTTAGATGCACTGAAAAAAGCAATTTCCAGAGATATTCCGGAATTGATTCCAAAGCACATTACGATTGAAGATATCTTCGCATCGATCAATTATAATATTCATTTACAGTATGGACTGGGTAACTTTGATGACATCGATCACTTAGGTAACCGTCGTATCCGTGCGGTAGGTGAGCTGTTACAGAACCAGTACCGTGTTGGTCTGACCCGTTTAGAGCGTATGGTACGTGAGAAAATGCAGACGATGGATGAGGAGAATATCACCATCCAGTCCCTGATCAATATCAAGCCGGTAACAGGTGCGATCAAAGAGTTCTTTGGAAGCTCTCAGTTATCCCAGTTTATGGATCAGAACAACCCGCTTTCCGAGCTGACGCACAAGCGTCGTCTGTCAGCCTTAGGACCTGGTGGTTTGAGCCGTGACCGTGCCGGATTTGAGGTGCGTGATGTACATTATACCCACTATGGCCGTATGTGTCCGATCGAGACTCCTGAGGGACCAAACATCGGTCTGATCAACTCTCTGGCAACGTATGCAAGAATCAACGAATATGGTTTTGTTGAGGCTCCATATTTAAAATGTGATAAGTCAGATCCGAAGAATCCTCGCGTTACCGATGAGGTAATATATCTGACTGCGGATGAAGAAGATAATTATACCGTTGCACAGGCGAATGAGAAGCTTGATGAGAATGGATATTTTGTAAATAATAACGTATCCGGACGTTACCGCGAGGAGACTTCCGAATTTCCAAAATCCAGAATTGATATGATGGACGTTTCTCCACGTATGGTATTCTCTGTGGCAACCTCCATGATCCCATTCCTGGAGAATGACGATGCGAACCGTGCCCTGATGGGATCAAACATGCAGCGTCAGGCAGTTCCTCTTCTGATCACAGAAGCTCCTGTAGTAGGAACCGGTATGGAAGAAAAGGCAGCAGTAGATTCCGGTGTTTGTATTGTGGCACGAAACAATGGTGTAGTTGAGATTTCTTCCAGCACACAGATCGTGATCCGCAATGAGGATGGCAATAAAGACGTATATAATCTGATCAAGTTCGCAAGAAGCAACCAGAGCAACTGTATGAACCAGCGTCCGATCGTTTACAAAGGGGATGTAGTAAAGAAAGGTGAGGTCATTGCTGACGGTGCTTCTACAAAGAACGGAGAGATCGCACTTGGTAAAAATCCATTGATCGGTTTCATGACGTGGGAAGGTTATAACTACGAGGATGCTGTATTGATGAGTGAACGTATGGTGCAGGATGATGTCTATACGTCTGTTCATATTGAGAAATATGTAGCAGAGGCAAGAGATACCAAGCTTGGACCGGAAGAGATCACAAAGGATTTAGCAGGTCTTGGTGAAGATGTATTAAAGGATCTGGACGAAAATGGTATTATCCGTGTTGGTGCTGAGGTACGTGCCGGAGATATTCTGGTTGGTAAAGTAACACCAAAGGGAGAGACAGAGCTTACCGCAGAAGAGCGTCTGCTTCGTGCTATTTTCGGCGAAAAGGCAAGAGAAGTACGTGATACCTCTCTTCGTGTTCCACATGGTGCGTATGGTGTCATCATGAGTACACAGGTATTTACCCGTGAGAATAAAGACGAGATGGGACCTGGTGTCAACAAGTCCGTCAACGTATATATTGCACAGAAACGTAAGATCAGCGTAGGTGATAAGATGGCTGGTCGTCATGGTAACAAGGGTGTTATTTCCCGTATCTTACCGGTAGAGGATATGCCTTTCTTACCAAATGGACGTCCGCTTGACATCGTTTTGAATCCGTTGGGTGTGCCTTCCCGTATGAATATCGGACAGGTGCTTGAGATTCACTTAAGTCTGGCAGCCAAGGTGCTTGGTATCAATGTATCCACTCCAATCTTCAACGGTGCAAACGAGGTAGACATTATGGAAACCTTAGAGCTTGCCAATGATTATGCCAACGAAGAGTGGGATGTATTTGAAGAACGCTGGGCAGACAAGGTAAATCCGGATCTGATGGATTACCTGCATGCGCATTTAGACCATAGAGCAGAGTGGAAGGGTGTTCCGATTGATCGTACCGGTAAGGTACAGCTTCGTGATGGACGTACCGGTGAAGAGTTTGACAGTCCGGTAACGATCGGATTCATGCACTACTTGAAGCTGCATCATCTGGTTGATGATAAGATCCATGCTCGTTCTACCGGTCCTTACTCCTTAGTAACCCAGCAGCCACTGGGTGGTAAAGCACAGTTTGGTGGACAGCGTTTCGGTGAGATGGAGGTATGGGCATTAGAGGCATATGGTGCTGCATATACCCTGCAGGAGATCTTAACCGTGAAGTCCGATGATGTGGTAGGTCGTGTGAAGACATATGAGTCCATTATCAAGGGCGAGAATATTCAGGAACCGGGTGTGCCTGAGTCATTCAAGGTATTATTAAAAGAATTCCAGTCATTAGCATTGGATATCAACGTATTAGATGAAGATGGTAATGTAGTAGAACTTCAGGAAAACGTTGATTACAGTACACGTAATCCAGAAACCGTTTCTATGATCAGCGAAAATGGTGCCGCTTCCCAGCAGTCCGACCATGTGGAGGCAGAGTTCCAGGAGAACGGCTTTGAAACTGGTGACTTAGAAGATGGTGACGACGTTTATGGTTCGGATTCAGACATGGATAACGAGTAGAAAGGAGTAACCTGATGGCAGAGATGAATCAGCAGAATGAGGCGCAATTAAGATTTGACGCCATTAAAATTGGATTGGCTTCACCGGAAAAGATCAGAGAATGGTCTCGTGGTGAGGTATTAAAACCGGAGACGATCAATTACAGAACGTTAAAACCGGAACGTGATGGATTGTTCTGCGAGCGCATTTTTGGACCACAAAAAGACTGGGAATGTCATTGTGGTAAGTATAAAAAAGTAAGATTCAAAGGTATTGTCTGTGACAAGTGTGGAGTAGAGATCACGAAGGCCAGCGTACGTCGTGAGCGTATGGGTCACATTGAGTTAGCTGCCCCGGTTTCACACATCTGGTATTTCAAAGGAATTCCATCAAGAATTGCTTTGATGCTTGACATTACACCAAAGGCATTAGAGAAGGTATTGTATTTTGCAGCATATATCGTAACTGATCCGGGACAGAGTAATTTCCAGAAAGGTCAGGTAATCTCTGATGAAGAATTAAGACTGGCTGAGGATGAGTTTGGATATGATGCATTTAAGGCAGGAACCGGTGCAGAAGCAGTAAAGCTTTTGTTATCCCAGGTTGACTTAGAGGCAGAATCTGTGGCATTAAAGGCAAAGATCAAGGAATCTACACCACAGAATCAGGTGAAACTGATCAAACGTCTTGAGGTTGTAGAGGCATTCCGTAATTCGGACAACAAGCCGGAATGGATGATCCTTGATGTTATTCCGGTTATCCCACCGGATCTTCGTCCGATGGTACAGCTTGATGGTGGACGTTTCGCAACGTCAGATCTGAATGATCTGTATCGTCGAATCATTAACCGAAATAACCGTCTGAAGAAATTATTAGAGCTGGATGCACCGGATATGATCGTACGGAATGAAAAACGTATGTTACAGGAAGCGGTAGATGCCCTGATCGATAACGGTCGTCGTGGACGTCCGGTCACTGGTCCTGGTAACCGTGCCCTCAAATCTCTTTCTGAGATGTTAAAAGGTAAGCAGGGACGTTTCCGTCAGAACTTACTTGGTAAACGTGTAGATTATTCCGGACGTTCCGTAATCGTGGTAGGACCGGAGCTTAAGATTTACCAGTGTGGTCTTCCAAAGGAAATGGCGATCGAGTTATTCAAGCCATTCGTAATGAAAGAATTAGTTGCCAAAAAAGATGATGTGCATAACATCAAGCAGGCAAAGAAAAAGGTAGAGAAATTAGAGGATGATGTGTGGGATGTATTAGAGGATGTCATCAAAGAGCATCCGGTTATGTTAAACCGTGCTCCTACGCTGCATCGTCTTGGTATTCAGGCATTTGAGCCGGTACTGGTAGAAGGTAAAGCGATCAAGCTGCATCCATTGGTATGTACCGCATACAACGCCGATTTCGATGGAGATCAGATGGCTGTGCATCTTCCACTTTCTGTAGAAGCACAGGCAGAGTGCCGTTTCCTTCTGCTTTCTCCAAACAACCTGTTAAAGCCATCTGACGGTGGTCCGGTAGCCGTTCCTTCGCAGGATATGGTACTTGGTATTTACTACTTAACGATGGATAAACCGGGAGCTCTTGGCGAAGGCAAGTTCTTTAAGTCTGAAAATGAAGCGATCTTAGCATATGAGAACAAGGTAGTAACCCTTCACTCTAAGATCAAAGTAAGACTGAAAGGCAAGGACAAAAACGGAAAAGACATCACCCAGATCGTAGAATGTACCGTGGGACGTTTGATCTTTAACGAGATCATTCCGCAGGATCTTGGCTATGTAGATCGTAGCAAGGATGAAAATGCATTAGTATTAGAGATTGATTTCCATGTAGGAAAGAAACAGCTTAAGAATATTCTGGATCGTTGTATCAACCTGCATGGTGCAACAGCGACCGCAGAAACATTGGATCATATCAAGAGTCTTGGTTACAAATACTCTACAAGAGCAGCAATGACGGTATCCATTTCCGATATGACCGTGCCGGCTTCTAAACCGGAGATTCTTGCAAAAGCACAGAAGCAGGTAGATGATCTGACGAAGAAATATCGTCGTGGTCTGTTGACAGAGGAGGAGCGTTACAAATCTGTTGTCGATACCTGGTTCAAAGCAGATAATCAGTTGACCGATGACCTGATCAACGGTCTTGATAAATATAACAACATCTTTATGATGGCGGATTCCGGAGCCCGTGGTTCCAACCAGCAGATCAAACAGTTAGCCGGTATGCGTGGTTTGATGGCAGATACCTTAGGTCGTACCATTGAATTACCGATCAAGTCCAACTTCCGTGAAGGTCTTGACGTACTGGAGTACTTCATTTCTGCACATGGAGCACGTAAGGGACTTTCTGATACCGCTCTTCGTACTGCCGATTCCGGATATCTGACCAGACGTCTGGTAGATGTATCACAGGATATCGTAATCCGTGAAGTGGATTGTGCAGCCGGACAGGAAGAGCTTCCAGGTATGACCGTAGAAGCCTTCATGGACGGAAAAGAAACAATTGAAACGTTTAGAGACCGTATTTTAGGTCGATATGCAGCAGAGACGATCAATGATCCGGAGACAGGAGAAATGATCGTAAAACGCAATCATATGATTACACCACAGCGTGCAGATAAGATCATTGCTGCAGGCTATGAGAAGATTAAGATCCGTACGATCCTGACCTGTCAGTCACACAGTGGTGTCTGTGCAAAATGTTACGGTGCGAACATGGCAACCGGCCAGATGGTACAGGTAGGTGAAGCAGTAGGTATTATTGCAGCACAGTCCATTGGTGAGCCGGGTACACAGCTTACCATGCGTAACTTCCATGCGGGTGGAGTTGCCGGTGGTGACGATATCACACAGGGTCTTCCTCGTGTTGAGGAATTATTTGAGGCACGTAAGCCGAAAGGACTTGCGATTCTTACTGAATTTGCCGGTAAGGTAGAGCTTCGTGAAGTAAAACAGAAACGTGAAGTCGTTGTCACAAATGACGAGACAGGAGAGTCCAAAGCATACCTGATCCCATATGGATCACGTATTAAGGTTATGGATGGCCAGATGTTAGAGGCCGGTGACGAATTGACCGAAGGTTCTGTAAATCCGCATGACATTTTAAAGATTAAAAATGTACGTGCCGTACAGGATTACATGTTGCGTGAAGTGCAGCGTGTATACCGTCTGCAGGGTGTAGATATCAATGATAAGCATATTGAGATCATTGTACGTCAGATGCTCAAGAAGATTAAGATTCATGAGAGTGGCGATACCAATTATCTTCCAGGAATGCAGGTTGGCGTGATCGAGTTTAATGAGACCAACCGTAAGATGGTAGAGCAGGGTCTGGAGCCGGCTGTTGGTGAGCAGGTAATGTTAGGTATTACGAAAGCTTCCTTAGCAACGGATTCCTTCCTGTCAGCAGCATCCTTCCAGGAGACAACAAAGGTATTGACCGATGCGGCGATCAAAGGTAAGACTGATCCGCTTTACGGAATCAAGGAGAACGTTCTGATCGGTAAGCTGATCCCAGCAGGAACCGGAATGAAACGTTATCGTTCTGTCAAACTTGATACAGATGTAGAGGAGTTTGGAATGGACGACGAATTAGACTTCGGCGATGACTTTGAACTTACGGATACAGATACAACGGAAGAGATTGTAGAAAATGCAGATGAGCTGGTAACAGCAAATGCAGAAGAGACGGAAGAATAGTCTGAATAAAAATAAAACTGCCCGGAATGCGATCCGGGTGGTTTATTTTTTTGGAGAAAATAAGAGAACATACAGGAGGTGAAAACAATGAAAAACAGTATGATATATAAAAAGGCACTGACGATCGCGGTTCCCATGATGATACAGAACGGGATTACCAATATGGTCGGTCTGGTAGATAATTTAATGGTAGGAAGCCTTGGTACAGAGGCGATGACAGGAGTAGCAATCGTAAACCAGCTATTATTTGTCAATAATCTTGCAATTTTTGGTGGGCTGGCAGGACCGGGAATTTACGGCGCACAGTATTATGGTAAGGGAGATAAAAAAGGATTTCAAAATACGGTTCGGTTCAAATTCTGGATCTGTTTGTTTTGTGTGGTGATAGCTGCACTGCTTTTTGCGACGCAGGCAGACCTGTTGATCGGACTTTATTTAAAAGGAGAAAGCCAGTCACTCGATCGTGCTGCAACATTACTTTTTGGAAAGGAATATCTGGCAGTGATGATCGCTACATTGGTTCCTTTTGCAATAACACAGGTATATGCAAGCAGTCTGAGAGAAACCGGAGAAACGATGAAACCAATGGTAGCCGGGATCGTATCTGTCTTTGTCGATATTATATTTAACTATGCGTTGATCTTTGGACATTTTGGATTCCCTAAGCTTGGAGTTGTTGGGGCTGCACTTGCAACAGTGCTGGCAAGAATTACAGAGTGTCTGATCGTTGTGATATGGAGCCATATAAAACGAAAGAAACATTCATTTCTGGTGGGCTTGTATCGGACATTCAAAGTTCCGGCTGCACAGTGCGTTCAGATTGGGAAAAAAGGACTTCCTATATTTGCCAACGAATTTTTCTGGGCAAGCTCCATGGCAGTTCTGACACAGAATTATTCCATGAAAGGGTTGAGTGTAGTAGCGGGGATCAATATTTCCAATACGATCTGTAACTTGTTCAATGTTTCCTTTATTGCCCTTGGATCGTCAGTAGGTGTGATACTGGGACAATATCTTGGCGGAAAGGAATTTGAAAAAGCCAAAAAAGCAAGCCGTGTGCTGATGAATTTTACAGCGGGAGTCAGTCTTTTCTTTGGCTTGCTGCTGATCTTAATTTCCGGTATTTTCCCGGGCTTTTATGATACGACGGTGCAGGTAAAGCATATGGCGACCAGATTTATTATATGTACGGCACTGTTTTTCCCAATACAGGGCTACATCAATGCAATGTATTTTACGCTTCGTTCCGGTGGAAAAACTTTGATCACGTTTTTATTTGACAGCGTATTTAACTGTTTGATCAGTGTTCCGGTGGCATTTGTATTGTGCCGGTATTCTCCGCTTCCTATTCTGGTGATCTATGCCGTGATACAGGCACTTGACCTGATCAAGCTGGTGATCGGAGGTATACTGATCAGAAAAGGAGTCTGGATTTCCAATCTTGTCGAATAAAAAGCAGGAAAAATAAAAAATTTATAAGGAAAATGAGAAAATGACACTTGACAAGCTAAAATAAAGTAGATAAAATGGATAAGCATGCGTAGATACTACGCATAGTTTGATTGCAATTTAGCAACCTAGAATTAATATCGCAGGAGGTGAAATCATGCCAACATTTAACCAGTTAGTTAGAAAAGGAAGACAGACTGTAAGCAAGAAGTCTACTGCACCAGCTTTACAGAAGGGTTACAACTCTTTAAAGAAAAAGCCAACCGATACTGCAGCTCCACAGAAGAGAGGTGTTTGTACCGCAGTTAAGACAGCTACACCGAAAAAGCCTAACTCAGCGCTTCGTAAGATCGCCAGAGTACGTCTTTCTAACGGAATCGAAGTAACAAGCTACATTCCAGGTGAGGGTCACAACCTTCAGGAGCATAGCGTTGTTCTGATCCGTGGAGGAAGAGTAAAGGATTTACCTGGTACCCGTTACCACATCGTTCGTGGAACATTGGATACTGCAGGTGTTGCGAACAGAAAGCAGGCTCGTTCTAAGTACGGTGCTAAGAGACCTAAGAAATAGGCCTTAGAACGTTATAACGACCAACAGTTTGTACAAGTGCTGGAGAAAGCGATATTACCCTGTATAGGTTGCAGGATATAAAGTAACGTTTTTACCCGCACGAACGGCCAAAGGCCGAGTACCGAAGAATTAATTATTATTAAGGAGGGAAGAACCGTGCCACGTAAAGGACATATTGCAAAGAGAGAAGTTTTAGCGGATCCGATTTACAAGAATACTGTGGTTACCAAACTTATCAATAACATTATGTTAGATGGTAAGAAAGGTGTAGCGCAGAAGATCGTATACGGCGCATTTGATCGTATTGCTGAAGAAACTGGCAAAGAGGCAATGGAAGTATTTACAGAAGCCATGAACAACATTATGCCGGAATTAGAGGTAAAAGCTCGTCGTATCGGTGGAGCAACTTACCAGGTACCAATCGAGGTTCGTGCAGACAGACGTCAGGCATTAGCACTTCGCTGGCTGACATTCTTTTCACGTAAAAGAAGTGAGAAGACAATGGAAGAGCGTTTAGCGAAAGAGATCTTAGATGCATCAAACAACACTGGCGCTGCTGTTAAGAGAAAAGAAGACATGCATAAGATGGCAGAGGCTAATAAGGCATTTGCTCATTACAGATTCTAGTAGAAGGAGGAAAAAATCTTGGCTGGAAGAGAATATCCATTAGATAGAACCAGAAATATTGGTATTATGGCGCATATCGATGCTGGTAAGACCACATTGACAGAGCGTATCCTCTATTATACTGGTGTAAACTATAAGATTGGTGAGACTCATGACGGTGCTTCTACCATGGACTGGATGGAGCAGGAGCAGGAGAGAGGTATTACAATTACTTCTGCTGCAACTACTTGCCACTGGACACTGGAAGACCATCATAAGAAAAAAGATGGTGCATTAGAGCATCGTATCAACATCATTGATACTCCGGGCCACGTTGACTTCACAGTAGAGGTTGAGCGTTCGCTTCGTGTATTAGATGGTGCAGTAGGTGTGTTTGATGCAAAAGCAGGTGTTGAGCCTCAGTCAGAGAACGTATGGCGTCAGGCTGACACATACAACGTACCACGTATGGCATTTATCAACAAGATGGATAAGATGGGTGCAGATTTCTTTATGTCTGTACAGACCATTATTGATCGTCTTGGTAAAAATGCGATCCCGGTACAGATTCCAATCGGTAAGGAAGATGACTTTGCCGGATTGATCGATCTGTTCGAGATGGATGCATACTATTATAAAGATGACAAAGGTGAGGATATCGAGATTACAGAGATTCCGGATGACTTAAAGGATCTTGCACAGGAATGGCATGATAATTTAGTTGAGAAGATCTGTGAGATGGATGACGACCTTATGATGATGTATCTGGAAGGAGAAGAGCCATCTGTAGAGCAGATGAAGGCTGTTCTTCGTAAGGCCACCATCGCTTGTGAAGCAGTTCCTGTATATTGTGGATCTGCATACAAGAACAAAGGTGTTCAGAAGATGTTAGACGGTGTTATTGAGTATATGCCGGCTCCAACTGATATCCCTGATATTACCGGTGTTGATGAGGACGGTAACGAGGTAACTCGTAAGTCTTCTGATGAAGAGCCATTTGCAGCATTAGCATTCAAGATCATGACTGACCCATTCGTAGGTAAGTTAGCATTCTTCCGTGTATATTCCGGAACACTGAATTCAGGATCTTATGTATTAAATGCAACAAAAGAAAAGAAAGAGCGTGTAGGACGTATCGTTCAGATGCACGCAAACAAGCGTACAGAGATTGACAAGGTATACGCTGGAGATATCGCAGCTGCTGTAGGTTTCAAGGCTACAACAACAGGTGATACGATCTGTGACGAGCAGCATCCGGTTATCCTTGAGTCTATGGAATTCCCTGAGCCGGTTATTGAGCTTGCAATCGAGCCAAAAACAAAGAACGATCAGGGTAAGATGGGTGAGGCTTTAGCAAAATTAGCAGAAGAGGATCCTACATTCCGTGCGCATACCGATCAGGAGACTGGTCAGACAATTATCGCAGGTATGGGTGAGCTCCACTTAGACGTTATCGTAGATCGTCTACTTCGTGAGTTCAAGGTAGAGGCAAATGTTGGTGCTCCTCAGGTAGCATACAAAGAAACCTTTACAAAGGCTGTCGATATTGATAGTAAATATGCAAAACAGTCAGGTGGTCGTGGTCAGTACGGTCACTGTAAAGTTAAATTCGAGCCAATGGATCCGAACGGAGAAGAAACATTCAAGTTCGAGTCTACCGTTGTTGGTGGTGCGATTCCAAAAGAGTACATCCCAGCAGTTGGAGAAGGTATCGAAGAGGCAGCACAGGCTGGTATCCTTGCTGGATTCCCAGTACTTGGTGTATATGCCAACGTATATGATGGTTCTTACCATGAGGTCGATTCTTCCGAGATGGCATTCCACATTGCCGGATCTATGGCATTCAAGGATGCAATGAAGAAGGGTGAGCCTGTATTATTAGAGCCGATCATGAAAGTGGAAGTAACAATGCCAGAGGAATACATGGGTGATGTTATCGGAAGTCTGAACGCAAAACGTGGTCAGATCGAAGGTATGGACGACATCGGTGGTGGTAAGATCGTAAGAGCTTATGTTCCATTATCCGAGATGTTTGGTTACTCTACCGAACTTCGTTCCAGCACACAGGGTCGTGGTAATTACTCCATGTTCTTTGAGAGATACGAGCAGGTTCCAAAATCTGTTCAGGAAAAGATTATTGCAAACCATAGCAAATAATCCAATAGGACTGGTATAATCCTTTGAAATATACTTGAAATATTGAAAAAAATATACTATAATTCTAACTAATCGTGGGTGTATCCCATGCCTTTCGGGTACCAGCCAGGCTGGTACATTAGTTAGGGAATCATTTTATAAGATTGCCCGGATGGGCCCATTAAAAGGAGGATTTTAAAAAATGTCTAAGGAAAAGTTTAATCGTAGCAAGCCGCATTGTAACATTGGTACTATCGGTCACGTAGATCATGGTAAAACTACTTTAACAGCAGCAATTACAAAAGTGTTAGCTGCACGTGTAGAAGGTAATACAGCTGAGAACTTTGAGGATATCGATAAGGCTCCAGAGGAGAGAGAGCGTGGTATCACTATCTCTACAGCTCACGTTGAGTATCAGACAGCTAAGAGACATTACGCACACGTTGACTGTCCAGGCCATGCCGATTATGTAAAGAACATGATCACTGGTGCTGCTCAGATGGATGGTGCTATCTTAGTAGTAGCTGCAACTGACGGTGTTATGGCACAGACCAAAGAGCACATCTTACTGTCTCGTCAGGTAGGTGTACCTTACATCGTAGTATTCTTAAATAAGTGCGATATGGTTGACGACGAAGAGTTGATCGAATTAGTAGAGATGGAAGTAACAGAGCAGTTAGAGGAGTATGGTTTCACTGATTGCCCAATCATCAAGGGTTCTGCTTTAAAGGCTTTAGAGGATCCAAACGGCGAGTGGGGAGACAAGATCATGGAATTAATGGATACTGTAGATTCTTACATTCCAGATCCTCAGCGTGCTACTGATCAGCCATTCTTAATGCCTGTAGAGGACGTATTTACAATTACCGGTCGTGGTACTGTAGCTACTGGTAGAGTAGAGCGTGGTACTCTTCACTTGAACGAGGAAGTTGAGATCGTTGGTGTTAAGGAAGAGACTCAGAAGACAGTTGTAACTGGTATCGAGATGTTCCGTAAGTTATTAGACGAGGCTCAGGCTGGTGATAACATCGGTGCATTACTTCGTGGTATCCAGAGAACAGATATCGTTCGTGGACAGGTTTTAGCAGCTCCTGGAACTGTTACTTGCCACAAGAAGTTTACTGCTCAGGTTTACGTTTTAACTAAGGACGAGGGTGGACGTCATACTCCATTCTTCAACAACTATCGTCCACAGTTCTATTTCCGTACAACTGATGTAACTGGTGTTTGCGAGTTACCTGCAGGTACAGAGATGTGTATGCCTGGTGATAACGTTGAGATGACTATCGAGTTAATTCACCCAGTAGCTATGGAGCAGGGTCTTACATTCGCTATCCGTGAGGGTGGACGTACTGTAGGATCAGGACGTGTTGCTACAATCATCGAGTAATACAATCTGAATATAGATTTGTTATCGCAAGATAACGTTGTGTCCAAACGTAAGATACCCGTAGAACTTCGGTTCTACGGGTTTTTCTGTTGGATAGAATCGTAAAAGAATATGAAATAGAATAACGAATAGCAAAGACAAACGGTTGCCGGGAGTATATCCTGACAACCGTTTGTGATAACAGAATGATAACAAAAACTGCGATTTTAATAATTTGTATTGCTGTGAATTGAATAAGTAGTATATATGTTTTCTATATTATTTTTACGAGGGATTAGTTTTCCCTCTTGGATTAAGCGATGATATTCAGATAATGCTTCTGAAAGCATCAAAAAATTTTCATCTTGAGTAATGGTATCTTCTGATAAATTTTGGATTTTTTCAACTATATTCATATAAATAACCTCGTTTGAAAGAAAAATCTAAAGTTGTGATTTTTGATATATTCGCTTACACCATCATAATATTCGTTTATTAGTTCATTTAATTCTGAATCTTTTTCAAAATCAACTATTTCTAGGTGCAAATCGTTCTTTAATACTTGAATACCGATAGGACGACCGTGAGACTTCCAAACATTATTATCGCTTAATTTACTAGCAATTTCTAATGCACGTTGTTTCTTTTCTTCTTGTGTAACGACAGTACCGTTTGAATGATTTGTCCAGTCTTTAAATTTGTAAGTAGTTAACCATTTTTTTAGCATATCTATGGCTAACTCTTTAGCTTGCTCGTATGAACGAAGTTCTGCCAAATCAAAATCTTTTAAGATTAGGAACTCAGCCTGGGTTAATTCGTTACGTTTAGCTTTATCTAAAAGTTCATTGATTTTATCAAGATATCCCAGAGCAGCAACCAGATGCCCATCTTTGTTTGGAACCTGTGGATCAATTGGTCCAAGGGTGGAATAGTAATTCATATATATATTATCTCCACTCATACACCATATTGTGCCAGCGCTATAAGCGTAATCTGGAATAATAAAATTTACTTCATCATAAAAATGGCGGAAAATATCAACCATTCTTTGAACTGGTGTAAGACTACCACCAGGAGTAGTTAAAAAAATATAAATGGAATCATGTTTATGTGAATCTTTTGCCAGTGCTTCAATAAAATCTTTAACTTCTCGCTCAACACCGTTGACAATTTCCCCATAGTATGTGAAAACATCAGCATCAAGTTTTGCTTCTAATTTGAGCAGAAGGTCAGAAATTGCTGTTTGGCTTAATTGTTCCAATTTGTTTACCATCTCTTTCATCCCCTTTGTAAGATTGATATTATAAATATGATAACATTTAAATAATAAATCTTCAAGGAGAGCATTTGAGTTTATTGTATGAAGAATCTCTTAGATTTATTCGTGCTTTAAGTTAAGTCATATGCCTTAATAACATTACCTTCAGTGCCCTTCTTAACAATAGTGTGACAACCTATCGTAGTTCCCATAGCACGTAATTTCCATTCTTCCTGGGTAGCATTCAGTTTACCCAGTTCTTCCTGTCTTTTATCTTCATCTTCAATAGCTAATACTTCAGCTTTTTCCTTTTCATAGACATTTTTAAATTGACACCATTTTCTGAAAAAGTCCTGCATTGTAGGATTATCAA
>CAKRES010000004.1 GCA_934317845.1 uncultured Lachnospiraceae bacterium
GAGAACATTTAATAGAGCGTTTAAGGAACGCTATAGAATTACTCCGAGCGAATATCGAAAATTAAAACGATAAGCAGATTAAGGTCAGATTTCAAAATTATGGAAAGGCAGGACGGTTATTCAACGGGAGCAGAAAACGTTAGTAAGGGAATGATCAAATTATTTATCATAATCCAGCAGAGGGAGTCCTGCTGCTTGATGAGAAGAAATAATTTAAAAATCACTGCAAAACAGCAAGATCAGAGCAGAATACTCTGGTTTTGCTGTTTTTAATTATATCTAAATATGGTAATATATAGTTGACAGGTTAACGAGTTTCGTTTAAAATAAAATAGTAATAATTACTAACTTTTATATGTGAAAAGGAGGAGTACTGTATGAGTAACATAATTGTAAATCCAAAGAAAGCAGTGATGGTGGGATGTGGTTTTGTTGGATCAGCGTCTGTATTTGCTCTGATGCAGAGTGGACTTTTTACAGAAATCGTGCTGATCGATGCAGATAGAAACAAAGCAGAAGGAGAGGCAATGGATATCAGCCATGGCATTCCATTTGCCAGCCCGATGAAAATCTATGCGGGAGATTATGATGATGCAAAGGATGCGGCGATCATCATTGTATCTGCCGGAGCTGGTCAAAAGCCAGGTGAGACAAGACTGGATCTGGTAAATAAGAATGTTGCCATTTTTAAATCAATCATTCCGGAAATTGCCAAAAGAGGTTTTGAGGGAATTCTGCTGATCGTAGCCAATCCTGTGGACATTTTGACGCAGGTAGCGATCAAGCTGTCCGGTCTGCCTGAGGAACGCGTCATAGGTTCCGGAACCGTGTTAGACAGTGCGCGTTTGAAATATAAGCTTGGCGAGCATTTAGCAGTAGACAGCCGGAGTATTCATGCATTTATCATTGGAGAGCATGGAGACAGCGAGGTGGTAGCATGGTCATCTGCCAATGTTTCCGGTGTGGAGCTCAGCCAGATGTGCGAGATGAGAGGACATTATCATCATAAAGAGAATACAAGGGAAATTGCGGAGGAAGTCAAGAACAGTGCGTATGAGATCATCAATAAGAAACATGCTACCTATTATGGAATTGCAATGTCTGTAAGACGGATCTGTGAGGTTATCATGCGGGATGAGAAATCCATTCTTCCGGTTTCCCATATGATGCATGGAGCCTATGAAATTGATGGTGTGGTACTTAGTATGCCGGCAATCGTTGGTGCAAACGGTGTGGAATCTGACATTCCGATTGAACTTTCTGGAGAAGAAGCGTTAAAACTGAAGGAGTCTGCGGATGCGTTAAAGGAGATTTTGGATTCGCTGGAATTATAGTGTCTGGGAGGTTCCTCTGATCTGCTTTACCGGAAGTTCTAACTCTGTTATATATTCCTTTTCATGGTTTGTTTCATAACTGTCGATATGACAAAGCTCCATAGGATGTCCTGTGATCTTCAGTTGATGTTCTCTGGCATATGCAAATAATGAAGGCATAAGCTGTTTTGTCTGCTTTAAAGACCCATGATAATAAAGGCATAAATAGTCACCGGCAGGAAGAAAATGATCTATGTTTGTTTCTTCTGCTCCGGCTAATAAAAAAACATTTTCTGTCCGGTAGTAATCAGAGTCCGGGTTGGAATTTTCAAGATCCAATGTGTAACAGTCACAAAAACCGATAGTATTTAATTTAATCTGTTCTTTCTTCATATATTGAACTAATGTATAATCCACATAAGCGTCCGGTAGATTTTCTGTTGAGATCATGACAATCGGACGCTTTTTAAATGTTTTCAGCTGAATCATGTTATCTACGGCTTCTTTTTGGACAGTTTGCAGGGACTGCAGCCGCTCGATGATCTGATTTTTTTTCTTTTGCAGAGTGCTTATTTTTTCATCTATGATCAGAAGTTCTGTATCGAGCATTTCCATTGTGGTTGAAATGTTTCGTTCTTTTAAAAAGGAACTGATCTGTTCCTGGTGGAAATCCAGTCCAAGCAGTTCGCGGATCATGACCAGCGTTTGAAAATCATCTAAAGAGTATTCGCGATATCCGTTTGTTTCGTTTCTTTCCGGATGTATCAGCCCTTTTTTTTCATAGTAACGGATGGAGTCAACACTGATATTAAATAAATTTGATAATTCACCAATGTGAAAAGTACTATTTTTCATAAAGCAAGCTCCTTTACCAGAGTGAAATAAAAAAACGGCACTGTTTCTGAAAACAGCACCGTTGCATCAAAAATATTATAACAAAAAAGGAAGAAATATGCAAATTTCAAAAAAAGCTTGACCCTGGTATCGTTCTAGGGTTTATGCTTCACATAAAGAGTCAATGGCGACCTGATGCAGTGCCATTGACTCTTTTGTTTTATATAATTTTGAATTTTGGAAAGTGAGGATTGTGGTATGGAAAAAAGAATCAAAAATCATCCGATTTTAGGGGAATTTCCAAAAGGAAAATTAGTAAAATTCACCTATGACGGAACCATATTAGAAGGGTATGAGGGAGAGCCAATCGCAGCAGCACTTCGCGTGGCAGGCGTAATGACGCACCGTTATACGGCAAAACGTCATGAGCCGCGTGGTGTCTTTTGTGCAATTGGACGTTGTACGGATTGTGTAATGGTTGTGGATGGAAAACCGAATGTACGAACATGCATTACGCCCTTGAAAGAGGGAATGGTGATTGAAACGCAGTATGGAGCAGGTGCAAAGGAGGATGTATAAATGAAGAGATATGATTTGATTGTAATAGGAGCCGGACCTGCGGGATTATCGGCAGCAACGGAAGCAGCCAAACACGGCTTGCATCCTCTCGTGCTTGATGAAAATGAGAGACCGGGTGGTCAGTTATTTAAACAGATACATAAATTTTTCGGATCAAAGGAGCACAAAGCCAAGATACGTGGATACAAAATAGGAGAAGATCTACTTGCTGAGGCGGAACAATATGGAGTTGAGGTTATGCTGAAGGCAACTGTGGTTGGGCTATATCCGGAAAAAGAAATTACAGTGCGGATCGGAGATGAAGTAAAACACTTAAAGGGAGATGCTATTCTGGTAGCAACTGGTGCCAGTGAAAATATGGTGACATTTCCCGGTTGGACGCTGCCGGGTGTGATTGGAGCCGGAGCTGCCCAGACAATGATGAACCTTCATCACATAAAAGCAGGAGAAAGAATCTTGATGCTTGGAACCGGTAATGTAGGGCTTGTAGTGAGCTTTCAATTAATGCAGGCCGGATGTGAAGTGGTTGCGCTTGTGGATGCAGCACCCAGAGTGGGTGGATATGGAGTACATGCAGCCAAGGTAGCAAGACTTGGAGTACCATTTTATCTGTCTCATACAATTGTCAAGGCAGAGGGGGAAGATCATGTGACTGGCGTTACGATCGCGGAGGTTGATGATAAATTTCATTTTATAGAAGGTACAGAAAAACATTTTGATGTGGATACCATATGTATGGCAGTTGGGTTATCGCCGATGTCACAGTTGCTCAAGCAGGCAGGCTGTGACATGAAGGATACGCCGGGAGGATATGTGCCGGTGTGCGATATTCTTGGAGCGACAAGTGTACCGGGAATATATGCAGCTGGAGATGTGTCTGGAATTGAAGAAGCAAGTTCAGCAATGATTGAAGGGCGGATTTCCGGAGCAGTGATCTCAGAATATTTAGGATACCTGACGAACGAAGAGAGAGAGAGCCGGGTAAATGAATTGAAAGAGGCACTTACCGCACTTCGTCAGGGTATGTTCGCACCTGAGAATCGTGGTAAAAAGATGGAAAAAACGGAAGAAGGAATTGCATTATCAGAGAATCTTTTAAAAAAAGGTTATGTAGCTGACGATGAAATTGAACGTTATCCGGGCGTTACGCATACTTCTGGTATTCATCCGGTGATAGAGTGTACGCAAAATATTCCTTGTAATCCATGTCAGGATGCCTGTGTGAAGGGATGCATTTCCATCGGTAGTAATATTACCTCTCTTCCGGTGGTGGTATCTGAGGCAAAATGTATTGGATGTGGAATGTGTGTAGCATCCTGTTCCGGTCAGGCTATTTTTTTAGTCAATGAGGAAACGGAACAGGGATTTGGTACGGTAACACTTCCTTATGAATTTTTGCCGCTTCCGGAGGCTGGGGAAAAAGGAATTGCGCTTGGCAGAGATGGAAAAAAGGTGTGTGACTGTGAAGTGGTATCGTGTAAAACTGCAAAAGCGTTTGATCATACCAATCTGCTGACGATCAAGGTGCCAAGCGATATGACGATGAAAGCACGTTTTTATAAGAAAGCATAGTATAGAGAATATAGATCAATGCGTGGAATGGCATAGAAAAGAGGTAAACGATATGATGGATATTCAAGAAAAGTTAAAAGAGATCGGACCCTTTGTACCTGGTGCGGATGATGATATATTGATTTGTCGATGCGAGGAAGTAACAAAAGGAGAAATACGGAAAGCAATTCATAAAGGAATTGTGACAATGGAGGAAATGCGACGCTATTTGAGAAATGGCATGGGACTATGCCAGGGACAAACCTGTGGAAAGCTGGTGAAAGGAATTATGGCAAGAGAGCTTAAGGTAAAACCAACAGAAATAGAGCCGGCAGTAGCAAGAGCTCCAATGAGACCGGTCGAGATGAAAGTTTTAGCAAGAGACGGAGGTGAATAAGAATGAAGAAAACGGCAGATGTGATCATTATCGGTGGTGGTATTAACGGTTGTGCAGCGGCATACTACCTTGCCAAAAGAGGAATCAAAGATGTTTTAGTATTAGAGGCCGATAACAGCATCGGACATGGTGGTTCCTCGAGAAATGGAGGTGGAGTCAGACAGTCTGGACGTGATGTCAGAGAACTTCCCTATGCAATGTATGCAGTGAAACATATGTGGCCGTATCTTTCGGAAGAACTTGGTGTCGATGTGGAATATTATCAACGTGGAAATCTCCGGCTTGGAAAAACGGAAGCACATATGAAAAAGCTGGAAACTCTGGCTTCCAATGCCAGAAGTGTAGGTCTGGATATGCAGGTGATCAGCGGCAGCAAAGTTAAAGAAATCTGTCCCCATCTTTCGGATGAGATCATAGGCGCAAGCTGGTGTCCGACAGATGGCCATGCCAATCCGATGAAGGCAACACTCGGTTTTTATACCCGTTCCCTGGAAATGGGGGTACGTTACATAACGGGTGCAAGGGTGAAAGAACTCGAAAAAGTAAAAGGAAAAGTGAGAAAGGTAATTCTCACAAATGGTGAGGTATTCGAGGGAGAAACGATTATCTTGGCAGCAGGATATGAAAGCCGGTATATTGCACGTACGGTGGGAATTGATATACCAATGACAAAATTCTTTGAGGAATGTCTGGTAACGGAGCTTCAGCCACATATGTTTGATATCATGCTGGGTACAGCAGACGCAGATTTTTATGGACATCAGACACAGCATGGATCCTTTGTATTTGGTTCTGATTCCGGTTTGGAAGAAGCTATTGACAAATCCTTTGATGATCTGCGTACAACTTCAATTACTGCTTCCGCAGGATGTCGTGCTGTTATCGGCTATATTCCGAAACTTGCAGATGCCAAGATCGTCAGAACCTGGGGCGGATGGTGTGATCTGTGTTTTGATGGGGTGCCGGTGATCGATCGTGTGGATGAGGTACCGGGATTGATCCTTGCCTGTGGATTTACGGGGCATGGATTTGGTACAGCACCAGCGGTAGGTCTGATGCTTTCACAGATGGTAGCCAGAGAAGATACGATAGTGGATATTTCTTCTCTAAGCTATGATCGTTTTAAGAGTTTGAAATAAAAAGGAGTGGAACGATATGAGTGAACTTGAGGCTGTAATTGCAGAAGAAAAAGCAAAACTGGTGGAATCCAAAAAACTCCGCATGCTTTATCTGGACGAGGAGGACATGATTGAAGCAGGTGTTATGGATGCCGCAAAATGTGTGGAAGTTATGGAAGAAACTATGGGATTGCTAGAGGATGGAGATTTTATCATGGGAGGTCCGAAGCATAATTCGCATGGTATTATGCTTGAATTTCCTAAAAAGTCTGATATTGACGGATTTCCGATCAATGATGGAGCAGACCGCCGTTTTATTGCGATGCCGGCATATTTAGGTGGTAAGTTCCATGTGGCAGGATGTAAATGGTATGGTTCCAATGGAAACAATCGTCCAATGGGTATTCCACGGTCGAATCTGATGTTTGCATTAAATGATGTGGAAACAGGTGCGCCACTTGCTTATATGTCAGCAAATCTGTTAAGTTCTATGCGGACAGGGGCTATGCCGGGACTTGCAACGAAACTTTTGGCAAGAAGGGATGCAAAGGTTCTTACCATGTTAGGCGCAGGTCCGATTGCAAAAGCATGTTTTCGTGCGATCATGACAAATGCCCAAAATATTGATACCGTAAAAATCAAAGCCGGTTCTTTAAAGTCAAAGACAGCAGCGGCATTAAAAGATTTTATTGAAGCACATTACAAACAGGTGAAACAGGTCATTATTTGTGAAACTCTGGAAGAAGCAGTGCGTGGTTCTGATATTATCAGTGAATCCGTATCTGTGAAGCCGGGGCAGTATCCAACTTATAAAAAAGAATGGTTAAAGCCGGGGGCCACCTTAATTGCTACCAGTTTTTTTAATATGGATAAAAAAGAGCTGGTTGGAATACGGAAAGTTGTAGATAACTGGAAAATGTATGAGGAATATGCAATAGAAGATGAGGAGGGATATGATGAGAATGGTATGCGTAAGCCTACCGGATGTATGGGAGAAGAATTCTACTATATGGTTGAGGATGGATTGATAAAGAGGGAATCGATCGATCACTTAGGTGAAATTGTGCGGGGGAAAAAGCCTGGCAGAAAATCGGAGGATGAAATCATTTTTGTAGCGATTGAAGGAATGCCGATCGAAGATGTGGCATGGGGATCTGAAGTGTATCGGAATGCCATTGATCATGGAATTGGGACACAGCTGAAAATCTGGGATCATTCCTCAAGATAGGCGGTTTCGACATCTGATTGGAGGAAGGAATATGGATAGTAAAAATATTTTGAAACGCATGCTGTATTACATGAATCCAAAACATATTGATCGTAAAATGGTAAAACTTTGGGCGTTTTGGATTTTGTTCTGGCTTGTCTTGTTTTTCGTACCTGTAAAAACAGTTGCAGGAAGTTTTTGGATCCTTGTCCCGTTAGCAGGACTATTTGTATATGCTCTGGTTACAAAGGATGTGATGCAATCACTTATTCTGGGTACATTTTCGTGTTACATATTATGGTATAAAGGATCCTGTTTTAGCGGATTCATGAATGATGTATATACGGTGCTTGCTGATCAGGAAAATATTGAAATGTACATGTCATTTTTTCTATGTGGTGGTTTGATCATTGCAATGAAACGAACAGGCAGTACGAAAGCATTTACAGAATTCGTGACAAAGAAAGAAAAAGGAAAGTCTGCTGCTGTTATGGTAACGGCGGGATTATATGCTGGTGCAACATCGGTGGATGATTATGTATCAGCATTGACTGCCGGTGCTGCATTTTCTCCGTTGATCGATGCATTAAAAAAGCCAAGACTGGCACTTGCTTATGTAGTTCGTACGATCAGTATCTGTGCATCAGCAATGCTTCCGTTTGGAGCATGGGGATATTTTATTATTTATCAGATTGTAGAAGCGGATAATGTAGCAGATAAAGCCCAGGCAACAGATATTTTCATGCAATCAATTCCCTATATGTTTTATGCGATTGTTGCGATAGTACTTGCTCTCTTATTTGCAGCCGGAAAGATACCGATCATCGGGCCAATGAAAAAAGCTTATCAGTTGATAGAGGAAAAGGGGATCCAGATGGGCGATATCAAGGGCAGTGCGGAAGAGGCCGAAGCAGCAGAGGAAGAAGATTATGATGAAACAAATGAGCGAACTAAGCATGTTAGTGTATTAAATCTGATCCTGCCACTGATCTGTATTGTGGTTGCATTGTTAGCGACGGGATTGAACTGTTTTTCTGCATTTGCGATCGCAGTTGTTTTTACGGGAATATTGTATGTGATGCAAGGACTGCAAACAATTGCGGAATATGTACAGTGCATTGTGGATGGTTTTATTGATATGGTTGATATGGTTATTATTCTGATGCTTGGATATGCAATGGAGGAATGCATGTATGCAATGGGAATGGAAGATTTTGTGTTTTCAGTCTGTCATGCTGTTCCGATCGCCCGTATGCTTCCATTTATCTTTTTTGTATTTTTTAGTTGTTCAGAATACCTGTTTAGTTTAAACTATACGTTATATCAGATTGCAATTCCGGTAATGATGATGGTGCTGCCGGGGATTGGGGCAAATGTCCCGTTGTGTCTTGGAGCGATCATTTCAGCTGGTTTATTTGGTGCAAATGCCTGTGTTGTTTCTGATCTTGGTGTTGTTTCGGCCAGAGCGTGCCGTGTGACTATATATGACCAATATCGGACAAGTCAGCCGTATGTGTTGATCGCGGGTGCGATTTCTGCAGCAATGTATTTTGTTGCAGGATTTATATTTTAATCAATGGTAAAGGAAGGAGCGAATGCGATGCAGAATTTTTATTATGATATTCCAACGAAAGTATATTTTGGAGAGGGACAGATAAAACATTTGCCGGCACTTGTCAGTCAATATGGAAAACGTGTATTGTTGGTCTATGGTGGTGGCAGTGTCAAACGAAGTGGACTTTATGATACGATCCAATCTCTTTTGGAGGATGCCGGTATTACAAGCTGGGATCTTGCTGGGGTGGAGCCCAATCCAAGACTGGGTACGGTATGCCGGGGCGTGGAGTTGTGCCATAAAAATGCAGTTGATGTGATCATTCCTATTGGTGGCGGAAGTACGATCGATTGTGCAAAAGCAGTTGCAGCCGGTTATTATCATGAAGGAAGTCCATGGGATCTTGTATTGGATAACACTCTGATCAAAGAGGCACTTCCGATCATTACTGTGCTGACATTGGCAGCAACCGGTTCGGAAATGGACGGTTTTGCGGTGATCAATAACGAAGAAACTTCAGATAAACAGGAGATGTGCAGCAGACTGCTATATCCCAGATATTCGATCATGGATCCAAAGATTACCTTTTCAGTGCCGAAATATCAGACGGCAGCAGGAACTGCGGACATTATGAGCCATATTTTCGAATTGTATTTTGATGGTACTCCTGATAAATATATGCAGGATCGTGTGATGGAAGGACTTTTGAAAACTTGCATTCATTTTGGACCGATCGCATGTGAGGATCCGGAGGATTATGAAGCAAGAGCGAACCTGATGTGGACATCAAGCTGGGCGATCAATGGATTTTTGGCTTGTGGTCTTACGTCAATGTGGCCGGTTCATGCAATGGAACACCAGCTTTCGGCAGTATATGATGTGACCCATGGCCATGGGCTGGCAGTGCTCACTCCGGTATGGATGCGTTATATTTTGAATGATGAAAACGTAGATCGTTTTGTCAATTATGGAGTTAATGTGTTTGGAATTTCATCGGATAGGAAGCCTTATGAAATTGCGGAGCTTGCAATACAAAAAACCGAGGAAGTATTTCAGAAAATGGGGCTGGGTCTTTCTATGCAGGATATTGGTATAACAGATGAAAGCCATTTTGCTGCTATGGCAGAACGGGCAGCGGATGGACTTTTAGAATGCCAGTTTCCACTTGATAAAGAAAAGATTATTGAAATTTATCACAGATGCTTGAAGAAATGATATGATATTTGTCATATTTAACAAAAAACAACATTAGCATTGACAGAGGAAAAAATTAGTGCTAGTATCGCTTTAAAGTCAACGGAGACTCCTAGAGTTTTCGTTGGCTTTCTTTTTTTGTAGCGTTGGAATTTTGCAGTTGATGTGAGGAGGTCATGATTATGAAGAAGAAAGTGAAACATTTATTAGCAGTTTTGATGTGTCTTGTATTGACAAGTTGTATTCTTTCCGGCTGTGGAAGCAGTTCGAAATCAGGCAGCTCAAAAGGAAAGGTGGACAGTTTGAACATTATGATCTGGGAAGGAACCTGGTCGGAGGAGATGTTTGAAGATTTTACAAAAGAGACCGGAATCAAGATTAATATCAGTTATATTGATAATACGGATACGCTCTTGGCAAAGATGATTGAGGGAAATGCTGATTATGACCTGATCGACTTAGAGGGAGCGTATGTAAAATCATTCCTGGATGGTGATCTGTTAGCACCTATAGATAAAAGTAAGGTCAAAAACCTTGAGAATATACAGGACAGTTTTTTGGAGGAAGGACCGATTGGTGACAGCAAGGAAGAGTATACCATTCCTAACATGGGATGCAGCTATACCACTATTGTGTATAACAAAGAAACCTGTCCGATTGAGATTACATCATTTAAAGATCTGGCTGATCCGAAATTAAAGGGAAAAGTTGCAATGGTCAATTCCACGATCTCTCTTTATGGAGAAGCGTTAGTGGCTTGTGGATTTAAGCCTGACTCTACGAATGAAGATGAGATGAAACAGGCAAATGATCTTTTGACAAAGATCAAATCGAATGTAAAAGCGTTTGTAGGAGAAAGTGCAGTATCCCAGCTTGAAAATGGAGAGTGTCCGGTGGCATTTTGCTGGGACTATACAACCCTTTGTGTTGATTCTAAAGATAACTGGGATAAGTTTGATGCAGTTGCATTAACAGAGGGATGTGAGCGTTTCCAGCAGTATTGGTCAATCCCGGCAGCGTCAGAAAAGCAGGAGGAAGCAACAGAGTTGATCGACTTTTTACTTCGACCGGAAGAAAATGCAAAAAGCAATGCAGAATACGGAGGAGTACCAAATCTGAAGCAGGAACTGTTAGCACCATATCTTGATGAGGATTTTTATGAAAGTCCGGCCTTAAAAAAGGAAGAGGAATTGTTCCCAATTTCCTGGAGCATTGCGGTAAGTGATGATCAGATCAACCTGATGGATACCTATTATACAGAACTGATGGGAAATGCAGCAGAGTAAGGGAGGATGATAGTATGAAAAAGATTGAAGTAATTACAAGACCGGAAAAACTGGTTGGTTTGAAAGAAATATTTGCAACCCATAATTGTCAGGGTATGACGTGTTTATCCGTCATGGGATGTGGACGTCAAAAGGGATATTTGCCGGAAATGAATTTTACCGGAGATGATATTAATCTGCTACCGAAGATCATGGTTTTTGTTGTTGTGGAAGATGACCAGATTGAGGAGATCTTAGCTGACATTTCAACGGCAATAGGAACCGGAAAAAATGGTGATGGTAAAGTATTTGTTACAGATGTTTTGGATGCAATGCGTATTCGTACAAACGAACGAGGTGACAGTGCATTGATGTAGACCGTTTTTTGAAACAGTCGGGAAGGAGGAAGCCATGGGTAAACCTATTGTATCTTTGGTAAATGTGGAAAAGTGGTATGGAACCAATCATGTGGTTAAAAACATGAATATCAATATTGCAGAGGGGGAGTTCTTAACGCTGCTGGGACCGTCCGGGTGTGGAAAGACAACAACACTGCGTATGATCTCCGGTTTTGAACTTCCTACCTCCGGGATGATAAAAGTGCAGGGAGAAAGCGTAGAAAAAAAAGAACCGTATCAGCGTGATGTAAATACAGTATTTCAGAATTATGCATTATTTCCTAATATGAATGTATTTGATAATGTGGCGTATGGACTTAAGGTAAAGAAAATTCCTAAAGCTGAGATTAAGGAAAGAGTGACGGAAATGCTGAAGCTGGTTCAGCTTGAGGGATTTGGCAAACGTCGTATTACTCAGATGTCCGGTGGACAAAAGCAGAGAGTTGCGATTGCAAGAGCATTGATCAACCGTCCGAAGGTGCTTCTTTTAGATGAGCCGTTAGGAGCACTTGATCTAAAGCTGAGAAAGCAGATGCAGATTGAATTGAAACGTTTGCAGCGAAAACTTGGTATTACTTTTGTTTATGTGACACATGATCAGGAAGAAGCACTCACAATGAGTGACCGGATCGCGATCATCAACCAGGGGGTTTTAGAACAGATTGATTCTGCCTTTGAGATATATGAGCATCCTAAGACAAGATTTGTTGCCGGCTTTATCGGGGAATCAAATATATTTGATGCTGTCGTGATCAGTCAGGAGGAGAATACTGTGACACTGGGAACAGAAGTAGGAAATGCAAAAGCATCCGGTTTTACAGGAGAGCTTTCAGCCGGACAGCCTGTTTCAGTATCAGTCCGACCGGAGAATATGTTGTATTCCAGACAGCGGGTGGACGGATTTCACATCAAAGGTATTGTGAAGGAACATATTTATGTAGGAAACCTGATCAAAACCATTGTTTTATTAAATGATGGAACAGAGGTTAAGATTAATCGTTTTTCTGCAGACGATCTTCCAAAGGAAGGAGAAATGGTCTATCTCTATTGGCATCTGGAAAAGGGAGTTGTATTACCAGAGAAAAGCATGGTCGATACCGATGCTTCCCGTGATATTGAAGGAGGCGGTGAGGATGAAGAATAAAGAAGAAATGATGCAGAAAAAGCATAAAGACAAAAGATCATTTCATGCGCGATTGTCTTCCCTTTTTATGTGTGCGCCAATAACGATCTGGTCAATACTATTTGTATTATTGCCGGTAGTGATGCTTTTATTTATGAGTTTTATGACAAAGGGGCCACTGGGAAAGATCGTATATCATTTTACACTGGATAATTATGCGGAGATCTTTAAACCGGTTTATGTCACTGTTGTAAAGCAGTCTCTTTTGATCGCGGTATGGACAACGATCTTTACCATTTTGCTGGGATATCCGATGGCTACTGTGATCGCACACGTAAAGAAAAAGACGTCGGGAGTTTTGACGGTTCTTTTGATGCTTCCGTTGTGGGTGAGTGGTCTGGTTATTTTATATAGCTTTGTTGTGATGCTGAATAATTCCGGTATTATCAATACGGTGTTGCTGGCATTAGGACTGATCAAAAAACCAATTGATCTTTTATACAATAATTTTGCGGTGATCATCGGTATGATTTATATGTTTTTACCGTTTGCAGTACTTCCTATGTATTCTTCCATTGAAAAGATGGATCCCGGACTGATCGAGGCATCAAAGGATCTGGGGGCAGGTCCAGTCAAAACTTTTTGTAAGATTACGCTGCCGCTCACGGCACCTGGTATTTTTGCTGCAGTGATCCTGACGTTTATCCCATGTATTGGATATTATATGGTGACAGATATGCTTGGTGGTGGAACATCTATGATGGTTGGTAATCTGATCTACCGTCAGTTTACGATCGCAAGAAACTGGCCATTTGGAGCTGCGCTTTCGATTATTCTGGCAGTGATAATTTTACTCATGGTTGTAATCTATACGAAACTCGGTGGTGATTTGGATGATTTGGGGGCTTAGCTTATGGAGAAAAGAAAGAAAAAAAAGAGAGTGGCATCCATTCTTGGGAAAATATATTTGATCCTTTTATTTTTATTTATCTACGCACCGGTTGTTGTTATGATAATATTTTCTTTCAATGACAGTCATGCGAATGTGGTGTGGTCAGGTTTTACGACAAAATATTATGTAAAGTTGTTTCACGACCCCGGCATCTGGGAGATCCTTGGAACTACGCTTTTGGTTGCAGTAATTTCAACACTGCTTGGTCTGTTTGTAGGAACGACCGGTGCAGTTGGACTTCGAAATGCGAAATTTAAAGGAAAAAAGCTCATTATGAATATGATCTATTTTCCTATTGTTATTCCGGAGATCGTGCTTGCTGTTGCGTTGCTGCTGATATTTAATCTGTCGGGGATCGGTTTAAGCATAGGTACCATTATTATCGGTAATACGACACTGGTTCTTCCCTATGTTTACATTACAGTAAAGGCAAGACTTGTTGGTATGGATCCCAGTATAGAGGAGGCTTCGATGGATCTGGGGGCAGATCGTGTGTACACATTCCTTCATGTAACACTGCCGGCAATTATGCCGGGGGTAATGTCTGGAGCATTTATGGCATTTTCTCTGGTGCTGGATGAATTGATCGTAACCAGTTTTCTCGCAAATGCAGAAACGACAACCCTTCCTATGAAGGTATATTCCATGATAAAAAAGGGAATATCTCCGGAAATAAATGCATTGACAACGATCATTTTCGGCATTTGCCTGTTAGGACTTCTGGTATATCTGATTCACTGGATGGTTCAGGCACATAAAGTTAAAAAGGTACGTGCGAATGCAATGATGTAGAAATAAATTTGGAACGGAGGATGCTTATGTCAGATACAAGAATTGACTTTTTATATTTAAATGAAAAAGATATGATCGAAGCAGGTGTTATGGATGCCGGACGGTGTGTCGACACAATGCAAGAGGTTCTATGTCTGTTGGCACGTGGTGATGTTTTGATGGGTGGAAAAAGTAGGAGAGAACATGGCATCCAATTGATCTTTCCAAAAAAATCAGAAATTTTGGATTTTCCACTTGAGGATTCCAGGGATCGCCGTTTTATGTCGATGCCGGCATATCTTGGTGGGCGGTTCCATTTAGCCGGTGAAAAGTTTTATGGCTCGAATGGACGCAATGTGAAAAAGGGACTGCCGCGTTCTATTTTAATGGTTACATTAAATGATGTGGAAACCGGACAGCCAATTGCTTATATGTCAGCAAATCTGTTATCTGCAATGCGTACCGGGGCGGTGCCGGGCGTGGTTGCCAGACATTTGTCAGTGAAAGAACCCAAAGTACTTACTCTTTTAGGTCCCGGTGTGGTCAATAAAACATGTCTTATGGCATATATGTCACAGTTTGATACAATTGATACGATCAAGATCAAAGGAAGTTCAGCAGCATCAGAAACAGCCAGGAAAATGAAACAGTTTATTAAGGAAAACTATCCACAGATTTTAAATATTATATTGTGTGATACGGATGAGGAAGCAGTAAGTGATGCAGATATTATCAGCGAGGCAACCTCTGTCGAAAAAAGGCAATGGCCGGTGCTGGATCCAAAGTGGATCAAGCCTGGATGTCTGATCATTTCATCGGGAACCATGGATTTTAGTGATTATGATTTTATGGTTGATAATGTCCGTAAAATAGTAGACAACTATCCAATGTATGAGGAATATGTGCAAGTTTATGAAGAGCGAGATAAAGAAGGAAAACGTCTTTCATCCGGTATCCCTGGAATGTATTATGTTAATATGGTGGATGATGGACGGATCGAACGGTCCGAGGTGACAGAACTTGGAGAAATTCTGCTTGGTGAAAAACCGGGACGAAAATCGGAGGATGAAATTATTATGGTCAGTGTCGGAGGTATGCCGATCTTAGACGTTGGCTGGGGATATGAGTGTTATTGTAAGGCAAAGGAAAAAGGAATTGGAACTTCTTTGAATTTATGGGAAAAACCTTATCTTTCCTAGTAAGGGAGGTGGCTTGTATGAATCGGACAATTACGGTAAAATATTGCTTTTTACAGGGGGGATACTGGACGCTTGCCGCTGTGGCAATGGCATTTACCACTCCGCTTTTAGAGGCAAAAGGATTTTCCGGAACAGAAATTGGAATTTTGAGCGCTGTCAAATATTTGGCAGTGCTCATTTTTCAAATGGCACTGGGAAGTTTTGCAGACAAATATGCCGGGCGGATTCCTTTGCAGCGGATCCTGATCATTATGACATTGATAAATATCATATTTTCTTTTTTGTTCTGGTGGAGCGGACACACGTTTTGGATGGCAATGGTTACGTTGATCGTGTTTGGTATGACGATTCATTGTGCTTCGCCACTTGTAGATTCCTTGTCTATTCAATATATGAGCCATGGTGTGAAAATGAATTATGGAATATCCCGCGCGTGTGGTTCTTTGTGCTGGGCAGTTTTTTGTGTTGTGGTTGGCTGGATTGCAGATGCATTTGGGGTGAATCAGATATTACTTTTTCAGATCGTGGTAAGTATTTTGTTCCTGTTTTTTTCTTATATTATGGATCCTGTTGACTTTTCGCAGAAAAAATCAGAAAATGTAAACACAATGCCATCCGAACAGGATCAGGTTCATTCCTGTGTATATTTATTATGTCATTTTCCTAAATATACGTTGTTCCTGATCGGACTTGTGTTTGTATTTGCAGCTTATAACATGAATAGTACATTTTTGATTGACTGGATCGGATCTATGGGGGGGGATCATGTCGATTATGGGATGGCGCAATTTGTACTTGCAATGGCTGAGATCCCGGTAGCACTTATGTTTTACCGTATCCGTAAGCATTTTTCTATTGATCTGCTAATGGTGGTGTGTGCATTGTTTTGTTTTCTGCGTGCTGCGGCAACAACCTTTGCATCCAGTG
Organism: uncultured Lachnospiraceae bacterium; assembly: GCA_934317845.1. Lineage (GTDB taxonomy): Bacteria > Bacillota > Clostridia > Lachnospirales > Lachnospiraceae > NC2004. The sequence goes on from CAKRES010000004.1 coordinate 16,384, forward strand.
TAACATTTGTTATTTTAGCACAGGGGCTGGAGCTTTTTGGACTTAGTATTTACTATGTTGGGACAGTGTATTTTGTTATGGATTACTTGCCCCGGGCAGATGCTGTAAAGGGAACCTCGCTGATCAATTTTGCTGGTATGGGACTTGGGGAGATGATCGGAAGCATATCATGCGGGGTGATGAAGGATACATTTGGTCTGATGAAATTGATGGGAACGAGTATTGTGGTTGGATTTGCAGGAGTGATTGTTATGATAATAATGTGGCAAATAAGGAAAGAAAGGTGATTATGCCATGAACAAAACCTATGAACACATCGTACATCCGTTTCCACCGTTATATGATAAGGATTCTAAAATTCTCATTTTAGGCAGCCTTCCGTCAGTAAAATCCAGAGAGCAGATGTTCTTTTATGGGCATCCGAGAAATCGTTTCTGGAAAGTGATGGCGGCAGTGCTGGCTTGCGAGGAGCCGAAGACGATCGGGGAGAAAAAGCAGATGCTTCATTCTCATCACGTTGCTCTGTGGGATGCGATCTATAGCTGCGATATCATTGGTTCCAGTGACAGCAGCATCAAACATGTTGTGCCAACGGAGCTTGCTCCCATTCTTGCACAGTCAAAGGTAACACGTATTTTCTGTAATGGAGCGACTTCTGCAAGCTACTATAAAAAATATCAGCAAAAGGAGCTTGGGATAGAAGCAGTTACTCTGCCATCAACCAGTCCTGCCAATGCGGCGTATTCCATGGAACGTCTGAGGACGATATGGAGTGACAAAATTGGAGAGATTGTGTAAATAAACATTGCGAAAACCAAAAGACAGTGTTAGTATAGGAAAGAATTAAAGAAACGAATTTCAGATTTTGTGTTCTACCAGTGTATCACTGGCAGCTAAGAGGGAAACCGGTGAAAGTCCGGTACAGACGTGCTACTGTGAGCGTTTAGTTTCTTTCGTGTTCCATTGTGCAACTATTGCATGAGAAGGAGAGAGAAATGCGATTGCGTAAGTCAGGAGACCTGCATAAGATAGCTACCACACATCACACGTAACTGATGAAAGCGGCAGAAATGGCAGATGATTCCGGAATCCTTCGGGATGTTTTTTTGATGTTTGAAAACTTTGCCATAACAAACGCTTTTTAGAACACAATAGGAATATTGTGTTTTTTTAATACCAAAAAACCCAAGGAGGATATTATGAGAAACAATGTAGGAAAAAGAGTGCTGGCATATCTTTGCGTGCTGAGCTTATGTCTTGCATATTTACCAGCGTTTTCTAACACAGTAACAGCCAATGCTGCAGATGCAGAAAATGCGGCAGCAAGCGCAGACGTAACCGTAACAATGGTGGACAAAGGTGAAATTGCAGTCGGAAAAGACGAGAATAAGACACTGATGGCAGAGGTGCCGGTACATGCAGTGGATCTGAATGCAGATGGAAAGATTGATATCGATGAGACCTTTAAAGCAATGCATGAGACATATTGCCCGGGCGGATTTGAGAGTAGTGTAGGTCAATACGGATTATCCGTAGACAAGCTGTGGGGAGATACCAGCGGAAGTTTTGGTTATTATGTAAATAATAATAGTGCATGGAGTCTGGCTGATGAGGTAAAAACAGGAGATTCTGTAAAGGGATTTGTTTATAAAGACGGTATAAAGTGGTCTGACCAGTATAGCTGGTTTGATGTAAACAAATGTAACGCGGCAGTGGGAAAAGAAGTTACGTTAAGTTTGAAGACATATGAATATGAGAATTATAATCCAATAGAGAAAGCATATGCCGGAGCAACGCTTGGCACTGTCTCAGCAGATGGAACCTTTACCGCGTTTTCAAATGCTGTAACCGATGAAGAGGGAAAAGCTACGATTTCTTTTGATAAGGATGGAACGTATGTAGTATCTGCAAAGGCTCCAGAAGGGGCAAGTGTATTGGTTTCCCCTGTTTGTATTGTAACCATTGCAAGCGCAGATGTAACTGTGACAATGGTAGACAAGGGTAACATTGCAGTCGGAAATGATAAGAATAAGACATTGATGGCAGAGGTACCGGTACATGCAGTGGATCTGAATGCAGATGGAAAAATTGATATTGATGAGACCTTTAAAGCAATGCATGAGACATATTGTCCAGGTGGATTTGAAACTGGTTCAGGTACTTATGGAGCATATATAACTAAGATATGGGGAGTGGAAACTTCTAATTGTGGATATTTTGTAAATGACGAAAGTGCAGGCGGATTGACACAGGAAGTTAAAACAGGAGATTTCATAACTGCATGTGTATATAATAATGAATATGATTATGACCTGAGCGTATCTGATTATTATACTTGGTTTAATGTGAACAAATGCGATGTACAATCTGGCAAAAGTATTACTTTAAATTTGAAAAAGTATGATGGATATGACGAAAATTGGAACACAATAGTAAAACCATATGAAGGTGCCGTTCTTGGTACAGTTGCAGCAGATGGAACCTTTACTGCCTTTTCTAATGTGGTGACAGATGCAAATGGAAACGCAACTATTTCCTTTGATAAAGCGGGAACCTATGTAGTATCTGCAAAAGCACCAGAGGGAGCTAGAACTATAGTTTCCCCAGTTTGTATTGTAACTGTTACCCCGGCACAGGTTACCCCTGAGCCAACTCCGGATCAGAAACCGGGCAAGGAAACAGATAAGACAACGGAAGAGGCACCTGCGATCACAATTACTTTGACGATCAAGAAGGATACAGAAACAGCTACTACAGAAACAAAGACAACGGAAGCAACCCAGCCTTCCAGTGCACAGGAAACTGTAAAGAAAACAACTGCCAAAGTTGCTTCTGTTACTTCTGCAAAGAAAAAGCAGGCTGCAGTTCAGTTAAAGAAGGTAAAGAAAGCAACCGGTTATCAGGTACAGCTTTCTACATCAAAGAAATTTACAAAGAAGACAACCGTAACAATCAATACTAAGAAGGTCAAATACACCTTTAAGAAATTAAAGAGTGGAAAAACCTACTATGTCAGAAGTCGTGCATACCGCAAGGAAAATAAAACTACTGTATATGGAAAATATAGCCGTATTGCAAAAGTTGTAGTAAAATAGTATGATGCTGATAAATTAGTATGTTACATTTAGAAGTTAAAGGAGGCAAAGCGTATGAAACAGGTACAAAAAAAGGTATGCTGTATCGGGCTGAGCCTCCTTCTTCTTTGTTTTTATTTGATCCAGCCGGCAGCAGCTGATGCACAGAAGGGAAAAGCGGCACTTGATCAGGTGTTGTCGTATTTAAGTGGAGTATCAGAGCAGGAGACTCCGGGGGACTGGGAGATTTTTACCCTTGCCAGAGGAGGAAAGCTGACAGATACGGCAAAGGCTGCTTATTTTGCTGCTTTAGAACAGCGATTAGAGGAAAAGAAAGGGATTCTATCAAAGAACCGCTCGACAGAGTATACCAGAACCATACTTGCGCTCAGCAGTGTAGGGGTGGATGCTTCTAATGTATATGGCTATTCTTTGCTAGAGCCTCTTTCCAATTATGATTATGTGGTCACACAGGGAATTTATGGCGGGATCTATGCACTTTTAGCTCTGGACAGCAGAGGGTATGAGATTCCAACTGTGCCGCAGGGATATACACAGAATACGAGAGAAAAACTGGTTTCCTATCTGTTGTCGAAGCAGTTGGAAGATGGCGGATTTGCATTTTCCGGACGTTATGCGGAGCCGGACACGACATCGATCGTCATCTCTGCGCTGACACCATACAGCCAGACGATCGATGGGGTACAGGCTGCAATAGAAAAAGCAGTGGCTAAGCTTTCTCAGATGATGGGAGAGGATGGAAGTTATAAAAGCTACGGAGCAGTCAATTCAGAAAGTACAGCGCAGGTGCTTACTGCCCTGAGTGTAGCACATATATCGGTGGAAGATTCCCGCTTCCAAAAGGAAAATGGAAATCCGCTTACCGCATTGCTTACATTCCAGCTTGCCGATGGTTCTTTTTGTCACGTAAAGGATGGTGGAAGCAATCGCATGGCAACACAGCAGGCGGCATATGCACTGGTTGCCTATGCGCGTGATCAGGAAAATGCTACTTCTCTTTATTCCATGTCTGAGGTCGCGCAGGATACCACGTTGCAGCAGGACAAAAAGGAACTGAATGTTCAGGAGTTATTTGGGTCGGCAGCGGGTGAAGAAGAGAAAAATCCGGCGGATGATAGCAATGAAAAGGAAACAGAGCAGCAGACACCAGAGACTACAGAGGTGAAAAAGGAAGAAGCTTCTACAGAGCAGATCACTTCGGTACAGGTGATAGAACCTTCTTCTGTAAAGCAGCCGGAAAAGGAAGAAAAACAAAAAACAACGATGAAGAAGCCATTTCCGAAAAAGAATATTGTCTTGAAAAAAGAAAAAAGAAAACAGGCGAAAAAGCAGTCGGTAGCAACAATTTCAGCTAAAAATGAAGTATCGCATTTACAGAGGAAGCAAAAGACATCATTTTATCAGAAGAAGCAAAAAAAGAAAAAGGCAGCACTTTACCAGGCTGTGTCAGAGAAAAAAATGCAGGAATTTGCATGGCTTAGCGACACCTACGATGGGTTTCATGTGACGAAAAAGCAGACATTTCCGTGCTCGATCCGTGTGAAAACTGCATTGCCGGATGGCGACTATGTGCTTTGTCAGTATTTTGGTATGGAAGATAAGGTAGCAGCACTTGCCAAAGTTACTGTGAAAGATGGTGCGTGCCAGATAGTGGTAGAGGAAGCGGGAGATTATTTTCTTGCGGATAAGGTGCGGAATTCTACTGTAGTGCAGGAACAAAGCAAACAACAAAAAGTGGTTACGACAGTAAAGGCAGAACAGTCTCAGAAGAAAAAAGAGACTGGGAAAGAACATAAGACAGAGAAGCAGGAGCGTATCTTTTTCACTGCCCTACTTCTTTTGATCGTGATAGGAGTTTTTGTATGGAGAAGAAAAAGAAGATCATAAGTTTGTTACTGCTTGTAACACTTTGCCTTTTTTCAGGCTGTGGTACGGGAAATAAAAATGTTTCGTCGGCTGCAAAGTCAGAAACGGAACAGACGGTTTCCAAAGAGGCAACGACAGAAGAGGATTACATTGTGCCGGATGATCTAAAGGAGCAGAGTCAGGAACAGAAGGCGGACCAAAAAAAGAAAAAAGAGCAGACGACAGAACAAAATAAAGAAGAAAAAACAGATAAGAAAGATACAACACCGGAAGCAAAGAACGAGAAGCAGACAACTTCTAAAAAAACAAAGAAAAAATCTTCCAGTAAAAAACAAACAGCATCTTCTGTAACGACAGAGCAGAGTACGCAGACGGATCTGTCCAATACTGTAAAAAGCACCACGGCAGAAAGTGCAACCGAAGAAACGGTGACAGCAGATACGGTCAGCCTGACGATCGAATGTAAAAATCTTTTGGATCATATGGATCGGGTAAAGAAAAACAAGCGTGGTCTGGTTCCAAAGGATGGCATGATCTATCAGAATGCGGAAGTATCCTTTACACAGGGAGACACGGTGTTTGATGTACTGCAGCGGGAAACGAAAGCACATAAGATTCCGATGGAATACACGTATACGCCGGGCTATAAAACAAACTATATCGAGGGAATTTACAATCTCTACGAATTTGATGCCGGGGAGACCTCCGGGTGGAAATATCAGGTAAATGGAGTGGTTCCGAATTATGGCTGCAGCAAATACACCTTGAACAAAGGGGATCAGATCATCTGGTTTTACGTTTTGGAGTAAGAGATGGAAATAAAGAGATTACATCCGGTTAGTAACTTCATATGGATCGCAGTTATGGCGGGGGTTTTAATGGTATCCATGAGCCCGTTTTATGTAAGCATTGCATTGGTCACGGCAATGCTTACTTTGCTTTATCAAAAAGGACGTTCTTTCTGGCGTATGCTATTAAAATGCCTTCCCTTGTTTTTGCTTCCGGTGCTTTTAAATCCGCTGTTTTCCCATGAAGGAATGACGATCCTGCTCTATTTTAAGAATGGCAATCCTCTTACACTCGAATCTATCTACTATGGACTGGGGATGGGGGAAATGTTGCTTTCTGTCCTGCTTTGGTACGCCATTTTAAATGACTCTATGTCATCCGACAAATGGGTGCAGCTTTTCGGACGATTTGCTCCTTTTTTCGGTCTGCTTTTTTCGATGGTGCTGCGAATGATCCCCACTTATCAGAAAGCAGAGAAAAAGATACGGGAATGTAATCCGAACCAAAAGGCGGGGAATCGGTTTTTGATGCTGCTGACCTATGCACTTGAAACTTCCGTGGACACGGCAGATTCGATGGCAGCGCGGGGGTATGGCAGTCACTGTCGGCATAATTTTAAGATTTACCGCTGGCGGTTTTTTGACAGCGTGATCGTACTGCTTAGTGTGTTAGTGCTTGGTGGGATCATGCTTGCTTCTTATCGGGAAATGCTGACATTTTATTATTATCCGATCGTGTATCAGGAACAGAATATCTTATGGGCAGCAGTTTGTTATGGTGGTTATGCGCTGCTCGGACTGCTTCCGCTTGGAATTGAAATAAAGGAGAAGATACGATGGAATTACTTGGAATCAAAGATCTGACATTTGCATATCCGGGGCAGGAGCCATGTCTTTCCCATGTAAATCTGTCTATCAAAGAGGGAGAGATGCTGTTGCTGCTCGGGAGCTCCGGTTCCGGAAAGACGACACTGTTAAAGCAATGCAAATGGGAGCTTACTCCGTTTGGAACAAGGAGTGGTGAGGTGACCTACCGGCATCAGCCTTTGGAGCAGTGCAGCAAAGAAGTGCAGCATTTTGAGATTGGCTATGTTTTTCAGGATCCGAATCATCAGATCGTGACAGATAAGGTATGGCATGAGCTTGCGTTTGGATTGGAAAACAAAGGACTTAGTCAGGCTGAAATGGAACTTAAGATTGCTGAGGTAGCAAACTATTTCGGGATTACGGACTGGTTTCAGAAAGAAACAGATGCCTTATCAGGGGGACAGAAGCAGATTTTAAATCTGGCAAGTGTACTCACAATGGATCCAAAGGTCATTCTGCTTGACGAACCGACGAGTCAGCTTGATCCGATTAGTGCAAAGCAGTTTTTGACACTGCTTTCACGCATTAAACAGGAACTTGGTATTGCTATTATCTTAACGGAACACCGTGTAGACGAAGTGATGGAACTTGCTGATCAGGTGATGTGGTTAGAACAGGGTATGCCGCTTTTCTATGAGACAACAAAGCAGGCGGTTCCGTTTCTCTATGAACATAAGCCACTCTACCTGCCAACTGTGACCAGAATAACGGCACGGTGCAGTAAGGAACGGGAGTTTCCACTTACCCTTCCTGCCGCAAAAGAAGCACTTCGGTCACTGGATCTTCCAAAGACGATATATCAACCGGAAAAAGTGCAGAAGAAAAGAAAGAAAAAAGATGCTGTTCTTTTGGCAAAGGATGTCTATTTTCGATATGAACGGCACCAAAAAGACCAGTTGGCCGGGCTGTCTTTTACGGTAGAAGAAGGAGAATGTTATGCCCTTTTTGGTGGAAATGGAAGTGGAAAGACCACGCTGCTCCGCCTGCTTCAGAGCATGGTAAAACCGTATGCAGGAAAAATTGCGGTGAAAAAAAAGATTGGGTATTTATGTCAGGACCCGGTATTTCATTTTACTTCTGATCTTGTGGAAGAGGAAGTGCATGAGACAAAGGAAACACTTTTGCAGCAATTTGGCATGAAAGAGCTGTTGCAGAAACATCCTTATGATCTAAGCGGTGGAGAACAGGAGCGGCTGGCACTGCTGATCGTACTTAAGGATGAGCCGGATATTTTGCTGCTGGATGAACCGACGAAAGGGTTAGACCCGGACAATAAAGCGCAATTATTAAAACTTTTAAAAGAGCTGAAACAGGAAGGAAAGACCATTGTATTGGTGACACATGATCTGGCATTTGCGGCAGAAATTGCAGATACTTGTGGATTGCTGTTTGACGGACATATCGTAGGCGAAAGTATGACACGGGAATTTTTTACGCATAATACCTACTATACGACCGTGACGCGCAGGCTTATGAAGGGACAGCAGGATCAGGTGATCCGGGAAGATGAGGTGGTGTGCCAATGAAATCGTACTATTTGATCTCCCTGCTTTTGCTGGCTCTGGCTGCTGTACCATTTCTGGTACGGGCATTAAAAGACACAAGACACAGAGGAAGAGAACTTACCGTGATCGCAGTTATGACAGCAATTGCAGTGATCGTGCGCAGTGTATTTTATATGCTGCCACAGGTAAAGCCGATGGCTGCCGTAGTCATTTTAACCGGAATCTCCTTTGGGGGCAGTGCAGGATTTTTAACCGGAATGTTAAGTGGCTTTGTCTCCAACTTTATTTTTGGACAAGGACCGTGGACTCCGTGGCAGATGCTCGGTTTCGGAATGCTCGGAGCCTTGGCGGGCTGGCTGTTTCAGAAAAGAACGATCAGCCAAAAAACCAGAATACTTGCTACAATTTATGCATTTTTCAGTGTATTACTACTGTATGGAATGTTGCTTGATACGGCAACGGTACTGTTATCCGGCAATGCACCAACGAAAGGGATGTTTCTTGCAACCTATGCATCCGGATTCGTATTTAACCTGATCCATGCAGGAGCAAGTGCAGTATTTCTTTTCCTATTTTATTATCCGGTAACCAAACGATTAGAACGCATACAAATCAAATACGGGGTATTTTTCAATCAAAAAAAATTTTTATCTGGGAGCAATTTCACCGATACCTGACAGCTGCTTCCACTATAAAATTCTCTGACAGTGTATAAGCATCCGAGCAGCTTGGTCTTTCATTGACGCTGATCACCAGCTTTTTTTAAAAGTCTTTATCTGGCTGTTCATGCATATGTGTCCGAACGGGTGCGCCCCTTTGTGGGATCAGGTATTTTTTCAGGCACGCTTGCGCTTAGGTTGCACTGCGTAGCGGTGCGTAATGCCCTAAAATACAGGGCATAAGCACCGACGCGTGCAAATGAGCCTGAAAAATACCTGAAACCCACTGGGGCGATTACGGAAAGGACACATTGTTATGCATGAAGCAGCCAGATAATTAGACTTTAAAAAAGCGTAGGTAACAAGTCAATTAAATCCCCGGTTGTCCGGATGCTATAACATTTTCCGATAAATTATGAAGTGGGAGGAGGATCGCAGCTTCTGTAAGGGAAGTTTTTGGGAATACCCCTTGATATCACTGCATGCATTTGCTAGAATGTACATGGCAAATCCTACTAATTAGTAGGTGATGAGGGAAAAGAACAATAGAAGGTTTTGTGAGCGGGAAAGAGAAAACGAGACAAGACGGAGGAAAAGAAACGTGTTACAGTTAAAAGACATTAGTTATGAAGTAGACGGAAAACGGATCTTAGATCATGTTTCGATTGATTTAAATGATCATTTTGTGGTGATCACAGGACCAAACGGAAGCGGTAAATCGACACTGGCGAAGGTGATCGCCGGAATCCTTACCCCGACCGAAGGACAGATCTTATTGGATGGAGAGGATATCACAGGCTGCTCGATCACAGAGCGGGCAAGAAAAGGGATCAGCTATGCGTTTCAGCAGCCGGTACGCTTTAAAGGACTTACCGTGCGGGATCTGATGAGTCTGGCGGCCGGAAAAGAAGCCAATTTTGCGGAGCTTTGTGACTTGCTTTCAGAGGTAGGTCTTTGCGCAAAGGATTATATTATGCGTGATTTAGATGACAGCCTTTCCGGCGGAGAATTAAAACGGATCGAGATTGCTATGGCACTTGCAAGGAATGCCAAATTAAGCATCTTTGATGAGCCGGAGGCAGGAATTGATCTGTGGAGCTTTTCCAAGCTCATCAAAGTATTTGAAAAAATGGTGCGTATGACACAGGGAAACATTTTGCTCATTTCTCATCAGGAGAGGATCTTAGATATTGCAGATAAGATCATTTACTTAAAGGATGGTCAGATCGCACAGTATGATACGAAGGAGAACATTCTTCCGGATATTTTAAATAGTACGAAGGCCGGTACCTGCAAGGTGCTTGATCAGAAGCTTAAGGAGGAATAAGAAGATGGCGATTGATGCAATTCAGCAACACATATTAAAACAGGTAGCAGATCTGGATGCTTTGCCGGTAGGTGCTTATAATATCCGTGCCAACGGTGGGGCGGCAGGAAGAAATACAACAGCCAATATTGATATTGTGACAAAGGAGGACAAGCCGGGCATTGATATCATCATCAAGCCGGGAACGAAAAATGAAAGCGTGCATATTCCGGTTGTGATCTCACAGACAGGACTGACCGAGTGCGTGTACAATGATTTCTTTGTTGGAGATGGTGCGGATGTGGTGATCGTAGCAGGTTGCGGTATTCACAACTGCGGAGGACAGGACAGTCGTCATGATGGTGTGCATACCTTTTATGTTGGAAAGGGTGCAAAAGTACGTTACATTGAAAAGCATTACGGAGAAGGGGACGGAGAAGGAAAACGTCTGATGAATCCGAGAACCGTGGTGCATTTGGAAGAAGGGGCAGAAATGGTCATGGAGACTTCCCAGATCGCAGGAGTAGATGATACGCTGCGCCAGACCACCGCAGATCTTGCGGCCGGCGCACACTTGGATATCCGGGAGAGCATTATGACGACCGGAGAACAGAATTCCGTATCAGAGTTTACGGCAGATTTAAATGGTGAAAACTGCAGTGCGAATATTGTGAGCCGTACGGTAGCCAAAGATCATTCCACGCAGCGTTATAACAGCCGTCTGAATGGAAATAATGTTTGTGCCGGACATACAGAGTGTGATTCCATTATCATGGATCATGCCAAGGTGCTTGCAACACCGCAGTTGGAAGCAACTTCTACCGAGGCAAGTCTGATCCATGAGGCAGCGATCGGAAAGATTGCCGGAGAGCAGTTGATCAAGCTGATGACGTTGGGACTTACCGAGGAAGAGGCGGAAGAACAGATTGTTTCCGGTTTCCTGAAATAAAAAATACAAAGTGTGAAAGAATAAAGAGAGGCGAAATCCTGATCTTTATTCTTTTTTTATGCTCTAATTTTACTTTACCTATTGACATAGTAGGTTAATAGGAATATTATCATTATGAAATAAAAAAGTGACTCGGAGGTGAGATTATGGTGATTTCTTCCAAGGGAAGATACGCATTGCGCGTAATGGTATATCTTGCGATGAAGCATGATGGACAGTATATTCCGTTAAAGGAAATTGTGGAAAAGGAATCCCTGTCCCAAAAGTACATGGAAAGCATTGCAAGACTTCTTTCCAAGAATCATTTGATCGAAGCGGCAAGCGGACATGGCGGAGGCTACCGGTTAGTGCGTGAGCCGGACCAGTATCGTATCAGCGAGGTGTTAGAGCTGACGGAAGGGTCTTTAGCTCCGGTGGCTTGTTTAAAAGAGGATTCCAATCCATGTGAACGATCGAGTTTATGCTATACCCTTCCAATCTGGCAGGGACTGGCAGATCTGATCAATAATTATTTTGATAATATGACGCTCGCTGATGTAGTGGCACAGGCAAAGACAAAGAACAAAGCAGGAGCGTAAGCGATAAAAGGAGGCAGATTATGGGCAGCAAGCAGTTGTTAAAAGTGAATGATCTACATGTAGCAGTGGAGGAGAAAGAGATCCTTCATGGAGTAAATCTGGAAGTAGGAAAAGGTGAAACGCATGTGTTAATGGGACCGAACGGAACGGGTAAATCCACGCTCGGATATGCCCTGATGGGAAATCCACGATATACCATTTCTACCGGTGAGATCTGGTTTGATGGAGCCAATATCACAGAGGAGCCGGTCAATGCACGGGCAAAGGCAGGTATGTTTTTATCATTTCAGAATCCACTTGAGGTGCCGGGTGTCAGCTTAAGCTCTTTTATCCGCAGTGCGTTAGAGCAGCAGAGTGGCAAACGGATCCGTTTATGGGAGTTTAAAAAGGAACTGGAGCGCAATATGGAGGTATTGCAGATGGATCCATCTTATGCAGAGCGTGATCTAAATGTAGGATTTTCCGGTGGTGAAAAAAAGAAAGCAGAAATTTTACAGCTTTTGATGTTAAAACCCAAACTGGCGATTTTAGATGAGACCGATTCAGGTCTTGATGTAGATGCTGTTCGGACTGTGTCTGCCGGAATTAAAGAGTATCAAAAGAGCTGTGATGGCAGTCTTTTGATCATCACACATAGTACGAAGATCTTAGAGTCTTTGTCTGTGGATCAGACGCACATTATGGTACAGGGCAAGATCACCAGGACAGGAGATGCTTCTCTGGTTGATGAGATCAATCAGGAAGGATTTGAAAAATACGAGTAACAGAAAGGATGCGCCAATGAAAGAAAAAACATATGTCGAAGACATTGATCGCAATATCTATGATTTCAAGGATGAGGAAAAGGATGCCTACAAGCTGGCGGCAGGTCTTACCCCGGAACTTGTGGAAAAACTCTCCAAAGAAAAAAATGATCCGGTCTGGATGCAGAACTTTCGTTTAGAGGCACTTCAGATCTATAACGAGATGCAGGTGCCGGATTGGGGACCGTCCATTGAAGGTCTTGATATGGATAACATTGTAACCTATGTCCGTCCCAATACCAAAATGCAGGCAAAATGGTCGGATGTTCCGGAAGATATTAAAAATACATTTGAACGTCTGGGAATCCCACAGGCAGAGCGGAAATCACTGGCCGGTGTAGGAGCACAGTATGATTCCGAGCTTGTCTACCACAATGTGCGGGAGGAAGTAGCCGCACAGGGCGTGATCTATACCGATATGGAAAGCGCATTGACCGGAGAGTATGCAGACATGGTAAAGTCCCATTTTATGAAGCTGGTACGTCCAAACGATCATAAATTTGCGGCACTTCACGGAGCCGTCTGGTCAGGTGGTTCCTTTGTGTATGTGCCAAAGGGAGTTTCCGTAGAAATCCCGTTACAGTCCTATTTCCGTTTGAATGCACCGGGAGCCGGACAGTTTGAGCATACGCTGATTATTGTAGATGAGGGAGCAGATCTTCATTTCATTGAGGGATGTTCCGCACCAAAATATAATGTAGCCAATTTGCATGCCGGATGTGTGGAGCTTTTCGTCGGTAAAAATGCAAAACTTCGTTATTCTACGATTGAAAACTGGTCAAAGAATATGTACAACCTGAATACGAAGCGTGCTGTTGTGGAAGAAGGAGGCAAGATGGAATGGGTATCCGGTTCGTTCGGTTCCCATGTCTCTTATTTGTATCCGATGACGATCTTAAAGGGCAAAGATTCCAAGATGGAATTTACCGGAATTACATTTGCAGGAAAAGGACAGAATCTTGATACCGGAGCAAAGGTAGTGCATAGTGCGCCGAATACAAGCTCCTACATCAACACGCGTTCTATTTCCAAGGATGGGGGAATCAGTACCTTCCGTTCTTCCGTGGTAGTGGCAAAAGAGGCGAAGCAGTCAAAGGCAGCCGTATCGTGCCAGTCACTTATGCTGGACTCCATTTCCCGTTCGGATACGATCCCGGCGATGGATATCCGTACCAGCAAGGCAAATGTCGGACATGAGGCACAGATCGGAAGCATCAGCGACGAAGCCGTCTTTTATCTGATGAGCAGAGGAATGAGCGAAGAAGATGCCAGAGCGACGATCGTAAGCGGTTTTGCAGATAATGTGTCAAAGGAACTGCCATTAGAGTACGCACTGGAAATGAACAATCTGATTCGTCTGGAAATGAAAGGCAGCATAGGATAGGAGGTGACACAATGGAACGAGAAGAAAGAACGATCAATGCGATCGCAGCGAAAACATGGTACTGGCTGCGTATGAATGATGCAAAGGTAGTATGGGAAACAAAAAGTCAGGACGCGGAAGTTATAGTGACCGCAGATGAGGGCGGACTTTTCAAGCCGTTGCCATTAGAGGAATATAACGCAGTCAAGGAAATAAAGACAGGTGCACTGGAACAAAATACCGTGCTGTTTGAGGATCTGACAGAGGCAAAAGATCAGATCGTTGTGCCACAGGAGCAGACAGGACAGACGGTGGCATTTCAAGTGACGACAAAGGAAGCAGGAAGTGCCGGAGCAGTGCTGATCAAAGCGCAGGAAAATACAGAAGTGACGGTGATCGAGACATTTTTGTCAGAGGAAGAGAGCAGTCTTGCCTATCAGACCAAAATTCTGGGAGAAAAAAACAGCCGTGTGCATTTGTATCAGGTATTTTTACAAAATGGCAGAATGTTAAATGATGTAGGAAGTGAGCTTTCAGAGCAGTCAACGCTTACGGTGACACAGATCTTTTTAGGAAGCGGAGATTTTTATGATGGTGTCCGCGTGGAATTAAACGGTGATGCGTCCGAGCTTCATATGGCGATGGCATATTTGGGACAAAAGCAACAGGATCTTGATATGAACCTGATCGTTAATCACTGGGGCAAAAAGACGGTGAGTGATATTACGGCAGATGGTGCGTTAAATGATGCAGCCAGGAAGCTGTTTCGTGGTTCTATTGATTTTAAGAAAGGTTCTTCCCAGTCGGTCGGGGCAGAGACAGAGCAGGTACTGTTACTCTCAGAAGACGTGGTCAATAAGACGATCCCGCTGATCTTATGTGCCGAGGAGGATGTGCAGGGAACCCATGGTGCCACGATCGGAGAACTGGACGAAGATACCCTATATTATTTCGGAGCCAGAGGAATTGACGCGGAAGAAGCCAAACGTATTATGACACGCGGAAAGCTGGAAATGTTATACCGTACGATCCCAAGTGAAGAGATCAAAGAGCGTGTCGCAAAACGGTTGACGGAGGTGATGGAAGATGACGATTAAGGAGAGAAGAAACGATTTTCCATTATTGTTAAAGAACAACACCATTTACCTGGACAATGCTGCAACCTCGCAGAAGCCGGCAGCTGTGATCAAGGCAGAGCAGGATTTTTATGAGAAAAGCAATGCGAATCCCCTGCGCGGGTTTTATCCTTTGAGTGTAGAGGCAACCGCAGTATATGAAAATGCAAGAGTGACGGTGCAGCAGTTTCTTCATGCTGCTTCAGAAAAGGAGATCATTTTTACCAGAAATACGACAGAGAGTATCAATCTGGTTGCTTATAGTTACGCGCTTTCCAAACTGACCAAAGGGGATGAGCTTGTAGTCTCTATCATGGAGCATCACAGCAACATGCTTCCATGGCAGATGGTTGCACAAAGAACCGGAGCAACACTGCGTTATCTGGACTGTGAGCCGGATGGCTCTATTTTGCCGGAGACCTATGAAAGTGTGATCGGAGAAAAAACAAAACTTGTTGCGATCACGCAGGTATCAAACGTGTTAGGACGGGAGAATCCGATCAAGGAGATCGCCGCACTGGCGCATAAAAATGGAGCCGTGATCGTTGTGGATGCGGCTCAGAGTGCTCCCCACATGGCCATTGATGTACAGGATCTGGATGCGGATTTTCTTGCATTTTCCGGACATAAGCTGCTTGGCCCAATGGGAATCGGCGTACTCTATGGAAAAGAAGCATTATTAGAGGAAATGCCGCCGTTTTTAACCGGAGGCGAAATGATCGATTCTGTGACGAGAGAAGGTGCGGTCTTTGCAGAGCTTCCGCATAAATTTGAGGCGGGAACCGTCAATGCTGCCGGAGCAGCCGGACTTGCCGCTGCGATCCATTATTTAAACGACATCGGATTTGATGCGATAAAGGAACAGGAGCTTGCGCTTACTAAACGGGCAATGGACGGACTTTCAAACGTTCCTCATGTACATGTGATCGGCTCAAAAGATCCTAAGGAACATACGGGAATCGTGGCATTTACGATCGATCAGGTGCATCCGCATGATGTCAGTGAGATCCTGGCAGCAGACGGCATTGATGTCAGAGCCGGACACCACTGTGCACAGCCGTTACTGACTCATTTAAAGGTATATAATACAACGAGAGCCAGCTTTATGTTTTATAATACAGAAGAGGAAATTGATGCATTTGTGGCAAGTGTAGCCAGTGTAAGAAGGAGAATGGGATATGGAGAATAGAAGCTTTTATAATGAGATATTAACGGAACACAACATCCATCCGGAATTTAAGCATGACCTTGCCGATGCCAATATTGTATTGGAGGGGGTCAATCCAAACTGTGGCGACGACATTTACTTAAAGCTGAAGGTGGAAGATGGTGTGATCACGGACGGTGCCTTTGTCGGGGATGGATGTGCTATTTCGCAGGCATCCGCAGACATTATGCTCGGTATGATCGTAGGAAAATCAAAAATGGAGGCCTTGCATCTGGGGAACTTGTTTATGAAAATGATCAAATCAGAAGCAACGAAAGAGGAGATCGAGCAGTTGGAAGAAGCCTCTGCGTTGAAGGATATCTCCCATATGCCGGCGCGTGTGAAATGTGCGGTACTGGGGTGGCATACATTAAGTGAAGCCTTGAAAGAAGAATAAAAGAGAAAAAGAAATCCCATCAGCAACAGGCTGATGGGACTTTTTTTATACATGCAGTTTCTGTAAAAATGCTTTTGTACGCTCGTTGCTTGGGTGATCGATCACCTGGGCAGGAGTTCCTTCTTCTACCACCATACCGTCATCCATAAAGATGATGCGGTCGGATACCGCATGGGCAAAAGCAATCTCGTGGGTAACAACGACCATCGTCATATTGTCGGCAGCCAATGCTTTCATCACCCGTAAGATCTCTGCCGTGATCTCCGGATCAAGGGCAGAAGTCGGTTCATCAAAAAATAAGATCTTTGGATGCAGTGCTAAGGCACGGGCGATCGCAACACGCTGCTGCTGTCCACCGGATAATTCGCATGGATAAGCGGCCTCTTTATCGGATAAGCCGACTTTGGCAAGCAGTTCTTTTGCTTCCTTCATCACTTCTTCTTTTTTCCGTTTTTGAATGGTAAGAGGAGCGTCCGTAATATTTTTTAATACGGTATAATGAGGGAACAGGTTAAAATTCTGGAATACCAGTCCGAAGTTTTCCTGTGCTTTTTTGATCTCCTTTTTGGAAGGGTAGCGGGCTGCTCCATTTTCACTGGTAACCACCGGTTCATCTACATAAGCAATTTCACCATCGTCGATCGTTTCTAAGAAGGTGGCACAGCGCAGCAGCGTGGACTTTCCGGAACCGGAAGGACCGAGGATGGAAACTACTTCTCCTTCTGCTACATTCAGGTTGATGTCCTTTAATACTTCTTTTCCATCAAAACATTTTTTAATATGATTCATTTCTAACAGGTACATAGGAAGCTCCTTTCTATCGGTAATAGTCTAATTTCTGTTCGATCTTTTCCATAAAGAATGCCACAACAAAGTTGAAAATGTAATAGAAGACACCTGCAATAAACAGAGGTACTAAGGAAGCCTGGGAGGCTGCGATCTGTTTGGCGGTCGTAAACATTTCCGTATATGCAAGGGCAAATGCCAGTGAAGTGTCCTTTACGAGTGTGATGATCTCGTTGGTAACCGGAGGCATGACCCGTTTTACCATCTGTGGGAATAAAATTCTGGTAAAGGTCTGGATCTTGCTGTATCCCATAACAGCCGCAGCTTCCTTCTGACCGAGCGGAATGCTTTGCAGACCGGAGCGGTAGATCTCCGCAAAATAAGCGGCATAGTTTAAAGAAAATCCGATGATCACCGCATAGAAACGGTAGGAGTAGGAAGTACTGATGCCGAATACATAATATGGGGCAAAGAATACAACTAAAAGCTGCAGCATCAGCGGAGTTCCGCGCATGATGGAAATGTAGATCCGGGCGATCCACTGAAGCACTTTCGAGCGTGACATACGGATTGCTGTAAGCAAAAGTCCAAGCGGCATGGAAAATAGAATGGTCAGCAGGAAAATGCTGAGTGTTGCTCCCATACCGGGTGCCAGCTGTTTGATGATCGTTTGTAAGCCAACCTTTTTTACTGCATTGGCAGAGCCGTCATGATAGGAATCATTTTTGTCCAGACAGACGCTGTCGGTCAGTCCCCATTTTTTGGCAATGTCAGCAAAGGTGCCATCGTCAAGCATGGCAAATAAGGCTTCCTGTACCTGATCGCGCAGCTCGGTATTTCCCTTTTTGAAACCGATACCGTATTCTTCGGAAGAAAGACGTTCGTCAAGAATGACAAATTCATCTTCTTTTCCGGATAACTGATAGTTGGCAACACCGATATCCATCGCAATCGCATCCACCATACCACTCTGCAGGTTCATGAAAGCAGAGTTATAATCGCCAACCTGCTGTAATTCTTTTAAAGAGGCGGCAATGGCTTTGTTTTCTTCGGTCGCATCGTCTCCTGTCAGGGCGGCTAAGGCAGAAGAGTCGCTTTGTACGACTAAGATCTTTCCGGAAAGATCAGTCAGTTTTTTGATCGAGGATCCTTTTTTTACAATAACTACCTGAGAGTTGTCCACATAAGGAGTAGACCAGGTGTAGTTATTTTCACGGCCGTTCATCGTAAAACCGTTCCAGATACAGGAAATGGAGCCGGAATTTAATTCAGAATCTTTGGAATCCCATGCGATAGGACGTTTTTCCAATTCCCAGCCGTTGCGTTTGCAGACCTCAGCGGCGAGGTCGAGATCAAAACCGACATATTCGCCATTGTCATCCATATATCCATAAGGGGGAAATTCTGCATCGAAGCCGACGATAAATTTTTCTTTTTCCGATGCTTTCGGTTTAAATAGACCGAGTCCGCTAACAACAGAGCTGGCAAGCAGCAGTGTCATAAGCACTAATGTAAATTTTTGAAGCGTGCGTTTCATGTGTATTCTCCTTATAATAATAGTTCTTTGTACTTTGTTTTGCTAAAGCACTACTTTGTTACCCGGATAGTATATCATAGTGTTGCCGGAAAAGAAACAAGAACAGTTGAGTATCCGATTATTTTATGGTACTATAAGCATAACAATGTATAGCGAAAGAAAATGGAGGAAGAGACATGGTTATTACTTGTTTGGATTTAGAGGGTGTACTGGTTCCGGAGATCTGGATCGCATTTGCCGAGGAGACAGGAATTGAAGCATTGAAAAAGACGACCCGTGATGAGCCGGATTACGATAAGCTCATGAACTATCGTCTGGACATCTTAAAGGAGCATGGTCTTGGCTTAAAAGAAATTCAGGACACGATCGCAAAGATCGATCCGCTTCCTGGCGCAAAAGAGTTTTTGGATAAGCTGCGTGAGCTGGGGCAGGTGATCATCATCAGTGATACGTTTACCCAGTTTGCTAAACCATTGATGAAAAAACTTGGATGGCCGACGATCATGTGCAATGAATTGATCGTGGCAGAGGATGGAACGATCACCGGATTTAAGATGCGTTGCGAGAAGTCAAAGCTTACTACAGTCAAAGCATTACAGTCGATCGGTTATGAAACGATCGCGAGCGGAGACAGCCACAATGATCTTGCTATGATCGAGGCGAGTAAGGCAGGCTTTTTATTCCGATCTACAGAGCAGATCAAAAAAGATTATCCGCAGTATCCGGCATATGAAACCTATGATGAGCTGTTTGATGCGATCAAACGTGCCATGTAAATAATTCTATAGAAAAGTTACAGATCCCTTAAACAGAAGTGTGCGCACCTTTGTTTAAGGGATTTTTTTTGCTTGACAGAAAAAGAAGATCATGTTACCATCTTAACTGTATTAGGCATCTTAATACAGTTAAGATACATATGTCATACAGGAGGTGATAACGTGATACATTTGGATTTCAGGGATTCCAGACCGATTTATGAGCAGGTAAAGGATGGGCTTCGCAAGTTAGTCATAAAAGGGGTATTAGAAACGGATGAAAAGCTTCCGTCCGTTCGCGAACTGGCAGGTAGTCTGGCGATCAATCCAAATACCATTCAACGTGCTTACCGTGACTTGGAACAGGAAGGTTTTTTGTATACCGTTGCGGGGAAAGGTAGCTTTGTAGCGGAACATCCTATGCCGGATCGTGGTAAGATTGCTGCGCTATATGAACAGCTGGATCATGTACTTGAGGAGCTGTCCTTTTTGCAGGAAGAGGAGGAACAGGTGATGGAACATGTAACAGCATATTATCAGAATTTGACAGGAGGAAACGCAGAATGATACAAGGAGAACATATCAAAAAGAGTTTTGACGGATTTCCGGCACTACGGGATGCCGGTATTCATGTAGGGAAGGGTTCTGTGTATGGTCTGGTAGGTCCAAACGGGGCAGGAAAATCCACACTGTTACGTCATATTGCCGGAATCTTCAAACCAGATGAGGGACAGATCCTGATCGATGGCGAACCGGTATATGAAAATGTAGCAGCTAAGGCAAAGCTCTGTTTTATACCGGATGATATTTTTTATTTCAGGCAGGCGGGACTGGCTGATATGATGCGCTATTATAAAGGTATTTACCCCAATTTTGATGAGGAGATGTATCACAAGCTGTGTGGTATATTTCCTGAACTTGAGGAACAACGGCCTTTTCGGAAAATGTCAAAGGGAATGCAAAAGCAGGCGGCGTTTGTATTAGCGATCAGTACAAGACCACAGATTCTGCTGCTTGACGAACCGGTAGACGGTCTGGACCCGGTAATGCGCAGACAGGTGTGGAGCATTCTTCTTTCCGAAGTGGAACGGGAAAAAATGACTGTTTTGGTTTCTTCTCATAACCTGAGAGAGCTGGAAGATGTGTGTGATCACGTTGGGATCATGCATAAAGGTGAGCTGATCTTAGAGCGGTCTCTTTCAGAACTGCAGGAAGGAGTTACCAAACTTCAGATTGCTTTTGAAGGAGAGGTTCCGGATATGAGTGATGATTTTGTTGTGATGCATCGATCCCAACTTGGAAAGGTGCATACATGGATCGTAAAAGGGAAACCGGAGCGGGTAGAGCAGCTGGCAAAGCAATACCATCCGCTGTTGATCGATGTGTTGCCGCTTACGTTGGAAGAAATCTTTATTTATGAGTTAGGAGGAGCAGATTATGAAATCAAAGACATCCTTTTGTAATAAAACGATCGTAAAGAAGGATCTGACCAGATTATGGCCGGTATGGGTAGTCCCTGCAATTGTGTTTCAAGTTGTATATGGACTTCTTTTATTATCGAAATACTCTTATACCGGGTATAATTATTCCGAGGACCAGATTAAAGAGCTGTTATGCAGTCAGGTGGCAAGTACTATGTCAAATCCATTTATGATCTGCTTGCTTTGCGGATCTGCGATTGTTTGTGCAGTGCTGGTATTTCAATATCTGAATCGTTCAAACTCTGCTTTTATGGTGCATAGTTTTCCAATAACCAGAACATGCTTGTTTTTTTCACATGCGATTTCCGGTTATCTGATGCTTTTGATTCCTTTTGTTTTATTATATATTACGACGGCACTGTTTTGTCTGATCGGTCACATTCCGGTGGGACTTGCACTGCTTAGTTACTTTTTGGAAATGTTGTTTGCAAGTATATTCTTTTATTGCCTGGCGTTATTTCTTACAATGCTTAGTGGGAACTCTGTCATGAGTATTGTTATGTATTCGGTAGTGCAGTTTCTGGTTTATGTGGTGACCAATCTGCTACAGATGGTGATTGGGTATTTTTCTTATGGAACGCATGAATATAGCAGTACCCAGGGAATGGATCGAATTGTGGAATGGATGACACCGGTGATGAAAATGTGCAAGCTTTTTGCATCACAGGTTTCATCAGATGTACTGATGAATGAAACAAACTTTGTAGCAGATCAGTTTTTTGTGTCGATAATTGCAAGATTTTCCCTCTACCTGATTCCGGCAGCGGGACTTCTTTTCCTGGCAGTTTGGCTGTATAAAAAGCGGAGAATGGAGCGTGTGGGGGAAACGTTGGTTTTCCCATGGAGTAAGATTATTTTTCGTTTTGTGTTCTGTCTTTGCGCTAGTCTGCTTTTTGTGATCGTGATATATTTTCTTGGCTTTGCGTTGCTTGCCATGAACCAGACATATGACAGTTTTTATTTATGTGCTCTGGTGCTTTTGGTGTCAGGGACGATCTTAAGTTATATTGTGTGTGATATGATATTGGAAAAGACTTTTCATGTATTTAAGGAGTTGTCCTGGCACATGGTTTTACTCTTTTGCCTGGTGATAGGAACAATTTTTGTAGGAGATCATTATCTGCTATGTCAAAGAGGGCAGGTTGATCCTGATCAGATCCAAAAAGTAAGTGTCAAGACAGACAGAGGAAATGATGCTTCTCTTGATGCTTCAGATGAGATCAGACAAGTGATTGCATTTGAACAAAAGATCAATCAGTGGGCGAAGAAGAAGAGTATTGGCGATCTGGATGAGGCGGCCAGTTATATTACCATTACTTATTATTATAAAGATGGAGGAAGTGCGAAGCATGACTACTCTTTTCAAGTGAATGAAAACAAGGATGAAGCAAAGAAACTGTTGACTATGCTTAATGAAAAGAAGGGGATAGTAAAGCGTTACGGTCTTGAAAATATTGATGCGGATGATCTGAGTAATGTTTATGTTATTGATAATACATCGGAGGAAAGTTATTCGGTCTCTTTAAAGTATCAGGAAGAACTTTATGATGCATTATTAAAAGATCTTAATGCAGGAAATATCACGATGGCAGACTTTTTAGATCCACAAAAAACAGAGCAGCAGCTATCAACGATGAACAATCGGCAGAATGTGAAATGGATACTGTCTTTTGCCGTCAGAAACCGTTTCAGTAGTGGAGAACTAGATAATTATGATGATTACTATTTATATATTACCAGGGATGCGACTGCTTTGAATCAATGGTATCAGATGAGAAAATCTGTATTGTCAGAGGAAGAATAGATCATGTATGGGAAAAAGGGTTGCATTTTTCCTTAAAATATGCTAAGGTTTGCCTAAACA
Organism: uncultured Lachnospiraceae bacterium; assembly: GCA_934317845.1. Classification (GTDB taxonomy): domain Bacteria; phylum Bacillota; class Clostridia; order Lachnospirales; family Lachnospiraceae; genus NC2004. Next base: position 39,305 of record CAKRES010000004.1, read on the forward strand.
AACAGAATATAGTTTCTTCAGGGCAGGGAGCATTTCCCGACCGGCGGTAAAAGTCCGCGAGCGAAAGCTGAATTGGTGCAATTCCAATACCGACAGTATAGTCTGGATGAGAGAAGAAGAAAGAAACAGGCAGGTAGAGTTTTTGTGAGCTTTATTTGCGTGGAGTATTGGAGGAACAGCCCTGAGTGTATGCTCAGGGCTTTTTTATGGTGACGAGGAAAATGCATGCATTTGATGACCGCAGATCAGAGTGAGATTTAAAGCGCATATCTCGTCTCTACGGCTGGAAGGAGGTTATTATGACAAAGGAAGCATATATGGAAATGGCACTTTCCCTTGCTAAAAAGGGGACAGGCTATACAGACTTAAATCCTTTGGTCGGATGTGTGGTCGTAAAAGAGGATCAGATCATCGCAACCGGGTATCATGAACGCTATGGCGGGTACCATGCGGAGCGCAATGCCCTGCTTGGTCTGTCACGGGAGGAAGCAAAAGGGGCAGAGCTTTATGTCACTTTAGAACCGTGCTGCCATTATGGCAAGACACCGCCATGTACAGAGATCATCATAGAAAAAGGGATAAAAAAAGTGTATATCGGGGCGATGGATAATAATCCGCTGGTCGCCGGAAAAGGTGTGGCACAGTTAAAAGAAGCCGGAGTGGAAGTAGAGACCGGAATTTTAAAAGAGGAATGTGAAAAAAGCAATGAAGTCTTTTTCCATTATATGCAAACGAAGCTTCCCTTTGTTGCGATGAAATATGCGATGACACTGGATGGTAAGATTGCCTGTGAAAGTGGGGATTCCAAATGGGTGACATCGGAGGAATCCAGAAATCAGGTGCAGCTTCTTCGCAAAAAATATAAGGGGATCATGGTAGGAATCGAAACAGTGCTTGCGGATGATCCGCTGCTTACCTGCCGGATCGAGCCGGCGTGCAATCCGGTACGCATTATCTGTGATTCCAGATTGCGCCTCCCGTTAGACAGTCAGATCGTAAAAACGGCCCATGAGGTGAGGACCTATGTTGCTTATGCAAAGGGTGCAGTGATAGAGAAAGAGAAAAAGGAACAGCTGGCTTTAGCGGGAATAAAACTTCTTTGCGCCGGGCAGGGAAGCCAAGTGGATGTTTCTTTGTTGATGAAGCTGCTTTCGGAAGAAGGCATCAATGGCATTTTGCTGGAAGGTGGCGGAACCTTAAATGCTTCCATGCTTCGTGCCGGACTGGTCAGCCGGGTGTATGCCTATCTTGCGCCGAAATTCGTGATGGGGCAGCAGGCGAAAGGACCGGTGATGGGAGAAGGGATCAAGAAGATGGCAGATGCCATTTTGATGACACAGACAGAGCTTTTTCCTGTGGGAGAAGACATTTTGATAACCGGAAGGATAGGAGATGAGTGTACATGTTTACCGGATTAGTTGAAGAGGTCGGCGAGATCATAGGGGTACAAAGAGGAGCAGAAGCAGCTACACTTACGATCAAAGCCAAAAAGGTTTTGGAACATACAAAAACGGGAGACAGCATTGCCTTAAATGGGGTATGTCTTACCGTAACTCAGTGTGGGGCAGACCACTATAGCGTTGATGTAATGAATGAAACTTTTGATAAGACGACATTGTCTCATTTGACGAAGGGAACACGGGTGAATTTAGAGCGGGCAATGCCGGCGGATGGCAGATTTGGTGGCCATCTGGTCAGTGGACACATTGATGGCAGAGGATGTATAGAGGCTTTGAAAAAGGATGGCAATGCCATATGGTACGACATTTGTGTGCCAGACGAGATGCTTCCTTTTCTTGTGAAGAAAGGCTCGATCGCAATTGACGGAATCAGCCTTACCATCGCGGATGTTTCCAAACAGTCCTTTTCCGTTTCTACAATCCCACATACACGGGCGCAGACGACGCTGCAGGACAGAAAAGCAGGCGATTATGTCAATCTGGAATGTGACATGATCGGAAAATATGTATGGCAGATGCTTGCTTACCGGCAGGACAAGCCGGAGATAAAAAGAGAAACCATAACCACTTCGTTTTTAGCGGAGCATGGCTTTTTATAAAAGGAAAGGAGATAGTAATATGACAGAACAGATTGCTCAGATCGAGCAGGCGTTAGAGGACTTGCGGCAGGGAAAGGTGATCTTAGTGATCGATGATCCCGACCGGGAAAATGAAGGAGATCTGATCTGCGCGGCACAATTTGCCAGCACGGAAAATGTGAACCTTATGGCGAGTGATGCGAAAGGATTGATCTGTATGCCGATGAGTGCGGCACTTTGCGAATCCCTCGGACTGCCACAGATGGTAGAGGAAAATACGGACAATCATTCGACCGCATTTACCGTATCGATCGATCATGTTGATACCACAACCGGAATTTCTGCGGTAGAGCGCGCACTGACGGCACGAAAATGTGTGGAAGAGGGTGTAAAGCCGGAAGATTTCCGACGCCCGGGACATATGTTTCCGCTGCAGGCACGGGAAGGTGGTGTGCTGAAACGTGCCGGACATACCGAGGCTACCGTGGATCTGATGCGGCTGGCGGGACTGGCAGAATGCGGACTTTGCTGCGAGATCATGCGGGAGGATGGAACGATGATGCGGACAAAGGAACTGCTTTCCTTTGCCAGAGAACGGAATCTTACGGTGATCACGATCGCAGATCTGATCGCTTACCGTTTGAAAGAAGAACGCTTTGTATCAAAGGAAGCATGTGCAAAGCTTCCAACTAAGTATGGGGTATTCCAGATCCATGGATATATCAACCATTTAAATGGAGAGCATCATGTGGCGCTGACGATGGGAGATGTGTCGGATGGTAATCCGGTATTGTGCCGGGTACATTCCGAATGTCTGACTGGGGATGTGTTTGGTTCTAAACGGTGTGACTGTGGAGAACAGCTGGATGCTGCGATGCGTCAGATCGCAGAGGAAGGAAGAGGAATTCTTCTTTATATGCGGCAGGAGGGACGTGGCATCGGCCTGATCAATAAATTAAAAGCCTATGAGCTGCAGGAGGACGGACTGGATACGGTAGAGGCAAATGTGGCACTCGGTTTTGCACCGGATCTTAGGGATTATGGGATTGGAGCACAGATCCTGCTGGATCTTCATGCAACAAAGCTGCGGCTTTTGACGAATAATCCAAAGAAGATCACGGGGCTTTCCGGATACGGAATTACGATCACAGAACGTGTGCCGATCGAGATCGCACCGCAGAAATACGATGCATTTTACTTAAAGACCAAGCAGATCAAAATGGATCACTTAACAAATTATGTATAAGCCTTTTCCAACCTCAGCATCTGCTTCCCTGTATTCGGACGGTGACGCCCCTTTGTGGTTTCAGGTATTTTTCTGGCACGCTTTCGCTTCGTTGCATTGCGTAGCGGTGCGTAATGCCCTAAAATACAGGGCATAAGCACCGACGCATGCAAATGTGCCTGAAAAATACCTGAAACCCACTGGGGCGATTACGGAGAGACACGCATTACTGCATGAACCCAGCCGGGCATCAGACTTAAAAAGCGCGGGTGACAAGTTGATTCCGGATGGAGAGAATCGGATGTCATGTAGGTTGGTAAGAAGATTATGATTCTGCTAAAGTGGGAAAAGGGGATGCCTAAGATAAAATGAAATAGGAAAAGTTTATAAGATGAGATTAAAATGAAGATGAATTTTAAATGGAGGAATGTAGCATGAAGAAATTAGAAGGTAATGTAATTGGAACAGGATTGAAGATTGGTATTGTGGCTGCCCGCTTTAATGAGTTTATTGTATCGAAGCTGGTTTCCGGGGCGCAGGATGCGCTGGTACGCCACGGTGTGGAGGAAGACGATATTAGCGTGGCATGGGTGCCGGGAGCATTTGAGATTCCGATCGTGGCGAAGAAAATGGCTCTTTCCGGTCAGTATGATGCGGTTCTTTGCCTTGGTGCGGTGATCAAAGGTTCCACGAGCCACTATGATTATGTTTGTGCAGAGGTCAGCAAAGGAACTGCCATGGTCGGTATGGAGAGTGGGGTTCCAACGCTGTTCGGTGTTTTAACGACGGATACGATCGAGCAGGCGATCGAACGTGCCGGAACGAAAGCAGGAAATAAAGGATACGATGTGGCACTTAGTGCGATTGAAATGGCAAACCTGTTGAAACAGATGGCATAGGAAATGTGAAACTAGCCAAAGGTGCTGCGTTATTTTTCCGTTTTATTGGATAGATAGGCCAAAAGAATGTGAAGTTTTTTGAAAAAATATTGACAGATTCTATGGAAAATATTATCATAAAGGGGTATATTTTTTATGATAAAAACGTTAGAGGAAGGCTGAATAATATGAAAAAGTTAATTTTAGTTGTGTCTCCACCAGCATGTGGTAAGACTTTCATTTCAAAGAAGATTGCAGAGACGGCAAAGCATATGGTTTATCTGGACAAGGATACTTTGATTCCTCTTTCTAAAATCATCTTCGAGGTTGCACATGAGGAGTACAACAGAAGCTCTGATTTTTTTGAGGAGTGGATTCGTAATCCGGAGTATGATGTTATCCTTGATCTGGCGTATGACGCACTTCGTTATGAGAATTATGTATTAGTGAATGCTCCATTTACCAGAGAGATTCACAATGCGGATTATCTGAAGATGCTTCGTAAGAAATTACATGATGAATTTCAGGCGGAGTTAGTGATCGTATGGGTAAAGACATCTCCTGAGACTTGTCATCAACGTATGATCGATCGTGCTTCTGATCGTGATACATGGAAGTTAGAGCACTGGGATGAGTATATTTCTAAGATTGACTTTACGATTCCGGACAATCTTTATAACAAAGAGTTAGTAGACGAGTTATTTGTATTTAATAATTCTTCTGAGGAAGAGTACAAGGAATCCATGAAAGTATTTATGGATGAGCTGGATGCCTAGCAGAGGCTGCTTTGCATAACAGCATGCACATAGTAAATGAAGTATAGAAAAGACGGATGATCTGTAAGTTCACAGATTGTTCGTCTTTTTTTACTTGACTTTTTTTCTACAATCTGTTAAAACAGTAACCATGTTAAATAATAACACCGTTAATATTTGGAGGTGATGATTTGGATGGAAAGATCATGAAAGCGTTTATGCGTTTTCAAAAATTAAAGATCAATACGATCATCGAAGGTATTTCCATCAGTGATTTTCATATATTGGGAGCACTGCATTGTTATGAGGAACACGAGGATGAAACAGGTGGAATGAAGGTATCCGAGCTTGCGCGGATGATGCAGGTTTCTTCTCCTTCTATGTCTCGTACGCTTAATCATCTGGAAAAAGATGGATATGTATGCCGGTATGAAGTTTCGAATGATCGACGTAGTACGTATGTAAAACTGACAGAAGAAGGAAGGAAAACTGCGGGGCGTGTGGAACAGACGATGAAAGAATACTGGAAAGCTGTTTTAGCACGTGTGGGAGAAGATAAAGTAGATCAGCTCAGTGAAGTATTGGGTGAACTATACGAAGCTGCTGAAGAAGAGATTGCACTTCGTACACAGAAAAAGAAAGGAGAACATCAATCATGATACAGATTTTTAAGAATTTAGTTCCGTATTGGAAAACAATTCTTGTGATATTTGCATTGCTGATCGTACAGGCATTTTGTGATCTGTCCCTTCCACAGTTTACGGCAAATATCATTGATGTTGGAATCAGTAGTAGTGGAAAGGAACATATACTGCCGTCAAAAATGACTGCAAAGGAATATGAAAAAGCACAGCTTTTTATGACCGAAAAGGAGCAGGATCTGTTTTCAGACAGTTACCAAAAAAAAGGAAAGGCGTATGTGTTAAAGCATTTGTCAAAGGAACAGCTTGAAAAACGGGACGATAAATTGCTTACACCGATCCTGATCAATTATCAGATGGAAGCGGTGGAAGTAAACAAGTTTAAAGAGCAGCTTTGGGGAAATGCGCAGGTGCAGCAGGCGTTGACTCAGGCGAAGATCACCAAAGAGTCTTTTATGGATATGGATGTAGAAGCCATTGGTCAGATGATGGGCATTTCCATTACTTCCTTTGAAAAAGAAGTAGAGGACGAGGATGGAAATAAAGTCAAAAACCAGTGTGTAGATATGCGGGACATTTTTGAAGCAATGGCGGCACAGGGGATGATGGATGATTCCGCAATGCAGTCTGCCAGAGAGACATTTCAGAAGATGTCGGATACCATTGGTTCTTCTACCTTGCAGTCCATGGGCAAAAAGTGGGCACTGGAACGGGAAGAAGAGGCAAAGGTAGATACAGAGAAAAATCAGAAAGATTATCTCTTCTCAAGCGGCATGAAAATGCTTGCACTTGCTTTGTTAATGGGATTGGTATCAATACTGGTCAGCTTTTTTGCTTCCCGTGTGGGTGCGTCAGTTGGAAGGCATTTAAGACATAACATTTTCCATCAGGTCGTTGGTTTTTCCAATGCGGACATGGACGAATTTTCTACTGCATCACTGATCACCCGGAGCACCAATGATGTGCAGCAGATCCAGATGGTGAGTATCATGCTGCTTCGTATGGTATTATATGCACCGATCATTGGAATTGGTGGGGTGATAAAGGTGCTTGAAACAGGCGCCGGAATGGGATGGACGATCGTTCTGGCTGTTCTTGTCATCATTGGATTTGTGATGCTTTTGATGTCGGTGACCATGCCAAAATTTAAGATCATGCAAAAACTGGTAGATGCGGTAAACCTGGTATCCCGTGAGATCTTAACCGGACTATCCGTGATTCGTGCATTTGGAAGAGAGAAAAAGGAAGAGGAACGTTTCGATGAAGCCAACCACAAACTGATGAAAACACAGCTCTTCACAAACCGTGTGATGACATTTATGATGCCGGGAATGATGACGATCATGTATGCCGTTGATATTTTGATCGTGTGGGTGGCTGCCCATAAGATTGATGATGGTCTGTTAGAGGTTGGTGCTATGACTGCATTTATTACTTATGCAATGCAGATCGTAATGGCATTTTTAATGTTAACAATGATGTCTATCATGCTTCCGAGAGCCGGTGTTGCAGCAGAACGTATTGATGAGGTTTTAAAAAAGAAAGCTTCCGTTCAGGAAAAAGAGCATCCGGTAGCTCTTAAAAAGAAGGAAGGTACGGTAACATTTGATCATGTGTCATTTGCTTATCCGAATGCCAAAGAGGATGTGTTAAAGAATATTTCCTTTGTGGCAAAGCCTGGACAGACCACAGCGATCATCGGAAGTACCGGATGTGGAAAATCCACACTCGTAAATCTGATTCCACGGCTTTATGATGTGACAGGTGGTAAGATCCTGTTAGATGGCGTGGATATCAGGAATTTAGCGATGAAAGAGCTGCGTGAAGAGATCGGCTTTGTGCCACAAAAGGGTGTATTGTTCTCCGGTACGATTGAAAGTAACCTGCGCTTTGGAAATAAGGATGCGTCGGATGAATTGATCCGTGAAAGTGCTGAGATCGCACAGGCAATGGAATTCATTGACAGTAAGGATAACAAGTTTTCAAGCAGAATTTCACAGGGAGGATCCAACGTATCGGGAGGACAAAAGCAGCGATTGGCGATTGCCCGTGCGATCGCAAAAGAACCGGACATTTTCATATTCGATGACAGTTTCTCGGCACTGGATATGAAAACGGATGCCAAACTGAGAAAAGAACTGGCTTCTAAAGTGAAGGATAAAACGGTGATCATTGTGGCACAGCGTATCAGTACGATCCTGCATGCAGATCAGATCCTTGTATTGGATGAGGGAGAGATCGTAGGAAAGGGTACGCATGAAGAATTGCTCCGCACTTGTGAAGTATATGAACAGATAGCCCGTTCCCAGCTTTCAGAAAAAGAACTGGGGATTACGGAAAACAAAAAGGAGGTGCAGTAGTATGGACGAACAGGAAAAACGTGAAGATCTGAAAAAACAACAGATGCCCCGTCGGAGAATGGGTCGTCCGGGAGGACCTGGTATGCCGGTGGAAAAAGCCAAAGACTTTAAAGGTTCCATCGGAAAACTACTTGCCTATATGGGACGTTACAAATATACTGTTGTATTGGTCATGCTGCTTGCAGGTGGTTCCACGATCCTTACAGTTTTAGGACCGAAGGTCATGGGAAAGGCAACAACAGCATTAGTAGAAGGATTAACGAATAAGATTGCCAAAACGGGAGGAATTGATTTTTCCTATATTGTGAAGATCTTATTGTTTACACTGCTGCTTTATTTGGGAAGTGCTGCATTTACCTTTGTACAGGGTTGGCTGATGACGGGAATCTCACAGAAAATGTGTTATCGGATGAGAAAAGATATTTCCGAGAAGATCAATCGTATGCCGATGAAATATTTTGAGAGTCGTACCTATGGTGAAGTATTATCACGCATTACCAACGATGTTGATACACTTGGTATGTCATTAAATCAGAGTGTAACGATGATCATTACAAGTGTGTTTACAATTGTCGGTGTGTTTGTCATGATGATGACGATCTCTCCGTTGATGACGCTGATCGCATTGGTGATCCTTCCGGTTTCTGCGGCTTTGATGGGATTAGTTATCAAAAAATCACAGAAGTATTTTAAAACACAGCAGGAATATCTGGGACATATCAATGGTCAGGTAGAAGAGGTGTATGGCGGACATAACGTGATCAAAGTGTTCAACAAAGAAGAGGAGACATTAAAGAGTTTTGATGAAACCAATGATGTGCTTTACCGGTCTGCATGGAAATCCCAGTTTTTATCTGGACTGATGCAGCCGATCATGATGTTTGTCGGCAATTTGGGATATGTAGGTGTTGCGATCACTGGTGGTATCATGGCGATCCACGGGCGTATCACGATCGGTAATATCCAGGCATTTATCCAGTATGTGAAACAGTTTACCCAGCCGGTACAGCAGATCGCACAGGTGATCAATCAGGTACAGTCAATGGCGGCTGCTTCCGAGCGTGTATTTGAATTTTTGGAAGAAGAGGAAGAACAGCAGACCGTGGAGCATCCGGTTACGTTGGAACAGGTACAGGGATATGTTTCGTTTGATCATGTAAAATTTGGTTATAAAGAGGATCAGACGATCATCAAGGATTTTAGTGCTGAGGTAAAACCGGGACAAAAAATAGCGATCGTAGGACCGACAGGAGCCGGAAAGACAACAATGGTAAAGCTGCTGATGCGCTTTTACGATGTAAACAGTGGTGCGATCAAGGTGGACGGACACGATATCAGAGATTTTGACCGCAGAAAGCTTCGGGATGCATTTGGTATGGTGTTACAGGATACCTGGCTTTTTAAAGGTACGATCATGGAAAATATCCGCTATGGCCGTTTGGATGCTACGGATGAGGAAGTGATCGCTGCGGCAAAGGCGGCACATGCACATCGTTTTATTATGACACTGCCGGGTGGCTACGATATGGAATTAAATGAGGACGCATCCAATGTATCGCAGGGGCAAAAGCAGCTTTTGACGATTGCAAGAGCCATTTTAGCAGATAATCCGATCCTGATCCTGGATGAGGCAACCTCTTCTGTAGACACAAGAACCGAGGTGCGGATCCAGAAGGCAATGGATAACCTGATGAAAGGAAGAACAAGCTTTGTGATCGCACACCGCCTTTCCACGATCAAAGATGCAGATCTGATCTTTGTAATGAAGGATGGTGATATCATCGAACAGGGAACACATGAAGAATTGCTGGCACAAAAAGGATTTTATGCAGATCTTTATAACAGCCAGTTTGAGGAGGCTTCTTAAAACTGTTTCTTGTAAAACTTTTTCAATCCCAACATGTTCATTTTTACTAAAAAGTTGTATAATAAAAAAAGAGGAAGGGGTGCACCGTATAGCACCCCTGTTTTCTTTGCAGGACCGGGTAGAAATGAATGGAGGAAAAACATGTATAACGTGATGTCACCAAAGGCAGAGGAGTTTATTTCGGATGAAGAGATTAAATCGTGTCTGTCTTATGCACAAGAAAATAAAAAAAATCGGGAACTGATCGATCAGATCCTTACAAAAGCCAAAGAAATGAAGGGAATCACGCATAAAGAAGCACTGGTTTTATTAGACTGTGAACTTCCTGATAAAAACGAGGAGATTTATGCACTGGCACAGGAGATCAAAGAAGAATTTTACGGCAATCGTATTGTAATGTTTGCTCCGCTTTATCTGTCAAATTATTGCGTAAATGGATGCGAATATTGCCCGTATCATGTGAAAAACAAGCATATCCGGCGTGTGAAGCTTTCACAGGAGGATATTGTCCGGGAGGTAACGGCATTACAGGATATGGGACACAAACGCCTGGCGATCGAAGCAGGAGAAGATCCGGTCAATAATCCGATCGAATATATTTTAGAAAGTATTCAGACGATCTATTCGATCAAGCATAAAAATGGAGCAATCCGACGTGTGAATGTCAATATTGCAGCAACTACAAAAGAAAACTATAAAAAACTCAAATATGCCGGGATCGGAACTTATATTTTATTTCAGGAAACCTATCATAAAAAGTCGTATGAAGCACTGCATCCAACCGGGCCGAAGCATGATTATGCCTATCACACTGAAGCTATGGATCGGGCCATGGAAGCGGGAATTGACGATGTAGGACTGGGGGTGTTGTTTGGCCTGAATAACTATCGGTATGATTTTACCGGGATCATCATGCATGCGGAGCATTTAGAGGCATATGAAGGAGTGGGACCACATACGATCAGTGTTCCGCGGGTGCGTCGTGCCGATGATATTGATCCGGATGTATTTGACAATGGAATCTCGGATGAAACTTTTGCAAAGATCGTGGCATGTCTGCGTATTGCTGTTCCATATACCGGTATGATCGTATCCACAAGAGAGAGCCAGTCAAGCAGGGAAAAAGTGCTGCATCTTGGTATATCACAGATCAGTGGTGGCTCCCGTACTTCTGTGGGTGGTTATTATGAAGAAGAGAGAGAAGAAGATAATTCTGCCCAGTTTGATGTATCAGACAATCGTACGTTAGATGAGGTGGTGCGTTGGCTGATGCAGATGGGGATGATCCCAAGCTTTTGTACAGCCTGCTACCGGGAAGGGCGCACCGGTGATCGTTTTATGAGTCTGTTAAAGAGTAAGCAGATCATTAACTGTTGTCATCCGAATGCTCTGATGACACTAAAAGAATATTTGGAAGACTATGCTTTGCCGGAAACCAAAGCAGTGGGAGATGCTCTGATCCGGAAGGAGATTGAAAAGGTTACCAATCCAAAGGTAAAGGAACGTGCCAAAGAATATTTGTCAGAGATCCGGGAAGGAAAAAGAGATTTTCGTTTTTAAGAAGAAAATTATTTGGTGAAACTGTATTTTTTCGCTTTCTTTTTCCTGGGATATTTAGTATAATAGTACATGGTTTTTGGAAAAAAACTGTAAATGAAATAGATTTGTGAACATTTCACAATATAAATAGAATTTCAAAAATATGGTGAAGAAGGGAAGGAGGGACACCATGGAAGAGCTGACATATGAAGCGTGCCAGAAAAATCTCCGGGAGATGTGTAGAATTCACCGGGATACAGTATATTTTTATTATAATCAGGAGACGGATACCTGGTATATTGAAGCTAATCAGGTGCTTCCGGCACAGCTGCAAGGGCAGGATACCCGGTTGTTTCCTCTGATGTTGGCAACGGATGTGATACATCCGGATGATTACTACCGCTTCGAGACATTTTATCAGCGAATCAAACAGGGAATGAAGGAATCGATCCATATGGAAGAGATGTCCATCAGTTTTCGGATGCAGACAGCACAATCTGAGATGGAGACTGTGCGTGTAGTATGTTTCTTTAAACTGGATAAAGAAGGAAAGATCAGCGAAATAGCTGGAAAGTTTCGTCCGTTGACAGAGCAGGAGAAAGTGAACAACAGCATCTTAGTGCAGTTTACTTCGGATAAGAACCCTAGTTTTTTCTTTAAACGGGTAGGGATGTTTATGGAGCGTTATCCGGAGGAACAGCGTTTTGCTTATATACAGTTTGACGTAAATAAATTTAAACTGATCAATGATACCTACGGTATTGAAGTGGGAGATGAGGTTCTTTCCTATATTTCTAATACCTTGGATTTATTATGTAATGATGATCAGCTGCATATCCGCTATGCTTCTGACCAATTTTTGGTGGTTATGCCATATTCTGCCAGAGAGGAAGTTGTAGATTTTATTCATAGTATTGATGAAAAGATCTGTCGATACAAGCAGATCCGATATAAACTTACTTATGGTGTCAGTATCAGTGATGACCGGTATATGTCGGCGCGTTCTTATTGTGATGAAGCAGGAATTGCGAGACTTTCCATCAAAGGAAATGTATTAGAAAACATTGCATTTTATGATGATGATTTAAAATCTACGATCAAGACAGTAGATGCGATCGAGCAGGTTGAAGAGGAAGCACTGGCTAATGGAGAGTTTGTGATGTATTTACAGCCGAAGTATGATTTTTCTTCCCATCCTGTGATCATCGGAGCAGAGGCACTGGTACGCTGGCTGCATCCGGTAAAGGGATTGATACCGCCAAATGATTTTATCCCGTTGTTTGAGCAGAATGGTTTTATTTTGAAAGTGGATGAATATATCTGGGAATATGCCTGCATGACGCTGGCAAGATGGATCAAAGAAGGCAAAAATCCAATTCCGATCTCCATCAATATTTCCCGTACGTATCTGCAGAAGGTGGATACGGTAGCTTATATTTCAAATCTTGTGGAGAAATATCATATTCCAATCCATCTGCTTCAGTTGGAGATTACAGAGACGACGGAGAATGAAGAGGTTGCCGAGTATATTGAATCCTTCAAAAAAGCAGGATTTACGATGTTGATGGATGATTTTGGTTCCGGGTATTCCTCCCTTAACATGCTGAAAAATACGCGGTTTGATGTGTTAAAGATCGATCGGGCGTTTTTGTCTGAGTTTTTGGAGAGTAATCGCGGAAAAGCAATTGTTGCACATATTATTTCCATGTCTGACGAGCTTGGCTTAGATACCGTAGCAGAAGGTGTGGAGACAAAGGAACAGGCTGATTTCTTACATGAAAAGGGCTGTACGGTTGCACAGGGATTTTATTTTTCCAAGCCGCTGCCGCTGGATGAGTTTGAAAAACTTGCTTTTCCACAAGAAGAGGAGAAGGAAGCGTAGAAGTTAAAAAGCATAAAAAAATGACTGCCAGATAGCAGTCATTTTTTTTATGCTTTTTAACGAACTTTGTAACCTTTTTCCACTTGCTGGTAGACATACTTAAAAAGATTGTCTTCGCTGGAAAAGATCAATTGTTTGAAATGCTTTAGACACTGGAATGAAAGAATACGAAGTTCTTCCGATAACCATAATCTGAAAGAATCTCTAACGCGCAGTTCACTGCTCATACTACCATCTCCATTCTTTTTGTGTAAAAATTGATTATTTTAATTCCTCTGCAACAACAGCGGCAAGGGCAATGGAATTTACCTTTGTCTCAAAGTCGTCGGAGCGGGAAGTTAAGATAACTGGTTTTTTTGTTCCGGTTAAAATGTTACCGTTTTTCACAGAAGAACAGTGTACCAGTACTTTATATGTGATGTTTCCTGCATGGATATCCGGGAACAGAAGAATATCTGCATCACCAACGATCTTACGACCTTCTGCACCTTTGTGTTTTGCAGCTTCCTTGTCATAGGCAAGGTCGAATGAGAGAGGACCGTCTACGATACAGTTTTTGATCTTTCCTTCTTCACACATCTTTGTTAACTGCTCAGCCTCTACAGTAACAGGCATTTTTGGATTTACTACCTCAACAGCAGCGATCGGAGCAACCTTTGGGCACTCAATACCACAAGCGCGCGCAATCTCTACGGTATTCTCGATGATATGTACCTTTGTTTCCAGATCAGGATAAGGAACAAATGCAACATCGGTTAAGAATAACAGACGGTCGCAGCCTTCAATCTCAAATACACATACATGAGATAAGGTCTTGTCTGTACGAAGACCAACTTCCTTGTCCAATACACTCTTTAAGAAAGACTTAGTATCGATCAGTCCCTTCATGTACATGTCAGCTTTGCCGTCATGAACAAGCTTCACAGCAGTTCTTGCAGCAGCAATCGGATCTTCTTCGTGGATGATCTCGAAATCACTGATATCAATGCCTTTATCAGCAGCAATCTTTTTGATCTCTGTTTCATTTCCAACTAAGATCGCATCAGCGATGTTTCTGTCTTTGGCAGCGCGTACGGCATCAATTACAGCATCATCTGCGGCATTGGCAACAGAAAGCTTTTTCAGACTGCAGGAAGCAACCTTTGATAATAAATCGTCAAATGTCTTACTCATTTTTTTCACCTCATTTAATTATGATTAAAATTTTCCATTTATTATAGTAGCACTAACATAAGAAAAGGTCAAGATAAGTTGGATCTGTGTGTATTAGCGGTCAAACATTTTGATACCGTCTTCTTCTCCAAATACTCTATATCCGTCAAATTCATGTGCTTCTAGTTTTCCTAAAAACTTGCCGAGCTTTTTCGGGCGGTTGAAAACAGAAACCATATAGTTTTGGCGAAGTGTTTCCGCTTCTTTTAATGCATTAATATAGTCTTCTTCGTTATAAAAAAGAGCAATGCGTTTTTTTTGTCCCGGAATGGTATATTCCTTTTCCATTAAGATTCCAAAAATACGCTCAAAACCGATGGAGAATCCAACGGCCGGAATATCCTCATTCAAGAATTTACCGATCAGATTATCATAGCGTCCACCTCCGGCACAGGCTCCGGAATAACCTTCTGCCTCTACCTCGAAGATGGTTCCGGTATAATATCCCTGACCGCGGACTAAGGATGGAGTAAACACAATATCAAAAGCATTGTCAGAAGCAGCTTTTACCGTATCCATGATATGCTTGACGTCATTGACGTAGGAAGCATCACATACAGAGGCGATCGTATCGATCGTTAAGCTTCCGCTTTCAAAGAGGGAGAGGAAACGGCTGATCGCTTCCGGATCAAAGGCAGCATCCTGCATTTCCTTTTTGACACCTTCAAGTCCGATCTTATCTAACTTGTCAAAAATAATGGCAAGCTTTTCGTTGTCTTCTTCTGCAAATCCTGCATAAGAAAAGATGCTTTTTAAAATACGTCGATCATTGATCTTTACCGTAAACTGGTCAATACCAATGCGCTTTAATGCTTTGGTTGTAGTTAGGATCAGTTCAACCTCGGCATCTGTACTGGCATTTCCGATAATGTCGATATCGCACTGCATAAATTCACGAAGTCTTCCTTTTTGTGGACGCTCCGCACGGTAAACACGGTCCATCTGTATCACCTTAAATGGTGCCATCAGTTCGTTGCGGTTATTGGCATAGTAACGGGAGAGGGGAAGGGTCAGATCATAGCGCAGTCCCATATCACAGAGTGATTTTTCATCAGGATCGGAGGATAATGCTTTTGTCAGCTTGTCTCCACGTTTTAAGATCTTAAAGATCAGATTTAGATTCTCTCCGCCATCACTCTTATCAAGGTTTTGGGCATCCTCGATGATCGGAGTGGTGATGCGCATAAATCCGGCATCCCGGTATGTTTCTAAAATGATGTTTTGCAGATAATCCCGCAGTTGTGCTTCCTTTGGCAGATAGTCACGGGTTCCTTTTAATGGTGTTGCTTTCATATGATAATATCTCCTTTAAAATATGTTACTCATCAAAATCATCCTAACCATATCATATTTTTGTGAAAATCTCAAGAAATGCTTCACCAACATCTTTCGATTATGATGCTCCTGTGCTATAATATTTATGTATGTGCAGGAAAAGAGAAACGACTGCATAAAAAGAGAAAATAAAGGAGAACATTATGGTTTGTGAAAAATGTGGAAAAGAGTATGAGGATTCGTTGAAGGCCTGCCCGTTTTGTGCGGAAGAGGAGGATAAAGAGATCCCTATGGAGACAGCAGAGAAACTGGAAGAAGAGGTTGAAGCATCCAAAGAAGATTTAGAGGCTGCATTAAAGGCAGCAAAGGAAGCAGGGGAAGCGAAGCAAGCAGATCTTGCCAATCAGGAAGAGAAAGAGGAGGATGAGATTCCGAAAAGCAAGCTTCCTATGGTGATCGCTATTGTTGTGATTGTTGGTATGCTCGTGATCGCCGGTGTTGTGGTCGCACTTTATTTTGGTGGAAATCAGACAGCCGGAAAGGAAGCCTTTGCCAAAGTGGTAGAGCAGTATATGAAGGGATATGAAGAAAAGGATGTTAACAAGATCTTAAAAACCTATCCACAGTTTATGCAGGATGCACTGTTAAAAGACTCAACAGCAGACAAAATATGGGAAAACATTGAAAGCAGTTTCTCCGAGTCACTTGGGAAGGACTGGAAAGCAAGTTATAAAATGGGAGAGATAGCCAAAATTTCTTCCAGTGATATTTCTGCTCTGAAATCAGATCTGGAAAGCACATATAGTGTAACGCTGGATTTTACAAGTGGTTACTGGGTGGCTGCTGATATGACACTTTCCGGAAACGGAGAGTCTAATACAATGCCGCTGTTGTTTGCTGTTGTAAAGGTGGATGATAAGTGGTCTATTGTATATCAGACTTACAATTCTACCGGGCAGGGCTCGGATGCAGCTACGACTCAGACTACTTCAGAGGCAGCGGGAAAATAATTACACAACAAAAAGATGGCGACAGCATAGGAGGTGTTGGTTATGAAGATGATCCGAATTGGAAAAAACATGGAGAAGGATCCGGCAGTTGTGGTTGGAATGATGCGTTTTTCCAGCTTGAACAAAGAGGAGGCAGAACATTATGTGATGCACGCGGTAGAGCGTGGAGCGAATTATTTTGACCATGCAGATATTTATGATGCAGGAGCATGTGAAGCGTTATTTGGTGAGGTTTTAAAGCAGCATGCATCGCTCAGGGAACAGCTTGTGATACAGAGCAAATGCGGGATCGTTCCGGGAAAAATGTATGATCTGTCCAGAGAACACATTGTGGCTTCGGTAGATGCCAGCTTGAAGCGGCTTCATACGGAATATCTGGATTATCTGATCCTGCATCGGCCAGATGCACTGATGGATCCGGAAGAAATCGCATATACAATGGATTATCTTGTGAAACAGGGAAAAGTAGCAAAATTTGGCGTGTCTAATATGAATCCGATGCAGTTAGAGCTGTTGCTTCGCTATGTGAGACAGCCGATTTCGATCAATCAGCTGCAGTTAAGTCTCCCACATTCCAATATGATCGCAGCTGGACTGGAAAACAATATGACTTCGGAGGGGGCTATTAACCGGGATGGTTATGTACTGGATTACTGTCGTGTACACAATATCACGGTACAGGCATGGAGCCCGTTCCAGTATGGACAGATTGAAGGCTGTTTTATTGATAATCCGAAATTTGAAGCATTGAATGAAGTAATGGCAGCACTGGCAAAACGTTATGATACGTCGAAGACAGCAATTGCGGCAGCGTGGATCTTCCGTCATCCGGCCAATATGCAGTTGGTAGCCGGCACAACGAAAGAGGATCGGCTGGATGAGATCATAGCGGCTTCCAGATTGAAACTGAAAAGAGAAGAATGGTATGCTCTTTATATGGCAGCCGGTCATATTCTTCCTTAAGTTGAAAGGAGCAATACACAGATGAAACAAAAGATAATACTGCTTGACATTGATGGTACGATTTATGATCAGAAGGGACATATCCCGGATAGTACCAGACAGGCAATAAAAAAAGCAAAACAAAAAGGACATACAATACTGCTTTGTACCGGACGGTCCAAAGGAGAGATTCCGGATGAGATATGGGAGCTTGATCTGGATGGGATGATCGGTTCTGCAGGTGCGTATATTTTATATCAGGGCAAAACACTGTATCATCGTCCGATGGAACAGGAAAGCTGTGACAGACTATTTTCCTATCTGGAGGAACGAAATATTTCTTATGTTGCGGAAACAAATGAAGCAATCTACGGAAATGAGGCAGGCATGAAATATGTGCAGGCGATCATTGATGAAAGGTTGAAATTGAATCCGAAGCTTGCACCTGATTTTCTAGGGAAAATGGTGATAATTGATACTTGTCGTGGATTGTCCGGTGTTAATAAAGTGTTGTATTTTGATGCCCCATATCGATTTGATGTGTTGCAGCAGGATTTGGGAGCACATTATCATATTGTACCAAATTCTATTATCATGTCGGAAACGAGCAGTGGTGAGGTGTCAGAACTTGGTATGACAAAGGCAAAAGGAATTCTGACATTTTTATCCTTAACAGGAAGAGATCTTTTTGATACGATCGCATTTGGGGACGGGATCAATGATATGGAAATGATTCAAACGGCACACATTGGAGTTGCCATGGGAAATGCTGTGGAGGAACTTAAGGAAGTGGCAGATGCAGTGACGAAAGATGTTGCTGACGATGGAATTTATGCCGGATTTGAACAGTTTGATTTACTATAACAAAGAAGTGAGTAAAAATGGAAAACGAAAATAAAAAGGAATTACTCCCGGTCAGCAAGATGCGGGACGAGGATCAGAATGAATATTTTCTTGCGTCTCTGCTTGATCCAAAGCAGCAGGGAAATGTAAAATACATGCAGAAATTCGATCAGCTGATGATGATGTATAATTGTGCGATACGTGAGATCAGAACAAAGCTGGAAGTGTTAAATGACGATCTTGGTGCGCGTTATGAACGAAATCCGATCGAGCACATCAATGCCCGGATCAAATCACCAGAGAGTATTGCAAAAAAATTAAAAAATAAAAATCTGCCGATCTGTTCGGATTCCATTCCAAATAATCTAAACGACGTAGCTGGTATTCGTGTGATCTGTTCTTTTATTGATGATATTTATACGATTGCCGGAATGTTGATCCGTCAGGATGATGTCCGGCTTGTAAAAATGAAAGATTACATTGAGCATCCCAAACCAAATGGATATCGCAGCCTGCATTTAATTTTGGAGGTTCCGGTGTTTTTTGCTGACGTGACAAGACCGATGCGGGTGGAGGTACAGATCCGGACGATCGCCATGGATTTCTGGGCAAGTCTTGACCATCATCTTCGTTATAAAAAAAATGTGAAAGATGCACAGGAAATAGAGAATGAGCTGCGTCGTTGTGCAGACGTGATCTCCAAAACCGATGAAGACATGTTAAAGATCAGAAAGAGGATTTTTTCCGATGAAGCAGCAAGATCAGAAAATCATAGTTTTTGGTAAAATAGCAGGAGTGAGGAAGCAGTAAGATGAATCAGTTCTTACAACGGGGCAATGATCCCGCCACAATGAGCCAGAGCGAAAAGGCGCGGCAGCATGTGTTTCAACAACCGAAGAAAGAACAGCAACGTAAGACTGGTGATGGTGTAAGTGCCATAGCAGTCTTTCTTGTGTGTGTGCAGGCAGTGCTGCTGATCTTTGTTTCCATGCATAAAGTGATCGGTATGGATGATAGCTTTTACCGGGTGTCCGGGACAAGCTTTTTATTGCTTCGTCTGATGGCGGTCTTATTATTGTTACTGCTTCCATTTTTAATGACATTTCAACAGTGGGCGCATCATACGGTGCTTGTGATAGAAGTATTGCTCACTGTAGTGGTGCTTTTAGGTGCAAATGGTGGCTTCCCGGCAACAAAAAGCCAGTGGGCTGTGATCCTATGCGGAATGGGTGCACTGCTCCTGTTGCTGATAAAACAGAAGGTATTTGATGCCGTGCCGTATTATCGTTTCTCCATGGGAACGATCGTTGGTACATGTTTGTTTTTGCTTACTCAGTGGGGCAATGCTGCGCTGACGCTGCATTTGTTGTATGAACAGATGGGCCATCGGGTGACCTGTGCGAAATGTCTGCTTCGTGTAATCGGAATGATGGGACCGGGAGGACGTTATGTTTCAGAGCATGGTATAAATGCAGTGCCAATGCTGGAGGGGCAGATTACAGTGTACATGATCGTATTTTTATGGGGTGTGCTGTTTGCAGCGCTTTTGACCTGCGGATATCTTTATTTTGTATGTCCGTCCGGCAAGTCTGAATTTTTTGAATTGGTGGGCTTTGCTGTGGTAACGGTTGTTTCCTTATTAACCGGTTGGAGTAAGAAACGGAAAGAAGAGGAAGCGTTGACGGCAGCCGGTGAGGAGACAGAAGCGGAAGCAGAAACAGAAAGTACAGAGGACGAGCAGCCAGAGGCGGAAGCACAAGAGGAAACTGTTGAAAGTGAATCAGCGGAAGTATCCGAGACACAAAAAGATATTGCAGAAGAAGCTACCGAACCGGAAGAACAGATAGAAGAAGTTGAGTTGGAAGTGACTGCTGAGTCCAAACCAGAAGAAACAGCGGAAACGGAACCAGAAGTAACTGAGTCACAAGAAACGGTTGTAGAAGCTGCCGAACCGGAAGAAACAACAGAGAAGTCCGAGCCGGAAGCAGCAGAAGAAACAGAAAGTACAGAGACCGAGCAGCCAGAGACGGAAGTAGAAGAGGAAACTGTTGAGAGTGAATCAGCGGAAGTAGAAAGCGAAAACGACGAACCAGAAGAAATAGAAGAATCCACTGAAAACGAATCGGTAGAGGAAAAAGACGAATCTACGGAAAGTGAGCTGGTAGAGGAAGAACCGGAAGTATCTGAGTCACAAGAAGATATTGCAGAAGAAGCTACCGAACCGGAAGAACAGATAGAAGAAGTTGAGCTGGAAGTGACTGCTGAGTCAAAACCAGAAGAAACAACGGAAGCGGAACCAGAAGCACAAGAGCAAACTGTGGAATCCGAGCCGGAGCCGGAACCGGAGATCCGTCAGGGGCTTGCTTCCTGTGTAGCAGATTACGCAAAGAATTTTGCTTCTTACATGGCTCTTGATCCGGGCGGTCATATCTTTGAAGGAACTGCCAGAGAGGGCTATATCCCATATCGCATCATAGGAAAAGAAGCTGTGATCAGTGGTGGTCCGATTTGTAAGGATTCCAATGTGGCATCTCTGTTTGCGGAATTTGAGGATTTTTGTTATCGGAAAAAGATCAGTATGACATTTGTAAATGTCAGCAAGGAGCAGGCTGAACTGCTTATGCCGTATGGAGTAGAACGGATTCATTGCGGTGCAGAGCCAAGGTTTACTTTAGAGAACTATAAATTGCGTACAGATGCACAAAAGAACAGACAACGGGAACAGATCCGGAAAAAATATGGCGTTGTCATTCAGGAATACCGGTATTATGAGCATCGTGATCCGGAATTGGAATATCAGATGTCTGCCTTAAATGATGATTGGCTGGACAGCCGGAATGGAGAGAATTTTACCATTTACAAGCGGCGGCAGAGAGATGCTTTTCTGCCACAGGCATTATCCTTTGAAAATGAAAAGCAGCGGCGGTATTATTATGCCTGCAATGAAAAAGAGGAATTAGTAGGTTTGATCGGCTTCTGTCCGGTGCGCTCACAGAATGGCTATTCCTGTGAGATCGGCCGGAAACGGGAAGGGCAGATCAAAAATCTGATGGAGCTGATCATGCACGAAGCATTTGCCTCTTTGAAAGAAGAGGGAGCAAAGTGGGCGAGCATGGGACTGATGCCGGAGAGTGACATCGAAGGATCCGTGCGTCAGAAACGCTGGCTGTCATTTATTTATCGTTACTATGAAAGTATTTATGCATGTCGTGACATCAAACAGGCATATCCAAAGTACAAGCCGACCAGTTGGGAGGAAATGTATATTGTAACGAGAGAATATCAGGAAATCAAAAAAGAAAAACAAGAAACAAAATAGAAAGGACTAAGAAGTATTATGTCAGAGTGGAAAAAGGAAATTGAACGCAGAAGAACATTTGCTATTATCTCGCATCCGGATGCCGGAAAAACAACGCTTACTGAGAAATTCCTGCTTTATGGAGGAGCAATCAATACGGCAGGTTCGGTAAAAGGGAAAGCCAATTCCAAATATGCTGTGTCAGACTGGATGGACATTGAAAAGGAGAGAGGTATTTCTGTTACGTCCTCTGTGTTGCAGTTTAATTATGATGATTACTGCATCAACATTCTGGATACACCGGGACATCAGGACTTCTCAGAGGATACGTACCGTACGTTGATGGCAGCAGATTCCGCCGTCATGGTGATCGATGCTTCCAAAGGTGTGGAGGCACAGACGATCAAGCTGTTCAAGGTTTGTACAATGCGTCATATTCCGATCTTTACGTTTATCAACAAAATGGATCGGGAGGCAAAGGACTCCTTTGAACTGTTGGATGATATTGAAACTGTACTCGGGATCCAGACTTGTCCGATCAACTGGCCGATTGGTTCCGGTAAACGTTTTAAAGGTATTTATGACAGAGAAAGTAAACAGGTTTCCATGTTCCAGTCGGTATCGACCGGTGGAGCCAAATCCGCAAAAGAAACAGATTATGATGTAAATGATCCAGAACTGATGGAGCAGGTGGGATCGGATCTTTATGAGCAGTTGACGGAAGAGGTAGAGCTTCTGGATGGGGCAAGTGAAGCACTTGATATGGAAAAAGTCAGCAAGGGAGAATTGTCTCCGGTATTTTTCGGATCTGCCTTGACGACATTTGGTGTCGAGGCATTCTTGAAATACTTTTTGAAAATGACTAGCTCCCCACTTCCGAGAATGAGCAATGAGGGCATGATCGATCCGATGGAAGAACCATTCTCTGCTTTTGTTTTTAAGATCCAGGCCAACATGAATAAAGCACATCGTGATCGTATTGCATTTATGCGTATCTGTTCCGGAAAGTTTGAAGCCGGAAAAGAAGTGTATCATGTGCAGAGTGGAAGAAAATTGAAGCTTTCCCAGCCACAGCAGCTGATGGCGCAGGATCGTAAGGTGGTAGACGAAGCCTATGCGGGGGATGTGATCGGTGTTTTTGATCCGGAGCTGTTTTCCATTGGAGATACGATTTGTACACCGGGAAAGAAATATGAATATGAAGGAATCCCGACTTTTGCACCGGAGCATTTCTGCCGCTTGGTACAGTTAAATTCCATGAAGCGCAAGCAGTTTATGAAAGGGGTAACACAGATCGCGCAGGAGGGTGCGATCCAGTTGTTCCAGGATTATCAGCTTGGCATGTCAGAGATCATAGCAGGTGTAGTTGGTACATTGCAGTTTGATGTATTAAAATATCGTCTGGAAAATGAGTATGGCTGTGAGGTGCGTCTGGAACCTCTTTCCTACGGCTTTATCCGCTGGGTGAAAGATCCAACGACAGACTTAAATTCCCTGAAACGACTGAATGATGTGAAAAAGGTGAAAGATATGAAGGGCAATCCGCTGCTTTTATTTAACAACGAGTGGATCATCAATATGGTGCTGGAAAATAATGAAGGTCTGGAACTGGTAGACTTTAAGAAAAATTAGTAATATCTGCTGGTGGAAATGCTTTGGAATATGTTATAATATAAAAGTTAGGGAGGAATGACCATGAATAATATTTGGCATGATATCAACCCGGATCGGATCCGTCCAAGTGATTTTGTTGCGTGTATTGAGATCAGCAAGGGAAGCAAAAAGAAATATGAATTAGACAAAGAAACAGGTTTGATCATTTTAGATCGTATATTATATACCTCGACACACTATCCGGCCAATTACGGATTTATTCCACGTACTTACGGCGATGATAAGGATCCGCTTGATGTACTGGTACTCTGTTCGGAAGACATTAATCCGCTGTCATTGGTGCGCTGTTATCCGATCGGAGTCATGTATATGATGGACAATGGATCTCGTGATGAAAAGATCATTGCCATTCCATATAATGACCCAACGTATAATTGTTATACTGATATTGCTCAGTTGCCAAAACATGTTTTTGAAGAGATCCGTCATTTTTTTGATGTGTACAAGGATCTGGAGGATAAGGAAACAGCGGTCAAGGAGTTTGGTGGTCCGGTGGAGGCGATCGAGATCATTGACCAGTGTATCGATGGATATAATAAGAAATTTGGCATTGAACGAAAAAAAGATTGGTAATATGATTCAGGGAAGAAGCTGCAGGAGGAGAATGTATGGTAACGAATGATGCCACCATAATTAAGATAAAACATAAATTGATCTGTGAAGCGGCGAAGATGGCGTATGCGGGTGAATTTGACGAGAAGAAGGATCAGCTTCCGTATATGTTGATCCCGGGTCCACAGCCAATGTACCGCTGTTGTATCTATAAGGAGCGGGAGGTAGTCAGAGAGCGTACCCGTCTGGTTGAGAACAAAAATGCAGGAATGGAAGACAATGGTCTTGTTGTGCAGGTCATCAAGGCGGCGTGCGAGGGCTGCCCGATCTCCCGTTATGTTGTGACAGATAACTGTCAGAAATGTATGGGAAAGGCCTGTCAGTCATCCTGTAATTTTGGTGCGATCAGTATTGGCAGAAGCAGAGCTTATATTGATCCAAGTAAGTGCCGGGAGTGTGGAAAATGTGCGGCAGCCTGCCCATATAATGCAATTGCTGATCTGATCCGTCCATGTAAGCGAAATTGTCCGGTTGATGCGATCTCTATGGATGAAAATGCAATCTGTACGATTGATGAATCCAAATGTATCCAGTGTGGAAAATGTATTCATAGTTGTCCATTTGGTGCGATTTCTTCCAAAACCTTCGTTATTGATATTATCCGCGACATATTGGCAGGTAAGAAGGTATATGCATTGCTGGCCCCTGCTACCGAAGGTCAGTTTGGTTCTGATATTACGATGTCAAGCTGGCGGACGGCATTGAAGAAGATCGGATTTGAAGATATGGTCGAAGTTGGTGCCGGGGCAGATATGACCGCTGATGCGGAGGCGGAAGAATGGTTGGAGGCACATGCGGAAGGAAAAAAGATGACAACCTCCTGCTGCCCTGCATTTGTACAGATGATCAAAAAGCATTATCCAATGCTGATCGACAATATTTCCACGACGATCTCTCCAATGTGTGCGGTATCCCGTATGATCAAAGCAAAAGATCCGGATGCAGTGACCGTATTTATCGGCCCTTGTATTGCAAAGAAGGCAGAGACTTTGGATAAAGAGGTCGAAGGAAATGCGGATTACGCATTGACTTATGGAGAGATCCGTGCCATGATGCGGGCAAAGGACGTGGAGCTGGAGCCGGAAGAGAACGATAGCCAGCAGGCAAGTGTGTTTGGTAAGCGTTTTGGCAATGGCGGTGGTGTGACCAAAGCTGTATTAGAAGCAATGCAGGAAAAGGGAGCAGATACTTCCGTGTTTGATGTGTGTGTGTGCGATGGTGCAGATGAATGTAAGAAAGCACTGCTGCTTTTGAAGCTTGGAAAACTGCCACAAGACTTTGTAGAAGGTATGGCTTGTACCGGCGGCTGTGTGGGTGGACCAAGCCGTCATAATGACATCAATCCATCGAAACGTGCCAGAGATACGCTGATCAATCAGGCAGATGACCGAAAGGTAGAGGAGAATCTGAAAAACTATGACATGGACAGTTTTTCCATGCATCGTAGTTAGTTGGAAAAGATGAATTTGACCTTTTGCTCCAGATGGATGGTGCGAAAGGTCTTTTTTAAGGAGTGATGAAAATGAAGGAATTGTTATATCGTTTGGTTGGGATCATCGCTGTAATACATGAAAAAATATTAGGAATGAATGACGCCTATCAGGCTGCATTTTCTGATAAAGAGCTGCATTTTCTTGTGATGGGAATATTGGGGCTTGGAATGATCTTTTTTGTATATCCACTGTTTAAGTGGCTGGCAAAGAACGAACATGTCATGGTGATCGCATGGATCTATGTGTTTACGATGATCGTAGTGATTGCTTTTGCAATTGAGATCGGACAGGGGATCACGCATACCGGAACAATGGATTTTGGTGATATTATGTTTGGTGTGGTAGGTTTTCTGGCAATGTTTGCTGTATTTGCTGTTATCCGTGGCATTTATCATGGCATAAAAAAACTATTTCAGATGTGGGATGATAAGATTGAGAGAGACAGACATTAACGGTGTGGCTTTGCTGTTTTCTCAAAAGAAATTCAAATAAATGTGTTATCGTGATAAGAGCAGAAGGTATGCAAAAAGGAGGAAGATATGAAATACATAGGGAAAAGGGTGTTGGCACTGTTGCTTTTTGTGACATTGCTGGTTCCAATGCTTTCAGGAGTCACAGTTTCCTTTGCTGAAAATGATGATCCGGGGAACAACCGGTTAGAGGGAAAGGTGCCGCCAAGCTTTTATGAGGGTGCAACAATGGGAAAATTATGGAAGGATGCTGCGGCAAATCCATATGATGGGAAAGTTCATTCTCACAATGACCGTTACACCGGAATGCAGGTTATCAATGGAATAGATGTTTCCGAACACAATGTGATCACAGACTGGAATGCAGTCAAAAATTCCGGCATGGATTTTGCAATCATTCGTGCAGCGTATCGTGGATATGGAAAAGCGGGGACGTTAAATTCGGATAAACGCTATGATGAAAATATTACCGGGGCACTATCTGCCGGATTACAGGTGGGAATCTATATTTATTCGCAGGCAATCACAGTGGAAGAAGCACAGGCAGAGGCGGATCTTTTATATTCCAAGATTGGCAGCTACAATATTTCCCTGCCGCTGGTGCTGGATTATGAATATTATTCAGAGACAGCAGATGTGAAAGGGCGGCTTTATGATGCCAAATTGACCAAGGAACAGGCGACCGCAGTATGTCTGGCATTTTGTGAGCGGATCGCTTCTTATGGCTATCAGCCGATGGTATATGCCAACTCCAGTATGCTGACTTATCATCTAAATGCTACAGATATCAGTAACCGCTATCCGATCTGGCTTGCCAATTATGTTTCGGTGACCAGTTATTCTGGTGCTTATAATATGTGGCAGTATGGCTCCGGCAAGGTTCCGGGGATATCTAATGATTGTGACTTAAATTACTGGTATACGAGTGATCCAAATGAATTCTCCGTCAATATGCGGATCGCACCGATTGCAGATCAGCTTTATACAGGAAATGCAATTACGCCGGCTCTTTCCGTTACTTCTAAGGGAACCGCACTGGTAGAAAATCAGGATTACACTGTATCGTATGTCAACAATGTGGAGCGCGGAACGGCAACGGCGTATGTGACGGGGATCAATGCGTATGCCGGACTCAGTGCAAAGGCTGATTTTAAGATCATTGACAATAAGATAGAAGAGTTTCGGGCTGCTTCCAGATCAAAGACAGAAGTTACTTTAAACTGGCGGTCATGTGCCGGAGCAGCTTCTTATGATATCTATATGTCGGAAGCCGTGGATGGTACCTTTAAGAAGGTGGCAACCGTTGATGGGACAGCAACAGAATATACCCATGTAAAACGAAAAGCCGGAAAAGAGTATTATTATTATGTGAGTGCGCTGTTAGAGGATCGGATCACCCATATTGCTTCGGAGGTAGTCGTTGCAAGAACGGGCAAGCCATCCACCAGAAAGGTGTACCTAAAAAAGGCATACAAGCTTAGAAAGGCAACCAATACAGGAGAGCGTGTGGTTAAGGTAAAGAAGCATACGCTTGTGACATTGGTAGCAGATGCGAAGAAGAAGGGTGGAAGTGACTGGTATTATGTTTCTTATAAGATTGGAGGAAAAAAATACTATGGTTATCTGCCGAAATCATATGGAACGGTCTACTATTATGGAAAAACGAGTACGAAGCATGTGTCATTGCGAAAGGGCGCAGGAACAAAGAAACGTCTGGTGACGGTTATTGCAAAGAAGAATAAAAAAGTAACGATCACAGGTTCAAAAAAGGACGGACGGAAAAAGGTCTGGTATAAGGTTAGTGTAAAGCAGGGAAAATACACATATACGGGTTATATACATTCCCGTTATGTAAAATTATACTAGAAATTTCTTCCTATTTGTGGCTGGATATGATACTATATTGTTGGTTTATGCCGCATTATAGGAAAAACATGTGAATAACAGGAGGATGGGACATGAAGATGGTTTCGTTAGAACAGGAATTGAGCAGCACTTCTTACCCGGGACGTGGTATCGTGATCGGAAAATCAGAGGATGGCAAGTATGCCGTAACCGCCTATTTTATTATGGGAAGAAGTGCAAATAGCAGAAATCGTGTGTTTGTAACGGAAGGAGAGGGTATTCGTACCGAGGCATTTGATCCAAGTAAACTGGAGGATCCAAGCCTGATCATTTACGCACCGGTTCGCGTTCTGGGCAACAAGACGATTGTAACGAATGGTGACCAGACAGATACGATCTATGAGGGAATGGACAAGCAGCTTACTTTTGAGCAGTCACTGCGCTGTCGTGAATTTGAGCCGGATGCACCAAATTATACGCCTCGTATTTCCGGAATCATGCATATTGAAGATGGAAGCTATAATTATGCGATGTCAATCTTAAAGAGCAACAACGGAGATCCATCGTCCTGCAACCGTTTCACTTTTGCATATGAGAATCCAAAGGCAGGGGAAGGCCGTTTTATCCACACTTACATGGGAGACGGAGATCCACTTCCAACCTTTGAGGGAGAGCCGGTTGTTGTTGATATTACGGGTGACATTGATACCTTTACCGATAAGGTATGGAACAGCTTAAATGAAGACAATAAGGTATCCTTGTTTGTGCGTTACATTGAAATCGAAAGTGGTGCTTACGAGACAAGGATCATCAATAAGAACAAATAGACAAAGCATAGTAAGAAGGAGAGACGATCATGAATGAATTAGAATTAAAGTATGGATGTAACCCGAATCAGAAACCGTCCCGCATT
This sequence comes from uncultured Lachnospiraceae bacterium, assembly GCA_934317845.1. GTDB lineage: Bacteria > Bacillota > Clostridia > Lachnospirales > Lachnospiraceae > NC2004. The sequence continues at coordinate 68,077 of CAKRES010000004.1, forward strand.
TTTATGGCAGATGGCAGTGACCTTCCGATCACTGTATTGAACGGAAAACCTGGATATATCAATTTCTTAGATGCATTTAATGGCTGGCAGTTAGTAAGTGAGTTAAAGAAAGCAACCGGACTTCCGGCAGCAACATCTTTTAAACATGTAAGTCCTGCAGGTGCTGCAGTAGGACTTCCTCTTTCTGACATTGAGGCAAAAATCTACTGGGTGGATGATATGGGAGAGCTTTCCCCGCTTGCCAGTGCCTATGCAAGAGCCAGAGGAGCAGATCGTATGTCTTCTTTTGGTGATTTTATTTCTCTTTCTGACGTTTGTGATGTTGCAACTGCAAAGCTCATCAAGCGTGAGGTATCAGACGGCGTGATCGCACCAGGATATGAACCGGAAGCATTAGAGATCTTAAAAGCAAAGAAGAAGGGCAATTATAATGTGATCCAGATCGATCCTTCCTATGTTCCTGCCCCGACAGAAGTAAAGCAGGTGTTTGGTATTTCCTTTGAGCAGGGAAGAAATGAGTTGAACATTGACAAAGATTTTATCGGTCAGAATATTGTAACAAAGAATAAAGAGATTCCGGATGCTGCGAAGGTAGATCTTATGATCTCTATGATCACTTTAAAATATACACAGTCTAATTCTGTATGTTATGTAAAGGGTGGACAGGCGATCGGTATCGGTGCCGGACAGCAGAGTCGTATCCACTGTACCCGTCTTGCCGGACAGAAAGCAGACAACTGGTGGCTGCGTCAGAATGAGAAGGTTTTAAATCTTCCGTTTAAAGAAAAGATCGGACGTGCAGATCGTGACAATGCGATCGATCTGTATATCGGAGAAGAGTATATGGATGTACTTGCTGATGGTGCATGGGAGAACATTTTCACAACAAAGCCGGAAGTGTTCACAAGAGAGGAAAAACGTGCATGGTTGGATCAGCTGCAGGGTGTTGCACTTGGTTCCGATGCGTTCTTCCCATTTGGTGATAATGTAGAGCGTGCGCATAAGAGTGGTGTTGCATACATTGCACAGCCGGGCGGTTCCATCCGGGATGACAATGTTATTGAAACCTGTGATAAATATGGTATGGCAATGTGCTTTACCGGTATTCGTCTGTTCCATCACTAAAAGACAGATTGGATCCATATAACATAGCAGCAGATGCGGGAAGTTTTTTAGATAAGAAAAGCTTCCCGCTTTTTTTGTTAAAAAAGTGTGAAGGCGTAAAAAAACAATTGTGTTTTTGTGTGAAAATTCGTATAGTAGAATTAGCAAATAATTAACATGGTTAATTGATGAACGAGAAAAGGAGATAAAAGATGATTAAAACAAGCGTAAAACGTCCGTTCTTGGTGTTTGTTGGTGTCATCATGGTGCTGGTATTAGGTGCGGTGGCATTTGTGAAAATGAAGACAGATCTGCTCCCATCTATTAATATGCCATATGCCGCAGTGATCACAACCTATCCAGGTGCAGCCCCGGAGAAGGTGGAGAGTGATGTGACGGACCCGTTGGAGAATGCACTTGGTACGATCACAGGCGTGGAGAATGTGACATCTTCTTCTGCAGAGAACTACAGCATGATTACACTGGAATTTGCAGAGGGAACCGATATGGATAGCTCCATGTCTAAAATCTCACAACACCTGGAACAGCTTACACTGCCGGATAACGCAGGAAAGCCGATCGTGATGGAGATTTCCTCTGATATGATGGCAACGATGTATGTTGGTGTAACCAAAGACAATATGGACATTCTGGAATTAACAGATTTCGTTGAAAATTCTGTCGTGCCGGAGTTAAAACGAAAGGGAGGTGTTGCTTCTGTTTCTACAACAGGTGCGGTCAAGCAGTATGTGGAGATCCGTCTGGATGAAGAAAAGATTGACAAGATCAACGCCAGGATCTTAGCCAAAGTGGATCGCTCCCTTGCCGATGCACAGGAGAAGATCACAGATGGAAAACAGAAGATTTCCGATGGTAAGAGTAAGCTTGCTAAGAGTGAGGATACGCTCAAAGAACAGCAGAAGGAAAAATCCAAAGAGCTTGCTAAATTTTCTACCCAGTTAAATAAGGCGATCGCAACCAAGACCGCTTACGAGTCGCAGGTCAGCTCGATCAAGGCGCAGATTTCTGCATTGAAAGCAGAAAAGTCCCAGTATCAGAAGGCTTACACGACGCTGAACCAGACGATCCAGGGGATCAAAGCGGCTGCGCCGGACAATCCTATGCTGCCGTCTGACTTAAAAGAGGCGGTAGAGGATGAGTCGAAATATCAGGTATTGATCGCTGCATTACAGGCAGCAGGACAGGAAGATGCAGCCAAGCAGCTCTCGAAAGATACAATGAAAACAGTATTAAACGGAGTAGAGAAAAGAATTCCCCAGATCAATACAGAGCTTCAAAATGATAAGACAAAGCTTTTAGCGGCAAAGGCTGTTTTAAAACAGATCAATGCCGCAGTTACAAAGGCAGAAAAGAATTATGAGAAGGTGGAGCAGGGAAAGATTACGGCGGCTGCCGCATTTGGTACAGCCAATGCGCAGATTTCTGCGGCCAAGGACGCTCTATCTTCCAGCGAAAAGGAATTAGAAGAGGCACAGAAGAATTTTGATGATTCCAAGGAAGCGGCAAAAAAGAATGCCAATCTGGATGCTCTTTTAAGTATGGATACCTTAGCGCAGATGCTGTCTGCCCAGAACTTTGACATGCCGGCTGGTTATATTTCCGAAGACCAGACACAGTATCTGTTAAAGGTAGGAGAAAATTACAGCAGCTTAGAGGAATTAAAGGATCAGGTATTAACAAAGATCGACGGCGTGGGAGATGTGAAGCTTTCTGACGTTGCAGATATTACGATGCTTGATGATTCCGCAGAAAATTATGCAAAGGTGAACGGAAAAGATGCGGTAGTACTAGCTGTCACAAAGTCCAGTACCGCATATACTTCTGAGGTATCGGATAACTGTAACGAGGCAATGAAGGAGTTAAAGCAGCGATACAAAGGACTGCATTTCCTTACGGTAATGGATCAGGGTGATTACATTGATCTGATCGTACATTCCGTATTACAGAACCTGCTGCTTGGAGCATTGCTTGCGATCATTATTCTCTGGATCTTTTTAAGAGATATCAGACCGACGATCGTGATCGGATTTTCCATTCCGCTCAGCGTATTATTTGCTGTTGTGATGATGTATTTTTCTGACATCACGTTCAACGTCATATCGCTATCGGGGCTGGCACTTGGAATTGGTATGCTGGTGGATAACTCTGTTGTAGCGATCGAGAATATTTACCGCCTGCGTGGACAGGGTGTTCCGGCGGCAAGAGCAGCTGTACAGGGAGCTAAGCAGATTGCAGGTGCGATCGTTGCTTCCACACTGACAACTATCTGTGTTTTCCTGCCAATCCTCTTTACGGACGGTCTGACCAGAGAGTTGATGATGGATATGTGTCTTACGATCGCATATAGTCTGATCGCATCTCTGATCGTAGCACTTTCTGTAGTGCCGGCAATGTCCGCAACTTTGCTCCGCAACAATAAGAGCAAGGAGCATCGGATCTTTGATAAATTTGTAGCGTGGTACAGACGCGTTCTGACATTTTGTTTGCGGAAAAAAGCAGTGCCGATTCTGGCTGCACTGATCCTGCTCGTATTTTCTATCTGGCAGATTGTGCGCATGGGTATTGTCATTATTCCGGAAATGGGTAGTGAGCAGATGTCAGTAAATGTTACTATGCCGCAGGATACGGATAATGATGAGGATGCGGAGCTGGCAGATGAGATCTTGGACGAGCTTGGAACGATCGAAGGAGTAAAAGAAGTTGGAGCAATGGCTTCCAAAGGATCTCTTGCTTTGATGGGAATCAGTGGTACGGATTCGGACGAGATCAAAAGCATCCAGTATTACGTCATTCTGGATTCGGATTACGGACATAAAACGAAACAGTTAAAGAAAAAGATGGAGAAGCTTCTGGCTCAGAAGACGTTGGAGGATTATTCTATTTTAGAATCTAATATGGATATGTCTTCCATGCTGTCCAGTGGTCTGCAGATCGATATTATGGGAAATGATACGGACAAGCTGCTTTCCATCAGTGAAGATGTTATGGATATGGTCAAAAAGGCAGGCGGTTTTGAAGAAATTGAAAATGGACAGGAGGACGGAGATCGTCAGGTCAATATCATTGTTGATAAAAACAAAGCTGCCCGTTTGGGACTTACTGTTGCACAGGTATATCAGAAACTGGCCGGTGAGGTAACGACAGATAAAACAGCAACAACATTAAAGGTTGCAGATAAAAGCTATGAGGTACGCATTGTAGATGAGCGCGATCCGGTTGATGTAGATAACATTTTAAATGTAGAATTTGAAACGACTACAAAGGATGATGACGGGAAAGAAGTGACTAAGACACATAAGCTGAAAGAGTTTGCAAAACAGAAAGAAAGCACATCGCTTGCCACCGTCCGGCATGATAATCAGACTCGTTACATTTCTGTCAGTGCAAAAGCAAAGGATGGTTACAATGTAACACTGCAAAGCCGTAAGCTGCAAAAAATGCTCGACAAATATGACTGTCCGGAAGGATACAGTGTGAAGATGGCAGGAGAGAGTGAATCAACGAATCAGATTGTGAAAAATATGGCACTGATGATGCTGCTTGGATTTATCTTTATTTATCTTGTTATGGTGGCACAGTTCCAGAGTCTGCTTTCTCCATTTATCGTAATCTTCACCGTGCCGCTTGCATTTACGGGTGGTTTGCTTGGATTACTGGTATCCGGTCAGCAGCTTTCCCTGATGTCCATGATGGGATTTTTGATCCTGATGGGTGTTGTCGTAAACAACGGTATTGTATTTGTGGACTACACAAATCAGCTGCGGTTGTCCGGTATGGAACGAAGAGAGGCTTTACTGCAGGCAGGTGCGGATCGTATGCGTCCGATCCTGATGACGGCACTTACCACGATCCTTGGTATGGCTGCCATGATCTTTGGAAAAGATGTCGGCTCTGATATGGGACGTGGCATGGCGATCGTAGTGGTAGGTGGTCTGCTCTATGCAACGATCATGACACTTGTGATCGTTCCGGTATTGTATGACATTATGTTTAAGAAAAAAGTTACAACGATTGACATCGGAGAAGACGACTAACTTATTGGCCTTTTGCATAAAAGAAAACCCTGCTTCTTTTAAAAATGTTACAAAAATTCACAAATTGTTTAAAAACCAAAACAAATGGGAAAAATTGTGTTAAAATAGTAACAGAGAAAGGAGCAGGGTTTTTATGTATAAAATCAATGATTTAGTTATGTATCGCAACATCGGTGTATGTCGGGTGACAGATATTGTGGAGCGTGAACAACTGGATACGGTGGGGGAGTATTATACGTTGAAGCCATTGAATGACGAACAGAGTACCATTTTTGTAAATGTGGAAAACAAGCGTGTGATGATGCGTTATCTTCTTCCGGCAGAGGAAGTGAAAAGTATCGTAGAGGGGCTTGATGATATTGAAGAATACACCTGTGAGAATGACCGTGAAAGGGATGCTCGTTGTAAAGAGCTGATCAATTCCGGAGATACCAAGTGCTGGGTACAGGTGATCAAAGGCCTTTATCACAGAAAATGTGACCGGGCAAAGAAGGGAAAGGATTTATCTCAGTTAGAAGAGCGGATGTTTAAAACGGCAGAGAAACTGTTTTACAGCGAGGTTGCCTATAGTCTTGACATTCCATTCGAGAACGTTCCGAACTATATTGAAAATAAAATGACTATATCATAAGCAGGCTTATGATCGAAAGAACAGTATCTTTTCAGAGGTAGCAGGGTATGCTATAATGGATTGATACTGTTTTTTGCATAAAGGAGAATCATATGAAAAAAGGAATATTATTTGATCTGGATGGGACGTTGTGGGATTCTTCCAAAGCGGTGGTAGACTCCTGGAATGAAATCCTTACAGGAATGGAAGATGACATTGATCTGCTCACTTATGATCAGATGAAGGGGTATATGGGAAAAACCATGGAGGAGATCGCATATCTGGCATTTCCACGGGTAGAAAAAGAACGTGCGCTGGCGATCTTGAAAAAATGTGAATTATATGAAAATGAATATATCAGAACCCATGGCGGCGTGCTGATGCCGGATCTTAAAGACGTGTTAGATACACTAAAAAAGGATTACTTTTTAGCCATCGTAAGTAACTGTCAGGTAGGCTATATCGAAGCCTTTTTGGAATATCATAAGCTGGTACAGTATTTTGACGATACGGAAAATTATGGTAATACCATGCTTTCTAAGGGAGAAAATATCAGACTGGTAGTTGATCGGAATCATTTGGAGCAGGCCGTTTATGTGGGGGACATTATGGGAGATTATAATTCCACCATGGAGGCAGGACTGCCATTCATTCATGCGGCATATGGTTTTGGAACCGTGCCGGAGGGAACACCGTTCATTACCGGATTAAAGGAGCTTCCTGCCCGTGTGAAAGAGGTGCTCGGTTAATGCTTGCTGAGCATATTTTTTAACAGGTACAGCACGTATTCTTTTAAATTTTCAGAATCAAGTGAAGTGCTTTCTTCGATTTCAAAATAACTTGTTTTGTCTTCGAAGGACACTTTAAAACAAGGTTCGATCAGCGGTACATCTTGCGAAAGAAAGATACCGCTTTTTTTTATGTAACAGGTTTCTTTGGTCGCCTTCTGGCGGTAATCCTTGTCCACGTATGTGGCAATACTTTTATGGATCGCGGTATCTTCCAGCGGAAGATAGTAATAATTTTTGTAATCTTTATAAAAATATTTGAGTTCCCCGGAATAAAGTGGGACGGTAAGGCGTGCTTCTTTTTCATAAGCGGTGACAGTAACCTGCTCTTTTCCGAGACTGACACGGGTGGAAAGTGGATGCTTTAGTGCAAGCGTAAAAACAGCATGTGTGCCGGATAAGGTAAGAGCGTCGATCGTAAAGGCACCGTCGAGCCATGCCGGATAGGCAAGGATCGGAAGCGTAAGTAACAGTCCGCGGATGTCATCTGCATTGTGTAGCAGAAGAAGTTCCTTTTGCTCTGCAGCAGGATGTATGCAGTAGTTTTGATATACTTTTATCAACTCCCCACCACTGAAACGGTCTTCCCGGCTGATATGTAAAAACTGCTCAATGCTTTTCAGCTTTAACGAATCCGTTTTAAAAAGTTCTTTGAGCGGCCGGATCTTTTTGTAGAGATCAAAACTCTGCATATAGGAAAACGGAGGAGTGAGTGCATGCTTTTTTGCGCAGTTCTTTAAGTAGGGAAGATCAAAGCCGTCTCCATTATAGTGAAGCAGTGTGCCATATGACTGACAGAATGAGAAAAATGCGGACAAAAGTTCCTTTTCTTCCTCCTGTGAACCGGATTCATTAAACCACTGGATGCCGGTAAACATCCCGTCACCCTGATAAACGGCTGCTCCGATCAGATATAGCGTGCAGGTTTTTGCGGAAAAACCGGTTGTTTCTATATCAAAAAGCAGGGTGTTGGCAGGATCCATGTGATAGTAGGAGAAAAGTTCCATAATACTTGGATCACAGGATGGAATAGAAAATGACAGTTGCAGCATGGGGGACTCCTTTCTAAAAGGTGGTTTGTATCGAAACAATTTTTGGTAATTATACGGTATCTGTATCAGATAAGAATGTCAATAGCAATTTGTTAATTTATGAGGCGGGACGTATGCTATCACTTTTCATTTTTACACTACTGTGCTATACTAAAAGTATGTATGTGAAAATGATGAGATCGCAGGAGGCAGAAGATGATTGGCTACATAAAAGGAACGATAGAGGAAATATTAGAAGATAGTCTGCTCCTGGATCATCAGGGGATCGGCTATCAGATCAAGGTGCCGCAGGGAATGCTTTCCAGCCTTTCCATTGGCACGGAGCATAAGATATTTACCTATATGTATGTGCGGGAGGATCAGCTTGCTTTGTTCGGATTTGAGAGCCGGCAGCAGCTTCATTTGTTTGAATTGCTGATCTCCGTCAACAGCATTGGACCAAAAGCGGCATTGGCGATCCTTTCAGAACTTTCGGTCAGTGCATTGATGCTGGCGATCGTCAGTCAGGATTCCAAAGCGATCGCAAGAGCGCAGGGAGTCGGACCAAAGTCTGCACAGAAGGTGATCTTAGAGCTAAAGGACAAGGTGGCAGCGGAGGATATCTTATATCAGGAGGTTGCCGATACGACCGGACAGGCACTTGATAATTCGGAATTAGAGGATGCCAGACAGGCTCTGATGGGACTTGGCTTTGATGCATCTACAGTGGCACGTGCCCTTTCCAAAGTTGAGGATGCTGCCAATCTGGATTCTGGTCAGATCATGAAGCTGGCATTGAAAATGATGAAATAACAGCAGGAGTTTGATACATGGACAAAAGAATTCTTTCCACCGATATTATGTCTGAGGATATTGCTTCAGAGGGCAGTATCCGTCCACAAAGTCTGGCAGAGTATATCGGACAGGAGAAGGTAAAGAATAATTTACGAGTATTTATCGAGGCGGCAAGATCCAGAGAGGAGCCTTTGGATCATGTGCTTCTTTATGGTCCGCCGGGACTTGGAAAGACGACGCTTTCCGGTATTATTGCAAATGAAATGGGATCGCATCTTAAGATCACGTCAGGACCCGCCATTGAAAAGCCGGGAGAGCTTGCCGCTATCTTAAACGGACTTTCCGATCATGATGTATTGTTTATTGATGAAATTCATCGTTTAAACCGGCAGGTAGAAGAAGTGCTGTATCCCGCTATGGAGGATTATGCGATCGATATCATGATCGGCAAGGGTCCAATGGCAAAATCAGTGCGGCTTGATCTCCCAAAGTTTACTCTGGTAGGCGCAACAACGCGGGCCGGAATGTTATCCGCACCACTGCGTGATCGTTTTGGCGTTGTAAACAAGCTGGAATACTACACTGATGCAGAATTGACACAGATCGTACTACATTCCGCCGATAAATTAAACGTATCCATCGATTTAAGGGGAGCGGAGCTCCTTGCCATGCGTTCAAGAGGAACCCCACGTCTGGCGAACAGACTGCTCAAGCGGGTGCGTGATTTTGCACAGGTTCGATATAATGGCATCATCAGCGAGGAGGTCGTGGAGACGGCACTTGGTTTGCTGGATGTGGATGCGATGGGACTTGATGCGACGGATCAGGCGGTGCTTCATACGATGATCGAACGGTTTGGCGGCGGTCCGGTTGGCCTGGACACATTGGCTGCATCCATTGGAGAAGATAGTGCGACGATCGAGGATGTCTATGAACCATTTCTGCTGCAGAAGGGGTTGATCATGCGGACACCGAGAGGCCGGGTGGTAACGAAACTCGCCTATGAGCATCTGGGGATTCCATTTGAGGAGCAGGAGTCGTAGCATTTTATCATTAGAATCAGAGAGTGAGGATAAAATATGGCACAGAAAAAAGATGTACAGGTTATCATTGATGAAAAAGTGATCACACTTTCCGCAGACGAGAGCATTGAATATATGCAGAAGGTGGCACTTTATATCAACAACAAAAAGACAGAATGTAAAATGTCGGAACAGTATCATAAGCTGACACCGGATTATCAGGCATTACTGCTTTCTCTTAATATTGCGGATGATTATTTCAAAGCGAAGGATAAGGTGGACGCTCTGCAAAATGAATTAAACAAACTGGAAAAACAAAATTATGATATCCAGCATGAGCAGATCGAGACAAAGATCAAATATGAGTCAGCCCAGAAGCTGATGGAAGAACAGAAAGAGCAGATCCATACTCTGCAAAAAAGGGTGTTAGAGATGGAAGCAGAAAAGACGGTAAAATCCCGGTTGAAAACAAAAGAAAGTGGGAAAGAATCTTGATAAAGCAAAAAAAGGGCGTGTCACAATTTCATAATGGCAGAAAAAAGCCGGAGGTGCTTGCCCCGGCTGGTTCTTTTGATGCATTAAAGGCGGCTGTTTATGCGGGAGCAGATGCTATTTATATGGGCGGAATGCAATTCGGGGCGCGCGCCTTTGCCGAGAATTTTGATGAGGAACAGCTGCTTTCCGCTATCGATTTTGCGCATCTTCATGGGTGCAAGATCTATCTGACCGTAAATACATTGTTAAAGGAGAAGGAGATAAGAGAGGAATTGATTCCATATCTCCTTCCTTTTTATCGTAGAGGGCTGGATGCGCTGATCGTACAGGATTTTGGTGTGTTTTGTGCCGTGAAGGAAGCCTTCCCGGATCTTGCTCTGCATGTAAGTACACAGATGGGAATCCTGCATGAAGCCGGTGCAAGGAAAATGAAAGAGCTTGGCGCCGCACGCGTGGTGCCGGGGCGGGAGTTATCGCTGGAAGAAATTGAAAAGCTGACCGCAATTCCGGGACTGGAAGTGGAGTGTTTTGTACACGGTGCATTGTGTTACTGTTATTCCGGTCAGTGTTTTTTAAGCAGCCGGATCGGAGGACGAAGTGGAAACCGGGGACGCTGTGCGCAGCCGTGCCGGCTTTCCTACCAGCTGGAGGATGGCAGAAACCTTCACCTTCTTTCGCCAAAGGATATGATGACACTGGATCTTTTGCCGCAGCTTTGTGCTGCCGGGATCGATTCCTTCAAAATAGAAGGACGTATGAAGAAGCCGGAATATGTGGCAGCGGTCACAAAGGTCTATCGCAAATACGTGGATATGGTATATGAAGAGGTGCCATACAAGGTAGAGGACAGCGATCGTATGCTTTTAATGCAGATGTATAATCGTGGTGGATTTCACGAAGGCTACTATCAGACGCACAATGGAGCAAAGATGATGGAGATCAGACGTCCGAACCATCATGGCGTATTGATCGGAACGATCAAAGACATTACGAAAAATACAATCTTGTTCCGAACAGAGCAGAATCTTTATCCGGGAGATGTGATCGAGATCCGTACCGGAAAAGAGGAGATCACGCTGACCTGTCCGGAGGAAAAGCAGGCGGGTGCTTTCGTAGAACTGCGGGGCAGACAGCTTCGCCAGTTAAGAAAGAACATGCCGCTTTACCGGATGAAAAGTCCGCATCTGATCGCACAGCTGTTAGAAGAAATCACAGAGCAGGAGAAAATTCCAATCACAGGAAGCTGTCGTATGGTGCTTGACGCTCCGGCAGAGCTGACGCTTGCAACACCGGATGGTTCCTGCACGGTTACCGTATATAAGGATATTGTGACAAAGGCGGAGAAACAGCCGCTTACAAAGGAACAGATCAGAAAAACACTGGGACAGATGGGAACTACAGAGTTTACCTTACAGGACATGAAGCTGGAAGCGGAGGAAGGGATTTTCTATTCCGTAAAAGGATTAAAGGAGCTGCGCCGGGAAGCGGTTGACGCTTTAAAAAAGGCAATGCTGCTGCCTGCAAGACGGCAGGTGTCAGAGGCTGTTCCTCTTTCTTTTAAGGAGGAGAGAAAGATCACCCCGTCAGAGAAGTGCATGGTAGTTCAGGTTTCTACCAGGGAACAGGCAGAAAAAATCGCGCATAGAAAGCAGGTGGCTGCGGTAATCGTTCCAGCAGGTTTATTAGGGCAGCTCCCGGATGATCTGTTTTCTGGAAAAGAAGTATATGTCGCACTGCCGCATATGTTTCGTTCTTATGCCGGAAAAGAAGAACAGTATAAAAAGCAGATCCTGCGGTCAGATGGCATACTGGTAAGTTCTATGGATGCCTATGCCTTTGTGAGTACATTCTGCCAGTCACATAAAGTGAAGAAAAAACTGATTTTTGACGATACTATATATCAGTATAATACTGTAAGTCGCATGGCCTATCAGAGTGACCTTGCACAGTACGATGATCTGACACTTGCATATACGGTACTTCCGGTAGAGCTCAGCATACGGGAATGGGAGGCACTGTCTGTTACGGAGGGACTGCTTAAGGTATATGGAAAAAGTTTGATGATGACTTCTGCCCAGTGTGTGAAAAAAACGCTGGGACATTGTGATGCAGCAGGTGGTGTGACGAGGATCAAAGACCGGAAAGGAAAAACATACCTTGTCGTGCATCATTGTGACCGCTGTGATACAGAGCTTTTGGAAGAGGAACCGCTTTCGTTATCCGGATGCCGGGAAAAAATCGGCACACGCGGTTATTCCGGTATTTTACTTTCCTTTACAACGGAACAGCCGGAACAGATGGAGGCGATCCTTACCGCATTTGAAAAAGAATACTTACAAAAACGGGAAGATTTTGTACCGGTTTCAGGAAACCGGGGACATGCATTTTCCACGATCGATTAGAGAGGAAAGGAGGTTGTTATGGTACACATTATTCTGGTACTGACCGGATATCTGAATACAATCCTTGCAGCAGTTTACTGCCTTACCTGCTATCAGGTATTTTCGGATTCTTCCGAGAAGCGGCTCAAACGGCGGTATCGCAGACAGGAACATATCCTGCTGTATTTCCAGTTTTTTGCCAATCTGGATCTGGTTCTTTTGCAAAAGGATATCAGACTGGTTTATTTTTATCTGGCGCAGCTGGTTTTTGTGCTGTTTGTCCTGTTGTTTTACCGGAGGATCTATCCGGGCACGTCGAGACTGCTGACCAATAATATGATGTTTTTTATGGTCGTTGGAATGATCATGCTGACAAGACTTTCCTATGAAAATTACGCACTGAAGCAATTTATTATGATCGTGGCGAGCTTCTTTCTCTGTATGCTGCTGCCTCTCATGATGAAACGTATCCGGATGTGGGAGAAGCTGACGTGGTTTTATGGAGTGAGCGGATTTATTGTACTTGCTACGGTGCTGGTATTTGGCGTCAGTAAATACGGCGCAAGCAACTGGATCTCCATTGCGGGGATTACTCTGCAGCCGTCAGAGTTTGCCAAAATACTGTTTGTACTGTTTTTAGCGTGCCGACTGTCGAAACCACTGGATCTGAAGCAATTGGTCATCACGACGGCCATCGCCGGAGCGTATGTACTGTTTCTGGTACTGGAAAAGGATCTTGGTGCTGCCCTCATTTTCTTTATTGTATATCTGGTGATGCTTTATGTGGCAACCGGACGGCTGACACTTTTTATCAGTGGTGTGCTGGCCGGAAGTGCAGCAGCTGTGGTTGCCTACCGACTGTTCAGTCATGTGCAGACGCGTGTGAACATCTGGCGTGATCCGTGGGGCAATATTGATAATGGAAGCTATCAGGTGATCCAGTCGCTATTTGCGATCGGTACCGGAAGCTGGTTTGGACTGGGGCTCGGACAGGGAATGCCGGACAGCATCCCGGTCGTGTATTCCGATTTTATTTTTTCCGCACTGGCAGAAGAAATGGGAACGATCTTTGTGCTCTGTCTGATCTTGGTGTATGTGAGCTGTCTGCTTGTCTTTTTGAACGCTTCCATGCGTTCCCGTTATCCGATGTATAAGCTGATCGCACTGGGCTTTGGTGTCTGTTTTATGTTTCAGATCTTTTTAAACATTGGTGGAGCGGTGAAATTTATTCCGCTTACCGGTGTCACATTGCCACTCATCAGTTATGGGCGGAGCAGTGTGGTGAGCGTACTTTTGATATTCGGTATCACACAGGGATTGGTAATGCTTGGAGAAAAGAAAGAGGATGGAAAAGAATATGAAGAAAAATCCGAAGAACAAGCCGGAGAATATGGTAAAGCAGGCGGAAAAGAACGGGAAGTCCGGCAAAGATAAAGGGGTATTATATACAATCTTAGATGCTCTTACAAGACCGGCTAAACACTTGAAGATCAATCGTCAGATCCTTGTAGTTGCCTATTTCTTTGCTTTTTTGTTTATTGCATTGATGGGTTATATTGCTTACTATGTTGCCGTGCCGGGAAAAGAGGATGTCACCAGCGCATATAATCCTCGAAAGAACATTTTTAGTGATCGTATCATCAAGGGAGAGTTAAAAACAGCAGATGGAAAAACAATTGCAAAAAGTGTCAAAACATCGGGTGAAAAATATACGAGAAGCTATCCTGCCGGACGTTTATTTACGCATGTTGCGGGGTATGATATTTATGGGAAATCGGGACTGGAAGCAAGTGCCAACTATTACATGTATTCGTCCCATGAAAATATTTTAAAGCGCATTGTCAATGATCTGAAGGATGAAAAAAGTGAGGGTGATACCGTCTATACGACGCTGGATTATGATCTGCAGAAGACCGCATATGATGCACTGGGTTCTTATAAAGGAGCAGTGGTTGTCATGGAACCGGAAACCGGAAAGATCCTGGCAATGGTGAGCAAGCCGGATTACGATCCTAATGCGATCGCAGATCTGTGGGATTCGCTTAATCAGGATGAAAATTCCTCCCTGCTGAATCGTGCTACGCAGGGACTGTATCCGCCGGGATCAACTTTTAAGATCGTGACGGCGCTTGAATACATGAGAGAAAATACTAACTGGAAATCATTTTCTTATGAGTGCACAGGTTCGACTACTGTGGATCATGTGAAGATCCACTGCGCCGGAAATGCAGTACATGGACAGGTGGATATTTATTCTGCAATGGCACATTCCTGTAACAATGCATTTGTGACGCTGGCTTCCGGATTGAATTTTTCTTCTTACCGGAAAACAGCACAATCATTATTATTTAACCAGAGAATGCCACTCAATCTGGAATACAGCAAGAGCCGTTTTGCACTTTCCAAAACCTCCAACCGAAGCGAGATGCCGCAAACGGCGATCGGACAGGGAGATACCTTGATCACACCGCTTTTAAACTGTATGATCATATCTGCAGTGGCAAATGATGGTGTGATGATGACCCCATATCTGACGGACTACGTGGAAAGTGTGGATGGCAGATCAGTGAAGCAGTTTACACCGAGTGTTTATAAGGAAGTCATGACAGAGCAGGAGGCGGAGGACCTGACGGACATGCTGGTGGATGTGGTAAAAGAAGGAACGGCAAGTGCTTTGTCGGGACTGGCACATACTTATGCCGGAAAGACCGGATCGGCAGAGCATCAGGAGGGAAAAAAGGCGCATGCATGGTTTGTTGGCTTTTCTCCGGTAAAGGATCCAAAGATCGCTGTCTGCGTACTGGCAGAGGATGGCGGTTCCGGAAGTGGTGTAGCAGTGCCGATTGCTAAACAGATCTTTACAACTTATTATAACAAACACAAATAAGTAACAAGAAATGTTGAAGTTTTTATAAAAGTAAGTTATACTTATAATTAAATGTGAAAATGGGATACGGAAAGTATCACGCACACCCAAACAACCTGAGTGCAGGTAATACAGGAGGATTTGCAATGATAGAAGCAATAAGCTGTGGTGGTGTGGTAATATTCAGAGGCAAAATTTTACTTTTGTATAAGAATTACAAGAATAAGTATGACGGCTGGGTTTTACCGAAAGGAACCGTAGAAGAAGGAGAGGAGTATAAAGAAACTGCTCTTCGGGAAGTGAAAGAGGAAACCGGAGCAAGTGCCACGATCATGAAATACATTGGAAAGAGTGAATATTCTTTCCGGGCGGCAGAGGATATTGTGGACAAGGATGTACACTGGTATCTGATGATGGGGGACAGTTATTACAGCAAGCCGCAGAAAGAGGAATATTTTGAGGATTCCGGCTTTTACAAGTTTCATGAAGCCTATCATTTACTTCGATTTGCAAACGAAAAACAGATATTAGAGCAGGCGTACGAGGAGTATCTTCGTATGAAGAAGAATAATCTTTGGGGAAGCAAGAAGTATTATTAAGAAAAAAGCAGGTAGGTTCAAGTTCAAAAGACATACTCACCTGCTTTTTGTCATTTAATGCGCAGGAAAAAGGAAAGGACGAACAACGATGGTAGCAACATTATTAAACAATGCAGGAGTTTCAGAATCGATAATTGCACTGCTTCGGGCGGCAGTGGCATTTCTTGGCACATTTTTCTTCCTGAAATGGATGATGCCCTATCTTCCCAGTGATCAGGGGCGTGAATATGCAGTAGATGGCGCACTGTCCAAAGGAAAAGCGAGAGGGGCAGGAATTGTTTTTGTACTCGTATTTGTTGTAACAGTATTGCTTTTTACACCGATGAAGCTTGAGCATATCATTTATCTGATCCTTGTGGTGCTGGCAATGCTTACCGGATTTTTGGATGATGCTGCCAAAACGCCGTGGGGCGAATATAAGAAAGGCTTTTTAGATCTTGTGATCGCAGTATTGATCGCCGTGACGTTTATCCACTATAACTCAACCGAAGTCACATTGGCTCTTTTTGGTGTTTCCTTTGTGATCCCGAAGATCCTTTTTGGAATTCTGGTGGTAATTCTGGTATGGGCAGCGATCAATGTGACCAATTGCAGTGATGGAGTAGACGGACTTTCCGCCACACTTACGATCGTAACGCTTTCCTCGGCCTATCTTCTGATCCATGATTCGTTTGGAAAGCTGGTTCCGGCATTTATCTTGTGTCTGTTTGCGTATCTGTGGTATAATGCAAATCCAAGTTCTTTGCTAATGGGAGATGCAGGCTCCCGTGCGATGGGACTTTTTATTGCAATTACAATGTTAAAGACACAAAGCCCATTCCTTTATTTGTTATTGGGACTGATAACAATTTTAGATGGAGGTTTGGGACTGATCAAGGTTTCTTTAAAACGCTTTTTAAAGATCAGCATTTTGACACATACGACATGTCCACTGCATGATCATGTGAGAAAAAACAAGGGCTGGTCCAATAATCAGGTAGTCTTTCGTTTTGCGATCCTTCAGATCGTAATCTGCATCGCCGCACTGCTTTTGGTGCGTGCGTAGCAGGCGAATGGAGATAGAATAAAGGAGGAAATAGAATGAGACGTAATAGAACACGCAGAATAGCATATTTACTGGTGGCAGTGCTGCTGGCATCAGATTTTTTTACCGGTTGTATACCAAACGGTATATTGACAGAGGTGGATGCCCTTGACCTGCCGTTTGTGAGTGGAGATGTGAAGCTGCCAACGGTAAGCGGAGATGTGAAGCTGCCGACAGCAAGCGGAGATGTGAAGCTGCCGACAGCAAGCGGAGATGTGAAGCTGCCGACAGTAAGCGGAGATGTGAAGCTGCCGACAGCAAGCGGAGATGTGAAACTTCCAACAGCAAGCGGAGATGTGAAGCTGCCGACAGTAAGCGGTGATGTAAAACTTCCAGTAACTAGTGGAGACGCTACTGATATCATCAAAGATCTGATCAATGGTGTAGTTTCGGGAAATGGCACTTCCAACAATACATCAGGAAATGACTCTAATGCCCTTGGAATCCCATCCGGAAAAGTTACGAATCTTCATATGACTGCTACAACAGTGGATTCCATCACGCTGTCATGGGCAAAATGCAGTGATGCCAACTGGTATGTGATCCGTTACTGGCAGACAGGAGCTCGTTCTAGCGAGCACACGATCAAGACGGTAGGAAATGTTGACACCTATACCGTAACCGGACTGGCACAGGCAGAGTATGTATTTTATGTGACGGCAGCGAATCGTCAGGATGACGGGGAGCTGAAATATAATCCGTTATCTGTAGTATCCTTCCGGGCTGCTCCGATTGCCAAAAAGCCAACTGGAATTTCTTTAAGTAATGCCGGACTTTCCTATGCCTCCTTTGCGGTAGCAGGACTCGGCAATTCTGACACTTCTTTTTATGATACAGAGGCGGAGCTTTACAATGCTTCCGGAAGAAAACTTGGTACATATACCGGAAATCCGGATGCGATCACAATCACGGATACGAGGATCAAAAAGAATCAGTTTTACAAGGTGCGGGTGCGTGGTACCTACACGCTGGCAGATGGAACCAGACAGGCAGGTGAGTGGTCTTCTTACAAATATTTTTCCGTAGGCTTGAAAAATGTGACTGGAAGTGCAAAGAAGACGTCCATTTCTCTTTCCTGGTCAAAGGTAAAGGGAGCAACGTCCTATGCCATTTATCTGAAAAAGAGCGGAGCAGATTCTTACAAAAAAGTAAAAACCGTGAAAGCAAAGAATCAGTCAGCAAAGATTACTAAATACGGGAAAAAGAAGCTGAAAAAGAATACGATGTATTATGTAAAGGTGGTTGCCATTTACAAAAAGGGCAATTCCACATATAAATGCAAAAGTCAGGTATATAAGGTAAAAACCAAAAAATAGAGGTGAACAATGAAGAACATTAAGATCATTTTGTGCCGCGATCTGAAAGCACTTTTTACGCATTTTTTTGTGTTTGTGATCGCGATCGGACTATGTATTCTGCCTGCCCTGTACGCATGGCTTAACATTTATTCCAATACAGACCCGTATGGTAATACGGAAGATATTAAGATTGCCGTAGCTTCGGAGGATCTCGGATACATCAATGCTGATGGAGAGAACCAGAATGTCAGTGAGGAAATTCTAAAAAACTTAAAAGAGAATAAGAGCATTCACTGGGTAGATACTACAAGAGCCAAGGCAAAAGAAGGAGTCAAGAGCGGTGAGTATTATGCGGCGGTAGTATTTTCCAAAGACTTTTCCAAATGTATGTATGAAGGGGTATTAGAGGGATTAAAGCGTCCAAAAGTCTATTACTATGACAATGAGAAAAAGAATGCCGTTGCGATCAAGATCACTGATACGGCAGTATCGAATTTAAAAAATAACATCAATGAGATGTATATCAGTATTCTGGTGACAAACCTGTTTGAAAAAGAGGAGGAAGCAGTAGAGAGTCAGAATTCTGGTTCCATAGGAAAGAAGCTGAATAAGAAACTGAACCGTCTTTCTAAACAGCTTGTCGACTATCGGGAGCTGGTGGACACACTCGTTGTAGCGGACGAGCGTATGGTGGCTTCTCTGGATGCTGCAAAAAGTGAGCTCTCTGCGGCCAAACAGACGGCGGATAAGAGTAGTACAAAACTGAAAAAGCAAGATGCTTCTGATCTTTCTGATCACATTGTGACATTGGATAATCAGGTGAGCCAGTCAATGACATCGGCATTGACACAGGTGTATAAGGCAGCTAATGCCAAAAAGACGGCTCGGAAAAATACCTACTACAAGCGGGCAGTTGCCTATTTAAAGGATGCCAGAACCGGTCTTTCTAATATGCAGGATACGATGCGGCTTTTGTCTTCTTCTATCAGTGATGGAAAGAAAAACTACAGTTATGCAAGTTCCCTTTTGGAAACACAGATCCAGACGCTGGATCGGTTTATAGCAACATTGCAGAAAAATATGGGTAGTGAAAAGGATGCTTACACGAAGCAGCAGGAGGCAATGTGGCAGGAGACACTGGAGGATCTGGAAAGTCATTATGATAACGTATTAGATCCTTTGATGCAGCAGATTGCCAAAAAGGTAAATACGGTCACAACAGATCTGTCTTCTATGCTTGAGAGCGTATCGGAGGATATGGCCATATTGGAGCAGGTGCTGACCGGAGCGCAGTCCGGCGTAAAGTCTTTGGATGGAAGCTTGAAAGGGATCTCTAACTCTTTGGATGATGTCGGGCAGTCAGTGGGTGATCTGAATTCCAAGATCCAGCAGATGAGCAACAGTGAGATCGTGACCAAATTCAAAGAGTTTTTAAAGGGTGATCCGGAAGGATATGGAAAATTTTTCTCAACCCCGGTCAAGATTGAAACAAAAGCAATCTATCCGGTTGAAAATTACGGAACCGGAGTTGCACCATTTTATACTACACTTGCTCTTTGGGTGGGAGGCATTTTCTTAGTAGCACTCATCAAGGTAAATCCAAGCAAAGAGGGATTGATCGATCCCAAACCGCATGAGTTGTTTTTGGGACGTTTTCTTCTGTTCTTTTTATTGGGACAATTTCAGGCTGCGGTTATTGTATGGGGGGATCTGAATCTGCTTCATATCCAATGTCTGTCGATTCCGCGGTTTATGCTGGCGTCTTCTATTGCAAGCTTTACATTTATGATCCTGATCTATTCCTGTACGATCGCATTTGGCGATATTGGAAAGGCATTGGTCGTGGTATTGGTTGTAATCCAGATTGCAGGCTCAAGTGGAACGTATCCGATCGAGATCCTACCGGAATTTTATCAGAAAGTGTATATTTTCTTCCCATTTCCGTATTCGATCAATGCGATGCGCGAGGCATTATGTGGAATGTACGAGCATGATTATCTGATCTATCTGATGCAGTTGTTGTTATTTGCAGTGGCGTCTCTTTTGGTGGGACTGGTCATCCGGCTTCCATTTATCAAGGTATACCATTTTGTGGAACGCCGCATGAAGGACACAGGATTTATGTAGGAGGAATGATATGTCAAACGAAGAGAAATATGAAAAGATGTTTCATTCTTTGAAACAATATGAGGAAGAAATTCATGTAGCGAATCAGAAAAGGATCAAGGCTGGGATCAAATGCCTGATTTTTGTTCCGTTGATCTTTTTGTTTCTGATGTTTGTTACAGACAGTGAAAAGGTAATCTTTCTGGTACTTTGGATCGTATCGCTGTTTGCTATTTCCATTTACCTGATCTATGTGGAATATACAGATTTCAATTTACAGGAAAAGATTGCGGAGGTCAGTAATCAGGAGAAGGAAATTACAGGTCTGATCGGGGAAAATGCAGAGGCATTAGGTTCCAATCTGGTCGATACACTCAAAATGCTGGAAGCGAGAAAAGATGATCGGATCGAACAGGGAAAAGCAAAAGTAAATGAGTTCCTTTCCGGGCGAAAAGAAAAGGAGGAATCTGAGGATGAAAAACATTCTTAAGATCATATTGCATGATTGTAACCAGATACTTACGAATGTAGTGGCGTTGGTAGTGGTAATAGGACTTGCTATACTTCCTTCCCTTTATGCCTGGTTTAATATCAATTCCAACTGGGATCCATATTCTGAGGAGGCAACCGGCAACTTAAAAATTGCGGTGTTTTCTAATGACAAGGGAATGAAGGTAAAGGACTACCAGGTCTGCATTGGTGACTCAGTCGTATCGGCATTGGAGAATAATAAAACGATTGGCTGGGTGTTTACCGAAGATGAGAGAAGAGCCATCAATGGTGTATATAGTGGTGATTACTATGCAGCACTTATCATACCGGAAAATTTTACCGAAGATATTGCCGCTATTTTAGATGGGGATACTTCCGGAGGAACAATCAAATATTATTCCAATGAAAAGAAAAATGCAATTGCGACAAAGATTACTTCCAAGGCAAAATCTGCTGTGGAAACACAGGTGAATGCAGAAGTATTTGGTACGATCACAAAGGTGGCAGTGCAGCTGGGAGATGCCTTAAAAAAGATGGATGACAGTGATGGTGTTCTCACAGGCTCCAATGATGCACTGAATCTTTTGGAAAAAGAAATTAACAAAAATATCCGTATGGTAGAGTCCATGGAGCAGGCGGCAGAGTCTGGAAGTCAGACACTTTCCACACTAAGTGCACTGACTCCGAAAATGGTGAAGGATATCCAGGAGGATCTGACACAATTATCAGGCTCAACCACGATCCTGACAAATGTCCAGACTATGACAGTGCGTCTGGAGGATTATATTTCACTGTTATCGGAAGGAAAAGAGGATCTGGCTTCCACGAAAGAGATGCTGTTGGATATGAAGAAAATGATCAAACAGTCTAAACAAAAGGTCAAAGATACCTCGGAAAATGAAGAAGTGAAAAACTTTGTCTCTATTTTGGAAAATGAACCTGAGAAGGTGGGAGAGTATTTTTCTTCTTTTGTAAATCTGAAAAACTGTCCGGTATATAAAACGGAAAATTATGGCTCGGCAATGGCATCCTTCTATACGGTGCTTGCTATCTGGGTAGGTTCCCTGATATTAGTTGCCATTCTTCATACAAAGGTAAAGCCGATTGCCAATGTGAGGGATTTAAAGCCTTGGGAGGCTTATTTTGGAAGATTTTTTATTTTCCTTCTGATCGGACAGATCCAGACACTGATCTGTGTTCTCGGGGATATTTGTTTCCTGCGGATTCAATGTGTGCATCCGTTTTTGTTCTGGCTTGGAGCAGCTATGACCAGCTTTACTTTTACGATTTTGATCTATTCTCTGACGTTTGCTTTCGGCAATATCGGAGAGGCACTTGCGGTTGTGATCATGGTACTTCAGGTAGCCGGAGCAGGTGGAACGTTCCCGATGGAGGTGTTGCCGGAATTTTTCCGCAAATTATATGATTTTATGCCGTTTACCTACTGCATGAAAGCCTTGAAGGAGTGTGTAAGTGGGATGTATGCCGATGATTTCTGGATCGCAATCCTAAAAATGTTTGCTTTTGTAGCGGCATCTTTGTTTATTGGATTGATCTTAAGGATTCCATTTGTGGGATTAAATGAGTTGATTGAAAAGAGTAAAGAGAAATCAGATCTTATGGTATAAAAAAGAACCAGCTGGTGTACAGCTGGTTCTTTTGAATTAAATTTTGAATTAAAAAAAGACCTTTTCTATAAAGAAAAGGTCTGATGCGGATGGTGGGACTTGAACCCACACGATGTCACCACCGCAAGATTTTGAGTCTTGTGCGTCTGCCAGTTCCGCCACATCCGCAAAGTCACGAAAACGTCACTCAACGAATGCTATTATATAACATTATTTGCAGATAGTCAACTTAAAAAATGTGAAATTTGAAGGAAGTTTCACGTTTGGTTTTTTATTGTTTTATGCTATAATAATGATATTACTGTGATGTTTGGGAGGTGTCGGAATGGATTGCAAAGGTGCTAGTTCCAGAATTCCACTCTATATGGATGGAAAGCTGGATGCTGAGGAATTAGAGCCTTTTATTAAGCATATCAATTCCTGCCCGGATTGTGCGGAGGAGCTGGAGATTCACTATATTATGCTGGAAGGTGTGCGGCGGTTAGAAAAGGGAGAGCACATCGGAGTGGATTATCAGGCAGAGCTGAAAAACCAGCTGAAACGCCAGTTGTCTCATATTCACAGACAAAGGTATATGCGGCTGCAGCTTTTGATCCTTGGACTTGTGATCTGTATTTTCGGCATTTTCATGGGATATTTTGAGCAGAGAGATCATCAGCAGAAGGTGATGAAACAGCAGATCCTGGAACGGGGGAACTGTTATTTTTATCATTCTACAAAAGAGTATTTGTTTGATGATACCGGATATGTACCACCTTCATTAAAGGAGATCATGAGATATGGCAAATGAATTTTTGTTGATCATAGATGGGTCGAGTCTGTTGTCAACCCAGTATTATGGTAATCTTCCGCGGGAGATCTTGTATGCCAAGACGGAAGAGGAGAAAGAAAAATATTATTATAAATTGATGAAGACAAGCCATGGGGAATATACCAATGGTGTGTTTGGTTTTTTCAAGACTCTGTTGTCTATTTTGCAGTACCAAAAGCCAAAATATCTGGCGGTCTGCTGGGATGTAACGAGAGATACGTTCCGCCGGAAGCTTTACGATGCGTACAAAGGCAATCGTAAGGACACTCCAAAGCCTCTGACGCAGCAGTTTGTGTTGTGCCAGAACATGCTTGCTAAGATCGGAGTGACACAATTTTATTCCGAAGAATATGAGGCGGATGATTATGCCGGAAGTCTGTCACTTAAGTTTAAAGATGAAGTTCCGGTGAAGATCATGACAAAGGATCGGGATTATTTACAGCTTGTGGATGACCAGGTACATCTTTGGATGGTTGCGCCAAGCAGTGCGAAAGCACAGGAATATTATAAGCGTCATGGTATCAAACAAAGTGATTATATCGTGCCGGATAACATGCTTTATCTGACAAAAGAGCTGGTCCGGGAGGAGTTTGGTTATGCTCCGGAAAAAACAGTAATGGTGAAGCAGTTTGCGGGAGATAGTGCAGACAATATTCCGGGGGTAAAAGGAATCGGGGAAAAGACAGCGATCGCGCTTGCCAACGCATTTGACAGTGCTGAGCAGATTTATGATTCCATTCGTGACCTTTCTGAAAAGGAATTAAATGATCTGAAAAAAGTCTGGAAAGAAGAGTATGGGATTGCCCGTTCTCCATTTAAGTACCTGCTGGCGAAGAGTGAAGAGGAACTGGTGGGAGAAAAGGGAGCAATGTTAAGTGGAGAACTTGCATTGATCAAGCGCGATATTGCGTTGCCGGAGGTTACGCTTTCTACATTGACTACGAAGCTTGATCCGGATGCGTTTCATCAGGTGCTTCACGATCTGGAATTTCAGTCTCTTTCTCTGGATCGGATCGATGCGGCCTTTTTTGATGGAACAGTAGAAAAAAAAGAGCAGCCTCTTCAGGTACATTACTGCACCAGAGAGGATGCTGCTGATGCATGCGTTGCGGCAATAAAAAGTGGTGTGGTTTCCATTTCCCTTCTTTCGCAGGAAACGGTGCAGGGACTTGCATTTTCTTATCAGGAAGGAGAAGTGTATGTGCTTCTTTTAGAGCAGGGATTTTCTAAAGAGGAGCTTGCGTCCTGTCTGGAGCAATTTTACACTTCGCCGGTACAGATTGTTGCATTTGATTCCAAAGAGCAGTTTGCTTATTTATCGGATGACTGCTTTGCGTCTCTGATCACACGGGAGGTACAGGAGGATGCTAAGGTCTTTGATCTTTCTGTGGCAGCGTATCTGCTGAATCCGTTAAAGTCCCTTTATCGTCCGGAGGAGATTGCGATGGACTATGCCCATCCAATCCGATCACGCCAGGAGATCCTTTTTAAACGGGAGCTTTCTGAACTTTCTGAGCCGGAACGTCAGGAACTCGTCGGGGTACTGGCAGAGGAGGCTGAGGCGGCATTCCTTTGTTGTGACCAGTTGAAAAAGGAACTGAAAAAACAGCAGATGTATACACTTTTTGTAGAGATTGAAATGCCGACCAGATACACGCTTGTTGAGATGGAACGCAATGGTATTTTGTGTGATAAAGCGGCACTGAAAGAGTACGGTGACCAGCTTATGGTGAGCATTACCAAGCTGCAGAATGCAATTTATGAAAAAGCCGGGCATGAGTTTAATATCCAGTCACCAAAGCAGCTTGGAGTTGTGTTGTTTGAGGAGTTAAAACTGCCATGCCGCAAGAAAACAAAGACCGGATATTCGACCAATGCTGAGGTATTAAATGAACTGAAAAAAGAGTCTGATCTGGTGACGGATGTTTTGGAATATCGACAGCTTACCAAATTATATTCCACTTATGCGCAGGGACTTTCTGCATTTATCGGAGAGGATGGACGGATTCACGGCAAATTTCATCAAACAGTAACGGCGACCGGACGTATCAGCTCGACAGAGCCGAACCTGCAGAACATTCCGATGCGTACGGATCTGGGACGTGCGATCCGGAAGGTATTTCATCCGAGGGAAGGCTATGTGTTTGTAGATGCAGATTATTCCCAGATCGAGCTTCGGATTCTGGCACATTTGTCAAAGGATGAGCATTTGATTCATGCCTTTACTTCTGGAGAGGATATTCATGCGCTGACGGCATCGCAGGTATTTCATGTGCCTTTTGATCAGGTGACTCCTCTGCAGCGAAGAAACGCAAAGGCAGTTAATTTTGGTATCGTATATGGAATCAGTGCACATGGGTTGAGCGAGGACCTTGGTATTACAAGAAAAGAAGCGGCAGCATACATGGATTCTTATTTTGCAAGCTATCCAAAGATCAAAGCCTTTTTGGACTCTTTGATCGAGGAGGGGAGGAAAGAGGAAGCGGTGCGCACGATGTTTGGGCGTATCCGTCCGATCCCGGAACTTCATTCATCCAATTATAACCAGAGAAATTTTGGAGAACGGGTGGCCATGAATTCTCCAATCCAGGGGACAGCGGCGGATATTATGAAGATTGCCATGCTGCGTACTTACCGGGAATTGACGAAGAGAAAGCTTTCCTCTAAACTGGTGCTGCAGATTCATGATGAGCTCTTGATCGAAGCCAAAAAAGAAGAACTTCCTGTTGTACAGGAGATTTTAAAAGAAGCGATGAGTGGTGCTGCAGATCTGGAGGTACCGCTTGTGATAGATATGCATACCGGAGCTACCTGGTATGATGCAAAATAAGAGGTGATGACTGTGGTAATTGGATTGACAGGTGGGATTGGTGCAGGAAAAAGTGCCGTAATGGAATATTTGCAGGAAAAAGGCTGTTATACGATCCTGGCTGATGATGTTGCAAGAAAGCTGCAGGAAAAGGGCGGCGTGATCTACAACGAAATGCTGGAAGTCTTTGGCACGGATATTTTGGGAGAAGACGGACAACTGGATCGGAACAGCGTTGCGTCGGTTGTATTTTCTGATGAGAAACGCCTGTCGCAGCTCAATGCCATCGTACATCCGGCAGTGCGGGAAAAGATTCTTTCCCTGATTGCAGAAAACAAGGACAAGTATCCGCATATTGTGATCGAGGCAGCGCTGCTGATCGAAGAACACTATGAAGATGTGGTAGATGAGCTTTGGTATGTGGATGCAGCGGATGAGATCAGGATCAAACGTCTGATGGAAAACCGGGGATATACCAGAGAAAAATGTCTGTCGATCATGAGCAGACAGTTATCCCGGGAAGAGTATGTGCGCCATTGTAAGGTGGTCCTTGATAACAGTGCGACATTGGACGAGGTGAGAGCGCAGGTCGATCATGCATTAATAGAAATGAAGCAGGAGGGTGAAACGGATGCCAGCAATCTATAACGGGCAGGAAGTAGTCTTTGGACTGGATATAGGAACGAGAAGTATTGTCGGAACAGTGGGCTATAAGGATGCCAGAAACCGTTTTCAGGTGGTGGCACAGGAGGAACGTTTTCACGAAACCAGGGCAATGATGGATGGACAGATCCATGATATTTCCAAAGTGGCGGAAACCATTTGTCTGGTGAAGGAGACTTTAGAAGAAAAACTACATATCACACTCACGGAAGTGTGTATCGCAGCCGCAGGCCGCGTGTTAAAGACGGCGGTTGGTGCTTGTGAAGAAGAACTCGGCGAGGATACGGTGGTGGATGATGAGCTGGTGTATTCTCTGGATATGCTCGGTGTAGAGCGTGCCAATGAACAGATTATGATGGACAAGGACAGTGATGAAACTTTTTTCTGTGTTGGTTATACGGTTGTCCGTTACTTTTTAAATGGTTATGCCATTACAAATTTGATCGGACACAAAGCACACAAAGTTGGTGCAGAGGTATTGGCAACATTTCTTCCGGAAGATGTGGTGGATGGACTTTACGCAGCCGTTCATGAAGCAGGACTGGAGGTTGTGAATCTGACATTGGAGCCGATTGCTGCCATGAATGTGGCGATTCCGGAGCAGTACCGTCTGTTAAATATCGCACTGGTGGATGTCGGAGCAGGAACATCCGATATCTGTATTACTAAGGATGGAAGTATTGTGGCATATGGAATGATTCCTTATGCCGGAGATAAATTAACGGAGGTGCTGGTACAAAAGTACCTGATCGATTTTGATACGGCAGAGAAGATCAAGATGATGCCTCCTACACGAAAAACAATGCAGTATAAGGATATTATGGGGGATAAGCAAAAGATCACCAGACAAGAACTCGTAGAAGATCTGGAACCATCGATCCGCCAGATGTGTGGGCAGATTTCAGATAAGATCCGTGAATTAAACGGTGGAAATGCGGTCAGTGCAGTATTTGTTGTTGGCGGCGGAGGAAAGATCGAAGGCTTTACTCAATGTCTTTCTGAAGCATTGGGGCTTTCTTCCAACCGAGTAGCACTTCGTGGAGCTGAAGTAATGGGATCGATCGATATGCTTGATGAAACTCTGAAAAAGGATTCCCTTTATGTAACTCCGATCGGTATCTGCATCAACTATTATGAAAAGAAAAATAATTTTATTTATGTTCATGTTAACAAGGAACGCATAAAGTTGTATAATAATAATAAATTAACCATTATGGATGCGGCGGCAGCGGCGTCTTATCCCAATGAGTGCCTGTTTCCAAGAAGAGGAGCAGATATTACCTTTACTTTAAATGGAAAACAACGGATGGTAAGGGGAAACAAGGGGGAAGCCGCACAGATTCATTTGAATCATAAGCTTGTCAGCATGACTTCACCGATCAGTGCCAATGATAAGATTGTGATCACAGAATCTACGGTAGGCGAGCCGGCTTATAAAGAGGTCGGACAATTGCCGGAATATGCTGATAAGATTCATTTCCGGGTGAACGGTCAGACCATCACCTGCCCAAAGTTTGTAATGGTAAATGGTGAGATACAGACAGAGTATTATAGTATCAAGGATCAGGATCAGGTCAATATTCTGGATTATTATACGGTAGAGCAGCTTTTGCTTTATTTGGATCTTCCGTCAAATGTATCCTTTTACATCAATCATGAGACAGCAGGCTTAAAGGATCGAATTTATGATAATTATATGATCAACTGGGCATATGATGAAGAGACACTTGCTTCCTATGAAAAACAGGAGGAGCAGGCACAACCTTTGGATGACGCCGAGGAAAAAGAGGAGACACCGGAAAATGCAGAAGGGAAAAAAGAGTATACAAAAGATCCGGAAGAAAACAAAACGGAAATAGAAGAAGTGAAACAAAAAGAACCCCACAGCATACATATTACTGTCAATGACCAGCCGGTAGTGCTTTCCGATAAGGAACAGTATATTTTTGTGGATATTCTTGATGTATATCCGTTTGACTTGACTGTTATGGGTGGATCAGAGCTTATCACAACGCTAAATGAGATGCCTGTTGAGTTTACGCATCCATTGCACGAAGGAGATGTAGTGCGCATTTATTGGAAGGAATGAGGAGCATGAAAGGGAATAAATATATAGCAAATAAAACACCGTTTATGGAGCATAAAGAGGAGAAAGAATATAGTGATCTGGTAGGTGGATTGGAAAAAGCACGTAAAAATTCCAGAACAGAAGAACAGTCATTGGAAAATATGTCGTTGCAGAATATGATCGAAGAGTATCGTTTTAAACCACACAAAGACCGGTTAACAATGCATTTTGCTTTTTTGATCCTGCTGCTCTGCGTGGTTGCATGTGAGAACTCACGTGGTCATGCGATCGGTATGAAGGAAGTGATCTGTATTTCTGTGATGCTTTTGGGACAGTGCATTGATCTCTGGCTGAGCCGGTCACGCTACAAGAAAAAACAGAGTATTATGCGTATTTCCAAGTTGACATTGATGGCAAGTGTTCTGATCTTTAGTGCCGGCTTTGATTTTACACTGCTTTCTGTTGTGGCAGGATTAACTGTATTTATTTCCTATACATTCGAATATCTGCAGTGCATTGATCTGTCTGATTCAGATGAAAAGGACTGGACTGTGGTGCTGATCTGTATACTGTTTGGTATTATATTCGTTTCGTTTTCCTTGGTTGGAAAGTATTTGAACTATGTTCAGTTGCTGCTTCTGGTTGGCATTTTCTGTGCCGGAGCATATAGTATTATTAAGGAACTTTGTACGTTTTTGAATGTTTACATGACTTATATAACAAGGCTTAATAATCAGAGTACAGAATTAAAGGAGAGTAGTGAGAAGATTCATGAGCAGAGTGTAAAGATCAAGGAGGCAATTGATCTCTTGGGTAAGCAGAAGATCCAGCTTACGAAAATGAATGAAACAATAGAGCTGCGTAATCATGAAATGAATGTGCATAATGAGGTTTTAAGTGTGATCACGGCCGAGAAGGATATGGCGGTTATAAGTAATAAGGTAGACGGTCTTTTGGTAGATCAGGAGTATGTGGATGTGGCAGCAATCTATATTGATGCGCTGATGTATGGCAACTCTTTTCCGATGGTTGATATCAAAGGAGTTTCGGAGCCGGTGAGTACTGACATGAATCAGAATGCAATGGATGTTTTAAAAGAAGTACATCTTTTTGATGATGAATATGATATTGTTACCGGAGCATTTTCCAAACTGTATAAGCCTCTTGCAGAGGATGGGATCCGTGCCATGATGCGGATGCAGATCATCACCGATGGTGGAATGTGTGGTGTGCTGCTTTTGGGCTCTAAGGAACGTAATTACTTTGATGATGAGGAATTGATCCCGTTTTATACCACGATCGCTACACAGCTTGGTATTGCGGTGAAAAATGCAAACCTTTACTCTACCATGGAGAATCTGGCAACGAGAGACGGCCTGACCGGTATCTTTAACCGCAGACATTTCACGAAGCTCTTCAATGATTATGTGACTACTGCCATAGAATCAAAGCTGCCGATCGCCGTGGCACTATTCGATATTGATAAATTTAAAAATGTCAATGATACGTACGGACACAGTTTTGGTGACCGGGTGATCGTGTCAGTGGCGCAGACCGCAAACCGGGTGGTAACGGATCACGGCGGGATTCTTGGTCGTTATGGTGGAGAAGAATTTGTGATGGCATTTTTAAATAGTGACGTAGACAGTATTCTTCCAATCGTGAAGGACATTCATGAGCAGATCAAACAGGAAGAACTTTTGCATAATGGAACGGTTGTGAAGATCAATGTCAGCATTGGTGTGACGGATTATCCAAATACCTGTTCCAATCCGGCGGATCTTTTAAATCATGCAGACTGGGCTATGTATTATTCCAAACAGCATGGAAGAGGACGCATTACCGTGGACAGTAATGAGGTTCGTCTGGAAATGTAGCATAAGACAAAAAGCAGGAGAACATATGAGACTTTATAGTATTGCCAGTGGAAGCAGTGGCAATTGTATTTACATTGAAAATGATACAACGCATCTTTTGGTGGATGCGGGAATTAGCGGAAAACGTGTGATTGAGGGATTAGAGGCGATTGGCCGTACCCTTTTGGATCTTGATGCAGTGTTGATCACACATGAACATGATGACCATATTAAGGGGCTTGGCGTATTGCTTCGCAAAGCCCCCATTCCGGTTTATACAACCGGAGCAACGATTACGGCATTGCTTTCCTATTCCAAACTCGGAAAGGTGGATGGTGCGTTATTTCATGAGATTGCGGTCGATCAGCCATTTGCAATTAAAGACATTATGGTGGATGCATCTGCGATCTGGCATGACGCAGCAGATCCGGTCTGCTATAGCTTTCGGGATGAGAGTGGCAAGATCAGTGTTGCAACGGATATGGGCGATTTTGACGATTATCTGTTAAATAAACTGACCGGTTCTGATCTTATGCTGATCGAATCCAATCATGACGTCAGAATGTTAGAAGCAAACCAGCGTTATTCTTATCCGTTAAAGAAACGGATCTTAGGACCGCGTGGACATCTGTCCAATGAGCGCAGTGCGGAGCTGATGGTTGCACTGATGCAGCGGTATAGCAGCCGGTTTATTGTGCTGGGGCATTTGTCAAGGGACAACAATATTCCGGAATGTGCCAAGATCAATATGGAAAATTATTTAAGAGAAGCGGGATTTGACCGTTCCGGAGTGGAAGTGCTCGTGGCAAAACGGGACACTCCGAGTGTAGATTTCTCAATCTGACACTTTACGCGTCGGACAGAATAGAGTATGATGGATACAATAATCTTTTTAAAATCAGGAGGATGTAAGGATGCAGAAGACGATTATTACAGTAGTAGGCAAGGACACCGTAGGTATTATGGCGAAAGTTTGTACTTATCTTGCAGACCATGAGGTCAATATCTTAGATATTTCACAGACGATCGTTCAGGATTACTTCAACATGATGATGGTAGCGGATATGGTGAATTCTTCCAAGGACTTTGATGAATTTGCCAGCGATCTGGAACAGATCGGCAAGGAGATCGGTGTGGATATCCGTGCGCAGAAGGCAGCAATATTCGATCGTATGCACAGACTCTAGGAGGAAGACTCATGTTAGACTTAAAAGAAGTAATTGAAACCAATAGAATGATAATGGAGAACAATCTGGATGTCAGAACGATTACGATGGGAATCAGTCTGCTGGATTGTGCCGCTTCTACACTTTCAGAAGTGTGTGATAACATTTATGAAAAAATCACTACAAAGGCGAAAGATTTAGTAAAAGTGGGAAAAGATATAGAAAGAGAATTGGGAATCCCAATCGTAAATAAGCGTATTTCGATCACTCCGATCGCATTGGTGGGTGGAAGCGTATGTCACTGTCCGGAGGATTTTGTGACGATCGCAAAGACGCTTGACAAAGCAGCAAAAGAAGTGGGAGTAAACTTTATCGGAGGCTATTCTGCCCTGGTATCAAAATCTATGACACAGGCAGATGAATACCTGATCCGTTCTATTCCGGAAGCACTGGCAAGTACAGAGCGTATCTGCAGCTCCGTCGTTGTCGGTTCTACCAAAACAGGACTGAATATGGACGCCATTCGTCTGGTAGGCCAGATGGTAAAACAGGCAGCCGTGCTGACTAAGGATAATGACAGTCTGGGCTGTGCCAAATTTGTTGTGCTTTGTAATGCACCGGATGATAACCCATTTATGGCAGGTGCCTTTCATGGTGTGACAGAGGCAGACGCGATCATCAATGTAGGTGTCAGTGGTCCGGGTGTTGTAAAATCAGCATTAGAGCAGGTGCGTGGTGCAGACTTTGAAGTGCTTTGTGAAACGATCAAAAAGACGGCATTTAAGATCACCCGTGTGGGACAGCTTGTAGCACAGGAGGCAAGCAAGCGTCTTGGTATTCCATTTGGTATCATTGACCTTTCTCTGGCACCAACTCCGGCAGTAGGAGACAGTGTAGGAGAAGTATTAGAAGAGATCGGACTGGAATATACCGGAGCTCCGGGTACTACCGCAGCACTTGCCATGTTAAATGATCAGGTGAAAAAGGGTGGTATCATGGCATCCTCTTATGTGGGTGGATTAAGTGGTGCATTTATCCCGGTATCCGAAGATCAGCGTATGATCGATGCCGCTGCCTGCGGAGCACTTTGTATTGAAAAATTAGAGGCAATGACCTGTGTCTGCTCGGTTGGTCTTGATATGATCGCTATTCCGGGTGATACGCCGGATTCTACGATTTCCGGTATCATTGCAGATGAAATGGCACTGGGTATGGTAAACCAGAAAACAACGGCTGTCCGTATCATTCCGGTGATCGGAAAGGGTGTGGGCGATCGTGCTGTATTTGGCGGTTTATTAGGTTATGCCCCGATCATGCGGGTAAGTCCATATTCCTGCGAGAAGTTTATTGCGAGAAAAGGACGGATCCCGGCACCAATTCACAGCTTTAAAAACTAAGAAAAAGGAGACAATATGGGTCGCGTGTTAGAGGGGTGTAAACCTCAGAATGTATTTTACTATTTTGAAGAGATTTGTAAGATTCCTCATGGCAGTTACCATGTTGAGGCGATCAGTGACTATCTGGTCGCATTTGCAAAGGAGCATCAGCTTGAAGTATTACAGGATGATGCCTATAATGTATTGATCAAAAAGCCTGCTTCCATCGGAATGGAGCAGGCTCCTGCTATTTTGCTGCAGGGGCATATGGATATGGTATGTGAAAAAGAATCCGGTGTGGACTTTGATTTTTTGACAGAGCCGCTCCGGCTGGAAGTGGACGGGGATGACGTGCGGGCCAAAGGCACAACGCTTGGTGGTGATGACGGGATTGCACTGGCATACGGTCTGGCAGTCCTGGCGGATGACACTTTGGTTCACCCTGCGTTAGAGGTGCTTTTTACCACACAGGAAGAAACAGGCATGGAAGGGGCATTTGCCTTTGATATGAGTAAGATCTCTGCGGACTATCTGATCAATCTGGATTCCGAAGAAGAAGGAACGGTCCTGACGTCCTGTGCCGGAGGCGTGACAGTGCATACCGTTTATCCGGCTGCTTATGAAAAGGCAGAGGGCAGCTTTTATGAGATTACCGTACATGGATTGACCGGAGGACATTCCGGTGCAGATATTCATTATGGCCGTGCCAATGCCAATATTGTAATGGGGCAGCTTCTTTATGTATTTCACTCGGTGGGCGTACCGTATGGTCTGGCAGTGTTAGAAGGTGGCACGAAAAATAATGCGATTGCCAGAGAAGCGCGGGCAGTCATCTGCATGGATGAAAAATATCTTGCGTCTGTCCAGATCGTGTTAAAAGACTTCGTGACGCGCACTGCACAGGAATTTGCGGAGCGGGAGCCGAATCTTGCGATCGATTTTAAACCGGTGGAACCACCATGTGACCAGGTGCTTTGTTCCTATACAAGGGATGCGGTGGCAGATCTTTTGGCGCATATCAGTGATGGCGTATGCAAGATGAGTGAGGATGTCAAAGGTCTGGTGGAAACATCAGGAAACCTTGGTGTGCTTTGTCTCAAAGAGGATGGCGTGCATCTGGAATTTCTGCTTCGGAGCAGTGTGGAAAAGGAGCTGGATAAGCTGCTTGATGTGATCACGTTTTGTATCAGAAGCCGATCAGAGAAACTGGCGCAGGAAGAGACAAAGGCATTGCTTCCTGTGATCACAACTTCTGACCGTTATCCGGGCTGGCAGTATAAGAAGGATTCCAAGCTTCGCGCGTTACTGCTGTCGGCTTATGAGCACCAGTATCACGCTCCGATGAAGGTAGAGGCGATCCACGCCGGATTAGAGTGTGGTATATTTGCAAGCCAGAAGGATCTGGATATTGTTTCCATCGGTCCGGATATTCTGGATATCCACACACCGAAAGAGACATTAAAGATTGCTTCGACGAAGCGCACGTACGAGCTGCTGTTAGAGGTACTTGCGCGGGCAAAAGAATTAGGATAAGGTTCTGAAAAGAGGATTGTCTTCGTATACTTTAAAAAAGATGGAAAATGGAGAACGATCCCTATGACAAGACAGGAGCAATTGCTTCGTTATCGAAACCGCTATGAAAATGGCAGACACATGGGAGGATATCCGGGAGACACACAGAAGGAACAGACGTCCATGCCGTATTTTGCCGGGTATCTGCTGCGTACTGTGATCGTAGCGTTTGTGCTGCTGGTCATGGTATTCTGGCATCAGACGTCAAAAACATCATGCAACGCATTTTTTCAGCAGTTTCAGCCGGTAGTATCGGAACATACAACATTATACGATGCCTATGTAGCGTACTTTGAGAAATAGAACGAACGAGAGAGGAAAGAGCTATGTTACGAGTCATTGCAGGGAGTGCAAGAAGATTACAACTGAAAACACTAGAGGGAATGGAAACCAGACCAACGCAGGACAGGATCAAGGAAACACTGTTTAATGTGCTGCAGCAGGATCTTTATGGAGCCAGATTTTTAGATCTGTTCAGCGGAAGCGGAGCGATCGCGATCGAGGCGCTGAGCCGTGGGGCATCGGAGGCCGTGCTGGTGGAAACAAACAAAAAGGCGGTTGCGATCATTGAGGACAACCTTTCCCATACCAAATTAGCGGATCATTCACGGGTGATGAATATGGATGCCTGTTCCGCGATCCGGATGCTGGAAGGAAAAAAGGAAACATTTGACATCATTCATATGGACCCGCCTTACCGAAAAGAAATGGAAGCACAGGTGCTTCGTACGCTGGCGTCTTCTTCTATTGTGGCGGACGATACGATCATTGTCGTGGAAGCGGCACTGGAAACGGATTTTTCTTATCTTTCCGCATTGCCATATGAGATTGTGAAAACAAAAGAATATAAGACCAATAAACATTTATTTTTAAGAAGGAAGTAAAAACAAATGAAAAAAGCGATTTATCCGGGCAGCTTTGACCCGATCACGGTAGGACATTTAGACATTATCACACGTTCCTCTGAAATCTTTGATGAGGTGATCGTGGGTGTGTTAAATAACAATTCCAAATCTCCACTGTTTGAGGCAGAGGAGCGGGTGGCAATGATCAAGCAAGTGACAAAGCATCTGCCAAATGTTACCGCAAAAAGTTTTTCCGGTCTGCTGGTAGATTTTGCCAGACAGGAGGAAGCAACGGTGATCGTGCGAGGACTGCGAGCGGTGACAGATTTTGAGTACGAGCTGCAAATGTCGCAGACCAACCGTCAGATCTGCCCGGATGTAGATACCCTGTTTTTGACCGCGAGTGTGGAGTATTCTTATGTAAGCTCCAGCACGGTGAAAGAGATTGCCTGCTTCGGGGGAGATATTCATGCCTTTGTTCCGCCTTACGTGGAAGCAGAAGTAAAGAAACGGTTTTCAAGATAGCATTTTTATGGTATGATGAAACTAATTGATGATAAAAGGCAGGGATTAGTATGGCGAAACCAAGTATCTACGAGTTAATTGATGATTTAGACCAGTTTATCGTGCAATGTAAAACGCAGGCATTGTCCTCTAACCGGGTGATCGTGCCAAAGGATGAAGTATTAAAACGGATCCGGGAGATCCGGATGAAGCTGCCAAGTGAAGTGGAGCGAAGCAGCCGCGTGGTTCAGAAAAGTGATGTGATCTTAAAGGAGGCTCATGAGAAAGCAGAGCAGATCAAGATCGCGGCCAATGAAGAAGCGCAGCGACGGATCAGCCAGACAGAGATCATGAAACAGGCGATGGAGCAGGCGAAGCTGCTGATCAATCAGGCGAATGAAAAAGCACAGGAGATCATTGGGGACGCCGTATCCGAGAGTAACACGATCCGCGTAGGTGCACTGCATTATACCAATGGAGTGATGAAGGATCTGAGCGATTTTACTGCCAATGTATTACAGGAGGAGATCGAACGCTTCCAGAATCTTGTGGACGTGATGAGCGGACAGTATGAGATCATTGAAACGAACCGTAAGCAGATCGCAGGACAGATCGCGTCCGGTGAGATACCACAGGATGAAGAAGAAAAACGGACAGGCTCTGTTCGTACCAGCGTAAAGCCAGCCCCTAAGATGGTGGCTCCTAAGGTGGGCCAGCAGGAAGCTGCTGCCGCTGCCGCAAAACCAGCCAAGCCTGCTGCGATCAAACCGGAACAGCCGGCACCAAAGCCACAGCCGCCAGTTACGGCACCACCACAGCGGAAGGAAGAACCGATGATAGAAGAGGAACTGGATGAGCTGGACGAGTTATATCTGGATGAATTTTAAATAGAACCAGATCGTGAAAAAGGACAGGACACAATAGCATATTTTAGATAAGGTATAAGGAACGAGGGAAAGCTTCGTTCCTTTTATTGTGCTCGCAATCTGACTGATGCTGGAGCAGCCGCCAAAGGAGGCAATGGCAATGATCGAGGCGATCTTTACTGCGGAAGGAGCTGTCACACCTGCCATTGTAGCGATTCCGGTCGTCATTTCCAAAAGACCTGCACAAAATGGCAGGAGCAGATTGGAACAGGGAAAAGAAACATGATTTTCAATTCCGGCACCGATGCTTAAGATCAGATTGCATAAAATGGCGTAGATCATAATGTAACATGCAATTTTTAAGATCAAAAGCAGAGAGTGTTCAATGGATTCATCCAGTGTATAAGGGGAAGGATTTCCAGGTGGCAGTACCTGTGGAGCAGATGTTTTTTTCGCATAGCGCAGCCAGAAAATAAGACTCAATAAAAGGGGAGGCCAGTAGATGGCAAAAAACAGCAGGGATAGCTTTAACGCTCCATGAAGCTGCATGGTACAGACGTAGCCGATCAAAAACATCGGACTGGCGTGATTGGCAACGCACAAAAGTCTTGTGGCAGTGGCTTTGGAGAAATATCCCTGAATATAATAATCGCGGATGCATTTGGCTCCCATCGGATAGCCGCACAGATAGCCGAGAAAAAGTGTGGTAAAAAGAGGAGAAGCATGCAAGGTGTGGGAGATCAGGGAGGAAAGAATGAAAAATGGCAGCAGGACAGGAAGTACCTTCTGATACCAGAGCAGCAGTCCGCTTTTGGCTCCTTCAATGCAAAGACTGGGAAAGAGCAGCAGCACTGCTAAACATAAGATCAGGACAATAGGACGAAGAAAGCCAAAACGTTTCATAAGGATGCTTCCGCCGCTTTTTCTCTCATTTTATGCTTAAAAAGTACGGATTATACGAAAAGCATTCCGGTGCTTGCCTCGTTTTTTAAGTCCCAGTCCGGGTATTTGCGGTTGGCGATCAGGCGATAGAAATCCGCTGCCTTTAAGTCTTGTTCTAAAAATAAACGGGCATCTTCCGATAGCTGGGAAATGTCTTTGCTCAGCTTTTTTAAGACAGGAACAGAAGCGTTGCTTTCCAGTGCACGAAGAACGGCCGGATCACTTTTTTGAAAACCAAGGATTCGCAGATAAGGGGCATAAGCAGCAACCTGTCCGGAATTCTTTAATGGAGGTAATGCCAAAAGGTAGCAGAACAGGGCACGCATCACATGAGAGTAGGTGAGCTGCTTGCCATGACATTTGTCCGCCAGTGTCGTCAGTGTATCCTGTGGTGTGAGCACACGGGAAATCGTGCGGGCGAGATCTTCGTTCAGGGAAGCTGCGGTTACAGCTTTTGTCTCTAAAAAGGAAGAATCAGTTAAAAAGCGGAAATGAAACAGCGCAGAAAAATCGTCCTTTTCGATGCCTTCGTTTTGATTTTCCATCAATGTACGGCGTATGGAATGGGCACTGATATCCTTGATACGCGGTACATAAGAAAAAGAAACATCGCTTTTAAAATACTTTAATGCGCGTACATATTCCAACGCTAAGATGTTATTGGCGGTTTCATAAAACGGGGAAAGCGGCATTTGATAGCAGTCCATAAGTGCGTGCTGTCTGGCTTTGGGATAAGAAAATCCCTGCTTTAAATATTGTTTCAGTGCAAGTTGATAGTCATCAGGCTCGTTGTTTAAATACTCCGCAAGCGATACCAATTCTTCACGGTCGATCCTACCTTCCGTACCAAAAACGATCTCATCAACCACTCCGGTTGCAAGAAGCGTTGCAACTGCCCCTCTGGCAAACCCTTGGGCACTTGATAAGCTGACACAGGTAGGCAGTGCAAGAACAAGATCCACATCGTGGGAAAGAGCAGCCCTCACCCGTTCGTTTGGGGGGATGATGGCAGGCTCTCCGCGTTGCACATAATAATTGCTCATGCATACGATGATGTGGTCTGCATGGCACTGCTCCTTTGCCTGCCGGATCAGATAAGCATGCCCTTCGTGGAAGGGATTGAATTCTGCAATGATTCCTACAACCTTCATATCAGTCTCCTTTGCGATGTCGTTTTTATATCCATGAGTTATAGTATAACATTTTTTTGATAAAATAGTTATTGTTTCGGGGAAAAGGGTTCTGCTTTTTGTAATATCAGAGAAGATTAGGTTATGTTATCATTATGTTATCATATTCTATTATTTTAGAGAATGTGGATGTGAAAACTGTAGAAATATGTTAGAATGGGAAATGGAATGATGCAGGTTGTTTAGATTGAGGTGATACATTTGGATAAACAGAAAGAAATCGCAGTAAAGAATACGGAATGGATTATACCGGGAAATCCGGATAGGTTTGATATTGTTGAAGCATTTCGGAAGTTGGGGGCACTAGATTGGGTGCAAAATACAAATGTTGCTGTAGGAGACATTGTTTACATATACATTTCCAATTCAGTTAGGGCTATACAGTTAAAATGTAAGGTGAATGCTGTTAATAAAACGGAGCCAACTATAGATGATAGCCAATTTAATAAGTCGGAAGAATTTGATGGTTCCGAGGAGCGATACATGGAACTGGAAATGCTTGAGGAATTTTCTACGGA
This sequence comes from uncultured Lachnospiraceae bacterium, assembly GCA_934317845.1. Taxonomy (GTDB): domain Bacteria; phylum Bacillota; class Clostridia; order Lachnospirales; family Lachnospiraceae; genus NC2004. Next base: position 107,617 of record CAKRES010000004.1, read on the forward strand.
CTTGTTTGCTAAGAAGGCATTGGAACACTATGGCTTCATGCCACCTAGGAGAGCGGTGAGGGTTTCGGCAGAAGTAAAGAAATATTTGGATATTGTCCAGAAATTACTTCATGCTGAGGAGATGAATCCTGATTCTCATGATGCAACATATGAATTGATGCGTGAAGTCATAAATGCATATAGGAATATGGGAGATTTATCCCTATGTGATTATAAAGATTTGAATCTGGTATATCTTATGTGTGTGGGAACATGGAAACAGGGACTTGATGCAATGAAGAAAACGGTAGCTGACAGCCATCTACCAGATAGAGAGAAAAATAGATTAAAGGATTTGTTGGACATATGTTGGGTGAGGGCTCAGAATAGAGAATATAAAAATTGTGAAACCAAAGATACGAATTTTGGAATGTTTGGAACAGGATTTTATTCATTTCAAAATAAAGCTGATAAGCGATCGTCTAGAGAATTTATTCAAATGTGTATAGATATTATGGATATGTCTGATGACGATGAAATATTAAGCAGATGCGAGAAAATATTAAATGAGAGTTTTCACGGGATGCGTGCAGCATCTGCATCTATGGTACTTCATTGCTTAAAGCCTATGACTTTTCCTATTTTTAATAGTAATATGGGTGCAGAGAATATTTATGTATATTTTAATATCGGAATCAAGCACAAAACTGAATTATATGCATACATCAAAAATGTAAGAAGGGTAAAGGCATTTCGTGACCAGTATTTTAAAGTTAAAAATTATAGAATATTTGATATAGTAGCACGGGATCTTAGCAAAGCAACACAGTATATTGATGATGAAGCTATGCAGGAAGGAGGTATGTTACAGGAAATGAAACGAAAAAATAAAAAGTTTGATAAAAATTTAATATTGTATGGTCCTCCCGGAACAGGAAAGACTTATAATTCTATAATATATGCGGTTGCAATTTGTGATGGGAAAGCCGTGGATGAGCTTACAGATTATGATGCAGTTATGGCAAGGTATGATGAATTAAAGAAGGCTGGAAGAATTGCATTTACTACGTTTCATCAATCGTATGGATATGAGGAGTTTATAGAGGGAATCAAACCAATTATTGATGAAAATAAGCAAGATATTGGATATACAATAGAACCAGGGGTGTTTAAGGAATTTTGTGAAAATGCCAAAAGTGCTGTTTGCACAAAGAATGATGATTTTATTGATGCGGAGCCACATGTATTTATCATTGATGAAATTAACAGGGGAAATATTTCTAAAATCTTTGGTGAATTGATTACTTTGATTGAAAATACAAAGAGAAGTGGTATGCCTGAAGCAGCATCTGCAATATTGCCATATTCTGGAGATGAGTTTAGCGTACCAGCTAATGTATACATCTTAGGAACCATGAACACGGCAGATAGATCGATTGCATTGATGGATACGGCACTTAGAAGAAGATTCCAATTTATAGAGAACATGCCTGATTCTGATGTGCTTAGGAAGATTCATGCCGATAAGGTAGAAGATTTGGATGTTGCTACGATGCTTGATAAGATCAATGAAAGAATTACATTTTTATATGATAGAGAGCATACGATTGGACATGCTTTCTTTACTGGACTCAAGGATGATGCATCTATTGAAACATTACAATCAATATTTGAAAAGTCTGTAATTCCATTGCTACAGGAATATTTTTATGAGGATTATCAGAAAATACAGCTTGTTTTAGGAGATAATGCTAAAAGTGATGACAGCCTGAAATTTGTACTTGATAAGAAAGTTATAGCAAAGAATATTTTCAAAGGTAATGTGGAAGACGTGATTGATCTTCCTGAAAAGCAATATTTAATCAATAGAAAGGCTTTTGAAAATATCAACAGCTATAAGGAAATTTTGTAAAGTGTGGTGATAGCGTGGGTAAAACGTTTGAGGTAAAAGAGTATGATACCATCATTTGTAATGCCGATTACAAAGATGATGAAAAGTACAAATATCTGAACCGGAAAGAATTTGACAATCTAGTAGCGTTTATCCATGAGTTTGCCGGTCAAGCAGAAAGTGCGGATGCGTTGGATTTCATGAAAATATCCTATCGACGTAATGTTGGAGAAATGATTTCTATAAAGAATTATGTTGGATTGATTCAGATGAAGAATGGTTTTCAAATTCAAGTGCTTCCAAAGATAATGTTTGGGGAGGAAGAGGAAGGAAATGCGAAAACTAAGAGGGTATTTTTAAAAATGCTCCGAAGTATGAAGAATTTTCCAAGTAAGGTGTTCAACGATACCTCGTTAAATGTGGATCAGATGAATTTATATGAGTTGTTCATCAATATGTATTTGCAGGAAGTAAGAAGATTGATCAAACGAGGAATTAAATCGAATTATGTTGAACAGGAAGATAACTTACGTTATTACAAAGGGAAACTTCTTGTGAAGGAGCACGTGAGAGCAAATTTGGCTCATAAAGAACGGTTTTTTGTTTCCTATGATGAATTCCATCTGAATAGAGCAGAGAATCGGCTTATAAAGGCGACACTTGTAATGTTACAAAAATTGACGGCCAGTGCAAAAAACTCAAAGGAGATTAGACAGTTACTCACGGCTTTTGAAATGGTCGATGCATCAGTCAATTATGCTAAGGATTTTTCACAGGTTGTGATTAACAGAACTACAAAAGACTATGAAATGCTTATGCAATGGTCAAAAGTTTTTCTGATGGATAAGAGCTTTACGACCTTTTCAGGATCTGCGACATCAAGAGCATTATTATTCCCAATGGAGTCAGTATATGAGAGTTATGTTGCACAGCAAATGAAGAAAGTAATGGAACCAGAAGGTTGGAATGTTTCATGTCAAGATAGGGGACATTATCTTTTTACAGAGCCAAGGCATCAGTTTGCTCTTAGACCGGATATAGTTATGGAAAAAGATGAACGTAGAGTTGTTTTGGATACAAAATGGAAACGACTGATAAATAATGAAAGGATCAATTATGGCATATCACAATCAGATATGTACCAGATGTATGCATATTCTAAAAAATATAACACTTCTGAAATATGGCTTTTATATCCGTTAAATGACGAGATGAAAAATTGTAATCCGATAAGATTTAAAAGTGGAGATGGCACTACGGTGAATTTACATTTTATAGATGTTGATAAAATAGAAGATAATTTACAGATGCTTTGCATGAAATTAGAAGAAGGAGATAAGAATGTCAGATAATAAATATGATAAACTCATTGGATTTTTGGAACGGTGGAGAAAGATATGTTTCTAACATAGATGCAAAGGGAATCATGGCACTATTTATGGCAATGGTGCGGAGCGAGAGATTTTGTGCTGGAACGATAATGGAAATGATAAAATCTGGCACAGTCAAACAGTGGTTGCTCTGCCTGAGAGAACTTAGTCAGATGCAATAAGAAAAAGATCAATAGGGGGAGCAGATGAAAAAAAGATTAATATTGATTTTGGCATTTATGTTAATGCTATCAAATATCTGTTTTGCAATGCCTCTTGCAGAAAGTGTGAGCGGAGATGCCAGTAATAGTGATGAGAAAGATGTAATCACAATTGAATATTTTATAGATTGTAAAATGTGTAAATTGGTTATGGCTAACAAGGGGGAGACGATTGAACTTTGGATACCAGAAAAAGAAGGCTATAAGTTTTTATACTGGAAATATTCAGATGAAAACAGAGTTGCAACGATAGCAACAAATGAAACTATATTTACATCTGATACTGCATTGCGAGCAGTTTGGGAAATCCTTCCCGATAACAATCACCCTACAAATGGTTTACCTATGGAGTATGAATACCAAACTCCTCAAAACATATACACCAGTATAAAAAAGGTTAAGGTCAGGAATAATCAAGTGATCGTAACTATGAAAAAGGATAAAAGAGCTATGAGTTATACGGTGAAATATTCCACAAGTAAGAAGTTTTCACCAAAGCAAACAAAGGAGATACGGTACAAAAAGAATAAAATTACCTTGAAAGGTTTGAAAAAAGGAAAAACCTACTACATACAAGCAGTGATCAAACCACGCGATGCAACAAAGTACCGCGCATATGCATCTAAAATAAAGAAAGTAAAGATCAAATAGGGGGAGCAGATGAAAAAAAGATTAATATTGTTTTTAACATTTATGTTAGTGTTATTAAATATCTGTTTTGTAATGTCTCGTGCAGAAAGTGTGAGCGGAGATGCCAGTAATAGTGCTAATGTGACAAGTGGGGATGGATCCGGTGATAATACAGAGGATGACCGTGTTTCTAATAGTATAAAAATCAAATTTGTTGATGAAGGAGTCGATTTGAAAGTGGTCACAATCCCAAAAGGAAGTTCTGTGCAGGTATGGACTCCGGAAAAAAGGGATTATAAATTTTTGTGTTGGAAATATAGAGACGAAAATGGGTACGGTGCAATCGTTACTGAAGAAACCAAATTTTATGAAAATACAATACTGCGGGCATTTTGGGAATATGCTCCAGAGGGAGCGCACCCTACAAATGGTTTACCTATGGAGTATGAATACCAAACTCATCAAAACATATACACCAGTATAAAAAAGGTTAAAGTCAGGAATAACCAATTGATCGTAACTGTGAAAAAGGATAAAAGAGCCATGAGTTATACGGTGAAATATTCCACAAGTAAGAAGTTTTCACCAAAGAAAACAAAGGAGATACGGTACAAAAAGAATAAAATTACCCTGAAAGGTTTGAAAAAAGGAAAAACCTACTACATACAAGCAGTGATAAAACCACGTGATACAACAAAATATCGCGCATATGCATCTAAGATAAAAAAAGTAAAGATCAAATAACCAGATCAAATTTTTTTAAAGGCACTCTTTGAAAAAAGGGTGCTTTTTCTTATCTCAAAATAAGTGTGTAGAACCACTGAGATTTTCATGGATTGTATAGGAAAAAAGACACAAAAATACTTGTGCGAATAGGGGTTACGTCTTATAATAAAAATAACCGTGCGTGCGAAAAATGATACGGGAATTGATGCGTTTTTGGCATGCCTATTACGTGAAAAACATGATAAGAAGAAGGGAGAAATACCGTGAACTTAATTGAAAGACTGAAAGAAAGAGCCAAATTTCAGAAAATGAAGATTGTCCTTCCGGAGACAAATGATATGCGTACGATCATTGCTGCGCACAAGATCTTAAAAGAGGGGATTGCGGATATCATTTTGATCGGTGACAGGGAACGTATTTTGTCCAATGCAGAGTCCAATCGTCTTCATGTAGAGGGGGCGCAGTTTATTTATCCGTCTACCTTTGAACATCTGGATGAATATGTGGACGAGCTGGTGCGCCTTCGTTCCAAGAAAGGCTTAACACCGGAACGTGCCAAAGAGATCCTCGTTTCTAATTTCTTATATTTCGGTTGTATGATGGTAAAAATGGGAGAGGCAGACGGTATGGTTGCCGGTGCCTGTCATTCTTCTGCAGATGTGCTTCGTGCATCCTTGCAGGTATTAAAAACGAAGCCGGGTACTAAACTCGTATCCGCCTTTTTCGTTATGGTTGTTCCGGACTGTCAGTATGGAGCAAATGGAACGTTTATTTTTGCAGATGCAGGTCTGAATCAGAATCCGACTTCAGAGGAGCTGGCAGCCATTGCAGAATCTTCGGCAGAATCCTTCCAGACTTTAGTAGAGAAGGAACCGATCGTTGCCATGATCTCACACTCTACCAAGGGGAGTGCGTCACATCCTGATGTAGATAAGGTTGTGAAAGCAACAGAGATCTGCAAAGAAGATAATCCATTTTTAAAGGTAGATGGAGAATTTCAGGTGGATGCTGCGATCGTTCCGGAAGTAGCACGTCTGAAAGCACCGGATAGTGAGATCGCAGGCCGTGCCAATGTATTGGTATTTCCGGATCTGGATTGTGGTAACAATGGATATAAGCTGGTTCAGCGTCTGGCGAAAGCGGAAGCATACGGACCGATCACACAGGGGTTAGCAGCTCCGGTCAACGATCTTTCCCGTGGCTGTGTGGCAGATGATATTGTCGGTGTAGTTGCGATCACCGCTGTGCAGGCGCAGCAGATGAAAGCAGAAGCCAAAAAATGATGAGATAAAAAATGGAGGATAGATATGAACGTATTAGTAATTAACTGTGGTAGTTCTTCTTTGAAATACCAGTTGATCGATTCTGAGAGTGAGAATGTGTTAGCAAAGGGACTTTGTGAGCGTATCACCATTGAGGGCAGCTCTCTGACCCACACGGCTGCCGGAAAGGAAAAAGTAGTGATTGAAAAACCAATGCCGGATCACACCGAAGCAGTAAAGCTTGTATTAGAGCAGCTTACTGATCCGGAGCATGGTGTGATCAAAAGCCTTTCTGAGATCGGAGCAGTCGGACACCGCATCGTACATGGTGGAGAGAAATTTGCTTCTTCTACCGTTATTACCGATGAAGTGATCAAAGCGATCGAAGAGTGTAACGATCTTGCACCGCTTCATAACCCGGCAAATCTGATCGGTATCAATGCCTGCCGCGAGTGTATGCCGGAGGTTCCGATGGTTGCGGTATTTGATACAGCATTTCATCAGACGATGCCAAAGAAAGCGTTTCTTTACGGACTTCCATATGATTACTATGAGAAGGATAAGGTGCGCCGCTATGGATTCCATGGTACTTCACACAGCTTCGTAAGCAAGCGTGCGATCGAAGTGCTCGGCCTTGATGCCAATGACTCCAAGGTGATCGTATGTCATCTGGGAAATGGCGCAAGCGTTTGTGCCGTATTAAATGGACAGTCCGTAGATACCAGTATGGGACTGACCCCGTTAGAGGGATTGATCATGGGAACCCGTTCCGGAGATATTGATCCTGCCATTATCGAATACATTGCCAAGAAAGAGAATCTTTCCTTAGAAGAGATCATGACGGTACTCAACAAGAAATCCGGTGTTGCCGGACTTTCCAAAGTCAGCAGTGATTTCCGTGATCTGGACGAAGCTGCCAATGCCGGAAATGAGCTTGCGGCTACCACACTTCAGGTATATGCCTACCATGTAGCCAAATACATTGGTTCCTACGTGGCAGCCATGAACGGTGTGGATGCGATCTGCTTTACCGCAGGAATCGGAGAGAACAATGCGACGGTACGCCGCCTTGTGATGGGATATTTAGGCTATTTAGGAATCAAGCTGGATGAGAAAGCCAATGCGATCCGCGGAGAGGAAATCCGCATTTCCACTGCAGATTCCAGCGTGCCTGTTATGGTGATCCCGACAAATGAGGAGCTTGCCATTGCAAGAGAAACCGTGGCTTTGACAACAAAGTAAGGAAATGAAAAAATTTGTTGACAAAGGGTAGACAGGTATGTATAATGGGAAAAGTGTGGTGAGTTTATGGTAATAAAACTTTCTAACATATTGTCCGTTCCGAACAAATCGGAGGAGATGGATGCAGACATTACGCTTACATCGATTGATGGTCGTGGCAGTGCCTATGAGATCACATCGAAGGAACCGGTACATGTGAAGCTTACGAATCTGGGTGGACAGAAGATCCATTTGGAAGCACATATTGTATGTTCCGTTGCGATCCCGTGTGACCGTTGTTTAAAGGATGTCATTCATGACTATGACATTGAAGTGGATCGAAAGTTGAATGTCAGTGAATCGGAAGACAATGATGATTTGGATGATGTAAACTACATCAAAGAGTATAATCTGGATATAGATATGCTTGTTTATGAAGAGGTGACCTTACGTCTGCCAACAAAGAACCTGTGCAGGGAAGACTGCAAAGGAATCTGTCCGGTGTGCGGAGCCGATCTGAATCATAAGGAATGTGGTTGTGACCGCAAGGTGTACGACCCAAGAATGTCAGATGTCCTTGATATATTCAACAATTATTTTAAGGAGGTGTGATCATGTCAATCTGTCCTAAGAATAAATCTTCAAAAGCAAGAAGAGATAAGAGAAGAGCGAACTGGAAAATGAGTGCTCCAACATTAGTGAAGTGCAGCAACTGCGGTGAATTAATGATGCCTCATAGAGTTTGCAAGGCTTGCGGTAACTACAACAAAAAAGAGATCGTAAGTGCAAACTAATAAAACGAATAACAGAAAGGGCTGTCGTGCTAAGAAATTAGAGCGACAGTCCTTTTTTGTGTCTAAAAGCGGGAGGCAAAATTTGCAAATCACATGTTTTTGTGATATATTGTAATTTGATTTATTGTGCGAATTGAGTTGAAAACAGTGGAGGTAGAATATGAGCGAATATGTTACAGTTGCCGTGGATGCCATGGGCGGAGATAACGGTGCAAAGGAAATGGTCATGGGTGCTGTGCTTGCAACCAAAGAGAACGATACCGTACACATTGTGCTTTGCGGTGATGAACAGACGATCACAAAGGAGCTTTCCGATTACGAATACGACAAGGAACGCATCCGTGTCGTAGCTACTACACAGGAAGTAAGCTGTGATGCCTCCCCTGTGATGGAGATCCAGAAGAAAAAGGATTCCTCTATGGTAGTTGCCATGAAGCTGGTAAAAAGCGGAGAAGCAGATGCATTTATTTCTGCCGGAAGCTCAGGAGCTGTGTTAGTTGGTGGTCAGGTTTTGGTAGGCCGTATGAAGGGGGTGGATCGCGCTCCTTTAGCTCCGATCATTCCGAATAAGGAAGGTGTTTCTTTGCTGATTGACTGTGGGGCGAATATGGATTGTAAACCGCATCAGCTGGTACAGTTTGCCAAGATGGGTTCTGTCTATATGGAAAATGTGGTCGGGATCAAGAACCCGCGCGTCGGCATTGTCAATGTCGGAGTAGAGGAAGCCAAAGGAAATAATCTTGTAAAAGAAACCTACCCACTGCTCAAGGCGTGTGACGATATTAACTTTATCGGAAGTGTAGAACCGCGTGATGTGCCATACGGCGTATGTGATGTCATTGTGTGTGATGCCTTTGTTGGAAATGTGATCCTGAAGCTTTCGGAAGGACTTGCAATGGCTCTTGTAAAGATGATCAAGGAAGAGGTAATGAAGAGCACCCGTACCAAGATCGGAGGAGCATTAGTAAAGCCGGCATTAAAAGGCGTGATGAAGAAATTCGATGCGACCGAATATGGCGGAGCACCACTGCTCGGCTTAAACGGTCTGGTTGTAAAGATTCATGGAAATGCGACGCACCTGGAAATGAAAAATGCGGTGCTTCAGTGCGTGGACTTTACGGAGAATAAGATCAACGATAAGATCCGTGAGAAGATTCAGGCAACTGTTGCGCAGAAGTAGTGAGAAAAAGGGGGATTTTCTTATGGAAATGCCGGAGCTTAATAAATTAGAGGAAGCACTTTGTTATACGTTTCAAGATCGTTCGCATTTGCTGTTGGCGCTGACACACAGCTCCTATGCCAATGAACATCATCGTATGACGAAGGGGCAGTACAACGAGCGTATCGAATATCTGGGAGATGCAGTGTTAGAGCTGATCGTCAGTGACTTTTTATATAAACATCATCCGGAGAAATCCGAGGGCGAGATGACACGTACCAGAGCCAGTCTGGTATGTGAATTTACGCTGGCACAGTGCGCCAGAGAGATTTCTCTTGGAGATTATATTTTTCTTAGCAAAGGAGAAGATCTGACCGGGGGAAGAAAGCGGGATTCCATTTTATCGGATGCCTTTGAGGCAGTGCTCGGTGCGATTTATCTGGATGGCGGCATGGAGCCTGCCAGTGCGTTTATCCATCGGATCCTGCTTACTGATATTGAGAGCAAGCAGTTGTTTTATGATTCCAAAACGAAACTGCAGGAGATTGTACAGGCGAAAAAGGGGCAGACGCTTTCTTATGAGATCATTGATGTGTGTGGACCGGAGCACGACAAGAAGTTTGTGGCACAGGTTCTGATCAATGACCGGCCGATGGGACAGGGAAGCGGACATACCAAAAAAGCGGCGGAGCAGCATGCGGCATATCAGACGCTTCTTGATCTGAAGAAAAAAGAAAAGGGACAGTAGTATGTATTTAAAGAGTATAGAGATCAATGGATTTAAATCCTTTGCCAATCGAATGGTATTTGAATTTGAACATGGATTTACCGGTATTGTTGGACCGAACGGTTCCGGCAAAAGTAACGTGGCCGATGCGGTGCGCTGGGTGCTCGGAGAACAGAGTGCTAAGCAGCTTCGTGGAACCAAAATGGAGGACGTTATTTTTGCGGGTACCGAAAATCGTAAACCACTGGGATTTGCCTATGTTGCACTTACTATGGACAACAGTGATCATTCTCTGCCTGTGGAATACGATGAGGTGATCGTGGCAAGAAGAGTCTATCGTTCCGGGGAATCCGAGTATCTTATGAATGGTTCGACCTGCCGTCTGAAAGATGTGCAGAATCTGTTTATGGATACCGGTGTCGGAAAGGAAGGCTATTCGATCATTGGACAGGGTCAGATCGATAAGATCCTGAGTGGTAAGCCGGAAGAACGACGGGAGCTGTTTGACGAGGCTGCCGGTATCGTGAAATACAAGAAAAACAAAGCGGCAGCGGAAAAGTCGCTGGAGCATGAGCGGGACAATTTAACGCGTGTCAACGATATTATTTCCGAGCTGGAGCGTCAGGTTGGACCGCTTAAGGAACAGTCGGAGGTTGCCCGACAGTTTTTAAAATACAAGGAAGATTTAAAGACGCTTGATGTCAATACGTTCCTGTTGGAAAGTGATGAGATCAAAACCTCGCAGGAAGAGATTGCGAAAAAGACCGAGATCATTGCCGGGGATTTGGAAGAGACAAAGGAAAAGCTTACTGAAACCAAACAGGAATACGAAGCGTTAGAGCAGCAAAAGGAACAGGCAAGCCTTGTGACGGAGCAGAAGCGTACACAGATTGCAGAACTGAAACTGACGATCCAGAAGGCAGAGGGCGAGATCAATGTATTCCGGGAGCAGATCAACACCGCAAAGATGAACGATTCGCACATTACCGGACGATTGACACAGATCGAGGAGTCACTGCTTGCCAAGAGCCAGGAGAAAGAAGAACTCTACGAGAAGAAGTCTGTGTTTGATGAGCAGCTGGATGAGATCTCTGATCGGGAAACAGAAGCAGAAGAGGCACTGGATAAGACAAAGCAGACGATCACTTCTTTGCAGGAGCGCATTGATACCTATAAATCAGATATTGTTGCATTTGTCAGTGAATCCGCAGAATTAAAAGGAAAAGTGGCGCGTTACGATGCCATGTTGGAAAATGTAACGCTTCGTAAGGCGGAGTTAAACCAGAGAAAGCTTACCTATACCTCTAATGTACAGGCACAGCAGCAGATCCTTTCGGAATGTGAGGAGAAAAGAAAAGAGCTGACGCAGGAGTTAGATACCCTGCTTGCCGATACAGATAAAAATGAAGAACTGTTAAAGAGCTTAAGTGAAAAGCTGAATCTGAACCGTTCGAAGATCTCTAATGCAGAGCAGGAATTTCACCGCAGCCGTTCCCAGCTGGAAACCTTGAAGAATATGGCAGAACGGTATGATGGCTATGGAAGCAGCATCAAACGCGTGATGGAGGAGAAGAAGAAAACTCCGGGAATCTACGGTGTGGTAGCGGATATCATTACTGTACAGAAAAATTATGAAACAGCAGTGGAAACCGCATTGGGCGGCTCTATTCAGAATATTGTCACCGACAATGAGCAGACGGCAAAGCAGATGATCGCCATTTTGAAAAAGGAACGTGCCGGACGTGCTACTTTCCTGCCACTTTCCAGCATTTCCCCACGGGGTGGTTTTCATGAGCCGAATGCCTTGAAGGAACAGGGAGTCATTGGACTTGCCCATACGCTGGTGCAGGTGGACGATAAGTACAAAAAACTCATGGAGCATTTGCTCGGCCGGATCCTGGTTGTCGATCATATTGATCACGCCATTGCGATCGCAAGAAAATACCGCCAGAGTCTTCGTATTGTTACCGTAGACGGGGAGAGCATCAATCCGGGTGGTGCCATGTCCGGTGGTGCATACCGCAACAGCAGTAATCTGCTTGGACGAAAACGTGAGATGGAAGAGCTTTCCAAACGGATGGAAGACAGCAAGCTTGTACTCGAAGAAGCGAAAAAGAAGGAAACGCAGATCCAGCTTGCCAGACAGGAACACAAACAACTGGCAGAACAGTATGCCGACCGGCTTCAGGCGATCAAGCTTTCAGAAAATACGATCAAACTAAGTGAACAACAGGCAGAGGAACGTCTGACAGACTTGAAGAAATCAGAGGAGCATGTAGATTCCGAGTTTAAAGAGCTGGAACAGCAGATCCAGACGATCACAAAGAGCAAGGAAGAGCTTTATGCCGGAAATGTGGCACAGGAAGAGGCCATGAATGACCGCGAAAAGTCGATCAAGGATCTGGAAGAACAGATCACGAAACTGACGGAGCAGGAAACGAAGGAGCAGGAAGCGTTAAATGCGACACAGATGGAGATCACGACCGTCGAGCAGCAGAGTTCGTTCATTATGACGAACCTAAAGCGTATCCGGGAGGAAGAACGGGTGCTTGCGCTTGAGAAGGAAGAGCTGATTGAAAAGACCGGTGTGGCATATGAGGAAATGGAACGCATCACAAGCAGTATTGCCTCTTGCAACCAGAAAATTGCTTCCTCCAAAGAGCAGCAGGAAGTATATGAAAAGGAACTGGCTGCAATGAAGGAAGAAATGGAGCGTGTCAGTGCGAGCCATAAGACATTTTTTGCCAAACATGAGGAGCTTACCGCACGTCTTTCCGAACTGGACAAAGAGAGCTTCCGTCTGGAAACGCAAAAAGAAAAGCGCAGTGAGCAGCTTAGGGATTTAAATGATTACATGTGGACAGAATATGAATTAGACTACTACAATGCGCAGGCACTCCGGGATGAAACACTTACGGATCTTACTGATCTGAAAAAGCAGAGCAGTTTGTTGAAACGCAAGATTAAGGAGCTTGGAGATGTCAACGTCAACTCGATTGAAGAGTACAAGGAAGTATCAGAGCGTTACGAATTTTTATCCGGACAGAAAGAGGACATTGTAACATCCGAACAGAACCTGCTCGGCATCTTAGAAGAACTGGATTCCAAAATGCGGGAGCAGTTCTCCGAGAAATTTGCAGAGATCCAGGATATGTTTGCTGTTGTGTTTAAGGAAATGTTTGGTGGTGGAAAGGCAAGTCTGTTGCTCAATGAGGAGGAAGATATTTTAACTGCCGGAATCCAGATCAATGCGCAGCCGCCGGGAAAGAAGCTGCAGAACATGATGCAGTTATCCGGTGGAGAAAAGGCATTGACTGCAATTGCTTTATTATTTGCCATTCAGAATTTGAAACCGTCACCATTCTGTCTGCTGGATGAGATTGAAGCGGCACTGGATGACAGTAACGTAGACCGGTTTGCCGGATATATACATAAGCTGACTGCCCATACGCAGTTCATCGTTATTACACATCGACGCGGAACGATGACGGCAGCAGATGTGCTTTACGGTATCACGATGCAGGAGAAGGGTGTATCTACCCTTGTCAGTGTCAACCTGATCGAGGAGCAGTTGGAAAAAGAAGAGAAGAAAGAATAAGATAAGAGGTGATAGAAATGGGTTTATTTGACTGGATGAAGAAAAATAAAACCGAAGACGAAGAAAAAGAGACAGAAGAAGTCCTCACACAGATGGTGGAAGAAGCGGATGCTGCTTTACCGGAAAATGAGAAAGAAGCAGACGAAACCGAGGAGCTGACAGAAACAGCACAACCGGAGAGTGAAACGGAGCAGGAGGAGACAACAACACCGCAGGATACTGAGCCGGAATCGTCAGAAATTGTTGAGGAAGCACAGGAAGAAGTGGCAGAAACAGAACCGGAGAAAGAGGAGCAGCCGGAAGAAAAGAAAAAAGGATTTTTCCAGAAGCTGGTTTCCGGTCTTACCAAAACGAGGAACAGTATTGCAGACAGCTTCAGCAGTGTATTTGCTGCCAATCATATCGACGAGGATTTCTATGAGGAGTTAGAAGAAATTCTGATCATGGCAGATATGGGTGTTTCCACCACGATGAATATTTTGGATGAGCTTCGTGAGCAGGTGAAAAAGCAGCATATCAAGGAGCCGAAGGATTGTAAGGAGCTTTTGGTGTCGATCATCAAGGAGCAGATGTCTCCGGAGCCGAATGCGTATGAATATGAAAATAAAACTTCGGTTGTGATGGTGATCGGTGTCAATGGTGTAGGAAAGACAACTTCCATTGGAAAGCTGGCATCACAGTTCCGGAAATCAGGAAAAAAGGTCATAATGGCGGCAGCCGATACGTTCCGTGCAGCTGCGATCGAACAGCTTACCGAATGGGCGCACCGTTCGCAGACGGATATCATTTCCCAGAAGGAAGGCGCAGATCCATCCGCCGTTGTATTCGATGCCTGCAGGGCAGCCAAAGCACGAAATGCCGACATTTTGCTGATCGATACGGCAGGACGTCTGCATAATAAAAAGAATCTGATGGATGAGCTTTCTAAAATGAACCGGATCATTGACCGGGAATTTCCGGAAGCGTACCGTGAAACATTGATCGTTTTGGATGGTACGACCGGGCAGAATGCATTAGAGCAGGCAAAGCAGTTCAAACAGGTTGCAGACATTGATGGCATCATTTTAACAAAGCTTGATGGAACTGCCAAAGGTGGTATCGCAATCGCAATTCATGCAGAGCTTGGTGTTCCGGTAAAATATATCGGAGTGGGAGAAGGTATTGACGATCTGCAGAAGTTTGATCCGCAATCATATGTTAATGCGATATTTGATGTAACAAAAGAGGGCGAAGCACAAGAGGAACAGGAGGCATAACATGTTAACATTAAAAGATTTTGAAAAAGCGTACGATAAAGTTCAGGAGGTTGTACGAAGTACCCATCTGGTACGGAGCGAGGTGTTTTCCGAGGCTTCCGGCAACAATGTTTATTTGAAGCCGGAGAATATGCAGCTGACCGGAGCATATAAGATCCGTGGTGCGTACTATAAGATCAGCACAATGTCAGATGAGGATCGTGAAAAAGGTCTGATCACTGCATCTGCTGGAAATCATGCACAGGGTGTGGCATATGCGGCAAGAGAGTATGGCGTGCGTGCCGTGATCGTTATGCCGACTACGACACCATTGATGAAAGTAAACCGTACTAAGGATCTTGGCGCAGAAGTGATCTTACATGGAAATGTATACGATGAGGCATGTGCCTATGCTATGGATATGGCAGAAAAGGAAGGACTTACCTTTATCCATCCGTTTGATGATCTTGATGTAGCAACCGGACAGGGAACGATCGCGATGGAGATCTTTAAGGATCTTCCGACCGTAGATTATATTTTAGTTCCGATCGGTGGCGGCGGTCTGGCAACGGGTGTGTCTACGCTTGCAAAACTGTTGAATCCAAAGATCAAGGTGATCGGCGTGGAGCCGGCAGGTGCTGCCTGCATGTCTGCTTCCATTGAAGCCGGGAAAGTAGTAACTTTAGAGGAAGTCAATACGATTGCTGATGGTACCGCAGTAAAGACACCGGGAACAAAGATCTTTCCGTATGTCAGCAAGAATCTGGATGGTATCATCAAGGTGCCGGATGAGGATCTCATCACTGCATTTTTAGATATGTTAGAGAACCACAAAATGCTGGTAGAAAATTCCGGGCTGTTGTCTGTAGCGGCTCTTAAATATCTGGATGTGCAGGACAAAAATGTTGTCTGCATTTTAAGTGGTGGTAACATGGATGTTATTACATTTGCATCTGTTGTCCAGCATGGTCTGATCCAGAGAGAGCGCGTGTTTACGATTTCTGTTCAGCTTCCGGATAAACCGGGTGAGCTGACCAATGTTTCCAGGGTCATTGCCAAGGAACAGGGAAATATCATTAAGCTGGAGCATAACCAGTTTGTCAGCATCAACCGGAATGCGGCGGTAGAGTTGATCATCACGATGGAAGCATTTGGGCATGAGCACAAGATGCGTATTATCCAGGCACTGCGCCATAAAGGATATAGTCCAAAGGATGTACCGGCAAAATTTTAAAAAGGGTAACAAAGAAAGTAGTATAAAAACTAGAAAGGAAGGATCAGTATGGGATTTTTTGATGATGTAAAAGCAACTGTGACAAGTGCCGGAAGAGAAGTAGGGGACAAGGCAAAAGAGATCGCGGAATCAAGCAAGATCAAAAATGCGATCGCACAGGATGAGCGCAGTTTGAATGCAGCTTATGTTGCATTGGCAAAGAAGTATATGAAACAGTATGGTGAGAATCCGGATGCTGCTTTTGAGGAAGACATTAACAAGATCAGGACCTTTGAAGCTGCGATCGCAGAAAAGAAAGAGGAACTGGAAGCTGTAAAAAATGCATGATAGCAAAGAGGATATCACATGATTCGAGTAACTGTGTATGACAAACAACAGAAGAATCAGATCATGGAAGCTGCACAGGGGGAAACTCTGATGCAGCTTCTTGGTCGTTATCAGATTTATTTTCCCGGTAACTGCGGTGGACTGGGACGGTGCAGCCGTTGTCAGGTGCTGGTGGATGGGCAGCGGAAAAAAGCATGCCGCTATGTAATAGAGCATCCGTGTAAGGTGCTGCTACCTTTTTCTTTTACTTCTGTGCTCCAGTCTGTTACAAAGCATGGGCAGGAGGATAGCATGCGGAAAGAGGAGGCAGAGAAACCGTATACGATCTCGGTGGATCTGGGAACAACGACGATCGGTATGGCTCTTTGTGATGCCAGAGGACGTATCCTTTGCAAATGTGGAATGGAGAATCCGCAGAGAAGCTATGGAGCAGATGTCGCTGCCCGTATTACTTATGCCAAAACGGAACAGGGACTGCATCAGCTTCAATCTCTGGTCAATGAAGCATTGCTGCAGGGAGTGGAAATGCTCTACCGTAGCATAGAGGAGCCTTTTTCTGGTGAGGAAGACTGGTACATTGCAGGAAATCCGACGATGCTGCATATATTGGCAGGTTTTTCCCCGGAGAGTATTGGTTCTTATCCGTTTGAACCAATGAAAAAGGAAGCGTTTACGAAAGAAGTCACACACTTGGGGACGCTTCATTTTCTGCCGTGTGCTTCCGGCTATATCGGTGCAGATGTGATCGTGGGAGCCTATGTCAGTGAAGTGGACAGGAAGGAGCAGACGACGCTGTTTGTGGATCTTGGAACCAATGGGGAAATGATCCTTTCTGCCAGAGGTCAGCTTCTGGCTGCATCGGTGGCAGCAGGACCGGCATTTGAACAGCTCCTTTTGGGTGCAGATGCTCTTCACATCCTATGCAGTATGCGAAAGCAGCAGATCATAGATGAGGAAGGAACACTGATGCCCCCTTATTTTGAGGAAGGATATTGCTGTCATACGGAAGCAGGAGAAACGGTTGTGATCACGCAGGAAGATATCCGGCAGCTGCAGCTTGCCAAGGCAGCTGTGATGACGGGCATCCGTTTATTGTGTCAGCGTGCAGGGATTGCCGTTTCTTCTATTGAATGTGTGCTGCTGGCAGGAGGCTTTGGCTTTTATCTGAAAGAGGAGGATGCCATTTTCCTGCGGATGTTTCCGGAGTGCTTTGCAGGGAAGATAAAGCTGTGCGGCAATACCAGTCTTCAGGGGACGATACAGTGTTCCAAAAAAACGGATGCATTGCAGGCATTTGCACAGAAGATACAGACGGTTGATCTTTCCAATGAGGAAGCTTTTCATGAGGAATTTATAAAAAATATAAATTTTTAAAAGAATCAAGTAAAACTACTTGACAATGTGTTTCCTTTTTCGTATACTAACATACGGTCAAAGTATGACAAGTAGTTTTGCTTGTCAAGGAAATGAGGATGGCACATGAAAGAGCAGACGAACAAGATGGAAGAGATCTTTGAACAGACGATGCTCTATGACTTTTATGGAGAACTGCTGACAGAGCATCAGAAGCAGATCTATGAGGATGTTGTCCTTAACGACATGTCTTTAACAGAGGTGGCAGAAAGCTATGAGATCAGCCGGCAGGCGGTTTCCGATCTGATGAAACGGATTCACAAGATCTTAAAGGGATATGAATCCAAGCTGCATTTGGTAGAGAAGTTTACCAAGGCCAAGACCAAACTGAAAAAGATTCAGACCGATACCGATGCGCTGCTTTCTGATTATCGTGCGAAGCACCTTGACCGGGAAGAAACCGCATTTATGGAAGAACGATTACGACAGATCAAAAAGACCGCAGAAGCGGTGCTGGATGATTTTTGATAGAGGAAGGAAACAGGAGTAAAGCATGGCATTTGAGAGTTTATCAGACAAACTTCAAAATGTATTTAAGAACCTTCGCAGCAAGGGACGTCTGACAGAGGATGATGTGCGTGAGGCGATGAAAGAAGTAAAACGTGCGCTGTTGGAGGCGGATGTGAACTTCAAAGTCGTAAAGCAGTTTATCAATTCTGTAACAGAACGTGCCATTGGTCAGGAGGTCATGACCGGACTGAATCCGGGACACATGGTGATCAAGATCGTAAAAGAAGAGCTGGATCGGTTGATGGGTTCTGAAACGACAGAGCTTACATTCCTTCCAAGCAACGAGATCACAACGATCATGATGTGTGGTCTGCAGGGCGCAGGTAAAACAACGACTGCCGCAAAGATCGCCGGAAAGCTCAAACAAAAAGGCAAGAAACCATTGTTGGTTGCCTGTGACATTTACCGTCCGGCTGCGATCAAACAGCTGCAGGTAAATGGAGAAAAGCAGGGAGTTCCGGTATTTACGATGGGAGATTCCCACAAGCCGGTCAACATTGTAAAGGCTGCGATGGAGCATGCAGCGAAGAATGGCAATAACGTATTGATCATAGATACTGCCGGACGTCTTCACATTGATGAGGAGATGATGGCAGAGCTTCAGGAGATCCGTGATGAGATTCCACTGAACAACGTAGTATTGACGGTGGATGCCATGACCGGACAGGATGCAGTCAATGTAGCCAAGAGCTTTGATGAGCAGATTGGAATTGACGGTGTCATTTTAACAAAGTTAGATGGTGATACCCGTGGTGGTGCGGCGTTATCGATCCGTGCGGTCACAGGAAAGCCGATCCTGTTCATCGGTATGGGTGAGAAGCTGGATGATCTGGAGCAGTTTTACCCGGATCGTATGGCGAGCCGTATTTTAGGAATGGGTGATGTAGAGACATTGATCGAGAAAGCACAGAATGCGATCGATGAAGAAGCAGCCCAGAAGTTAGAAGATAAAATGAAGAGCAAGCAGGGCTTTGGATTTGATGATTATCTGCTTGCGATGGAACAGATGAATCAGATGGGTGGTATCCAGTCGATGTTGTCGATGCTTCCGGGTATGGGAAGCCAGTTAAGCGGAGTAGAAGTCGATGACAATGTGATGAACCGTCCGAAGGCGATCATATTGAGTATGACACCGTCAGAGCGCGAGAATCCGGATATCATCAATCCATCCAGAAAGCGTCGTATTGCAAAGGGTGCCGGAGTGGATGTGGCGGAAGTCAACCGTATGATGAAACAGTTTGAACAGATGAAGAAAATGATGAAGCAGATGGGACTTACCGGAAGCAAGGGCGGTTCCAAAAAACGACGCAGAAAAGGCGGCTTTGGAGGACTCGGTGGACTTCCAGGACTCGGAGGAATGCCGATGGGAAAAGGACCGAAGTTTCCATTTTAATATGCTATACCCGGAGAAATCCGTTGTATATAAAAAGATCATAACCAAGGAGGTGAAAAAAATGGCAGTAAAAATCAGATTAAAGAGAATGGGTAAGAAAAAAGCACCTTTCTATAGAGTTGTAGTAGCTGATGCAAGATCACCAAGAGATGGACGTTTTATCGAGGAGATCGGTACTTATGATCCAAACGTAGAACCAAGCAGCGTAAAGATCGATGCTGACGCAGCAAAGAAATGGTTAAACAACGGTGCTCAGCCTACTGACACTGTAGCCAAGTTATTAAAGAACGCAGGTATCGAGAAATAATGGGAGGTGATAAGATGAAGGAATTAGTTGAAGTAATTGCCAAATCTTTGGTTGACCATCCAGAAGAGGTTTCTGTCACAGAAGAAGAAACCGATACTACAATCACTGTTAATTTAAAAGTAGCTGCGGATGATATGGGTAAAGTGATCGGTAAACAAGGCCGTATTGCAAAGTCTATCCGTACCGTAGTAAAAGCGGCTGCATCAAAGATTGACAAAAAAGTGGATGTAGAGATTTTACAGTAATCTGAACTTGTGGAAGGAAGGACACCGGCAAAGTCTGGCGTCCTTTTTTATATGAAAAAAGGAGATACGATGGAGCAACGTTTTCGTATAGGTGAGATCGCAAATACACACGGTATTCGTGGAGAAGTAAAGGTGTATCCGACGACCGATGATGTGGCGCGGTTTAAAAAATTAAAAAAATGTATCCTTGAAACAAAGCAGGGGGAAATGCTTCTCCATGTGGAGAGCTGCAAATTCTTCAAGCAATTTGCCATTTTAAAATTCAAGGAATTTAATAATATAAATGAAGTAGAACAATACAAGCACTGTGGTCTTTATGTAGAACGGGAGGATGCCGTGAAATGTGAAGAGGATGAATATTACATTGCTGATCTGGTTGGCTGCACGGTATACAATGAGGATGACAGTGAATTGGGAGATCTGGTCGATGTCATACAGACCGGAGCAAATGATGTCTACGTGGTTCGCATGGAGAGTGGAAAAGAGCTGATGATCCCGGCGATCAAGGAATGTATTCTTTCCGTATCTATAACAGAACGCAGGGTAAAAGTACATTTGTTGAAAGGACTGCTGGATCTATGATGAATTATCACATTTTAACGCTCTTTCCGGATATGGTCATGGACGGTCTGAAAACAAGCATTATTGGCAGAGCGATCAATAAGGGAGCCATATCTTTGGAAGCGATCAATATCCGTGACTATGCAACCAATAAGCACGGCACGGTAGACGATTACCCATATGGTGGCGGAGCCGGGATGGTAATGCAGGCGGAGCCGATCTATCTGGCATATGAAGACCTTCGTTCCAAGATCAAAGAGCGAACAGGAGAAGAGGCCCAATCCCCGCGTGTGATCTATCTGTCTCCGCAGGGCAAAACATTTTCCCAGCAGATGGCAACAGAACTTGCAAAAGAGGAGGATCTGATCTTCCTTTGCGGACACTATGAAGGAGTAGACGAGCGGGTGCTGGAAATGATCGTGACCGATGAGGTATCCATCGGAGATTATGTTTTAACCGGAGGAGAACTAGCTTCTATGGTGATGGTAGATGCCATTTCCCGGCTTGTGCCGGGTGTGCTGAGCAACGATGACTCCGCAGTATTTGAATCCTTTCATTCCAATCTGTTGGAATATCCGCAGTACACAAGACCAGCGGAATTTATGGGACGGAAAGTGCCGGATGTTCTCTTGAGCGGTGACCATGCCAAAGTAGAAAAATGGCGGTATGAACAATCCCTGGCACGCACGAAAGAGAAACGGCCGGATTTATTGCAGCGCGCCACCAAGGAGCAGCAGGATGCATGGCTCGGTACAACAGATAAGGTGCGGAAAAAGTAAAATAACGCTTGCACATTAAATATGAGTGTGCTATCATGTTATAGTTGTGTATGGATTGATGGTCCTCTGTCGCAGATGCGTTATCGAACATCGAATAAAAAGTAGGAGGTATACACATGAACGATATTATTAAAGCTATTGAAGCAGAGCAGTTAAAAACAGAAGTACCTCAGTTCCGTGTTGGTGATACTGTAAAAGTATACGCTAAGGTAAAAGAGGGTAACCGTGAAAGAACACAGGTATTCGAGGGAACCGTACTGAAGAGACAGGGCGGAAGCTCAAGAGAGACATTTACCGTTCGTAAGTTATCTAACGGTGTTGGTGTAGAGAAGACCTGGCCACTTCATTCTCCAATCGTAGAGAAGGTAGAGGTTGTACGTCATGGTAAAGTACGTCGTGCAAAGTTAAACTACTTACGTGGACGTATCGGAAAAGCTGCAAAGGTAAAAGAGTTAGTAAAATAATTCATTTGCGTACAAGAAAGACTGTCGGAAGCGGCAGTCTTTTTTTCATGCTATTATTTTTTTATGCTTAGGGGCGCGGCTTGGAGAGATCTTTACAACGAAAGAACGCTTTCGCTTCCTTGAAAACGTAACAGTGCTAAATTCGAGACATCTTTTACAAGATGCCTCTCATTAAGCGCTGACGTTTTCAAATGATCTTTCTTATGTAAATGATCTCTCCAAACCGCGCAGACTACGACAGGATGCAATAAGGGTTATCAGATGCATGTTAAAAACTTATTAAGTAAACAATATCTCTTATGCCGCGTATGCTACGATAGACTGGAAAAAGTTTTCTCATATTCTCTTCCTTCTTGTAACAGCTTCCTGTGTGCCTCATGGATTCCATAGAGGGGGTATTTGTGACCGCCGGTACTTAATTTGTGCAACGCACAAATTTTAGAACCGCTGCGGTCACAACGAAGCGCAAGCGTCCCCCGGCATGGAACCATGAGGCATATAGGAAGCGTCACTAGCAAAGTCCCATGAGACATATAGGAAGCGTCACTAGAATAGGCGAAAGAAGATCGTTTCACACACGATGCAGCCGCAAGATCAGCACTCCAAGCAGATAGATCCCGCCCAGCACTGAAATGGAAATGGTAAGCGTCAACAATCCCATAGACAGTCCCGTTTTTAGAAGAAAGAACTCCGTAATATAAGCAAAAGTAATACTAAAAAAAGCCAGACAGACCGGACATAAGATGGAACGCCTTGCGTTAAAATGTACTCCGGCTTCCTGATGGACGTGATACACGCAAAAGAGTGCCAGCAGTGCATAGCTCACCAGAAGTCCGACCAGATATCCAAAGATGCCCATGCGCGGAATAAGCGCAACAATGGAAAGAATACGAAGCAAAGCAGTGATCACGTTATTGTCAAAAGTGATCTTTGTTTTTCCTAGTCCATTTAATATGCTTGTATAGGTGGTGGCAATGTAAATGAAAGGGCAGAGCCACGAAAGGATAAAGATAAATTCTCCGGCGGTGCGGTCGTGAAAAAAGACGGCTCCCAAGTCTTTTCCAAACACCAGAAAAATTGCGGTGCAGAGTATACCGAGCAGCAGACAGTAGTGCAGACTCAGCGTTGCAGCTTTGGTTATTTTTAACTTTTGACTTTGGGCCTTTGCCTCACTGATCGTTGGTAGCAGCATCATTGCTACCGAATTGGTAAGTGCAGATGGAAACAATATAAACGTGAGTGCCATTCCGGTCAGTACCCCATAAAGCGATAATGCCTGATCCTCGCTGCCGAGTGTTTTGGCAAGCAGATAAGGAATCAGAATAGATTCAATACTGGATAAGATCGTCAGAAGAAGTCTTGTTCCAATGATTGGAATATCGTAACGCAGGATATTGCATAGTACAGTGTGGTAGGATAAGTTACGGTTAGCAATGGAAAGTGTGCGAGATTTCCTGCCGGTATATTCCTCGTCATATGCTGCCGGCTTCTTCCGTTCTTTTTGAGGATAGCTCCGGATCAGGCTTGTATTTTGTAAATCTGCTTTTAAAAAGGGCAGGGTGGCAAGAGCGAAAAGTAAAGAAGCACCTTCTCCTGCGACCAGACCGATGGTAGCCAGTGTCGCATCTTTGGAGATAATAAGGATAACACTTGCCAGTGCCCAGATCACGGTAACACGTACCGTCTGTTCGATCAATTGGGAAGCAGCAGGAATGCCTGTCATTTTCTTTCCATAATAATAGGATAAAATGCAGTCCTTAATGCTGATCAGAGGAAAGGCAAATGCCATAATAAACAGACAGTCGCTGCAGGCAGGCTGCTTTAAGAGTAAAGATGCGATGATGTCGTGAAAAAGCAGTACGATCACCATTAACAACAGGGAGAGGGAGAAGGACAAATAAAAACTTACACGCAGATAACGTTTTACATTTTCACGGTGACCAAATGCCGATTCTTCTGCTACATATTTCATGATCCCCATTTCAAAACCCTGACAGCAGATGCAGTGAACGATCAAATAAACCGGGAAAATAAGCTGATATACGCCGATCTCTCTTGCGCCGATTGTGGATGCCAGAAAAACGCGGTTGAAGAAGCCTAACAGCTTTGTTAAAATACCTGCCATGGTGAGGATGAAGGTTCCTTTGATGATTGCTTGCTTGACGCTTTGTGCCATCGTTGATCCCGGCTTTTTTTAGTAATCTATGTGGGACGTTCCTTTTTTATTCACAAAAAGATTTTGCGCTGAATACTTTATTAGTAGATGATCGTGCAGACTTTCTGTATGACAAGAAAAGGGAAAGGAGAAGTCTCTATGCCAACGTATAGGAAAAATATATACCTGGATCATGCTGCTACCACTCCCCTTCGTCCGGAGGTATACCAGGCAATGAAACCATATCTTACGATACGCTATGGGAATCCTTCTTCTGCGTACCAGTTGGGAGAGCAAAGTGCCAATGCGGTAGCGCATGCGAGAGAGCAGATCGCAAATGTGCTGCATGCAAGTCCGGAGGAGATTTATTTTACTGCAGGAGGAACTGAATCGGACAACTGGGCGTTGAAAGGAGTGGTGGAACACCAGAAGTTCAAAAGGCGCAGAGAACAATGCCATATTATAACAAGCTGTGTCGAGCATCCGGCGGTGCTCAATAGTGCAAAAAACTTGGAAACAAAAGGCATTACGGTAGATTATCTTACTGTGAACCGGGAGGGAATGGTCAGTGTAGAGGAGGCAGTGCAGCGCATCCGTCCGGCAACCGTGCTGCTTTCTGTGATGTATGCCAATAACGAGATCGGGACGATCGAGCCAATTTCAGAATTAGGTGAAATGGCAGCTTCCTATGGTGTCGTCATGCATACGGATGCTGTTCAGGCGTTCGGGCAGGTGCCGATCGATGTGAAAAAAGAACAGATCGGGCTTTTAAGTGCCAGCAGCCATAAGCTTGGAGGGCCAAAAGGAGTTGGATTTTTATATGTATCAAAAGACTGTCCTTTGGCACCTTTTATCAACGGAGGCGGACAGGAGAAGGGGATGCGTTCCGGCACGGAAAATGTTGCAGGTATTGTGGGACTTGGAGCGGCCAGCGAATTTGCGGGCAAGACTATGCATCAGAAAATGGAATACACAAAGAAAATGCGGAACTATTTTTGGGAGTCCGTTCAGAAAGAAATTCCATCTGCGTGGCTGAATGGTGCATCCGTACAGGAAAACCGATTGCCGGGCAATTTAAATATTACAATTCCGGGAATGAATGCCGCAGAAGTGGTTGCACGGCTCGATGAAAAAATGATCCAGTGCAGCACAGCATCTGCCTGTGCAGCTAATCATACGCATCCCTCCCATGTGCTGCAAAGCATCGGACTTGGAGATGACGATGCAAGAGCAACACTGCGTTTTACGTTGGGAGAAGAGAATACGGTAAAAGAAATCCAGTATACGGTGTATCAATTAAAGACAATTATAGCGGAGCAGTCGCATTGATCAAGCGAGTGGAATAAATTCGGGTTTTCGCTCTTTAAATACTGTATAGTAGCGGAATCCTGCCGCTTTTAAAAATTGTTCTGCCTGATCAAAGCGGAATCCTAGGTAGTTAGGTTCGTGCGCATCGGAACCAACGGTGATGATCTCGCCGCCGAGCTCCCGATATCGTTTTAAAACGTCCGGATGTGGATGGGCGAAGGAAAGTCCGGCTTTTAATCCGGCAGTGTTGCATTCAATTCCCTTGCCAAGATGGATCAGTTTTTTTAGGATTGCATCATAGTAATCCATATAGTCGGATGGAAGATAGCAGGCTTCCTTGTGCGGTGCATACCGCACTACATAGTCCAGATGTCCATAGACATCAAAATCCGTAAAAGCTTCCATGTTTGTAATGATCGTTTCCAGATATAGACGGATGCCTTCCTTTTCTCCGTATGTCTGGAAAAATTCCGGCTCATAAGGATCCAGTCCTTTTACCAGATGGGACGAGCCGATAATAAAATCAAATACTCCGTCATACCGGTTCAAAAAATCAGTTAGCTTTTCTTTCAGATGTGGGAGCAACCCCAGCTCAATCCCGGTTTGAAGTGACAGCTTGTCTGAATAGATCTCCTTTAGCCGTTTGATCTCTTCTATATAAAGGTCCATATCGAATACAAAGGTAAAACCATCCGGATTCTTTGGAAAATCAAAATCCATGTGATCAGTAATACAAAGTGTCTGAAGCGGTGTGTGTGCAATAGCATGCTGCACCTGCATTTCCAGTGGGGTAGAAGAGTCACTGGAAAAGGAAGAATGTAAATGGTAATCTGCGGTAATCATAAAAACTCTCCTTTTTCTATTGCTGTAATTGAAACTGCTTTGAAGCAGTAGTGTTATTTTTGACATATTTGTTACTGTTCTTATCATAGCACATTTGCATAGATAAAATAATGAAAAATACCTAAAAAGCAACATTGAAAATTAAAATGTCAGGAATATTTGTGCAACCTGTTTATTGATCGGGGCATCTGCTATTTTTTTACAACAAAATAACCGACAAAAACGGGAAAAATATGAAAGTAAGAGAAAAACATTACACATTTACTGACGACAATTCAGAAAAATTTAAGGTTAAGGTACTTGAAAAATAAAAAATGCTATGGTATCATGACAGACGTAGTGCTACACAACATGTTGTGGCACAAAATATCTTAATAAAATAATAATGAATGGAGGTTATTAAACAATGACAAAAGTTATGAAGAAGGCTCTTGCTTTAGTATTAGCTATGACAATGGTATTCTCTACTGTTATCGTTTCTGGTGCTGCTAAGGCAAAGAAGAACACAGTTAAGGTTGGTGCAGCTGCTGTTACCAAGACAATCACTGTTAAGAAAGGCAAGAAAGTTACTTTAACATCTGGCGTTAAACTTGCTAAGAAGGACGTTAAGGTTGCTAAGAAGTCTGTTGCAACTGTAAAGGTATCTAAGAAGAAAGTTACTGTAACAGCTAAGAAAGTTGGTACAACAAAAGTAACAATCGCTAAGAAGGGATACAAGAAGGTTAACGTAACTGTTAAGGTTACTAAGAAGGCTCCTAAGGCAGTTAAGACAAGCAAGAACAAGGCTATCAAGAACGTTTCTTTAACAGTTGGTAAGTCTAAGAAGATCACTGCTAACCAGGCTGTAAAGGCTGTTTCTTCTAAGAAGAGCGTAGCTGCAGTTAAGGTTTCTAAGAAGAAAGTTACTATCACTGCTAAGAAGGCAGGTACTGCATATGTAACAATTTCTGCTAAGAACAACGCTGCTGCTCAGAAGAAGATCAAGGTTACTGTTAAGGCTGCTGAGGTTAAGGCACCTGTATCTGCTGATGCTACTGTATCTGCTGATGCATCTGGTAACGCTAAGATCGCTGATTTCAGCAAGGTAACTGCTGCAACTGTTACTTATGGTAAGAAAGTTGTTGCGTTCAACGCTGCTGATGTTAAGACTGTTGTTGACGCTGTAAAAGATGGTAAATTAGTTGACGTTGCTAAGGCTAAGTTAACTAAAGACGCTAAGTTCACAGCTAAGGTTGACGGTAAAGACGCAACTGCAACTGTAACTGCTGTAGCTGCTGACGGTACTGCTACTGTAGCATACGCTGGTAAGAACTACACAGTTAAGGTAGCTGCTGACAAAGTAACAATCAACGCTACTGATGTTACATACAAGTATGACGCTGCTACTGACACATTAACTGTTGGTACAAAGAGCGCAAAGGCTAAGAATGTAACAGTTAAGGTTACTACAGTAAAATAATTAAAACAAACTAATTAGTTAGAATTTTATTAAGATATTAATGCATTAATGTGAGGGAGCTAACACCTTATGGTGTTAGCTTTCTTAAAGCAAAAAAACATTAATAACCTCAAACTACTATGGGAGGCAATATGAATCGATTCAGAACATACCTGCTGATGGTTGCAGCATGTATACTTCTTGTTTCGAGTGTGAATACTGCATGTGCCGGAGACATCAATTCTGCAGAACAACAGGTTCTTGACTATGCATCCGGAACATTTGAATATGAAGGTTCTACTTACCGGGCTTATCCGGAATATATTTCACAGCTTCGCGATCATTTTATGAAGGATGATATTGATATGAGCCAGTCAGAGGTACCAGCATTGATCGGTGATATCAAGAGTAATGTCAAGGCGGGAATTGATGAAGGATATTTATATCTGGTATCCGGTCCCGGTACAACATCCGAACAGACCGCATCGGAGGAGGCCACAAGTAAGGATACAGTAAAACACACGGACAAGAAATTCAAAATAGAAGATTCCATAAAAAATGATAAAATATTTTATCAGGACGAGAAGAAACAGACAACTGCAGTTTCGATGGTGATCAAAAATACCGGATATACGGTAAGACCACTGATCGTTACCGGAGTGGGTCTTGTTTTGTTGCTTTTGGCTGGCGTATGCCTATGTGTACGCTATGATCTGTTCGCTCCGGGCGATGAATCCTAAAGTAACAAGAGTACTCATGTATATTCTGATGCCGATTGCATTTATTGCGATCGGGTATGGGCTTTTATTTTTCTGCGGAAAAAATGCTGTCACCATGATGAAGGATCAGATCACCATGGCGATGACAAAAGGAGCCCCGGATTATCCAAATGGTTTTGACCAGTCTATGTATAAGAAAGCAGTTGCCAATGGCAGCGCAGAACAATGGAGCGAAGTTCCACTGCCGGCACTTTATACTTCTTATGCTGTGATCTCTTCAGAGACACTTGGATTACAGGCAGATGTATACTATGGGGATAGCGAGGAATGTTTTTCAAAGGGAGCAGGTCAGTATACCGGTTCTCATTTGTTTGGATGTGGAAAGCCAATCCTGCTTGGTGGACATGATACTACTTATTTTGCACCACTTCAAAAGGCAAAACAGGGAGATCAGATCACGGTGCAGACCAACTATGGTGAGTATATCTATGAAGTTGTTTCTACCAAAGTGGCAAAAGCAACAGATACAACTGCGTATGATCTTGATGCAGCAGAAGAGACTTTGACACTTTACACCTGTTATCCTTTTGGAAAAGTGAGTGAAGATCGTGATAAGCGATTCTTTGTGACATGTAGACGTGTGGACAAGAATCCTGTCATCAAGGAGGTGGAACGTAATGAGTAAGCATAAACACACCTCACGGAAAAAGAAGGTTATTCGTAACGTTGTATGTACAGTCTTTTCCTTTTTGATGATGGTCTGTCTGATGATCCTGTTTGCGTTCTTTGCCCTGCAATTTGGACTTTTCAACCGGGATACGACGCTGAGTCAGATCAATGCTTCCGGTTATTATACGAATGTTTATGAGGAGCTGACCAGCAATCTGCATACGATTGCAGCTTCCAAAGATCTGCCGGAAGATATCTTTGACGAAGTGATCACCGAAAAGCGTGTTTACATCAATGGAAAACAGTATATTGAAAACAGTCTGAAAAACAAAGATACGAAGTTATCTCTTACTGATATCGAAAAGGAATTGAAACAGACGCTTGAGAACTATTATCAGGAACAGGGACTTAGCCTTGACGATACGGTGACGAATGATGTAAAATCAACTGTGAGTGCTGTTTCTTCGGAATACAGCCGCATGACGAGATTTCAGTTTGTCAACTACGTAAGACAATACAAACAGGCATTGAATGCAGTATTTCGCTGGCTTGTTCCGGTTGCAGCAGTGTTGGCATTATTACTTATGGTTTTGCTGCTTACCGTGGTGAAGTATCGGCATAGAGGGATTCGTTTTATTGCAATTTCATTTTTTGCGGCAGGAGGAAGTTTTTTGATTCTGCCACTTTGTGCTTTGTTGGGACACTGGTATGAAAAGGCATTGGTAAAACCGGAGTATTACAGTCAGTTTTTAAATGACTATATTGCGTCTGGACTTTCGTCATTCCTTTATGTGGGTATATTTGGAATGATCGTTGGTGTCGGATTGCTATTTTTGGTACGCATGGTAAAGAACCGTTTGAAGTAAAAGCTTTGAATATAGGAAAAGGGTGAATTATGGATAAACGTTACTATACTGATTTACATTGTCACATCATTCCCGGTGTGGATGATGGATCTCCAAATATGGAAGAAACCGTAAAGATGCTGAAAAAAGCATATGAGATGGGTGTACGAAATATCATTGCTACCCCACATTATGCGTGTGGAGATCACAATGCAGAGCCGTCTCGTTTAGAAGAACTTCGCAAGCAGGTAGAGGTAGAAGCAAAGAAAATCTCCAAGCACTTTAATATTTCACTTGGAAATGAGCTTTTATGGAGTCCGGATGTGGTACAGGCGGTGAAGGATGGAAAAGCCAATACAATGGCCGGCACCAGATATATTCTGGTAGAATTTTCACCAAATGACAGTTATCGTACGATCTACAATGGATTGCGTTCCTTTATTTTAGAAGGATATATTCCGATCGCTGCACACATTGAGCGGTATGAGGCATTACAGAATCGGGAAGACCGTGTGAAAGAGCTGGTGGATCTGGGAGCTTATATTCAGGTGAATATCGGAAGTATGGTAGGTGGACTTTTTGATTCCCATGCCAGATTTTTAAAGAAACTATTTAATAAAGGCCTGATCCATTTCTTTGCGAGCGATGCACATGACAGTACTTACCGTACCTGTCGTTTTCAGGAATGTATCGATCACATAAAAAAGAAAGTAGATGTGGATTATTTATCGGCTGTGTTATACGAAAACCCGTCGTTGCTTTACGAGGATAAATATATCTAACCTATATAGAAGCCAAAAAGGAGAAGAAATATGGACAATTCACAGGTTATTACAACCAATCAAAACCAGAATAACGAGGAGATCGAAATTGATCTTCGAGAGATCTTTGGTGTATTGCTAAGCCGTTGGGTCCTCATTGTTGCAGTTGGCTTGATTTGTGCGGTAGCTGCAGGGATCTTTACAAAGCTCTGCATTACCCCAATGTATCAGTCAACCACCAAAATTTATGTGTTATCAAAGGGCGATGCAGGATCATCAAGCTCGGTCAGCCAGGCTCTTACTTCGATTACCGATATGCAGCTTGGAAGTCAGATCCTTACGGATTATCAGGAAATGATCACTTGTGATCCGGTCATGGAGAAGGTCATTAAAAATCTTGAGCTTGATCTGAAAAATGAAGAGCTTGCAGCAATGCTAAGTATTAACAATCCGACGAATACCCGTATTCTGGAATTAACTGTGACCAACAAGGATCCATATATTGCAAAGGAGATCGCGGATGAGGTGGCAAAGGTATCGATTGAATACTGTGCCGGTATCATGAATGTCGAGCCATCCAATGTCTTCCAGTATGCAAAGGCATCCAAAGAAAAGTCCAGTCCAAATACGATGAAGAATATTCTGATCGCACTGTTTGTCGGTGTTATTGTAGTTTCTGCGATCATTGTAGTAAGATACCTGTTAGACGATACGATCCAGTCTCAGGAGGATGTAGAGAAGTATCTTGGATTGAATACACTTGGTCTGATCCCAATCGAGGAAGGTGCAATGAACCAGATGAAGAAGGATAAGAAAAAGCGGAACAAGGAATTGAGAGGATAGGAGGTGAGTCAGATGGCAAAGGAAACAACAAAGAAAAACAGTATTGTATTTGAAAAGAAGAAAGAACTGGATTACCGTACTAACGAGAGTTACAAGAGTCTTCGTACCAATATTCAGTTCTGTGGAAATGAAGTGAAGGTGCTGGCATTTACCAGTTGTACTCCAAACGAAGGAAAGTCCAGTGTATGCTTTAATCTGGCCACCAGCTTTGCACAGGATGGCAAGAAAGTGATCATGATCGATGCCGATCTTCGTAAATCGGTGTTAGTTGGACGTTATAAGGTTGGTGCGATCGACGCCGGATTAAGCCACTACCTGTCCGGACAGAAGAGTCTTGACGATGTCATTATGAAAACAGACATTGAGAATTTTGATATTATTTTTTCCGGTCCGTTTGCACCGAATCCGGCGGAGCTTGTCGGTTCTGAGAACATGAAGACAATGCTTACCCGCCTGCGCGAAGAGTATGATTATGTGATCATTGATACTCCGCCGATGGGCTCTGTTATTGATGCAGCCGTTATCGGGCAGCTGACAGACGGTGTGGTACTCGTAGTAGAAAATAATGCGATCAGCTACCGTTTTGCACAGAATGTAAAGAAACAGTTAGAGCAGGTAGAATGCAAGATTTTAGGTGTGGTGCTCAATAAAGTGCCAATGGGTAAAAAAGGTTATTATGGTCGCTACTATGGTAAGTATTATGGAAAATACTATGGTAAGTATTATGGAACCTACGGACAGGATGGAGAGGACAGCGACGAGGAGTAAGAAAACAGCATAGCCACGAAAAAGCAAGGGGGACATCAGAATGTATCATAGAATGCGATTGATTCCGATCTACACAGTAGTCGTACTAGACAGCATGATCATGATCCTGATGTTCAACCTTGCTAATCTTTTGCGTTTCCACCAGCTTCATGTGGTGGCAGACAATACGAATTACATGGATATGATGCTGCTGATCCTGTTGAGCTTTCTTTTTACTGCTCTGGTGCTTCATATGAACGACAATCTGCTGCAGAGAGGGAAGCTGGATGAGTTTTATGTACTGGCTAAACAGTATATCTATGTTGGATTTATTGTGTTGTTCTATCTTTATCTGATCAAAGCAGGGCATTACTACAGCCGTATCCAGCTTGGATATTTCTTTTTATTCAGTTATGTAGCTATGGGCATTGCCCATATTCTGGTAAAAAACTATTTCTTAAAACGTTATAACGACACGAAAGAATGTGTCAAGATGCTCTTGGTTACTACTTCGGATCGCCTGGAACAGGTGATGAGTGGAATTTCTTTTACGAATAACTGGTATTTTCATGTCAGTTACATTGCCTTGCTGGATGCAGACCGGACAGGTGAATGCTATCAGGATATTCCAATCGTGGCAGGTCCGGACAATTTTTGTGAGGTGGTACAGCAGCTTCCACTGGATGCTGCATTTATCCATGTTGACCGTGCCATTGAAGAAACATGTCATAATCTGATCGAAGTATTACATCAGATGGGGATCCAGGTGCATTTGAACATTCCGGAGTATGAGATCGGTTATCGCCAGAAATCCTTTGACCGGATCGGGGTTTATGGAGTCGTTACCTATCGGAATTATGATTATGATTTCCGTCAGCAGGCGGTCAAACGTGTGATGGATATTGTGGGAAGCGTTGTTGGACTATTGATCACCGGAGTGCTTTCTGTTGTTATCGCACCTGCGATCTATCTGAATGATCCGGGACCTATCCTGTTTCGACAGGTACGTATCGGGAGAAACGGAAGACGGTTTACAATCTACAAATTCCGTACGATGTATACCAACGCTGAGCAGCGAAAAAAAGAACTGATGAGCCACAATGAAATGGATGGCCATATGTTTAAAATGAAAGATGATCCACGTGTTACCAGTGTGGGACGTTTCTTACGGAAAACAAGTCTGGATGAACTGCCACAGTTTTATAATATTCTGCGCGGTGACATGAGTCTGGTAGGAACCAGACCACCGACAGAGGAGGAATTTGAGGCATATGAAGCAGATCACCGGCGGCGCATCAGCATCAAGCCGGGACTGACCGGATTGTGGCAGGTAAGCGGGCGCAGTACGATCACGAATTTTGAAGAAATAGTAGCACTTGACTGCGATTATATCGATCATTGGTCTTTGTGGATGGATGTAAAGATCCTGCTGAAAACAATATTCATCGTTTTGTTCCAAAAAGGAGCAGAATAGTAACGAATATTGTCATAAATAACCATTGAAACAGTTCATAATCTGCTATATAATATTGTAAGTGATTTTGGAGTAATTTAGAAATAAGAATGAGGATTGTTATGAAAGAACAAAAGAACCAGCCGGAAGACATGATACAGGATAAGGGAGAGCGCAGACATCGTAACATTATGATGGTATATTTGATCCTCTATGATGCGATCGCCATTAACTTCTCCTATTTTTTTGGTCTGTTGCTGCGGTTTGATTTTAAATTTAGTTCCATACCGCCAGAGTATTTTCAAGCATTTTTGAAATTTACCCCATTTTATACGGTGATTACGATCGTGATTTTTCACATGCTGCGGTTATATAACAGTATTTGGAAGTATGCAAGCTTTACGGAATTGAGCCGTATTCTTCTTGCAACCGGAATCACATCACTGATCCATGTCGTTGGAATCACCACATTAGTGCTCCGCATGCCGATCTCTTACTATATGGTTGGAATTATGATGCAGTTTCTTTTAGTGACTGCGATCCGTTTTTCCTACCGTTTTATTTCACTGGAGCGGGGAAAACGTGCCAACCTGCAGAATATCGTACATAACACGATGATCATTGGAGCCGGTGCAGCAGGACAGATCTTACTCCGGGAGCTTAACAACTCTGCGGAATCTGATGCCAAGGTGTGCTGTATCATTGATGATGATCCAATGAAGCACGGAAGATTTTTAGAGGGAGTTCCGGTTGTTGGAAACCGGGATGATATTTTAAGCAACGTGGAGAAATACCGCATTGACCAGATCTTATTTGCGGTTCCTACGGCGACAGCGGCAGAAACACGCGATATTTTAAATATCTGTAAAGAAACACATTGTGAGATCAAGCGCCTTCCGGGTGTGTATCAGATTGCCAAGGGAGAAGTACTTCTCAGTAAGATGCGCAAGGTAGAAGTAGAGGATCTGCTGGGACGTGACCCGATCAAGGTTGATATGAAACAGATTTTTGTTTATCTGACCGGAAAGGTCATTTTGATCACCGGAGGCGGTGGATCGATCGGAAGCGAGATCGCGAGACAGGTTGCTGCCCATCATCCGAAGCAGCTGATCATCTTTGATATTTATGAGAATAACGCCTATGATATAGAACAGGAGCTGAAAAAGAAATACCCGGAATTGAATCTGGTTGTATTGATCGGCTCTGTGCGTGACAGCCGACGGATCAATATGGTATTTGAAACCTATCATCCGGATGTTGTGTACCATGCAGCAGCACATAAGCATGTACCACTGATGGAAACCAGTCCGAATGAAGCGATCAAGAATAACGTGGTCGGAACCTATAAGACCGCCTATGCTGCCTTAAAGCATGGCACAAAGCGATTTGTACTGATCAGTACGGATAAGGCGGTTAATCCAACGAATATCATGGGAGCCAGCAAGCGTCTTTGCGAGATGGTGATTCAGAGTATGGATGCGATCAGTAAAAATGGAAGACTGGATCTTCTTCCATTCTTGCATGCGCATGTAGATAAAGAAATTGATGGACAGTGTGTACCAGATCCGCTCGACCATATGGCGGTTTATGAAGATGAATTAAAAGGGATCAAGATTGAAAGTACGAAAGAAAAAAATAGTGACCGTACCCAGTTTGTAGCTGTGCGATTTGGTAACGTGCTGGGAAGTAATGGTTCGGTTATTCCACTTTTCCGTAAACAGATTGCGGCAGGAGGACCGGTTACCGTGACTCACCCGGATATTATCCGTTACTTTATGACGATACCGGAAGCCGTAAGCTTAGTTCTTCAGGCAGGTACCAATGCATGGGGCGGCGAGATTTTTGTCCTTGATATGGGCGAGCCGGTGAAGATTGATACACTGGCAAGAAACCTGATCAAATTATCCGGGTATGTGCCGGATGAGGATATTAAGATTGTATATTCCGGTCTGCGACCAGGCGAAAAACTGTTTGAGGAAAAACTGATGGCGGAAGAGGGCATGAAGAAAACCGATAATGCACTTATTCATATCGGAAAGCCGATTCCATTTGATGTGGAACAGTTCTTACGGGATCTGGAAGAACTGGCAGTTGCCAGCTACGATAACGATGAAGATATTGTGCGCAAGGTGGCACAGGTAGTACCAACCTTTCATCCGGCGGAGAATGGGTGAGAATGGTATGATAAGAATCGAGGGATAACATGTTTACGAACAAAGATGATTTTAAACCATTTGAAAAGAAGGTATGGCTTGCCAGTCCTACTATGCATGGAGAAGAACAAAAGTATGTCAATCGTGCATTTGAACTGAACTGGATCACAACAGCTGGTGAAAATGTGAATGAGGTAGAACGTCTGACTGCTGAATATATTGGTGTAGATCATGCAGTTGCATTATCTGCAGGAACAGCGGCACTACATATGGCGGTGAAAATTGCCGGAGAAGAACTGTATGGAAAACCAAAGGTAGGAGAAGGAACGCTTTCGGGACATAAAGTATTTTGTTCCGATGTGACGTTTGATGCGACAGTTAATCCTGTAGTATATGAGGGCGGCGAGCCTGTTTTTATTGATACAGAATATGATACATGGAATATGGATCCGGAGGCTCTTAAGAAAGCATTTGCAATCTATCCGGATGTAAAGCTTGTTGTGCTTGTAAACTTATATGGCACACCTGCTAAACTTGATGAGATAAAAGCAATCTGTGATGAACATGGAGCAATTCTTATAGAAGACGCAGCGGAATCAATGGGAGCTACTTATAAGGGCAGACAGACCGGAACCTTTGGTAAGTACAGCATCGTCAGTTTTAATGGAAATAAGATCATCACTGGAAGCAGTGGCGGATCCTTACTTACCAGCAGCAAAGAAGCTGCAGATAAGGTTCGAAAATGGTCTACCCAGGCAAGGGAAGCTGCTCCTTGGTACCAGCATGAAGAAATCGGTTATAATTATCGTATGAGCAATATTATTGCTGGAATCGTACGTGGTCAGTATGAACATTTAGAGGAGCATAAGGCAAGAAAAAAAGCAATCTATGAGCGGTACAAGGAAGGATTGAAAGACTTACCGGTAAAAATGAATCCCTATATCGAAGGGGAGATGGAGCCAAATTTCTGGCTCAGTTGTATGATCCTCGATCGGGATGCGATGTGCAAACAGGTGCGGTCTGAGACAGAGCCAATGTACATTGCAGAGACAGGTAAGACATGCCCTACGGAAATTTTAGAAACATTGGCAAGTTATAATGCTGAGGGACGTCCTATCTGGAAGCCGATGCATATGCAGCCAATCTATCGTTTGAATCCGTTCATTACTAAGGATGGAAACGGAAGAGCAAGATCAAATGCCTATATTGCAGGTGGTGCTTCGGATATTGGTATGGATATCTTTGACAGAGGATTATGCCTTCCAAGTGATATCAATATGACTGAAGAAGAACAGAATATTGTGATTCAAATTATAAAAAGTTGTTTTGAATAGAAAGGGTAGAAGCCATGTATGCAAAATACATCAAACGAATCCTTGATTTTACATTGAGTCTATGTGCAGTGATTTTATTATCCCCGCTATTGCTTGTGTTAATACTTTTAGGGGCTGTTTTTATGAGAGGCAATCCTTTCTTTGTGCAGAAGCGGCCGGGAAAAAACGAGAAGATATTTAAGCTGATTAAATTTCGAACCATGGATAATCGGAAGGATAAAGATGGAAATCTGCTTCCAGATGAAGTGCGACTAAATGGATATGGTAAATTTTTGCGAAGCACTTCTTTAGATGAGCTGCCTGAACTTTTTAATATTATTAAGGGTGATATGGCGATTGTGGGACCGAGACCGTTGCTGGTGCAGTATTTGCCTTTGTATAATGATAAACAAAAGAGAAGACATGAGGTATTGCCTGGTTTGACTGGGTGGGCTCAAGTTAATGGAAGAAACAGTATATCGTGGACAGAAAGATTCGAGTTAGATATAGAATATGTTGATAATATAGCTTTTAAAAAAGATATTCAAATAATAATTATGACGGTTAAATCTGTTTTTTTACAAAAGGGAATTAGCTCAGAAACTTCAGCTACAATGGAAGATTTTAATGGGATGAATTAAGGAGATTTTATGAAAAGACAAACTCCATATTATATTATTGATAAAAAAGAATTAGATTTAAATTTTGATAAATTAAAAAGTGCAATAGAGAATCACTGGAACAATTATATTATAGGTTATTCTTATAAAACGAATGCTCTGCCATGGATAATCAAGCATTTTGATTCTTTGGGATGTTATGCAGAAGTTGTTTCAGAAGATGAATATAAATTGGCTCAGCTGATTGGTGTTAGTAAAAGTAATATCATTTACAATGGACCTGTAAAATCAAAAGAATCATTTATTGAAGCATTAGAAAATGGCTGTATAGTTAATATTGATTCCCAAAGAGAGATTGATTGGTTAGATGATGTTAATGTAGAAAAAAGGAATATCGGAATTAGAGTCAATTTTGATATTGAAAAGATGTGTCCTGGACAAAGTCAGTGTGGGGATGAAGGTGGACGATTTGGTTTTTGCTATGAAAATAAACAGCTTTCAAAAGCGGTTAAAAAAATAAAAGACAAAAAAGCAAATATTTGTGGTATACATCTTCATACTAGTTCCAAATCTAGAGGATTAGATATCTACAAGGCTATTTCGGAGATGGCTTGTAGAATTCAAAAAGAGTATGATTTTGACTTGGCTTATATTGATATAGGCGGAGGCTTTTTTGGTGGATTAGTTAATAAACCACAGTTTGATGATTATTTATCCTTAATTGAATCGATATTAAGTGATTGCTTTGATTCAAATAAAACAACCTTGATCATAGAACCGGGTATGGCAGTTGTTGGTGCACCAATAAGTTATGTTTCAACTGTGATTGATGTAAAGGATACCGAATATAATAGATTTGTTATTACAGATGGAAGTAGAACGAGCATTGATCCTTTAATGTCGAAATCTTCCTACTTTTATGAATGTAACAGAAAAGATTTTTCTAGAAAAAATATTTCAAAGCAAGTGATCTGTGGTTATACATGTATGGAACATGATAGATTGTTTCAATTAATTGACGATGAAGAACTTTGCGTTGGAGATAAAATAACATACAATAAAGTAGGAGCATATACAATGTGTTTGACACCATTATTTATAAAGTATTTTCCAGATGTATATGTAAAAGAAGATAATGGGTATGAGCTGGTTCGTGAACATTGGAGTCCGGAAGAGTACATTATGAAATCAAAACGATAAGGAGACAGTGAAATTATGAATATTTTGATTCTTAGTTCAGGAACACGAAACAAAATTGTACAGTATTTTAAAGAAACTATTGGTGGAAATGGAAATGTTATATGTACAGATATGAGTAATTTGGCTCCCTCAATTTATGAAGCTGATAAATATTATATTGTTCCAAAGATTACTGCTCCAGGTTATATTGATGTTATACTTAATATATGCAAAAAAGAAAATATATCAGGAGTACTTTCGTTGATTGATCCAGAGTTGTCATTATTAGCGAAATATCAAGAAAAGTTTGAAAGGATTGGGACAAAGGTAATTGGATCCTCTTATGACTTATGTGAAATGGCACTTGATAAATATGAAATGTATAAATGGTTAGCGGCACATGAGTATAATTGTGCGAAGTCATATTTAGACAAAGATGTCTTCTATGCAGATGTTGAAGCTGGAGTAGTTCATTATCCAGTATTTGTAAAACCTGCAAGAGGAAGTGCAAGTATAGCCATTTCAAAAGTATATGATAAGGAAACAATAGAATTGTTATTTGCTCATGGAGAGGGATTAATGATTCAAGAATATCTTGATGGTCAAGAGATTGGTGCCGATGTGTATATAGATATGATTTCAGGCGAAGTAGCGTCGATTTTTACTAAGAAAAAGATTGCAATGAGAGCCGGAGAAACTGATAAAGCGGTTTCATTTAAGGATGTAAGATTGTTCGATTTGATCAAAAAATTTACAAATGAAGCAGGCTTTCGTGGTCAAATTGATATTGATATTTTTAATGTTGATGGGAAATATTATATTTCAGAAGTGAATCCTCGTTTTGGTGGAGGGTACCCGCATGCGTTTGAATGTGGAGTGAATCACATGAAAATGATAATAAACAATCTTGGTGATAAAACAAACAATTGTAATATTGGAAGTTATAAAGATGGCATTATTATGATGAAGTACAATGAAGTAAAAGTGATTTAGAAGTATTTCAAAGAGGGAAAAGAATGGATATACTAATTGTTTCGCATTTTGGGTCTACATATTCAGAAAATGATAATGATAGATTTTTGTATCTTGCAAAAATGTTAAAAGATGAATATCAAGTGGAAATTGTAACGAGTTCATTTTGCCACGAAAAAAAAAATCACAGAAAAAAAACGGAATATAAATGGCCATTTAGTGTTACATTCCTTGATGAGATAGGATATAAAAAAAATATATGTTTAAAAAGGTTTTTGTCACATTTTATATGGGGGATTAATTTAAGAAAATATTTGAAGCGAAGGAAAAAACCGGATGTTATTTACTGTGCTGTCCCTTCGCTGACAGGACCATATTTTGTATCTAAGTATTGTAAAAAGAATAATGTAAAATTTATCATTGACGTTCAAGATTTGTGGCCAGAAGCTTTTGAACTTGTTTTTAACATTCCGATACTTAGTAAGATTATTTATGCTCCGTTTAATGTTGTTGCGAATCATATTTATAAACGAGCAGATTCGATTTGTGCTGTTTCTGAGACATACGCCGAACGTGCAATGAAGAATAATAAAAAATGTAAGAACAAAAATGTTGTTTTTTTAGGAACAGATTTACATTTATTTGATACGTGTAATGAAGAAACAAGTTATAAAAAAAATGGAAAAGATGAGTTTTGGATTGCCTATTGCGGTACGCTCGGCAGTAGCTACGATTTAACCACTGTTATTAAGAGCCTTTACTTATTAAAGCAAAGAGGAGAAAAAGAAGCTAAACTAATTGTGATTGGTGATGGTCCATTGATGAGTAAATTTGAGAATTTAGCTAATAGCTTAGAAATTAATTGTGAATTTACAGGGAGATTGCCTTACAATGAAATGTGTTCATTGTTAAAGAAATGTGACATTACTGTTAATCCAATAATGCAGGGAGCTGCTCAAAGTATAATTAATAAACATGCTGATTATTTGGCAAGTGGTTTACCAATGGTGAGTACACAAGATAATGTTGAATTTAATAAGCTAATGGATGAATATAAATTTGGTATAAAATGTTCAAATGGTAATGAGAATGAAATAGTAAGTAGTATTTTAAAATTAATGCATGATGATGACTTAAGAGTTGTATTGGGAAAAAATGCGCGAATATGTGCAGAAGAAAAATTTGATCGAAATACTTCTTATAAATTACTAACTAATGCTATATTAAATGAGGATGGCGGAGATGGTGAATTACAAAGAAATACTAAATGATATTGTGCGTAGTGAAGAAAATCTAAGAGAGATTACTCAAGATGAAAAGATGGAGCTGAAGAAATGCTTATATGATATGGCATGTGATATAGATAATAAATGTAGAGAACATAACATACATCTTTTTTTGGTTGGTGGATCATTATTGGGTGCAGTTCGTCATGGTGGTTTTATTCCATGGGATGATGATATGGATTTTGCATTGATAAGAGGGGATTATAAACGTTTGATATCAGTATTTGATGAGGTATTAGGTCGTGAGTATGAGTTACGTTGTCCCAATTCGAAATTCCCTAATGGTAATAGATTTATGCAAATTTATAAAAAAAATACTGTTCTAAAAACTTTGGGAGGAAATAATCCCATGCAACCACAATGCGTAAGTATTGACGTATTTCCATATGATTATGTTCC
Organism: uncultured Lachnospiraceae bacterium; assembly: GCA_934317845.1. Lineage (GTDB taxonomy): Bacteria > Bacillota > Clostridia > Lachnospirales > Lachnospiraceae > NC2004. Next base: position 149,366 of record CAKRES010000004.1, read on the forward strand.
ACAAAATAAAATATGTCGATTTGTTCGAGGAATATATGCAAATATAATGATGGCGATTGCGTCATGTGTTATGGAGAAAAAATATCCTGACGAATTATTATTAAAATATATGAAAAAACATAAAAATGGAAAAAAGTTGTGTATGTTAAGAAACATAATTGGCGTTTTTTTTAGTTTTAAAAGTCCTGAAAAATGGTTCAATAAAGTGGATGATATAATCGCATATAAGCGTAAGAGTGATTTAGTTACCAGTGCAACTGGAAGAAAACATTATTTTGGAGAAGTATATAAATATGGCGTTTTTTTCCCGTTGACTGAAATGAAATTTAATGGACATTTGTTTTATGCACCATGTCATTATGAGATTTATTTGAAAGGTTTGTATGGTTCTGATTATATGATACCCCCTAAAAATGATGGGAAAGAAAGTCATTTTATTTCAGAATTAAAGCTATGAAGAAAGAGGGATATTTGTGTATAGTGTTGCTGTAATAATGAGTACGTATAATGGATCGACATATTTGGAAGAACAGTTAGAAAGTATTTTAAAACAAGAAGATGTAGAGGTGCATTTATATATAAGAGATGATGGTTCAAAGCAAGATACAATAAGTATTCTGCAAAAGTATGAATATAGAGATAATATTCATATTTTCTATGAAGAGAATATTGGTGTAGGCAATAGTTTTATGAATGCAATGTATAAAATTAAAGAAGCATATGATTACTATTCTTTTGCGGATCAAGATGATATATGGGATAAGCGAAAATTGATATGCGCTACAAAAAAATTGGAGAACAAAAAGTTTTCACTATATGCATCAAATCAATTGTGTATAAATGGTGATGGCTCTTTGCTGGGAATAAGATACGATTGTCAACACATTAATTTGAAGCCGATTGAGATATTAAGTAAAAATATGCTAGCCGGTTGTACAATGGTTTTTCCACATGCATTATTTGAAGAACTGGTAAGGAAAGAACATCGACCATCGGAGGAACTATTAAAAAACAGAATCCATGATGTTTGGGTAGCTATGGTAGCTTGCATATGTGATGGAATATATTATGACAAGAACAGTTATATACAGTATCGACAACACGAGAACAATGTTGTGGGGGCATATTCGGAAGGATTGGTTTATGGTATTAAACAAAAAATAGCAAAGTTATTTGATTCGAAGCAGAGAAATGGGAGAAGCAAGTTAGCCTTTGAAGTGGTAAACAAGTTTCCTGAAAGATTTTCAGAAGATGATCTTATGCTTGCATGTGCATACCCACGAAAGCTTAAGAATAAGAGTGTATTATTAAAAAACTCAAAGATAATATGCAATGGTAGTGGTGAAACCTTGGTGGGATTATGTTTAAAAATCATATTTTGTTTGTTTTAGTGAGGTGTTTATGAATGAATTACGTTATAATTTTTGCAGGTGGTATAGGTTCTAGAATGGGTAGTAAAAAACCTAAACAATTTATGGAAGTAGATAATAAACCTATAATCATACATACGATTGAGAAGTTTGATTCTCATCCCCAAATTGATGGTATTGTTGTCGTTTGCAAAGAAGAGTACATTGAATATTGTAAAAATTTAATGCTTTCCTTTCAAATGAAAAAAGTTAAGGATGTTATTCCTGGTGGAAATAATGGTCAACAATCGATTTATTTTGGTTTGAAATATATAGCTCAGAATATAAAAACATCTGAGAACGATATTGTTTTAATACATGATGGTGTAAGACCTGTAATTACATCCGAACTAATATGCCAGAGTATAGAATGTGTAAATCTAAATGGAAATAGTATAGCTGTTTCAAAAGCTATTGAAACGGTTATAAAAATCACACCGGATGGACGATTAGATGAAACAATTGATAGAAGCTTGTGCAGAAATGCAAAAGCTCCTCAGTGTTTTAAATTTAATCAAATCTGGCACGTGCATAATAAGGCTATTAAAGATGGGAATACTGAAATGATTGATAGTGCAACGCTTATGAGTTATTATGGTTATGAGTTACATGTAACAGAGTGCAGCCCTGAGAATATTAAGATTACTACTCCAAATGATTTTTACATGTTTAAGGCGTTGTATGACAATACGAAATAGAGGAGAGTCTAATATGAATTCTATAATGAGAAATGATATTGAAAATATTGCTGATTCGGGATGTTTTTCTTCGTTTGATAAAGAAACTATCATGGTAACTGGTGCAACAGGACTAGTTGGATCTATGTTTGTTAAAAGTGTATTGCGTTACAACCAAAAATATAACCATTCAGTACATGTTTTGGCGATGGTTCGCAATTTAGAAAAAGCAAGTCGGCTGTATACTGATTATGAAAAAGAAGAATGTTTAGATGTTATTGAGTGGGATATAAATTGTAGTTTGCAGTATGATGGAAATATTGATTATATAGTTCATGGAGCAAGCATAACGGCGTCAAAATCCTTTGTAGAATATCCAGTTGAAACGGTTAAAACTGCAGTACAAGGATCAATTAATGTATTAGAGGTGGCAAAAGAAAAAAATGTAAAAGGAATAGTTTATTTATCATCTTTGGAAGTATATGGGGGATTCGAGAATGACGGAGTCAAGAGGATAAGTGAAACAGATTATGGCTATATAGATTTTCTGAAAACTAGAAGCAGTTATTCAGAGAGCAAGAAAATGGTTGAAAATATATTTGTTTCGTATTTTAGTGAGTATGAAGTTAAGACGAAAATAGCTCGATTGACACAAACATTTGGTTCTGGTGTGGCATATAATGATAGCCGTGTCTTTGCTGAATTTGCTAGATGTGCAGTTGAAGGGAAAGATATTGTTTTACATACAAAGGGTGAGACTGTTAGGAATTACTGCTATATTATAGATGCAATTACTGCAATAGCAACGATACTGGTGCATGGAGAGCTTGGTTGTGCTTATAATGTCGCGGGGGATAATACTGTAGTATCTATTTATGAAATGGCAAATAGATTTGTTAAGTACTCGAATCATGATATTAGTGTTAAAATTCAAAATGATATTAATGAGGGTATGGGGTACAACCCAATCGTGAAAATTGAGTTAGTGAATGAATTAATAAAAACGTTGGGGTGGACTTCTCAATGTGATATAGATATGGCTATAAAAAACTTTTTGGAGTATATGCGTGAAATTGGGGAGGAATTTGACAAATAAACTGCGTCTAGATAGAGGTAAAACTATGAAAAAAAATAAATTATCAATGATCATATTAATGTTTTTTGCAATTTATTATCCCCAAATAATATCGATTAATATTATTCATATAGTTGCTGCAATTGCGTGGGGATATTGCTTATTGAATTATGGAAAAACAGGAAAAGTGATTAAGAAGAAAAAGGTATTTTATTTGTATGCTGGTTTTTTTTGCATGTTTTTTTACTTAACAATTGTAATTCTTTTTAATGAAACTACTTATAAGAATAATATTATGGATTCTTTTATGTGGCTTGCAGAAATTATGCCAATATGTATAATGATAGCAATTATGGGGATGAAAAGAAATATCTCTATGGAAGAGTTTGTTGATATTTTGTTATCTGTTGGAATGATTCAAGGGGTACTTTCTGTTTTGAATTTCATGATTCCTTCTTTTCATAATTGGTTTGTTTCAAAAATTGTTTCGTATGGTTATGATAAAGATGTGTGGGGTGTATTAGGGACTTACAGACTTTATGGATTAGCACATAGTCTTACTTTTTTTATGCCTATTTTGCAATCGGTCTTCTTTTTGATATCAATGTATTTCTTCAAAAAAAATATGCTAAAATATGCCATTTATATGATTGTATTTGCCTTTTCAGCTATTATAAATGCTAGAACCCCTATAATAATAGTTGGTATGGGAATTTTGTTTTTACTATTTCAAAAAAGTACTATACATAAGATTAATAAAAAATCGTTGGCCGTTGCCCTTGGCTGTATAATATTTTTGCCATTGGTATTTAATTGGGTTTACAATGAATTGCTAGTAGGGAATAATATTTTTGAAAAATGGATTATGGTAGGTTTTATGTCTATTATTAAATTTTTTCAAGGCGAAAGAAGTGGTTATTTTTCTTATTTTGATGAAGGAGATAGATTTGTATTGCCTAATGGAGCTGCTTTTTGGTTTGGCGTTGGAAAAGATACATTTACAGATGGTGGAATAGCAAATGTACATACAGATGTTGGGTATATTAATTATCTCTGGTTGGGTGGAGTGATTTATTTAGTTATTATCTTTTTAATATTTCTAAGTATTTCAATTGACTTTATTCGTTCTCAAAACAACCTGCTTAAATATATAGGGTGGCTTAGCTTAGGCATAGCATTCGTGGGAAATATAAAAGGAATTTTGTTTGCTGTGAACGAATATACTACTTTCGTTCTTGTTTTAGCAGTCTATTATTATGTTCAACGTAATTCTGAAATAGGTTGTACCGATGTTTCTATAGAGAAAGGTTAATGTAAGATGAAGAATTATATGGTGTCCGTCATTGTTCCAGTTTACAATCAACAAAAATATATTGGGGAATGCTTGAGGTCATTAGTTGAGCAGAATTATGATAATATTGAAATTATTGTAATTAATGATGGTTCTATGGATAAGACCCAAACTATAATTGATGAATGGGCTAATGCGGATAAAAGAATTATTACTAAAAAAATACATAACAGTGGAGTGTCGGTTGCTAGGAATACAGGCATAAATATTGCTAACGGAAAATACATAATGTTTGTTGATTCGGATGACATAATTCACGAAGATCTTATTTTGTCATTGGTTAAAATATGCGAAAGCGGCAACTGTGATATAGCATATTGTAGCATACAGGAGTTCTACGAAGAGAATGTAATGGGGGATGTTCATTGCTTTTTTGAAAATGATAATGGCGATGTAAAAGATTTTTACAGGATTTTATGCGATAAAAATATCGATATTTTATTTGGTGGACCATATGGAAAACTATTTTTATTGGATACTATAAAAAGAAATGAAATATTATTTGAAAAAAATCAGTCGATTGGTGAAGATTTTATTTTTAATATGGAAGTGTTGAAATTATCTCCGAAAGTTGCTTGCACAAATAGTGTTTTATACTATTACAGAGTATCCTCGGATTCGTTGTCAAAAAAAAAGCACAGATCGGATTTGTTAGTTGATAGATACAAAAAAATTTTTGACTGTTTTTCAGATGCCATAGCAGCTAATGGATGCTTTGAGTGGTATAATAAAGCACGAAGTAAATTGTTTATTAGGATAATTCGCATAGCTGTTATGAACGTTTTAGAAAATGATACTATTTCATTGCGACAGAAAATGAACGAATTAGAAAATGCTCTACAGCACATTACTAATTATAATTATAATATTGAAGATTATAATATGACGATTAAGGAGAAAATTGTTGTAAATACTTTTTGTAATAGGCACTTTGCTTTGCTATATATTGTTATAGGAATGTCAAATCATAAAACAAAATTCTTAAAGTTAATAAAGGGGATATACAAATGAACATTGCTATAATTACATTGTATCACGAATCGGAAAACTATGGTGGACTTTTTCAAGCATATGCATTACAGAAATATTTAGATACAATAGGAAATTCGGTAGTACAGATTGATTATGAAAAAGAAGAAAAAAAATCTATTCATGGTTTTTTTAATAAGATAAATAAATATGGTATGTTGTATTGTGCACGACGTTGTTTTGAAATTCCTCTTTCTATGCATAGGGGGAGATATGATAATAATATATTGGAAAAATACTATAACTTGGTTGCACGAAAAAAAAATAAATTTGCTGAATTTCGTAATATGATACCTCATACGGAATTGTACAACATTAATACAATATCAGAGATTGGTGAAAAATATGATATGTATGTGGCTGGAAGTGACCAAGTATGGAATCCGGAATATTGGTGTGATTCATATTTCTTAAAATTTGTAAAAGGGAAAAGAAAGGTTGCAATAGCAGCTAGTACAGGTGTAGAGAAAATATCAAAAAAACACGAGAGTTATTTAAGACAATGTTTACAGGGATTTGAATATATTTCTGTAAGAGAATATAAGTCTCAAACATGCATTGCTCCATACTGTGATAAGGATATAAGTGTTGTAATTGATCCTGTTTTTTTATTGGATGTTTCAGAGTGGAAAAAAATAGAGCATAAATATGATTTAGGCATTGAGAATTATATATTTTGCTATTTGTTAGGAAAAGAAAAGAAAATACATAAAAAGATAAGGAAGATCTCCAAGAAACTTGGTTTGCCAGTAGTATATTTGTGCTTTTCACAACCAAAATACTATAAAGATGAATGCGAATTTGGAGATATACGTCTATATGATGTTGGACCTAGAGAGTTTATTTATTTATTAAGAAATTCACAATATGTTGTTACAGATTCATTCCATGGAACGGCATTTTCGATATTGTTTAACAAACAATTTTGGACATTGCCCCGATATCATTTAGGAATCAAAAAGTCGTCCAATAGAATTAAGACTATTTTAGAGATGTTAGATATAAAAAAACGCTTGATTTCGGTTGTTTCAGTTAGAAAATGGGATGATGGTATTCAATGGGATGAGCCTAATCAAAAGCTAAATATGGCAAAAGAAAGAATGAAAAAAGAAATAGATTCATTAATGTAATAATAGGTATACAAAAACTAGGGGTGAATTGTTGGAGTAAAATAATTGAGTTAGGGTTTGAAACAGGGAGAATATATTGTGGCTAGTATAGAAAGAACAAAAAATGCATTTCGAAATATTTTTTACGGGTTAATTTTGAAATTATATCAAATGCTGGTACCATTTTTTATGAGAACTGTCATTATATATGTAATGGGTATTCAGTATCTAGGTCTAAATTCTTTGTTTACATCAATTCTTCAAGTGTTGAATTTAGCTGAATTAGGAATTGGATCAGCAATGGTATATAGTATGTACAAGCCAATCGCTGAGGATGATAGATCAACAATATGTGCCTTAATGAATTTGTATAAAATGTATTACAGAATAATAGGAGGCATAATAGCCATAATCGGTTTAATATTAACTCCTTTTATTCCCAAACTTATTAATGGGGAAATACCCAGTGAGATAAATATTTATATTTTGTATTTACTTAATTTGGGAGCAACTGTATTATCGTATTGGTTATTTTCATATAAAGGGGCAATAATTCAAGCGTATCAAAGGACTGATATAATTTCTAAAATAACATTGGCAACAAATACAATACAGTATTTACTGCAAATGATTATATTATTTTTATTAAAAAATTACTATTTATATGTGTTTATTATGCTCATTACACAGGCATTTACCAATATTATAACTGCTATTTGTGCAAATCGTTTTTATCCAGATTTAAATGCAAAGGGCAAGTTAGCTTCGGAGGACGTAAAACAAATTAATCAAAGGATTAAAGATTTATTTACGGCAAAAATAGGCACAGTTGTTGTTGGTTCTGTTGATACCATTATTATATCATTTTTCTTAGGTTTGACAACATTGGCGGTATATCAGAATTACTATTTTATTATGAATGCAATGGCAGGATTTATTACTGTAATTTTTAATGCTATTACAGCTGGTATAGGTAACAGCTTGATAACAGAAACAGAAGATAAAAATTATGATGATTTTAAAATACTAACCTTTATAATTTGTTTTATTCTTTGCGTTTTTTGTTGCTGCTTTGCCAATTTATATCAACCATTTATGAAATTATGGGTTGGCGAGCAACTAATGTTGGGATATAAATATGTAATTATGTTTTGCGCTTTATTTTATTGCTTAGAATTGGCTATGATTTGGGCTACTGTAAAGGATGCGGCCGGATTATGGCATTCAGATCGGTATAGACCACTGATTGGTGCAATAGCGAATTTAGTAATGAATATAATAATGGTGAAAATTATTGGCTTGAGTGGAGTTATATTGTCGACAATTTTAAGTTATCTACTCATATCAATGCCTTGGTTGATACATAATCTGTTTAAATATTTGTATAAAAGATCCTTGAGAAATTATTTGAAGGATTTATTTATTTATGTTTTAATGGCTCTGTTTTTTGGATTTCTTACTGTTCATGTGTGTAGTTTTGTCAAGTGTAGCGGAATTCTTGAAATTATCATTAAGGGATTAGTTTCATGTATTATTTCTGTGGCTGGAGAATGCTTAATCTTTTGTAAGAAAAAAGAATTTCAAGCCTCAGTTGCACTTGTTAAAAGTATGATGAAGAGAGGATAAAGTACAGTGGATAAAATAGTACTATCAAATGGATATAAGATTCCTAATCTATGTTATGGGACAGATATTGTGGATTATCGCCCCACATATACTGGCAAAATTAAACAGTTCGTTAAGTATATGATAATGATATTTCTAAAGAAAGATACAAAAAGAATAAAAAGAGGAAGAGGTATTATTAAGTGTTGTAAACGAGCTGTAAAAAATGGATGTATATTCTTTGATACATCGAGAGCTTATAATGGTTCAGAATGTATGCTCCAGGATGTTTTAAAAAATATTAAAAGAGAGGAATATTTTATTTGCACAAAATTGGATAACTATTCACAATTGCATGATATTCCAGCACGAGATACATTGTTAGAGAGTATGAAACAATTAGGTGTAGAATATATAGATTTATATCTCTTACATTGGCCTGTTGAGGGAAAATATCTAGATTATTGGAAACAGTTAGAGGAGTTATATAAAGAAGGATTGGTTAAAGCAATAGGGGTTAGTAATTGCAAAATACATCATTTAGAGAGTATTAGACACATCGCAGAAATTGTCCCGATGGTAAATGAAATTGAGTTGCATCCATTATTATCAGAAAAAGAACTAAGAGAATATTGCAAAAAAAATGGAATTAAGATAATGGCATATACAAGTACTGCAAGATTGGACTTCAGATTAAAAGCAAGTAAGAGGATGCGACAGATTTCTAAAGAAACTGGTAAAAATTTATCTCAAGTCATTTTAAGATGGCATATTCAAAATGGTGTAATTCCTATATTTAACACTTCATCGGTGAAACATTTTAAGGATAATATGAATATTTATGATTTTGAGTTAGATGAGAGGCAAATGAGAATTATTGACAGTATGAATATTAATGCAAGAACGCGGTATGATTCCGATAATTGTGAATGGGATCAATTGTAAAAAAGCGTTATTCGGATAGGGTATGTTTTAGAAATAATTAATTTAAAGAGCAAGTATGAGGTGAAAGAATGGTTGAATCAATAGAGAAATATAAATGTACGGGATGTAAAATGTGTGCGGATATATGTCCTCAGAATGCGATTTCATTTGAAATTGATGATTACGGGTTTTGGTATCCAAAAATAAATGACAATTGTGTTAAATGCGGATTATGCTTGAAGAAATGTCCTTCCGTTTGTGAAATTATAAATATGAATGAGAAACCAGCGGTTTATTCGGTATGGAGTAAAAATGAAAGAACAAGAATAACAAGTACTTCAGGTGGGGTTTTTTGGGAAATAGCATTACAATTTTTGACAGATGGAGGAGTTGTCGTTGGTAGTAGATATACATCAGATTGGAAGTCAGCAGAACATATAATTGCAAGAAATGTGAATGAATTAGAACAGATAAAAGGCTCAAAGTATTTTCAATCGGATACCCATGGTATATATAAAGAAGTAAAAGAAGAATTGGATAGAGGAACAAAGGTGTTATTTTGTGGAACCCCTTGCCAAATAGCAGCAATAAAATCATTCCTTGGAAAAGACTATATTAATTTGTATCTATTAGATTTTATATGTAGGAGCATTAATTCACCTAAGGCATTTCGCGCTTATATTGAAGAATTGGAAGAAACATATAAGAGTAGAGTGGTAAAGGTTCATTTGAAAAATAAAAAATATGGATGGGAAAGTCTTGCATCTCAGGTAGGGTTTGAAAATGGGGAGGAGTCAATAAAAGATAAAAATTCAGACTGGTGGGTTAAAGGTTTTATATTAAATGATTTATATACAAGAGAGTCGTGCTTTTCTTGCCGATATAAAGTGTTGCCAAGAGTAAATTCTGATATTACTATTGGAGATTTTTGGGGAATTAAAGGACAGACTAAGGAAGATATGTTTAAGGGAATTTCTGTTATGTTAGTAAATACAGAAAAGGGGCGACAAATATTTGAAACATGTCATAAAGCATTAGATTTTAAAGTTCATTCTCTGAATGAAGTAATACCGGGCAATCCAGCGCTACTTAATAATCCTACCAAAACAAAAAAACAAGCAGATTTTTTTGAACTGTTAAAAACACACCCATTCAGTTACTGTGTGAAAAAGTGTATAAGAGTATCTTTTTTCTCAAGATTAAAAAACATGGTTGGTAGAATTATAAGAATATTCAAAAAGGTTATATGGCTTGTTTTTGAGTCAGGGATAGATGTAAGAAAATTTGTGTATTATAATTATTTGTCAAAAAATGTTGTAAGAGAGTCAAATGCATTTATTGTACCATATAAAAACTCTATTCTTGATTTGCAGGGCAATTCAAAAATCATTATTTCTGGGACAAAGAATTTGTTTATAGGTGTTAATAAATTGAAGGGATCAAAAGCTGAGACTTATGTTAGACTAAATGATAATGCTGTATGGAACTGTAAAAATGGAGCTGATTTGTTTTATAATACGACATTAGAAGTTAAAGCAGGAGCAAATTTTGAGTCTGGTTACTTTTCAGCCAATGGTGGTAGTGTTATTATTGCTCATAGTAATATCACCTTTGGCGAAGATGTGATGATAGGAAGAAATGTAGTAGTATACGATAGTGATTTTCACACGATTTTTAATAGTAAAGGAGTAGCATGTAATAATCCAAAGCCAGTAGTTATTGAAGATCATGTTTGGCTAACATCAAACATTATAGTTCAGAAAGGAGTTACTATCGGAACAGGAAGTCTGATTACAGCATATACAACTGTAAATAAGGATGTTCCGGGTGGTTCAATCTTTGGAGGAGAAAGTGTGGGCAGATTCATTAAAGAAGGGATAGAATGGAGTAGGGAAGTATGTCCTCTTGATTAAGTGGTATTTGCCAACCAAAAATTCGGTCAACCGCTCATTGACGCGTGGGTGCCGATTTGCTATTTACAGTTCTTTCCTTAAGGGCATCCCAGAAATCAACCATTATTACTTCAAACCTTACATTTGAGCGATGGGACGAAATCTTCGGAGATGTATAGTGGTTCAGTTGTCAAGACAAAAATTTAAGATTTTTATAATGAACTGATATTGTGAATAAGTTACAAGGGAACATGGAAAGGATAGTGGAACTCTTTCCTGAACCATTTTATGCTAAGCTACATATGGCAACAGCATTGCCGGATAATAGCATTCAGCTGGTGTCTGATAGTCAAGTGCGGAATGATGCCGCTCAAAGTTGTAGGTGTGAATATACTGTCCAATGGCAGCTCTGGCTTCTTTGATGTTATTGTATTGTGTCAGATAGGCTTCTTCATACTTGAAGCTACGAAACCAGCGCTCAATCATGATATTGTCCGCCCAGCGGCTTTTTCCATCCATGCTTTGGCGGATACCGTTTTCTTTTACAAAGTCAATGTACTGCTGACTTGTAAATTGGCACCCCTGATCAGAATTCAGTATCTGCGGTTTGGCTACCTTGAACGCTTTTTTCAAAGCATTGATAACCATTTTGGTATCAAGCGTGTCATCAACTTCCCAACCAACGATGCAGCGACTGTGCCAGTCGATAACAGCTGTCAGATATAAAAATCCACGCTTGATCGGAATATATGTAATATCAACAGACCATGCCTGATTTGGCTTGTCTATGACGGCATTTCTAAGGAGATAAGGACATACCTTAGCCTGTTGCATACGTTTGGAAAGATTCATCTTCGGATAGATTGGATAAATATCCATTTCATTCATGTAACGTCTGGTCTTGCAATAAACATTAATCTCTGTTTTTGGCTGACTTCCGACGGCTGGCTGCGAAAAAAGCACTTGCTTCCTCAAGAAATTCATTTTCTTCCTTTAAACGGCGGATTTCCTTATCCTGCTCTTTCACACGTTTTCTGAGCTCGATAGCTCATCATTAAGTGATAAAGCATTTTTAGGAGTATGGGATGCTTCTGAAGCGCTAAGGCGTCCTTCTTTAAATGCTTTTACCCAGCAGTAAATCGTGCCATCTGGTATGCCCAGTTCTTTACTGCTTTGGCTCCGCCTATTTCCTGAGCAAGCTTAACTGCCTGTGTTTTGTATTCGTTGTCATAGGTTCTTTGATTTCGTGCCATAATGTTTTCTCCTATTCTCGTATTGATTATGATTATATCAAAATCCTTGAGAATGTGGTGTCAACTTTTATGATAAAACATCAGTTGAAGAAAGTGGAGAATTAACAATAAGACCTATTAATGTACGAATTGAACAGACGAGAAAATTGGAAATTATATTTATAATGCACTATAAAAATATATAATATAGAGGAGATAATTAGGTTGAGTAGAAATAGTTGTTTAAACTTATTGAAATGTATAGCATGTTTTGGCGTAGTATTTATTCATGTAACATTTCCGGGCGTATTGGGAGATATTGTAAAGTATAGTTCAACTTTTGCAGTTCCATTGTTTATGATGATAGCAGGTTATTATTCATATGGATGTGATGAGAGAAAAATCAAGCAGCGTTTGGTGAAAATTATCAAAATATTGTTGTTTGGATATATTTGTTTCTTTGTGTGCAATATTACTATTGCTATCAAAGCCAATAGTTTGTTGCAATGGTTTTCAATAAATTACAATTGGAAAAATTTTATTTTGTTTTTCTGCTTTTGCACTATTAGATGGGCAATTCCTTTATGGTATCTTATTGCAATGACTGAAACGTATTTTTTTTGGATGATTGTTGTAAAAAAAAAATGGCAGGATGCGATTTTAAAAATTACTCCCGTTTTATTCATTGTTGGTACAGTTCTTGCAGTCTTTGTTGATACAATGGGGTTAAATTGGTCTTACAAAATCAATTTTATATGTAGGGCATTACCTTGGTTTATGTATGGATATATCGTAAAAGGAAGGTATTACATACGACTAAAAAAAGTAAGCACCTTTAAGTTGTTGCTGACAGCTTTGCTTGGATGGGGTATTACATTATCTGCAATTTTACTTAAGACCAAAGTTAATTATAATAGTGTTGGCGTATTACTTACAGCTCCTGCCTTATTTATGATAGGAATTAAAAACTCTAATATAAAAGTAAATAATCTAGTTGAGTTTGTAGGTGATAAATTATCACTGTTTATCTATATTCTCCATCCATTAGTATCCATTTTAATAATGTATGTGGTTAAATTTTTAAGAATAAACTGGGAGGGAGCATATTTATATGTTCATCCAATAATTACATTAATTGTCACAATTGGAGTATCGCTTTTATTTTATCTGGTTTTTAAGAATAAAAAAATAAGACATTTACTATATTAGAAAACTGTTGTGGTCAAGCTTTTTTGTAACACTACGACCTAATTGTTTATGCTAATCTAAATTTAGGTCACATGGCTCATTGAAATCTAGGTCACTCCAGACATTTATGTTATCCTTTATCTATCGAAAGATAAAGGAGGCTGAAAGGAGTGATCAAACTGATCATCAAACAACGTATCATCCTTGCTCATATAGATGGCATGAGTAACCGAGCCATAGCAAATGTTCTTCATCTTAGCAAGGATAGCGTTAACAAGTATGTTAAGTAATATAGATTCTTATGGTAGGCAAAATCCTGTTAATCTTTGTGAGTTTATGACTTTGGATGGAGTACATATAGAGGATATAACGGATATTTACGTGTTAGGACATTCATTTGGAGATCCTGATTATGATTACTTTGAGTTTCTTGCGAATGCTACGAAGCTGGGAGCTGATTTCAATAAATTATCTGCGTTATGGCAGGCGAGAAATCTCGGAAGGGAAAACATGAATGAAGATGATTTGCTGGAATGGATTCAGATGAACATTGTTTATGCATGCCAGCATCGTCAAAAGGAGTTTCAGAAAGAGAATATTCCATTCCCGAAGGCGGAGATGATAGAGGAACAATTATTTGGTCAAAAGAATGTTTATACTGATGGGAAAGGTCGGATTTACGATGCTGGAAAAGAATCGTTAAATGCACGGGAGGCAGTCCGCAAGCGTTTTGTAATGGAACAGGCTACCAGAACAAAAGAGGTGCTGGAAGAATTATGTATGTTGAAAAATGTGAAGAGACTTCCGGATGATTGCTATTCCATTTTAGGTGCAGCAGATTTTATTGATGGTGGTCATAATAAAAGAACTCAGAATGTGAAGTGGCATATATCCTACTTTAGTGAGGAAGATAAAAATCAAATTGAAAAGGTCATGAAGAAGGTGGATTGCACGGATTATAAACTCTATAAGGGGATAGATCGCTGCATTGCTGCATTTAGAAAATAGCCGGTTGATCATATGGCTGGCTAGGTCCTATAATGGCTCAGTTGAATCGGAAAAACTCGCACCACTGGTGCGAGAAATTAGCTGGAGCAATAATGTTGTCATTATGGAAAAATGTAAATAGGTGAGTTTGAAGCGGAGTATGCTGGGGAAATGCAGTTGTATCTAACCGCATTGGACGAGCGGGCACAGAATAGCTCTCTGATGAATTTCCTGGTGAATAAGTGATAAAAAAAGTAGCGGTATGGTGGTGTATATACATTTATACCTGTATAACGCAGATAAGAGCAGAGAACCAAAATCCGGTCTCTGCTCTTAGTAACTGTCCATCCATCTTATGTCGCTTTTTTAGTTTACACAAAACTTGAAACGGTCTCAAGAAAACGGTTTCTAATTTTCTTTCAAGATTCTTTCTACCTCTTCTTTGGAAATGTTTTTACGTTTGGCAATTTCTTCTACTGTGTAACCTTCTTCATTGAGGGTGATAACGGCTCCCACAATTTTGCCTTCAATCATACCCTCGGTTCTGCCTTCAGTTCTACCTTCAATCCGTCCCTCGTTCATTGCTTTATCGATTACTTCACACATCGTAGTAACACCTCCCTTTGATTGGTTGTAGCTTTCCTCAAACCAGGAATCTTTTGTCAATGCTGACATCATTTTAAGGACTTCTTCTACGTGAAGAATTTTATCCTTTGAAGGAATGTAGTTTTTGTTCTTTCGTATTTGCACGAAATAATCTGCAACGATCCGGAAATCACTTTTGAACATCTGCACTTGTTCTTCTTCAAGAAATGCAATTTCAAATAAATTGATCTTGTGATCGTTAAAGTAAGGTTTTAATTCTTCTGGTACATGAAAAATCTCAGACAAGGTTTTTGGGCTTGTTCCGGTTATAGTTATGACGATAGGTAAGAGAAGACCAGTTATGAATAAAGTAATAGAATTATAACATAGCAGGAGAGAGGTTGCAATTACACTTCAATTTGTAATTATTACATAAAAAAGTGCAAATGCACATAAATTAGTAATAGCTATTGAAGTGAAAATGATTTATTGGTAAAATAACATTACTAAAATTCGTGAAATGCACAAAAATAAGGAATGATATTATGGAAATTAAGAGGGACTCATATCTTGAACAGTTAAAGATAAGAAAAGATAACGGAATGATTAAGATTATCACAGGAATCAGGAGATGCGGCAAATCATTTCTGTTATTTGTATTGTTTAAGAAATATTTATTGGAGAGTGGTGTAGATAATGACCACATCATTGAGATTGCGTTAGATGGAATTGAAAATGAGGAGCTGAGAGATCCAAAGAAGTGTTATCAGTATATTAAAGATGCAATGAAAGATGACCAGAAGTATTATTTGCTTTTGGACGAAGTACAGTTTATGCCACGATTTGAGGAAGTGCTGAACAGTTTGCTTCGTATCAGTAACATTGATGTGTATGTAACTGGCAGTAATTCTAAGTTTTTATCTAGCGATATTGTAACTGAATTTAGAGGCAGAGGAGATGAAATCAGAATTTATCC
>CAKRES010000005.1 GCA_934317845.1 uncultured Lachnospiraceae bacterium
AAATGGTGGTCAAATCGTTATCGACTTGACCACCAATAAAAATTCAAAAAAACTTACACACTTTACTTGACAAACCCTAAAATTTGCTATTTATTAAATTGCCAACTATCTTTTTTTGTTATTTTTCATTATTTCCTTACAGAAAAAAGCGGTGTATTTCAACACCGCCTTTTTTCTGCATAAAAACTAATTTAAAGTACCTGCGCCAGCTCCTGGATATATGCTGCTACGCTTTGCGCCAGATCTTCTCTCTCCAACGCAAAATCAATTGTTGCCTTGATAAATCCAAATTTATCTCCTACATCATACCGGATTCCTTCAAAATCATAGGCATATACTGCCTGCAATTCCATTAAACGAACGATCGCATCGGTAAGCTGTATCTCGCCACCTTTTCCTGCCTGCTGGGATTCAAGCAGATCGAATATCTCCGGGGTCAATACATAACGTCCTAATACGGCCAACTGGGACGGAGCTTCCTCCTGACTTGGCTTCTCTATCATACCAGACAACTTCACTCTTCTGTTATTGACATTTTTATACCCAAATGCAGGCTCCACAATACCATATTTATCTACATCCTCCATCGGTACTGTCTGTACCCCGACAACCGATGCTCCCTTTTCTTCATAGGCTGTAATCAACTGTTTTAATGCCGGTTCTCCTCCTTTGTTGATCACAACATCATCACCTAATAAAATTGCAAACGGATCATTTCCAATAAAGGATTTGGCACAAAGGA
The DNA here is from genome assembly GCA_934317845.1 of uncultured Lachnospiraceae bacterium. Taxonomy (GTDB): domain Bacteria; phylum Bacillota; class Clostridia; order Lachnospirales; family Lachnospiraceae; genus NC2004. The sequence goes on from CAKRES010000005.1 coordinate 743, forward strand.
TCGCATGCCCCAATCCCTTTGGTTCTTTTTGGCGCACATAATAAATATTAGCCAGATCCGATATTTCCCGGATCATCTTCTCCTGCTCATACTTTCCGGCTTCCTTTAACCGTTCCTCTAATTCATAGTTACGATCGAAATGATTCTCCATGCAATGTTTGTTGGAATTGGTAATTACCAGAATCTCTTCAATTCCACTGGCAACCGCTTCCTCGATAATATATTGAATGGTAGGAATATCTACAATAGGCAGCATTTCTTTCGGCATAGCCTTGGTTGCCGGAAGAAATCTGGTACCCAGTCCTGCCGCCGGGATCACCGCTTTTTTCACTGGTAAATGTCTCATAATCTATAACTCCTTTATCCTTACTTCCTTTTAAAAAAGAGTACACATAAGGACTATGTGTACTCTCTCCTCTTTTTTCACTGAAACACTATACACGAGATAAATACTCGCCTGTTCTTGTATCAATCTTTAAAGTATCACCTTCGTTAACAAATAACGGAACCATAACTTTAGCACCAGTCTCAACTGTACATGGCTTTGTTGCGCCTGTTGCAGTATCCCCCTTCACACCAGGTTCACACTCTGTAACAAGAAGCTCTACGTTGATCGGAGGCTCTACGGAGAATACCTCACCATTATGGCTGATCAGTTTTACTTCCTCGTTCTCTTTTACAAACTTCATGGCATCCCCAATAGTATCTGCACTTAAATCCAACTGCTCAAATGTCTCTGGATCCATGAAATGATAAAAATCATCTACATAAAGATAGGTGTAGCTCTTACGCTCAATGTGTGCGTTTTCAAACTTCTCCGTTGGGCGGAATGTCTTCTCTACTACTCCACCATTCTTAATATTCTTTAATTTGGCACGCACAAATGCTGCGCCCTTGCCAGGTTTCACATGCTGGAACTCAATAATCTGATAGATGTTACCTTCCATCTCGATCGTAACACCATTTCTAAAATCTCCTGCTGTAACCATTCCTAAAATCCTCCTTAAGTCACGTAATTGATTACATTTTATAATAAAATGGTACAAATTTCAACTACTAATCCTGAAAAGTCTATTTGATCTTCTGAACCTTGATCTTCTTATTTTTGATCAATTTCTTCAATTTTTTGTACTGTGTTTTTTTGATCTTCACTGTTGTCTTAGATGTCAGACCGGAAAATGCTTTTTTACTTACAGTCTTGATATTTTTGGATGTAATGTTGATCGTTCTAAGACTCTTCTTGGCATTCTTAAATGCGCCTGCCTTAATCGCTGTCACTTTGTACTTGGTTCCATTGATCTTTACGGTAGATGGAATCGTTACTTTCTTTGTCTGCTTTGCAACACTGGTTACTGCAACAGTTCTTGTTGCTTTAGTAGAAGCAGTGATCTTATAAGTTGCCTTATTGATCGTTTTCTTATCTCCGACTGTCAATGTCTTTAATTTCTTTGTTTTGGTTGCCTTAGAAGCCTTTGCCTCACCTGTATTATATCCTTTTGGTAATTGCTTTGCTGTAGATCCTACTAAGGTCAATGCATCCACATTTACTTTTACCATTGGAATAACACCAGCTGTCTTTGTATACGTTTTCCAGCCATCTGCCTTTAAAATACCATTGTAATTAACGCCGGCAACATCGTAAGAATAATATCCCGGCGAACGAAGCAGGTAGTTACAATATTCCTGCCCTTTACCGTCCACGTAAACTGTCAGTCCCGGGTTATCATTTAATAATTTTTTCGATGCTGTAAACTGTCTTGTTGGAACCGTTGTTTCAGTTTTTGCAGCTCCGAATAACATGTAAGTATCATTATTCATATCCGCAATGGATGGGATATATACCTGATCAGAGGTTGCTGCTCCCCCCTTTGCCCCACTTGTTGAATCTGCTGTAGTGAGAGCACTGGTAACGATTGACTTCTGCTCTTCAGCAGAAAATGCTTCGTTTTTAAAATCATCATTTAAATATTTGCGAAGATTTGAAACATCCCAGCTTGTTCCTAACATACTGGAATCATAGGCACGGGAAAACAATGCTTTTTCTGAGATCAGCGTTGCAACATTATCTTTTACCTCTAATACTCGCCACTCCAAATCCTGCTTGCTTGTTGCTGAGGAAGCGGACTGCTGATAAGAACCAAATTTTACCTTAGACCATACTACATACTGTCTGATCTTCAAGGACGAAGTTTCAATGGAAGGATTCGCAATCGTGGTTCTTGTCAGATCCGGTGCAACGTCTACTTGTGAAGCAATATCTGTGATAGAGAAATGCTCAAATGTGAAATCACCATCGACTCCGGCAACATTCACGCAAAAGCTTCCATTGGTTCCGGGATTTGCCGAAACGGAAACGGAATCACTGATATTCTTTTCCTGTCCTGCCGCTTTATAACGGATATTGTAACTGATTCCGCTCACTACGTTATCCTCGCTGGAGTTTCGTAATGTAATATCAAACTGGAACTCGCCTGTTTCTGTCCGTCTCATTCTACAGTTGACCGGAGCCAGCCATGTATCATTGTACTGCTGGTTATTGAAGTTACCAACATGAAGACTGGTATTCTTCGTTGGAGAATAGTAATTCACTCCGGCTACTTCAATAATCATTTTGGTATTGGCTGTCCAGTCGATCGGATAGGTAACAATACCCTGTGGCTCAATTGCCGAAGTCGTATTCGCAGCCTGACCATTTACGGTAACAGCTACTTCCTCTGCCACATAATTTAAGTTACTGCCATCACAGGTGTTTGTAATGGTAAAGTTTGTCTTTGTATCTGCCAAAACCACATTTAACCAGGTAGCCGGGCAGCTGTTTTTTAATACCAGCATACGTTTGATACTGATACCCTGCAATACCGCATATTGGTCATCTAACTGTGCTTTGTCTTCTGCGGATAATGTGATCGTACCACTGGCATTGTTCGCCCATCCGGTCACTGGTGTTCCGATCGTACCGAATTTCGTAGTGTAATTAATTTCATATTCAAACATGAAATTGTCCTGTCCCGTTGTATTGGTCATGCCATAGTGAAATACTCCACTTGGCTGATCGTACGTCGTCTGATCCGGAATATAACTCAGGCCATCTACTTCAGAGGAATAATCCACTTTGGAAATAGCAACTACCTTGATATAAGAAACGAGATGTGTCTGCAGCTTCTCAACGACAGCCGGATCAAGTTTGGTTGTCTCATCTGTACTTTTTGCTACACCACGTGCAAACTCAACATTTCCTGCACCATCCTCATATCCGATTTCATAAACGTACTGAAATTCACTGTTGCCTGCCGTTAATTTACTGTTAAACACCGGACCGGATGCCGTACGTTTGATCGCAAGATTACTATAATCAATGTCCGTTACATCAGAAAGTCCAATGATCGTTGGTGCTTCTATCTTGTCTATGGTAGCAGATTTCAGATCATATCCTACCGTACTTACAGTTTCCGGTATCAAAACCGAAGAAACAGAACTATTTGTAACACCCTTATATGTAAACTCTTTTCCGGAGGTTCCTGCCTGTGGTGTGAAAGTTAATGTAAAGGAATAGGTAAACTGATTACCGGCTGTTAACCAGGCTTTTGCATTCAAGTCCTCCTGCGACAACTCTAAATCTGTCCGAAACTGGTGGCCTGCAAATGGACTTACCCCTGCCTTTCCGACATTTTTAAACCGGATCATAGTATTATCTAAGGCTGTATCACATACCATCTTTGCAGCAATTCCGGGGTTGTCAGAATTCTCAGCTCCTACGGTATACTCTTTTGTGATCGAAGCATTTACAACCGTAGCTCCCTGCATTCCAAAACCAGTGTTATATGTTGTTGCCTGTCCCGGCTGCGCAAGACCGGACATAGTCACAATCTCACCTGAGCTTCTTAAGATCGTAATGGCATACTGAAAAGGATTCTCTGCACTATTTTGAAATGATACACTACCAGACTGCTCATATTGTCCACCACTAAAACTAAAATTGGAAAATCTGGAATCTATTGTCTGTGGATAAAATGTACAATTCACGTTTCCTCCACCATACCACCAGGTATAATAAGGTACTGTCACCTGCGCAGAGCCGTTTGCAGCAATGCTTACAGAAACCACACCCGCACTATCTTTGGCCGCACCATCCAGTTTATAGATAACCTTGCTGATAGCAGCATTTGTACTGTTTGTAACAGTATACGTCGCATTATAGCAGCTTGGTCCTCCCTGGCTGACCAGATCACACTTTACAAAGGAACTGCCAAGCGTTGCTAAATCCTCGGCGTGTCCCCTTAATACAACTGCGTCACTTATGAATGGCAGCACCAAGGCAAGTGTCAGTACAATTGCCAGTAGTTTTTTCACACTTTTCATAGTCACATCCTCCTTACTTTCTTCCCGTATTTACGGCATTTCCACTATTTTTATAGTATCAAATTTATTTCAAATATGCAATTATTTCTTCCACCGTTCTACCATCTGTTTCGATAATTTGATCACTCACAGATTCATAAATGGGTTCTCTTTTTTGCAGCATATTTTGAATCTCTTTTCGTGGCTCCTCCACCTGCAAAAGTGGTCGGTTTCCATCTTCTTTGATCCGGTCATAGATCGTATCCTTCGATGCTTTTAAATACACAATTCTGCCAAGCTGCCTAAGTGGGGCACGGTTTCTTTCACTGATCGGAAGACCTCCACCTGTTGCAATAACCGCATCATGAAAAACATGTTTTAATTCCATGATCGTATCATATTCCAGTTTGCGAAAATATGTCTCTCCCTCATCGGAAAAAATCTCAGAAATACTTCTGCCTTCTTTTGCTTCTATATAAGCATCAGTATCCAGAAAAGTCCGTCCCTTCTTCTTCGCATATGCTTTTCCAATCGTCGATTTTCCAGAACCCATATATCCGATCAGCACCAGATTTTTCTTTCGACGATATCCCGCTAAAATGATTCGCTCCAAAATACGTTTTAACACGATCTGAATCTCTTCTTTGGGATGAATCGGTTCTGTAAGAATCGAATACAAGCCGGTTCGATTCGCCCCCCACACATCAGTAAAAAGCTGATCTCCAATAAATAGTGTGTCTTCCTTCGTTGTATGCATCTTCTGCATCGCTTTCTCATAGCCCTTTACCGAAGGTTTATCCGCCTTATACACATATTTGGATCCTACCTCATCACAAAATGTCTTGACCCGGGGTTCTTTGTTATTGGATACCATACACGTATCAAAACCTAATTCTCTTAAACTTTGAAACAGAGCTTTCGCTTTATCATCTGCCGGCGCGTTATGTGGAACCAAAGTATTATCAATATCATAAATAATCCCTCGGTATCCTCTGTTCCACCATGCCCGATAATCAATTTCATATGCAGAAGATCTGCACTCCGATGGGTATAGTTTTCGCATTGCTTTTCCTTCCTAAAAAGAACAGCCAGCCATTGTTATGGCTGGCCATCCTGTTATGCCTCTTAATTTAAGTTAAATAATTTGGACTGTGTCTTTACATACATTTTAGCCGTACCAGTCTTGCCATCACTATCTTTTGCATCTACACCAATGTAGAACGTACCACTCTGCATATAAGTTGCAATAGAATTCATATATCCTGCATCTAATTTGCTTGCGTCAATAGCAAAAGATGTACCACTTACAATCTTATCTGCATAATCACCCAGATCACTGTCACCCTCATCATATTTACCATTTGCATTGGCATCAATGTAAAGGTGCGCTTTCTTTAAGGTCTTACCAGATCCTACGGTAATCTTAATATTAAAGCAACATTTATCAGGAGTCTGACCCTTACAAGTCAAGGTTGCATCCTGTTTTCCTTTTGCCGGAGTAAAGACAGCATCTGTCTTACCAGAATACTTCTCAAAAATAACTTCCGGACCGGAACGATGCTGCTTAACATTATTCAGAATAGAATTAATGATCAGCTTACGCTCTCCATCATTGTCAATTGAGGTGTTCGCAAAATCCGTATAACCGGCTGCTGTATAAGTTACAGACTTATACGTGTACATATAGTAGAAGCTTCGTCCATTCTTCGGATCTGCTGCGTAAAGTGCCGATCCATTGTTACCATTGCTTCCTGCTAAGGAATACCAGATATGCATATCCTGATCCTCTGTATCCAATGCCAGATACTGTGCACCGGCTTTAGAGATAAATGGATCAGAAGTAATCGTAAATGGATAGTTGGTCAGCAATCCTGTGTTGTTTCTCACGATACGGTTCGTTGGCAATACCTTACCAGCCTGACTACTATCTGAAATGTTATCTACGCCGTTAAAGATCGTACTCTTTGTTTTGGTATCACGACCATATACTAACGCATCGGTAAATCCTGCACCGGAAATACCATCATTGTTATCATCCGCCTTCTCATAAGTTCCATCATAGGAGTTGGTTGAATAGAACTCACCCGGCTTATTGTCCCCTACCTCTGGTGTATCTGAGGTATATGGTTCATATAAGTATGACTTGATCGCTACTGCATTGTTTGTATCTCTTTGTGTGTAGAAAGAGGCTGCCTGTGATCCAGTTGAATCTGCCTGTTTCTCCACAGTATATTTGAATCGATCCATACCAAATGACTCACGCAGGTATTCATTAATATTTCTGGACCATTTAATGATACCTTCATTAAATCCTGCATAAGAAGTAGTATCAGAACCAAATAATACAGATCCATCTGCTGCAATAAAGGAACGGATGAACTGACATCCAATGTTATTGATATCACACCACTCACTACCACCGGAGATCATACCATTTAACTGTGAAAAACCAAGGATCACCATGTCATAGTAACCTGCATTTACAGAATAGGTCTTGCCTTTGTATGTATAAGTGATCTCATCGCTGGTCTTACCTTCCTTGAACCATCCGTTTAAGATCTTATCACAAATACCCATACTCTTGAAATCATACACTGTCGTGTTACCGATCTTAACAAGATTATCCCATACAGAGTTCATTGTCTTTGTAGACTCGTTGTAATACTTATTTCTAAATTTCTCAAATGCAGATTTCTCTTTATCTGTCAGCTGATCTCTCGTTTCATAACCTGCTGATGTACCATATTTCTGGCAGTAATCCTCAATATATCCTGTTGCTGCATAACTCAACTGACCAAATGTCAGAATATCCAGCTCAATATCATATTCATCTGAAAGACTTTTAGCAAGGTTATACGCCTGATTGGTTTCTGCATCCTTATCTGAGAAGGAACGAATACCAAATTCGTGTTCTATCTTACCATCCTTATTGACACAATTCGTACCGTATACGAAATTGCCCTTTGCTACAGAACCGGATTTGTCTTTACCTTCATTTACACAAAGTGTAGTAACTGTTGTCAATCCATCACTGTGATTACCATCCGGCTCACCTGGTACAACCTGCAGCAGACGAATCTTCTGCTTTCCACTATCGGATTCATTATAGTACTTCGGATAACGGATGATACTTGTTGCTTTTCCGTTTTCATCTGTAACTACCAGCTTATATGGCATTACACCAACGAAATCTTTATCAATCACAAAGTCTTTCTTAACATAGGAAGATTCTTCATTAAATGTCACAACACCAGTCGTACCAATTACATAATCGTCAATCTTTGCCACTTCCTCTGTCTCGTAGGTAGTTCCTTCCAGACGTCCTTCTGTCTCATCATCAGAGAACTGTCCATCACCATCAAAGTCATAATAAAGCTGAACCTTACACTTTGCTCCGGTCAAACCTGTGATCGAGAACTTAAAGGTTGGACTCTTTGGATTGATGACACGTTTAGATACATCTGCATCATTATCGGAATCATAAGATTTCGGCGCAGTAACCAGATTGATCACCGGTCTTGCAGATGCATAATTATTGAGAAAATGCTTTAACTGGATTGCAGAACCAGAGTTTGCATAATCAATATTATCTCCGTCATAAGCTACTGTATTATTAAACAGTGTAATGTTATTATCTCCAACTGCATTATCAACAACTAATTTTTCTGCCCCTGTCTGAGATGCATCAATATCCTCCGGAGCTGTCAGATCAGTATCTGCAGTTTTACCCTTGAAGTACAAGTTACTTAAACTCTGTGTATCCGTCGCATCAAATCCGGCAAAAACATTTCCTGCATGATAGATTCCGGAATCCTTCTTCTCTGCAACCAGATACATTAACTGATACAAATAACTTTCCGGATCAATCTGGCTCTCTCTACGGGCAACCATCGTATCATCACTATAAGAGGTGGAATTATAATCGATCGTTCTCCAGTTTCCACTCTTATCTTTATAAGTAATGGTACTCTTTCCCTTTGTATTCTTTAATTTTAAGCGATTCATAGAACCACTGTTTTTACCAACCAGTTTAATTCTATGTGTATTGTCTTCCTCCAGTTCTGCATTCGCTCTTGCACCACCGATCAGGTAGTTGGAATCCATCACTGTCTTATCAACGATCACCGGCATACCTGCACTGATATAATTATAAAGCTGTGCATATACTTTGGAAGTAATATCACTACCATTTGTTCTGGAATATGCTTTCCATGCTCCATTAAAGGAAATGATCGTACCCTGATCATCATATTTTACCAATTCACCGGTATGTGCATATCCCTGATAAACATAATCATTGTTCTCAAAAGTAGAACCACCTGTAAACTTCTCTGTATTGAAAACCAGTTTCTCCAGATCATTTAAATTATAAGAGATCATGTTAATAAAGTTACCGCCCTTATAACTGCTTAAGATCTTTGATAATGTCCAGTCTTTCTTTTCCTTAATTGTGCCATGATTATTACCAATAAAGATCATATCATATTCTTCCACCAGATTTGGAGAAGTAGAGCTTATCTCATTGGCTGAAACCGTGGATACAGAAATCTGATTTACATTCAAACCGGTAGCGGCAGCTACTCTGGCCTGTGTCAGATTAAACCGATAAAAAGGTGACCCTTTTGCTTCCGATGCTTCCTGTGCTACAGATGCATTCAACGTATTGGTAAGTGTCTCCTGCTCGTTCTTATACCAGGAAGTATCATCTACCTGATAGTATGGCTCAATCTCTAACACCTTAAAGGTTGCTGCATTGCTTCCCACGTTATAATCGCGGTAAGTAGAACGGTTGATCAGATCAGTGATCCGCTGTGCCTTTGTAGTAGCCGAATCATTTTCTTTATAAAGCATATCATTATCTTTGTTTTTAAAGAAGCCCTGATTAACCACCTCAATATTTGTTGCATTAGCGGTAACTGTGGTACCATTTAATTCAATCATCTTGGAAAGGATTGCATATAAACTTGTAGTATTATCCACATTCGAGCTCTGCGTACTATCTGATGCTGATGTATAACCTACATTATAGAAGTTCGCATCCACCATCAAACGGCTGATATAATCCGGTGTTTTCACCTTTTCCTGACGTGATTTATTACCACGTGCCACAAAACCTTTCAAAGCATTGATCGATTCATCTGTAAAATCTACTGTATTTGCTTCATAAAGCTTTTTGGAATTCTCATGATTCAAATATACAAACTGATATGTTGGAAATTTTGACTCATAAGATGTATCCGTATTTCCAATATCGTCACCCAGATAAAGAGAATTCTTTGCAGTCGCACCAGCTGCCACACGCTTTTGTACCTCAGCATTGAACTCTGCAACTGTCATACAGATATAGTTGATATTGTCCTTGCTGATACGTGTAGGATAAGAAAATGCTTCCGCCATTCCATTGGCATCAATTTCTTTCTTTAAAGAAGTCTCTTTTGCCTTCTCTGCATCATTTGCAACAATCTCCAATACATTAAACTTAAAATCTGCAGGATAAGTATTCCATTTAGCAGTACCCATATTATTGAAAGAAACATAGGTAGATCCTACAAACTGCATATTGAAATAATCAGAAAATGGAATTGTATTATATCCACCGTCTGAATTTTCTTTTCCTCGTACAGAGAATACACCGTTATCACTCGTAGTACCACTGATCGCTTTTAACGATTTTAAGTACTCATAAATATTTGTTGGTGGAACAGATGTAGAGGAGCCGGTATTATTAGATCTTGTGATCACTTCGGCATCCAAAATGATTGGTTTGAAAGAATCCAATGCATATTTCTCTAACTGACTTTTCGCATTTTCAGAGGAATCACCCGCTGTATACAGATCATTACTCTTACTGTAGCTATTGTTCGTATTCGCAATGTAGATCAAGTCTGCATTTGCAATCGCTGCTGCAAGCATCGGATCGTTGACCTTAAACGTCTGGATATCGATCATTTTTTCTTTCATTGCTTTACCGATAATATCCGTACGGAATATATTAGCTGCGGTCTGAGAATCTACTTGATTGTTGATGTAATTGACCAGATAATCTTTTATTTTTTGTGCATCTGCATCTTTCGTCTCCAATGAGTCTACAATCTGTACAATATGATACTGTTTCTGTGCCAGAGTCATATCCGTATCCGTCGAATTGGAATTATCTATGATACGCTGAATCTGTGTTACATAAGAATCGTAAATGCCACTTAATGCACTTCCACCTGTCGTACTAACACCACTATCCGCACCTCGCATGAAAGAAGCAATAAACGCTGTAATTCCAAGCGTGCATACAATTGTGAAAATAATAAGTACAATTTTCTTTTTCATGATCTACTTGCCCCTTTCTGCTTATTTTAATATATTATTATTTCGAATATTTACAACACCACCAACCGTATAAGAATAACCGGCATCCGATAATGTGAGTTTTAATGTTACAGAGTTCTTATCCGGTGCTACCTTAATGGTAAACTCCGTGCAATTGTCTGCAATACGGTTATTTTCATTTGGTGTAAAATCAATTGCCGTTGTATCTCGATTTAAGTAAATACTCTTTCGATCTTTGTCATATACGATCGTATTACATAGCTTTTCAGTATCTGATATTTCAACGCTTCCTGTTCCAATACCTTCTACTACATATTCACGATCATCAAATGCTGCATACTCCATATTCGGTAAGGAAAAAACTGCCATCGCACCCCAAAGCTGTGCCATACTGATCACATTTTTCTTTTCGCTGATCTTAATGGAAGAGGAACTGACAACATTGCCTTCCGGATCCAAAACCTCTTTATTGTTCTGTGTATAAATGAATCCGGTCGGATTACTGATCGTAATATCCGGATGCTCTGCCATATATTTGTCCTTTGCATCCGATATCGCACCGGCACCACCTGAGGCATCCGGTTCGTAATTTTTCTTTACATACTCTATGTTATCATACGCTGCTGGTGAAAACAGATATACCTCTTCTCCGGCCGCCAGCTTCGCATCAAACTGTTCCGATTTTCGTACCCTTGCATCAGAAGATGCGGACGGAGTTGCCGATCCTGATGCCGCCGGTACAGCCGATCCTGATGCCGTCGCATCACCTGAAGCCAACTCTTTGGTATTGATGATCAATGCAGTTGCCTGCATTACACTATCAAAAATAGTATCATACACTTCCTGGGCATCCTGTTGCACCTTCACCTGTTTTTTCGTCTGCTTTGTACTCTTTGATGAGGACGCTACAAAAGCAGTTACACAGACCATAAAGATTGTTAAGATTACTAACGCTAACAACATCTCAATGAGTGTGAAACCCTGATTATTTAGTTTTTTCATCATATCACTCCTTACCCTTGGTCTGCTTACTGGTATTCTTTATGAAACACTCCAGTTGCTTTTTCCAAAATAATGGCACATTTTATATCCTTTTTTCCATATTTTGAAAATGAATAACATCCTGCTCCGGTCAATACGCTGCCGTCATATTTACGATATTTTATAATAACTGCGTTGTTCTCTCCAGCTGTAATTTCTGTTCCCTTTGGAACATCTGTCGCTTTATGAAGCGTAACCGTATTCGTTTTATTATTGTTCAAAGAGCTGGAACCAGTTCCATATCCCGTGTTACCATAACTGTCATTGTAAAAAATAGATACTCTTTTTTCCAACTGCTGATAGATTGCTGCAGAACGAGGAGTAGAATTCAACTCCGCAAGTGTATATTCCGGTGCATTTCTTCTAACGTTTTTAGCTGTTGAAATACTATTTGCTGTGTGGCTTACTTCACTTGTCTTTAACGAGCGGAAACTGCTTCTTAATGCACTCTGACTATCCCCGGATGCTGTACCCTGGAATGCGTAATAGTATCCATCATTACATAACATTATTGCAACACAGCTATCTTTATCATTTGCTTTCACTAAAGATTTAGAATATTTCACGCTGGACACAAAATTATCCATTGATTTCTGTGGCTTATTGCCATTTGCAGCACTGAATGTAACTACCGATAATCCTGCCAGGATCATCATAATGGCTAACACAATGATCAACTCAACAAGCGAGAATCCTTTATTATTTTTCATTCTGCATTCACCTCGCTATTCTGCATTCTTCTTCCAGTTTTCATATCCTACAAGATCCGTATAATCAATATTAGAAATTGACTTGCCTTCTGTATCTTCATCTGTTTGCGAAGCAAATTCTTTCAGTCCAAAACAAGTACGGATCATATTTTCTTCATCATTCTGAATCATGGCATTACACATCTGTTCATCAGCGAAGAAACTTGTGGCTCCTGCATTAGAGCTACCCTTAATGTATACCTTACCTGCAGCTATGATCGTTCCGGTAAAGGATTTCATATTTTTAAAGGTAACATCTCCCATACAAATGATGATACCGCTTGTCGTTGCATCATCGTAGTCTGCACCATCCAGTTCAAAGCTCTTTGTAGATAACCATACTCTTGCACCGGTATATCCCTTCAGGACTTCACCTTTGGTATTGGTAGAAGAAACATTTTGTTTCTTTGTAACCTCAGACCAGTTCATATCAATACAATCCGGATTCGTTAATGGAGAGATTGAATTCTGTTTTGTATCATACTTAAAAGTTGATGTCGTTGCCGGACGTGTTCCGGTATTAAACATTGTCTGCGCTGCATTTACCTGTGCAACTGTGATCGCTGCTTCATTTTTAGGGAAGTAACACTTAAATACATTTGCTTTCTTCACCTTATCCTCATAAAGACTCATCAATGTAACTGCATCATATTTTGAGCTCTTCTGAGACGGCTTAAATGTATAATTTTTTGCGTCTGCTTCAATTGCTGTTGAAATACCTCTTGTATAAACAGTCTTAACATCTGCATCCGGCAGCTGGATACTGTCACTTGGGAATGTTTCTTTAGAGGAAACATCCTCTACTGCAATATCCTCGTTCTCACAATATTTCTCATAATCCAGCACAAACTGCTCTTTCAGTGCATCATCATAGAATTGATAATAATAATACACATCTTTCTTTTCTCCAACAACCGCTTTTACTAAAGCAATCTGATCATAATCTTTTCCCACAGTCAGGAAACCATATCGGGATGCCGACTTGGTTGCTTTACTCTTATCTGCTCCATCTAACTGTGTAGGAACAGATCCCTGATTTGCCCAGATCTTATATTTGTGTCCATAGCAATCAGTAACATCAAGCATCGTATTGTCAACTTTTTCATAGTTGATAAAATTATTGGTTGCAGAATAGTCTCCATTAGCGGCCGTCTTAGCCACGATCACTTTATCCTTTGGGAAATAAAAATTCATGATGTCTTTATAGTATCTGCAATTGACACCTTCTGTTTCAATGGCTTCCCAGACAGTTTCGAAGCTCTTATCCTGCCAGTTCGCATCTGCCAGATCATTCTCCGCCGACTGATTTGCATAAATCTTGTTTGCATCATCTTTAAAGAATCTCCATGTCAGATACTTGATCATATTGTAGGTTGGAACTTTATCTGCAATATTTGTGTTTCCTACTATGTCAGTTCCTTCCGTATCAAGAGTTGTAATTTTATTATTAATACTTCTCGGCTCTAACACACGATATACCAACTGCAATCCCTTTGCAGAAATAGATTCTGCAGTTTTGATATCATAGTCAGTTAAATTCGAGGTATCCGTTACATCCTTATTTTCAGATACCAGATCAATATAGGAGCGACCGTTGATCACCATTTCAGACAATTTTGAAAGATTCAGCTTAGAATTCTCTCCATTCACAATGATCGCACTACTGTTTGTATGTGTTTTTCCTGTAGAAGCAGATACCTGATCTCCATACTGCTGATAATTACGATTAACTGTCTTTCCGTCTGATAACATGTCATCATTTGTAATGCCAAGCTGGTATTCTTCCTCAGAAGCATAATTATATCCATAATACATACCGGCAATCTCTACATCACTCTTATCTGCATTTAACTCCAAGTCATCCGAGAGACTAGTCTGTGCATTTACACTGATCTTTCCTCCCTCTTTTCCGAGCGTAACAATATTGTTCGCCCAAACAATTGCCTGTGAAGACTGAATCGAATCCTCAGCTCTATTATTCAGATTTATACTTGCACCGTCATTTGCAGCAATTGAACCATTTACCGCAACAATATCTGACTGTAAATTGAGTGATGCCTCTTTACCACTCACAAAGATTCCAGAATACTTGCTATCATCTGTAGCTCCCGTTGGACGTGTTCCACTCGGTGTCACCTTTCTTGAAAAAGCCCCCGATGCATCTCCACTCACAGCGGTATTCGTAATGGTTCCTTCATAAAGTCCATTATCACGCATATCATTTGCAGCATAGATATTACCAACGATACGAACCTCATTCTTTGCACCAGATGCATCTATTTGCAAACCATAATCTGCTACCATAGAATATGTAAATATGTTGTCAATATCAATACCGGAACCAATGAAATCCATGTTTTCCTCTGGTGGATAGATCGTAATATCTGTCGTGATCGACTGATTATTTCCTTTGTCATCCACACGGGATACTGTGATATTTTTCATCGTGTATCCAATGACCTGTACCGGATTATTGGACATGATTGGTTCACATTTGTAGGATAAAGCATCTGTTCCAAATCGAATACTAACATTCTCATTTGTAACATAGGCACCATTTTGAGGTGATACATCTACATTCTGTACATAACTCAAAAGTTTATTTACAAGATCAGTTGAACTATCATCTGCATATGATGCTTTAATGTAATTCAGAAACTTCGTATTCATGATGTTACTTGCCGTCTCAGAAGAAACAGACATATATTTCTCCTGATCCGTATCATAAGATACCACCATAGACACCGTTTCATCGTATGCTTTTTTCAGCTGGATCACACTCTCATTTCCTATTCCTACACGAAGCTCATCCAACACTTCCTCTAAGTAATAAAAGTTATCCTTGGTCTGACGATTCAGCTCCAACATACGGTATTGTACAAATATCATAACAAAGATGGCTGCCACCAAAATCATAACCAGCGCAATGGATACCAGTACTAATACGAAACTGGAACCTTGATCATTTAATTTTTGCTTTTGCAAACGATTTTTAATGGATTCTCTTATTTTCATATTAGTCCTCCTTTCCGCTTATAAGGCTCATGATTTTTTTCTCATTTCCATTCTCAACCCGGTAAAGATTCAAGTTGATCCGGTAAAGCCGATACTCTCCATCTGTTTTATCATCTGTAAGATCTTTAATGTAGGTATATACATCCTTTCCACCCACGCTTGTTTTCTCTGCTAATGAAACACCACCCGGTGTTGTCGTATTAAACAAGTTCTTATCCACATTTGTATAAACAGTCACTGCGTTTCGATTACCTTTTGTTTTTAAGGCAGATCCTGATGTTGTCATAAGATTAACATGAGCGGATGAATTGTAATCCAATTTATATGGTTTACACAATGTAAAATAAGTAATCGGTACAGAGGTTCCTGCAATATTTACATTCTTTTTTAATGTAGGAGGCTTTATACTTTTTGATCCATCCGGCCATACATATTCGTCACCATTCAGATAAACTGCCTGACCATCTTTGATCGTTTCAGTACTCTTGCGCCCGTTAGAATCATGTGTTCCCTCTATTTCAGTCTCTCTTTTACAAATATAACTATAGGAACCCTTTCCTTCCAATTTGGTATATTGCGCAGCTGATGGAACTGCATGTGGAAATGATTCCGGAACTAAAACATTCAAAAACTCATAAAATGTTATCTGTTCCGTTGTGCCATTATCTTTGGTTACTGTCATTGTTCTTGGTTCAACAGCAGAACCAAATTCCTGCACATAACCATTTTTGGAAACATCTACCACTTGTTGTCCATTTTCATTTGTAGTAATTGCACTTGCAGGGGTCTCTGCATCAAACTCATCTTTCGTAAGAATATAACTCGGCCAGCGATAGTATTTCGTTCCGTCATTTTCTACATAATACACTTCACTAAGTGCTGTGTTCTGTGTCTGATACACACCTTCATACATCTCATCTCCGACTCCCGGAGTGTCTTTTCTTTGATAATAGGTGTAAGTATGACCATCTTCGCTTCCCGTGTTCTTAACAAGATAACACTTTAATGCATTTTTATTGGCAATTTTACCATTCGATCCAACCAATCCACTATTGTCTATCGTTATCGTCTCATTATTATCTTTAATGTCGTTATTCTGAACAAACTGATTATAGAAAATATAAATACTTGGCGGTTTGTTTCCTAATTTCTTTGCGGAATACTTTTTATCCTTCATGATCGTATAGCTTACCGTCTGATGATAGGTAGTATCCGTATAGCTGATAATAACAGTAGCTAAATAAGCATCCTTCTGGTCATCATAAGACACCTTTACCGTCGTATTTTTCGTATAGGATACAGAAGAGAAGATATTAACACCGTTCAACCACTGATTATAACGTTTTGCATCTCTTTTTTTCAGATCGGCAGCTAACAGATCCACCAGATCATCGGAAGCTCGATCATCATAGTTCGCACTATTTTCTTTGATCAAGATTGCAAATTCATCATCCAGATTCTCCAATGCATAATAAGAAGTATCATTGGGATTCTTATATTCATTTCCTGCAATATTATTTCCACTTGATGTATCATATTCCGTTGGGTCTAAAGTCACCTCAACTTTGTATGTAGTCCCCAATCTTGTCACAGATGTCTCACTGTTGTCAATATCCTTTTCCAGTCTCACACCATCCATGGTATATGTTGCAATTGACTCATTGCCAGGATCTACTGTTTTGGTATACCCTGCCAATGTGATATTGCCGGTTGGATCACCATCGGAATCAACCGGAAGCGTAACCGCATCCGAATTGTCTTCCTTAAACTGCTCCATGACACGGGTTGCATAATCTGTCTCCGCCTGTGAAACCTTTGCACTATAATTTGTTTTCAACAATGTGTTCATCTGTTTCACGATTGGAGCGGCAACAATGGCGAAAATCGTAACGCTTATCATAACTTCAACCAGTGTTAAACCCTTATTATTCAATTTTCGGAATCTGTCAGACCTGTTACGTCTCGCCATACCCTTCACTCCATTCTGTTACTCATAAATCTTAACTTTACCAATTCTCTGTGAAATACGCACTCTTGGATTAGATGAATCATCACCATCGATCTTGACATTGACAACTTTATCTGTTTCATTGTCAACAACCAGCTTCACACCACTTAAATCCTTATCATTCTTTCTCTTAGAAGATTTGATCAATAAGTTCAGATCATCACCAGGATCAAACTCTGTTCCCTGATCAAAGTTTTCTGGGTAAGAAACATCTCCAATGTTGTAGCTTACATAGTACTTCTGACCAACCATGAAGAACTTGATTGTTGCATTTTCTACTTCATTCACATTGCTGCTGATCTTTGAAGAAGTATCTGATTTAGAAGCAATGCTGATCGCGTCCTCGTTGGAGGAGCTTGGATTTAATGCTACATAGTAATCATAATCTTTTACGATCTTATCTCCTTCTTCTAACGAAGAGGTAAGATCTTTATTTGCCTTTGTATCTGATTTATCAGTGGTATCAAAGATATTGTCTGTTCCAATATCCACTCCATCCAGCTCAAGTTCCGCCTGTTTACGGCTTGCAGAAGTGATTGCATAAAGGTTCAGATTCATAGAACCACTTACCTGTTTGTCTTCTTCGTTGTAAGAAACATCCATCGTGTCAATCGTCATACGCATCTCATTACCGATAATATATGCCAGTAAATTTTTGATTCCTTTATATGAACCCATATAATTAATAGCGATCGGAACCTTGATTCCTGTCAGATCATCATCATTTAATCCAGGCGTAGACGAACCATCTGCTGTGGATGTTCCAGCTGCCTCAGTTGTTGCTGCAGCCTCTGTTGTTACTGCAGCCTCTGTTGTTGCTGCAGACGCCTCTGTTGTTGCTCCTGCCTGTGTGGCGGTACCAGTTGCCTGTGCGTTTGGCACTGCACTCTGCGCTGCTCCAGCAGCACTTAATGTATAGAAGGTTTCCTGCTCAGAAAATGTCCATGAATCTGCGTCAAACTCTCCAATGTCCTTATTTTCTGTCATCTTTCCTAAGAAATCAATGTAGTTTGCCTGCTCTAAGCCTTCTGGGAATTCCTTTAAGATCTTTTCAAATTCTGCTTTGTTTTTCTCAATACCCGCTTCATATACCGCACGATCTGCTTCTTTGGACTGCAGATCTGCAAGTCTTGCCTGCAACTGGGAAATCTCGCCATCTAATGTTGTCTTTGCATCAATGTTCGGTTTGATAAAAAGCATAATGGACGCAGCTGCGATTGCAACCATTACGACTACTAATAATGCATTCTTAATTGTTCCGCTCATAATCTGTCCCTCCTTCTCTTACTGTGCTGCCTGTGTAGTGGCAGTTGCTGCTGTTGTTGCAGCAGTACCATCTGCCGCGGTCGTTCCGGCTGCACCGTTTGAGGTCAAACCATCATCTGCTGCCTGACTGGATGTATAGTTACAAGTGAAGCTTGCAGACCATGTCTCTTTTCCACTTTCCTCATCCTTTTCTTTCGTCATACCACCAGTATAAAGATTCTCTACACAGGAAATAGTATTGACCTGATTAATAAACTTGGAAAGGCTCTCATGAGATTCACACTCCATTGTAAACTGTATTCCATCCGGATTACATGACAAGCCAGACAATGTTACATCTGATGGCATTTTGTCTTCCAATGCAGTGATCAGATTATACATATTCTCATTTGGAGTTACGGTTGCATCGTATAAGCTCTGGATGTCATCATAACGAGCTTTTGTTTTATCATATTCAGAAATGATATTCTCGATATCCTGAATTGCCGCAATCTGCGATTCCAGATTGGCTTTCTGCTGCTCTGCATTCGTCTTGATGATATTAGTTACGATCACACCGGCTACTGATGCAATGATCACCAACACAAGCAGCATTGCAAGGACTTTCGTTACCGTACCACTTCCTGCTGCAGCAGTTGCTGACTTTTCGCTCTTATCCTGTGCAATCACAAACTTCATTGGAGCAAATGCAGCACCGATGGAAGCGATCAAGTATACCGGGTTATAGATCTGCATATTAATACTTGGATCGAACTTTACATTGTAAAGACTGTCCATGATCTTGGTAGAAATATTTAACTGAATTTTGAACAATCCTTCAATACCACGGATCAATGCGCCATCACCAGTTAAATATACGTCATCAATCGGTTTATCCGGATTTTTGGATGCGTAGTAATCCATCACACGTCCGATGTTATTCATCAGATAACGGAACGCTCCGGTTGCCGCATTGTCATCAAAATCAACTGTGATCAGACGTTCATTCTGCAATAATGTCATAGCGGTTGCGGCATCTACATTCCGCTCCTCCATGATCTCAGCTACAACAGCATTGGTTCCATATGGAACGGTACGCTGTAATAATAAGGTGTCTCCTTTTACAATATTTAAAATACTGGATTCTCCACCTAACTGGATCACCATAGTGGTGCTTCCTGTTGTCGTCTGTGTTTTAATGAGCTGTAACATTGCGTTACCGATATAGTCAAGAGCCTGAACTTTAAGGCCTGCCAGTGCAGCCAGTTCATAATATGCTTTTACCATAACAGTTGGTGCTGCTACGACAAGAACACGCATCTGTTTTTCCGCCTGTACTGTCTCTAACACAGAATGAGAAACCACATAGTCTTCTATGTTAACAGGGAAATATTCTGTTGCATTCGCATTGATAATTCCCTTTATTTTGCTCTCTTTTACCTGAGGTATCATAACCTCTCTGTTTACGATCTTTGTTGATGTCAATACAAAAATCGCATTTTTATTGCTGATACCGTTGGTAGCAAGCTGATCTTTGATCGCTGCTGCTAAGGCATCTTTGTCTTTGATAAATCCATCTTCATAGCTTCCTTCCGGAGTCTCAAAGATGACCGCATTATGTACGGTTGTTCCTTTCTTTACGGATGCGGTTACTTCAATGATCGTAACACTCTCATTCGTAATATCAATCGTCAATACTTTGTTATTCGCCATGTTTTTTGCCTCCCTCTAAACATAAGTATAAGCATCTTTATATTGTTAGATTTTTAATAAACTCAAGTACCAGCTTGCAAGCTGTTCTCCCCATATCATTGCCACTACAATACCCAGAGACAGATATGGTCCAAAGGCCAGTGTCTGATCTTTTTTACATAGGATCATACTCATTATATGGATGATGCTCCCAAGCACACATCCTGCCACCAATGCGACCAGAATCTCCTTCCAGCCTAATAATAAACCTGCAGCCGCCATAAGTTTTACGTCCCCGCCGCCTATCCAAGTTCCACCAGATACCCAGTAGAGTAGGCATAAAAATCCGCTGACTGCAAAAAAGCCAAT
Source organism: uncultured Lachnospiraceae bacterium (assembly GCA_934317845.1). Classification (GTDB taxonomy): domain Bacteria; phylum Bacillota; class Clostridia; order Lachnospirales; family Lachnospiraceae; genus NC2004. The sequence continues at coordinate 21,524 of CAKRES010000005.1, forward strand.
TATATACTGACTCCAATTGTGATAATCGAGTCCCAGTCTAATTAGCCCTAATACCAGAATACACACATTAAGACCCCTTGGAATCTCATAGGTGTTCCAATCAACAACTGCTACGACCAGCAAAATCATCATACACAAAATGTATAACACGTCTTTTATTGTAATCATCAATTGTCCTGCGTGTGTACGCCAGACATAAAATAGGATACCTGCAGTTAATACAATTATGCTTATGCTTACGTTCTTGATTGTAAAATATTTAGTTGTTGTCTTATTGTCCGGTTGTTCCTCTTGTTCCACCCGTTTAATCAAACGGTCTATTACGTAGGATGCCAGTATAGCCCCCACTACACCAGACAAAATCACAATCATCCCTATTATCATATGCATCATTGCCCCCGCCGCAACCTTTGCAAACATAAAATATTTGTATAACCACCTGAATCCAGGTGGTTATACAATTATAATTTAGAACTATTTTGTCATAGCGTCATTAGCATTTGGATATACTTCAACCAGATTAGATGTTAAAGCAGTACCATCAGCTGCTGTTGCTGCAGTACCAGGTGCTACACCTGCCATTACATAAATTTTGATCGTGCTTGATGCAGGATCAATGCTGACATAATATCCATCTGAAGATGTGATTGCCTTGTTCTTTAAGTTGGTATCTGTTGCCTTCTTTGAGAACTTAGTAGCCTTTAACGAGCTATAAGAAGAAATACCACCAGACACATTGCTGTTTACTGTCTCACCAAATGCATTACTTGTGGAGATGTCAGATGTGTTGAACTTAATTGGAGTTGATCCAATTGATGTGTAGTTGGTCTCGATATCATCTAATACAGCCTCATCAGAAATAGCTGACTGAATTGCAGATGCAATTGTCTGAGCGTTAGATACCGTTGTTGATCTTCTTGACTTAGCAACGTAGCTAATTAATGCAGGAGCTAATGCACCAGCTAAGATTGCCATGATAGCAATAACGATGATCAGCTCTACCAGCGAGAAACCTTTGTTGTTCATTTTCTTCATAGTTTTTCTCTCCTTTACTTGAAAAATATTGTTAAATAGTTTCTATTATATCCGCCTTTGGCGGTTATAACCTTGATTATAAGTCTTCCATACCGGTGTACATACTGATCATTGGTCCATATACCGCTGCTACGATCATACCAACAACACCAGCCATAAACACCATGATCAACGGTTCCATCGCAGAGGTTAAAGCTTTCGTTGCTTCATCTACTTCTTCATCAAAGAAGTCTGCTACACGGAACATCATATCCTCTAAGTTACCGGTTTCCTCTCCAATATGTACCATCTGTGTTAAAAGAGGAGGAAAGATACCCATATCCTTGAGTGGTTTGGAAAGTGGTACACCTTTCGCCACCTGATCTCTTGCCTCTAACAGCTTCTCCTGAATAATCTTATTCGTCATAACCTTTGCTACCGACTCTACTGCATCGATCAGCTGAATACCGGATGCCATCAGAGTGGATAAGGTTCTTGCAAAACGAGAAGCAGATGACTTGATCGTTAAGTTACCGATCAAAGGTACTTTCATGGCTGCTTTCGCAAAGAAGTACTGACCTGTACTCGTTCGTTTAAACACAACAATTCCAACAACCAGACCAACAACTACAGCAATACAGATATACCACTTCTGAATCAAAAAGTCGCTGACTGCCACCATGATCTTCGTCGCCATCGGAAGTTCCATATCCATATCCGCAAACATAGATGTAAAGTTCGGAATTACGACAACAATACATAAAATAACTACCACAACACAGACAACCAATACAATGATCGGGTAGGTCATCGCACTCTTGATCTGGCTCTGCAGACGGTTATCCTTCTCAAAGTGGTCTGCCATACGGGTCAGAGCTACTTCCAAACTACCGGATGCCTCTCCTGCTTCCACCATGTTGATCAGAATCTGTGGAAAACATTTCGGATGCTGACGGAATGCATCTGCAAGGTTACTACCTTTCTCTACACTTACCTGTACATCCTTCAATGCTGCCTTTAATGTTTTGTTCGTTGCCTGTTCTGATAACATATCAAGTGCCATGATGATCGTAACTCCGGCATTCAGAATGGATGCAAACTGTTTACAAAACATCGTAAGGTCTTTCGCCTTTACCGCTCCACCGATATTGATGTTGATATCTTTGTCCATAGCACCGGCTTCTGAAACGCTTAAGATCTGATATCCTTCACTTTTCAGTTTATCCTGTGCACGTTCCAGATTATTGGCTTCAATCTTACCACTTTTATTCTTACCATCAGACGATATCGCCTTGTACTTATAAAGTGCCATCGAATCTCCTCCATATCTCTTAAAATATTCGCTCACCTAGTATGATAGAATCGTTCTTCATGCAGTACTGCTTATAGGAAGTGCAAGCCCCCGCGCCCTATATCTATAACCGCACAATTCTACATAAGGTTATCTTACACAATTACTGTCACAATTGCAATAAGAATTGAGACTTTTGTGAAAAATTTGTAAATTCTGCACAAAACGTTTCGGCAACCTATCCAACACGTTTGATCATACCAGCCTGATCCTGCGAATATGTGATGGCTGTTTCTTTATCGATCGCGCCTTGACGGAACAGTTCAAAGATAGAATCATCCATTGTGATCATACCCTGCGCACGGCTTGTCTGCATGGTAGAAGGAATCTGATGTGACTTACCTTCACGGATCAGTGCCTTGATCGCAGGAGTCTCCAACATTACCTCAAATGCTGCTACACGGCCATTGCCATCTGCTGTCGGCATCAGCTGCTGTGAAATAACCGCTACCATAACCATCGCAAGCTGCACACGAATCTGCTGCTGCTGGTGCGGTGGGAATACATCAATGATACGATCGATCGTTGCCGCAGCACCGATGGTATGCAAGGTAGAGAATACCAAGTGTCCGGTCTCTGCCGCTGTTACCGCAGTGGAAATCGTCTCAAAATCACGCATCTCTCCTACCAGAATGATATCCGGGTCTTCACGGAGGGCAGCACGAAGAGCATTTGCATAACTCAATGTATCCTGTCCAACCTCTCTCTGGTTGATCGTTGCTACCTTGTGATGGTGAACATACTCGATCGGGTCCTCCATGGTCAGGATGTGCGTACTTAAGTTGGAATTCGCACGGTCTAAGATAGATGCCAGTGTGGTTGACTTACCAGAACCGGTTGGTCCGGTTACCAGCACCAGTCCACGTCTTCTCTTGTACAATTCCACTACATGCTCCGGCAATCCTAACATATCAGGAGTAGGAATTACCGTTTCAATTCTACGAAGTGCTGCCGCCATACAACCTTTCTGCATATATGCATTGACACGGTATCGGCCAATGTCCTGTGCAGTGTAAGAGAAATCGGCCTCACCTTTTTCTTTTAAAATATTTGCCAGTCTTGGTGTCAGCATACTTTCTACCAGACTTCTGGTGTCTGCCGGCGTCAGGCGATCTACTGCTACGTCTACTAATTTACCATGGATACGAAGTTTTGGTGGTACTCCTGCGGTAATATGTATATCGGACGCCTTCTGTTCCAAAGCAAATTCTAACAATTCGTTCATTGTAATCTGTGCCATCGTATCTCTCCTTGTTAAAAAATATAGTTGTTATTACATCTCAAATCAGGATGTGTTCCTGATAGTGATTCATTTTATATTACATAGAGTCCTCTGCCTCGTATGCGATCTTCTTCATTTCTGAAATAGAGGTTGTTCCATTGAGTACCAGCTCTGCCGCAGCCATACGAAGGGTCTTCAGTCCTTCTTTGATGGCTTCCTCCTCGATCTGATCTGCCGTTCCTCCTGCTGCGATAATCTTTGAAATTGCATGCGTGATCGGCATGATCTCATACACACCGATACGTCCACGATAGCCAGTTCCACCACACACACCACAGGTTTCATTGCCGCTTGGCTCATAGATCGTAATCTCTTCTCCCGGAGCTCCCAGCATCGTTGCTTCGTAATCTTCCGCCAGCCGTGGTACTTTACAGGTGCACAGACGTCGTACCAGTCGCTGGGCAATTACCCCTACCACAGCATCCGCAACTGTATATGGTTCCTGTCCCATATCGATCAGACGGGTGATGGTAGAAGCTGCACTGTTCGTATGCAGGGTAGATACCACCAAGTGACCGGTGATCGCGGCTTTGATCGCGATACTACAGGTCTCCTCGTCTCGAATCTCTCCAATCATGATGATGTCCGGATCCTGACGCAGGATAGAACGAAGTGCTGCTGCGAATGTCATTTCTGCTTTTACATTTACCATAACCTGATTGATACCGTCGATATTTGCCTCGACCGGATCCTCAACCGTGATAATATTTACATCTTCTGTATTCAGCTCACTAAGTGCTGTATACAGTGTCGTTGATTTACCAGAACCGGTTGGTCCGGTTACCAGAATAACGCCATGAGGATTACTCAAAATACCATCGAACTTCTGTAACTCATCCGGCGAGAAACCAAGTTCACTCTTCGGCTTTGTCAATCCTTCCTTTGATGTCATACGCATTACAATCTTCTCTCCGTAACATGTTGGAAGAATAGACACACGGACATCAAACTCTTTTCGGTCAACCATTACTGTGATACGACCATCCTGTGGTTTTCTCTTTTCTGCAATATCCATACCACCCATGATCTTTAAGCGGGCGGAGATACCGGGCATCATACCAATATCCAGCCGCTGTACTACCTGTAAGGCACCGTCAATTCGATAGCGAACACGAACCTGTGTCTCCATCGGTTCAATATGTATATCTGATGTTCTCTGTCTTACCGCGTTCTCCAAAATACCACGCACGATCTTAACGATCGGAGAATTCTCTACATCTTCGTTGTACTCATCTTCCTCTGCCTGAGAAAGTCCGCTGCTGTTGAGCTCCTCCCGGTACTGCTCTGCCGCAGCCCTTGCTTCCTTATCACCGAAATACCGTCCCAAAGTTGCATCAATATCATCATCACTACAAAGGAGCGGTTCGATCTGATAATTGGTTGCAATCGACATATCATCTAATGCAATGATATCCATCGGATCTGACATTGCCACTCTTAATACGTTTGGATTCGTTTCATCAAATTCAATCGGAATGGCACGATACTTCCGGATCAAATTCTCCGGAATAATGTTTAAGATCTGCTCCTCCAGCTTTACGCCCTGCAGGCTGATAAAATCAATTCCAAGCTGCTGCTGCAATGTTGCATTTAATATATCCTGGCTGATATAGTCTAATTTCACAAGCGTCTGACCAAGTTTTAAACCCAGTTCTTTCTGTCTTGACAATGCCTCCATTAACTCGTCTTCTGTGATGGCACCTGCTGCTACCAGCAAATCTCCTAATTTAATCTTTTTTCGTATCATCTTCATAAGTCAATTGCACCTCACATATCTGATAAATCACTATTCGTATTGTAACACATTATCATAAAAACGAAAAGAAAAAGATCATTTTTCGTTACATTGCACAGTTTTCATTCCTTAAATCGTCTCTTCAAAATGTTTTAATGCTTTTTTTGCCAAATTTACATCCCGTTTTTTTACTGTATTCGAAAGTTCCCGGATACATTCCAAAAAACTCTTTCTGGAATAGCGGTATGCTTCCAGTTCAGAAATTTTCTGCTGCAGCTGTTCCCATTCATTTTCCGTCAAGGACGTCTGTTCCTCTTTGATATATTCTCCCAGCTCTGCCACACGTCTCTTCAGTTCTTTCAAACGCATCAGCGGCTTTTGTTCTTCCAAAAGCTCCCGCTCCATTTCATTTCCGGCTTCCTCTTCTTCCACATAAGAAGACAGTACATGAAGAAGATCTCCCCAGGAATTCCAATAAGCCTCATATTTTTCCCGGATAATATCTTCCCGTTCCTGTTTGGCAGCATTTTCCATCTCTAGTGCATGCTCTGCAAGTACCAGTGCACCCACGCTTTTTGACAGACTCTTTAAGGAATGTGCCTCTCTGGCATAAGTTACCCAGTCCTTTTTCAAATAAGCCTCATTCACCAGTTCCCTTTTATATTTACCGGAATAATAAAAATCTGAAATCACATCATAAAACAATGTTGCATCGTTTCCAAAGAAATGCTTCGCCACATCCAGATCCAGCCCCGGAATCTGAACCGGCCATTTTTTTGGTGCCTTTTCGGCACTGTAAACCTCTGATCCATCTTCTTTTATCATAAGCTCCTGTGCCGTCTTTTCCTCAACAACATCGGAAGGAAGCCATTTCTTTAATAACCGATCTAATTCCCGAAGTTCGATCGGTTTTGCCAGAAAATCCTGAAAACCATTTTCCAGAAATTGTTCTCTTGCCCCACCGACCGCATTGGCAGTAAGTGCAATGATCGGTACTGTCGCAAAGTAATCCCCGTCCTCTTTCGACCACGAACGTAATTGCTCCACCGTTTCGATCCCGTCCATACCAGGCATCATATGATCCATAAACACCAGATCAAACGGCTGTTTCTTCATAATTTCTAATGCTGCGTATCCGCTTTCCGCTGTCTGCACCTGCATTTTCAGAGGTCCCATCAGACCGACCGTGACATGCAAGTTTACGTCATTGTCATCCACCACCAGTACTCTGGCCTTTGGCGCAATATATTTAAAATCCCATACGTCTTCCTTAGAAAACATACCGTAAACTTTTTCTCCGCTAAATACCGCTTCAAGCGGAATACTGTAAAACGGGCGGTACACTACCTTGATACCATCCGGAACCTTCAGATCATTGTTACGTTCCTGCAAAATAACGACTTTTTTCCGCCCGGAAAGCGCCTGGAAAAATTCAGGATGTTCTTCGTAGCAGCTATCTGAAACAAAGTAATAATCTGCCGACGAATCTCTCGTCATCTGTTTGACTTCCACAAAAGACGTCGTAAAGGTACACGGAATCTTCGCCTCTGCAAACATTTTCTCTGCCAGTTTTTGAAAAACAGTCGTATGGGTATAAATAACAGAACTTTCTCCCCGGCCTTTAAAATGAACGACACATTCTTCTCCGACCCGCTTCTGAGGCAGGAACACCGTGAATTTCGAGCCTTTGCCATACTCACTCTGCACGGAAATGCTTCCTCCCATCAGATCTACCAGTTGTTTACTGATGGCAAGTCCCAATCCGGAGCCCTCTACTTTACGGTTACGCTTGGTATCCACCTGTTCAAAGCTCTCAAATAACCGTCCGATCTCTTCCTGCCGGATGCCGATCCCGGTATCCTCCACTTCAACCTTCAGACCGCCCAGATCCTTCTGTCCGGCAATCCAGTCCATTTTCAGACTGACATATCCTTCATGCGTGAATTTTACAGCATTCGTCAGCAGATTCATGACCACCTGTTTCACACGGATATCGTCTCCATACAAACGTTTCGGAAGATCACATGCAATATCGACAAGCACCTCCACACTCATTTCTTCTTTTCTCAAATAAATCAGATTGACCGTATCCTGTATCATATCTTTGGTTTCATATTCTGCCGGTACGATCTCCATCTTACCGGATTCAATCTTGGTAAAATCCAGAATATCATTGACGATCGTCATCAGATCACTGCATGCCGTCTGGATACCAAAGGATTTTTCCCGCACCTCATCCGGAATAGTTTCCTGTAAGATCAACTGGTTCAACCCGGAGATCGCATTCATCGGAGTACGGATCTCATGTGACATATTCGCCAGAAAATTGCCTTTACTTTCGTTGGCAGCAATTGCTTCTTTTGTTTTTTCGTGTAATAAATGGATTCGTTTCTGCAGATCTTTTACCAACACGCAAAGTGTGGCATTTGCAAAATTATAGCATAGAAAAATAATCAGAAAGATAAAATAATTCCCCTGTGTTCCATATGATTCCCATTGGAACAGCGCGGAAATGATTAAAACAATATCTGTCGCCGCCCAGAAAATGATATTTCTCCAAAAGCGGACATACGTAGCTATGATCAGTCCGGTAGCCAGAAATACGACAAAAGAGTATTCCATGGTATGTACCTCGGTTCCGATATACCAGGTATCTGCCAGAACCGATGTAAAGATGAAAAAGGAACCGATGGGTTCCCACTTCAAACAAGCAGCAATCAATGCAACCAGCATTCCAAGAACAGCTGCAACCAGCACCTTTTCTCCAACATCACCGCCCATCCTCGTATATGCATATAGTGTGTGAAAAAACAACAATGCAACGTATTGTGCCAAACATATCCACAGTGTCTTATTTTTCGTTATCATAACGTTCCTCCTCACTGCACATCATAGCACTGTTTCAGTTTTCCCAGTGCTTTTTTCTCCATTCTTGAAACATAAGATCGACTGATTCCAAACAATGTTCCTACTTCTCTCTGAGTATGAACCTCTTCCCCAAACAAGCCGTAGCGCAGGCGGATCAATTCCTGTTCTCTCTGCGACAAAGCCTGTTTCATAAATTCCGGAATCTTTCCCAGATGCTCTCTTTTCTCAATCGTTTCCAAAACATCCGGTGTTGCACTTTCCAACATATCCATCAGGTTGGTTTCATTCCCATCCTTATCTTTGCCAAGGGGCTCATATATGGATACTTCCCGGCTGATCTTCCTCTCCTGTCGCAGCTGCATTAAGATTTCATTTTCAATACAGCGAACCGCATAGGTCGCCAGGTGATTCCCCTTCGTTTCATCATAGGTATCTACTGCTTTTAACAGACCTACCACTCCAATGTCCAGTAGATCTTCCTGTTCTGTGTAGGTATTAACGTATTTTTTGACAACGTGAGCGACTAATCGCATGTTGTGTTCAATCAGTTTATTTCTCGCATTTTTATCTCCGGCACTGAGTGCTTTGATATACTGCTTCTCCTCTGCTTTTGATAATGGGGCAAGAAATGGCTGCAATCCGGCACCTCAAGCACATCTTTGTATAGTTTATGTGTGCAGCCGGATTTTGTGCTTTTCCACTTTTATTTTAACATGTTTCCTCCGGTTTACGAAGCAGAAGCCCTACTTTGCACTCCGCCCCATTGCCGTCCTTTGATTTCAGACTAACCGTGATCTTCTGTTTTGGATGTGGTGCACTCTCCATCTCGATCCCTTTTTCATCAAGGATACGGCTTACGGTAAATTCCTGATAAAACCCATTTTCTTTCATCAGTTCCACCGTTTCTCCTACCGAAAATTTATTGCGCTGGGTCAGTACAATGTCCCCATTTTCTTCTATCTGTTCAATCCTGCCAAGATACGTGTATTCCCGTACATAGGTGTTGGAATCGTAAATTTGCGTTTCATGCGTTGGTTTTCCAAAGAAAAAACCGGTTGTAAACTGCCGATACGTGCATTTGCAGATCTCCTCCTGATAAACGGAGCGGTTTGCTTCATAAAGTGCCGGATCCCTAAAATAATCATCGATCGCGCGACGGTAAACGCTTGCCACCGTTGCAACATAAAGTGCTGTCTTCATTCGTCCCTCTACTTTAAAGCTGTCAATACCGGCTTTCACAAGCTCCGGAATATGATCGATCATACAAAGATCTTTGGAATTGAAAATGTAGGTTCCCCGCTCATTTTCTTCCACCGGCAGAAATTCTCCCGGACGCTGTTCCTCCATCACATAGTATTTCCATCTGCAAGGATGCGTACACGCTCCCTGATTGGCATCTCTTCCGGTAAAATAGTTACTGAGCAGACATCTTCCGGAATAGGAAATACACATCGCACCGTGTACAAAGGTTTCAATCTCCAGATCTTCCGGTATGTGGGCTCTGATATCTGCAATCTCTTCCACCGAAAGCTCTCTGGCAGATACCACACGCTTTGCCCCAAGCTCATACCAGAAACGATACGTGCCATAGTTGCAGTTATTTGCCTGCGTACTGATATGGATCTCCATATCCGGAATGATCTTTCGTGCCATGCTGAAAATACCAGGGTCTGAAATGATCAGCGCATCCGGTCTGATCTCTTTTAATTCATTTAAATAGGTCTCCACCCCTGCAAGATCATCATTGTGCGCCACAATATTTACCGTGACATACACTTTCACTCCATGTGCATGCGCATAAGAAATTGCCTCTTCCATCTGTGGACGATCAAAATTATGTGCATTGGCACGAAGTCCAAACAATTCTCCACCGATATAGACCGCATCCGCCCCATATAGCACCGCTGTTTTCAACACTTCCAAGCTGCTTGCAGGCAGCAATAATTCCGGCTCCTTCTGTTCCATTACACATCCTCCTTTGATTCCCGTTTCCGCAGTACAGCAACTCCATCTCCTACCGGAAGGATCACTGTATCAAATTCTTTCTTATGCTTGATCTCATATAAGAACGCCCGCATTCTGGCATGTACCGTATGATCTCTTCTTGTAACCGCATACCGCGACTGGCTCACGGAGCCTTCCTGCAAGATATTATCACACAGCAGCAGCCCTCCCGGTTTTAACTGATCGGCACAAAGGTCAAAGAAATTCTGATATTGTCCTTTCGCCGCATCCATAAAAATAAAATCATATGGCTCTTTTAACTGTTCCAATATATCAAGGGCATCTCCAAAGTGAACCGTCACGACATCCAAAAGTCCTGCCCGTTTCAAATGATACATTGCCCGCTCATATCGTCCTTCATTCCGCTCGATCGTATCGATCCTGCCCCCTTTGGCCAGTTCTGCCGCCATGATCGTTGCAGAATACCCAATCGCAGTTCCTATCTCCAACACCCGCTCCGGGCGGTGCAAACGAAGCAAAAAGCGCAGCAGCTGTCTGGTCTCAGGACGAATAATAGGCACATGATGTTCATGTGCCTCCTGCTCCAATTCCTGTATCAAACTGTTCTCCTCTTCATTTAGAGAATTGATAAATGCCTGTATATGCTCTTCTACGATCATCACTGTTCCTCCGCCATTTCCTTTGATAGTATCTGAAAAGTGGTATCCATATCCATCGAAGCAGACAACTCGTACTGTCCCGGCTGAATCTTATTTTTATATGCAGATAACATCAGGCGTATATACCACACCCGGCTGTCTTTGATGATCCCTGCCTTTTCCAGTTCTTTTGCGATCTCCCGTCTGCTCTCCCCCTTTTCCACTGTTACCATATGAGTGAAAGTACTGGATTTATCGCAAACCGGATTAGAAAATACCTGATAGGCAATCCGGTAGGCCGCAATACAAATATAAAAAGCCAATACAATGATGACGCAGACAATAAGCAGATTTAGCATACCGCCTACCGCTCCCAGCACTTTTTTCTTTGACATCCGGCTCACCTCATTTTCCTTACTCGTCCAATGCTGCTGTTTCCAGCTCAATTCCTTCTAAGATTCCCTCCTGTGTACGTTTGAGCATATTCACTACACGCTGCTCCGCACCTAGGAAATCAATTACAACAGGCTGATTTAAAATATCTTCAAATTCTTTTCTTAAGTGTCCGACTTCCTCTAACGTATTATAATCTGCGCCACTCTGCAGATGTATGCTGCGCCGCTGAAATTCCAGTGTGCGCGCATACAGATCCGGGTGTGCTCTCAGATTGCCGAGCACTCTCACATACTGATTATATTCATTGCTCCGTTTCAATTCCTTGTTGAGCAATTTGGTCTGATACATTACATTATTCATACTTATACCTCATTGATGATCGGCAGGATCATCGGATTACGTTTGGTCTTTTTCCACAAATATCCACTTAAGGAATCGCGAATGACAGATTTTATCCTTGACCAGTCTGTCACATTGCGGTAAAGACAGTCATCTAAAGCATCGGATACAACCTGTCTGCACTCTTCCATCAGATCTTCTGATTCTCTCACGTAGACAAATCCACGGGAAACAAGATCCGGACCTGCTAAGATCTGGTTGGAATCACGCTCCAGTGTGACAACCACAATGATCAAACCGTTTTGCGACAGCTGCTGACGGTCACGCAGGACAATATTTCCTACATCACCAACACCCAGTCCATCTACAAAGATGCCCTCTGCCGGAACCTTGCCGACAATCTTGGCACTCTCCTGTCCGATCTCCAATACATCGCCGGAAGAGAAAATGACTACATTTTCTTTTGGAATCCCCATTGAGATCGCAAGATCCCGATGTGCCATCAAATGCTGGTATTCTCCATGTACCGGGATTGCATACTCCGGTCTGGTCAGGGAATAAATAAGCTTGATCTCCTCCTGACAGGCGTGACCCGATACATGTGTATCCTGAAAGATCACCTTGGCACCACGCATGGATAATTCGTTAATGATCCGGGATACCGACTTTTCATTTCCCGGGATCGGGCTGGAGCTTAAGATCACCGTATCATTTGGCTTGATCGACACCTTCCGGTGCATATCATTTGCCATACGGGAAAGTGCCGCCATTGTTTCTCCCTGACTTCCGGTGGTAATGAGCACAACCTGATCATCTGTATAATTCTTCAATTCATCAATATCAATAAGGGTCTGATCCGGGATATTGATATAACCGAGTTCATTCGCCGTTGTAATGATATTTACCATGGAACGTCCCTCAATGACCACTTTACGCCCGTACTTATATGCTGAGTTGATGATCTGCTGCACACGATCTACATTGGATGCAAATGTTGCAATGATCAGACGGTGTTCCTTGTTATTAGCAAACAGGTTATCAAAGGTTTTTCCCATCGTACTTTCTGACGGGGTAAATCCCGGACGCATCACATTGGTACTGTCGCACATCAGCGCGAGCACGCCCTTCTTTCCCAGCTCTGCAAACCGTTGCAGGTCGATGGCATCTCCAAATACCGGGGTATAATCCACTTTAAAATCTCCGGTATGTACAATCACACCTGCCGGTGTATAAATTGCTAACGCCGCTGCATCTACAATACTGTGATTGGTACGGATAAACTCAATCCTAAAGCAGCCCAGATTGATAAACTGTCCATATGATACTACTTTTCGTTTGACGCTCTGCATCAAACCATGTTCTTTTAACTTATGTTCAATAATTCCCATCGTCAGTTTTGTTGCATAAATCGGGATATTAAGTTCCTTTTCTACAAATGGAATCGCACCAATATGATCTTCATGTCCGTGTGTGATGACCAACCCTTTTACCTTGTGTGCATTTTCTTTTAAGTAACTTACATCCGGGATCACTAAGTCGATCCCCAGCATATCATCCTCCGGAAATGCCAGACCACAGTCCACTACCACAATACTGTCACCATATTCAAACGCGGTGATGTTCATACCGATCTGCTCCAATCCACCGAGCGGAATGATCTTGATCTTTTCTTTATTGACCGCCACATCTTTCGACTTATTGTCTATTTTCTTAAGCGACCGTTTCTCATATTTCTTGTCGCTTTTTTTATCGTTACGCTTTCCTTCTGTTTTGCGTTCCCCTTTTCGTTCCGGCTTTTTGACGTCATTTTTTTTGTCTTTGTCATATTTTTTTTCATTGCGTTTTACAGGTTTACGCTCTGTTTTCTTTTCTATCTTCTTATCCTTTTCCTTCTCTGTTTTTGGTTGTTTTGTTCCCTTCAACATACTTTCTTACTTCAATCCTTTCTCAATATTTCTACTTTGTTCAGTCTTCCAAACCGTATCCAAAACACACGAAAAAAACGCATAGAAAACTACTGTTTCCTAGCACGATCTACTCTTTTTCTATTATGTCCGCACGATTTCATTTCACTCATGATCAAAGAAGAAAGATACATTTCCTAACAGAATGTTTCTTACTTCTTTTTCACATGACTATTTCTCTATAAAAAGAAACACAGTCTACTTCGTTTCAAGATCTGTGTCTTCTAATAGTTCCTCAAACACTTTGGAGATGCTCAAAAGCTCCTGTTCTTCCTCTACAAATTCATATGTCCCCATACCGTCTGTATTTCCTGCCAAAATTTCTTTCATGATATAGGCAGTTCCGTCTTCATCCTCTTCTTTCGCATCGGTCACAAGCAGATAATTCTGACCTGCGATCGTTGTCTGTTCCACTACCTCAAATACAATCTCCTCACCGTCTTCGGCTGTCATTGTAATGGTATTCTCTTTTTTACTCATAACTATTCTTCCTATCTTTTCGAAGACGCATCCAAATAATTCTGCAATATGATCGCTGCTGCTATCTGATCGATCACTGCTTTTCTATTCTCTCGTCTTACCTTACATTCTTTTAAAATACGCTCCGATTCCACGGTTGTCAACCGTTCATCCCATAACACAACAGGAAGTCCTGTTCTTCGTTCCAGTGCTTCCTTAAATTCTTTCGTATCTCTTACCCGTTCGCCTTCCGTATTATTCATGTTTTTTGGAAGTCCGAGTACAATTGTTCCAATCTCATATTCCTTGATCAGTTCTTCAATCTGTGCATAGGTTCGGCGAAGCTTGTTCGGCTGCTTACGCACGATCGTGGTAAGTTCTTGTGCCGTGATACCAAGCCGGTCACTTACCGCTACGCCAACCGTTACTGTTCCGTAATCTAACCCTAATACTCTCATATGTTCCCCATTACTTCAATCTGGTATCGATATAGTATTCTAACAAGCCTTCGATAATCTCGTCACGCTCCACCTTCATGATCAGGCTTCTGGCATTCTTATGACTGGTGATATAGGTCGGATCTCCACTCATGACATATCCCACGATCTGGTTCACCGGATTATATCCTTTCTCGGTCAGGGCAGCATACACCTGCTCTAAAATCTGATGCACATCAAGGTCAGGCTCACGCACTGTTTTAAAATACTGTGTATTGTTGTCCATCTTTATCACGTCCTTTTTCCTACTATTTCTACTATACCCTATTTTCAAAGAAATTTCAACTCATTTGTGGCAAGGCAGCGTCCCACCTTAATATAATTCGGGCTGTGTCCTACCTCATATTTCTCCCCGTCAATCTCCACCGTTTCCTCATAAAGAACAGAAAGTTCGTTTGGATCAAAGCCGGCTTCATATTCGCGCTTTTGCTGTCTGGTCAGGGCAAGCAGTCTGTTCAACCGCTGTTTTTTCACCTTTCCATCTACTTGATCCGGCATTTTTGCTGCCACGGTCCCTTCCCGCACAGAATATGGAAATACATGAATCTCATATAGCTGCAATGCTTTTAAATAAGCATAGGTTTCTTCAAACTCTTCGTCTGTTTCTCCCGGAAATCCCACGATCACATCCGTCGTAAGTGCCGGATCGTCATAATAGCGGCGTAACAGCTCACACTTTTCCCGGTACTGCTTTGCCGTGTATTTGCGGTTCATGCGCTTTAAAGTAGCCTCCGCCCCACTTTGCAGTGATAAATGAAAATGCGGGCAGATCTTTGGCATATTAGAAATCGCCTCTACAAATGACTCCGTAATGATCCCCGGTTCTAATGAACCAAGCCGGATCCGCTTGATCCCATTTACCTTATGAAGCTCTTTCAGCAGCGTAAGCAGATCCCGTTTCGGCGTCATATCCACCCCATAGGAGCTGATATGGATACCGGTTAAAACAAGCTCCTCGTATCCATCCATAGCAAGTGTAACCGCTTCTTTTAAGATATCTTCCATCTGACGGGAACGCACCCGTCCTCTGACATAAGGAATGATGCAATACGAACAGAACTGGTTACAGCCATCCTGAATCTTTACATAAGCTCTCGTATGTTCCTTGGTCGCCCCGATAGAAAATTCTTCATAGGAAGAAGAATGATTGATGTCGATCAAATGGGTGCTTTCTCCCCGTCCGGCAAAATATTCCTGCAAGAATGCGGCAATTTCATTTTTCTGGTTATTTCCCAGGAAAATGTCCACTTCCGGAAGCTGCCCAAGTTCTTTTTCCATGCTCTGTATATAACAGCCTGCTGCCACCAGCACGGTATCCGGATTCCGCTTTTTGGCACGATGCATCATCTGTCTGGACTTTCTGGATGCGATGTTGGTAACTGCACAGGTATTTACCACTGTGACATCGCTCGGCGTCTGATCCGGCACGATCTTATATCCTGCCTTTTTTAACAGCTCTGCCATTCCATCCGATTCATATTGATTTACCTTACAACCCAGTGTGATAAACGACACTGTTTTCTGCTCTGTGCTCATTTTCGTACTCCTGCTGATTTCCTAACGGATTCTTCTCCATTTTTTTGTATAGTTTTATGCCTTGACTTTTTGCAATACTAACGGTAGTATAATTGATGGAGAGAAGAAGTGCAACTTATAAATTAATCCCATGGGGGATTTACGAACAAGGAGGTAATTCGTATGAAATCAGTCCAGATCAATCTGAATTCGATTGAAAAAGTAAAATCATTCGTCAATGAAATTACGAAATTTACTGCAGAATTCGATTTAGTTTCCGGCCGTTATGTGATCGATGCGAAATCTATTATGGGTATCTTCAGTTTGGATATTTCCAAACCGATCAACTTAAATATCCACTGTGACACCGATGCAGAAGAAGCCGAAATCATGGATGCCATCAAACCATACCTGGTTGGTTAATCTGTACGCAGTATTACATAAAACGCAAAGAGGTTGTCGTTTGGGACAACCTCTTTTTTATTTTATTTATTACTTTACCACGATCGTTTCAATCGAATTTAATGCCTGCTCCATCAGATCGTCGATCACTTCTGAAAGCTTGCGCTCAGATGCCTCGATCACGCTTACCTTAGGCTTTGTAACCGGATGTTTTGCCACAAAGATCGTACAACAATCCTCGTATGGCAGGATCGAAGTTTCATACGTATTGATCTTTTCTGAAATATCTACGATCTCCTGCTTATCCATTCCAATGAGAGGACGAAATACCGGCATCGTACATACCGCATTGGTTGCTACCAATGACTGCATTGTCTGGGATGCCACCTGCCCGATACTCTCTCCTGTGATCAATGCCTGCGCCTTATTTTCTTTGGCTAAGTATTCTGCGATCCGCATCATATAGCGGCGCATGATGATCGTGAGTTCATCGTGCGGACATTTCTCATAAATAGCAAGCTGGATATCCGTAAAGTTCACAATATGCAGATGGATCGGTCCGCTGTACTTTGCTACCAGTTTTGCCAGATCTACGACTTTTTCCTTGGCACGTTCACTGGTGTATGGCGGCGCATGAAAATATACTGCATCCAGATACACTCCACGCTTACTGATCATGTAACCCGCTACCGGGCTGTCAATTCCACCGGATAATAAAAGCATTGCCTTTCCGTTGGTACCAACCGGCATTCCACCCGGTCCCGGAATCTCGATCGAATAAATGTAAACATGCGTCCGAAGTTCCACATTAATATATACGGCAGGATGATGCACATCCACCTTCATTTCCGGAAAACGATCTAAAATTTCTGCACCTAAGTCCGCTGCAATCTCAAATGATTTCTTCGGATAAGACTTGTCCGCCCGTCGTGCCAATACCTTAAAAGTAATATTCTTGTCCAGATAGGCATGATCTACATACTCACAGACCGCTTTTGCAAGATCCTCCCACTGGGCACTCTCCTTGATCACAACCGGACAAATGGCAGAAATACCAAACACCCGCTGCAGGGCAGAAATCGTTTCCTCCTGATCAAAGGTATCATTTGCTTTTACAAAGATACGTCCCTGCTCTTTAAACACTGAAAAATCACCTACGGATTCCAAAGAAAATTTGATCTGCTTGATCAGTGCATCTTCAAACAATCTTCGATTTTTTCCTTTGATACCGATCTCGGCATATTTTACTAAAAATGCATTGTATTCCATCTTCTCTTCCTTTCTTCTGTTATCTTCTTACAAACCGCCGCAGAGTAGGGAGCAGCTCTTTTAACTGTTCCACCGCATAATCCAGTTCTTCCTCTTTCGTAAATGTTGAGAAGGAAAAACGCAGCGTAGATTCTGCATCCGCAGGCGTAAGTCCCATATTTAATAATGTTCCGCTAAGCTCCGGCTTGTTAGAGGAGCAGGCAGAACCGGAGGATACATAAACGCCCCGTTCTTCCAAAGCATGCAGCAGCACTTCACTGCGGATCCCGCGAAAAGTAATGCTTGCAATGTGCGGTGCCTCCCCGGAATGATCGTAACAATCCGGAAGCTTTGTAACTTCTTCAATAAAGTGCGCTTTGATCTTTTGCATATATGCAATATGATCCTCTTTAAAGTTGCGCTGGTAAATGTATTCGGCTGCCACCGCAAGCCCTGCGATCGCCGGAACATTTTCTGTACCGGAGCGCATTCCTGACTGCTGGTTTCCACCAAAGATAAATGGCTTGATGTTGGTGCGGTCTTTGATATACAAAAATCCGCTTCCCTTTGGTCCATGGATCTTGTGCCCACTCACACTGAGCAGGTCAATACCAAGTCGTTTCGGATAAAGCTCCAGCTTTCCGTACATCTGTATGGCATCGACATGAAATATGATATTTTGCCCGGATGCTTTGATCACATCTGCAATCTCCCGCAGTGGCTGCACCGCTCCCACTTCATTGTTGACACCCATCACAGACACCATAATGGTATCCGGGCGGATCGCCTCTTTTAATGCGCTGATCTTTACTTTTCCATGCTCATCAACCGGAAGATACGTGATCTCGTAACCAAGCTCCTCTAAAAATCCCAACGGGTTCAGCACCGAAGCGTGTTCCACAGAACTGGTTATAATATGCTTTCCCTGCCGTTTTTTTGCCATCGCAATCCCGTGAAGTGCCCAGTTGTTTGACTCTGTTCCCCCGGACGTAAAATAAATTTCTTTTGGCTCTACCTTTAATGTTGCCGCGATCACTTCCCTGGCATGCTTGATATAATGTTCCGCTTCCAGTCCTTTTTTATGCAGTGAGGAAGGATTTCCATAATCTTCCCTCATCACCTGATCCATGACCTGACAAACCTCTTCTAATGCCTGCGTTGTTGCTGCATTGTCCAAATATGCTTCCACGTTATTCCCTGCTTTCTAATCCTGATCTGTTGCAAACATGATAACTGACATCAGCATCATTCCTGCTGTTTCGGTTCGCAAAATACGATGTCCCAACGAGATGGGTTTCACACCGTTTTGCTGGCTTCTTTCAATTTCCTGTTCTGTAAATCCGCCTTCCGGTCCGATAAAGATTCCCAGTGACCGTTTCTTGACCGCCTCATCTACCATGCATCTTGCCTGCTCCATCCCTTCTGCATTTTCATAAGGGACCAGAGCTGCTTCCAGCTTTTTCGCATCAAGAAGGGCTTCAGCAAAAGACATCGGCATCATCACTTCAGGAATCTTATTACGTTTGGACTGTTTGGCTGACGCCTCGGAAATGGCATTCCAGCGTGCCACCTTTTTGGCTGCCTTTTTCTGATCCAGCTGAACGACACACCGCTTCGTTACGACAGGAACGATCCTCACTGCTCCCAGTTCTACCATTTTCTGGATTACAGTCTCCATCTTATCTCCTTTCGGAAGTGCCTGATAGAGCGTTACCTCAATCGGAAGTTCTCGGTTGCTTCCATACACATCCAGCAGCTTTAGCTGCACTGCCTCTTCCTCAAAAGCTGTGATCTCACACAAATATTCCCGGTCATTACTTGTACTCACTAAAACCTGTTCGCCCTTTTTCATACGCAGAACATGTACGATATGATTGACATCTTCTCCGGTTATAAATACGGTATCTTCCACAATCTGCTCTGGTTCTACAAAAAACTTATACATGCTTATCTCCCTACAATGGATACCCATTCTCCCATCGGAATGATATCTACGATCTCAAAGCCGTTTTTCACCATAGCTTCTTTTACCTCCTCCTCTTTGGTATTGATGATACCGGAGGTAATAAAATAAGCTCCTTCTTTCATAAAACGACGGGCAATAGAAGAAAGTGGAATGATCACATCTGCTAAAATATTAGCAACAACAATGTCATACTGTCCCTCTCCGATTTTCTCACAAAGAGCCTCATCCTCCAACAGATTCCCTTCGTATGGGATCATGCTGCCTTCCTCGATGTGATTGACCGCCAGGTTCTCTTTTGTCGCAATAATCGCATTCGGGTCAATATCGGTTCCAACTACCTTGCCTGCGCCAAGCTTTAATGCAATGATGGATAAAATACCGCTGCCGCAGCCTAAGTCGAGCACCTTATCCCCCGGCTTTAAAAACCGTTTGATCTGGGAAATGCAAAGTCTTGTTGTTTCGTGAGAACCGGTACCAAAAGCCGTACCCGGATCGATCTCCACAATAATGTCTCCCTCTTTCCGGTCATTCACGGTCTCCCATGTCGGTTTGATGATGATGGAATCATCCAGACGAAACGGTTTAAAAAACTGCTTCCAGTTATTGATCCAATCCTTGTCTTCTGTCTCTCCAAAGGACAATGTCGCTGCCCCGACATCCAGAAATTGTCCCACTTCCTTTAACATCTGGGAAATCTTCATGGATAGTGCTTCGATATCTTCACCCGGATCAATATAGCAGGAGATTTTCGCAGTTCCATCGTTGGGAGCAATCTCATCCGGCAAAAGATCTACATACATTTTTTTGCGTTCTTCCATGGTAAGCGGTACATGATCCTCTACTTCTATCCCTTCGATTCCAAGTTCTGCCAATTCATAACTGATCATATCTGTTGCCTCTACCGTCGTATCAATGGTAATCTTATTCCATTTCATGTTCTGAGATCCTCCTTTTTACACAATTATTTTTATCATACTACATTTAGCGTAAAAAGAAAATACCAGAATCCAGAAAGCATTACAAAAAAAGACGCTGCCCACGCAACGTCTTCTTTTCTTTATTTATCTTTTTTGAAAAAGCCTTTTTTCTTTTCCTGTGCTCCTTCTTCCGTCGCTCCGCCGCCAGAGCTTTCATCGTACTTTCGTAAGATTTCCTTCTCCTGCTCGGAAAGCTTCTCCGGCACCTGTACCACCAGTGTTACATAGTGATCACCTCGCACTGCATTGTTCCGGATCGTCGGTACACCTTTTCCTTTCAAACGAATCTTGGTATCCGTCTGTGTTCCCGGTTTGATCGTATAACGGAATGGACCGTCTACCGTGTTGATCTCGATCGTTGCACCAAGTGCTGCCTGCGTAAAGGTGATCGGCTGGGTAGAATAAAGATCATATTCATTCCGCTGGAAGATTGGATGACGGTCAACCATAACAGTAACCAGTAAATCTCCACGTTCTCCTCCACGCTTTCCAGGCTCTCCCTTTTCACGGATACGCACACTCTGTCCGTTATCAATTCCGGCCGGAATATTTACCTGGATCTTCTTCTTGCTTGTTGTATAACCGGAACCACCACAGGCACGGCATTTATTCTTGATCATCTGTCCTGTACCATTACATTCCGGACAGGTCTGTACATTTCTGACCATTCCGAATAAGGACTGCTGGGTAAATACTACCTGACCTTTTCCGCCACATTTCGTACACGTAACCGGATCATATCCCGGCTGCGCTCCTGTTCCGTGGCAAAGACTACAAGGGTCTTTTAATGGCAGTTCGATTTCTTTTATACAACCAAATACGGCTTCCTCGAAGCTGATACGCACGCTCGTCTTGATGTTGGAACCGCGTACCGGACCATTCGGGTCTTTCTTGGTACGGGAACCACCTCCGAATCCGAAAATGTCACCAAATCCAAATGCGTCGCCGAAAATGTCACCCATGTCACCCATGTTAAATTCAAAGCCGCCACCGGAGAAGCCTCCACCGGCACCACCATCAAATGCAGCATGACCGAACTGATCATATTTGGCACGTTTCTCTGCGTCACTTAATACCTCATAGGCTTCTGAAGCTTCCTTGAACTTACGCTCTGCTTCCGCATCACCCGGATTCATATCCGGATGATACTTCTTAGCCAACTGACGGTAAGCCTTCTTCAATTCTGCTTCGGTTGCATTTTTTGCTACACCGAGCACTTCGTAATAATCTCTCTTCTCTGCCATTAGAATCACCTTTCACTACTTTTCATGTAGCTTATTCTACACCTCTTTGTAATCAGCGTCAACTACGTCGTCAGCGTCATACTGTGCTGCACCGGCACTCTCTGCACCTGTTCCTGCATTTGCATTTGGAGCAGACTGTTCATATAACTTGGAGAATAACTCCTGTGCACTTTCCATCAATTTCTCTTTTGCTGCTTTGATCTTATCTACATCTGCATCTGTCATGGAATCTGCTTCGGTGCCATCTACGATTTCCTTTAATGCCTTTAAGTCAGCCTCTACCTTGTCTTTTCCGGCAGCATCGATCTTGTCTCCAACATCCTTTAATGCTTTCTCGGTCTGGAATACTAATGCATCAGCTTCATTTCTTGCCTCGATCGCTTCTTTTCTCTTCTTATCCTGGGCTTCAAATTCTGCAGCTTCCTTTACAGCCTTATCGATATCCGCATCGGATAAGCTTGATCCGGATGTGATCGTAATGTGCTGCTCGCTTCCTGTACCAAGGTCTTTCGCAGATACATTTACAATACCGTTTGCATCAATATCGAAGGTTACTTCGATCTGTGGCACACCACGTCTTGCCGGAGCAATACCATCCAGACGGAAACGTCCTAAGCTCTTGTTGTCCTTCGCAAACTGACGCTCACCCTGTACAACATGGATATCAACGGCATCCTGATTATCTGCTGCAGTTGAGAAGATCTGGCTCTTCTTTGTAGGAATGGTTGTATTTCTTTCGATCAGTCGTGTTGCTACACCACCCATGGTCTCAATAGAAAGTGAAAGTGGAGTTACATCTAATAACAAGATCTCGCCGGCACCTGCATCACCTGCTAACTTACCACCCTGGATAGAAGCACCGATGGCAACACATTCATCCGGGTTGATTCCTTTGAATGGCTCTTTGCCGGTCAACTGTTTTACTTTATCCTGTACTGCGATAATACGTGTAGAACCACCGACTAACAATACCTTATCAAGCTCAGATGCGGTCATTCCAGCATCCTTTAATGCGGTCTGTACCGGAGTTGCGGTACGCTCTACCAAGTCAGCAGTCAGCTCATCAAATTTTGCTCTTGTTAAATCCATATCAAAGTGCTTTGGACCTTCTGCTGTTGCTGTGATGAATGGCAGGTTGATGTTGGTTGTAGTAGCAGAGGATAATTCTTTCTTTGCCTTCTCTGCTGCTTCTTTCAAACGCTGCATTGCCATCTTATCACCAGATAAGTCAACACCTTCTTTGTTCTTGAAATCTGCTAACATATACTGTGTAATAGCTTCATCAAAATCATCACCACCAAGCTTGTTATCACCGGCAGTTGCCAATACTTCAATGACACCATCACCGATCTCAATGATAGATACATCAAAAGTACCACCACCTAAATCGTATACCATGATCTTCTGCTCACTCTCATTATCCAATCCATAAGAAAGTGCAGCAGCTGTAGGCTCGTTGATAATACGTTTTACATCTAAGCCTGCGATCTTACCGGCATCCTTCGTTGCCTGACGCTGTGCATCTGTAAAGTAAGCAGGTACTGTGATTACTGCCTCTGTTACTTTTTCTCCGATATAGCTTTCTGCATCTGCCTTTAATTTCTGTAAGATCATTGCAGAAATCTCCTGTGGAGAATACTTCTTATCATCAATTGTTACTCTGTAATCAGATCCCATATGTCTCTTGATAGAAGAGATGGTCTTATCGGCGTTCGTAACTGCCTGACGCTTTGCAGGATCACCTACAACACGCTCTCCATTTTTTGTAAATGCTACGATAGATGGTGTTGTTCTTACGCCCTCAGAGTTTGTGATAACAACCGGTTTACCACCCTCCATAACTGCAACACATGAGTTTGTTGTTCCTAAATCAATACCAATAATCTTGCCCATAATAATTCCTCCTAAACTGTCATCATTTTATATTATTTTTTTAATTAGCTACTTTTACCATGCTGTGACGAAGCACTTCATCTTTGTACATATAGCCTTTTTGAAGCTCCTCTACTACAACATTCTCATCATACGAATCATCATCAATGTGCATTACTGCATTATGAAGATCCGGATTAAATTCTTTGCCCTCTGCATCCATCGGTGCAACCTTTACAGATTCCAGATATCCCATCATCTGGCGGTAGATCTTATCCACGCCCTGTACAAACGGATCATCCTTTTGTTCCTCTGTAACGGTAAGCTGTGCACGTTCAAAATTGTCCACGATCGGAAGTAATTTTTCTAATACTTCTTTTGCTCCCACATCATACATACGGGAGCTTTCTTTTTCGGTTCGTTTGCGCATATTCTCAAACTCTGCCATCAACCGCTGGTACTTATCCTGTGCCTGCTCATTTGCCTCTTTTGCAGCTGCATATTTTTTCTTTAATTCATCAATGATCTCACCCTGAGCCTTTAATTCCATCTCCAGACCTTTGATCGTCTTGCGAGGTTTCTTTGATGAATTCTTGTTGGAAGACTTCTCTTTGCTATCCAGATCATCTGTCTTCTCTTTTTCCTCTTTTTTCGTTTCTTCGCTTTCCTTTTTCTCGTCAGAGTCCTCAATTGTTACTTCAATCTCACTGGACTCCTTTGTTTCTTCTTTATTTACATCGTTTTCTTTCATTTCTTCATTTCTGTCCTGTGCCACTTAATTCCCACCTTTCCTATGTTTTGTTTTTGAAAATGGTATCCAACTCATCCGTTAGATTTTTGAGTGTTGTTACTACTTTATCATAATCCATACGTTTCGGACCGATAATACCTATCTTACCACGAACACCTTCTTCCAATTCATAGGTGGCCGTTACCAGACTACAGTCATTCATCGTCTGAATCGGCTGTTCATCTCCGATATATACCTGAATACCGTACTGGTTATCTCCATCTGAGGTACTTTCAATCAAATGGTTCAGTGCTTTCTTTTCCTCAAACACCTCTAAGATCTCACCTGCTTTGGAAGCATCTCCAAGCTCCGGATATTTTAAAATGTTGTTAGCACCACTGGTATATACTTCCAATTCTTCCGCTGAACGAACCGCATCCATCACACCTTCAAAGATGTGTTCCAATATGTCTGCATGAATTCCCGCCTGCTGCTTCATCGTCTGAATGAGTTCTAAATTGATCTCCTGCAAACTCAGTCCGGTCAAAAACGTATTCAGTAATACATTAAACTTAAGAAGCTCATCATTTGCAAGTGGTTCCTCTACCTCGATCATCTTGTTTTTGATAACATTTCCTTCAACCACGATGACCGCCAATAATTGACGTTCATCCACCTGGGAAAGCTGGATGAATTTCACCTTGGTATTCTTGTAATTCGGGGCAGTTACCATTGTTGCATAATTGGTATTGCTTGCTAATACTTTCGCAACCTGCTGCAACAAATGCTCCAAACGATCCACCTTTGCAAGCAAAGCATCATGTTCTGCGACTTCGCTTTCTTCCTTCTGTTCCCGTTCCAACGCTTTCTCCGCCATCATCTGATCGACATATAAACGATACCCGGCATCAGATGGAATCCGTCCGGCAGAGGTATGCGGCTGGATGATATATCCTAATTCCTCTAGATCTGCCATCTCGTTTCGAATGGTTGCCGAAGATAGATTTAATCCCGGCAGCTTGGAAATTGTTCTGGAACCAACCGGTTCTCCCGTTTCCAAATAGGTTTTGATGATTGCCTGCAATATCTTAAGCTTTCGCTCATCTAACTCCATTTAACCATCCTTTCTGACATCTTTTGTCTTTTTTTGAAGTTATTAGCACTCGCTTCTTTTGAGTGCTAACATCTTTCTAAAAAGAGATTACCACCCTACATGTTTTTTGTCAACGTTTTTTTATTTTTTTCTTATATATAGTGACGCCCCCTGTGGTTGCTTTCTTTTTGTGCAGGCACGCTTTCGCTGCTTGTCGCTCGCAACGGTACTTCGTCCGCAGCTGCGCTCTCGCTTGCTGCATACGAGTGCCGGCGGCTCCAAAGCACCTGCACAATTAAGAAAGCAACCACAGGGGGCTGTTCTCTTAAAAATATTGAGAATCAAGGTTTTTCGTATTCTGTAAGAAGAAATGCTTCTCTTATCTATAAATAAATGTAGTAATTAAATTTTTTGCGAATTAATGTATAAAAATGTTTTCTTATAAACCAGATGTTATCACAAACTCTAAGATTTTCTTATCTGTATATGTAGCAATGAAATAGTTCCCTATCATCAGATTGTTTTGAAGTGACCTGTGATCTGACGATCAAAGGTTGATACTCTGATAATAGGGAACTTATCTTTAAAATAATAATATAATGTGTTTATAATGCTGCTTTTACGGATCCTTCTAAGATCGCATATGCTTTGTCACATTCTTCCTTGCTGACGATCAACGGTGGCACCATACGGATGATGCTGCCGCTGACTGCAGTGATCAGCATATGACGATCAAAACATTCGTGTTTTACTTCCATAGCGATCGGTTTCTCAAATTCTACTCCCATCAATAGTCCACGGCCTCTGACTTCTTTGACTCCCGGAAGATTTTTACATAATCCCATAAAGTAATCGCCCATTTTTTTGGCATTGGCCGGCAGGTCGCGCTCAATGATCTCTTTGATCTCTGCGATAGCGGCTGCACAACAGACCGGATTTCCTCCAAAGGTGGATCCGTGGCTTCCCGGTGTAAATGCCTGATTTGCTCTTTCGTTGGCACACACTGCTCCGATCGGGAGTCCGCCGCCCATTGCTTTTGCCATGGATAATACGTCCGGTGTTACTCCATATGACATATATCCCATCAATGATCCTAAACGTCCCCATCCGGTCTGCACTTCATCAAAGAGCAGCAGCATGTCACGCTCATCACAAAGTTTCCGCAGTCCCTTTAAGAACTCTTCTGTTGCAGGATAGACACCGCCTTCTCCCTGCACCGGCTCTACCATGATCGCCACAGTATCTTTGGTACAGGCTTTTTCAAAGGACGCAAGATCATTAAAGTCTGCATAAGTAAATCCCGGCAACATCGGTTTTAAATTCATCTGGCAGGCATTGTCCGGCTGTCCGGTCGCACTCATGGCACCATAGCTTCGTCCATGGAAGCTCTGCTTTGCTGTTACAATATGATAATGCTCCGGTCCGTATTTTTCGATTCCCCATTTTCTTGCCATCTTGATCATAGCTTCATTTGCCTCGGTTCCGGAGTTCTGGAAGAAGATCTTATCCATACCAATGTTGGTACAGATCAGTTTGGCAAGCACAACCATCGGAATACTATACGGATAGTTGGACACATGAAGGGTATCCTTTGCCTGTGAAATGATCGCTTCTACCACTTTTTCATTACAGTTTCCGGCAGAGTTGACCGCAATTCCGGCATAAAAGTCTAAATATGGTTCTTCCTTTTCATTGTATATGTACATTCCCTTTGATGTCTCCGCTATCAGATCAAAGCGGGTGGCCAGCTCCATCATATAAGTATTGGCATCGTTGATCAACTGCTCTTTTGTAAGCCCGGTATCTTTCAATTTCATCGCATGTTCCTCCTTTTATCTCCTGCACCTTAACGGTGTATCTTTTTCGTTTTTGATTCTTCCATCGTAGCACTATTGATTCTTCTTGTCAATGTATAAATATTCGCATATTTTTATATTTATTCATATTGTTTTCGATCACATTTCCTTAAAAAGTCATATTTATCCGTTGTCAATTGTTTTCTCCTTGTTGTATAATACTGTTATCTGGGCAAGACCCACAAGTATTACATTTTAGAAAAGAGGTACCAATATGGCACAATTATGGGGTGGTCGTTTCACAAAAGAAACCGATCAACTGGTTTATAATTTTAATGCATCGATCTCCTTTGATCAGAAATTTTTTGATCAGGATATCCGGGGAAGCAAAGCGCATGTCACAATGCTTGCTGCAACAGGTATTTTGACGGAGGAAGAAAAAGAAACCATATTAAAAGGATTAGACAGCATTGTTGCTGATGTAAAGGCAGGAAAGCTGGCGATCACATCCGAATACGAAGACATCCACAGCTTTGTGGAAGCAAACTTGATCGACCGGGTAGGAGAAGCCGGAAAGAAGCTTCACACCGGACGAAGCAGAAATGATCAGGTTGCATTAGATATGCGCCTTTACTGCCGGGATGAGCTGGTTGAAACAAAAGCACTGTTAAAAACACTGCTGGAAACCATTCACGGATTAATGAAGGAACACGTTCATACCTTTATGCCGGGATTTACTCATTTACAGAAGGCACAGCCTGTAACACTTGCACATCATCTGGGAGCTTATATGGAAATGTTCAAGCGGGATTACAGCCGTCTTAGCGATATTTTAAATCGTATGAATATCTGTCCCCTCGGCTCCGGTGCATTAGCCGGTACCACGTATCCTCTGGATCGCGAGATGACAGCAAAACTGTTGGACTTTGATGGTCCGTGCTTAAATAGTATGGATGGTGTTTCCGACCGGGATTACGTCATTGAGATGCTCAGTGCCTTTGCCACGATCATGATGCATTTGAGTCGTTTTTCCGAGGAGATCATTATCTGGAATTCCAATGAATACCAGTTTGTAGAACTGGACGATGCCTACAGCACCGGAAGCTCCATCATGCCACAGAAAAAGAATCCGGATATCGCCGAGCTCGTGCGTGGAAAGACCGGACGTGTCTATGGCGCATTGACTTCTCTTCTCACAACGATGAAAGGAATTCCACTTGCATACAACAAAGATATGCAGGAAGATAAAGAGCTTACCTTTGATGCCATTGATACGGTAAAGGGCTGTCTGTTACTGTTTGGCGGTATGATCAAAACAATGCGTGTCAATAAAACCGCCATGGAAAGCAGTGCCAAAAACGGATTCACCAATGCAACAGATGCTGCAGATTATCTGGTAAATCATGGAGTTGCCTTCCGTGATGCCCACGGTATCGTAGGACAGTTAGTCCTTGCCTGTATTAAGAAAAACATCGCCTTAGATGATCTTCCTCTGGAGGATTACAAAGCGATCAGCCCGGCATTTGAAGAAGATATTTATGATGCGATCAGTTTAAAAACCTGTGTAAATAAACGTAATACGATCGGTGCACCGGGACCTGATGCTATGGAAAAAGTAATTGCTGTCAATGAATCCTGGCTGGCACAGTTAGACTAATATATAGAATAGGAAGTGAACGTATGAATAATACAAAGAAACGGCAGGTTGAAATTGCCAAGAATATGTTAGAGGTAGAAATTCCTTTTGAGGATGTCGCAATGATCAGTGGTCTTTCCATAGAAGAGATTGAAACACTTTCCAAATCGGTAGTAATCCGAGTGAGAGACTCCCAGGATGTGCTTGATTTTGATCTTAAGGATACCCTTTATCATTATAATAAGGAGCAGGCTCCTGAGGTAGATGAAACCGGAAAAGCATATGAGGCAGATTCTGAGGAAGAATAAAAAGAGCAATAAAGAAAAACACAAGGGACTGTGCTTGTTTGCACAGTCCCTTTTAATAGTCAATATATTTTTTGTTTGCCACCGCCCCAATCACGATACTTACGACTCCAAGCAACAGTTCATAACGTATGGAAAAAAGGAAGATCTTTGCAGTAATCTGCTGATGACTTTGATAGAGCAAAAAAAGGTCCGTCCCCAGAGGTCCATTTATCATCACACCATAAAAAAGGAATATTGCCAGCACCACCAAAACAGGCTGATGTGTCACATATAAAACTGAATAACAAAAGCTCAAAAGGCTGCCTGCCAGTATCACATACTGTAATAAGAAGAAACCCGTTTGTGCAATGTAGCTTTGATAAAACAAAAGCGTGGAAAGTACCAGCCCCATCAAAAGCAGTGCAAAAATGGAAAAAAGCTCCTTTTCACTCCTACGATCCGTCAGATAGAATATCTCCCGTCCTTTTCCCTGTATCTTTTCATAAAAGCAACCAAAAAACAGCAATGCCACGCAAAACAGAAGAATAATATTTAAGTATTGCTGTGCCACCAATACATACTGCGCAGCTTCCTGCCTTTTCATATGCCAGCGGATCAAGAGTGGTGCTATAACAGTAAGCAGCACCAGCGAAATGATCCCACTGTATTTTATTTTTCTTGCTATGTTTTTCATAATACCCCGTATTCTTATATTGGCTCTAATAGGAATCATATCCATTGATCATTTTTCTTCTGCCACAGCTTCCGAAAAGAGTGATCAAAAGCAATGCAAGTATCTGGATCAGATAGGTTTCATCCTCATAATTCCATGTAAATAGATCTAAAAATTTTCTACCGCTTTCATGCAGCAGATAAAAAAGCAAATAGATTCCAGTCAAAAGTACCAATGCTATATTTACATGTTTAATAGTATAGAGAATGAGCACACATATCTGTGACACTGCAAGACTAAGAAGTAAATATCGGAAATAGGGAATCCACCCTTCCCCTACATTTTTATAATATACCAGCACATATTCTATTGTGAGAAGTGTCCCGTAATAAATATCATTTCTTAGAAGCTGCTGTGTGAGATCATTTCTTTGCAAATATAAAATCTCACACCCATCCTGCATCAGATAGGGAAGACAGCTTACAACACTGATCACACCTATCCCGATTGGAAGTAACAAAAGCATCCGCTCATCCATAAAATACTTGGAAGAAGTGTTTGGGAAAACCAGATCATGATAATTCCACAGATTCAACAAAACAAACAACAGCATGGGCGGAAGAAACACCGTACCCCGGAGCCGACACCATGTTTCATTCACCAGCCTTTTAATATACATAAATATCCATCCTCTAATGTAGGGGAAAGCTCCTTTTCTGTCCCCGAATCAGGAAGCAGTATGCGAATCTTTTCGCATCCTTCTTTTTCATATTCCTTTACAAGGATTCCTTGTATTTCTCCAGCTTCATAGGCTCTTTTATCCATTTCAAAAACCTTTCCAGCGGCACAGGAAATAACCTCCTCGCAACTGCCTTTTTTCTTTATCTGACCATCCTGCATAATCTCCACATAATCTCCGATATAATCAATATCATCCACGATGTGTGTGGAAACAAGGATCATCTGCCCACTCCGCTTCCGTTCTTTTATAAAGTTTTTAATCCGGAGCCGTTCTTCTGGATCCAATCCTGCCGTCGGCTCATCAAGTAATATAACATCCGGGTCTCCCAAAAATGCCTGCATGATTCCCACACGTCGTATCATGCCACCGGAAAGCTTTGCTCCTTTGCAGTCTGCCTGTTTGGTTAAATGCAAACACTCCAGCAGCTCCTCTGATTCCTTTTCAATCACAGCTAAAGGAAGCTTCTTCATTGTACCAAGATAATGCATCAACTGGCGCACTGTCATGTTCGGAAATAAACCGAATTTTTGCGGCAGATATCCAATCTGTTTTCCATTCAATTCTTGCCCGTTTAACCGCACTGCTCCCTTAGACTTTGGATATAATCCGGCAATCGAGCGAAGAAATGTTGTTTTTCCTGCTCCGTTTGGTCCAAGCAATCCATGAATCCCCTCTTCCATGTCCATCGTAATATCGGAAATAACTGTTTTCTTCCCAAAACGCATCGTGATATGTTCTACACTCAGCATACTAACCCTCCTGCTATTGTGCTTTGTTTTCTGCCTTTACACGCTCCTGGTAGGTTGCAACATCCTCTTCTATACCACGCCAGATTACAATATCTGAACCAAACAAATAGACACCTGACATTTCCAGTGGAGAAATGACAACTGTGTTCGTTGTTACCGGAATATTCATTCTGGTATTTTTCCTTGGATCATATTTTACAGAAAATGCCGGATAAATGTATGTAATTCCATCCTTTTCGTACTGCTCATAGTTGCCTGCAAGCAACGTCACTTGATTGGCCTTTCCAAAAAATTTCGTTCCCTTTTGTTTCAGATTACTGATCAGTTTCGTTTTTCCATCTGTCACAGTAAGTGAAAACTCACTTTCCTGCTGTGGAAGAGTACAGAGCCCGTTCCGGTCAATCGGACGTTTTCCACAAATCGGATAATACGGAAAATTTCCCGGAAGATATGCACTCTTATCGGATGCATAATAGCGGTTCAACCACATTCCCTCATAGGTCATCCGAATGGCAGACAACTCTTTGCCATTGGGATAAACCGTAATGAAATTGCCCTCTCTTTGATAGGTAAGGCGATTTCCTTCTGCATCTGTTACTTTGATGTTTTTAGCCTTGTTATAAAGCGTAAAGGAGTACTCCGGCAAAGAAACATCCGATACCTTAAGCGTCATATCTGCCCGAAGCATCGGCACGGTTATCAGTTTCATTTCGTATTCTGTCACATAAAAATTGTCTTCACCGATCCGACCAGCCAGCTGATCCTGCTGTCCTATTGCATCTGCCTCCTGATAAAGAGCATCTTTCTGATCTTCATAGCCCTCATAGCTTCCAGCACAAGGTCTTGTCCATGCCACAAAACCGCCCACAAAGATTAAAAGCAGTACGATTTGAAAAAGAATCAGCTGCTTTTTTCTGCTTTTTAAGTACCATGAAAGGCACAACAAAAACTGGCAGGCTGCAAAAATATAAACAGACTTACTTACAATATGAAGGGAAATCGGATACGGGTCACTAATATTTCCTACGTATCTTGTTCCTACACCAAAAAACTGTGTGGCATCGCTAATCCCATATAAGTTTTCTTTTCCATAAAACAACTGGTTAAACCGTATGGTAATATAAATGGTCGTGAACAGCAGCAAAAGGGAAGATACCAACCGGTTTTTCACCTGCCGCAAAATCATCCCAATGACACACAAGATCAGATTCGGCGTGGTAAAATAAATCACCAATGCTTTTAGCATATAGAGAAGAAATACTGCCTTTTCTCCATGTATCGCCGCTACAAGCAGCACATATCCGATTGCCAGAATACTTTGTATCAGTACAAG
Organism: uncultured Lachnospiraceae bacterium; assembly: GCA_934317845.1. Lineage (GTDB taxonomy): Bacteria > Bacillota > Clostridia > Lachnospirales > Lachnospiraceae > NC2004. Next base: position 54,295 of record CAKRES010000005.1, read on the forward strand.
ACAAAGTAAAAAACAAAGCGCACTAAACTTTCTTTGCAAAAACGATACAGCCATAACATCAAGGCACTCTGCCATTTCATACTTTTCTGCACTTCCCACATATTCATAGGCAAGTATCATAAATACAATACCGGAATAAATCGTCAGTGGGAACAAGTGCTGTACGATATCTAAGCCGTCGAAAAACGCTCCATACACTCGAAAAGAGATCACTGTTTCTACGATCAGATACCCCAGCAACAGCAGATTTCCGACCACATATAGAAAGAAGTACTGTCTGATGCTGCGAAACAGCATGTGATTTTGTTTTAGCAAAATACTCCCCCCTACCTGATATAACAATTTTTATTAGTCATCATATGTTATAGTTTTACTTTTCTTTCATATTCATCGTTAAATTTTTAGAATATGCAGCTATACACATAGGGATACATAATAACATTGCAAAAAATAGAATTGAAATAACTCTTTTGGCTTTCATAGAACCATTATCTTTTCTATTTTTCTCAATTCTATACTATTCTGGCAGCATCGTCAACAAAAACACAAAAGATGGTAATGTAAAAATTTTACACCACCATCTTTTCTTTTGGTATTTTATTTCTTCTCAATATATCCCTGTGCCTTTAACAGCTCTGCACAAAGCACTGCTCCACCTGCGGCACCACGTACGGTGTTATGAGATAAACCGATAAATTTCCAATCGTATACGCTGTCCTCACGGATACGTCCTACGGAAATACCCATTCCATTCTCATAATCTACATCTAAGGTTACCTGTGGACGGTTGTCTTCTTCCATGTAGCGGATGAACTGCTTTGGTGCACTTGGAAGCTTTAATTCCTGTGGCACACCAGAGAACTCCTCTAATTTCTGGATCAACTGCTCCTTGGTTGGTTTCTTTTTGAATTTTACGAATACAGCTGCCGTGTGTCCATTTAATACCGGTACACGTACACACTGACAGGTGATCACAGGAGTTGTTGCCGGAACAATCTCTCCCTTTTCAAAATCTACATGTCCCCAGATACGAAGTGGCTCTTTCTCTGATTTCTCTTCCTCACCACCGATAAATGGGATGACATTTCCCACCATCTCCGGCCAGTCCTTAAAGGTTTTTCCTGCTCCGGAAATTGCCTGATAAGTGGTAGCCACTACCTCGTATGGTTCAAATTCTTTCCACGCGGTTAATACCGGAGCGTAGCTCTGGATAGAACAGTTTGGCTTTACCGCAACGAAACCACGCTTGGTTCCCAGACGTTTTTTCTGGCACTCGATCACCTTCATATGCTCCGGGTTGATCTCCGGTACTACCATTGGTACATCCGGTGTCCAGCGATGCGCACTGTTGTTTGACACAACCGGTGTCTCTGTCTTTGCATAGGCTTCCTCGATCGCCTTGATCTCGTCCTTGCTCATATCCACTGCACTAAATACAAAATCTACCGTAGAAGCAACCTCTTCTACTTCATTTACGTTGTGCACGATAATATTCTTTACTGCTTCCGGCATTGGAGTATCCATTTTCCAACGGTCTCCCACTGCTTCCTCATATGTTTTTCCAGCACTTCTTGGGGAAGCTGCAATGGTTACTACCTCAAACCATGGATGGTTCTCTAACAGAGAGATAAAACGCTGTCCCACCATACCGGTTCCACCTAAAATACCTACTTTTAACTTCTCACTCATCATCCGCTCTCCTTTTCTATTGATTCTGTCGGTTCTATTTGATCACACGTACCTTTACTACGCCGTCAATACTCTTTAATGCTTCTACTAATGTATCTGCCGGAACACCATCTAAGTCAAGCATACAATATGCCCAGTCACCGCGGCTCTTGGAGATCATATTGGTTACATTGATATTCTGGTCTGCAAATACCTTTGTAAACTGGGTGATCATGTTCGGAATGTTCTTATGGTTGATCGCAATTCTTGCGGCACTGTCACATACGCCCATATCGCAGGCAGGGTAGTTGACAGAATTCTTAATGTTACCATTCTCCATGTAATCCATGATCTCTTTCACTGCCATGATCGCACAGTTATCTTCGGATTCCTTGGTAGAAGCTCCCAGATGTGGAAGTGTAATAACATTGTCCAATCCTGCAATAGCCGGATTTGGGAAATCGGTTACATATTTTGCCACTCTTCCGCTTGCCAGTGCTTCCTTCATATCTGCATCATTTACTAAAGTATCACGGGAGAAGTTCAAGATCTTCATACCGTCATGCATCAGTGCAAATGCGTCTTTGTTGAGCATTCCGATCGTATCCTTTAATGCAGGTACGTGTATGGTGATGTAATCACACTCTTTGTAAATGTCCTCGATATTGGTGATATGTTTGATATGACGGGATAATGACCATGCAGCATCGATTGATACAAATGGATCATAACCATATACTTCCATACCAAGACGGAACGCGATATTGGCAACCTTTGCACCGATCGCTCCCAGTCCGATCACACCTAATTTCTTACCGGCGATCTCATTTCCGGCATACTGTTTTTTCTGCTTCTCTACCATCTTTGCGATGTTTTCATCGGAAGCATTTTCTTTTACCCAGTTATATCCGCCCATTAAATCACGGGAAGCTAACATAAGACCGGCTACTACAAGCTCTTTTACACCGTTGGCATTGGCACCCGGTGTATTGAATACAACGATTCCCTTTTCTGCACAGGCATCCAGAGGAATGTTGTTGACACCTGCACCGGCACGCGCAATAGCAGCTAAGTTATCGGAAAGGGTAAGCTCATGCATGGATGCACTTCTGACAAGCACTGCATTTGCTTCACTGAATTCCTCTGTCATTTCATACTGCTCATTAAACAGATCCGTACCGCAGGCTGCGATAGGATTCAAACAATTTACCTTAACCATTTTTATGTCTCCTTATTCTCTGCATCTAACCTTATTTTATGCGTTCTCTTCTTCAAACTTCTTCATAAATGCAACTAACTTCTCTACGCCTTCGATCGGCATTGCATTGTAGATGGAAGCACGCATACCACCAACGGTTCTGTGTCCCTTTAAGTTCACAAATCCAGCCTCTGTTGCTTCTTTTACAAACTTGGCATCCATATCTTTATCTCCGGTTACAAATGGAACATTCATCAAAGAACGATCCTCTGGAACCACGGTACCCTTAAAGAGCTTGGAAGAATCTAAGAAATCATATAAGATCTTTGCTTTCTTTTCGTTGATCTCTTTCATCTTCTCCAGACCACCTAATTTCTTTAAGTGCTTGAATACCTTACCGCAAATGTAAATGCCATAAGCAGGTGGAGTGTTATATAAAGAATTAGCGTCTGCCTGTGTCTTGTATTTTAACATTGTTGGAGTTCCTTCCATAACATCGTCACGGATCAGATCTTCACGGATGATAACAACAACCACGCCGGCAGGTCCTACGTTCTTTTGTACACCAAAGTAGATCAGACCATAGTCGCTTACATTTACAGGCTGGGATAAGATGTCAGATGACATATCTGCCACTAAGATCTTGCCCTTCGTATTTGGAAGTTTCTTGAAGGTTGTTCCATAGATGGTGTTATTATGACAAATGTATACATAATCAGCATCCTCTGAGATTGGAAGATCCGAACAATCCGGAATGTACGAGAATGTCTTATCCTCTGAACTTGCAATCTTATTTGCTTTTCCGTATCTTGCTGCTTCCTGATATGCCTTCTTTGCCCACTGGCCTGTAACGATATAGTCTGCTACACCGTTTTTCATCAGGTTCATTGGGATTGCCGAAAACTGCTGGGAAGCTCCACCCTGTAAGAACAATACCTTGTAATTGTCCGGAATGTTCATCAGGTCTCTTAAATCCTGCTCTGCTGATTCAATGATCTCCTCAAATGCTTTCGAGCGGTGGCTCATCTCCATTACGCTCATGCCTGTTCCATTGTAATCAAGCATCTCATCTGCTGCTTCCTGTAACACTTCTACCGGTAACATAGAAGGTCCTGCTGAAAAGTTATACACTCTTGCCATTTTTTATTTTCCTCCTTTTATATAACTTACTTTGTCTGTTTTGCCAGATCGTCACCATCGAATACTTCTTCTAAAGTTGCTCCACCCGGAACCATAGGGAATACTTTATCATCCTTACCGATCTGAGCATCGATCACAACCGGACCATCTGACTCTAACGCCTTTTTGAATGCGTCATCAAATTCCTGCTGGGTCGTTACCGTATATCCGGTCGCCCCCATTGCCTCAGCAATTTTTGCGAAATCTGCTTTATCCTCTAATACTGTATTGGAATACCGCTCGCCGTAGAACAATGTCTGCCACTGACGTACCATACCGAGTACATGATTGTTGATGACCACTTCAATGATCGGTACGTTATAACGGGCTGCCGTCATGATCTCCTGCATATTCATACGGAAGCATCCATCTCCGGCAATGTTGATACATACCTGATCCGGTCTGCCATACTTGGCTCCGATACAGGCTCCGATACCATAACCCATTGTTCCCAATCCACCGGAAGTGATCAGTGTTCTAGGCTTTGAGTATTTGTAATACTGTGCTGCCCACATCTGATGCTGTCCGACATCGGTCGTGATGATCGCTTTTCCTTCTGTCTGGCGATAGATCGACTCCATGATCGAAGGACCGCAAAGTCCGGTCTCGGAATAATGAAGCGGATATTCTTTCATCAGGTTCTGCACCTTTTCCATCCACTCCTCATGCTTCAACGGTTTTGTGAGCTTATGATTTAACATTTCAAGTACACTTTTTACATCACCAACAATGCTTGCATGTACTTTGATATTCTTGTTGATCTCTGCCGGATCAACATCAATCTGAAGAATCTTTGCTTTCTTTGCAAATTTGGAAGTATTTCCAGTTACACGATCGGAAAAACGTGCTCCCATTACGATCAACAGATCGCAATCTACTACGCTTAAGTTGGATGCCTTTGTTCCATGCATACCGACCATACCGGTATACCGGGGATCCGTCCCATCAAATGCGCCTTTTCCCATCAGGGTATCACATACCGGAGCATCAATTTTATCTACAAATTCTTTCAGTTCTGACTGCGCACCGGAAATGACAGCACCACCACCTACCATGATCATTGGCTTTTTCGCCTTCTGGATCATCTCTACGGCTTTGTCAATATCCTTTCCACGAATCTGTTTGGTAGAGCGTGCGATCGGCTCCGGCGTCTTTGGAGTATAGTCTGTCTTATTTGCTGTAACATCTTTTGGAATATCAACAAGCACCGGACCCGGACGTCCTGTTTTGGCAATCTTAAATGCCTTGCGGATCGTGTCGGCTAACTCCTTTACGTCCTTTACAATAAAGCTGTGTTTGGTGATCGGCATCACAACACCTGCAATATCGATCTCCTGAAAGCTGTCTTTTCCAAGAAGCGGAACACCTACATTCGCTGTGATCGCAACAAGTGGAATGGAATCCATCTGCGCCGTTGCAATACCGGTTACCAGATTGGTGGCACCCGGTCCGGAGGTCGCCATACATACGCCTACTTTTCCGGTTACTCTGGCATATCCATCTGCTGCATGTGCTGCGCCCTGCTCATGCGAGGTCAACACATGATGAATCTCATCTTCATGCTTATAAAGCTCATCATAAATATTTAAAATCGCACCACCCGGATAGCCAAATACAGTGTCTACCCCCTGCTCTTTTAAACATTCAATTACAATCTCTGATCCAGTTAACTGTTTCATCTGTTTTCTCCTCTATGCATCTGCCTGTTTTCTATTTTGCCTTTGGCACCTCTAAGATTGCACCGCGGTTACCGCTTGTTACCATCGCTGCATAGCGTGCTAAATATCCGGTTGTAACCTTCGGCTCTCTTGGCTGCCATTTTGCTTTTCTTTCTGCCAGTTCTTCCTCAGAAACTTTCAGATTCAGGCTCAGATTATCAATATCGATGGAAATGATGTCGCCTTCTTCTACTAAAGCGATCGGACCACCAACTGCTGCCTCTGGTGACACATGACCAATAGATGCGCCACGGCTTGCACCGGAGAAACGTCCGTCTGTGATCAATGCCACGCTGGAACCTAATCCCATACCGGCGATCGCTGAGGTTGGATTTAACATCTCACGCATACCAGGGCCTCCCTTTGGTCCCTCGTAACGGATAACAACCACATCGCCTTCTACGATCTTGCCGCCCTTGATCGCAGCAATCGCATCTTCCTCACAATCAAATACACGGGCAGGCCCTTCATGCTTCAGCATCTCCGGTACCACTGCGGAACGTTTTACAACGCTTCCATCCGGAGCAAGGTTACCACTTAATACCGCTAAGCCGCCTGTCTTTGAGTAAGCATTGTCCACGGTACGGATCACTTCCGGATTACGGTTGACCGCATTTTTGATGTTCTCGCCTACTGTCTTTCCGGTTACGGTCATACAATCTGTATGGAGCAGACCGATCTCCTCTAATTCTTTCATTACGGCATATACACCGCCTGCCTCATTTAAATCCTCCATATAGGTTGGACCGGCCGGTGCCAGATGACAAAGGTTAGGTGTCTTTGCACTGATCTCATTTGCAAACTTAATATCGAAATCCCAGCCAATCTCATGTGCGATCGCAGGTAAATGCAACATACTGTTTGTAGAACATCCCAGTGCCATATCAACGGTCAATGCATTCATGATCGCATCTTTTGTCATAATGTCTCTTGGGCAGATATTTTTACGGTATAATTCCATTACCGCCATACCGGCATGCTTTGCAAGCTTGATACGCTCAGAATATACTGCCGGGATCGTTCCATTTCCACGAAGTCCCATACCAAGCACCTCAGTCAGACAGTTCATGCTGTTTGCGGTATACATACCGGAACAGGAACCACAGGTTGGGCATACTTTGTTCTCAAATTCTTCTACATCCTCTGCAGTCATTGATCCGGCCGCATAAGAACCTACTGCCTCAAACATAGAGGATAAGCTTCTCTTATGACCTTTCACATGTCCGGCTAACATCGGACCGCCGCTGACAAATACCGTCGGAACGTTGACACGTGCGGCTGCCATCAGAAGTCCCGGTACATTCTTATCACAGTTCGGAACCATAACCAGCGCATCAAACTGATGTGCCTGTGCCATTGCTTCTGTGGAATCTGCGATCAGATCTCTGGTCACTAAGGAATATTTCATACCGATATGTCCCATGGCGATTCCGTCACATACTGCGATCGCCGGAAATACTACCGGCGTACCCCCTGCCATGGCAACACCTAATTTTACAGCTTCTACGATCTTATCCAGATTCATGTGTCCCGGTACGATCTCATTGTAAGAAGAAACAATACCAACTAATGGTTTCTCCATCTCTTCTTTTGTCATTCCCAGTGCATTGAACAGGGAACGATGTGGTGCCTGCTGCATACCTTTTCTTACATTATCACTCTTCATATTCTTACCTGCCTTATACTATATCTTTGCATTTCTGTTTGCTTCTTAAATGCGCTTGGTGATCTCATCACCCATTTCACTACAGGATACCTTCTTCATACCTTCGGAGTAAATATCACCGGTGCGGTAACCCTCTTTCAATACTGCTTTAACCGCATTCTCAATTGCATCTGCTTCCTCATCCAGATCAAAGGAGAAACGAAGCATCATGGCAGCTGAAAGCACTGTTGCGATCGGATTGGCAATGTTCTGTCCTGCGATATCCGGTGCGGAACCATGACTTGGCTCATAAAGTCCAAACTTAGTTTCATTCAGACTTGCTGAGGATAGCATACCAAGAGAACCTGTTACCATAGCTGCCTCATCCGATAAAATGTCACCAAACATATTCTCTGTTAAGATCACATCGAACTGTGCCGGATTCCGGACGATCTGCATCGCACAGTTATCTACCAGCATATGCTCATAGGCAACATCCGGATAATCTTTGGCAACCTCTTCGACTACCTTGCGCCATAATCTGGAAGAATCCAGTACATTTGCCTTATCCACACTTGTTACTTTCTTTCTTCTCTTTCTGGCAATATCAAATCCACGGATCGCGATACGACGGATCTCCGGCTCTGTGTAAGTCAGATTGTCATGTGCCGTCATCACACCATTTTCCATGCCGGTGCTGCGCTCGCCGAAATAAAGGCCTCCGGTCAGTTCCCGCATGATCATCATATCAAACCCGTCTGCACTGATATCCGAACGAAGTGGACAAGCATCCTTAAGCTCCTCATAAAGATATGCCGGACGTAAGTTGGCAAATAAGTTCAGTTCTTTTCTGATCTTTAAAAGTCCTGCCTCCGGTCGTTTGGATGGCTCTAATTTATACCATGGAGAGGTTGCTGTATTTCCACCAATGGATCCCATTAATACAGCATCCGATGCCTTGGCTGCTGCGATCGTTTCATCCGTAAGCGGAATCCCGTGTACATCGATCGAGGCACCACCCATCAAAAGCTGTTCGTAGTGAAACGTATGACCAAACTTATCTGCAACACGATCCAATACTTTCATTGCCTCGGTCACGATCTCAGGTCCGATACCGTCCCCTTTAATGACTCCAATTTTAAATTCCATTCTGTTTCATCCCTTTCGTTATCCGTTACAGATTCGGGTAGAATCCGCCCATTTAATCTATATCATATAACATTTTTTTCCTTATTTCAACTTTTTCTGTCCAAAGTACCGCGTCTACTGCCCGGCAGGAACTTTCACCTCTACCGTTTTTGTTGTTTCATAGAAGTATTTTCCACCCTGTGTCATCGGCAGAATCACACAATTGCGAAGATCTACATTTTTACGTTTTACATTGGAACCGGAAAAAGTAAAGGTCAGTGCTTTGCTTGCACGCTGTGGGGTATTTAAGTTCAATTTGGAATAATAACGTTTCGCAACTACTTTGTTTCCATCTTTTACTACTACCGTAATTCCTTTGATGTACTGGATCTTATGCTTTGTTCCATTGATAAAATGTCCTTTCAGTCGGTACCCGCTCTTGGTTTTCTCAATGGAAGAAAAGCCGATCACACCAGAATTGTAGCTGTAACCATTTTTTGAGTACGCAGAGAACTTCTGCCTATTTTTCACAACCTTTACCTTACACTTATAAGAGGCTGCTCCCACTTTAGCCGTTACTGTCGCTTTTCCCTCTTTCTTTCCGGTCACCTTTCCCTTGGAAGATACCGATGCTACCTTTTTGTTTGAACTGCTCCATTTAACCTGTTTGGCATGCTTTACAGAAAGTGTTTTGGAAAATCCTTTGGTCAGAGTAATACTCTTCTCGCTAATGGACAAATTCTTTACCGTTACCGTAACGGTAAGTGTCTGTGTCTCCATCTGCGCCTTGATCTTTACTGTTCCGGCTTTTTTTGCCGTTACAACACCATTTTCGACGCTGGCAACGGCATCATTGGATGATGTCCAGACTACTGTCCCATCCTCTGCCTGTTTCAGTTTTAAGTCCTGCTGCCCTCCTACTAATACTTTCTGACTTAAAGAATCAAAATAAGCCCCGATATAGCTGAGCTTCTTTGCACTGTTTTTCACATAATCATAAAGTGTTGAAGACTGCATCAGCGTCACTTCAGAAAGTGTCGTCTTTTGAAATACATTCTTTCCATAAGTGGTTGTCAACGCAGAAGAAGTCAGTGCCAATTTATCCATATTGGAAAATGCTCCGTCTGCTACCGTTTCCACAGATACCGGAAGAGTGATCTCTTTGACTGCTTTACAGTTGGAAAATGCTTCCTTTCCAATGCTAGTCACGCCTGACTCAGCAAAGGTTATCGTCGTCAGCTTGGTACAATACTGAAATGCCTGCGCTCCGATCGTTTTCACAGAAGCCGGAAGGGAAACCGTCACCATATCCGCACCATAAAATGCTTTGGCTGCGACCGCTGTGACCGTCTTGTCCCCGATCGTTTCAGGGATCATCACGTTCTCCTCTTTCGTATTCATTCCGGTAATGGTCAGTGTTCCATCTGCATTTGTCACATATTGATAGATCTCCTCGGCATTGCTGCGGGACGAAAATCCCAGCATGCATCCCAGAAGCACGATACTGAAAATAATTATTTTTCCTGTTTTTTTCACGTTTTCTTCCTCCATTTCTACTACCTTTTTAAAAGGTGCTATCTCTGCTATTGATTATACTGATATTTTTTTGCCGGCGCAACTGTAGTTTTCACGAAAATGCAGCTGCCTTGCTGCTGATTTCCGGCATCTTGTTTCATTTGCACTTTTTTTCCTGCGCGCATCTATGCTATACTGATGCTTAGAATACAAAATGAAAGAAGGAACTGATATGATCACAGGGACTACCCGCCTGACCGGTCTGCTCGGCAGCCCGGTATCTCACAGCATCTCCCCGCTGATGCACAATGAAGCATTCCACCTGCTGGGACTCGACTACCGCTACCTGTGTTTTGATGTGGGAACGGAAGATTTAAAATGTGTGACCGATGCCTTCCGTGTTTTGAACGTACGAGGCTTCAACCTCACTATGCCGGATAAGACTCGCATGTTTGAACTTGCCGACGAAGTATCTACAGCCGCTGCACTGATCGGTGCCGTAAACACTGTTGTAGTGGAAAATGGCAGATTACTTGCCCACAACACGGACGGAACAGGATACATGCGGGCTGTAGCGGATGCCGGATATGATCTTACCGGAAAACATATGGTACTGCTTGGTGGTGGTGGAGCCGCGACTGCGATCGCGGTACAGGCTGCGTTGGATGGACTTAAGCGGATCACGATCGTAAACCGTGCCGGAAAATCATTTCAAAAAGCACAAACACTTGCCGATACGCTCTGTCAGAAAACAGACTGTCTGGTCGATACCTGCGCTTTAGAGGATACACAGACGCTGCGGCAGCTCTTACAGGATGCTGCTATTTTAACCAATGCTACTCCGGTTGGCATGGCTCCGAATGAGGATGCCTGTCCATTGAGTGATCCCTCTATGCTGCATCCCGGTCTGTTTGTTTCCGATATCATTTATAATCCAAGAACCACACGACTGATGGAAGAAGCAAAAAAACGGGGAGCCGCTACCTGCAACGGTCTTTACATGCTCTTGTATCAGGGAGCAGAAGCCTTTGAACTTTGGACCGGACAACCAATGCCAATCGCACCGATCAAAGAAAAATTCTTTTCCTAATGTTTAGAAATTCTGACCCGCCGGATCAGAAAATAGAGCACAAAAAGTAACACTATGCCACTTTCACAAAGGAGCACTACATTTTTCGCAAGCAGTCCGGCTAGCAACAGTATAACAAACAGATATCCATGAAAGAGCAGATGATTTTCCACACAGGTAAGTCGTCTGCTCTTTTCGCTCTTACAGGCAACCGCCATTTTTTTATATAAGATACGATCCTGACATTGCTTCATTGTCATCCCCCCTTTTAAAACAAAAAACATCTATTCCTTATGGAATAGATGTTTTTATTACTATATGATGCTTCTGATTTTATATGACACTTACCATCTCATGCGGACAAAACGTGTTTTGCAAGCCGGACATACGATCGCCACACGTCCTTTTTTTCCGCGGTTTGGAATACGCACCTGTTGTTTGCAGCCGGGACATTCAAAGATATAATATTTCTTTTTCATTTCCCGTTCCTGTTCTTTTTCCTGTTTGGTCTCCTCATCCGGAACAACCTTGTTCTTCAGCTGCTCCACATAAGCCTTTTTATCCGCTTCTTTGAAATCTTTCATCTTACCGGATAGCTTTTCCCACAGTTTCACAAACAGTGCTTTACAACCGGACGTAAGACCGGCAAACAGCTCATTCTCTTTTTCATGATAAGAAAATGGAGAAAAACAGCGAAACAGTCCATATCCGATCAGCACCAGTGCAAAGATTAAAAGCCCTACACTTTTCGCAAACAGATCGACCAGTAACAATATAGCACCTACGATCCAAAAAAGGCCACTCAGATCATCCTCGCCTCGTTTTCCATTCGTCCATTTTGCCCATTGATTTGTGAAAAAGTCTACAATAATTCCTAATTTCTCTTCAATCCAATCAAACATCCCGCTATCATCCTTTCAAAAAGTATATCCTTCTCAAAGGTCCCCAGTTCCTTTAGTATACCACAGCCACAAGGCTTCGTAAAGTCAAGATTCATACCGGGTGATGCGGATCTTGAACTTGTCTTTTTTTGTTTTTGCTGCAATTTTATGAAAATAAAACCGTCCCTTTTTCCGGACAGATATCATACTGTCTTCTTTTACGATTCCACTATTATTTTCACATAATCTTCCGGACACAAATACGCGTTTTTCCCGGATGATACGCTGGCTCTCCTCTCTGGAAAGGCGAAATACTGCTGCTACGACAGCATCAAGCCGCAAGGAGGAAACCAAAAGTTCCGCTTCCTCTCCTTTGGAAAGAGAGAGGTTTTTCACCTCCTGCGCCTCGCAGTAGGATACCGTCACGATCGTATGACGTATCTTAGTCAGTTCTGTCCTGATATACTCTGCCATCTGCTGCATGCAGGCAACATAAATGACCGAGGATGTGATCAGAATATCTCCGATCATTTCCCGCTCTATTCCAAGATGCATCAGTGCGCCCAGACAGTCCCGATGCGTCAGCTTTTCCGCATATTTTTTGGAGACTGGGGTGAGTTTTAGTAAGCAGACCGGAGGCTGTTCCTCATAGCTGAATGTATCCTCATTTCCAAACACTGCAATATTGCGCTCACTCATCGGAAATATGCCATATAAGGAAACTGCAATTGGAAATTCCCGTTCCAATTGCAGTACCATGTCTTGTTCCATTTCATTTAAAAAATTGGTAAATTCATAGCGATTGCTATGATAGGAGCGGTTGGCAAGCTCCATGAGACGCTTTCTGATCCGCTGCTCTTCTTCCTTCATCTGTTAATCCTCCGCCTTTTCTTCTGTGGTTGCAGAAGGAACATTGGGATCCTCGTAAACAATGACCGGATATCCCTTTTCCATATTGTCGTAAATAGACACTGCCATGTGATACGGCAGATTCACGCATCCGTGGGAACCCTTGTATTTATAAAAGGTGCCACCAAACACTCTTCTCCAGCTTGCATCATGGAAACCAATATTTCCATTAAACGGAATAAAATAATCCACTTTGGAAGTATAGTTTTCTCCGACAAGCTGCACCTGATGGTTCTCATAAGTATGATCCTTATAGGTAACGGAATAGATACCGGAAGGGGTTGGATTTTTGAGTTTTCCGGTCACACAGTCTGCCTCATCTACTACCTTACCATTTTTATAAAGAATAACATGCTGTCTGGTCAGATTGACTTCTACATAGGTATTTCCTAAATCATCTTCTCCTCTTGCAGCTGCCTTTTGCAGATACTCTACCTCTTTGGTTCCACTCTTTTTCTCCTTAATAAATGAGATCAGACTTTTCGTTTCTGCATCCCGGTTGGTCCACCAGCCATAATCCCCTTTGCTTAATGTAACCGAATAACCATAGCTGGTCTGGAAAGTCCTGGTAGAGAAAATGGTATCGTATTTCGATGCCATCTCGCCTACAAACTGTGCAACCTTCTCCTTGTCAAAAGAAACCTTGAGTTTGCCACTTACCTTCAGCCACGAAGCAATCTGATCCGGTTCTACTGTTACCTGATCCGTTCCATAATCATAGGTTACCTTCGTATTGATGTACGCATTTGCCAGATCAAGTGCATCTGTCACAGCCTCGTCCTTTTCGTAATAGACCGGATTCACATAGCAGTCCTGTTTCTCTAAATTGAGGGACTCATTTAACTCTTTTACACAATTCTCAGCAGCTTCCTGTAATTTTGAAAGCTCCACCTTCGTTCCTACTGATTCCGGAACTGCTTCAAATTCTTTTTTCTCGCTATTATAGGAAATGGTTGCATCCACCGGAGCTTCCATGTTGGTTTCCTTTGCACAATCCAGTGCAAGAACCGCCTGTTTTAACCCCTCCTGATCGTAAGTTACATGTACTCCGATCGCTTTTTGCTGCGGCATGGCAAACGATACCGGCCACAGCAGGGTACGCTGCTTCTTCACCAGATCATTCATGGAATCATCAAATACCACATCCATAGAAAAACTCTTACCGTTTAGATGCTCCGTTTTCTTCTGGCGTTCTTTTACTATAATATCAAAATTCTGCACCACATCTGTGATCGCTTCTTCGGCTCCTGCCACACTTCTCATGGAACAGGCTACCCCATTGATCTTTGTACCGATCAGGAAATGAGACTGAAAGAACACAATTCCTGCCACATAAACTACCAGAAGAATACCAACAATGACCAGTAGCGTTCTTCCTACTTTTCCTTTTTTTCTGTTCGTTCTAATTCTTCCCATGCTACCTACTTCCTTACATCGATCCTTTACGTACTCACCAATTTCTTATCATACACTGTTTTCCATTGGTATGCAAGCGAATTTCCGCCCACTCACTTCAAATATCACTGGAAACGTTTGACTGCTTTTTTATACTTTTCCTTGTGTGGACACCTGCGGTATGCTTCTTCATAATATTTTTTCGCCATTTTCAGGCAGTCCCCTTTTGTTTCTACTGCCACATAATCATCCAGCAGCTCCACTAATGAAGCAAACAGACTTTGCTCCGGCAACTCCACATCTTCCTGTATCTTTTCTTCTGCTTTTTCAAGTTCTTCTTTCCTGAGACGAACAAATTCCAAAAGTTCTGTGCTGGCAGGCTGTACCTCTTTGGCTCTGCGCTCATACATTTCTGCCATATCATAATAGACCTCATAGCAGCAGCACTTGGTACAATAAGCACAGCGTGGTCCATAATAAACCGCCCAGAAAAACATTCGGATCGACTCCTCATACATGCCCTTCCATGCATAATCCATACCAACACAATCTGCTGCACAAGCGTCCTTCGAATCCTGTTTTAACAGCTTGATGTCTTCCCGGAATGCCGCCTCATATAAAACCGCCCCCCGGTTTAAATCTCCCAATTTCTCATATAATACACCAAGTTTGGAACAGACATATCCATCCTCCCGGTTAAGCTGGTATGCTTTTTCATAATATTTACATGCTTTTTTGAGATCATTTTTATAATCCAGATAGTAGCCACCCAGATATTTATAATACTGGCATTCATAATGATTGCCATAAGCTTTGCGATACGCCATACGCTGACTACGCTTTAGCGCACGCTTCCACACGGATATCATTGCCTTTTCCTCACCCGCATGCTTAAACAGGTTCGCATAATGCGTGATTGTTTTCGTATAATCATCCTGGTAGGCTGGCTGCAGTAATTCCTGATAGATCAACGCACTCTGCTTTCGTTTCCCTTGTTCTGCATAAATATCCGCCAGCAGCAGTCTGGCCTCATAATAATAGGAAGTACTCTGATCCTTTATCTGCAGCAAATAAGAAACTGCCTGTTCTATTTTATTTAACCGCCTTGAAAGGCGTGCCGCTTCATAAACAATGCGAAGATTGGGATGTTCGTTCGCCAGTGCTTTTTCGTAATCCAGTAATGCTTCCTCTAAATGTCCGGTCTCCTTTGCCAGGAATCCAAGATTCGCCCATGCATAACAGTTCTCCGGGTTATCCTCTAATGCCATCTCGTAACTTTTCTTTGCTTCATTGTTGCGATCCAGCTCATTGTAGATAATCCCCTGATCTACATAGTAGTAATCCGATGGTGCCAGTGCAAGCTGGAGTGTCACCTCTTTCAATGCTTCTTCATAACATCCCTGCTCCATATAAATGTCACAGATACGTCCATGGATCCCCGGATGATCCGGATTTAACTCTGCTGCCTTCTGATAATACTGCAGGGCTTCATCCCTGTGATCCAGATCATGCTCCACATCCGCATAAAGCAGATAAAGTCTTGCCTCCCTGATTCCTTTTCTGAGCCATTCCTCCATCCGTTCTTTTGCTGCGTCGCTGTCATTTAAGGCACGGAGTGCCTGTACCTCTAACAACAGATATTCATATTTATAATCAACATTTAATTCAGCTGCTTTTTGTGCCAATGCAACCGCCTGTGTCAACTGTTTTTTCCGGTCACCCTCTTCCTCTGTATAGCAGAGTACACCGCGCTGATAATAGATCCGTCCTTCTTTACTGTGATTGGTGATCGCCTGCTCCAGTAAAGCCTGTGCTTCTTCTCTCTTATCAAGATTCCGTTTTGCCTGTGCAAGATAGGATAACAACAGATCCGTCATACTGTCCGGATAACTCATTGGAGCAAGCATCTGTTCCAATTCCTCATAGGCATCATACTCAGCAAATATCTTCGCTTTGATCTCAAATGTATCCATATAAGGAAGAATGGAAATTGCACGGTCACAAAGCTCCAACGCTTTTTCGTACTCTCCCATCCGGTAATATGCTTCCGCTTTAAAATGATAAAGATTCGGAATCTGGTTATCGTACTGTAAGCCTACATCACAAATATCCACGGCATCCTGATATCGCTTTTCTTTCAGATAAATCTGTGCCAGACGATAGTAGATCCTTGGAGATGTTTCATCAATTTCCTTTGCCTTTGCATAAACTTTCTTCGCCTGTTCTAATTGATCTGCCTCTCCATAGCAGTAACCTAAATCCTCATAATAAGCAAGTTTTTCCGGATGAAGTTCCACCAGACGCTCCAGTGCCGGGATCGCTTTTTCATAGCTCTTACGGTTCAGATCGATCAAGTCAATATACACACTGCTTTTTAATTCCAGATAACGTGTTTCATCCGGATAATTCTCTGTTAAAGCTTCAAATATCTCTTCAGCCTCTTCATAATGGCAGGAATCCGCTAATGTCTTACAGTACTGATAAACCTTCTCCGGATCTTCCTTATCCTGTTCATAGGCTTCCTTCCGGCTTTCTTTGATCTCCTCATTGAGTGCCGCGCAAAAATTTCTGACGTAGCCATTGTAAGGAACAAGCTCCTGCGCTTTTTCGATGATCTCCAGTGCTTTTTCCAGATCATTTCTTCTCTGGAAGACCGCTGCCAATCCGATCATGGCTCCCACATGATCCTTTGTTTTATCAAGAATCTCCTGATATGCTTTTTCCGCTTCGTCATATCGTTCCACTTCCAGATAATAGCGCGCCTTCACTTGCACAAAACGTTCCTTGTCCGGTTCTGCCTCACGGTATGTCTGAAACACAGCTTCCGCTTCTTCTCTCCGCTCTAAATAGACAAGGGTGCGCAGCTTCAATTCTTCAATATCCGGATGCTTGACCGGGTACTTGCTTAACCTTGCAAGACTTTCCTCAATCTCTTCCTTTTCCCCCTCATTCATCAGATGATCCAGCTTGTAATATTCTTCCAGACATGCATCATAATCCATCGGTTCCTCTGCTTTTAATAACAGATAACGGAAATTATCCGGATACTTTGCGTTAGAGAGCAGATACTCAATATAATTTTCCGGAAAATGATTCAGCAACTGCTGTTTCTTGGTTTCCCAATGAAAATACTCTTCTAATACATGTAACACCTCATGTGGCACCATAATATGTTCCGCCAGATAGATCAAAAGCTGCTCGTTGCACGCATTGGCAGAATCAATCGCAAAGCAGACATCCTCCTCTAACAGTTCCTGCCATTTGCTGACATCAATTCTGGTTTCGTAATTCTGATATATCTGATCTACCTTATCGATCCAAAGAGCAACCGGATCCTTCTCTGTTTCTTTTTCGTCTTCCTGATCCGCCAGTGCAAGTGCTTCTTCATATGCCTCACGCAGCCTCATGAATCCCTCATTGTCCACCTCCGGCCGATATTCCGGCAATAGCTTGGCATATGCTCTTTTGATCTGCCTTTTATCTTTGGTTGGTTCAATCCTTAATATCTGAAAGCATTTTGGCATGTTTTTTCCCCCCGTTTGCTAAAATCGCTGCATGATCTTCATGATCTTAGCTGCATTTTGCGTGGACATAGCTGCAAATATATCCGCCCGTTTTTGCGGATCCAAATGAGACATGATCTCTGCCACCAATGTATAATCTCCTGTCATTCCTTCCAGTATTGCCGCAGCACTGGAAGCTTCCATGCTGTTATAGGTATCGACATAGGTCTGCATCGTCGGATCTAATGCCTGTGTTGAAGCTGCTGCATTTCCACTCGTCCCGGATGCACCGGCAGTTCCGGCTGTTGCTGTATTTGCTTCCTGCGTCGTAGCTGACGCATCTGCTGTTGTAGTTGCCGCCTGCGTTGTAGCTGTTTCCGTTGTAGTAGCAGCTTCTGTTGTCGCCTGCTGTTTTTTGTCCTTTTTCTTTTTGGATGTATGTTTTTTATTGGCCAGTAAGGTATCATCCTGCGCAGATGCCGGAAGTATCTTATTGATATATGGCACATCCCCGATCACCGGACCTAATACATTGGAACCAAATCCACCCACATCAAACTTAATGAGCAAAAACAACAGTGCCAGCAAAAACAACACAATGAGCACCGTCAATCCAAATGTTCCCTGACTCGGTTCACTATCTGTTTTGATCTGCCTGATCTGCTTTTTATTCTCCTTCTGCTGCCGCTTTAAATCCTTGATCTGTGATCTGGCTTCCTGTTTTTTCCGTTTTAACTCTTCCTTATCTGCATCCATTTCACTCACCTGCTTTTTGTTTTTTGTTATCATACCATATTTTTTATAGCATCACAACCAGAGCATTGTATTCCCAGAAACGGGATTATAATAAAGAAAGGCAGAGCCTTACGACTCTGCCTGATCTATTTCCTTTTGATGAGAGATTAGTTGTTGATCAACTTATCATCTTCATTATTCCAGCTGTATAACTTACGGATCTCAGCACCAACCTTCTCTGATGGATGCTCAGAAGCTAACTTTCTCATAGCCTTGAAGTGTACCTGACGTCCTGCTGGTGACATATCTAATAAGAACTCTTTCGCAAAAGTACCATCCTGGATATCAGAAAGAATTTTCTTCATTGCCTTCTTGGTATCTTCTGTAACAATCTTAGGACCAGTTACATAATCACCATACTCAGCAGTATTAGAAATAGAGTATCTCATGCCTGCGAAACCACTCTGGTAGATCAGGTCAACGATCAATTTCATCTCATGGATACACTCGAAGTATGCGTTACGTGGATCATAACCAGCCTCACATAATGTCTCGAAACCAGCCTGCATCAATGCACAAACACCACCACAAAGAACTGCCTGCTCACCGAAAAGATCTGTCTCTGTCTCTGTTCTGAATGTAGTCTCTAATACACCAGCTCTTGCTCCACCGATTGCTAATGCATAAGCCAATGCCATATCTAATGCTTTACCAGTTGCATCCTGCTCAACAGCTACTAAACAAGGAGTACCCTTACCAGCCTGGTACTCAGAACGTACGGTATGTCCCGGTGCCTTTGGTGCGATCATCGTAACATCAACATCTGCAGGTGGTTTGATACATCCAAAGTGAATGTTGAAACCATGTGCGAACATCAACATGTTGCCTGCCTCTAAGTTTGGCTCGATGTCTTTCTTGTACATATCAGCCTGTAACTCATCGTTGATCAGGATCATGATAATATCTGCCTTTTTTGCAGCTTCTGCTGCAGTATATACTTTAAATCCCTGTTTCTCAGCCTTTGCCCATGACTTGCTGCCTTCGTATAAACCAATGATAACATTGCATCCAGACTCTTTTGCATTCAATGCATGTGCATGACCCTGACTACCATAACCAATGATTGCGATCGTCTTGCCATCTAAAAGTGATAAGTTACAATCGTCCTGATAAAAAATTCTTGCTTCTGCCATTTCTTTCATTCCTCCTAAATATAGTTGTAATACAACCGTGTGTTGTTGTCATACAACTATTCTATCCTGTATCTATATATCTGTCAACCCTTTTTTTCATCTTACGTAAAAACTTTTCAAAACTGTTTATCGATCTTCTGTCCATGGAAGCTGCTCGTTCCATACGGCATGATGCAAATGAATCGTCACTGCACTTTTCAGTGCCTGTGCATCCCGCATCTTTAAAAACTTCATGATCAGAATATGATCCTTATATGCATCTTCCGCTACAACAGTCAGGTTATACTTTAGAGAGATTGTCTTCTCGATCGTTTCGGTAAGCATCGGCATAAACTGACTTAAAAAATCGTTGTGGGAAGCCTTTAAGATCGCACCGTGAAAAGCACTCTCAGATGCAATACGCTCTGTTCCTTCCGGGTTTTTCAAAAGCTGCTGCTGACATTCCTCTCCCAGTGCAAGGATCTGCTCGATCTCCTCATCCGTAGCACGTTTGCAGGCAAGTGCTGCCGCCTCCGGCTCAAAGATCATACGCGCCTCATATAAATCCCGAAGTGTGATCTTCATGTTAGAAAAATCCTGTATCTCAATTCTGCTGTTGACGATCTGATCTACCTCTTCTGCTACAAAGGTTCCTCTGCCACGCTTTACCTCCAGTACACCCTCGGAAGCTAAGATCCTTATTCCCTCACGCAGTGTGGTGCGGCTGACTCCTAAATGTCTGGATAACTCATTTTCATTGGGAAGTTTCTCCCCATATTGATAAATATGTTCCTCAAGGATCATATTCCGAAGCTCCTCCGCAATTTTCTGGGCTAAATTTTCTTTCTCCATAATGCTTCTCCATTCGCAAGTGATACCGACAGTCAAGTCCACCATTTTTATTTTCATCAAAAAAGTGCAGCTATCCTAAGACAACTACACTTTATTCTTCAGTTTCTTACTTCTCTCTTATCATTAATGATCCGATTCTGTCATTTCATAATTACCGCGGATCAGACCAGTTAAACCGGTTCTTACGATCTGACGGATCGTATAATCCTCTAACAGAGCCAGAAATGCATTGATCTTGTTTGTGTTACCGGTCAGCTCGATCATCAGTGAGTGGATCCCCACATCCACGATCTTGGCACGGAACACATCTGCAATTGCAATGACATCCTGTTTCTGCTGTCTGCTGCACTCCAGCTTGACTAAAACAAGCTCGCGGCATACCGACTCATCATCTTTTAATTCATCAATACTGATCACATCTTCTAACTTCATCAGCTGTTTTTTGATCTGATCAATGATCGCATCATCCCCATGCAGTGCCACCGTCATACGGGAGTACTTAGGGTCCATTGTCTCTCCTACTGTCAGACTGTCAATATTATAGCCGCGTCGACTGAACAGTCCGGCTACCCGGCTTAACACACCTGATGTATTTTCCACTAACAAAGATAATACACTTCGTCTCATGTTATATCCACCTTTCTATTTTGCAGCCACCATTGCAGCAACATCCATTTTCTTTCTCAATCTGTGCTGTGGCAGCTTATTTTTCCGTATCATTGGTATCTACAATATCCTGTTGCATAACCGGATTGTACATAAAATCAGCAACGTCTTTTCTGACTACATCTGCATCAAAACGATATACGGTTACTCCGTCTACAGTTTCTACTGAATACTGTCCATCCGCAGGAAGCACATATTCTTTCACATTGTCTCCGCTCATGGCGATCACATCTGCCAGATATGTCGTAATCTCCTTTGAAGTAAGATCTGTCGTCATTGATTTTACAAGCTGTTTTACCATATCCAAAAGGCTGGATACAGATGACTTGGAGAGGGAACTGTACATTGCCTTCATCAGCTTACGTTCTCTTACAGTACGTCCATAATCCCCTGCTGCATCCTGCTTGATCCGCACATAAGCAAGTGCCTGTGTACCATTTAACAGATTCTCACCGATTGCAACATTTTTAACATTCTGATCTTCATAGTAATACTGCAAATACTTGGCTTCAAATTCCGTGACGTCGATCGTCACTCCACCGATCTTATCTACGATCGCAACAAAGTCTTTAAATTCCACGATCGCATAATTATTTAACTGAATTCCATAATTGCTTGCAATGGTTTCATAGAGCAAGGAAATCCCACCAATGGAATATGCCATGCTCAGACGGTTTTCACCATAGCCGGGAATGTCTACATAAGCATCTCCAAGCAACGAGGTCATCTTTAACTGATTATTCTTTTTATCGATCGATACGATCAGCATGCAGTCCGAACGACCATATCCTGTTTCACTGCCACGTTTGTCGGAACCTACCAGTAAGATGTTCTTAACCTTCTCATCCCCCGTCAGGCTATAACTGCCCATCTTACTTTTATTCATATCCGCAAAGGAAACTACGGCATTTGCGTTTGATTTTTTGATCGTTTTATTCTGTTGTATTCCTTTGTATCCGCCAAAGCCTATTGCAGCAATGAATAGCAGAACAATCAGAATCTTCAGCCATTTGCTCATTTCCAATCACTCCATCTTCCCTACTTTTACAAACTCTTAGTTACGATTATAGTATGATTACGGTTGAAATTCAAGCGAATCTTTCCCGATGCCCCGCGCATCCGATCCGTTTACGCTTCTCCTGTGATCAGCCACGGAGAAGGTTGTGCAATAAATACATTGTTATGATTGGTTTTCGATACGGAAATCTGCATTACTTCCGTATTGGAAATACCATATTTTTCAAACAATGGCTTGATCGCTGATAATGTATCTAATTCCAGTGTATAGACGACAAACTGCATATGCGGATTCTTTTGAAGCAGTGCCGCAATATTTTCTTCTAAATGCTTGTCTGCCACAATAAAAGCAAGTCTTGGAACCGGAAGTTTCTTCCATGCCTCCTGATCTACTCCTTCAACGATCTCCACATTATGCACACCAAATTTGGCGGCGTTTTCTTCCATCGCACGCATGGATCCGGCATCCGGTTCTACTGCAATGATCGTACCCTCGCTTGCTGCGATCGCTGCCTCGATCACAATAGATTCTCCACTTACAATACAGATCGTATCCTGACGATCCACATCTAACAAACTCATGATGACGGCACGGATCTCATTTCCGACATAGCGGATCGGTCCCCGGCTGAAATTCTCATTCTTAATACCAATCCTGTAAGATTCTCTTGTGTTTTCGTTTGTTACAAATAATACCGTTGGCTCCTCAATCTCACGCCCCATTACACTTTGAATATCCGTGCTTAAAATATCACTTCCCGGTGCAGTGCCTGTTCCGATCATCACTTTACAAGCACCAAGTCCTGCCTCCCACAACTCATAGCATAAATCTTTATGGCTTTCGTCTGCAAAGATCATCACACGCTTGTGGCTTTCGATCAATGGTACTACATTTTTCTTTTTCCCACAGATATTCATCGGATGAATTTTCTCCGGACTCACATCCATTTTCTCTGAGAAAAATCCCATCCAGTTTAGCATTTCCGTATTGCGAAAGGTATTTGTATTCTCACCCATAGCTCTTACCTCCTGTTCTTATAGCTGCATCAAACGATCCCAGTATCCGGTCCAGAAACTCGGACTCATTGTAAGCTTGCGGATCATGCCCCGGCTTAAATGACGATAATTCTTGCCCAGCCGGTATCCGATAAACTTACAGCTGTTTAACCAGATGGATCGAAACATCAGTCCGATCTTTCCACGCTTTAACATATGTCCTGCAGTCTTCACCACCAGACGCATGCCTTCTTTTTCTGATTTGATCTCTTTTAACAGACCGCCTGCCATTTCCTGCGATACCGCCAGATCAAAATTCCGTTTGAGCTGCTGCATTCCGGTGTAATCATGCCAGTGTATCACTTTGGCATCTGCCGCATAATAAACAGCATAGCCTGCCTCGATCATAGACGCTGCCATCATCATATCCTCGTTAAAGATCGCGTGAAGCACAAAACCACCCATCTGCTCATAGGTGCTTCTGCGGTAAAGCGCACACACATTGGAGCAGAAAAAGGTTTTAATACCCAGCGTAGCGAGATCCTCCTTCGTCTTTTTCCTGCTTTCCGGCGGATAATTAAAGATTCTCGTATAATATTCCAGATAATTGGCCTGCTTATCTCCTAACTGTCTCGCATAAGAAACACCGATCTCATCATCCTTCATCGGAAGCAATAACTGCTCGATCAGATGCTTGTTTTTCGGAACGGCATCCTGCGTCATAAACAGCAGAAAATCTGCGTCGGACTGGCTGGCGGCCCGATTTCTTGTCCCACCATGATCAAATTCATATTTGGAAATATGATGCACCGTAATGTCTTCATAGTGATTGACTTCCTTATTCTTAAAAAAATTCTCTTCCGTATTCATAATATAGATATGTCGTGGCTTAATGGTCTGTTTATGAAGACGTTTGATCAAAGACTCCAGTTTTTCATCGGGATGATAGGTCGGAATGATCACATCAACGGTCCCAATCTGTGCAATCGCATCGTAATCTATCGTTTTTTCTTCCATCTTAAATCACCTGCATTTCATTCTATATCAAGGACTGCTACTATTCTTCCTGTACCTCATCGGTATTTTTCTCTACTTTGGTCGGCTTAATGAATAATTCCTCTAACTGCTTTGGTTCTACTACATTCGGAGCCTCTGACATAAGATCGGACGCATCCTTTACCTTCGGAAATGCAATCACATCGCGGATGCTCTCTGATCCGGTCATCAGCATGATCATACGATCAAATCCAAATGCCAGTCCTGCGTGTGGCGGTACACCATATTTAAACGCATTCAGAAGGAAACCGAAACGGTCGTAGGCTTCCTCTTTGGAAAATCCCAGTGCGATAAACATTTTCTCCTGTACATCGTTCATGGAAATACGGACAGAGCCTCCACCCAGCTCGCAGCCGTTTAATACAATGTCGTACGCTTTTGCTCTGGCTTCCCAAGGCTCCTTTGTATCTAATAACGCAAGATCTTCTTCCATCGGCATTGTAAATGGATGATGCATTGCCAGATAACGTCCCTGCTCCTCAGAATATTCAAACATCGGGAACTCAGTTACCCAGAGGAAGTTAAACTGCTTTGGATTGATCAGATCCATACGCTTTGCAAGCTCGATCCGGAGTGCTCCAAGCACTGCAAATACTGTTTTATTTTTATCTGCTGCAAATAAAAGCAGATCGCCCGGCTCACCCTGCATTGCATTTACCAGTGCATTCATCTCTTCGTCTTTCATAAATTTAGCGAAGGATGACTTTCTCGTACCGTCCTCGCCGATCGCAATATATGCCAGTCCTTTTGCACCGTAGTCTTTCGCAAAATCTACTAAAGAATCAATCTTCTTACGTGGCATGCCGCCCTGTCCCTTCGCATTGATACCGCGGACCGAACCGCCATTTTCAATGGCACTCTTAAATACAACAAACTCACAATCCTTGACAACCTCTGTCACATCATTTAATTCCATACCAAAACGGGTATCCGGTTTATCAGAACCAAAACGGCGCATCGCCTCTGCCCATGTCATGCGTTTCATTGGAAGCTCTACATCAACATCCAGCACTTCCTTAAATACTTTTGCGATCAGCCGCTCATTCACATCAATAACATCGTCCACATCCACAAAGGAAAGCTCCATATCGATCTGGGTAAATTCCGGCTGTCGATCTGCACGAAGATCCTCGTCACGGAAACATTTAGCAATCTGAAAATAACGGTCATAACCGGAACACATCAAAAGCTGTTTAAAGATCTGTGGAGACTGTGGCAGTGCATAGAAATTGCCCGGATGCACACGACTTGGCACGAGATAATCTCTTGCTCCCTCCGGTGTACTCTTACAAAGTACCGGAGTTTCAATCTCTAAAAATCCCTCTTCTGTTAAAAACTGGCGGATAATTCCGGCAACCTTGCTCCGCATCATCAGGTTCTTCTGAAGATCCGGACGTCGCAGATCCAGATAACGATATTTCAAGCGGATATCTTCCTTTGTTTTGGAATTAGCCTCAATCGGGAATGGAGGTGTATCGGCTTCAGAAAGCACACGCAGGGTATCTGCGATCACTTCAATCTCTCCTGTTTTTAAATTTTTATTGATGCCGCCTTCCCGCTCTACTACCTGTCCGGTTACAGCGATCACATACTCGCCGCGAAGCTTGTATGCCTTATCAAAATCTTCCTTTGCAAGCTTGTCCTCATGGAAGGTGATCTGCAATAGTCCACTGCGGTCTCTTAAATCTACAAAGATCAGTCCACCGGTATTACGGGATTTCTGTACCCATCCCATCACGGTAACCTTCTCACCTACGTTTGCCCTGCTCAATTCTGCACATCTATGGCTTCGTTTCAAGCCTCTCATAGATTCTGCCATTTTTTTATCCTCCTACTATTTGTATTCTTTTCTTAACTGGTTATTCCAACCGGCTCATTGCCGGATTTATTAAATTCATAATGGAACTCATCACTGGTAAACATCGAAAGCTTGCCAATGGAAAAGATCAGCTCATTGGACTGCACCACCCT
Source organism: uncultured Lachnospiraceae bacterium (assembly GCA_934317845.1). Lineage (GTDB taxonomy): Bacteria > Bacillota > Clostridia > Lachnospirales > Lachnospiraceae > NC2004. The sequence continues at coordinate 80,568 of CAKRES010000005.1, forward strand.
TTGAAATGCCAGGAAAATACGCATATCAAAATGACGCACCTCGTCAATCATCAGTTCCACTGCAGTATCTATATCAAATGCCTCCCGGTACGGCCGTTCTGAGATCAGTGCAGAAAAAACATCGCACACTCTTAAAATCCTTGCAAGATAAGGGATCTTCTCTCCTGCCAGATTTGCCGGATACCCGGTTCCATCGTAATTCTCATGGTGATATAACACTGCCTCACAGATCTTTGGATCAAATCCCTGCTCTGTAAGGATAGCATATCCTAACGTTGGATGAGTACGCACATAGCGGATCTCATCAATGCTCATTGACTGTTTCTGATCAGGATTCAGATTTACATAGGAATTTAACTGCATCTTTCCAATGTCATGTACCATCCCGGCCAATGCCGCTATAGCACACTCCTCCTCCGACAGATTCAGTTCCTGACTTACTAAGTATGCCACATTGCTCACCAGCATCCCGTGTGTCAACGCCTTTGCAAATTCACTATCCACATTTTGATTCCAAATTCGTTCCATGCTACGGATCATTCCTCCCTGCTACATGCTCTCAAGCATATCACATTTTCGTTTGATCATCTCATCAATCCGTTCTACATAAAGCTTCACATCTTTGACATTCTCGGTGCGTTCAATACGCTGTCCCTTTCCAAACACATACTTGCTGGCGGCTCCTGCTCCGAGTGCAAGGATCGTCTGCTTTTCTTCCATGATAAGAATGTTGTAGATTCCTTCCTTCCCCGTACGGGCATATCCCACATTTTCAAAATTACCGGGAATGTTCTTCTGTCGGTACAAATAATACGGTTTCATGGAGAGAGTTCTTGCCGTCCGGTCTGCCATCAAAAGCATCTCGTTCGTTGTTCCACGAGCCACATGTTCGTATTCTTCTCGCTTAGTATTTAAGTTGGCTGCTCGTTTGATCGCCAGCGAATGGATCGTTAGATTATCCGGACTTAATACTTCTATCTCAGAAAGTGTATGTGCCACCATCTGCTCATTTTCTCCTAAAAGCCCCATGATCAGATCCATGTTAATGTTGTCAAATCCCATCTCTCTCGCCAGATAAAAGGTTTCTTTTACCTGCTCAACGGTATGATTTCTTCCGATCAGCTTCAACGTCTGCTCATTCATCGTCTGCGGATTAATGCTGATCCTCGTTGCCGGGCTTTCAAGTATTGCTGCCAATTTGTCTTTGGTGATGCTGTCCGGCCGCCCCGCCTCAACAGTAAACTCCCGCATATAAGAGAGGTCAAAGGAAGCCTCGATCTTATGAAGCAGCCGTTTTAATTGTCCGGCAGTCAGCGATGTCGGCGTACCGCCACCAATATAAATGCTGTTGACATGCCGTCCCTTCATGGCATCCTTTGCAAAGTCAATCTCCCGAAAGAGTGCCGAAAGATATGTGTCCACATATTCCTCATACAAGGTCAGCGGATACGAGGTAAACGAGCAATAAAGGCATCTTGACGGGCAAAATGGAATCCCGATATAAAGACTGTACTGTCTGTCATAATCAATTCCTTTTAAGATTTCCTGCTCTTTTTTTGCAACCTCTAAGCTTAATTCTGCTTTCTGGTCAGATGCCACATAATCCTTTTTGAAACGGGCAAGTGCCTCCTGTTCGCTGCATCCTTGTTCCAGATATCCGGTTATGATCTTAACCGGACGGATCCCCGTCAGCGTGCCCCACGGCAGCGTGTGTCCACAGGCTTCGCAGAGTATGCTGTAAATAGCTTCCTTGACTGTGTTTCTGGTCAGCATTTTATCCCGGTAATCCCCGGAAAAGGACCGTTTGATAACGCTGCCATCTTCGGTTTGAAATACCGCCTGATGCTCCCCTTCTTCCTGAAAGGTCACCGTAAGCTGCATTCTGGTATTGTCTCGTGCCGGCACGATCTTTTCATTCTCATAAAACGCCTGTAACAGCGTGCGGATATCATAATCGTACCGTTCATCGTTTTGTATCAATCCAATCATAATCTTACATATATGGGTTCTCTGCCCGTTCTATCTCCATCGTCGTTGTTGGTCCATGTCCCGGACATACTTTTACATAATCCCCGATATCAGCATATTTTACCCGGATGGAATGTAACAATGCCTTGGCATCTCCGCCCGGAAAATCCGTTCTTCCCACGCTTCCTGCAAACAGCGTATCCCCGGAAAAAAGCACCTCATCCTCGATCGCATAAAAGCTCATGCCGCCCGGTGTATGTCCTGGTGTATGAATACAGCGGAAATGTGCTCCTGCAAACTCCAGTTTATCTCCATCATGCAAAAATTCATCTGCATTGACCGTACATGGTCTTCCAAAAGTTTCACTCAAATTCTGCTCTGTGCTCTGTAATGTCTCCCGCTCTTCATAACAGGCATAGGTTTTTAAGGAGTGAAAAGACTCCTTCAATGCTGCCACACCATCAATGTGATCATAGTGCCCATGTGTCAATAAAATGGCAACCGGACGCATTCCGTTATTCTCTAATACATCCCGGATCAGATACCCTTCTGCCCCCGGATCGATCACAACTGCTTCCTTGGTATCCTTATTGCATAACAAATAGCAGTTGGTTCCTAAATTACCTACCTGTTCTGTAAGAAGCATCATGTGTTGTCTCATAACAAACTCCTTTCCATCAGCCTGTTGTTCGTTCAATATCAATGATCCCATCCAGAGAACGAAGCTTTGTGATCAGACTGTTTAATTCTGATGTACCACTTGTTTCAAAGGTAATGGAATACGTAGATTTTCCCTGTTTACCATTTCTGGCATTCAACGAAATGACATCAATCCCCCGCTCTGTAAATACCTTCGTGATATTCATGAGCAGATTCTGCTGCGTATACGCATAAAGCGTGATCTCAGTTTCAAATCGTTCTCCGTTTTGATCCTGCTCTTTCTTATCCCATTCCGCCTCGATCAGACGCTGCCGGTCCATCTCATCCATTGCAAGCAGATTAACACAATCTGTCCGGTGCAGGGAAATACCACGGCCTCTGGTAATAAAGCCCACGATCTCATCTCCCGGAACCGGGTTGCAGCAGCGGCTGAAACGAACCGAAACATCATGAAGTCCTCTGACCACAATGCTGTTTTTCCGGCTGCCCTGTACCTTTTTCGGTTGTGCCGACGGAGCACCAAGCTCCTCTAAAATCTCCTCGTTGCTGACCAGCTTTGGATGCTCTTTCTCGTATTCCTCCATGAGCTTATTCATGACCTGGCCTTCTTTTAATCCACCGTGTCCGATGGCCGCCAGTGCAGAGTCCCAGTCATGAAAACCATACTTGATCTGTACTCTTTCCTTGTACTGTGGCTGAAGATACTTGGAAAGTTCTAAGCCCTTTGTCTTGCAGTATTCATGCAACAGTTCTTTTCCGCGTACAATATTTTCTTCTTTAAATTCTTTTTTAAACCACTGGTTGATCTTATTCTTTGCCTGTGAACTCTTTACGATCTTTAACCAATCACGACTTGGTCCCTTGGCATTCTGAGAGGTCACAATCTCCACCCGGTCACCATTTTGCAGGATATAATCGATCGGCACCTGCTGTCCGTTGACTCTGGCACCTACCATTTTATTTCCTACCGCACTGTGAATACTATATGCAAAATCGACTGTTGTGGAACCATTTGGCAGGTTCTTCACATCACCATCCGGAGTAAAGCAATAGACCTGCTCAGCATAAAGATCCAGATCAGTCTTTACAAAGCTCAAAAACTCATGATTGCTCTCGGCTTCCTGCTGCCACTCTAAGATCTGGCGCAGCCAGCTTAACTTCTCCTCCTCCTGATCCTTGGTCGTACCGGTTAAATTCTCTTTGTATTTCCAATGAGCAGCAATACCGTACTCTGCCGTGCGGTGCATTTCATAAGTCCGGATCTGAATCTCAAACGGCTGTCCGTTATGTCCGATCAATGTCGTATGCAGTGACTGGTACATATTAGACTTTGGCATTGCGATATAATCCTTAAACCGCCCCGGAATCGGAGTATAATTCTCATGGATCACACCCAGTGCCGCATAGCAGTCCTTGACCGTTTCCACCTTGATACGCACCGCAAACAGATCATAGATCTGATCCAGTGTTTTGTGCTGGTTGCGCATTTTCTTATAAATGCTGAAATAATGCTTGACACGCCCATCCACTTCCGCATCAATGCCTGCTTCCTTCATCTGTTTACTTACTTCCGATACGATCGTACGAATAAAGTCATCACGTTCATTTTTGCGCAATGCGATCTTATCATCCAGATCCTTGTACTCTTCCGGATGCAGATATTTTAAGGAAATATCATCAAGTTCGATCTTAACTTTAGAAATACCAAGACGGTGTGCGATCGGAGAATAGATCTCCATTGTTTCCCTTGCCTTTTCAATCTGCTTTTCCGGTTTCATATACTGAAGCGTACGCAGATTGTGCAGACGATCCGCCAGTTTTATGATAATGACACGGATATCCTTTGCCATTGCCAAAAACATTTTTCTTAAATTCTCAGCCTGAATATCATCCTTGGTGTTCGCAAAATTCAGTTGTGTCAACTTTGTGACACCATCTACCAAAAGAGCAATCTCCTCATTAAACTCCTGCGCAAGTTCCTCTCTGGTCATCACGGTATCTTCCACGACATCATGCAGGATACCCGCCACGATCGTTTCTTTATCAAGCTCCAGCTCTGCCAAAATGATCGCTACGCAAAGCGGATGAATGATATATGGTTCTCCGGATTTCCGTCTCTGCCCTTCATGCGCCTTTTTGGCAATATGATAGGCTTTCTCGATCATGCTGATATCTGTATTCGGATGATACATTCTCACACTATTGATCAAACGCTGATAAAGTTCCTCCGGATCTGTAAAATCAGCAGGCGTACTGATGTCCTTTTCTATATGTTTTCCGTCTAATTCCAGACTGCTTCTTCCAAAGCTCGTTGGTTCTTCCATCCTATCACCTCGCTGCTTTTATTCTCTGTTTTCTTTTATTTGCCCGGATAAGAAATAACAGAAGCAACGTCATATCCTTTTAAGCGTTCTCTTCCTTTCAATCCTGCCAGCTCCATCAAAAAGATTACCTTGACTACCTTTCCACCTAACTCTTCGACCAGCTTGATCGCTGCTTCGATCGTACCTCCGGTTGCAATAAGATCATCCACCAATACTACTTTCTGTCCCGGCTTGATAGAGTCCTTATGCATCTCGATCGTTGCCTGTCCGTATTCCAGATCATAGGTTGCTTCCACCGTCTCACATGGCAGCTTTCCCTTTTTACGGATCGGTACAAATGGCTTGTTGCAGCTATAAGCGATCGGTACACCAAAAATAAATCCTCTGGATTCCGTTCCTGCTACGACATCGTACTCCACGTTATCTAACAGATGCTTCATCTCGTCAATAGCAAGATGCAATCCCTCTGCATCGGAAAGTACCGTTGTGATATCGCGAAACATAATTCCTTTTTCCGGAAAATCCGGTATGGTTCTCACGTAATCTTCCACTTTTTTCATGTTCGTTCCTCTTTTCTATCGAAATTCTAAACATCCTATTCTATTTTAACAGATGAAAAGATTTTTTCAATGTGTTTCTCCATTATTCTTCATATTTCGCACTGATTAGTTTTAATTCCACGGAAACATTTCCCATATATTCATTTAACGTCGGCTGATACAAAATGGAAACCGGAAGCATCAGTCGCCTGCCAGATGCCTCTGCTTCTTTTATCCGGCGAACAACCGGCTCAGGAAATGTCTCAAACAGAGCAAATGGTTCCGCCCCAAAATAAACCGCGTTCACGTGCTTTCCGGTTGGTGTAAGCAGATTTAACCGCAGTACATTCTGCCGTTTTCCTACTACCTTCACAGTAGTCAGTGTCATATGTTTTTCTGCAAACAAGGCTCTGGAATTCCCATTTCCCGTCGGTTCCAGCAAAGAAAGCTGTTTTACGAAAGCTTCCCCGATATATTCTACCGGCATTTTCAGATCGATCACATATTTTCTTGCAAGATCTTCCTCAGAAAGATTTGCGCTTTCATTCAGTCGTTTCCGAAGCAGGGGAAGTTTCGCCTCTTCCAACGTAAAGCCTGCTGCCATTTTATGTCCTCCTACCTTTAAGAAACAGTCTTTGTTCTCCATCAGTGCTGCAAACATATCATATTCCGGAATAGAACGTCCGGATCCCTTGACAATTCCCTTTTCCTTTGTATTCGTCAAAAGGAGCGTCGGTTTTCCAGTATGTTCTCTTACACGTCCTGCCACAATTCCTGCAATGCTTTCATGGCAGTCAGGCAAATGCAATACCAGGACTGCATCCTGCCGGTACAACTCACTGTCCGCTATGTGGATTGCCAGCGTCTCATTCTTCTTTGACATCTCCTGCCGGAGCTCATTCATTCTTTTTAACTGCTGTGCCCGATGTTCCGCCTTTTTCTCATCCGTCTCCAACAACAGTTTCAGCCCCCACTTGGCAGACGAAAGCCGCCCCATGGCATTTAAGCACGGACCGAGGGTAAACCCAAAGCTGTAAGCATTGATGCGTTCCGGCTCCAGCTGATTTACTTCGATCAAAGCAAGCAGCCCAGGCTCTAACGTGCGTTCCCTCACCTTTTTTTGCAGCATGGAAATTCCCCGTTTTACAATATCACGATTTTCCTTTTGCAACACCATGACATCACAGACCGTTGCCATAGCAAGATAAGGATACAACCAGTCAAGCTCTTGCGCTTCTCTTCCCATCGCCACATAAAGCTGCTTCATCACTTTAAAGGCAACTACTGCCCCGCAAATTTCCACAAACGGGTATCCACAGCCCGGCTGTTTAGGATCTACGATCGCATCAGCATCCGGAAGCTCCTGCTGTGCTTCATGGTGATCTGTGACAATCACTGTCATCTGAAGCTTCTTCGCCAGTGCGATCTCCTCTACTGCAGCAATTCCATTGTCACAGGTAAGGATCGTATCCACGCCTTCCTCCTGTGCATTTTTGATCAGCTCTGCATTTAACCCATATCCATCCCTGATCCGGTGCGGGATCACGTAATCTACCTGTGATGCATCCTTTCCCAAACCGCGAAGCAGCTCCTGCAAACAGGTATAAAGTACATAATTACTGCAGATACCATCTACATCATAATCAGAAATAATGCGGATACGTGCTCCCTCACATAATTTCTCCCGGAGGATGTCTACCGCTTTTTGCATGTCCTTTAACAAATGATCCTCTGTCGCTTCTTTCGTCCTCATTCCGAGATACTGTGCCATCTGCTCATAAGTGGTAAGATCACGGTTTCGCATGATCCGAACCAGTACAGGGTCTACCTTTAGTTGTTCTGCCAGCGCATGAAAATCCGCCGCTTTATTAAATACTGTCCATATTTCCTGCATTTTAATCACTCCGTATCATCCGCCGTTTTTGGCCGGCTTATAAAAAAGGGAGTTCCATCAATATTGACTGGAACTCCCTGATCTATCCCTTTACTTCCTTATTTGCGTTTCTTTTTTCCGCCTTTTTTCTTAGAAGAGGATTTTTTTGCAGAAGCGGATGGTTTGGCAGCACTCTGTGCTTCCTTACCTGCCTTTGCTTTGGCTTTTGCCTCAGCCTGACGCTCTAATTTTGCCTTTGCAGCTTCTTCTGCTTTCTTCACACCTTTTCTCTTAAACAGATACCATACCGGACCGGTAATACATACAGAGGAGTATGCACCACACACAATACCTGTCATCAGCGCAACAGCAAACTCATTTAATGATTTTGCTCCCATCAGCCATAACATGAATACCATGATAAAGGTGGTAACAGAAGTATTGATCGTTCTTGTAAAGGTCTGTGAAATACTGGTATTTACAATCGTATCTAAGCCAACCTTAGCAATGCTCATGCTTCTTAAGTTCTCACGGATACGGTCGAAAATGATGATCGTCGCATTGATCGAATAACCTACGATCGTCAGCATACATGCGATAAAGGTTGCACCTACAACCAACTGTCCTACAGAGTACAGACAGAATACCACTAATACATCATGGCACAGCGCCAATACTGCAGAACATCCAAACTTCCAGTCTTTGAATCGGAATGCAATATAGATCAGCATCAGGATCGTTGCGATCACGATGGCGATCACGGCATCTCTTCTTGTCTCACTACTGATCGTTGCAGAGATATTCTCTGTCTCGATCGCATTTTTCAGCTCGATCGCCTTATCCTTTTCTAAGGCATCCTGCACGGCGTCACGCTGTGCTACACTTAACTGCTCTGTCTTTACAATGATCTGGTTGGCATTCTTAACTGCCTGTACCTGAACCGTACCTTCTGAAATATCTGCAGCCTTGGCAACTACCGGTTTTACGATTTTTTCTGCTTCCTTGACTGTCATATCATTCTTCAGTGTCAGTGTCATCGTCGTACCACCGACGAAGTCCAGATCATAGTTCAATGTACTTCCTGTCTTTTTCTTGTTCATTGGAAGTGCCACAAGACCTACCACGATCACTAACAGGGAAATTACGATACAGAACTTGCTGAGTTTTACATAGTTAAATACCTTGGTCTCTTTTGCTTTACCATATAATGCCGGTTTCTGTACCCCTACGCTGTAGAAAGAATTCAATAGCCACTTGGTGATAACTAATGCGGTAAACATGGAAAGGATAATACTAAGTGCTAAGGTCTGTGCAAATCCACGTACTGTACCAGAGCCCTTTAAGTATAATACTGCTGCTGCGATCAAGGTGGTAATGTTACCATCTAAAATAGCAGATAACGCTTTATTGTATCCGGAATTTAATGCAGTCTTTACAGACTTGCCATCACGGATCTCCTCTTTGATACGGGTAAAGATGATGACGTTGGCATCCACCGCCATACCAATACCTAAGATCACACCTGCCATACCAGGAAGTGTCAAAGTAACATTAAATCCATTTAATGCCAGTAAGGTTAATAAGATGTATGCGATCAGTGCTAATGATGCAATGAATCCAGGCCAGAAGTATACTACGATCATGAATACACAAATGATCACAAGACCAATGGCACCTGCTTTTAAACTGGTAGTAACGGCCTCAGAACCTAACTGTGCTGCTACAACCTGGGAACTCATCTCTTCCAGCTCTAATGGAAGTGCACCGATACGGATGTAGGTAGCTAAAGATTTTGCTTCATCCAAGCTCTCCTGTCCGGTGATCACACATTTACCATCTGTGATCGCTGCCTGAACAGTTGGGGCACTGATAACTTCACCATCATAAATGATGTAGATCTGTTTGCCGATGTTTGCACTTGTAGCATCACCGAACTTCTTTGCGCCATCTTTGTTAAACTCTAATTCTACGACATTTTCTTTCACACCGGTGGTGCTGTCAGTCTGTGTATTGGCCTCCGCACTGGTAATATCAGATCCGGTCACTACCTGTGTACCATCTGCTAACTGGAATACCAAAGAACCCGGTTTACCAAGATCCTCTAATACTTTGTTTGCATCTGTCTCGCCCGGAATCTCCACCTGAATACGGTTGCTTCCTACCTTATATACGTTTGACTCAGTGCTGTACTCCTGTACACGCTCCTGGATCTTCGCAATCGTATCATTGATCTCGGTATCTGTCGGATTGTCCTCTTTTACCTGATAGGTAATGCTGACACCACCTGCCAGATCCAATCCCAGTTTAATGTGGGAAGCTGTTCCTTTGTGCTGCTTGCCAAGTCCCTGAAGAATAATGAAACCTGCAAACACAGAAAGGATGATGAAGCATAAAATGATCAATATGCTTTTCGTTTTCTGATTCTTCATGTTTAACTCTCCTTTTCTTCCGCCAAAGCGGCTTTAATCATGATTGCACATTCTACCCGCTTGCGTTCCAGCTCGCATCCTACTTCATAGGTATCATTGATATCCCCATGAAAATTGTAGGAATTTGCGGCACAGCCGCCGCTGCAGTAAAATCTCGCAAAGCATTTTCTACATTTATCCTTTGCATATACATTGCAAAGTTTAAATTCATCCCGGATAGCTTCTTTGGTGATGCCGTCATCAACATTTCCCATTAAGAAGTCCTCTTCTCCCACAAACTGATGACACGGATACAGATCTCCCCAAGGTGTCACAGCCAGATATTCTGTGCCTGATCCACATCCTGACAATCGTTTGGCAACACACGGTCCCTGATTGAGATCGATCATAAAGTGGAAGAAATTAAATCCATTCCCCTCTTTCTGCCGTGCTACCATCTCTGCCGCCAATTTGTCGTATTCCTCTTTTAACTGGTCAAGATCTTCTTCGCGTATCGCATAATCTGCTTCCGGACCGGCCACCACCGGTTCCACAGAGATCTGCTTAAACCCAAGATCTGCCAGATGTAAAACATCCTTTGAAAAATCCAGATTGTGGTGGGTAAATGTTCCACGCACATAATAATTGGTCTGATTTCTTAACGCAGCAAATTCCTGAAACTTTGGAAGGATGATGTCATAGCTGCTCTTTCCGTTTCTGGTCGGACGCATGTAGTCATTGATCTCTTTTCTTCCATCAATGGATAATACTACATTTGCCATTTCGCGGTTGGCAAATTCCATCATTTCTTCATTTAGTAAAATTCCATTCGTCGTCAAGGTAAATCTGAAATTTTTGTCATGTTCTTTTTCAATGGACCGTCCATATTCTACAAGCTGTTTGACTACTTCCCAGTTCATCGTCGGCTCTCCGCCAAAGAAATCCACTTCGAGGTTTCTGCGGTTACCAGAGTTGGCAACTAAGAAATCAAGTGCCTTTTTTCCCACTTCAAAGGACATGAGTGCCCGTCTTCCATGGTACTCCCCTTCTTCCGCAAAGCAGTAGCGGCAGCCCAGATTACAATCATGGGCAATGTGAAGGCAAAGTGCTTTTACAACAGTCTTACGTTTCTTAAAATCAATGACGTAGTCCCGGTACTCATCCGGAGCAAATAACAGGCCCTGCTCCTTGAGTTCCTCAATCTCCTCCATCGCTTCTTCAACATCTGCACGCGGATACGCCTCACTGCAGGCATCCACGATCTGCTGTCTGACTTTCTCCGGAAGTTTCACCTGACAACTGTCACAGTTTTTTGCACAAGATGCATCCTCTGACTCACAGAGCGTTTCGTATGCCTCACTGTAACGAGCCAGTACATCGTATACCACATCATCAACTACATGAACGGAGCCACTGCAAACATCAAGAACAATATTGTATCCATTATTCTTATACTGATGTATCATCTTTTACTCCTTATATTCCAAACAATATAAAAGGCTATTCAATGCTATGAATAGCCTTTCTCTTACATCACATTTCGTATGCAATTACTTCTGAGTCTCGCAAGTCTGGTTACCAACGGTACATGAAGTCTTGCATGCAGACTGGCAGGAAGTCTGGCACTCGCCGCATCCGCCTTTTGCCATCGTATTCTTTAACGTCTTGGTTGTTAATGTCTTAATGCGTTTCATATTTGCGCCTCCTTAATTCTAACTTCCAACATTATAGCACATCAAAAAATATCTGAAAAGTATTTTTTTACAATCTTTGCGTCACCTTTGCAATTAGAATTTACTGATGCAGAATCGTATCATATAACAATGCCATACGGATCCACATGCCATTATGTGCCTGTTCAAAATATTTTGCCCGTGGATCGTCGTCTACCTCCGGTGCGATCTCTGCATTCCTTGGCAATGGATGCAACAGGATCGTATCTTTTGAAAAACGGCTCATGACATTTTTATCAACAATAAACTCCTTCGTTGCCAGATCACTCTCCGTAAACCGCTCCAGCTGGGTACGGGTGCTGTAGATCACATCAATATCCTCCGGCAGATCTTCAAAACTGCTGCATGGAATATACGTCGCACCAAAATGGTGCAGATACTCTACATATTCCTTTGGCAGAGCAAAATGTGGCGTAGAAAGTCCGTAGATGATCACATGGTCAAATACCGTAAGCAGTTTGATCAGAGAATGCACCGTACGTCCAAACAAAAGATCACCCACCATTGCTACAGATATATGGTCAAATTTTTTGCCGCATTTGTGCATCGTATAAACATCCAGCAATGACTGGGTCGGGTGGGAACCACTTCCACTCCCTGCGTTAAAGATCGGCACCGTGGAAACCGCAGCAGCACGCTGTGCCGCATCCTTATCGAAATGACGCATGACAATTCCGTCCGTATAGCCACTGATCACCCGGATCGTATCCTCTAATGTTTCTCCCTTGGTCGCAGAGGATGCCTCTTTCGCATTCTCCGTGCTGATATTCTTAGCTCCCAGACGTAAGATTGCCGATTCAAAGGAAAGTCGGGTACGGGTGCTTGGCTCAAAGAACATCGTAGCGATCACTTTTCCTTTTAAGCTTTCCTCATATTTTTCCGGATGGGTATTCATATCATCTGCAATCGAAAACAAATGCTCCAGATACGCACGATCAAATTGTTCACATGAAATAATATGCTTCATTTTTCTTCTCCTTCGCTCTATATAAATGTTTTTATCATAATTTTCCGGATCGTCTCATACAGTATAGCAGATGCTCCACAAAGACAGCAACACCAGCCACGACCGGGAGGTATATTATGACACAAAAAGGTAAACTATTAGAAACTCTCAAATGCCTATTGCTTTCCTATGCAGCTACCATTATTTTTCTCCTGCTGCTCACCTTTTTGGTGTACCAGTTTCAATTAACCTCTGCGATCACCAACATTGCCATCATCTGCATCTATATCCTTACCTGTTTCTTTGGCGCATTCCGGCTCGGAAAACAGGTGAAACAGCAACGTTTTCTCTGGGGACTGATCCTCGGGGCATTTTATATTGCCTTGCTTCTTCTGATCTCTCTGCTTGTCAACCACACCATTGCTCTGTCTACGACCAATCTTACGGTTTTTGTTCTATGCCTGGTAAGTGGTATGCTTGGCGGTATGACCAGCTAAGAAAAAGACGCTGACAAAAATGTCAACGTCCCCACTTTTACCGCTCCATGGAAATAGTTGTACCATCCGGCTTCTCTACCGTCTGAATTGCAGTCTTTCTCATTGGAATGCGACAGTTCTTGTTGCTTCCAAATTCTACGACAACCACATCATCCTGAATATCAATGACAACACCATAAAAACCACTGGTTGTGATAATGCTGTCTCCCTTTTCCAATGCATTGTTCATCTCCTGCATAGACTGCTGCTGTTTCTTCTGTGGACGGATCGCCATAAAATAAAACATAGCAACAATGATCACAATATAGATCACGATCCAGCCGATCGTCATTCCACTGCCGCCTGCACTCTTTGCTGCTGTCAAATACATATTTAACATATTACTTTCTCCTTTATATCATAATCTAGGGTAAATTTTACTTTTTTTCCACCCAAACGTCAAGTACTTCTTCCTTCATTTCACCATTTCTACACAAGCTTACTTTTGCTGCATTCCCATAAGCTTCTGCTTCTTGTACTCCTGATAGCGATTTTCGCGGATCGCCTCCCGGATTTCCTCCATCATGTGATTATAAAAATAAAGATTATGGAGTACACAAAGCCGCATGCCAAGCATCTCTTTTGCCTTTAACAGATGGCGGATATAGGCTCTGCTGTAATGCTTACACGCCGGACACTGACATCCTTCTTCGATCGGACGCTCATCCAGTTCATATTTGGCATTAAAGAGATTGCGTTTTCCTTCATTGGTATAAACATGGCCATGTCGTCCGTTACGGCTTGGATATACACAGTCAAAGAAATCCACACCTCGCTCTACCGCTTCTAAAATATTGGCCGGAGTTCCCACTCCCATTAAATACGTTGGTTTGTTTTTCGGCAAATGCGGCACAACCTCATCTAAAATGCGATACATTTCCTCGTGCGTTTCCCCAACAGCCAGTCCTCCTATGGCATATCCATCCATGTCCATGGCAGCGATCGTCTTTGCATGATCCACACGAATATCTTCAAACACACCGCCCTGATTAATACCAAAGAGCAGCTGCTCTTTATTGATCGTTTCCGGAAGGGAATTCAACCGTGCCATCTCTGTTTTACATCGTGCCAGCCATCTGGTTGTACGATCCACAGAATTTCTGATGTAGGTACGATCGGCCCGGCTTGAGGGACACTCATCAAATGCCATCGCGATCGTAGATCCCAGATGTGACTGGATCTGCATACTTTCCTCCGGTCCCATGAAAATGCGGCGTCCATCCACATGCGACTGAAAGGTAACGCCCTCTTCTTTGATCTTTCTGAGTCCCGCCAATGAAAACACTTGAAATCCACCGGAATCCGTAAGGATCGGACGATCCCATACCATAAATTTATGCAGTCCCCCCATTTTATAAACAACTTCATCTCCCGGACGCACATGCAGGTGGTAAGTGTTGGAAAGCTCCACCTGTGTTCCAATCTCCTTTAGATCCATCGTAGAAACCGCTCCTTTGATCGCACCGATCGTTCCTACGTTCATAAATACAGGAGTCTGTATCGTACCATGCACCGTTTCCATCACTGCACTTTTGGCGCGCCCATCCTGTCCTACAATTTTATATGTCACTTGCTTCACTATCCTTTCCAAAAAAATGCCTGATTCGATCCATCCGGCTCGTCATGCTCTTTAACACGGCATCCAGCACAGTTATAGCTGTCATTGCCTCTACCACAACAACCGCCCGCGGCACAATGACAGGATCGTGTCTTCCCTTGATGGAAATCTCGATGTTATCTCCTTCACGATTCATCGTCTGCTGCGTTGCCGCAATGGATGGGGTTGCCTTAAATGCAGCTCTGATCCTGATCATGGAACCATCACTCATACCGCCCAAAATACCTCCGGCATGATTCGTATGTTTTAAAACATGACCTGTCTCATCCTGATAAAAGCCATCATTATCTTCACTTCCGCTAAGCTTCGCTGCAGCCATCCCTTCGCCCACTTCAAAGCCCTTTACTGCTCCGATGGAAACAATCGCCTTGGCAAGTTCAGCGTCCAATTTGTCAAATACTGTCTCGCCGATACCCGGCATCACACCGTCCACGACACATTCCACAATACCGCCAACGGAATCCTTTTCCTGCATTTTCTGATCGAGCAGTGCCTGTGCTTTTTGCGCTGCTTCCTGATCCGGCATACAAAGTGGATTGTTATCACGCTCCGCTAGTGTAACATTCGTTTCGTTTATCGATACGTCCCCGATGGCACTGGTATAGGCGCACACCGTAATCCCAAGTTCTGAAAGTACCTTCGCTGCGATCGCTCCGGCCGCCACTCTTGCGATCGTTTCCCTGCCGGAGGAGCGTCCGCCACCCCGGTAGTCGCGGAAACCATATTTTTGATCAAATGTATAATCCGCATGTCCCGGACGATAATAGGATGCGATCTCGCTGTAATCCTTTGATCTCTGATCTTCATTGTAAACGATCATTGAGATTGGAGTTCCGGTTGTTCTTCCCTCAAACACGCCGGATAAGATCTCTACCCGGTCGGATTCCTTGCGCATTGTAGTATATTTGCTCTGACCGGGTTTTCTGCGGTCTAAATATATCTGAATGTCTTCTTCGGTGAGTGCAAGTCCTGCCGGACACCCGTCTACAACTACTCCTATTCCTTTCCCATGAGATTCTCCCCATGTTGTGATCCGAAAGATCGTTCCAAATGATGAACCAGCCATGCGTTTTCTCCTTCTTTCCTCTGCTGTCTGTGCCTATGGCAAACAATAGTAACAGTCTATCAAAACCCATTAAAAAAAGCAAGTACCGCTCTTTCTCAAAGAACCATACCTGCTTTTATACTTTTTAATGACCTAGGAACGTTTCCGTACCACGATCACAACAATTCCTAACACGATCAAAAGTACCGGAATACCAATCAGACCGATTGCCGTGATCATCTTTGATGCAAAGGAAGTAAATACCGCATGCGTATTCGTAACAGTCGGAGATTTGACTGCAATCTTACTTTCCTGTGCAGTCATATAATTGACTGCATTACAGTAAAAGCTTGAGTTCGCACCGGATACCACCGAATCAATATCTGATACATCCATAGAGGAAGAACCGGATACAAATACTACACCTTCGTCATCCTTGTTGGTTACTATCTGCGCAATGGCAAATGGACCATCAATATCATCCTTTGTTTTTTCTCCACTGCCAGAAGAAACATCTACCTTGGAGAAGGAATCATTTGATGTAACCAAAAG
This sequence comes from uncultured Lachnospiraceae bacterium, assembly GCA_934317845.1. GTDB lineage: Bacteria > Bacillota > Clostridia > Lachnospirales > Lachnospiraceae > NC2004. Next base: position 96,770 of record CAKRES010000005.1, read on the forward strand.
ATCTGTTACTGTGTAGCCATCTACCTTTTCTGCGCTAAGTCCCTTGCTGACCGGAGCTAAGATATGCATGCTCTTGGAACTGATTGGCTGGGTAATATCATGAGAAGCTAAGGTTGGCAGCAGGTAGGTTGGATAATTACCCATGTAATAACCGGAACCATTTTCTACCACAATACCTTCATTGACTTTCACACCATATTTGAGCAATAATGCATTTAACTTCTCGTAGGTCTGATTTGGATTCAGAGTGACAAAAAGTTTTCCACCATTGTCCATATATTCTTCGATATTCTCCACCAGACTATCGGAAAGATCACTGGTTGGAGAATTAATGATCAATAATTTACAATCCTTTGGAATACCTCCGGATACAACAACATCTAACGATTCAATGTCATAGTTGTCATTGCTTAATCCACTTTGGAAATTGTCACTTAAATCTGTTTCACCCTGACCGGTCAGTGTGTATACTTTGGTCGCTTCTCCCGTCATACAATAATCAATGGCCGAAACCAGTTTTGATTCCAGATTGACTGTAGTAGATGCACTTCCATCCTCGCCATAATCATAGGAAACATAATCACTACTGCTAACATAACGACTTCTGTCATTTCCTACCACGATCATATCATTCTCTGCTGCGGTTGAACCATCCGTAATGTATTTCGATGCAAAGTCCGGATAAAGCTCTAAGTCTTTATATTCTACGTTTACATATTTGCTGGCATTTTCAAACTGATCTAAGATATTAGTGTAAACACTGTTGGTATTTCCTTTTGCATTTAAGAAGTAGACCGTGATCTTCGTATCCTTCTTCAAGGTATCCAACATCTTCTCCGTTGCATCTGAAAGTGTATAAAGCTTGGAAGAAGTCAGATCAATGCTCCAGTTTTTAGATGATAAAAATACATTCAGGATGATCACTGCTGCGATCACTACTACAACTGCTACTGTGGAAAGGATGCCATGACGCACTTTGCGCTGTGATATGGTAAGATCCTTTTTCTCTTTTTTGTCTTTCTTTTCCTCTACAACTTCCACCACAGGTTCTGTCTGGGTAGATTTCGTGTCTTTCGTTATTTCATTTTCATTATTCTGTTCTTTGTTCGCCACAATCTTACCCTCCTTTAATTCCATCTTTTCTTTTCAATCATGTGTACTGTTAAAAACAGAAATACACCTGCAAATGACAGATAGTATACCACTGCACTGACATCTAAAAGTCCATTGATGAAGGAATTCGTGTAACGCTCCATCATGGAGAACCAGTCGATCACTTTGGAAAGCCCATCATCATACATGGATGGTTTGATAAAATATACTAATGCGATTGCGCCTGCTCCAACGATACCAGAAACCACAGAAGGCAGCACCTTTTTTGTGGAAACATAAAACAGTATCATCACTGCAACAACTACACAGGCATAAAAGATAATGCTGTATCTTGCTCTTCCCGGAAGATTGTTTGAAATGTTATTCAGGAAAAAAGAAGCAAAGATCAATACAGCCGTCACAACCGCAGATACGATCTGATTCTCCGTCAAGGAAGAGATAAAGAAACCAACTGCGATCAGAGCAGCTCCTACTAAAAAGTAACCAAACATTCCCAATGCAACCGTCGTCCACTCTACATCACCATAAAAGTGAAGCATAAACGGATAGAGCATGATGATCACCAATGCGATCACAAATAAACTAAGTACCGCAAGATATTTTCCGATCACAATCTTTATTACGCTGATCGGAGAAGTCAAAAGAAGCTGATCTGTTTTTTGTTTGCGCTCCTCAGACCAAAGGCGCATCGTGATGATCGGCACTAACAGTCCTAACCATGTACAGGTACTTGGAAGTACATATCCGGTAAAATCTGTGAGGGAATATCCCACACAATAATATACAAAGTAAATTCCAACTAATACCACAAATGCAGCCAGAAATAAATAGGCAATCATAGAGGTGAAATAACCTTGCATTTCTTTTTTATAAATCGCTAACATTACTCTTCCTCCTTTTCTTCTGAGGCTGCATCTGTCTCTGCTGTCTCTTCTGTAGTCTCAGCAACCGGTGTCTGCTCGTCTGCATCCTGCTTAGATGCTTTCTCATCCTCGTCATTGGTGAGCTTTAAGAAGACTTCCTCTAACGATAAGCTCTCTCTTGAAATACGTCGAACCGGCATTTTCTTTTCTGCAAACAGATAGAACAGGTCATCGTTCTTATCCTCATCTGTTTTCAGCAGCACATGTACTTCTAATACATCGTCGATCTGCTCACCAAAATCGAAACTATCCACATAATCGATATTCTGCAATACTGCTTCAATCTGCTCTTTTGTTCCTTTGATCTCCATTGACACATGACTCTGATTAGAGTACTTCTTGGACAGATTCTCCGGTGTATCCTCTGCTACTACAACTCCCTTGTTGATAATGATGATGTGATCACACACCTCACTAACCTCTGATAAAATATGGGAGCTTAAAATAACGGTATGTTCTTTTGATAATCCACGGATCAATTCCCGGATCTCTACCACCTGACTTGGATCTAAACCTACTGTCGGCTCATCTAAGATTAAAATAGGAGGATTGCCAAGCAGTGCTGCTGCAAGGCCCACTCTTTGGCGGTATCCTTTGGAAAGCTTACTGATAATACGCCGGGCGCGATCCGTGATCTTGGTGATCTTCATCACCCGTTTTACCTCTTCCGGACGCTCTTTTTTCGCCACACCTTTTAATTCTGCCACAAACTTCAGATAAGACAGTACCGTCATATCCGTATAAAGCGGCGGAATCTCCGGCAGATAACCAATGGCACGTTTTGCCTCTTTTGGCTCTGTCATAATATCATGGCCGTCAATCTTTACAGAACCACTCGTGGCACTGATGTATCCGGTAATGATATTCATTGTGGTGGACTTACCAGCTCCATTCGGACCGAGCAGACCAACTACCTGGCCTTCTTCCACATGTAAGCTAAGACCTTTGACCGCTTCAAACTTGCCATAGTTCTTAACTAAGTCTTCTACTACAATCATAATATCCTCCTTTTTGCCCTGCATTTGCAGAACATGTTTTCCTAACCTTTACTGATAGTAAAATACAAATGTCACTATTCTGTGAACAAATTTCCAAAATTTTGCAAACCGGAAATTTTGATCACTGTTCCAGCTTTGGCACTTTGGTTCCCCGCATCTCAATGATCGGAACTCCTTTTCCCTCAATGTAATCCTTCGTAATAGTCACTCTTCCGATGTTTTCATCCCGTGGGATCTGATACATGATATCCAGCATAAATTTTTCAATGATCGCACGAAGCGCACGCGCTCCGGTATCTTTCTTCACCGCCTGCTCTGCAATCGCCTCAAGCGCGCTGTCATCAAACTGAAGATCTACTTCATCCAATGCCAGAAGCTTCTGGTACTGCTTTAAGATCGCATTTTTCGGCTCCTTTAAAATCTTGACAAAGGCATCCTTATCAAGATGCTTCAATGTATAAATGATCGGCAGTCGTCCGATAAACTCCGGGATCATACCGTAAGTTCTTAAATCTTCCACCGTCACCTCTTCCAAAACATCCTCATCATCAAACTGGTCTTTTAATTCCGCATTAAATCCCATCGTGGAATTTTTCAGAAGACGTTTCTTAATAATCTCTTCCAGATCAGGAAATGCACCACCACAGATAAATAAAATATTTCTTGTATCAACTGTGGTAAGCGGCACCATCGCGTTTTTGGAGCTTGCTCCGACCGGAACTTCCACTTCACTGCCCTCTAACAGCTTTAATAAGCCCTGCTGTACCGACTCTCCGCTGACATCACGGCTGTTTGTATTTTTCTTTTTCGCAATCTTGTCAATCTCATCAATGAAAATGATCCCCTGCTGCGCCCGCTCCACATCATTATCCGCCGCCGCTAAAAGCTTGGAGATCACGCTCTCCACATCATCGCCGATATATCCGGCTTCGGTAAGAGAGGTCGCATCCGTGATCGCAAGCGGCACATTTAAAAGCCTTGCCAGTGTTTTTACAAGATAAGTCTTGCCGCATCCGGTCGGTCCGATCATTAACATGTTGGACTTATCGATCTCAATGTCGTCCATCGTGTTGGTAATGACTCTTTTATAGTGGTTGTAAACAGCAACTGAGATCACCTTTTTTGCATAATCCTGCCCGATCACATACTCATCTAACATTGCTTTGATCTTGTGTGGAGAAGGAATATTAGAAAGAGTAAGCTCCGGTTCTTTTTCTTTCTTTTTCTTCTGCTTTTGTGGTTTTACCTTCGGAGTTTTTCCCATCCCCATATCGGAAAGCCTCGACAGATCAAAATTGCTCATATCCATAAACTGGATGTTGCCACCTGCTAACCCATCAAATGTTTTCTGCATACAATCCTGACAGATACAGATATCATTTGGCATATGTATCAGGCGTCCGGCAATGCTTTGCGGGCGATGGCACAGATAACAATACTCCTCATAGCCGTCCTTGTCATCATCATTCTCTTCTTTTTTGCTATTCTCATCAAAAAGCTCATTTCCCTGCTCATCTACTTCATTAAAATTTAAATCATCTTTATCTGACATAGTTACTCCTCCATTACTGTTTCACGCTAAATCAACAACAACTAGTATAACTAGGAATCAGATCCCTTGTCAATTTTTTTACCCTAACAATTATTGCCACACATCTTTCAACAACGTCACTGCCGCCGCAATCTCCTCCTCGGACAACTGGGCAAATCCCATCAAAAAGGTCGGGTACATCCGAAAATATGGTGCGATCATATAACGAGACAGCGGATAAAGCTTCATTTTCTGCTGTTTTGCTGCCTTTAAAAGTTCCTCCTCGGGCATTTTTCCAAGCCATTCGAGTACAACATACGATCCTGCATTGGATCCACTTAACCGTACCCGGTCGCCAAAACGTTTCAATTCCCTCATCAGGATGTCATGTCTGGTTTTATAACGTTTTCGCAAACGGTTTAAGTGACGTTCAAAATATCCCTGTGCCAGAAATTTGGTCATGATCGACTGATCCAGACGTGATACCGTACAAGGGAAGCTCTTAAACATCTGCCGGTAGTTGTAAAGAAGCGGATCCGGAAGTACCATGTAGCTCATTCGGATTGCCGGAGAGATTACTTTTGAAAAGCTTCCAAAATAGATCACCTTTTTGCCGTGATCCATACTTTGCAGTGCCGGGATCGGACGTCCATGATAACGGAATTCGCTGTCGTAGTCATCTTCAATAATATACCGGGACGGTTCAAAATTTGCCCAGTTTAACAATTGTGTGCGCCGGCTGGCTGGCATGACCATACCAAGCGGAAATTGGTGTGACGGTGTCACATAGGCAATATTTGCTTCGCTTTCGATCAATTGATCGACCGACAATCCATTTTCATCGACCGCGATCGGAGCTACTTTTCTTCCGAGTGACGTGATCGTGTCATAACTGGAACGATATGCCGGATTTTCCATTGCAATATAACTTTTTTCTCCCAGCAGGCGAAGCAACAGCATCATCAAATACTGGCTTCCGGCTCCAATCACAATATTTTCCGGTTTTGCATATACCCCACGATTTTGCCGCAGATAATTGGATAGCTCCTGGCGCAGACCAAAATCTCCTTGCGGTTCACTGCTTTGAAATAATGTACCATCATCATAATTGATGCACTCCTTAGAGAGCTTTCTCCAGTAGGTGTCCGGAAAATTAAGGGCATCCGCTCCTGTCGGGGAAAAATCATAGGTGACCACTTCTTCCCGTATCTGCTCTTCTTTATTCTTCGGATAGGCAACCGGAACAATGCGCAGCAGTTCCTCAATATTGCTGGCATAATAGCCACTCTTTTCCTTCGCCTCCACATAGCCTTCCGCCACAAGCTGGGCATATGCCATATCGACCGTACTGCGGCTGACAGAAAGATGCTCGGATAGCTTTCGGCTGGATGGCAGTTTTTCATGACAGGCAATCCGCCCCGCTTTGATCTCTTCTCTGATATACTGATAGATCTGTTCATAATAGGGGGTATCACTATTATTTTTTAAATAGATGGTAAGCATCCATTTCCTCCTTTACAAAAAGCCCAAGATCCCGTAGGAATCCTGGGCTTATCAATCCTTCTCTGGGTACCTTTTATTTGGCTTTGTATTCACTCACCTTAATTGAGGAAATGGTGACTGCCTCTTTCGGCATATCATTTTCATCCGTTTCCACTGTTGCGATCTGATCTACAATATCCATTCCATCGATCACCTGTCCAAATACCGTATAGCTTCCCTGCAGCCATGGCGCACCACCGTACTGCTCATATGCTTTTTTCTGCTCATCAGTGAAGGTATATCCGTTCTTTTCGTAATTATTCATGTCCTCTTCTGTAACCTTTGCCATCTGTGTAATGAAGAACTGGCTGCCGTTACTTGGGTCTACTCCGGAATTGGCGTAGCATAAAGAACCGCGGAGCACCATCGCCTGCTCAGAGATTTCATTGTAGAATGGCTCACCCCAGATACTCTCGCCACCGATACCACTACCTTCCGGATCACCGCCCTGGATCATGAAATCATTGATCACACGGTGGAACGTCAGTCCATCATAGTAGCCTTCTTTGGCATGTGTCACAAAATTCTTCACTCCATATGGTGCGATCTTATCGAAAAATTTCACTGTAATATCACCATAATCTTTTACCGAGATCGTAGCGATCGTCTCGCCCTCTTTCGGCTCAGCCATCTGGTCAAATCCATCGATCGTATCTGCCTTTGTCACCCCGGTCATATCCATGGTGGAGCCATCACTGGCTTTTTGTTTTTCCTGCGTTGTTTTCTCTGTTGTTTCCTCTGTAGTATTTCCGGAAAGAACATCTTCCTTTTCCGGGATACCGTCCTGCTTTCCACATCCGGCTGATAAAGCCAGCAGACCAACAAGCAGTACCATCATCATCCATTTTTTCATGTCTTTTCTCCTTATCTTTAACTTCTATAATCGCCATTGATCTTAACATAATCATAGGTCAGATCACAGCCCCATGCTTTTGCCGCTGCCTCTCCCTGATGCAGATCGATCTTTGTTACGATCTCTTCCTCTGCCAGGATCTTTGCAGCTTCTTCCTCCGAAAATGCAACACCGGCTCCATGTTCACAGACTAATACACTGCCTGCTTCTGATTCCAATGATACGGAAACCAGATTGATATCAAATTCTGCCGGAGCATAACCAATCGCACAGAGCACGCGTCCCCAGTTGGCATCCTCTCCGAAGATTGCACACTTATAAAGCATAGAACCCGCCACACTTTTCGCTACCGTGATCGCACTCTCCAGATCCTTTGCCCCGCTCACTTCTACCTCTAAAAGCTTGCTGGCACCTTCTCCATCCTTTGCCAGCATCCGGGTCATATTGCTCATTACAATGTAAAGAGCCTGTTTAAATATTTCATAATCGGAACCTTCCTCCGTGATCTTGGCATTTCCGCTAAGGCCATTTGCCATCACACTCACCATATCGTTGGTGGAAGTATCTCCGTCGATCGTCAGACAGTTATAGGTTACCTTTACAATCTCAGATAATGCTTTCTGGATCAGTTCTTCGGAAATCGCCACGTCTGATGTGACAAAATTAAGCGTTGTTGCCATGTTTGGATGGATCATTCCGCTTCCCTTTGCCATACCGCCCAAATGACAGGTACAGCCACTAATCGTAAAGGAAACTGCAACCTCCTTCGGAACAGTATCCGTTGTCATGATCGCATTGGCTGCCTTTTTGTGTCCTTCTACACAAAGACCGTCCGCCAGCGTTTTCATAGATGCCGCAAATGGATCCATAGACATCGGCTGTCCGATCACTCCGGTCGATGCAACGATCACTTCCTCCGGTTTGATCTTAAGTGTCTCTGCCACAAGCTCACAGACACCATTGGCAATCTCTAGGCCGTTGGCATTACAGGTGTTGGCATTTTTGGAATTGGCTACGATTGCCTTTGCCCGATTGCCGGATCGTTTTAAGTTCTCCTTTGTCACAAGGATCGGAGCACCCTTCACCTTATTGGTCGTATATACGGCTGCTGCCGCACAAGGGGCTTCACTATATACTAAGCAGAGATCATTTTTCTTTTTGTCCGGATTCAATCCGCAATTGACGCCGTTTGCCACAAATCCCTTTGCCGCACATACCCCGCCGTCCACATAGGTATATCCTTCATATTCCTGCATCTTCATTTTATTGTCCTCCTAACCATGTCACTTCATACCACCTAATATACTACTTTTTTCTTTGCTTGTCACTGCCCTTATTTCAGCCAGATAAAATTGTCATCCGTACTGAAAAAGTCCATGTTGTAAAGCAGTATCACATCATCATATCCCTCATCTTTGATCTTCTTTTTTAAATCTTCCTTGTAATAACGAAGGTCACATACCTCGATCGTATCATAGTGATCTGCTAAAAATGGAAGCAGAGCATGGCTATAGGAATCTTTAAGCACCAATGCCTTTTTGCCTGTGCCTGCATTGCTCCTGATCGTTAAAAACGGATGATTGCCATCTAAGAAATAGGTGTATTTGTCCTTCGTATAAAGTCTGGACGGAACAAACAAGGAATTGATATGACTGCCATCCTCGAACGTCACCCGGTAAGCCCCAAATAAATTCGTAAAGACTTCAATGGAGTCCTTCTTTTTTATGGAAAGCGGTGCCTTGGAGTAAAGGGAGCCCAAAAAGGAATCACTCTTGCTGCTCTCCTCGTAAAAGGACAACGGATGCGGCGTCTCATTCCATGCCTTTAACAGTGCCTTGTAACCATAGTATGCGCCCCGCATCGTCCAGTGATGATCGGTTTTAAAATAAATGTATTCCTCTTTGTGTGCCGTCAGAAGTGAGGTTGGGTCTACCAGCTTCGCATTCTTTATTCCATTTTCTACCTTTTCTCTGTCCTTTTTGGCAGACGACATCACGACATGAGATGGAAGCTCCTCCGGATATATGCTCTGTACATTCGGTGCAAGCAGGAACGTGACACGGGTCTGTCCCTTGATCTCTTTTGCAAAGGCATCTACAAACTGGATGTTCTTTTGCAATGTTTCTTCATCCGGTTCATATTTTTTGATATAGCGGCCGTTCTTTCCAAAGTAAACACCGCCGCTTTCCTTTTTATTCATCCATTTTTCCATCGTGGTCTTTGCTACAATAAACAGATCCTTTCCTGCGATCTGATCTGCCATGTATTCCTCCACCTCATCCATATATGTACCATCCTTGATGGAAGAAAGCGTTAGCTTTGGAGCCTGCTTTAAATAACGGTTTTCCATAGCAGAATACTGTCTTGGACGCAGCAAAAGAGATGCGGTCAAAAAGGAGACAAGTATTGTTAGAAAGAAAAATGCAATTACTCTGTTTTTCATATCAGAAGTCCCCTTTCATCAGAATCGGAAATATAAAAACGGATTAAAGCTGGCACTGACCAGATACGCAACACAGAGGAAAAACAGTCCAAAGAGCAGCACGATCTGCACTCCGCCAAAAAATACGGAACGTTCCCGTTTCCCTGTTGCAAAGAAAAAGTCTGCCAGATTTTTCGGCACATTGGTCGCACCGACCGCCGCCACGATAAACAGGATCGCATAGGAAGTCAGATAATAGAGCGCATTCTCATTTACAAATGCAAGGGAAGCGCATCCAAACATGCCCTTTATACTGTGAAAAAAGTCTCCCATATCCGAAGCTGCAAACATCGTCCAGCTGATGACAACCAGAACCATGGCATAAATCCGTCCTACAAACTTTGGTAGCTTTTGAAGCAATTTTAGCAGACATACTTTTTCCAGGATCAGCCATACGCAGAAATAAAGTCCCCATCCGACAAATGTCCACTGTGCCCCATGCCAGATTCCGGTCAGCAGCCATACAATGATGATATTGCGGTACTGCTTCCATTTTCCTGCCCGGTTTCCACCGAGGGGGATGTACACATAGTCACGGAACCACGAGCTTAAGGAAATATGCCATCTGCGCCAGAATTCTGTAATGCTTGCCGACATGTACGGATAGTTAAAGTTCTCCAGAAAATGAAATCCAAACATGCGGCCCAGTCCGATCGCCATATCAGAATAACCCGAAAAATCATAGTAGATCTGGAAGGTATAAGAAACTGCCGCCAGCCATAAGAGTAACACAGACTGCTGGTCATCCGGCAGGGCATGTACGGTATCATAAAGCTGTCCGATCGTATTGGCGATCAGCACCTTTTTTCCAAGTCCCACAATAAAACGACGTGCGCCGAGTGCAAATTCATCAATACTCTCCACCCGGTGGGCAAGCTCCTTTTCCACTGTCTCATATCGGACGATCGGGCCGGCGATCAACTGTGGAAACAAGGATACATAAGCAGCTAAATGGATCACATTTTTCTGCACGGCAACCTTTCCGGCATACACATCGATCACATACGATAAGATCTGGAACGTGTAAAAGGAAATACCGATAGGCAGTGCGATATTGGCCAGCGGAAGGTGGGTATGAAACAGATGGTTCGCATTTTCCAATAGAAAATCCGTATATTTAAAAACTACAAGCAGACCGATATGTACGAAAATACTGCATATCAGCCAAAGCTTGGCCGCTCCCGGATCGTTCTCCTTCTTTTTCCGGTCGATCAAACGTCCCATCCCGTAGGAAAACAGAATGGAAAAGATCATCAAAAACAAATATACCGGCTCTCCCCACGCATAAAAAAAGAGACTTGCGATCACCAGTACCAGGTTACGTGCCTTTCCTTTTACTGCAAAATAGGCAAGCAATACGATCGGCAAAAACAGAAATAAAAATACGACACTACTAAATACCATATGACTTCTTCCTTCACATCCAACTATTCGACATCATTCTCTCTTACTGTACAACAAGACTACCGCAAAAAGCAAGAACAGTTTTGGTTTTATGAGAGGGCAAGATATCCATTCTCCAACGCATACGCAAGGTGAAACGTTTTGGTCTCCCCGCTCTCCTTAAAATAAATGCTGACACGCTTGGCATCTGCATACGTGATCGTTCCCTCTCCATAAATCTTATGAATAACATCACGTCCTACCGTAAAGCAGCGGCGGTCGTATTCCAATTCACTGACAAAGCGGGAGGCGGTCGCTGTTTTGTTAAAGATCTTGTTGACCACATAGATCGTCAGATGCTGTTTTGCCCTCGTCATTGCCACATAAAACATCCGGCGTTCTTCCTCGATCTCCTCTTCCTTTACTGCCTTTTTGTGTGGAGTGATCCCCTCACAGGCATCCATAATAAATACGGCATCATATTCCAGTCCCTTGCTCTGATGCATGGTGCTTAACACCACCGCATCCTCTTTATCCGTTAAATGTCTGGATGCTTTTAACTGTTCTTTGTATTCCTGCATATGTAAAAACCAGTCTTCATAGGTACGATACTCTTTTGCCGACTCCTGCACCTCTTCCAATATATCAAACAATTCTTCCTCATTCATGCGGCGTTCTTTCGCATATTCTCTGATATAATCATCGTACCCGATGCCTTTTCTGATGTAATTGACTGCAGCATAGGGAGCCATCTTCTTTAGCAGACTGATCTGTCCGGCAAAGTTCTCCAGACGTTCTACCATCCAGTCACGATTTGCCACTTTCATTTTCAGCCGCTCAAAATCCACAATATCCTGGTCCAGCAGATCCCGGCTGATATAACGGTTCGGGCGGTTCATCACGGTCAAAAACAATGAGCGGCGCATATCACCTAACCCCATCCGGATATAGTTTAAAATATTGACACAGATCCAGTGGTCATAAAGATTAAACATCCCGTCCTTCATGCAAAACGGAATGTTATACTGATGCAGCCGCTCGGTGAGCATACGTGGCTGCAGATTCGTGCGGAATAATACCGCCATATCCTTATAGAGCATGCCGGCGGCATTGTACTGCTTGATCTTTTCGATCAGATCGAGATGCTCCTGCTTCTGTGTATCAAAACGCAGCACAGACACCTCTTCCCCACTGCCACTGTTTGCCACCACTTCTTTTTCGTAACGTTCCTTATTATTGATGATCACGCGACCGGCAGCAGCCATGATCTCCTCGCTGGAGCGGTAATTGACTCCAAGAAGTACCTTTTTGGCATTTGGATAATCATCTGTAAAATGAAGCATGATCTCCGGTCTTGCCCCACGGAACCGATAGATCGACTGGTCATCGTCCCCGACAATAAACAGATTATCCTCCGGTCTGGCAAGCATTTTCACGATCTCGTACTGTAACTGATTGATGTCCTGAAACTCATCAATCAATATGTAGCGAAACTTCTTCTGCCACATTGCTAAAATATCCGGACGTTCCTTTAATAAGGTATAGCAATAGCTCTGCATATCATCAAAATCGATCAGATTGGCCTGCTGGCACCGACGGCAGTACCCTTCATAAATACGCCGGAACACATCATCGGAGCAGCTGGTGCTGTAATAGTTGGAAACCTCCATCATTTCCCCTTTGACAAGAGAAATCTCCGCTAAGATCTCCTGAATGAAATCCGCCTCGTCCGACAGATCGAGATCTTCCTTTTGCACCAGCTCCCTGATGTATTGATATTTGATCTCTTCCTTTATGATGTTTGCAGGTGTGTAGTGATATGCCTGTTTTAAGATCCAGAAAAAAACGGAGTGAAAAGTGCCAAAGGTCGCAGCGGTGTGCGCCCCTCCCATCAAAGTTTCAAACCGTGCTTTCATTTCATTTGCAGCCGCTCTGGTAAATGTGATCACTAAGATCTGTCCGGGATGAATCCCATACTGCTCGATCAGATAGCGGGTGCGCTCTGTGATCACCGATGTTTTTCCGGAGCCCGGAGCGGCAAGGCAGAGAAATGGCCCCTTGTCGTGTGCAATTGCCTGTTTTTGTTCCTTTGTATATTCCATGAAACAACCTTTCCATATTGTCATATTTTCCGCGCCTATTATAGCACGAAACACTGCATTTTGAAATTTTCTTATCACCGTATTTTGTTTTTTCTATTTTTTCATGGCATCGTCTTTTTGTTCATGCTATAATCAGAGATATTTTGTATGAAGGAAAGGCAGGAAACAGGATGAACTTTTTAGAAGAACGTATTCAAAAAGACGGAATTGTAAAGGAAGGAAATGTATTAAAGGTAGACAGCTTTTTAAACCACCAGATGGATATTCATTTGTTTGATGAAATGGGAGCGGAATGGAAACGCCGTTTTCATGACAAACCGATCAATAAGATCTTAACGATCGAGGCATCCGGCATTGGCATCGCCTGTATTGCAGCCAGACATTTTGATGTTCCGGTGGTCTTTGCGAAAAAGTCAAAGAGCATCAATATTGAAGGAGATATGTATGTTGCAGAGGTAGAATCCTTCACCCACAAATGCAAAAATCAGGTGATCGTATCCAAAAAGTTTTTAAGCCCAAACGATCACGTCCTGATCATTGACGACTTTTTGGCAAATGGATGTGCCCTGCAGGGATTGATCTCGATCATTACAGAAGCCGGAGCCAGCATAGAAGGCATCGGTATTGCTGTAGAAAAGGGCTTTCAGATGGGTGGCCGTACGATCCGAAACCTCGGCTATCCGTTAGAGTCGCTTGCCATTGTAGAAAGCATGGATGCCGCATCCGGCACCATCACGTTTCGGGAACAGTAAGAGAACTAATACAAGGGAGGAACTCACATGAGTACAAAACATACGACAAGCGTAGAAAACATTTATCAGTTAGATGGCAGGGTGCCTGTTTCCCGTGCCATTCCATTTGGATTACAGCATATCCTGGCCATGTTTGTTGCCAATATGGCACCGATCATCATCGTTGCAGGAGCCAGCGGTGTCTCCGGAAGTAAACTTGCCATGCTCATTCAAAGTGCCATGCTCATCGCCGGGATCGGTACACTGATCCAGCTATTCCCGATCGGGCGGGTAGGTTCCGGACTTCCGATCGTCATGGGAATCAGCTTTACCTTTGTTTCCATTTTCTGTTACATCGGAGTCAATTATGGTTACGGTGCGATCATGGGCGCCGTTTTGATCGGCGGTCTGATAGAAGGTATTCTCGGTCTGTTTGCCAAATACTGGATGAAGCTGATCGCTCCGATCGTTTCCGCAAGTGTAGTAACAGCCATTGGATTTTCCCTTCTTTCTGTCGGTTCGACTTCCTTTGGAGGCGGAAGCGGCAGTGAAGATTTTGGTTCTGCCAAAAACTGGATCCTCGGAAGTGTTACCTTACTATGCTGCATCTTATTTCACATTTTTGCCAAATCCTATTTCAAGCAGCTCTCCGTATTGTTTGGACTGATCGTTGGCTATCTGATCGCAATTCCGATGGGGATGGTGGATTTCTCCTCCCTCTCCGGCACATCTGTGATCGCTCTGCCACATCTTTTGCCATTTAAAATGGAATTCCATCCGAATGCGATCCTTTCCGCTGTACTGATCTTTTTAGTCTCTGCCACTGAAACGATCGGAGATACCGAAGCACTTGCCAACTCCGGTTTAAACCGCAGTGCCTCCACCAAAGAGATCTCCGGCTCCTTAGCCTGTGACGGTTTCATCAGCTCACTATCTTCCCTGTTTGGTTGTCTTCCGATCACTTCGTTCAGCCAGAACGTCGGACTGGTTGCCATGACCAAGGTCGTCAACCGTTTTACAATCGCAACCGGAGCCATCATTATGATCTTAGCAGGAATTTTCCCTATCTTTGGTTCCGTGCTTGCCACACTGCCGGATGCCGTACTCGGCGGATGTACGATCATGATGTTTGGAACGATCGTTGTCAGTGGTCTGCAAATGATCGGAAAATGTGGCTACTCACAGCGCAACATTACGATCGTTGCCCTGTCTTTAAGTATCGGCATCGGCTTCACCCAGGTACCGGATCTGTTTGCTATCTTTCCAAAGATCATCGAAACCGTGTTTGCAGAAAACTGTGTTGCAGTTGTCTTTCTGGTAGCAGTCCTTTTAAATCTGGTATTACCGAAAAACATGGACGTAGAAAAGAAAAATTAACCGTTTTTAACAGACACCTAAAAATAAAAGTGTTCTTCTCCATACCGGGCAACTGCCTGATAAGGAGAGAACACTTTTGTTTTATTTTACAGTAAAGGGACGGTATGTGGTTTTTTTGCCTGCTTTTTCCAGCACAAGGATCAGGTCTTTGTATCTTATGGTTTCATCACCTTCCGGCTCAAGCTTATAGGATAAATAGGAATCTGCTCCAATTTTGTAAGTTTCACTATGATCAGAAAGCCGGTGCGTTTCTGTTACATCCTCTAAAGTAAACTTCCACGACAGCGTTTTATCATAATCGTCTACCTCTTTATAGCTGTCTTTCTTTACATCATATAAATATTTGATGCTTTCATCAGATTTGTAAAAACGCACATATTTTCCATCCGTTGATGCATCTACAAATACACAGGGATTTCCTTGTATCTGTGTCATCTGCAACGGTCTGAAATCGCAAAATCCAATGAGCTGTTCCTGTTTCAGATCATACACCCAGATTCCGATGTAATCATACATAATGACCTGGTCTGCCCCATAATAAAGAATACTCGGCATCGTTGCTCCAAGCTGTATCTCTTCTTTTCCCTTTTCTGCTGCCACAGCTTTGTAAGAAGATCCTTTTTGAACATGTGGCATCACAAATGCAGCTACCACGAATAAAAATACCATACACGCTACAAGAGGGAACAGCTTTTTACTCCGTTTCTTTGGATTGCCGGTTCTTGCCTCAGCAATGTAATCCTCTCTGATCCCCTCCATCACTTCCAGAAGCTTCTCTTCTTTCATAGCTCATATCCCCTTTCTATCAGATAATCATGCAGTTTTTTTCTGATTCTCTTTAAGGTTACCGATACATGATTGGGTGTCATATCAAACCGCTGTGCAATGTCTTTTACGCTGTCTGCGTACCAGTATCGGCATACAAAGAGCTTTCTTTTTTCCTCTGGTAATTCCGTCAAAAAAGCATTGATACACTCTAACAGATAGTTCTCCTCCCATTCTTCCTCCAGGTCTTTGGAACCGGAAAGCACCTCCTCAAGCTCCTCCAATACTAAGGGCAGTTGACCACCACCACGCTTTTTTCTCTTGTTTTTCTTATAACGGTTAATGGAAAGATTCCGGACAATTTTGCCAAGATAGGTAGAAAGCATTTGCGGTTTGTCCGGCGGGATCTTATTCCAGAGTACCAGCAAAGCATCATTTACACACTCCTTTGCATCTTCCCTGTTTCCTAATATATTTTCTGCAATCGTCATGCAATAGGAATCATATTTTTCTGCTGTGCTCAAGATTGCCTGTTCCTTACGTTCCCAATACATCTGTACGATTTTTTGATCCTCCATGCAACCTTCCTCCTTTCACCTTATTACACAACTTTAAGAGGAAAATGTGACATGGCATACTTAGTTTTTTTTAATTTGTATTTTCCTTTTCCGTGTCCAGACACGGGTTCAATTACATCTGCCTGAACTAAGTTGGTCAAAAAGTCTGTGAACATGAACCGTTGTTCTGATTGAAAAATCTTTCTCCTTCCTTATACAAAAAAGCACCAAATGAATACTTGCGATCATCCGGTGCCAATTTTTCCTCAACTCATCCCACTATATCATTCCATCTCTGTTTCATTCCCTCATCTAAAAAATAACACAGTTTCAGCATAAAAACCTGTTTTCTAAAATTGATCTGTTACCTGCGATTATCTAAAGTTTAATGCAGACAGTTTTTATCCACATTGACGAGTGCTTTCCGTAACCGCCCCAGTGGGTTTCAGGTAAGTTTTCAGGCTCATTTGCACGCGTCGGTGCTTATGCCCTGTATTTTAGGGCATTACGCACCGCTACGCAGTGCAACGAAGCGAGAGCGTGCCTGAAAAATACCTGATCCCACAAAGGGGCGTTACCATCCAGAGTCGGAAAATTTAATGCATTACGGCATTACGATCTCGCCCACAATGGCAGAAGCTGCCGCAGTTGCAGGTGATCCCAGATAAATGCCAACTTTGGAGGTACCCATTCGTCCTAAGAAGTTGCGGTTATTCGTTGCAAGTACCTTCTCCCCATCGGTTAAGATTCCACCGCTTCGTCCACAGCACAATCCACAGCCCGGCTGGGTAATGATGCATCCTGCCTCTGCCAAAGTCTGCATGTAACCCTTTTCGATTGCTTCCAGATATATCTTACGGCTTGCCGGAGTAATGATACACTTCACGGCTACCTTCTTTCCCTTTAAGATAGAAGCTGCAACTTCCAGATCCTCTAAACGTCCATTCGTGCAGGAACCGATAAATACCTGATCCAGCTTTGTTCCGGCAATCTCCTTCACATCATGGATATTGTCTACCTGGGAAGGACACGCACAGACTGGAACAAGATCCCTAGCATCATAATGCATCACCTTACAGTAAGTGGCATCCTCATCTCCGTAGATCCAATCCACCTCATCCATGGCTACCTTGGAATACTCACAGGTCTTTTCATCCGGACGGAACAGACATGCCTTTGCGCCGGCCTCGATCGCCATATTGGATATGGTCATACGGGATGCTACACTCATGGCATCCACCGCAGAACCACTGATCTCCAATGCCTTATAAGTTGCACCGTCAGAGCGCAGATCACCGAGCAGGCGTAAGATGACATCCTTGGCATACACATTGTCCGGCAGGGTTCCATCAATCACAACCTTGATCGTTTCCGGCACACGGATCCACATTTCCCCGGTTCCCAAAATAGATGCCATCTCGGTATAACCGATTCCGGAAGAAAAGCAGCCGACGCAGCCATAAGTGGTCGTGTGAGAATCCGTTCCAAATACAATATTTCCCGGCTTTGCATATCCGGCTTCCGTCATTAACTGATGACAGATTCCATCACTTCGATGGACATGGGTCAGACCATATTTCTTTGCAAACTGATCTCCAATCTTAAAATGGCGTACATCCTCTACCGCACTGGTCGGCACTAAATGATCGTAGATCAATACTACCTTATCCGGATCCCAGAGCTTTTGAAATCCCATCTCTTCAAACTTTTCTGCCACAAACGGAATGAAAATATCATGGATCATGACACGGTCAACCTGTACCGTTACAATATCTCCCGGCTTTATATTCTCCGCATCCGTATGGCGCGCTATGATCTTTTCAATTAACGTATGTCCCACGTGTTTTCCCTCCTTTAAATCAAACCATTTCTCTTCTGCATCGCTTTTACCAGACCACCTGCATTGATAATATCCATGAGATTATCCGGAAGGCTCGCGATCGGATAGTCCTTTCCCTGATAGGAAATATTTTCTCCGAGCGTTACGGTCAGGGAATCTCCCTCTTTTACCACATCCTGAATGTCACTGTTTTCAATCAGCAGCAGTCCATTGTTGATCGAATTGCGGAAGAAAATGCGGGCATAAGATTTCGCGATCACACATTTCACCTTTAACGCCTTGATGATCTCCGGCGCCTGCTCTCTGCTCGAACCGCAGCCAAAGTTCTTTCCGGCTACGATAATGTCACCTTCTTTGATCTGCCCTGCCAACTCCGGACGAAGAGGAGAAAACCCATACTGTTTCATATCTTCTACACTTGGAAGTGCCAGATACTCGGTAGGAATGATAATATCAGTATCTATGTCATCTCCGAGCACCCATACTTTACCTGTAAACTGTTCCATTTTGCTGCTCCTTTCCTGCTATTTCACATCCTGCGCTCCGGTGATATAGCCTGCCACCGCACTGGCAGCAACTGTCGCTGCACTCGCCATATAAACTTTGGAGCTTGGACTTCCACAACGTCCCTTGAAATTTCTCGTTCCGGTTGAGATCAATACTTCATTTTCACCGATCACGCCCTGGCAGCTTCCCCAGCATACCGAACAGTTCGGATTCATGATCATTGCTCCCGCTTCCATCAAGGTTGAAATGATGCCCTCATTCATGGCATCAATATATACCTGCTGGGATGCAGGTGCCACAAGGAACCGCACCGTATCTGCAACCTTTTTTCCACGTACGACATCTGCCGCTGCTCTCAGATCACACAGACGTCCATTGTTGCAGGAACCTAAAAATGCCTGATCGATCGCGATCTTTTCTTCTTTCACCTCGGAAAGCGTGGCAAAATTATCTACAAAGTCCGGTCTTACCACAACCGGTTCGATCTTGGAAAGATCATACTCATAAACGGCAGCAAACTGTGCATCCGGATCACTCTGATATAAATGCTCTGCCTTTCTGCCATGTGCCGTCACGTACTCTACGACCTTGTCATCCGGCTCTACGATTCCAGCTTTGGCTCCTGCCTCCACCGTGAGGTTACAGAGCACGATACGCTCATCAATACTCAGCTGATGGGCACCATCTCCGGCAAATTCCATGATCTTATAATTGGCACCATTTGCCCCGATATCCCCAATGATCGTCAGGATCAGATCTCTGGCATATACACCTTCTCTCAGCTTGCCATGCAGGTTGAAACGGATCGTCTCCGGCACCATCACCCAAGAGGTTCCGGTCGTCATGGCATAAAGGAAATCCGTACAGCCGACTCCGGTACCAAAAGCACCGAGTGCGCCATAAGTCGTAGTATGGGAGTCTGCACCAAAGATCAGCTCACCCGGACATACATAATCCTCCATCATGATCTGATGGCACACGCCCTGTCCCTCATAAAGACGGATGCCGTTCTCCTTTGCAAAATTCCGCATTTTCTTATGCGCCTCTGCCGTCTTCGGATTCTCTGCAGGCACGTTGTGATCCATAATAAAAACCACCTTGTCCTTATCCGCGATCTTTGGATGCTTTAATTTATTGTGATACATATCTACCGTCAAATGCGTTGTACCATCGTTACTCATCATCCGATCCAGTGTTACCGTATGAATATCATTTGGTTTTACGACATCTACACCGGCTGCTCTTGCTATAATCTTTTCTCCAATTGTCATTCCCATGCCGCTTAAGCCTCCTCTTTATTTAATGATGCGATCAGTCCGCCCGCATTTAAAATATTCTGCATATATTCCGGAAGCTTCGTGCAGGAAAATGTCTGATCCTTTACCGTCACTGTTCCGGCAGTTAAGTCAAGCTCTGCTTCCTCACCGTCTGAAACAGCATCATAGAGCTCCTTGCACACGATCACAGGTAATCCAATATTGATGGAATTGCGATAAAAGATACGGGCAAAGGACTTCGCGATCACCGCTTTTACCCCCAGTGCTTTTAATACACTTGGTGCCTGCTCTCTGCTTGAACCACAGCCAAAATTCTCGTTTGCCACAACCAAGTCTCCCGGCTTTACTTTCTTTGCAAATTCCGGATCAAGCGACTCAAAGGTATATCCCTTCATTGCCTCAATATCCGGTAACAATAAATACTGGGAAGCAATGATCTGGTCGGTATCAACATCACTTCCAAATTTATGTACGTTACTCATAAGTATCCTCCTTTGTTTCTTTCCTTTTTCTTTTAGCCTAGTATAGCATAAAAAAAGACTTTTTAGAATGGCTCTTTTCCCCCTTTTCTCTGAAATACCATTGCATTTGCCAGAAAAAAACTTTATAATTAAATTATCTATGGGAGCTTTCAAAAGCCCCCGTTTTGTTATTTTGATTGTCAAGGAGGATTTATGTCAACCTATACTACACAGATGGATGCTGCAAGAAAAGGCATCCTGACAAAAGAAATGGAAATTGTTGCCAAAAAAGAATATATGGAACCGGAGGCATTGCGTGCTCTGGTTGCCGAAGGAAAGGTAGCGATCTGTGCCAACAAGCATCACACCTGCTTAGATCCGGAAGGCGTCGGCAGTATGCTTCGCACAAAGATCAATGTCAACCTCGGTGTTTCCCGTGACTGTAAAGATTACGATATTGAAATGCAAAAGGTTATGAGTGCTGTCGAGCTTGGCGCCGAGGCGATCATGGACTTAAGCAGCCATGGAAACACCCAGCCATTCCGCCAAAAACTCACCAGCGAATGTCCTGCCATGATCGGTACCGTTCCGGTCTATGACAGCGTCATCCACTATCAAAGAGACTTAGCAACACTGACTGCCAAGGATTTTGTCGATGTTGTCCGTATGCATGCAGAGGACGGAGTAGATTTTGTTACCCTGCATTGCGGTATCACAAGAAAAACGATCGAACAGATCAAAACACACAAACGGAAAATGAACATCGTAAGCCGTGGCGGCAGTCTGGTTTTTGCCTGGATGAGCATGACCGGGGAGGAAAATCCGTTTTATGAACATTTTGACGAGATCTTAGATATCTGCGAAGAACATGATGTCACGATCTCCTTAGGAGATGCCTGTCGTCCGGGTTGTTTAGCAGATGCCACGGATGTATGCCAGATTGAAGAGCTGGTTCGTTTAGGAGAGCTGACCAAACGGGCGTGGGCACATAACGTACAAGTCATGGTAGAAGGTCCGGGACACGTACCGCTTGATCAGGTAGCTGCCAACATGCAGGTACAAAAGACCATCTGTATGGGTGCACCATTTTATGTATTAGGACCATTGGTCACTGACATTGCACCTGGCTACGATCATATTACCAGTGCGATCGGAGGAGCAGTAGCTGCCATGAACGGAGCTGCCTTCCTCTGCTATGTTACCCCGGCAGAGCACCTGGCCCTTCCTAATGTAGAAGATGTCAAACAGGGCATCATCGCATCTAAGATCGCTGCACATGCCGCTGATATCGCCAAGGGTATTCCACACGCCAGAGACATCGACGACAAGATGGCAGATGCCAGACGGGTACTCGACTGGGAAGCACAATATGCCTGCGCGTTAGATCCGGATACTGCCAGAAGCATCCGAGACAGCCGTCTTCCGGAGGATGATCACAGTGATACCTGTAGTATGTGTGGTAAATTCTGTGCGGTTCGTTCCATGAACAAGGCACTCAACGATGAATATATTGATATTTTATAATCACCACAAAAAATAGACATTAGATCTTCTTCTAATGTCTATTTTTTATTACTGTAATATTTCTTCCATTCCACGAAGCACTTCTTCCAAATGCGCCATCATCACCGGGTGCTTCTCTGTAATAACGTCTATTTTTCCATCCTTACTGGCATATTCAAGTTCCTTCGCCTGCTCACTCAGATCACATAAACCGATCATCAGTGCCGTACTTTTTAATCCATGCACCCGGATACGGTAATTTTTATAATCCTGTGCCTCGTAATCGTTCTTTAGTGTCTCATAACGCTCCCAATCCAAAAAACCATGCAGAATTTCCACATATAATACCATGTCATTGCCACAGTAGTTCATTCCCTTTTCCAGTTGTATTTCAGGAAAACGAAGCTTTATCTGTCTTAAAATACCAGGCAACTCTTTTCTCATTTTGTTATCCATACGTTTCTCCCATGCTATGCTTCAAAAACCTGTCTGATGCTGTCATAATGCAGGAAAATACCTTCCTTCGCAAACGCCTTGATCTCATCCAGTGTCGCAAGCATAAAACCATCGGTTTCTTCCACCTGCGGAGTAACATCAGATTCCTCAAAATCCAGTGTAAAACGATAGACATCTACAAAGTAGTTGTCTCCCTTTCCGGGATTCTCTCTGTGGTAGGTAAACTGATACCCTCCCTCTGCATTGCTTACGTCAAGTCCGGTCTCTTCCTTTACCTCACGAAGCACTGCTTCCTTTGACTCTTCTCCTGCCATACAGGCACCTCCGGACACTTCCCACCAGCCGGGAGCCCACTGCTTCGTCTTGATCCGTTTCGTGATCAGATATTTGCCATCAGAGCGTCGTACCACACCAAGTACTGTCAAATGATATTCGTCATCTGCCAGACACCAGTCATTGCGCTTCATCGTACGCCCTGTTTTTTTCTTATTCTTATCATAAATATCCCAATATTCTACCTTTTCCATGTATGTGATTCCTTCTTTCCTATTTTTTCATAAAATGCCTGATCTCGTCCACCAGCATGCTGTAATGCCGGAGAAACGATTCATGATGTTTCTCAATAAAAGCAAGATCCTCTCGCTTTCCTGCCTGCTCCAATGCATAGGCTTCTTCTGCCAGCACATCCGCTCCAATATATCTGCAATTACTCTTGATCGCATGTACCAGTATCTTATAATTCTTACAGTCCCCTTGCTGCAGATAAGAGGTCAGTTTTCCTGTCTTTTCCTCTACCTCTTCCACATACATATCCAGTATATCATAAAATCCGGCAATGTCACCCATTGCATATAATTCAATTGCATCCGGCTGCAAATCGTGCTGTGCCATAAACAAAAGCAACTTCTCTTTTCGGTCATCTTCCTGCTCTGCTTCAACTGTTTGCGTTATTGTTTCCTGTTTTTCCTCGTTTCTTCGTTTACCTGCATAATATTTCAGAAAATGTGCAAGGACACGATCTAATTCCGCCTGGTCCAAAGGCTTACTTAAATAATCATCAAATCCCTCTTCCCGGTACATTGCCTCTGCTCCCCGGATCGCATTTGCTGTCATGACCACTACCGGAGCCGCCTGTTGATGATAGCTCTTTAACCGATGGAGTGTTTCAATGCCGTCCATATTCGGCATCATGTGATCCAGAAAGATCAGATCAAAATGTTGTTCCCGGCAAAGCTCCAAACAACCTTCCCCACTGTCTGTCGTGGTTACTGTGATCTCATACTCTTCCAGTAATCCCTTTGCCACCTTCAGATTCATTGCATTGTCATCTACCACCAGTACTCTGGCATCTTTATATATTGCTATATCTTCCCTGTGCTGCCGCTCTTTTTCTGCCAGCTGTTTTCTTGCCTCTTTAATCGTGATGGAATCCTTGGCAATCTGCTGCCGGATACGCACAGTAAAACAAGTTCCCTTTCCGTATTCGCTGTTTACCACAATAGATCCATCCATTAAATCTACCAGTTGTTTTACGATCGAAAGTCCCAGACCGGTTCCCTCGATCACATGCACCGTCTGACTTTCTACCCGTTCAAATGCCTCAAACAAATGCGCCTGATCTTCTTCTTTGATCCCACACCCGGTATCTCTGATCTGAAAACAGTAATCACCTTCCCCCTCATATTGAAGAGAACAGGTAATGCTTCCCTCACTCGTAAACTTCAGTGCATTGTTTAGCAGGTTAATTAAAATCTGCCGGATACGTATTTCATCTCCGATGACCTGATCCGGAATATCTTCTGCAATCTCTGTCTTTAATACGACCGGCTTTCCCCCCAGTTGGCTCCGGATGATCGTAAGCACCTCATGTAACATATCATACAAGGAATATGGAGCTGTGACAAGTTTCATTTTCCCGGATTCAATCTTAGAAAAATCCAGAATGTCATTCACGATGCCGAGCAACTGATTGCTGGAATCCAAAATATCCTGCATATCCTGTTTGAGCTGCGGATCGGTTTCTTTTTTCAGTGCCATATGGCTGATCCCGATAATGGCATTCATCGGTGTCCGGATCTCATGTGACATGTTTGCCAGGAACTGGCTCTTGGCTTTGTTTGCCTGTTCTGCCTCATCTCTTGCAAGCTGGATCTGCTCGTACTGTCCCCGGATGATCGCAAGATTTCCGGCTCTGGAAAATCCCCATGTGACAAATGCCACCAGCGACAGAACGATACAGATCAGATATGCCCGAAACAATAAGGATTCATAAAACTTCCGTTCCTTCACAAAAGTACATTTCAACTCATTTAACGGCTCCATCGTTGTTTCATCCAGCACCTGAAACATAAAAGTATAGCTTCCGCTGGAGAGATTGGTATAAACCAACTTATCAAAATCTTTAAAACGAACTGTGATCGGATCCTTATCTACTCCTTCCAGATAATACCGCACATACGGATTGTTCAATGTATAATCAAGCACAACAGGATTAAGCACCAGACGTCCTTCTGCTTTTTGCAGCCGATACGTTCCGTTTGTATCCGGTGTGATCTTTTTGTTCCCGCTTAACACACTATTCATGGAAAGACGGTATTCTCCCTGATAGCTTTCAGTATTGTCGGCATCAATTTTCAACACGCAGGAGGAACAGGAAAGGTACAGACATCCCTTTTTCGATACAGCATTCCATGAATTCGCCGTAATACTGCTGTTTAAGCCTTCTTTAGAACCAAGCAGACGATATGCCAGTGTTTCTTCATCCTTTAACAGCTCTTCCTTTTTTACAATATAAATACCTGCGCTTGATAAGATCCAATAAGTATCATAGGGCATCTCGATCGCATCCAGGTTATTAGAATATGGGAAATTCTTAATTGCGCGAATTTTTCCCCCTCCGTCCAGATAACAAAGCGAATTCCCCGTTACGATCAAAAATCCATCCTCGCACGATGTCATCCGAAGAATGATCTGCGATGTCAGTCCATCCTCCAGCTTATAGCAATCCTTGATCTCCCCATTTTCAATCACGAAAATGCCATCGCCATCACTTCCGGCAAGCAGCTTATGATCCGCAGTTTCCTGCAGTGACAAGATCTGCGGATTGGTCAGTCCGTCTTCTTTCCCCAGCGTACCAACTACCTTACCATTGTGAAGAAATGTAATTCCGGTACTGCTTGCAGCAACGATCGTTTTATCCGTCATTTCAAAGGTGGAACGAAAACTGTTTCCCTTTGTACCACTTTTTTCCTGATTATAACTGGTAACGGTACCGTCCTTTGACACACAAAGCAGCCCCTCCGGTCCAAATGTGGAAAGCCAGAGCTGCTCCTTACTGTCTTTCATCAGACAACGAATGCGAATACCTTTCAGACGTTTTGTCAGTTTATTTTCCACTGCCTTTCCCGTTTTTTCATTGATGAGCAGCAAGCCATTGTCTGTAGCAACATAAAGCTGGTCCTGGTATAGGCAGGTAGCGTTGACGACCTCGTCCGGGAGTCCGGCATTGTGTGTCACATCCACAAAGCTGTTTTTCATCAGCACCATTGTTCCCAGTCTGGAAGATGCAAACCAGTAGTTGCCCTCATAATCTTCTACCATTTTCTCCACAGAAGAATTAAAGGAAAGTCCTGTAATAGCTGCCACCTTACTTTTTTTCTGCAGATAACCAATACCGCTGTCCGCACAAAACCAGATCGTTCCCGCATGATCCGCACAAATATTCTTAATGTAAGACAACGTACCTGTAGCAATTGTTTTACTTTTCGTTAAGTTTTGTCCATCCCAGCAAAGCACCTCTATCTGGTTGCTATTTGTCCCGGCATAAAATGTATTTTCTGATACCTGGTATAGACACGTGTAGCGTTTTGTTTCATCCTGTGGTTTCATCTTTTGAAGTCTGCCCTCACGAAGCCAGAAAAGTGTTCCCTCATTTGCAACACCAAACAAGGTATCATCTGCGTACTTTACATGCATCACATAGGAAATGCTTAATAGTGCCGGCATTGTTTCTACGCTCCGATCCGGATGAAGCACTGCTGTTTCTCCGGTTGTTCCAATATAAATAGTACCATCCGGTGCTTCTGCAAAAGAGCGCACAGAGTTGACCGGAAGGCCTTCTTTGATCGTAACAGCAAAAAAAGAACCATCCTCATAAATCTGTACACCGGAGTCATTGGTTCCCACAAGCAGTCTTCCTTTCTGGTCGACATAAAGGCAGGTGACATTCGTAATGTTCTGCTCTTTCCCCATCCGTTCAAACGATTTACCATCGTAACGGTATAGTCCGGCGTATGCACCGATCCAGATGTAACCGTCCTTCGTTTCTACGATATCATTGGCTTCTGATGATGCCATTTTATTCTCATTATTAAAAACCTGCTCCACATAATCTACCCCGGATATGCTCACCGCTTTTACCCCGGTCATTCCAGAGCATCCTGCCAACACAAAAACAATCAATACAACATGCTTCCACATGCTTTTATAATTTTTGTGTTGTCTGATCCGGATCAATCCAAACAGGAAAAGAAGTGTCAGCATCTTATCCGGAATATCGACAAATGCCTGTCCCAACACCGTGCATACTGTAGACGGAACGGAATCATCCTGCAACATTTCCCGAAGTGCATCTCCCCACAGATTGCCAATACTGCCTTCATACAAGATCAGATCCAGAGGAACACAGACACAGGTTACTGTCGTTCCCACTATCAAGCTTCCTACCAGCACCGTATAAAGCTCTTCAAACACATTTCGCTTATACAATATGCCAACAAGCAGTCCGATCCATGCGGATACTGCAGTATAATGAATGGAGCTGGCATCAAAAAGCAGAAAACTGATATTTGACAAGGCACCTGTCACTGCTCCACCAACCGGACCTAATGCGCAGGCGGCCACACATGTTCCCAAAGTATCCATCCAAAAAGGGAGTCTTACCACCGCTGCAAGGTATTTTCCAGTCATATTCAAAAGGATGGCGATCAGTATCACTCCAAAAATATATAAGATTTTTTTCTGTTTCATCTTTTTCTGCCTCTCTGATGCTTGTCTATATTTTTATATTTTCTTTTCTACCATATTACCATATTCTATTTCATTTCGCCATCTTATGATGTATTTTACATAAAAAAAAGGTTTTACCCTTCAAGGCAAAACCTCCTGTTTTTGAATCATTTTATTTTTCTTCGTCTTTTCCGGCGGCGGATTCATCTTTTTGATCCTTTTTTAGTCCTACATTTTCCATAACAAAACCAACAATAAAGGCACCTGCTACGACTGCCACCATGATCCACACTAAAATATTACCCATTTTTTCACCTTTCCTTTTACTCTGTTTCTCCTTCTTCCCTCATACGATACCCAACTCCAAGTTCATTTAAAATATAGCGGTATTCTCCAGGATGTTCTCCAAATTTCTTTCGGATATTTGCCATATTGACCTGCAGCTTTTTGATACTGCCGGAATCTGAATAGCCCCAGATTTTTTTGATGATCTCACTATATGTAAGTACCTTTCCGGCATGAATGGATAACAATTCAACAATATTATATTCCGTTTGCGTCAGACGGATCTCTTCCCCCTTGATCCGTACCTGTCTGGAATCATATTTGAGTACCAGATCCTCCAGTTGAAACTCATTTCCCGTTTTGGGAGCAATCCCCTGAAAACGGTTGATCCGTAATGCCGCCCGCACTCTCGCCAGCAGCTCACTTGTTCCAAACGGTTTTGTCACATAATCATTCGCACCATAATCCAGTGCCTGCACCTTGTCTTTTTCATCACTTCTGGCAGATAATACAATGATCGGAGTATCAAATTCCGTTCGGATCTTTTTGATCACTTCCACTCCATCCATATCCGGAAGTCCCAGATCCAAAAGTACCAGATCCGGATGATGAGAATAATACATCGTCATTCCGGACGTGGCATTTTCTGCAAAAAAGATCTGATACCCATTATTTTCAAATACCATTTTCATAAAATTGCAGATGTTTTTTTCATCTTCCACAACCAGAATTTTGTCACGATTCATCCTCTGTCACCTCCCTGTCTAATGTAAATCGAAAACAACAACCCCCTTCTTTTCCATTTTCCGCCATGATCTCACCGCCATGTGCTTTGATAATAGAGGCACAAACTGCAAGTCCGATACCCATACTGCGTTTCTGATGATCAACCGGAGCTTTTCCTACCTCAAAATAATCTTTAAAAAGACCCGGAAGACGGGAGGAATCAATTCCACATCCATCATCCTTCACTTCAAAGATTACCTTCGTCGGACGCGCTGTCACCTGAAGAATAAGCATAGTCATTCCTTTGGCATGCAATACTGCATTTTCCAAAAGATTCATCAGAACCTGTTCGATCAAAAGTGCATCCATTAAGACGCTGACATACTCGTCCGGCATTTTTACAACTACCTTTTGTCCAGGATACTGCTTCTTAAATTTGATCAAAACAGAGTCGATCAGCTCCTCCAGGGAAGTAGGTGATTTTGCAATATTTACCTTTGCATTGTCAATCCGCGTGATCGATAAGATATTTTCCACCATTTTCATCAGCCAGTTGGCATCTTCCTTAATATCACTGACAAGCTGGAGTTTTTGCTGATCCGAAAGCTGGTCATAATTTTCACAGATCGCTGTGCTTGAACCATAGATCGTTGTGAGCGGCGTACGCAGATCGTGCGATACTGCACGTAAAAGATTCCCCCGCATTTTTTCCTTCTCACTCTCCGCCCGCATACGTTCCTGTTGCTTTAACTGTGAAGTCAGAGCACTGGTCATAAATGTGATCGCTAACATAATGATCGCGGAGATCACATTTTCCGGAATGCTAAAATTGAAAGCAAAGTAAGGAAAAGAAAAAGCATAATTTAATGCAAGCACACTTACTAAGGATGCCACCAATCCATAAACATATCCTGTTGTCATGCGTGATACTATAAATACTGCGAGTGCCATCACTGCCGTCACAAGTGATGAGGCTTTAAAAAAGCGTTCTATGATCAAACACACACTATAACATGCAACTAATACACCAGCGGTTTTGATCGTATCTTTCAGTTTGTCTTTCATTGTTTCCTCCTGATACACATTATACATATTCTTAAGCAAAGAGTCAGTTAAGAAGCCCTGCCTCTTAAAACCTTAGTCTATTACGCATAAATTGTCAATTCGCATGCTTTCTTCCTATATGCAGATATGTTCACAATTTTTTCACATATAAAAATATTGACTAACGGTCATTTTAGTTGTAGGATATGGGCGAAAGAAAATGACCATTGTTCATTTTTGAAATATAAATAAAAAGGAGGAACTCTTATGATAGCATTTGGAAAATGGATCACGAAGCATAAAAATGTGATCCTGTTTCTTGCAGTACTGCTGCTGATCCCATCCATTGTCGGTTATATTAAGACCAAGATCAACTATGACATCTTAAGTTATCTGCCAGACAGTCTGGAAACGATCAAAGGTCAGGATATCATGGTAGATGAATTTGGTATGGGTGCCTTTTCCATGATCGTTGTGGAAGACATGAGCAATCAGCAAACCGCTGCACTGGAAAAAAAGATTGAAAAGATCGATCATGTAAAGGATGTATTATGGTACGATGACGCAATGGATCTAAGCGTCCCAACCGATATGCTTCCTTCTGATCTGAAGGATGCCCTGTTTCAGGGAAAGGCAACGATGATGATCGCCTTGTTTGACGATACCTCCTCTGCCGATTCCACAATGGAAGCCATGACAAGCATCCGCCACGTTGTAGGAAAGCAGGCATTTGCCGCCGGCATCACCGGAGTCACCACCGATATTAAAAATCTGTGCTTAAAGGAAATGCCGATCTATGTTGCCATTGCTGCACTGCTTTCTCTGGTCGTGTTGCTGCTTACCATGAATTCTTATGTTACTCCGTTCCTGTTCCTTTTAACGATCGGACTCAGTATCATCTATAACCTGGGAAGCAATATTTTCTTAGGGCAGATCTCTTATCTGACACAAGCTCTGACTGCTGTTTTACAGCTTGCCGTAACGATGGATTATTCCATTTTCCTGCTGGATAGCTATTCTGCAAATAAAAAACGATTTGAAGGTGATGACAAACGTGCCATGGCACATGCGATCGCCAATACGTTCAAATCGGTATCCTCAAGTTCCATTACCACGATCGCCGGGTTCCTGGCTCTTTGCTTTATGACATTCGCCCTAGGAAAAGATCTCGGCATTGTTATGTGCAAAGGTGTTGTCATCGGTGTGATCGTCTGTGTCACCGTACTTCCGGCTCTCATTTTAACCTTTGACAAGCTGATTGAAAAAACAACACATAAGCCGCTCATCAAAAATCTGAACCCGGTGAGTCACTTTATTGTAAAGCACCGCTACATTGCCATTTTACTATTTGCCATCATTCTGGTACCGGCTCTTTATGGAAACAGCCATTACAGCATTTATTATAATCTGGATCAGTCGCTTCCAAGCAATTTGGATTCCAACATTGCCAACAAGAAATTAAAAGATGATTTTGATATGAGCAATGTTCACATGGTGTTATGTAAGGACGGCATGACCGCCAAAGAAAAAAATGACATGATCAGGGAATTAAAGGATGTCAAAGGCATACGCTGGGTTGTTGGATTAAATTCCTTTGTCGGCTCTAACCTTCCGGATTTCATGATCCCGGATGATGTCAAAGACATGGTGAAAAATGATCACTATGAATTGATCTTCGCTGCATCCAACTACAGTTCTGCGACGGATCAATGCAACAGCCAGATCTCAAAAATGGATAAGATCGTGAAACAGTATCAAAAAGGAAATATGGTCATTGGCGAAGGACCGATGATGAAAGATCTGCAGGATGTAACAGACAAGGATCTAACGATGGTCAATACGATCTCCATGATCGCGATCTTCCTTATTATACTCGTCACGTTCCAGTCGATCTCCATTCCGATCATTTTGGTATCGATCATCGAATTTGCGATTGCCCTTAATATGGCAATTCCGTATTACACAGGAATTTCCCTTCCGTTTGTGGCAAGCATCGTCATCGGAACGATCCAGTTAGGTGCTACCGTAGACTATGCGATCTTAATGACCAGCCGTTATCAAAAGGAGCGTACGATCAGAAAGCAGAGTAAAAAAGATGCCATCCGGATTGCCCACGAAACATCCATCAAGTCTGTGCTGACCAGTGGTCTTTGCTTCTTCGCTGCAACATTTGGGGTATGTCTGTACTCCAATATTGATATGATCGGTGCGATCTGTACTCTGCTGGCTCGTGGTGCGATCATCAGCATGATCGTTGTCATCTGCTGCCTGCCTGCATTTTTATGGATCTTTGATGGTATTATTACGAGAACGACGTACAGTATGATCAAAGAAAAAGTATGGGTGCGGGATAAACAGGAGAAAGAGATTGCTGCTAAGTGACTTTAGTGACGTGCTAAGTGTTCTGTCCCTGCCAGCGCAGGCACGCTCTCGCTGCTGCTCGCTCGCAGCGGTACATAGGATGCCAAAATACGGCATCCAAGTACCGGCGGCTCTCAAGCACCTGCTTCTGGCATGGGACTGTCCACTCAGCACTGTATAGGATAAAGTTTTTAAGTAAATAGTGTTGACATAACGAAATAGCTCGTTTCCATTTCAACAACACCGTTCCAATGGAGTGAAGATAGGATAAGTTTTTAAGTAAATAGTGTTGCTATCACAAGATAGCCTGTATACCTTTCATAGCAACACTGCTTCATGATAGATAAGATGATTTTATAGCTTTTAAGATTAGGAGGTTATGATTATGAAATTAAATTATAGTAAGAAAAGATTTGCTGCTCTTGGTCTCAGTGGTTTGGCGGCTACCAGCTTACTTGCTACGGGAAGTGGCCTGACCAATGTTTCTTTTGTTACGGATTCCAAAGCGGCTCCTGTGAAACAGACGGCTGCCAGATATTCTGCTAAGAAGGTTTCCTCTAATAAGTCTGACAGTGACATTTCCAAAGAGGAAACGGTTTATGGTAATCTGGATGCCAATGGTAATGTAAAGGAAACGATTGTTTCTGACTGGCTGAAAAATGCCGGCACGAACGGCACGCTGAAGGATTCCTCCGATTTGTCTGATATTACCAATGTCAAGGGGGATGAAACATTTACGCAGGACAACAAAACACTGACATGGAACACAAAGGATGATGATATTTATTATCAGGGTACGTCCACGAAAGAGATGCCTGTTTCCATGCACATCACTTATTCTTTGGATGGCAAGGAAATGAAGGCGGATGATCTGGCTGGAAAGAGTGGAAAGCTTACGATGAAGATTTCTTACACCAACTCCTCTAAGAATTATGTTCCTTTCCTTATGGCAACCGGTATGATCCTTCCGACGGATACGTTTCAAAATATCACCATTGACAATGGTTCTGTGCTTGCCTCTGAAGGTGATAACCAGATTGTTGTAGGATATGGAGTTCCGGGATTAAAGGATGCGTTAAATCTCTCTACTCTGAATACCAAAGATATTTCCTTCCCAACAGATAAACTTGATGACAAACTGACCGATACAGTTACGCTCACTGCGGATGTCACAAATTTTAAGATGGGAGCCACTTATACCGTTGCCAGTGCAGAACCTTTTGAAGAGCTTGATCTTTCCGATGTTTCCGACACCAGCGACTTAGATGGAAAACTGGACGATCTAAAGGATGCCGCCACCCAGTTGATCGATGGTACCACGGATCTTTCCGATGGTGCTGATAAGCTGGTCAAGAATTTCAAAACCTATAAGAAAGGGGTTACTACCGTAAAGGATGGAGTTTTCTCTTTGAAAAAGGGTGCGAAAACACTTTCCACCGGTGTAAAAAGTTATACCAGCGGTGCCGATCAGTTGTTATCCGGTGTCAACACTTACACCAACGGTGTGGATACATTAGGAACCAATGTCAACAGCTACGCTGACGGCGTAAACCAGCTCGTCACTGCACAGGGAACTTACTCCGATGCCGTGAAGAACTTCCCATCACAGTATGAAACCTTCCGTCAGGGATTAAACACCTTCCTTTCCACCGTTACTACAGAGTTATCTCCGGAGAAATGTGCCACCTATGCCGCCGGAACGAAACAGCTTGTCGATGGTATGACTACCCTGCATGCGGGTGCTGTCTCTTTGTCCTCCGGCTTAGATACGATCAACCAGACCGTGAAACAGCTGGAAGGAAATGATACTACAAATGCCCTGCTTGCAGGATTAAAACAGATGGAAGCCGGATATCAGGCACAGCTTGCAACGATCACAGATCCTACTGCCAAAGCTCAGGTTACTGCACAGCTTACCGCGATCAGCGGAGCCATCCAGTATATCGAGGGAGCACAAAAAGCTGCGGCAGCGATCGATGTCGCAACAAACGGTACTTCCGATGGTGCTTTAGATGAAAATGGAACAAAAGATTTAAAGGCAGGCATCTCCGGCATTGTGAATGCCACAGATGCAGACACAGGAGCCATGGGAAAAGGAGTTGCTACCTTAAACGATACCATCTCTGCGTTGTCACAAAAGAGCAGCAGCTTATCGACAGCCTCCGCTCAGTTGAGTTCTGCCAGTGATACGATCGCAGCAGGAATTTCCTCTGCGGCTACCAACTCTGCCGCCCTTTATCAGGCAGGTACCAAGATCACAAGCAACAATGCCGCTTTAACAGGCGGAGTAAGCAAACTGAAAAGCAGTTCCAAGACGATTCGCAAAAACAGCAAAAAGCTCACAAAGAACAGTAAAACCTTACAAAAAGGTGCAAAAGCACTTTTCACCGGAAGCAAGAAGTTATATACTGGTACCAGCCAGCTTGATGAAAACGCTCCTAAGCTTCTGGATGGTATGAAAGAGCTTGCCAAAGGTTCCCACACCTTAGAAGAAGGTATGATCACCTTTAACGACGAAGGAATTGTAACACTGACCGGTTCTTTAAGAGACCTGATCGATTCCGGCAACTCTTTAAAGACTCGTCTGGAAAACTTAAGCAATGCCGCAAAAGAATATCAATCCTTCAGTGGAATTGATGACTCCATGACCGGCAGTGTAAAATTCATCTTTGCTACACAGGAGATCAAAGAAAAAGATTGATCAGATAGAGGTAGGATTTCTTATGGGAAAAATTGATCAGAATAAAAAATTGAAACTGGAAGCCCTGTTACATTCAGGCTTCCAGCTTTTTACAGAAAAAGGCGTACAAAATACAACGGTATCTGATATTGTCAATCAGGCAAAGCTTGCCAAGGGAACCTTTTATCTTTATTTCAAGGATAAATATGATCTGAAGGATCGTTTGGTTGCCCATCAGGCAGAGCATTTGTTTCTGTCTGCAAAAAAAGAGCTTGACGGAACAAAAAATGAAACTTTTGAAGAAGAAGTCATTGCTCTAACCGATAATATCATCAACCGGCTGGCAAAAAATAAGCCCCTCTTAAAGTTTATATCCAAAAACTTAAGCTGGGCTGTATTCTCTCATATTCATATTCCGGAAATGAATAACATGGAGGTGTTAAACATTTTTGAGCAGCTGATCACGGAATCAGGGCGCACCTTCCGCAATCCAAAACTGATGATCTACATGATCGTAGAGCTTGTCAATGCCACCTGCCACAATGTGATCCTTCAGGAGTCACCGGTAGATCTTGACACATTAAAACCAGACCTTTATGAATCGATCCGGCATATCATCAGACAATTTGAAATTACATGACCATTTCCCCTTCAATGGAGAAAATAACCCATTCCGCAATGTTGGTGGCATGATCACCGATTCGTTCAAAGTATTTGGCGATCATTAAGAAATCGGCAGCCTGCTCCCCATTTTCAATGTTTTCATTGATCAATGTGATCAGTTCCGTTTTGGTATCCTGAAACAGTGCATCTACCACATCATCCTGTGCGATCACATCACGTGCCTTTTTGCTGTTGTTTTCAATATAGGCTTCAATACTTTTCATCACCATATCGGTTGTTTCTACTGCCATCTTCTTAATATTAGAGAGCTCTTTGATGTAAGACTCTTTCGCCAGTAAAAGCGTGATCTCCGATATATCAGCCGCCTGATCGCCGATCCGCTCCATATCGGTAACCATCTTCATCGCAGCTGACACAAAGCGAAGATCCTTTGCAACAGGCTGCTGACAAAGGAGCAGATTTAAACACAGATTTTCAATCTCCTTTTCCATGTCATCAATATTTTCATCAAACGCGATCGCACGCTTAGCTTTTTCCACATCCTGATTGACCAGTGCCGTTACCGCAAGTTCAATGGATTCCTCGATCAGATGTCCCATCTCGATCAACAGATTATTTAACTTACGCAGCTGATTTATATATTTGTCTCTCATCAACCAAACCTCCCTGTAATGTAATCCTCTGTTTTCTTTTGTGTTGGATTGCGGAAGATCTGTTCTGTTTTTCCGGCTTCCACAATCTCACCAAGCAGGAAAAATACAGTATTATCAGAAATACGTGCCGCCTGCTGCATATTATGCGTCACCATGATGATCGTGTAATTTTTCTTTAACTCCAGTGCAAGATCCTCAATCTTTGAAGTTGAGATCGGATCAAGTGCCGAGGTCGGCTCATCCATCAAGATAACCTCCGGCTCTACAGCCAGTGCTCTTGCAATACAAAGACGCTGCTGCTGCCCACCGGAAAGCCCTAATGCACTTTTTTTCAGACGATCCTTTAATTCATCCCAGATCGCTGCCTGTTTTAAGGAACGTTCCACAATCTCATCCAGCTCTGCTTTACTGCGGATTCCATGTGTTCTAGGTCCAAATGCAATATTATCATATACACTCATCGGAAATGGATTCGGTTTTTGGAATACCATACCTACACGTCTTCTCAATACATTTTCATCAATATCTTTATATACATCATCACCATCTAATCTTACATCACCCGTGATCTTACAGCCTTCCACCATATCGTTCATGCGGTTTAACGTTTTTAAAAACGTACTTTTTCCACAGCCGGACGGTCCAATAAAAGCGGTCACTTCATTTTTGGCCATCCCCAGATTGATGTCTTTTAGTGCATGAAAATCACCATAGTACAGATCAAGATGCGATACACTCATTTTGTCCATTTTAATCTCCTCATTTTCTCTATTCTAATTCTTCATCAGTTTTCTTGCCACACAGGAAGAAAGCATATTGATTCCGATCACCAAGACTAAAAGGATCACGGCGGTTGCATACGCCTTATCTTCATGCAATCCCTCATTGGCAAGTGTCCACATATGAAGTGCCAGGGTACGACCGGATTCCATGATCGAACCCGGAATTTTTGCAATCGTTCCTGAAGTATAGATCAGCGCTGCCGTTTCACCAACGATACGTCCGATCGCTAAGATCACACCAGATAAAATTCCCGGAACTGCGGACGGTAATACTACCTGAAATACGGTACGAAGCTTGCCTGCTCCTAATCCAAAGCTTGCTTCCCGGTACGAATCCGGCACGGACTGCAACGCTTCCTCTGTTGTACGCATGATGGTAGGAAGCACCATGATCGCAAGCGTACATGCACCTGCTAACATAGAACGATCCCATTTCATTGCTGTTACAAAGAACAGCACACCGAACAAACCATATACAATGGAAGGAATACCTGACAAGGTTTCTGTGGTAATACGTACCACTTTCACCAGCTTGCTTCCACGCTTGGCATATTCCACCGTATAAATGGCCGCTCCAATTCCGATCGGCACAACGATCAGCAATGTCATTACCGCCATTGTAACTGTATTGACCGCAGCCGGAACCATTGACACATTATCCGAATTGTAAGTGAGAGAGAAGAAATCAAGAGATAAATGTGGAATTCCTTTTACGAGAATATAGCCAATGATGTAAAATAACATGCCGAATGTCACAAATGCAGCAAAATAGACAGCACAAAACAATAGTTTTGCTTCCAGATTTTTGTGGGTTTTTGCATTCATGTCTATTGCTCCTTTCGTTTCAGGATGGAAAATCCTAAATTCAGTACTAAAATAAAGAGGAACAGCACCATACCTGTTGCGATCAAGGCTCTACGATGCAATCCGGTTGCATATCCCATCTCGATCACAATGTTCGCTGTCATTGTCCGCACACCATCCAGAATACTCTTTGGAATCTGCGGCTGATTTCCGGCTACCATGATCACTGCCATTGTTTCACCGATCGCACGACCAACGCCTAAGATCACGGATGCTAAAATACCAGATCTGGCGGCAGGCACGATCACCCGGAATACACTACGCTCATGACTTGCACCTAATGCTCTTGCACCCTCATAATACGTATTGGATACGGCGCGGATGGAAGACTCACTGACACTGACGATCGTAGGAAGGATCATAATTCCCAGTAAGAGTGATGCGGTTAATATGCTGCATCCGTTTCCTCCAAAGATCGGACGCAACATTCTGACCATCGGTACTAAGATCACCAGACCAAAGAATCCATATACGACTGAAGGAATTCCTGCCATAAGATCCGTTGCCGTCTTTAATCCTTTATAATATTTTTTATTGGAAAAACGTGCCATATAAACAGCAGTTAAAATTCCAACCGGTACGCCGACAATGACAGCTCCCAGTGTTACCACGATACTTCCGACGATCATCGGAAGAATTCCGAACTGCGGCTGGGAATTGGTTGGTGCCCATGTGGTGCCAAACAAAAAGTTTGTTACACCGATCTCCTTGATCGCCGGGATTCCATTTGCAAATAAAAACCAGCAGATCAGGAACACGGACAATATAGAAATTGCTGCTGCTATGGTAAATATACCTTTCGCAATTACTTCTTTGATTTGATTTTTTTTGAAACGGGACGAACCTGCTTTGTGAGCAGGTGTTTCGTTCCATTCCAGCGCATTTTGCATTTCCTGCATATTATTTCAAACTCCAATCTGTGATCTCACCTGTATAGATTTTCTTGATCTGATCCATACTTAAATCATCTACGCTGTTTTCCTTGTTTACGATTACGGCAATACCATCCATTGCGATTGCGGTTGGGGTAAGGGTTGCTTTTTCGTCATCGCTTAACTCACGGGATGCCATACCGATGTCACAAGTTCCTGCTGCCGCATCTGTCATACCGGAAGTAGAATCACTCTGCTGTACCTCAACTACTACATCTTTGTTGATCGCCTGATAAGCTTCCTGTAATTTTTCCATGACTGGTGTTACAGAAGAAGAACCGGATACGGTTACCTTACCGGATGCGTTGTTGCTCTTAAATGCAGCTGCATTTTCATCTACCTTGATGTATTTGTTATCCTCAATAACCTGCTGTCCTTCTGCACTCATAATGAAGTTGTAGAAGTCCTGTGCCGCATCACTTAACTTGGTATCTGTCTTCACTGCAATATTGAATGGACGGGAAATGCTGTAGCTGCCATCCTTTACCGTGTCTGTAGAAGCCTCTGTACCGTCAACCTTCACTGCTTTTACCGTATCGTTTAAAGCTCCCAGAGAAACATATCCGATTGCATTGCTGTCTCCTGCTACATTGTTGATCACGACATCTGTGCTGTTTGCAATGATTGCACTTGTCACAGTATTATCTGTTTTATTACCATCGGCATCCTTTTCCTCTACGCCGGTCAGCTCTACAAATGCGCCTCTTGTTCCGGAACCATTTTCACGGCTGACAACGGAGATCGTACCGCTTACTGCACCTTTGTCTGACGACTTTGCTGCACTGCCGCTATTGCCGGAAGCACTTCCACATCCTGCGAAAAGTCCTAACATCATCACACTACCTAATACTACTGTTGCTACCTTCTTAACTTGTTCTTTTCTCATTTTTAAAATCTCCTTTCGTTTGAAACAATTATGAGTATAGGCATGGTTTGTAAAGTGCGAAATACCACTTCCGTAAATTGTATGTAAAATCGCAGAAAAATGGTTATGGTTTTCATTTGCTTAAACCTTTGTTTTTGTATATAATAATCCATGCGCAAGAACGCTATCTTATTTAAGGAAGGAACAATTATGGAACGTGAAAAATTTGGTTCAAGACTGGGATTCATCCTGGTATCTGCCGGCTGTGCTGTCGGTCTTGGAAATGTCTGGAAATTTCCCTACATGTGTGGACAGTATGGAGGAGCTGCTTTTATTCTGATCTATCTGCTCTTCTTAATTATATTAGGATTCCCGATCATCATTTGTGAATTTGCAGTAGGACGAGGCAGCCAAAAAAGCTGTGCTACCTCTTTTTTAACACTTGAAAAAGAAGGAAGCCGTTTCCATTATTACGGCTACATTGGCATGGCAGGCAATTACCTGTTAATGATGTTTTATACGATGGTCGCGGGGTGGATGCTCTATTATTTCTACCGCTGCCTGACCGGAGAATTCTCTACGGGAACACTGACTTCTGAAATGATCATGCAGAAGTTTAATGATATGCTGGCATCCCCCGGCATTTTAACGTTCAGCATGATCCTGACTGTTCTGCTCTCCTTTTTTGTCTGCTCGCTTGGCGTACAAAAAGGCGTCGAAAAGGTTTCGAAATTTATGATGATCTGTCTGCTGCTACTGATCGTGGTATTAGCTATCCATTCTCTGACGTTGCCCGGTGCAATGGATGGAATACGTTTTTATCTGATTCCTGATTTTTCCAATATGAAGAAAATCGGCATTGGAAGCGTAATTTTTGGAGCTATGTCACAGGCATTTTTTACCCTCAGTATCGGAATGGGATCTATGGCAATCTTTGGAAGCTATATGGGAAAGGATCGCAGTCTGAGTGGAGAAGCTGTAAGCATTACAGTCCTAGATACCTTTGTAGCACTAACAGCAGGACTGATCATCATTCCAGCCTGTTTTTCGTTTGGCATTGAACCGGGATCCGGACCATCCCTTATCTTTATTACACTGCCAAACATTTTCCATCAGATGGCAGGCGGCAGGATCTGGGGAAGCTTGTTCTTTTTATTTTTAAGCTTTGCGGCACTTTCTACCGTCATTGCCGTATTTGAAAATATTATTTCCTTTGCCATTGATCTCTGGCAGTGGAGCAGAAAAAAAGCTGTTGCTGTGAATGTTGTTGCCATTGTTCTGCTTTCTATGCCATGTATTTTAGGCTTCAACCTATGGGCAGGGATCACACCACTTGGACCGAATAGTACCATCATGGATTTTGAAGATTTTCTGGTTTCAAGCACTATCCTGCCACTTGGTTCCATCGTCTACGTGATATTCTGTACCAGTGAAAATGGCTGGGGATATGACAACTTTATCAAAGAAGCCAACAGTGGAAAAGGTCTGCACTTTCCGAAAAAGATACGCTGGTATATGACCTATATCATTCCAGCCGTCGTCGCATTGATCTATTTAAAAGGTTACTACGATCTGTTTTCACCACTGGGACTTCGCTATCTGATCCCATGGTTTATTGCCGCACTGGCATTTTTAGGATTGATCTTCTGGTTTGCATCCAATCCATCAAAGCACACAAAAAGGAGGAATTTCGATTGAAAAAATGGAAAAAAACAGCTTGTTTATTTTTGAGTCTGCTCACCCTGCTCTCCTTCACTGGATGTCAGCAGCAGACCTCGATCCGGTTTGGAGCCGCCGGACTTGGTGGTAACTACTATGCCTTTGCCACTGCATTTTCCGAACTTTGTGCAGCCAAAGACGAACCCTACACGATCGATGTCAAGTCAACGGCAGGTTCTGCTGCCAATATCCGTTTGTTAAATGGCAACTACATTGAACTTGGCATTGCGCAGATGGATCTGGTAGACGAAGCCTACCATGGCACAGGAGCTTATGAAAAAGCCGCCTGTCAGGGCTATCAGGCAATCGCCTCCCTTTATACCGAAGTCTGCCAGATCGTAGTACGTGCCGACTCTTCCATCCACTCTCTTGCCGACCTCCAGGGAAAAACGGTAAGCATTGGAGAAGCAGAATCGGGTACCGAGCGCAACGCCAAACAGATCCTTTCCTTAAGCGGTTTGAACGACAAGCTTGTTGACATGGTAAATCTTGATTACACCGAAGCTGCCACTGCGCTTGCCACCGAAAAGATTGATGCCGCCTTCTTTACCGCCGGCTTACATCTTGCAGCACTGGAAGGATTATCGGATGACTGTGCGATCCGTTTTCTTGCCATCGATGATACCTGTGCCCAAAAGCTGAAAGCCGCCTATCCATTTTACGAAGATACCACAATTCCGGCAAATACCTACCGTGGACAGGACGAAGACATTTCCTCACTCGGCATTCCAGCCGTATTGCTGGCAAATGAAACACTTAGTGATGACACTGTAAAACAGCTGACTTCTTTCTTATTTGCCCACGCAAGGGATCTGCAGTATTCTTTGTCCATGGATCTTCGCATCACAGAGGCAACCGCCGTGAAAGGCATCACCATTCCGTTCCATGCCGGAGCGGCAGAATACTATAAAGAAAACGGAATTGATGTTACAAAGGAATAGAAAGGAACGTTATGAACATTCATATTGATATGTATCAGACACTGGCTCTGGCAGTACTTGTGTTAATGCTGGGACAGTTTTTGAAAAAGAAAATTTATGTACTGGAGAAATTCTGTATTCCCTCTCCGGTTGTCGGCGGACTGTTATTTGCCATTTTTACGTGCATCTGTTATGCCACCGGTATTGCAGAATTTGATTTTGATGATACACTACGGGAAGTATGTATGGTATTTTTCTTCACCTCGGTTGGTTTCCAGGCAAACTTGAAGGTATTAAAAAGCGGCGGCAGATCTATGATCATCTTTTTGGGGCTTGTGATCTTGTTGATCATCACCCAGAACCTGCTTGCCGTTGGTGTAGCAAAGTTTTTGCATTTAGATCCTCTGATCGGTATGTGTACCGGTTCCATCCCTATGGTGGGAGGACACGGAACCGCAGGAGCCTTCGGTCCGGTCTTAGAAGACTTTAGTGTCAAAGGAGCCACTACAATCTGTACTGCTGCAGCCACCTTTGGTCTTGTAGCCGGAAGCCTGATCGGCGGTCCGATCGGCCGGCGTCTGATTGAAAAAAAGAAGCTTCTTGATACGATCGTAACAGAAGATGACAGCATTTTGATCGAAGATGAGAAAAAACATGAGCGTCACACAAATATGTACGCTGCCTCCGTATTCCAGCTTATTTTAGCGATCGGGCTCGGTACTATTTTCTCCTTCTTCTTAACGAAAACCGGAATGACATTTCCTATTTATATCGGTGCGATGATCGCTGCCGCACTGTTTCGGAATATTGGTGAATATACCGGAGCCTTCACCGTCCACATGGGTGAGATCAATGATCTTGGTGGTATCTGTCTTTCTCTGTTTCTTGGGATTGCCATGATCACCTTAAAGCTTTGGCAGCTCGCAGAGCTTGCCCTGCCGCTGATGATCCTGTTATCCGTGCAGGTGTTATTCATGTTTTTATATACCTATTTCGTTGTCTTCCGTGTCATGGGACGCGACTACGATGCAGCGATCCTCTCTGCCGGAACCTGTGGCTTTGGAATGGGAGCAACACCCAATGCAATGGCAAATATGCAGGTACTTTGTGAAACGTATGCCCCATCGATCAAAGCTTATCTTTTGATCCCGTTGGTCGGAAGTTTATTTGCAGATTTCATTAACAGTCTGACTATTACATTTTTCATCAATCTATTATAATTGGAGGAATTGTTATGTTTGAAAAAAGGAAAAAGCATGTGCATAAATTTGATGTCACATTAGATAATGTGGCAGTGCCGGAGGTTCACACCCATGAGGAGGAGCCATCAAAAAAAAGCGCACCAAAAGACGAGGTACAGCCATCCGTAACGTATGATTCCGTGGCAATCCCGGAAATCCACATTCGTAAAAAGTAACAGTTATGCAGTCTTGAGACACGCCCCTGTTGTGGGAGATTGGTGTTTTTGGAATATTGATGGCGGAATCGTATCTTCACAGATGTAAATAATGGGACTATCACCGCAAAGAAAGCGTGACTCCCAAAGGGAATATTTCAATTAGAAAAATGCAAAATATAACAACACGATGATTCCAAGCACGATACGATACCATCCAAAGATCTTAAAGTCATGTTTTTTGATATAACTCATTA
Source organism: uncultured Lachnospiraceae bacterium (assembly GCA_934317845.1). GTDB lineage: Bacteria > Bacillota > Clostridia > Lachnospirales > Lachnospiraceae > NC2004. The sequence continues at coordinate 140,286 of CAKRES010000005.1, forward strand.
AGAATTTGATCACTACAACAGATACTAAAAATGCTACAACCATTCCAAGGATCAGCACCGATAACTCGGTTGCGGAAAAATGGAACCCAAACTTCAACAGCTTTAATCCGCTTAATCCAAACATAACCGGAACCGCTAAGAAGAACGTAAATTCAGCTGCGGCTACACGGGATACACCGAGCAATAACGCTCCGATGATCGTGGAACCGGAACGCGAGGTTCCCGGAATGATGGATAACACCTGAAACATACCAATCCAGAATGCTGTCTTATAGGTAATGTCGGACAGATCTTTGATCTTCGGTGTTCTGGTTTTGTTCCAGTTCTCGATCACGATAAATAAAATACCATAAAAGATCAATGTAATCGCGATGACCGTTGCGGTATGTAAATGCGCCTCGATAAAGTTATCAAATAAGATCGTGACAACCGCTCCCGGAATACAGGCAACCACTGTTTTAAACCATAAAGAAAAGATATCCTTTTTTATGACCGGCTGCTCTTTATCTTTGATCTGAAACGGCCACATCTTATTCCAGAATATCACAACTACAGCAAGAATTGCGCCAAGCTGTATGATGACAAAAAACATTTCCTTAAATGCATCACTTTCCTGAAGCGATATAAACTCATCGACCAAAAGCATATGTCCGGTGCTGCTGATTGGAAGCCACTCGGTGATTCCTTCCACAATTCCTAAAAATACTACTTTCAGGAATTCAACTACTGATAGTGCCATATAATGTCCTCCTTTTATTTCCAAACAAAAAACCGCTTTACGGCAAACACCATCATAGACCATAATAGGTTGCTTGTCAAATAAGCGGTTTTTCTTTTCACTATATTCTGTTCGTTTTTGCTTTATGCCTGTCAGCCGATCATCTGCTGGTATTCTCTTAATTTTTCTCTTGCCTTCGAGCTGATATGGCTTGGTACATCGATCTGGATGACCGCATACTGGTCTCCATGTTCATTTGGATGATTCATCCTCTGGATACCTTTGCCACGCAGACGGATCTTCGTACCGGACTGTGTTCCTTCTTTGATGTTTAACAATACATCACCATACAAGGTATGCACCTTTGTCTCTCCTCCTAATACAGCTGTCGTATAAGGAATCGTTACTGTCGTATAGACATCCTGCCCTTTCCGCTCGTAACCTTTTTTATCAAGAATATTGACCTTGATCAAAAGGTCGCCATCTGCTCCGTAAGGATTCTTCTGTCCTTTTCCTTTCAGGCGCACTGACTGTCCCTGGTTGATCCCGGCAGGAATGTGTACCTCGATCGCTGAACTTCCCGGACGTCCCTCAGAAGACAGACGCAGCCGCTTATCACAGCCCAATGCTGCCTCCTCAAAAGTAATGGAGATCGTAGTTTCTATATCTTCCCCTTTCGTCTGCTGCCGTGCTCCGCCAAATGGATCACTTCGCTGTCCGGACGTACGGCTGCCTCCATGGAAGAAACCTCCAAAAATATCATTCATGAAGTCATCCATGTTACCGCCCTCAAAGTGGAATGTCTGGCCTCCACTAAAACCGGAGCCAAACGGACTGCCTCCGAAACCGGAAAATCCTCCGCTATATCCACCGCCTGGATCTCCTCCCTGTTCAAATGCTGCGTGTCCAAACTGGTCATATAATTTCTTTTTCTCTTTATCGCTCAACACGGAATAGGCCTCTGAAATCTCTTTGAATTTCTGTTCCGCTTCCTTGTTTCCTGCATTGGTATCCGGATGGTATTTTTTTGCAAGCTTTCGATAAGCACGTTTAATCGTTGCCTCATCTGCCTGCCGACTGACTCCCAACACATCGTAATAATCTTGTTTCTGTGACATAACAGATTCCTCCTTCCTGTTATTTTCTGATAAAAACAGGAGAACTGTCCCTGCAGCTCTCCCTTATGCTCCCATCTTTTTCCTTTACCAACTCTATAGTAGCACTTTTGTTAGCACTCGTCAAGATAGAGTGCTAATTCTTTTCTTCTTCCGGATAAGTGAGTCCCCACTGCGCCCGGATCGTAGTCATCAGATCCATGACATCCTCAGTCAGTGCAAACTGCATCTCGTCTGCTTCACCCGCTATCGCTGCTTCCATATCAACCACTTCATACTCCAATGCCTGCGCTGTTTTTCCGGCACGGACAACCTCCTGATGACCATCCTCTGTATAAGTAATAACGGCTTCCTCTCCTCTTGGATATTCATAAAGCTCAACATATGCACGGTCAAAGGAAAGCATTCCCCGTTTTGGCTGCTTTGCATGTAAAGAAAGCAGCACCGTTGCCATTTCCTGTTCTTTATTTTTTAATAAGATACCTGCTTCCTCATCGACTCCAGACGGCGCATAGGTCACCTGTGACAGCACCTCCTCCGGTTTAGAACTCATAAAATAGCGGACAAAGGACAGCGCATATACCCCAATATCAAGCATTGCCCCACCTGCCAAATGACGGTTGAAAAAGCGGTTTTCCATATCATATTCTTTGTAGCTACCAAAGTTCATCTGGATCAGTTTCAGAGGACCAAACTCGCCTGCCTGAATCCGCTTTTGCAGCTCTTTATAGATCGGCATGTGATAGATTGTCATCGCCTCAGCCAAAATGACATGATTTTCTTTTGCAAGTGCTGCAGCCTCTGCCAGCTCTTTGCTGTTTAATGTAATGGATTTTTCACAAAGAACATGTTTTCCGGCTGCCAGTGCCTGTTTCAGATACGGAAGATGCGTATTGTGCGGTGTGGAAATGTAGATCACATCCACGTTTTCATCTTCAAATACTTCCTCGATCGTGTCATATACTTTTTCAATCCCATACTGTGCCGCAAACTGCTCTGCCTTTGCTTTGGTTCGGTTGGCTACCGAATAAAGGGTTGCCCCCTGCGCTTTCATTGCTTCTGCTAACTGATGTGCGATCACACCACAACCAAGCGTTGCCCAACGATATCGTATCATAATTCTTCTCCTTTTTCGTAGAATGACTGAATCAGTTTCCTGATATTCTGCCCCGTTTGTGCTTTTCCCATTTCCTGTTGCAATGTTTCTTTGGTGCTTTGTTCCGTAAGTGCATAGCATCCGGCAAACAGACCACTTTTTTGACACTCCTTGGCTCCCTCGCCAAAGCAGCCGGCGATCACATAGCAAGGAATGTGATACCGCTTAGCATAGGTCGCTACCCCGGCTGGTGTTTTGCCCTGCAGCGTCTGCGCATCCAGTCTTCCTTCTCCGGTGATCACTACTTCTGCCTCTTTTATGGCGGAACAAAATTTTGTTTTTTGAAGCACCAGCTCAATCCCCGGTATCAATGTTGCATGAAAAAATAACAGGCAGGCATACCCCAGTCCTCCGGCGGCTCCTACCCCCGGTGTCCAGCGGTTTCCACCGGCAGTAAGCTCACTTGCATCACAATCTGCGATCGCCTCCACCAGATTGGCGTAGCGGTTGAGCGATGCATCCATCTGTTCCACCATAAAAGCATCCGCTCCCTTTTGCGGTCCAAATACTGCACTACAGCCCCGTTCCCCAACCAGAGGATTGGTTACGTCACACGCTACCCAAAAAGTACAAGAGCTTAGTTCCGGCAAAGCGTCCTCATATGAAAGATCTGCAATGTCAGCGACACCGGCTGCCCCGAATGCAACCTCCTTGCCCTGCCGGTCATAAAAATGAAAACCCAATGCCTGTAACATACCTACTCCGGCATCATTGGTCGCACTTCCGCCAATTCCCAGTATCAATTCCCGGCACCCCATCTTGCAGGCATCCTTTATCAGCTCTCCCACACCATACGTTGTCGTGTACATCGGGTTTCTTTTTTCCGGTGGCACAAGAGGAAGTCCTGCTGCCTTTGCCATTTCGATCACCGCTGTTTTTCGCCCGTCCTGCTCGTATATCGTATAAGAAGCCGATATTTTTTCCCCAAGAGGTCCTGTCACTGTCACTGTTTTTTCACTCACATGCTCCTTCTGATAAGTGAGTGCAAAAAGTGTCCCTTCTCCTCCATCCGCAACCGGGACAACAGTAACCTCTGTTTGCGGTGCCTGCTCCAAAATGGCTTCCTTTACTGCATTTCCAACCTCCAGCGATGTCATGCTTCCCTTAAAAGAATCCATTGCAACCAGAATACGTTTCTTCGCTTCCTGCATGGTGTTCCTCCTGTCTTTTGAATGTTATCTGCACATTTGCTTCATTATAGCATAAAAAATGTGTTCTGATCCGTTCCGGTACAAAAATCATACCAGAACGACAGAACACAATTTTTCTTACATTATTCTGCGCGTGACATTGCTTCTTTGTAATCATGTGTATCCACAAAGATCTCGTGCTTCCACGGATTGGTCTTTGCTGCATGTGCTTTCTTTAAAATGTAAGCAAAAACGAATACATTGACTACAATAGAAACGACAGAGATCAATCCCTGTGCAGTCGGATTTGCTACCGTTGGCATTGCGCTTCCCATTGCTGCTGCAATTCCACCTTCTCCGTAAACAGAAGTGACCGTGGTGAAACGGCTCGCATCCTGAAACAGTGGGAATACCTGTGCAAACATACACCACAGAGCCAGCGTATTGGCACGGTTCTGGATCCATCCACCCTTGTTCCAAAGTGCTGCGGCAAATGTTGGTGCCAGAAGCAGTGCAAGACCACAATACCAGGAATGTGTTGGAAGATTCAGATAGGTGTACTGGAAGTTCCAGATATCATATGCCAGTACATATACCCAGATCATATCCGGCCAGAGCATATCCTTCTTATCCTTAGAAGAGTAAATACCCCACCAGCCAGTCATACAGAAGATATTAAACAGTCCGGCCAGACCATTCAATACATTCCACCAGCCTCCATAAAGCCACACACCCTCGGAAGACAGCCACCAGCCGCCTGCCAAAGAACCTGCACGGATCGCAGATTCAAAGTCAGATGCTACCGCGATCAGAATGTTGATCGCCACAATGACAAATGGAAATACTTTAAATGCATGTGATCTGCCAAGCTTGCCCCAGTGATACTTTAAAATCATGAAGCCGATACATCCTGCTGTTGCCGCATACAACTTTGCATAATGGAACCAGCTGTTCATATGTACATAGGTGTCATTATTGAGTGCCCACTTTGCGCCCGATGCGGCTCCCACATAGATCGCAATAAAGTAAATGGTGAGTGCTGCCGGAATTACCAGAAAACAGGCGATACCTCCTGCCTTCGACCGACGGGCTACCTCATTCATGATCACCAGTCCTGCAAATACCATCAGCCAGCCAAGTAACTGCCAGCCTGCTTTGTCTCCGTAAATTTGAAAGAACATAACAATCCCTCCTTCTCTTTCTTGGTTTATTCTACCTCTATTTCCTTAATGTTGCATTCATTGCCTTTGATCAGATATGTGCGATCGCTGCCACAATGCGGACAAACCTTTCCATACGCTACGGTAGGATAGGTTTTTTCACAGTCTTCGCAAAACGTAACCGCCGGCAATGTCTCCACAATAAGTTCTGCTTTGGTAAACAATGGTCGTTTCTTCGCCGCCCACGTCCAGCAGTTGGTCAGATATGACGGGATCACCGTCGATACCTCGCCAATCTCCAGCGTGACCTTGTTGATCTTTTCGACCTTGTTTTCTTTTGCTACCTTTTCCAAATGATCCATAATATGAAAGGTTACTCCAAGTTCATGCATGTGATCACTCCTGATTTTTCTTTTTGAATTTCACCTTGATCGACTGTTTCACCATATTCGGTAAAATGTAGTGAAGCTTTTCTTCTGACGTGCGCATCACGGATGCTCCCGGTATGTCACGGTGCAGATGGATCGCATCAAACATACATCTGGTCGTACAGATGCCGCAGCCAATACATTTATTCGGGTCTACAACGGACGCTCCACAGGATAAGCAGCGGCTTGCTTCCTTCTTCACCTGCTCCTCACTAAGCGCATGGGACAGGTCTCTGAAGGTATGTGCCTGCTTCGCTTCATCGGCAGCTTCTGGTACCTGTCGTTTTTCTTTGTCATACTCCGGATAAGTAATATTCTCTTTGTCAAGCTCTACAAAATCTCTCCGGTTTCTTCCGATTGTCAGCGTACAGTTCTCATGTACATACCGGTGCAGGGAAATCGCACCTTCCCTTCCGGCTGCAATCGCATCGATCGCAAATCTCGGCCCGGTTGCCACATCTCCACCGACAAATACATCCGGTCTTGATGTCTGGTATGTCAGACGGTTGGAAAGTACCGTCTGGTTTGGACGGAGTGCTAAGGAAAGTTCTTCTCCAAGACCGTCCCATTTCACTGCCTGACCAACGGAAAAGATGACCTGCTTACAAGGGATCGTCATCAACTGCTCCTCCTCATACTCCGGAGCAAATCGTCCCTGCTCATCCAGTACGCGCACACACTTTTTCAGCACAATACCGGTTACTTCACCATTTTCTTCTAACACTTCTTTTGGTCCCCAGCCACAGTGTAAGGAAATGTGCTCCGCTTCTGCTTCCCGGATCTCCTCATCACTGGCCGGCATATGGTCTCTGTCTTCCAAGCAGACCATGGAAACTTTGGCATCCGTGCAGCGGGTACTGATCCGTGCCGCATCAATTGCTACATTTCCGCCACCGACAACGACAACATCTCCGTGAAGTGTATAAGCCTCTTTTGCTCCCGCCTCTCTTAAAAATTCTACAGCGGTCACGCAGCCTTTGGCATCCTGTCCGGCAATTCCCGGTTTTCTGCCTTCCTGACAGCCGATTGCCAGATAAAAGCCGGCATATCCCTGTTGCTTCAATTCTTCTATCGTAATATCTTTTCCAATCTCCACATTGCACCGGATTGTAACACCGAGTGCCTTGATCACGTCGATCTCTGCTGCAAGCAGATCTTTTTCCAGCTTGTATGATGGAATTCCATAACGAAGCATTCCACCCGGTTCTGCATTTTTCTCAAAGATCGTCGGTGCATACCCCATCAAAGCTAAAAAGTAAGCACAGGAAAGTCCTGCAGGTCCCGCTCCGATGATCGCTATTTTTTCCGGAAATGCTCCCTTTAAGGAAGGAACCGTTTTCTTTGGAATATAGCGGGTATCCGCTGATAGATCACGCTCTGCCACAAAACGCTTGATGTCATCAATCGCGATCGCTTCATCAATCCCGGCTCTCGTACAGGCATCCTCACAGCGGCGGTTACAGACATGACCACATACAACCGGAAGCGGATTGTCCTGTTTGATCAGGGCTAATGCCTCCTCGTAACGTCCTTCTTTTGCCAGCTTTACATACCCCTGTACGGCGATGTGGGCAGGACATGCTGTCTTACAAGGAGCAGTTCCGGTATCATAACAGTTGATCCGGTTGACATCCCGGTAATTGTGCGTCCACATATGCTCGCCCCAGGGTTGCTCTGATGGAAGCGGCATCTTTGGATAGGTCACTTCACAGCCTTCCTTGTCGCAGAGCTTCTGTCCCAGCTTTACTGCACCTGCCGGACAGGATTCCACACATTTTCCACATGCCACACAGCTTTGCTTTTCCACCTTTGCCACATATGCGGAGCGTGACATGTTCGGTGTATTAAATAACTGCGACGTCCGAAGGGCATAGCACACATTGACATTACAGTTACAGATGGCAAAGATCTTGTGCTTGCCATCGATATTCGTGATCTGATGTACGAATCCATTTTCCTCTGCTGCCTTGAAAATGTCCAATGCCTCATCCTTCGTAATATAGCGCCCATCCTTTTGTGTTTCTACTACATAGTCTGCCATATCACCGACGGCGATACACCATCCCTCCGGATCATCCGCACAGCCTTCCCCATGCGTCAGGCGGGAACGACGGCACGAACATGGACTGGCTGCATACTTGCCCTCGTATTTGCTGAGCCAGTAGGAAATGTGTTCTAAATCGATGGATTCATTCTCCATTTCAATCGCCTTTTCCACCGGGATCACATGCATTCCGATTCCGGCTCCACCCTCTGGAACAAACGGTGTGATCTTCTCCAGCGGCAGTCTCGACATATGCTCAAAGAAAGTTCCCATTTCCGGATTAGACTCCAGAATAGAGGCATTCATATTGAAAAATTCGGCACAGCCTGGCACATACATTGGAAGAACATACTGCTTGACATGCGCCTCATTTTCATAGTTGTATTCAAGCAGTCCTTTTCTTGCCATTTCCTCCAAAAGTGCTTCGCACTGTTTCTCTTCCATTCCGGAAAGGGCAACGATCTCGGCTAAGGTTTTCGGTTTTCTCACTCCAAGCTTCAATGCCAGTTCCGCCTCTTCATCACTTAATACTCCGGCAAGTCCCCAGTATTCCGGGTCATTTCTGGTGATCTTTTTCAAGCCCAGCTTCTGCGGAATCCGGTCTGTGATCTTTTTGCCCAGCTTTGCGATTGGCTCCCGAAACGGCTCATCTTCCTTCGGTGTGTATTCCGGATACACATACTCTGGATATAACTCTTTGTCCAGTTCCTTTTTCATACGCATTCTCCTTCCCCTTTATGTTACGCACGTTTCCAGCCTTTGACTGCTTCCTCCAGCCATGCTGCCCATTCCTTCATTCCCTCTCCTGTCTTTGCACTGATCGGGAAAATAAGTGCATTCTTATTTCTGCGATGGATCGCTTCCTTCACCCGTTCCATATCGAAATCAAAATATGGGAGTACATCGATCTTGTTGATCAGTACCACATCACAGATCTCAAACATCAATGGATACTTTAATGGTTTATCATCCCCCTCCGGAACAGAAAGGATCATCACGTTCTTTGCTGCACCGGTATCAAATTCTGCCGGGCAGACCAGATTTCCCACATTTTCCAAAATAGCAAGATCAAGGTCTGTCACATCCAATCCCTCGATGCCCTGTCTGGTCATATCCGCATCCAGATGGCACATGCCTCCGGTGTGAAGCTGGATCGATCTTACTCCTGTTTTGGCGATCGTTTTCGCATCTACATCGGAATCAATATCCGCTTCCATCACACCGATCGCAAGCTTATCCTTTAACAGCGAAAGTGTCTGTACCAGCGTCGTGGTTTTTCCTGCCCCCGGTGAGGACATCAGATTCAGTAAAAATACACCACGCTCCTTTAATTCCTGCCGCAGTGCATCCGCCTGACGGTCATTGTCTGCAAAGATACTCTCCTTGATCTCAAGCACTCTTACTTCACTCATCCTGCTCCATCCCTTTCATAATAATATCGATCATCTGCTCTTTTCCCTGCTCATAGCTTAACTTGTTCTGATCCAGCACATCGCTCTCCAAAAAGCACTTCACGGTTCCTTTGATCATCGTCATCGCAACCGGAATGGAGATCTTTCGCAATACTCCTTCCTTCACGCCACGTCTGATATAGCGTTCTACCAGTGCCCATCCCTGATTGACAGATTCCATCAGGTAACGGTATTCCTTTGGATACTTCGCAGAAAGCTCATACATCCGGCTTAAGCCAATGTTGTAATACTGAGTAGGCAGTGCGCAGAGCATCCGTTCAATCTTGCCTTTTAAATCTAAACTTTCGTCCGCCTCGATCTCTTCCTGCATGGCTTTAAAATCAGAGGCATAGCGGTCGGCAATCCCCTTTAATACCATCTGCTTGCTCTCCAGTACCGTGTAGATCGTCTTTTTACTGATCCCAAGTTTTTTCGCCAGATCATTCATCGTAAACTTTAATCCCTGTTCTGTAAAGGAATCGATCGCAGCGTCTATAATCTGTTCGCATAACTGTTCTTCTTCGTCCATAGTTTCCTCCTAAAAAAAGGAAACCAAGAAACCGTTTTCGGTTTCCGGGTTTCCTATATTTTACCATCTGGTATCAAAAGAGTCAATCTAATTTTGCTGTTTTCTCCCCGGTTTTTCACCCTTTGGAAAGCTCCCAAAATGCCACTGCGCTGGCGGCTGCAACATTTAACGAATCCACTCCGTGTGCCATCGGAAGCTTCACCGTATAATCTGCCTGACGAATCGTTTCCGGTTTCAGGCCTTCTCCTTCCGTACCGAGTACGATCGCCAGTTTTTCTTCCTGCTTTAACCGCTCCTCCTTAATAGAAATGGAATCATCACAAAGTGCCATGGCAGCGATCTTAAATCCCTGCTCTTTCAAAAGCGAAAGACTCTGCTCCTCTCCCCTTTGCTTTGGAAGAAACGTCCACGGGATCTGAAATACCGTTCCCATACTGACACGGATCGAACGTCGATAGAGCGGATCGGCAGAGTCCTTTGTAAGCAGTACCGCATCCATGCCAAGTGCCGCTGCCGAGCGGAAGATCGCGCCCACATTGGTCGGATTGACCACATCCTCCAATACTGCTACACGCATCGCATGTGCGAGTACCGCATCGACCGACGGCAGCTCTTTTCTGACCATCGCACTTAACATTCCCCGTGTCAGGGAAAAGCCTGTGATCTTTGTCAGCACATCAAAGGGGGCTGTATAAACCGGCACATCCGTAAAACGGGAAGCCAGCTTTTGCTCCACCTCTTTGCCATCCTCCTCCATCAAAAAGGAGACCGGCTCATAACCGGCAGCAATCGCACGTTCAATTACAATCGGACTCTCCGCAATAAAAAGTCCCTGTTCAAAAAATGGGCGGTGCTTTAGCTGCGCCTCCTTTGTCCGGGCATAAAGATCCAATGCCGGATCATGAAAATCCTTGATTTTTTGTACGTTCAAAACAGCCTCCTTACCGATGATTTTGTTTTCTTTTACCTATCAAAAAAATACCATATTTATAAGGTACTTGCAAGGAAAGGGGACTGTTTTGCAACAGTCCCCACGGGGTTTTTGTGATTATTTAAATGGTATCTGATAGAAATTGTCAAGCGCACATGATCCACAAATCCAGAATGATTTGTGGGATTCCCGTACTTATTTTCAGTTGCCGTTACTTACTGAGTTTTCCCTGTGCCAGATCCGCCTCGGTCATATACTGGGTAGAAAATGCAGCATTACACTCTGCAATCTCTTTCGTTCCGTTGATATAATCTGCATAAAGATCCCACAGATCCATACCACCATCTGCGCCTAACCCATCCTCGTCCGGCAGCCACTGTTTGATCAGTTCAATACGCTCCTGTTTTGTTGTGTCCTTGATCAATGTTGATTTCATCTGTTTCTCTCCTTTTTAATCCGTACGTGTTGGAATATAGGGACGGATGGAATTGGCTACCTGATAAGCAGGCATGGTCTGCAAAGAAATTGTTCCCGGGCCGGTCACTACAGTATTGAATAATCCTTCGCCGCCAAGAAATACATTTTTTACCCCTTTTACCATCTGCACATCCATGGAACAGGTTGCAGACATCATTGCCAGATAACCGGTATCGATCACGATCTGTTCTCCTGCCGCCAATTCTTTGGTTTCCACATAGCCATCGATCTCCAGAAATACAATGCCCTGTCCGGAAATCTTCTGCATAATGAATCCTTCCCCGCCAAAGAAACCGGAACCAAGCTTTTTCTGGAAAAAGATAGATACATCGACGCCCGGTGTTGCTGCTAAAAATGCAGACTTCTGACAAACGATCTCCTTCCCCGGCGCGATCTCGACCGCTAATATATTGCCCGGAAAGCTGGATGCAAATGCAATGATCCCGCTACTACCCATAGCAGTATATTTATTGTGAAATAACTTCTCCCCGGAAATGGCTTTGGAAAACATTTTTCCAATTCCTCCACCGGATGTTTCCATTTGCATATTGGCACTCATCCAGCTCATGGAACCACCCTCACAGATGATGCTTTCTCCGGCTTCCAATGTACACTCTACAACAGGAAGCGGACTTCCTTTTATTTCATATCTCATGCGCTACACCCTCCTTATATATTCCTTCTTTTTGCAGCAAACTGCTGACGCTACGGGATACAACAACGTTCCTATCTTTTTATTATACAAAATCCGCTCCTCTTTTTCCACAAAAAAGTATCAACTCTGCCCACCCTGCAGCAATGCCATTACCTCATCTATCGTTGGCATCACACGGATCGCTCCCTTTCTTGTTGTGATAATCGAGGCAGCTGCATTAGCCAACGTAAGCATTTCCTTTAACTGTGCCCCCGTCAGAATAAGACCATGCTCTAGTATATAATGGATCGCCATACCGCAAAAGGTGTCCCCGGCTCCCGTTGTTTCAATCGTTGACTGTTGAACAAATCCCGGCACATCCACTCTGGTATCACCAAGATATGCTCTGCTTCCATCTTTTCCCAAGGTTAACAGCAATAATTTGATATTTTTATATTGACTGCGGATCGCAGCAACTGCATCATCATAATTATCCTTTCCGGTAAACCACAATACTTCATTGTCCGAAATCTTCATCACGTCGCACATCGACATTCCATACGCAATCATTTCCCTCGCCTTTTCCAGATCACTCCACAAGGATTCACGCAGATTTGGATCATAGGTAATAGTAAGCCCTGCTTCTTTGGCAAGCTTCAGTGCATATTTTGTTGCCTCCCTGCAAGGTTCCGCTGTCATAGAAAGTGATCCAAAATGAAAAACCTTCGCATTTTTAAACCAGTCCGGAACAATGTCCTTGCTCGATAACATCATGTCAGCTCCCGGATTTCTGTAAAAAGCAAATTCCCGGTCTCCATCCGGCAATGTATGTACAAATGCCAGTGTCGTATGTACATCCTCTGTTTTAACAAGCCCATCGGTCTTAATACCTACTTCTAAAAGTGCCTCTTCTAATTGCGTTCCAAAGCTGTCCTTTCCCACCTTTCCAATAAACATGGTCTTTTTTCCCATACGGCAAAGCATCGAAAGTACATTGGCAGGAGCACCACCCGGATTGGCCTCCAAAATCGGATTTCCCTGTTCGCTATGTCCATTTTCCGTAAAATCAATCAATAATTCGCCCAAGGCGATCACATCGTAGTTTGGCATCATTATTCTCTCCCATCTTTTCTTTTGTTTCTTTGCATTTCGCATTTTTTCTTTACTGTAACGGAACAAATCCAAAAAGTCAACTACACACATAGTTTATGTTACATCCACCACCAAATATGATACAATGTGCGTAAGCAGTGAGCCATGCCGAAAAAACGAGAATATGTGCGAGGGCTTGCACTATGCACCTATTGTCGTTTTTTTACGATAGGGCGATTGCCCGTCAGGGAAAGAAAGCTTCGCTTTCTTTTCCTTGCATGGCTCACGAATGGGCAAATGATCCGATCATAAGAAGGGAGTGTTTTTTATGTTAAACGCTTGGCAGCAACCAAAACGTCCGGATTCCAGCACATTAGATCAGCGTCTAATGTGTGCCAAATCCGAATTATCCGCACTGCAGATCAAAGTAAAGGAAAGTAAGATCCCGGTTATCGTCCTGTTGGACGGCTGGGGAGCCGCAGGAAAAGGCAGCGTGTTAGGAAAGGTCATCAAAAATCTGGATCCACGTTTTTTCAAAGTGGAAACCATCGATCAGCCTTCCGCCGAAGAAAAAAGAAAACCATTTTTATACCGTTACTTCAAACGTATTCCGGAAGAAGGACGCTTTACCTTTTTTGATGGCGGGTGGATGGACGATATCGTCACCGCCTCCGCACACAAAAAGTTCACTGACACCGACTATCAGAACCGGATTGTAAGCATCAAACGCTTTGAACGGACGCTGCACGACAACGGATATCTTGTATTAAAATTCTTTTTCCACATCACAAAAGAGGAGCAGAAGGAACGGCTTGGCAAGCTTCTTAAAAGCAAAGACACCAAATGGCGGGTATCCAAAGAGGACTGTTGGCAGAACAAGCATTACGAAGACTATTTTACCGCCTATGACCATTACTTGAATGATACCGATCAGTCCTATGCGCCATGGTATATCATTGACAGTACCAACAAAAAATGGGCACAACTGCAATTGATCGAAACAATCAACCAGGGAATCCGTACCGCCATGGCAAACCGGAATACCGCAGTGCCTATTTTACAAAATGTTTTTCCGTTAGAAAATGTAACTCCATTGGCAGATATTGATCTTGCAAAAGAGCTTTCCGAGGAAGAATACCGACTGGAATTGGAAAAATACCAAAAGGAACTGAAAGATCTGCAAAACCGCTTATACCTCAAAAAGATTCCGGTTATCATCGCTTACGAAGGCTGGGATGCTGCCGGAAAAGGCGGCAATATCAAACGAATTGCCAGTGCCCTGGATCCACGTGGCTACGAAGTGCAGCCAATCGCCAGTCCGGAGCCACACGAAAAAGCCCGACATTTTCTCTGGAGGTTCTGGACACGTCTTCCGAAAACCGGACACATCACAATCTTTGACCGCACCTGGTACGGTCGTGTCATGGTAGAACGCTTAGAAGGGTTTTGCACAGAAAATGACTGGAAACGTGCTTATAACGAAATCAATGAATTTGAAAAGGAGCTCATCGATTGGGGGGCTATCGTCATAAAATTCTGGGTGCAAATTGACAAAGATACCCAGCTTGCCCGTTTTACCGAACGGCAAAACACACCGGAAAAGCAATGGAAGATCACCGACGAGGACTGGCGGAACCGGGAAAAATTGGACGAATATGAAACCGCCGTAAATGAAATGATTGAAAAAACCAGCACCACTTATGCCCCATGGCATATCTTGGAATCCAACGATAAAAAATATGCCCGTATCAAGGCTTTAAAAATCGTCATTAAGGAACTTAAAAAACGGCTTTAAGCATGACAGGGGAGGACTTTTCGAGCCTCCCCTTTTTCCAGGCAGATGAAAATCAGTTATTATCATGGAAGGTATATCGGAAAACTTCTAGTGTCATAAAAATGCCAGATAAAAAAACAGCAGTAGTGCTTTTTCAAACACCACTGCTTGTCTGTTTACAATCTTTCAAACGTCACAAAAATGCCCTTTGCACCCTTTGACGATTTCATTTTATTTTTGACCTTTCCACATACACCCTGGCTTCCTGCTGCCTCATATGTCATAACCTTGTGCTGCACAGCAACCTTTGCCGTTTCGCTTTTACGCTTCACACTGTCCTGGTACTTGATCCTGCAGGTAATCTGCGGCTTTTCCATGACTTCATTTTTTGCTGCTGCCTCTGCTGCAAGCTCCTTCTCCGTCACTCCACAGTCACTCTCCCACAACCGTTTATAAAGATCTCCAGATAAAGTTTTCCCGTCACATAGATATACCATGACATCCTTTCTATTCTGATCCTTGGCGGAAATGGTATACGATTTATAATATTTTTCCTCCATATTTTCTAATCCTTCCGGTAAAAAGTCAACTCCCACCGAGTCACTGACCTGTGCCGGGGCATCACATTCCTCTCCATCTATTACATAAGGATCATTTTGGGGCTGCAAAATACAGAAACAGCCCTTATCTACAGAATAGGTAATCTTGTCTATATCCTCTCCCTCACATACCAAAGGCATGGTAACACAATAGCTGACCTTGTTATTTTCGGGCGACCCACTCCATGATTCACTTTGTGAATCGGAATCCCCCATGTAAACAACCGCTTCCGACTTACCCTTTTTCAGTTCCTTTTCCTTGATCTCAGCAGCTTTTACCTTCATCACAAAACCATTTCCTGCACTCTGCTCCACCGTCCCGCCTGTAGATGCGCCTGTTTTTTTGGACAACTGTGTCTTCGATACGATCTGCTCCGGCAGATTACCAAAACCAATGCCCACTGCTAGAACAGCACATGCCGCCAACACGGCTGCCGGTCTTGCAAAACGTTTTTTATTCCTCATAACACGTTCCTCCTGTTCAAATTTTATCTTAATCTCATTATCATTTACCTCCGGAGAAAGAGCCTGTTTTAAGATTCGATCTAGTTTTTTATCATCCATAGAAATCCTCCCTTTCCTAACAACCCTCATCCTCCGGGTCATCAGTTACAAAAACAGCTAGTTTCGTTTTCAGGATACTTTTTGCTTTTCGCATCCGGCTTTTCACGGTGCTTTCCGGAATATGCAGACATTCTGCGATTTCCTTAAACTTGAGTCCGGCAGAATAATAAAGATACACGACCAAACGATATTTTAACGGCAGCTCCTGCACCTGTTTTTTCACAGTTTCTGTCAGCTCTTTCTGCAATAATTTCTGCTCCGGTCCCCTTGATTCCTCCTCCGGTATGCGGATTCCACCATTTTCCAAATGCTTTTCGTAGCTTTCAAATGCAGCAATCCGGTGTCTCCATGCAAATTTTCTCCTTTTATTTTTCCATATAAGGATGGAAACGGATAACGCATAACTTTTTAAAGATTCTTCCATATTTAATTTTTCCGCCTGCTTCCACAGAGTCAGCATGGTATCTTGATAAAGATCATCCCCCTCTTCCCATCCTCCTGCATTCATGCGGCAGAAACGAAGAATATCTTTTCCATTGTCTGACACAAATCTTTCAAATTCCTGTCTTGTCACGTTCTCTCTTTCCTTTCCTCTTCCCTTGACGTCTCGGTTCGAATCCTTACACTTTTATATTGTAATGATCCGAAAAAAAGTTTTAAATGATCATAATAAATAAGCGGCATCAGGAAATGTTATCCCAATGCCGCGCTGTCATAGTATTTAATGCAGAGAAATTGAACTGTTAGTCCAAAAGCTTTTCCCACTCTGCTTCTTTAAATCCCACCAATACCTTATCTCCACTTATGACCATTGGACGTTTTACCAGCATCCCATTCGTGGCAAGCAGCTTCAACTGTTCTTCCTCGCTCATTGTCGGCAGCTTATCCTTTAGTTTCATTTCTTTATAAACAAGTCCACTGGTATTAAAAAACTTCTTAAGAGGAAGCCCACTTCGCTTATACCACATCTGTAATTCATCATAGTTCGGTTTTTCCTCTACAATATGACGCTCTGTGAATTCTATATTGTGCTCCTCCAGCCATTTCTTAGCCTTCTGGCATGTGGAACATCTTGGATAACATAAAAATAACATTTTTGAACCTCTCGTTTAACTTAAATTGATCTTCGATTCACCATCTGCGTACTATCATATCACAATGAACTGTACAAATCTATCCCAATATCAATATTGTACTATTGCTACTTTAAAAGCATAAAAGCGAGGTTACATCCTCGCTTTTATAATGTAATAATTAAATTATAGCGGTATAACACTTGGCTACTATTCAAACTCGCAAATAAAATTCCATCACTATACTTTTTAGTATTGGTATTATGGTTCTATTTGGTTTTATATGTGTTCAACTGTCCTAAATCTATAGGCTGTACTGAACGGTGTTATCAAATTGTTATCTTGATTGTGTTATCAATCATTTTTTCCTTAAAACGTTTGAAACAGTTGCTTGCGATACATCTAACATTGCAGCAATCTGTTCTTGGGTAATTTTATTTTTCGTTAAATCTTTAATAACTGCATTTCGTTGTGCAATCGAATTTATTTCTGGTATTTTTAAGACCTGCCCAATCTCCACTCCAGTAGCAGTTACTGTTTTTATTAACGTAGTTCCATTATCAAGCACAGCTCTTGCAATTTTAGATCCATTCTTTTTATTTGTTTTAAAAGCTAAAGAAACAACATTCGAAGCTGTCTGACCAAATTTCTGTAAATCAGAAGTTTTAAAAACTGTCATCAAATTCAAAGACATATTGCACCTCCAAATTATTATTTTAATATAAATATAATATCAAAATAATAATTTGTCAATATTTTTATATATAGCCAAATAATAAATCATCGTTCTTCTACATAATTTACAATTTTATCATACAAGCCTGCCTGTATATCATCTGTATTTTTTTTATCGCACAAAAAATCTTTTAATACATTATATCTAATCATTCTATTTGTGTGCTTATTCAATCCCTCTGATGAAGCCAACTTATATTTTTTTAACATATCATAGATATTCTTCTCTTCATCTGATAGTTTTCCATCCATATCCATATCATTGTCAAAAACCGAATATAATTTTACGAAATTTTTCAATTTTTCTACATGCACATCTGTAACATTCTCATCTTCTCTTTGCAAATAAAAAATAACAGAAAAAACTGTATAAAGCTGTGCTTTTCTTTTTACAAATTTTAAAATTTCATCATCCTCAATGAATTTTCTCAATTCAATAATTGCATCGCAAATATGCTGTTTATCATTTTCAGCATCTGTATAACCGGTTTGTAAGTCTTCGTATGCCTGATTTAAGGGTTTTTGATCCGTTTGATCAATAATGCCCTGACGATATAACAGAATTAATGTTCCACAAAATTCTACATCTTTCATTCTTTTTATATCAGTATTATTAAACAAATGCTTTTCTTCCCAAATTTCATTTTCCGATAAATCTCTCGCCAGTGCAGCAAAGTCACCGGAAATACTATTACGCTTTTCTTGATCATTTAAATTGAAGTCTGTTAAATTTAGCCTTCTAAACACCTGTACAATTTCCTCTTTAGTTGATTCCTGACTTATTTCAATAATCATTAACCTATAATTCCAAAATGCTGTTTTAACCTCTGGATCTAAATCTTTAAAAAATTTATTACCATATTTTTCCTTAATTTCTTCATCTAATAAATACTGTGATTTTAATTTGTAGTCATTATCTATAAAAGAAGAAATAGCCTTAATTCTTTGTTGTCCATCTACAATATGTGTCACCGACTCTCCTGTTTCTGGATCTGTCTCTGCTTTCCAAAAAAATACTTCTGGAATTACCAACTTAAGCAGAATAGTTTCTATTAGTCTTATCTTGTCTTTCTCTCCCCATACCGATCTTCTCTGATATGATTCATCTACAATTAAACTTCCGCTTGAAAACATTGTATTAATTTCTTTTATACTTTTATGATTGTCAGAAAAAGAAAACATTTTAACCCTCCAAATTTTTTTTCGTCTTTTCAATTCCTATAATTTGATACTCTTCCAAATCCTCCCACGATCTATAAATCCTATATGTAATTGGATGCACAATCATTAGTTCATCTTGTAACAATTTGTTAATAGGAGCTACAACAGAAAGCCATTCTGTTCTAATTGGTGGTATTTCCATTAGAACTTTATCATTAATATATCCACGGAATATGGAAGCTGTTAATTGTTGGTAAAATCTTTTGTATTGTATCTTTTCCGTTTGTCTCATTTTGTTCCAATAATATTGGTATAAACTTTCTGAAATAATGGCAATGTCTATATCTGAAGACTTTTGTGTATCATCTCCATCATGGAATGGTGTTAAAATTTTATTGGGTGATAGACTAAAACCTGTTTTAGCACTTCCTACAAGTTGCAAACTATGAAAGCTAATGTGAAAATGCTCGGAAACGATTTCCTTAAATCTATCTAATACATCTATCACTTCATCGCCGGGCACCTCTAAGTAATCCGAGAAGTACCAATATTTTGATTTCACAATATATTTAATATAGAAATCACGTGTATCTAATGATAACAAATCCGCTTTTATCATTTCCGCATCTATCATTTTTATTCCCACCTTAATCCATATGTTCTTCAATCCATCCCTGCAATTCCATGGCAATTCCATTTGCCAATAAATAAGGGACTCCATTTCCAACCATTTTAAATTTTGCTGATAAAGACAGCGTTGGTAATACTTCAAACCAAACTGGCAATGATTGTATTGACAATGCTTCTGCTATGCTTATCCTTCTTGGTTGATATGGGTGTAAATGTACTTCATTATTGCCATATGCTGCAGTTGGAGAATATCTCCATCTATGTAATCGCTTAAATGATTTTTTAGAAGTATCTCCCTCGGCTATACTAACAAATTTATTATTTGCAACCGTGTTAAAATAATCCCTTGAATTCGCATGGTTTTCTACATTATTCTGCCTAAACCAATATTCTACTGTCAATTCTGTAATTATATCTTGTGGCTCATTTCTCACGATTCCAATTTGAAATGGCTCAACGGTTGGCCAATTGCACATCTTTATCCGATCCATCTCATATGTTTTGTTAGTTCCAATTGTGTATCTGAGATTCTTTCCGAATCTTCTCCGGTTAAATCCCACTAATATTAATCTGTCTCTGAACTGTGGTACCCCGTATTCCAAAGCATTTTCTATTGAATCAAATAATGAATATCCAGCTCGATACAGCCTCTTTTTCATCTGTTCATAAAATATTTTATGCTTTTTTGTCTGATATAAACCTTTTACGTTTTCTAGCACAAAAAAATCCGGTTGACGTTTAACAATTAGTTTCACATACTTTTCTGTTAATTTACCATTTTCCCCTGTACTTCCCGCATTTTTACCCGCAGTTGAAAAATCTGGACATGGAGGGCCACCAATAAACCCTATAATCCTATCTTTATTTCTTACATCATAATCTGGAAAACGTTGATTCCAAACCCTATCATCCAAGAATTCTTCTATACTGCCTTCATAATATCCATATTGGGGACGGTGTGGTCTATTTCTTCTAGCATACTGATATGCTTGTATAAAACTATGGTTATATTCATTAACAAACGCTATATCAAACCCAGCTTCCTCGAATCCCAAATCCATAAATCCAAGTCCAGAGAAGAAAGAAAAAACCTCAATCGCCATTTCAATCTCCTGAATTAAATTCTACCAGCTTTTCCCAGTCAATACTTCCATCTTCTCTGCAGAAGCTATTGGAAAATTCTCTAACCAGTCTATTGGCTGCTCTGTTATAACTTTCTTTATAATCAGCCACATATTTCTCCGGCATAGTTCCCATGTATCCGATAATCTTTATGTAAAAGTCCTCGTCTCCCGTTAATTCTGCCCAGAATCGTTTTCCAGCCAATTCCTGATACATTTTGGGCTTTCCTCTACCAGATTCTTTCTTTTTCCCATAACAATAACCGATATACGCTTCATATCTTGCCTTTGCTTGCTGTGCCAACTTAGAAGCAGCTGTAAAATTCTGTTCCTGTCGTTTTTTACTGTCTGCATTAAATACGGACGGCCCACTTTTAACAGCTATTGCAGAGATTGTATTTGTTTCATTGTTCTGGATCATAATATCAATACCTTCTGCCAGGGCTTTATTTCCACCACTTGCAGCAATAGCAATCGGTTCAAAAAAGCAATTACCAAAAATAGTTTCTTCACTAGAACTTACAAATGCTGTAAGCACCGAATCTACGATTTCAGTCGCACTCTGCATAGCCTTTGCACGGTATAAATACGGGTTTTTACGTTTCATTACCTTCTGTATGTTTAATCCGTCTATCTTTTCAATTAGCGTTCCATAAAATGTTTCCAAGGCAGAAGCAATTGCCTGAATTACAGCCTGTTCATCATATGAATTATTTAACGGCATATAAATCCCCTCCCAATTCTATTGCATTTCTAATCTTATTATGTACATTTGTACCTCTAAAGCGTTTTGTCTGAACTAAAGCTGTCTTATTAGCCACAGAAAGCACAGCCTTTCCAATAGCTTCTGCTAATCCTACCGGAACAGCATTCCCTATCTGCCGATATTTTGCTGCTGTCGTTCCAGTAAATACCCAATCATCCGGAAATTGCTGAATTCTTGCATATTCTTTTACGCTTAATGGTCTATCTTGTGTAGGATGACACATCATTGTTGCTTTCTGTACTGGAGAAGTAACTACAGTTGGTGCAGGCTGATCATATGATAACCTTCTATAAAATCCAACTTTTCCACCTCCGGATTTATATGCACCTCCCATAGCAATAGGAATAATATTCTCTGGTAAATCTCTCCAATTCCCACCTTCCGGAACCATTTTCAAGAATTTCAATCTTTCTTCACTTAACGTTGCACATTCTCCATGGTCAAATTCCAAATCTTCAATCACACTTCTAACTGTCTGCCACTGATACTCCTTGCTTTGATGCATCTGAAAATGTGTAGGAATTGGTAAGAAAATGTCTTCATTATCCCGACTACCAATTAGCACAAATCTCTCTCTGAATTGTGGAACACCATAATTTACAGCATCAAGTACACCATATACAGTTTTATATCCCAGTTTATCAAATTCTGCTAAAATCACATCAAGCACTGTTCCTAATTTCTGATCCGGATCGCTTTCATCTCTTTCAGACAAAGGCACATGTTTCAATGGCGACGACATAATTCCTTTTACATTTTCCATCACGAAAAAGCGAGGCCGTATATAATCAATCATACGAATGAAATCCATAAACAAACTACCTCTCGGATCATTTATACCCAATCTTTTTCCTGCTGTAGAAAAAGGCTGGCAAGGCGGTCCTCCGCAAATCAAAAATGGCTCTCCTACAGATAAGCCTGTCATATCTAATAATTGCTGAGGCTGTATTTCCCTAATATCTCCGCCCAATACTCTATGGCCATTGGCCTGCATAGTTTTTACACAGGCTGCATCAAAATCCTGTCCAATTACCACATTTAAACCTGCTTTTCCCAATCCAATGTCTAATCCCATTGCTCCGGAAAATAAAGAAATAACATCTCTATTAGAAGTATATCTACTATAATTATTTTGTTTTATATTTTTATGCATTAAACTTTCTCTCCGTTTTTTAATACGAATTTTCTTTCAAAAGAACTGTTTACCGCACCTGCTATATCTTCTAATTCAGCTATGGTAAAACTCTCCCTTTTCATTTTTCCATTAAAATTCTGTGGTGTTGTCCCTATTCGCCGTGCAAGCTCAGCTACACTAATATCTGACCGCACACACAGTACCTTGATTTGTTCAGAAATCGTCATTTCGGGTACCTCGTTATTTAATCAACTCTTACTTTACCAGTATAAATCATAGCCTTTATACCGTCAATCAAATAATTCATGTCCAACAGCCAATGGTACTTGTAACTTTTCCTTTAACTTATTAGAATAATTAATATTCCCAAAGGTGGTGACCTGTTTATGTCTCGTGATTCTAAAACTGTCTCTAAAAATATGCGTAGTATTCATAGCAAAGACACATCCATAGAACTTCAACTCAGAAAAGCTCTATGGCACAAAGGATACCGATATCGAAAAAATTATAAAGCCTTACCCGGCTCTCCTGATATTGTTCTTACCAAATACAAAATTACTATTTTTTGTGACAGTGAATTTTTTCATGGAAAAGACTGGGAAATCTTAAAACTCCGTCTTGAAAAAGGTAAAAATCCAGATTACTGGATTAAAAAAATCGAACGCAATCGTTCTCGTGATTTTGAAACTGATAAAAATCTCTTATTTTGGGGTTATACCGTTATACATTTCTGGGGGCAAGATATCAAAAAGCATACCGATGAATGTATTCAAGCTATTGAAGAAGCTATATGGGACAGCACCTTTTCAAATTCTTCTTTCGATTCTTCTGACGAATAGTATAAAATTTATGGCTGCATCTGTTTGGGAGTGTCCCAACCTCCTGAATTATCAAACATAAGATGATAATATCTAATTAAACAGAAAGCACCCACTCCAAAGGTGTATGCTCCGAGTTTAGGTTAATGAATGTCCTTAAGGACACCGCCTATCCTGTTGGCAGACAGGATAGGCATTTTTATTTTCGTCTGCTCTTCCTCGAAGAGCTTTTCTCTTTATCGAGAAAGGCAAGCAACGCTACAATCAAGCTACCAAAGGACATCAACAATGCTAATATCCCAATGAAAATCGAAATGATCTCATAAGCCGTCATCGGCGCTAAGCAAGCACCCCCAGACACTTAACGCCCTGTCATGGGTACTTTCCTTAAAGAGTACCCTAACATAAGAGCTAATGCTTCTGCAAGGATAAATAAAAATTATTGATTATCCCTCTACGTCGCAAAATACTATTTAGCATC
>CAKRES010000006.1 GCA_934317845.1 uncultured Lachnospiraceae bacterium
CACGAATCACACGGAAAATCACCATTTGCACACCGTAACACATCGGTCTGATATCGTGAAGGTGGACGTACTGTAGGTTCTGGACGTGTTGCTACTATCATTGAGTAATATTCGATAAGCAATGAGCAAAGCAAATTCGAGGATGCACTGTGGTCTATATAAAATAGATTGAGTACCGCAAGGTACGTTGTGTCCAAATGTAAGATACCCCGGAACCGTAAGGTTTCCGGGGTTTTTCTGTTATGTGCATATTGGAACAGGTGCTCAAGTATATTCGGGGAAAATATGATCCGCTATCTATTATTCTTTATGGTTCTTATGCGGATGAAACCAGCAATTTGAACAGTGATTTTGATGCGTTAGTCATTGCGGCTGATCATGAACAGTTTCACGATACTTCCATTGTGGATGGAGTTCCATTAGATGTATTTTACGCTCTATTTAGATTTGCGTGCGACTAATAAAAAACGATGAATTCGTCCTTCGATGCAGCCATTTTGCTCTAAAATCCGTTGTGCATGCAGTAAGCTGCTTTTACAGCAATTTACAGAGAAGTTGGGAAATTCCCACTCTATAATATGTGCAAACCAGACGAGTGCACCTATATCAAAAAACTTGATTGGACGGAAGCATTCCTGGGCGTCCAAAATACTAAAACCTGTATCGTGAAATTGTTTGTGAACGATATCCAGATACTGTTTTGGAAATGGAAGCTTGGTTTTTCCTAAGAGAAGCTCTACCAGTTCACGGTCATTTTCTGCACCAACCTGTTCGGTAATAAAAATCCCTCCGCATTTCAAAACGCGGTATATTTCTTCCACATTGAAATCACCGTGGCGGTTGCTCACAATATCAAATTCAGAATCACCGAATGGTAGTGGATTCTTTCCGTCGGCAGTATGAAAATCAATTCCAAGAGGAAGCAAGGTTTCCTGGCATAGCTGAACATTGGGTGGGTAGGCTTCTGTGGCACTTGTTTTTCCGTAAGGATGGTGAAGGGATAACAGAAATTCACCGCCGCCGGTATCGATATCCAGCAGTTTCATTTTCGGGTTTAAGTAATCCAGTATGATATGCCTATAATCCCAGGGCAAGTCCATTTCTTCCGTATATCTTCCTGCGATGTGTGAGAAATCCCATCCGTGGATATGTGCTGCAAGTTCTTCTTTTTTCCAAATGCTTATCAATTCGTGTTCATTCATTGTAACTACTCCTATCTTAATATGCTTGTTCAATACATCAATGATAAGTGCAGCCAACTGACAACATCAAAAATTAACCTCGATACAATCTGTTGCCAGATTTACAACTGCATCGAGCAGTTACCTCGAATAAGTCTCATTGTGTGAGTTCACCGCCTTTCAGACTATCTTGTATCAGCATATCATCTTTTAAACAGTAACACCGAATGAAGAAAGATATGGAAAAGCGTGAAGAAAATTTTTGACATTTCCACAGATGCATGCTAATATAATTATAGAAAAAGAGTGCTACCGATAGACGGTTAGTCCGTTTTACTATTTAAGATATCAAAGATAACCGCTTAGTTTGCAGACAGGGCGGTTATTTTTGTGGTTTATGATTATCTTTGCCTAATGTATATCCGATACTAAAGCAGGTTAAGCCGAAGCTCACTACTGCTATGAAGTCAACAATACTCATTGGCTTAGCCCTCCTTTCCACTGGATTCCTTTACAGGTTTCTATGTAATCAGAGGGTCACAGTCCCTCTGTTGAAGGACTAACCGCCTACCGTTATGGTAGCACCCATGTTTCGATTATAACAGTTAAAAATTACCGGTGCAATATAAAGTTGGTAGGGTAGCATCTGTTAGCTGTGGAAGAGCATCTTTTTGACCAGGGCGTCCGGTGCCAAGAAATTGAGCAAATAAAAATACATGGTGCAGATCATCCGTTTTTCACTGTATTTTGGAGAAAACCATAAAAAAATGAGATAAAACGGGATTAAAGTATCGTGAAGGTGGACGTACTGTAGGATCAGGACGTGTTGCTACTATCATCGAGTAATCTTGATCGATAGTTCAATAAGCTAGTATTTATAAGCTTTCCGAGGAATTTCCTCGGGAGGCTTTTTTCGTCTAAGGTCATTTTTTTAAGTATAATGGTCTTACAAATTAAGACACTAATGCTTCTCTCGCTTTCGATAATAAGAGGGAAGCCATTGAAAGATATATTTACAATTATAATCTGTGAAAAAGATGGGTTAATTCTTCGATTTACATATTTATTAAGATTTACTGGTATGGTATTATGGTACTTATAAAAGAACCTATTATGTCTGTTGGAGAGAGCGGTGAAAAGTTATGAAGCTATTATTTAAACAAAGGCTGTTTTCATGGTTTGACAGCTATGATATCTATGATGAAGCAGGCAACACTGTTTATGTAGTAAAAGGTCAGTTGTCCTGGGGACATAAACTTGTAATTTATGATGCCTATGGAAATGAAGTAGGAATGGTTGTTCAGAAAGTACTTACTTTTCTTCCTAAATTCGAGATTTATAAAAACGGCAGTTATATCGGATGCCTGAGCAAAGAATTCTCATTCCTGACGCCACATTATAATATTGATTACAATGGATGGCATATTGATGGAACCATTATGGAATGGGACTATAGCATTCTTGATCGAAGCGGTTATTCAATTGCACGGGTTAGTAAAGAACTGTTTCATATGACTGATACATATGTTATTGATGTGCAGGATCCAGGAAATGCGTTGGATGCACTGATGTTTGTACTTGCGATTGATGCAGAAAAATGTTCCAGGAATTAATTAGACGTTGGATAAGGGGCGGTGTTGTCATGAGAACTATAGTTAATTCCTTTTGTTTATATTTGGAGGATTACTGGGCAGCCTGAAACTGTCGGTGCAATATAAAATTGGCAGAGCAGAATCCAGCGACTGTAGCAGAGAACTTAACGAAAGCAAGTCGCAAGACGCAGCTTTCGTTTAGCCGTAGCTATGGCGACGCCCTTAATGAGCCGTAGGCGAATTTAGATATTCGATGGAGGATCGTTTGAAAATGTACACAGTGATAAAATAATGTGCTATACTAAATGCAGTATTTATTAGTTGTTATGATTAGTAAGGTGGCTAGAAAAAATAAAAAGGGGAAAAAACATGAACCATCAGATCAACATCGTTGAGATTATAATAATGAATTGTTCAGGCATATGCTGTCTGCTGTTCTTGGTTGGAACCAGACTTTCTAACCAATTGGGAAAACGGGTGGGAGAAAATCTATTTAACAGCATGATCACTGTAACGGTATTGTCTCTTGCACTGGAGCTTTTCACTTTTGGCATAGACGGCAGACCGGGCAGATTTATTTACATCGTGCAGTATATTTCCAATGCACTGTTGGTTCCTGCGACAACATTGATGGGATATTTATGGTGTTTGTTTGTGGAATTTAAGATTTTTCACAGTATCAAACGGACTCATAAGGCAGCATTTTTTTTGGGAGCCCCTGTTGTGGCGATATATTTTTTGGCTGTACTGGATTGTGTGGGGAAAACGGGATTCCTATTTACGATCTCACCTTCAAATGTTTATGCAAGGGGATCGATAAGCTGGCTTACCTATAGCGTGTTGGCATTTTACTATTTGTATAGTATTGTTATTGTATATCTTGCCAAGCATAAAGGAAGTCGGATTCATTTTTTTCCGGTGTATACCTATGTGCTTCCATGTATCATTGGCACAATTGTGCAGGGATTGCATTACGGAGTTACTGCAGGCTGGTTTGCGGTGGCGATCGCACTTTTATTTGTGGAAATGCAGCTACAAAAGGAAGAATCCTTTGTGGATGAATTATCTGGCCTGTACAATCGAAAATATCTGGAATTTTGCTATAATCAGATGTAGCTAAAAAAGGATCTGCAGGTGTTTGGTATTATGATCGATATTAACCTGTTTAAAAAGATCAATGACACATATGGTCATACCGTTGGGGATGATGCGATCCGTACGATCGCTAAATTACTTTCCGGATGGACAGAAATTTCAGACACTGTGATCCGATTTGCAGGGGATGAATTTATCATCATTTGTACCAACAAAACAGAGTGGGATGTTATCCAGCTGGTGAATGAGATCAGAAAGAAACTGGCAGAGTATAACCAGACGAAACGAAAGCCATATGAATTATCATTGGCCATGGGATATGCCAAATATCTGCCTGCGTATACGAATTTAGATGAATTTTTACGGGATATGGATCAGAAAATGTACAAAGATAAGGAACTTTTTCGCAAGAAAATGCAAAAGCAGCAACGTTGAGAGTGGTTTTGGAGTGAGGATTCGATGATAAAAAAACAAGGTGACAGGATGGGCAGACGTCTTGCTGTTTTATTTCCGGGGATCGGTTACACGACAGACCGTCCACTATTGCATTATGCACGGAGGATCGTGACGGAAGCTGGATATGAAACTGTTTTGCTAAATTACAAGAAAGAGGTTTTTGGAGAAGGACACGTGACAAAAGAGAATGTGGAACAGGCATTTTCACAGTGCTGTGAGATACTGGCGGATTATGGGACAGAGCAATGGGAGGAGATTCTGCTGATCGGCAAAAGTGTGGGTACGATTCTGATCGGACAAACTGCACAGTGGATGAAAAAAACGCTTGGTTTAAAGGCGAGGATTCGTTTTATTGCGCTGACACCGCTTGCTCCTGCATTTCCTTATTTACAGGGGCAGGAGGTATTTATGGCATCCGGCACGAAAGATCCAATGCTAAAAAAAGAGGATGCGCAGAAGCTTGCTGCAGCCTATCAGCTTGCCGTCATATACTATGAGGGAGCAAATCATTCACTGGAAGTAAAGGGTGATCCGGAGCAAAGCGTTCAGATATTGGCTGATGTAGTACACCGCATGATCGTTTTTTGTAAGTAAGATCATACTAAAAAATTATATTATAGAAACAGAATCATAAAAAGGAGAGGTCTCTAGCTGAGAGGCTTCTCCTTATTTTGTAGCAGAATACGGTTGATTGTTTCTTCATTTTCCTGATGCAGGATTCCCCACAGAATGATGCTGTCAAAAGAATTTCTCGGATAAAGAACCGGACGATCGGCTAAGGTAAGTAATAATTGGGTTTCGTCAAGCGTAAGATGCAGGAGGAGAGAAAAACGCAATAAAAAAAGTCGCGATGGAATACGACGCCCATTTAATAACTGGTAGGTATAAGAGCGTTCTGTATTCAAGTGTAAGATGATGTCACGCGGCTGCATGTGGTGTTTGAAAAGCAGCGCATTGATGTAATCGGCAACAGAACCCTTTTCAAAGCGTAAAGCATTGTTCAGATCGTCCTTTGACAATTTCTGGTAGTAAGTGATCCACTGGTGCATAGATTTCATAATATCCCCTTCTTTCACATCCTGTAACAATGTGCGACATAGCATGGATGGCTTTTTCCAGATAAAGCTGTCCGATTTTTTTGTTGTGGATAGTATAACATGATTTGGATAAATGTACAAAATGAAAATGGATTTTTGTGAAAAGTGTCATAAAAGTGTGCAATTTCGCCCACCAAAAGATAGGAAGTATTTGTTATAATCGCTTTATCGAATGGAACAAATAATCATAAGTTTTAAGAGGAGAAAGGATGATCATATGAGAACAAAACGGGTGATAAGCTGGCTGATGGCGGTGGCATTGCTGCTCACAACTGTAATGCCATATCAGATCGTGCGTACCAGTGCAGAGGAGAAAACGGACCAGACGGCAGAAGACACGAAAGCATCTTCCGATGATGTCAATCTTTTGGTGGCTGGAATGCGGGAGTTTGATGAGCGTGGAGAATATGTTGAAAATAGCAGCATATGGTATGACAGCTCGCTGACGTTTCCTCTTGCGGAAGAACTGCATGTAGCACTTGGAACAGCCAAAAAGGATGCGGATCTTTCGGATCTCTCTACCGTGACTGCACTTACCAAGCAGGATCTTTCCCGGTTTCGGGCATACCGTCTTGCAAAGGATGGCAGTAAAGCAGATCTGGTGGAAAATGCAGTAAGCAGATATGCGGTAGATCATAATTTTTATGCGCTTCGTTTTGAAGACTGTGGAGATTATGTCGTAGAATATACGGATGCAGCCGGTCTGGTATATCAGCTTTCGGTTCAGATCACATTGCCACAGATTGGTATGTATACCGGAAAAGAAGCGACAGAAGCACAGTATATCAAGGGGGTACTGCCTTACGAAAAGGGACAGAAACTCTATGTTGCGGTTTCCAATGAAGGATGGAGAGAATGGATTCCAGAGGAGTCTGCAAAGATCATCTATGGGTACTGGGACGAAAAAACAGAAAAAGAGGTAACCAAGGAACTCCACTATGAGTTAGAGGCAGAGGATGATACGCAGACGGTATATTCCTTTGTTGTGCCGGAGCAGGATATGGATTTTTATCTGGAGTTTCACCGTTCCCATTATTATATTGCAGAAGATGGGAGTGGTTATCAGTTAGATGAGAATGGAGAAAAGGTGATCGGAGATGTCAGCACCCATGTAGATGTGAATGTACATGAGGGAGTGGTCGAGTATGTCGATGACCAGCCACGTTCCCAGTATGCAGGCTGCTATGTAAGCAAGGCGGAATATGAAAAGGGTGCGATTGATTGGGAGAAGGCAGATGGATCTCTTTACTGGATTCATGCAGATTCCATGAGCGAGCTGATCCAGCGTTTGAATGAGGCAGCTAAAACAGCGCATACCTATACAAGAGTGGACAATGATGAAAGCGAAACAACAACGCTTGAAAATACCGGATATGTACGGATTACGGTGAGCAAGTCGTACGATGCAGATGCGCTGAAGGAACAAAACATTACACTTCCGGCAGAATGGAAGGGTGTGCTGTTTTCTTCCGGACAGGATCTGGAATATATTGGAGAGGATACACAACTTCCTGTATATCGCCTAGCAAAGGCAGGTGATGAAAAGTTTGAAGGCAAGAATCCGTCAGGAGAAGAGATTTATCAGAAGGTTCCATCCAATCGTGAAACACCAAAGTTTTCTTATTATACGATCCAGGACGGCGCAGTATTCCGGGTAGAAAAAAATGCAAATGGTCGTTATCAGTTACAGGATGTAGAGGCATTGGAGCTGAATTATGAACAGCTTGATGTTTTAAATAACTGGGAAAATTATGTGGAAGTATGTCAGGCACCATATACATTTCCAAAATTAACGATTACGACCGATCAGACAGATATATTGCTCGAAGGACAGTTTGCAGCAGCAAATGAGATAACTTTTGAAAAAGAAAACAGTACTGCCAAGGTTGGAATTGTGAATCTGGTAAATGGCGAAAAGCCGGAGGAACGGACACTGTATTCTGTCAAGGATGCTTCAGAAGATGGAAAAAATGTAGATACGATCACAGATGTTTACGATCAGGCAACAGCAATTACCAATGATGCAAATAAGATCTCAGTTGTATTAAAGACAAAGAAAAAAGCGGTGAATCCGGTACCTGATCCACAGCCGGCACCAACTACCGAAGCACCGACACCAACAACGGCGGCAGCACCAACAACAGCGGCAGCACCAACAACGGCGGCAGCACCAACGACAGTGGCAGCTCCAACGACCGAAGCACCGAAAAACACAGTGACTAAGGGACAGGAAGCAGCAACGAGATCGAGTAAGGTAACAGTTACTGCGGATAAAAAGGGTGCAGCAGAGGGAACTTATATCACTACCGACAAAAAACAAAAGAAGGTTACCGTTCCAAAGACTGTAAAAATAAACGGGGTAACGGTAAAGGTAACGGCACTTTCTGATAAGGCATTTGAGAATAACAAAAAGCTGACCAGTGTAACGGTCAGTGATAATATCAGATCACTGGGTAAGAATCTGTTTGTTGGTTGTAAAAATCTGAAAAATATTACGATTACTTCAACGAAACTGACCAGCGTGAAAAAAGGTGCCTTTAAGGGACTGTCTAAAAAAACGACGATCACTGTGCCAAAGAAGATGTATAAAAAATACAAAAAGCTGTTTAAAAAAGCAGGACTTCCTAATGGGGTAAAGCTTTTGAAAAAATAGAACTGGTAATGTGGTGGGCTACATGCTAAAATGAAATAGATAAAAAGCAGGACGGGATGGCGATCTTGTCCTGCTTTTATGCGATCAAGGTGGGATAAATGTAAACATTAATACTATATATTGAAAGCGGAGGATTGTGGATGAATACGATTTATTATCTTGTAGATTCCATTGACGGAGATTATGCGAATCTGAAACGTCTTGATGAGGAAGCAGAGTTGAAACTTGTTGCAAGGGCATTGCTGCCGCAACAGATTGAAGAGGGGACAAAAATAAAGTATGAAATGTTGCAATATGAAATTGTAACAGATTGATACTTTAAAGGAAAGAGAAATAAGGGGAAGGCAGGAATTCAAACGCCACATTCTGGTGGTGGATGATTACATTACCAAACCATTTCTTCCGGCTGTATTGTTAGAAACAGTAAGAGGGATCGTAAGTTGAGAAAAAGATAACAGGCGGTATTTGACAGGCGGCAGAGGCAGGTATATCATAAATGAGGAGAGGTGATTCTATGACGGTAAAGGAATGTTATGATCAGATGGGGGCAGACTATAAAAGTGTATACGAGCGTCTTGGGAATAACGAACAGTTAGTGGAACATTTTTTCCAGAGATTTGCACAGGATTCGAGTTTTGCGGCATTGAAGGAAGCTCGTGAAAAGCAGGATCTGGAAGCTGCTTTTCGGGCGGTACATACGTTAAAAGGAATTTGTATTAACCTAGGATTGACCAATTTATATCAGGTGAGTAGTGATCTTACGGAAATTCTGAGAAATGGTAAGCCGGATCCGGAAGTGGAAGAACAGTTATACCAAAAAGTTGAACAGGAATACCATAGAGTCATAGAGAGGATCGAGATGTGGAAAACATCCTATGATGGAGCGTAGGAAGACAAGGGTGATATTTGTGGTATTGGTACATCAGCAACAAAAAGGAGTGACCAGATGTGGGGGATGAAACGCAGAAACGCCGAATGAAAACGGTAGAAGATTCAAAAGTAGAGGTAACATATGTGGTGCGTCCGGCACATTTAAATGGAGCAGGGAGGCTGTTTGGAGGACAATTGATGCAGTGGATTGATGCGATTGCTGCATTGGTAGCCAGAAAGCATGCACAGACAGGAGTTGTGACTGCGGCGGTAGACAATCTGAAATTTATCCGGGGAGCCTACCAGAATGATCTGGTTGTGCTGATCGGAAAACTGGTATATGTAGGACATACCTCTATGGAGGTACGGGTGGATACCTATTTGGAAGATGAAGAAGGGATTAGGAAGCCGATCAATCGAGCCTATCTGATCGAGGTTGCCATGGATCAGGACGGAAAGACGGTAACGGTTCCGGGACTTACTCTTTCTACAGAGTCAGAACGCGCAGAATGGGAGGCCGCACTGAAAAGAAGAGAAATAAGAAAACAGGCAAGGCAGGAAGGGTTTTAACCTTTTTTAAAATAAAAGCTGTTCCTTGAATTTTGTATCATAAGAAACGGATACAAGGATTCAAAGAACAGCTTTTTATTATCCGAGCAATTCGTCTGCTGCCTGTTTCATTTGTGCAATGTTTTCCTCTTTCAGGCAGGATTTGATCGTAACGACAGTGTCACATACGGTAATGTCCTTTAACGCTTCCAGCTCTTTTGCCATGCATTTTGCGGCAATCGGAGCCCAGGAACCATTTTCTATGAGGGCAACACGGCGTTTTTGGTAGGCTTTATGTTTCAGACGGTGTAAGAAGTCCTCCATTGGTGGAAACAGACCGCCATCATAAGTGGCGCAGGCAAGTACCAGCTTGCTGTAGCGGAAAGCATCCTCCACAGCTTCTGCCATATCGTCACGGGAAAGGTCGGTGAAGGCAACTTTTTTTGCCCCTTTTTCTTTTAAGATCTCTGCCATTTTTTGGGCAGCGTCTTTGGTGTTTCCGTGAATGGAGGCAGCAGCAACTAAAACACCGTCATCCTCGGGTTCGTAACTGCTCCATGTCTGGTATTTTCCAATATAGTAAGCGAGATCTTCTGTTAAAATTGGGCCGTGCAGCGGGCAGATCGTTTGAATGTCCAGGCTTGCCGCTTTTTTTAACAACGTCTGTACCGGAGCACCATATTTTCCGACAATGTTAAAGTAGTAGCGTCTGGCTTCACATGCCCAGTCTTCCTCGTGGCTTAATGCACCAAATTTTCCAAAACCGTCTGCAGAGAATAATACTTTTTCGCTGCTTTCGTATTCCACCATAACCTCCGGCCAGTGTACCATCGGAGCCATGACAAAGGTCAGTGTATGGCTGCCAAGCGATAATGTATCGCTTTCCTTTACTGCGGTGCAGGAAACCTCCGGTAGTGCGAAAAACTGTGGAAGCATGGCAAGTGCTTTGGCACTTAACACAAGTGTGGTATCTGGATACTGTTTTGTGAAAGCAAGAATGCTTCCCGAATGATCCGGCTCTAAATGGGAAATAATAAGGTAATCAGGGGTGCGCCCGTTTAAAACAGTGGCAAGATTTTGAAGCCACTCCGTCGTTTTTCTGGCATCCACAGTGTCCATTACAGCAATCTTTTCATCTAAGATCACATAAGAATTATAAGAGACGCCATTTGGGACAATGTACTGGCTTTCAAACAAGTCAATGTCGGTATCGTCCACACCGATATAGCGAATGGCATCTGAAATTTCAATATGATTCATAAAATATCCTCCTAACGTGTAAATGATCGATCATTCCAAACCGGAAGGTCGGAATTAGTAGTAACAGTATACCATTTTATGGAAATGGAGAAAAGGGGAGAACAATGGTAAAACAAAAAAATGAGAAAAATCCTCGGAAAGAGGACTTGACACATACCCCCAGGGGGTATATAATTCGCCATGAAGTTAAGAGTAATCGCACCAATAGGAGGTAATTATTATGGTAAAAACAATATTAGATATTGATGGAATGATGTGTGGTATGTGTGAGAGTCATGTCAATGATGCGATCCGCAATGCGTTTGAGGTAGAAAAGGTGACTTCTTCCCATACGAAAGGAACAACAGAGATCATTTCCAAAGAACCACTTTCCAGGGAAGCATTGACTGAAGCAGTGGAAAAAACGGGATACAAGATCTTAGAGATCAATGAAGAAGAATATACCAAAAAGAAGTTTTCCCTCTTCGGGAAATAATAACACGTATAGAATGATACGTCAGGAGGCAGTAGTATGAAGCAATATAATGTGACGGGAATGAATTGTGCTGCATGTAGTGCCAGAGTGGAGCGTGCTGTATCGGCAGTTTCCGGTGTAACATCCTGTTCTGTTAATCTGCTTACGAATTCCATGGGAGTGGAGGGCGAAGCGAGTGAGCAGGATATTATTGCAGCAGTAGAAAAAGCGGGCTATGGTGCTTCCTTAAAAGGAACAGAGAGAAGGGAGAGTACGGACACAACATATCAGCAGGAAGAAAAAAGCAATCAAAAGGAAACCAGAAAGTTAAAAATAAGATTGATCAGTTCCGTCGTATTTTTGCTTATTCTTATGTATTTTTCGATGGGGCATATGATGTGGGGCTGGCCGCTTCCATCCTTTTATGAGGGCAATCATATAGCAATGGGGCTGACCCAGCTTCTTCTTTGTACGATCATTATGGTCATCAACCAGCATTTTTTTGTATCCGGGTTTCGTAGTCTGTTTCATCTGGCTCCGAACATGGATACCCTGGTTGCGCTTGGTGCAACTGCTGCTTATGCTTACAGTACCTTTGCTTTATTTGCGATGACAAGGGCGCAGGTGGACGGCGATCATGAAGCGGTGATGCATTACATGATGGAGTTTTATTTTGAATCGGCAGCGATGATCTTAACGCTGATCACGGTTGGAAAAATGCTCGAATCCCGTTCCAAAGGAAAGACGACGGATGCGTTAAAGAGTCTGATGAAGCTGGCCCCGAAAAAGGCAACCATTTTGCGGGATGGAAAAGAGCAGGTTGTCGGTATTGAACAGGTGAGAAAAGGGGAGCATGTATTAGTGCGTCCGGGAGAAACAATTCCTGTGGATGGTGTTGTCGTAGAAGGAAACAGTGCGGTGAATGAAGCGTCACTTACCGGAGAGAGTATTCCGGTTGACAAGGCAGCAGGCGATCCGGTTTCGGCAGCAACCATAAACCAGTCCGGTGTGCTGACTGTAGAGGCAACGAGAGTGGGCGAGGATACCACGTTATCCCAGATCATAAAAATGGTCAGCGATGCTTCCGCAACGAAGGCACCGATCGCCAAAATTGCAGATAAAGTGTCGGGAGTATTTGTCCCGGCAGTGATCCTGATCGCAGTGGTAACAACGATTGTGTGGCTGCTTTTAGGAAGAGAGTTTGGTTATGCACTGGCGAGAGGAATTTCCGTATTAGTCATTAGCTGTCCTTGCGCGCTGGGACTTGCAACACCGGTTGCCATTATGGTGGGAAATGGAAGAGCAGCAAAAAATGGTATTTTATTTAAAACTGCCGTATCCTTAGAGGAAGCGGGAAAGGTAAAAACTGTCGTGCTTGATAAAACGGGAACGATCACTGCGGGAGAACCGAAGGTGACCGACATGTTCCCAGAACAGGGGATCAGGGAAGAAACCTTATGTAGGCTAGCGGCAAGTCTGGAGAAAAACAGCGAGCATCCGCTTGCGAAAGCAGTCATGAAGCGGGCCGAGGAAGCGAAGATTACACCGGAAATGGTAACCGATTTTCAGGCTTTGCCGGGAAATGGACTGACTGCTAAATATAACGGGGAAGTGCTGCTTGGAGGAAGCGTTTCTTATATCCGGGAACAGATCCCTGTCTCTGCTGCCTGTCAGAAGAAGGCAGAACAACTTGCAACACAGGGAAAAACACCGCTTTTATTCGCGAAAGGCCAGAAGCTGCTCGGTATGATCGCAGTGGCAGACGTCATCAAAGAAGACAGCGCATCTGCGGTAGAAGAATTAAAGCAGATGGGGATCAAAGTGATCATGCTCACCGGTGACAATGAGCAGACCGCCAAAGCAATTGGAAAACAGGCAGGCGTAGATGAAGTCGTTGCCGGGGTGCTGCCGGACGGAAAAGAAGCGGTGGTACGTAAGCTCAAACGAAAGGCACCGGTTGCCATGGTGGGCGATGGGATCAACGATGCACTGGCACTCACAAGAGCCAATGTTGGAATTGCTATCGGAGCCGGAACCGATGTCGCGATCGATGCCGCTGACATTGTGGTGATGAAAAGCCGCCTGTCAGACATTCCAGCAGCGATCCGGTTAAGCCGCTGTACTCGGAAAAACATTTGTGAGAATCTGTTCTGGGCATTTATTTATAACATGATCGGAATTCCGCTTGCCGCCGGCATTTTCATTCCGCTTGGACTGACGTTAAATCCAATGTTCGGAGCGGCAGCAATGAGCTTGAGCAGCTTTTGTGTTGTATCCAATGCACTGCGTCTGAATCTGATCCGGATAAGAGGACTTTCTTGATAATATAATGGATGCATTTGTGAGGTGTTCTTTTTTTGAACAAACTGACAGAAAGGAAGAGGATGATATATTTATAAAAATCGAGAAGTTAGCAAAATTGCGGGATATGGGAGCTATTTCCGAAGAAGAATATAATGCAACAAAAGATAAATTGCTTGCACAGATATAAGAGAAACTGCAAAATTAAATGGAAAAATCAAAAGTAGTTAAAACTGTGAATGTTGTATTTATGTGTAAAAAGAACACCCCTTGTTGATAATAATTATCAACAAGGGGTGTTTGTCTTGAATAACTTACTTTTTCGGATTTATAATCGGGTAATAAATAAAAAAACAGGAGGATGAAACGATGATGGATTGGAAAAAAATTGGATTATTTGCAGGTGGTACTTTATTTGGAACAGCAGGGATCAAGCTGCTTACAAGCTCTGATGCAAAGAAGCTTTACACGAATTGTACCGCAGCTGTTTTACGTGCCAAAGACTGTGTGATGAAGACTGTAACCTGCGTACAGGAAAATGCAGAGGACATTTATGCTGATGCCAAAGGCATCAACGAGGAGCGTGCCGCAAAGCAGGCAGAGAGTATCGTAGCAGATGAGAAGGAAGAAACCGACTCTTTTGAAGAAGTAGAAAATGCATAAGATGAGGCGGTGAAACGGCATGAAGTTTAAAATAGAGCATGAAGCGAGAAAACGTATCCGTATTCATTTCATGCAATCTTATATGACTTGTGAAGAAGCCGACCTGTTTCAATATTATATGCAATGCCAGAAAAATGTGAGTGCGGTCAAGGTATACGACCGTACGGCAGATGCCGCGATCACCTATACCGGAGAGCGGGAAGAGCTTTTGCAGCTTTTGAAACGGTTTCATTATGATGCGGTACAGGCTCCTCCGGGACTCATTGAAAATTCCGGACGGGCATGCAACAACCAGTATCAGGAGAAACTGATCGGGAAAGTAGCCTTTCATTATATGCGCAAATGGCTGCTTCCGGCACCGCTTCGCTGCTGCTATACATGCTATCACGCACTGCACTATATCATTGCCGGAGTAAAAACGCTGGCAAAGAGAAAGATTGAAGTGCCGGTACTGGATGCAACAGCGATCAGTGTGTCACTGCTTCGGGCGGATTTTAATACCGCAGCTTCCATTATGTTTATGCTTGGCATCGGTGAGCTGTTAGAGGAATGGACACATAAGAAATCTGTAGATGATCTGGCAAGAACGATGTCGCTCAATGTCAGTCAGGTATGGCTGCTCACTGATCAGAGGGAGCAGGTACAGGTGCCCGTCTCTGAGGTAAAGCAGGGAGATCAGATCATTGTGCGCATGGGAAGTGTTCTTCCATTTGATGGAGTGGTCACGGACGGTGAAGGTATGGTCAATCAGGCATCTTTAACCGGAGAAAGTGTACCGGTGCGTAAGGCAGTGACAAACACCGTGTATGCAGGCACCGTGTTAGAGGAAGGCGAGCTTACCATTCAGGTGAAGCAGACACAGGGAACGAGCCGGTTTGAAAAGATCGTGACGATGATCGAGGAGTCGGAGAAATTAAAATCCGGTCTGGAGAGCAAAGCAGAGCATCTGGCAGACCAGCTTGTACCCTATAGTCTGGCAGGAACGTTTCTTACCTATCTGCTGACGCGAAATGCGAGCAAGGCATTGTCCATTCTGATGGTGGATTATAGCTGTGCGTTAAAGCTTGCGATGCCGATCTCTGTATTATCTGCAATCCGGGAAGCGGGAGTGCACCACATTACCGTAAAGGGTGGCAAATTTTTAGAAGC
Source organism: uncultured Lachnospiraceae bacterium (assembly GCA_934317845.1). Lineage (GTDB taxonomy): Bacteria > Bacillota > Clostridia > Lachnospirales > Lachnospiraceae > NC2004. The sequence continues at coordinate 15,321 of CAKRES010000006.1, forward strand.
AGTAGCAGAAGCAGATACGATCGTGTTTGATAAGACAGGAACACTGACAAAGGCACAGCCGACTGTGGTGGATGTTGTTTCTTTTGACGGCCGTCCCAAAGAGGAGCTGCTTCGTATTGCAGCGTGTTTAGAGGAACATTTTCCACATTCTATGGCAAAAGCGGTTGTGGATGCAGCTGCCAAACGCAATCTGGAGCATGAGGAAATGCACAGCAAAGTCGAATACATTGTGGCGCATGGAATTGCTTCTTCCATTCAGGGACAGCGTGTTGTGATCGGAAGTGCCCATTTTGTATTTGAAGATGAAGAATGTCAGATCCCACAGGGAAAGCAGCAGTTGTTTGATACACTGCCAAAAGAATATTCGCATCTTTATCTTGCGATCGATCACAGCTTAGCTGGTGTCATTTGTATAGAAGATCCGTTGCGGGAAGAAGCAAGGGATGTGATCCGTGCATTAAAGAAAACCGGTTTTCAAAACATTGTCATGATGACGGGGGATAGTGAGCGTACTGCAAATGCGATCGCAGACCGTGTCGGTGTGGATGCTTATTTTTCCGAGGTGCTTCCGGAGGATAAGGCAGGCTATATCAGAAAACAGAAGGAGCAGGGGCATAAGGTGATCATGATCGGGGATGGTATCAACGATTCACCGGCACTTTCTGAAGCTGATGTGGGAATTGCGATATCAGATGGGGCAGAGATTGCCAGAGAGGTAGCAGATATTACGATCGGATCAGATGACTTGAAACAGCTCCTTATTTTGAAACAGCTGAGCAATCAGCTAATGAAACGGATTCATAAAAATTACCGTGTGATCGTAGGGTTTAATTCGATGTTGATATTGCTTGGTGTAACAGGCGTGCTGCCACCAACAACATCTGCATTGCTACATAACAGTTCTACTCTTATGATCGGACTGAAAAGTATGGGAGATCTGTTAGAAGAAAAAACAGAATAACGAGACCGCGTAATAGGATAAGACCTTTCTTTGGGAGAGGTCTTATTTTTTTGCTGATCATTACCAATTTACAAACATACGTTCCTGTGATAATATAGTATCAGAACAGACAACAATACCAAAAAGGAGGAGCATCGTGGAGCAGCATACCTATATTGCCATTGATCTGAAATCATTTTTTGCATCCGTGGAATGTGTGGAGCGCGGAAGGAATCCACTGACAACTAATCTTGTCGTAGCGGATGAGAGCCGCACGGAAAAAACGATCTGTCTTGCGGTGACTCCGAGTTTAAAGGCATACGGAATATCCGGAAGAGCCCGGCTGTTTGAGGTGGTTTCCAAAGTAAGGGAGATCAACCGAAAACGTGCAAAGTACGCTCCATATGGCAGGTTCCGTGGGTGCTCAGATGACGAGGAGGAGCTTCGCATCCGGCGGGATCTGAAGCTTTCTTATATCGTGGCTCCGCCCAGAATGGCATACTATATGGATTACAGTACGAGGATTTATGATGTATATCTGCGTTATGTTGCACCAGAGGACATTATTGTCTACTCCATTGATGAGGTATTTATCGATGTGACACATTATCTTTCTACCTATCATATGACGGCGAGGCAGTTAGCGGAGCGTATGATCAAGGAGGTATTGAAAGAAACCGGAATTACTGCTACGGCAGGGATCGGTTCGAACCTGTATCTTTGTAAGGTAGCGATGGATATTGTTGCCAAACATGTGGAGCCGGATGAGAATGGGGTGCGTATCGCCGAGCTGGATGAAATGCGGTATCGTCGTCTGCTCTGGAACCACCAGCCGATCACCGATTTCTGGCGGGTAGGAAGTGGATATCAGAAGCGTCTGGCTGCGGAGAACCTATATACAATGGGAGATATTGCACGGTGTTCTTTGGGCAAGGACACGGACTATTATAACGAAGCACTTTTGTTCCGGCTGTTTGGTGTAAATGCGGAGCTGCTTATCGATCATGCGTGGGGATATGAGCCATGTACGATTGCAGATGTAAGGGCTTATCAGCCGGAGGAGAACAGCATCAGTACCGGGCAGGTGCTGACCTGTCCGTATACATTTGAAAAGGCAGGGATCGTTGTGTGGGAAATGGCGGATCAGATGGCACTCAGCCTTGTGGAGAAAGGGCTGGCAACCGATCAGCTTGTATTGACTGTTGGATATGATATTGAGAATCTGAAAACGGAGAAACCGGGAATGCAATATCATGGTGAGATCACTATTGACCGCTATGGAAGAAAGGTGCCAAAGCATGCCCATGGGACGGCAACACTAACGAGTTATACTTCTTCTGCAAAGGAGATCATTGATGCGGTAATGCAGCTTTATGAAAAGCAGGTGGATCCATCCCTGCTGATACGGCGGATCACGCTTTGTGCCAACCGGGTAAAGGAGGAACGTCTGCTGGAAAAAGAGGCACACTATGAACAGATGGATCTGTTTACTGATTATGAGAAGCTGGCGAAGGAGCGTAAGGAGCAAAAAAATACCAGGGAAAAGGAGCGGCAGCTTCAGCAGGCAATGTTGCAGATCAAGAAAAAATATGGTAAAAATGCAATATTGAAAGCCAAAAATTTAGAAGAGGGTGCCACGATGCAGGAGCGTAATATGCAGATCGGAGGGCACAAAGCATAAGGAGTGTGTCGATGAAAGAGGACGAAGAGGTTATGAAAAAGTATGGAGATATTATAGAGCAGAGCCGACCGGTTTCCAAACATCATGCCCCGATGGCGATGCGTGACCGTGCGGCACAGTTCGCTTCTTTTGCAGCTCTTAGGGGACATAAGGAGGCCATTCGGGAAACGGCACGTCTGACCAGTGAAAAAGAACTGCTTTCAGAGGAAGAAAAGGAGCTTTTAGACCGGAGATTTCAAATTGTTATACGCGATCAGGGACTGACAGGGATCAAGGTTACTTACTATAAAAAGGACAGCTTGAAAGAGGGGGGAAGCTACGAAACGATCACGGGACATCTGGAGAAATTTTCTTCGTATGACCGGACGATCGTGCTCGGTGGAACGGTTATTGCTCTGGACGATATTTCTGCCATAGAGGGGGAACTTTTTGAGGCAGGAGAAGCAGATCTTACCTCTTAAAATTTTATGAAAATCCGGAGAAAGGGGTTGAGTTTGTCCGGTAAATGCCTTACCTTTATAGCAGTGGGAAAGTGCATTCTTTCCTGCTGTTATGATATAGAACAGGAAGATTATTTGAGTATAGAGGACAAAACATGGAAGAAAAAACATTTCTTACTCCGGTTGCCAGGGGACTTTGCCAGGAAGAAGTGGAGCAACGTATCAGCGAGGGGCGCAAGAATGACAAAGTAGAGGATCCTGGCAAGACACTGGGACAGATCATTGCGGGACATACGTTCACTTATTTTAATTTGATTTTTGCTGTGCTTGCGGTATTGGTGATCCTGGTGAGGTCTTATCAGAGTCTTACTTTTTTGGTGGCGGTGATCTTTAACCTTTTGATCGGTATTGTGCAGGAGATCCGGGCCAAACAGATCTTATCGAAGGTACAGATCCTGGATGCGAAGCATGCACAGGTTATCCGTGATGGGAAGAAGCAGGATATAGCAGCCGAGGAACTGGTGGAGGACGATCTGATCCTTTTTTCTTCCGGTATGCAGATCCCGGCGGATGCTCTGGTGCGTACCGGAAGTGTCAAAGTCAACGAAGCTCTGCTGACAGGGGAATCGGATGAGATTACAAAAGAGCAGGGTGATGAACTGCTCTCCGGAAGTTTTATTGTATCCGGAGAATGTGTGGCACAGGTCACAAAAGTGGGTGCAGATTCTTACATTTCCAAGCTTACGTTAGAAGCAAAGGCGTCCAAGGGCGTGGGACAGTCGGAAATGGTGCGGGATATTAACCGCCTGATCAAGGTTATTGGTATCCTGCTGATCCCGATCGGTGTTTTCATGGCGTTCAAATCGTACGTGATCTTAGGCAGCTCGCTCAAAGAAAGTATTGTATCGATGACAGCTGCTTTAGTAGGTATGGTGCCGGAGGGGCTTTACCTGCTTACGACGTTGCGCCTTCTTTTAAGTACAGCAAGTCTGGCAAAGAAAAAAATCTTGATCCACGAGATGAGCTGCATGGAAGCGTTGGCGCGTGTAGATGTGCTTTGTGTGGATAAGACCGGAACGATCACCAGCCCTGACATGCAGGTGATGGGATGCTATCCTGTTGCAGAAGGAACAGAAACAGATATTACGGATCTGATGACAGATTTTGCAGCAGCAATGGCAAATGACAATGCGACAATGAAAGCCGTAAAGACCTTTTTTGATGGAGAAGCACGGCAGCAGCCGGAACAGGTGGTGCCATTTTCCTCCGTTTCCAAATATAGTGCGGTACAGTTTTCCAATGGCTGGTATGTGCTCGGTGCTGCGGAAATGGTATTGCGGGAGCAGTATGACGGGACTGTAAAGGAACGCATAGAGCAGTATGCAAAGGAAGGAAGGCGTGCACTTTTGCTTGCCCGGTATCATGGTACGGTAACAGGAGCTTCTTTAACCGGTAAGGCAGAACCGCTTGCGTATGTGGTGCTGGAAAATCAGATTCGTCCGTCTGCCAAAGAAACGTTTGCTTATTTTGAAAAGCAGGGAGTTGCGATCAAGGTGATCTCCGGAGATAATCCGCTCACTGTGTCCAACGTGGCACTTGAGGCGGGCATTTCCGATGCAGAACGCTATGTGGATGCGTCTTCCTTAGAAACAAAAGAGCAGATGAAAAAGGCGTTGCAGGAATGTGCCGTGTTTGGCAGGGTGACGCCGGAACAGAAACGTACTTTTGTGCATCTTTTAAAGGAGCAGGGACATTGTGTGGCAATGACCGGAGATGGTGTCAACGATGTGCTGGCACTAAAGGATGCAGACTGCAGTATTGCGATGGCTTCCGGCAGTGAGGCGGCAACACATACGGCGCAGCTTGTCCTGTTGGATTCTGATTTTTCAAAAATGCCGCATGTGGTACTGGAAGGACGTCGTGTGGTAAACAATCTGGCACGTTCTGCCAGTCTGTTTCTGATCAAAAATATTTTTTCTATCGTGATCGCGGTGCTTTCTATTTTCTTTCTGTTTGAATATCCGGTACGTCCATCCCAGATGTCAATGATATCAGGGCTTGCGATCGGTTTTCCGGCGTTTATGATGGCATTGGAAAAAAATACGAAGCGCATTGAGGGACGTTTCCTTGCAAATGCGGTATTGGAAGCGTTGCCATCGGCACTCACGAATATTATACTGGGTATTGCGATGGTAGTTGGAGGCAGTATTTTTTCGGTTCCGGACGAACAGCTTCATACTGCTGTTACAATCTTACTGATGACGGTAGGCGTTTTAACGATTGGATTGATCAGTAAGCCGTTCACCTATTACCGGTTAGCAATTATGTTGCTTGTGCTGGCTGCGGCAGTCTTTAGTTTTACGGTACTGCATGTCATCTTTGAAACCGTAGTTGTCAGAGGAGCAACGTTATTTTTACTATTACTTTGCCTGTTGCTGATCCTGCCAATACTGTTCAGTATTTACCGTCTGGAATGGTTTTTGATCTTCCGCATCCGGGCATGGCGGATGAAAAGAAAACAAGAGAATGCCTGAAGGAGAGTTTGTATGGAAACATGTTTGATCATCACGGGAGGAGCTTATGAAGCATTGCCGGAGCTTTCCTATGATTTTTTGATCGCCTGTGACAAGGGATATTCCTATGCGAAAAGGCAGGGACTTTTGGTGGATCTTTGCCTGGGAGATTTTGATTCCTATGAGGGAAAACCACCGGAGACAGGACAGATTTACCCAAAAGAAAAGGATGACACGGATACGATGCTTGCTGTAAAGTATGCCTGTGAACAGAAATATGATCATATCATTCTTTCCTGTGCATATGGAAACCGTCTGGATCATTTGCTTGGAAATCTTTCTGCTGCGGTATATGCTGCCAGACAGGGAATAACGGTGTGGATCCCCGGTATAGAGGAAGAGGTGCATGTACTCGGAAAAGGAGAGATAAGCGTAAAGCGCCGGGAGGGCTTCAGCATTTCCCTGCTTTCTGCAACGGATACCTGTGGACCGGTGTATGCGACAGGATTAAAATATAAGCTGGAGGGGACGATGCTGACGAACGCGTTTCCTCTGGGAATCAGCAATGAGTTTTTAGAAGAGGAAGCACACATCCGGGTAGAAGCCGGGGTGCTGCTGGTGATACAGTCAAAAATGTAAAAAGGAGATACAAAATGCAGCGGGATCAGGTTCGATTATATGCAGTGACAGATGATAAATGGGAAGAGGAAGAGAAGATGCTGATGCAGGTGGAGGCAGCGTTAAAGGGCGGTGTGACACTGGTACAGCTTAGAAAGAAAAACCGGACGGAGAAGGAGCTTCTTTCTCTGGCACAAAAAATGAAAGAGCTGTGTCACCGCTATCAGGTACCGCTTCTGATCAATGACAGTGTGGAGATTGCCAAAGCAGTGGATGCAGACGGGGTGCATCTGGGACAGTCGGATGGCTCGATTGCAGAGGCCAGAGCAGTGCTTGGGGCGGATAAGATCATTGGTGCTTCGGTCAAAACCGTCGCACAGGCAGAAAAGGCGAAGAAAGAAGGCGCAGATTACTTTGGAGTGGGGGCAGCATTTGCGACCAGTACGAAACAGGACGCTTCTGTGATCCCGCATGAAAGGTATGCAATGATAAAAGAAGTGGGACTGCCTGTGGTTGCCATCGGCGGGATCCATGCCGGTAATCTTTTGGAGCTTTCCGGAAGCGGGATTGATGGAGTAGCGTTGATCTCGGCAATTTTTTCTGCTCCGGACATTGAAAAGGAGTGCCATAAGTTAAGGGGACTTGTAGAGCAGGTGAGAGGAGAAAACAGATGAAAAAGGGATTGATCTTTGATATGGATGGAACTCTGCTTGATTCCATGTCTGCATGGCATACACTTGCTTCCCGGACGGTTCGTTCCTTTGGCAAGACACCGGAAGCAGATCTGGATCAGAAGATCAATCAGATGAGTGTAGCAGAGGGCTGCCGTTATCTGACCGGAACCTATGACCTTGTTCTTTCAGAGAAAGAGATGTACAGCTCTATTCTTGGGACGATGCAGCGTTTTTATGAATCGGAGGTCGAAGTAAAGCCGGGGATACGTGCCTTTTTAGAGGAGTGTAAAAAATCCGGTGTACCGATGTGTGTGGCAACAGCGACGGATCGTCCCTTAACTCTTGTGGCATTGAGGCATACAAAACTGTTTTCTTTCTTTGATGCGGTATTTACGGTGGCAGAGGTGGGGGCAGGAAAAGACCGGGCGGATATTTATGAGGCGGCAGCAGACAGGATGCAGCTTGCAAAAGAGCAGTGTATTGTTTTTGAGGATGCCTGCTATGCGGCTATGACTGCTAAACAAGCGGGGTTTATCGTCGTAGGAATCGAAGATGATACAGAAGCAGACCAGAAGGGACTTCGAAAGATCTGTGATCATTATGTAGAAAAAGGCAAAGAAGCAGAACAGCTTATGCTGCTCAAAAAAAAGGAGAGGCTATGAAAAAGGTGTTGACGATCGCCGGTTCCGATCCAAGTGGAGGAGCCGGGATTCAGGCAGATTTAAAAACAATTGCGGCACATGGATTATATGGCATGAGTGCGGTCACAGCATTGACAGCACAAAATACTACGGGAGTCTCCGGTATTTTTCCGGTGCCGGCAGCATTTGTGAAACAGCAGATGGACAGTGTGTTTACGGATATTTTTCCAGATGCAGTAAAGATCGGAATGGTGTCGGAAGAGGATGTGATACAGGGAATTTCGGAAAAACTGAAGGAATATCAGGCGAAACATATCGTGGTAGATCCGGTCATGGTGTCAACGAGCGGTTGCCGGCTGATCCCGGAGGAAGCAGTGGAATGTCTGGTTGAAACGCTATTTCCATTAGCCGAAGTGATCACGCCGAATCTTATGGAGGCGCAAGTGCTTCTTGCAAGAGAGCTGACAACCGTAGAAGACATGAAACAGGCGGCGCAGGAGCTGAGTGAGCGGTATCATACCGGAGTGCTCATAAAGGGTGGTCATTTAAAGGAGCGGGCGGCAGATGTGCTGTTTTCAAATGGAACACTTACTGTAATGGCGGCAGAGTTTATTGCGAATCCGAATACCCACGGAACCGGATGCACCCTTTCTTCTGCGATCGCCTGTGGGCTGGCAGCAGGAAATACACTGCCGGAAAGCGTGAAGCATGCGAAAGAGTATGTCAGAGGTGCGATCGCAGCAGGACTTGATCTGGGGGCAGGCTCCGGACCACTTCATCACATGTATCAGTATTTTATCACTTAACCATCACAAACGGAGAATACACTCTATAAATGTAAGAGAAATATTAAGGACAAAGGAGAGAGAAAATGAAGAACAAACGTATGATCCATGTACTTGCATGGATGGTATTGACAGCATTACTGTTTGGGGAGGCAGGTCCGGGACTTTCTTTGGTTTCGGGAAGCTCTCTTTTCGTAAAGGCGGTATCTGCAGAGGGGAGCGGAAATGGTTCCTCTGATGATGCAAGTAAGGACGCGAGTAAGGATGCAAGCAGCGATGCAAGTAAGGATGCCTATGTTGCGATCACAGCTGCACTGACAAAGGATGTACTTGTTTATAAACAGGCATTTGACACCACAATGCTTCATGTGTATGGAGTGGTATCCGTGGATGCTTCCGGCAATCCGGTAGAAAGGAAGGAAATCGCACTTTCTGATTGTACGGTGACTTACGAGGAAAATGGAGTTACTTATACAGATCTATCTGCGATTGGTTCTACAATGGGAGAAAAGAAGATCAAGGTAGCCTATCAGGATAAGGAAAAGGTATGGACAGCTTCCCAGACACTTACAGTTGTTCCGGCAAAGGTTGAGAATCTGACACAGACGGCAGCAAGCTCCTCTACGATCAGTTTGAGCTGGAACGCGGTAGAGGGAGCCAGCGGTTACCGAGTTTTCTGGTACAATGCCGCAGATCAGAAATATCATAGTATCAAGGGTTCTCCGGAATCAAAAGCTCCGATCCTGGAACCAAATACCGTGATCAAGAACCTTTATACTTATGCGACTGCATTGACACCTGGTACTTCTTATAAGTTTAAGGTGTGTGCCTACTATGGAACCACCACGAAAAATGAGATCCGCGGTGGCAAGTCCGATGAATTGGTAGTTACGACTGCACCGGATAAAGTAACGGGACTGCGTGCCAAAGACTACGCAGATACTTATATTGAGCTGGCATGGAACGGCGTTGCCGGAGCCAACGGTTATATCATCTACCGAAAAAAGAGCGGGGAAACAGACTACAAAAAGATCGGAGATACCCTTGGTGGTGTCAATGTCTATGAAGATGCGGATGTGACAGAAGCATCCACCTATTACTACAAAATATGTGCGTACAGTCTGACAGAAACATATTTAAGTGACGAGTCGGATGTGTTGAAGTGGAGTACTTCTCCGGCAACTCCTGTTGTGAAAGTAAAAGCGGGAGATGGGCGTTTCCGTGTTACATGGAAGAAAGCAAAGAGTGCGACCGGTTATCAGGTGATGATCAAAACAACGACAGATAGTACTTACCAGGTAGCGGCGGATGTCAAACAGGGAACGTATGCTTACATTGTGAAGAACCTTGCCAATAATACATCCTATGATGTGGTGGTTACGTCATACCGTACAGTGGATGGAGTGAATTATACCTCTAAAAATTCTGCGCTGAAAAGTGTGACTCCGTTATCAATAGCTGCGACAAGTAAAAAGGCAAAGCTGTATAAGACGAAAAAGAAATTTAAAGGTTCCAATGCTTACAAGAATGTGGCATGGTTTAAAAAATATGTGGTATATAACAAATCCGTTGCAATGCCGGGTACGATCCATACCAATGTAGCAGGTTTTGCAAGCAGCCGGATGTGTCCACAGGCTGTTGCATTTGCAGGTCCTTACATGTTGATGACAGCATATGATTATGCCAAAGAAGAAAATTCCGTGATCTATGTTATGACGAAAAAGAAGAAGACACTGCTTACCACGATCGTGTTGGAAGATCAGGTGCATGTTGGTGGAATCGCATTTGACGGAACAAACGTATGGGTGAGCCACGGCAAAAGAGTAGGCGCATTAAAATATGCAGATATCAAGGCAGCAGCCAAAAAGAAAGCAGCGTATAAGGAACTTCCATATCATGCTTTAGCAAGTGTAAAAACAACAGCTTCCTTTATGACCTACTATAAAGGTATGCTTTATGTAGGACAGACAAAGGAAACGGCAAAGAGCCAGACTTACAGTTATACGATCAAGAACAAAAATGGGAACCCAACACTGACTGCCAAATATGGTATCAAGCTTCCGGATCGTATTCAGTCGATCGCCTTTTTGCCAGACGGTTCATTAGTGATCTCCCGTTCCAACCTTTACATGACCTCACAGCGGTATTACATCAGTCAGATGGATTACTATAAGCCGAAATGGTCAGGCAAGAAGATCAAAAAGCTTGGGAAGGTAAAGAATACCTGCCCAATGCCAACGATGAATGAAGGAATTGCAGTAAATGGAAACTATTTATACAGTTGCTTTGAATCGACTGTATTTTCTACTGCAACCAATCCGATGGATCGGATCTGTGCCTTTAAGCTTTCCTCGATCAAAAGCGGCAAGGTGAAAAAATAGAAAAAAGAAACACAAGAAAAGCACGTTTTTTGCGTGCTTTTTTGTGTTAAAAAAGAGTGTCTTTCGTTTACACGAATAAGGAATTGTGTTATACTAAATCCGTATATGTATTGGGAGAGAAGGTGATTTTGTGGTTAGTGAAGACAAGGTTAAATTAATGACAAAATGTGCCATTTATGAGAAGCATTATGGTAAAACGGAATTGCGTATGGCAGGGTATTTCAAAAAAGATTATATAAAAGTTGAGACGTTAAAAACATTGGTGGGGGTGCTTATAGCATTTGTCATTGGCGCAGTGGTTTATGTTCTGGCAGATTACAAACGTGTTTTTTCAGAGCTGAATCAGATGCATTTTGTCCGATTGTTTGCGCAGATGAGCGTTGTGCTTTTGGTATTGCTGGTTGTCTATTTTATTGTTTCCCATGTGCTTTATGCGAAACGTTATGATCATGCAAAAAAACATGTGATCCGGTATTATCGCGATTTGAAGCAGCTTAAGTCATATTATCACGGAGAAGAGGATATAAGTCCGAAACAGATGGAAGAGGGGGATATGCTCAATGATGAGTTTATTGATTATTAGAGAGAACATCTTAAGCTACATAAGACAGCATGAGCGTATCGTACTTCCCATTGTGCGCTTTTTTTATACGTTGATCGTGATGCTCAGTTTTAAGACATTGTTTGGATATCAGGAATCCTTATACCGCTGGCCGATCTTGCTGGGAATGTCTGTGGCAGGTGCTTTTTTACCGGGAGGACTTACCTATCTGATCGTGATGTTGTTTATCTGTATTGATCTGGCAACGTTTAGTGTGGAAGCAGCCGGACTTTTGCTGGCAGGGATGCTGATCTCATATTTCTTATATTTAAAGGTGATGCCGGGGAAAAGCTGGATCATTCTGGTGACGATGGTGCTGGCAATGAAGCTGCCGGGACTTGTTCCTTTTCTTATTGCGATCCTGATCGGACCAATGGGTATTATTCCGGCGGTGTGCGGTATCATATTGTATTATTATTCTGTGCATTGTAAGGAACTTTATAATGTGCTCATGACAGCCAGTGGAGATAAGGATGTGAATGCCATCGCTTACTTGGTGAATCAACTTAGTCAGGATCAACAGATGCTGCTTTATCTTGTCATCTGTATTGTGGTAATGTTGGTGACCTATTTTATTTACCAGAGTTCTATGGTGTATGCATGGATGATCTCTATTATGGTGGGGATGGTCGTTCTCATTTTAGGCTTTTTGGCGGGAGGCATCATCATTGATGATGCAATGAGTTTTCGTGTCATCTTTTTAGGCTCTGTATTGTCCGGGCTGGCAGCAATGCTCGTACAGTTTTTTAAAGGAATTGTAGATTATAGCCGGATCGAGGTAGTGCAGTTTGAAGATGATGAATATTATTATTATGTAAAGGCAGTGCCGAAGATCCGTATTACCAAGCAGGATCTGAATGTAAAGAAGATTAATGTGCGAAATAGGAACAGGAGCAATAAATGAGTAATCGTTTTGTAGAGTTTGTTGAAAAATATCTGTATTGGATGTCATTTCCCAAGATTGGGATCACAGACATTGTTGAGATTGCGCTGATCACCATCGTACTCTATTATATTTTCCTATGGGTAAGACGTACCAGAGCGTGGTCATTGTTCAAGGGATTTGTTGTGCTGATCGGTATCATGGTGTTGGCGGCTGTCTTTCAGTTAAATACCATACTATGGATTTTCTCCAAGATGTTTAACGTGGGTATCATCGCGATCATGATCGTATTTCAGCCGGAACTTCGTAATGCTCTCGAACAGTTAGGACGCAAGAATATTTTGGTATCCATGTTTGCGAGTGGAGAAGATCAGAGAGATAAATCAGAACGCTTTACACAAAAAACGATCAACGAGATCGTAAAAGCAACACTGGAAATGGCAAAATATAAAACAGGTGCATTGATCGTTATCGAGCAGGAAGTGGCACTTGGAGAGTACGAACGTACCGGAATTCCAATTGATGCTGCGGTAAGCAGCCAGCTTCTGATCAACATCTTTGAAAAGAATACGCCATTGCATGATGGTGCAGTCATTATTAGAAATGATCGTATTGTTTCTGCAACATGTTATCTTCCACTGTCTACCAATATGGAGATCAACAAGGAGCTGGGAACAAGACATCGTGCTGCTATTGGAATCAGTGAAGTGTCTGACAGTATGACGATCGTTGTGTCAGAGGAGACCGGTAAGATTTCCATTGTGATCGGTGGAGAGATCTACCGGGATGTCGATGCTGAGTCCATTCGCAAGAAATTGAGTTATCTGCAGAAGAAGACGATCGATGTGAAGAAATTTAAAATATGGAAAGGACGGATGAACAGTGCAAAAAAGAAGAATACCCAGTAATCCGGGTCTGATGATATTATCCTTTGTTCTGGCACTGGTGTTGTGGCTTGTTGTGGCAAACATTGAAAATCCGGTCACTACCAAGGTGTTCCGGGACGTCGAGGTTACTATAACAAATGAAAATGCGATCAAGGAGATCAATAAAGTATATGAGGTATCTTCCGGAGACAAAGCCACTTTTGCAGTAAAGGGACGCCGCTCTGTGCTTGACAATTTAACGGCAAAAGATTTTAAAGTGGTGGCAGATCTTTCCCATATGTCAGAAGTATACTCTGTTCCGGTTCAGGTAACACCAAAAAGTGATAACCTGGATATTGAAGTATATAAAAATGACAATACCATGATCGTTTCATTAGAAAACGAGAAAAGTGAAAATCTTCCAATTACGATCACAACCTCCGGGGAAGTGGCAAATGGGTATGCACTGGGAGATAAAACGGCAACTCCAAATATTGTAACAGTAACCGGACCGGAGAGTCTGATCCGCAAGACGAAAGAAGCGAGAGTTACAGTAAAGGTAGATGGTGCGACCAGTGATATAGAACAGACTTGCGAGATTGAGTATTACGATGGTAACGGAGAACTATTAGAGAGTCCGCGCCTGAGTGCGGACGTGAAAAATGTGGCAGTGACGGTACAGGTGTTAAAAACAAAATCTGTTCCGGTTCACATTACGCCAACGGGTACACCGGCAGCCGGATATAACTGGGAAGACTTAACATACGAACCAAAGAGCGTGGATGTTGCAGGAACCGATGAAGTTCTGGCGCAGATTTCTTCTATTGAGATCCGTGATGTTGATCTGACCGGACTGAGTGAGAACCAGGAATATACCTTTAAGGTATCCGATTATGTGCCAAAGGAGGCTGTACTGATCAATCCGGATCAGCAGATCATGGTAACAGTAACGATCGATAAAGTCATTAAGCGTGAGATCAAGCTTACGAAAGATGTGATCGATTTTGCAGGAGTGCAGGCAAAATATGATTATTCTCTGGCAGATGATACAAGTATCATCGTGGAATTAAAGGGATATCAAAAGGATCTGAACAATTTATCGGCATCGGATTTAAAGGCAATGATCGATGTGTCGAAGCTTTCAGCAGGAACACATCTTTGTAATATTACTGTGGTGACCGATGAACATACAACAGCGCAAGTCATGGGAAAAGCAAAAGTAACCGTCAAAAAGGCGAAGAATTAGGAGGAGAATATGAGTCGTTTATTTGGTACAGATGGAGTAAGAGGTGTTGCGAACAAGGAGCTTACTGTGGAACTGGCAACAAAGCTTGGACAGGTGGGAGCACATGTGCTCACAGAAAATTCTCATCATAAACCAAAAATTTTAGTAGGATGTGATACAAGAAAAAGTGGAGATATGCTTGCCATGGCATTGATGGCAGGTATTTGTGCTGCGGGGGCGGATGCTGTCTATTTAGGCGTTGTACCAACTCCTGCGGTTGCCTATCTGGCAAGACAGATGAAAGCAGATGCCGGAGTAGTGATCTCCGCTTCCCACAATCCATCTGAGTTTAATGGAATTAAATTTTTCAACGGAGATGGTTTTAAGTTATCGGATGAATTAGAGGACCGGATGGAGGAGATCATCCGCAATGATCTGGAAGAGGTGGCACGTCCAACCGGATATGGGGTAGGATCTCTTACCTATGCCTTTGATGCAAAAGAGCAGTATATTAATTTTATTACAAGTACCGTGCCGCTTGATCTGAGCGGAATGAAGATTGTGATCGATTGTGCTAATGGAGCCTCATTCTATACTTCTCCGAAGGCATTAAAAAGGCTGGGGGCTGATCTGATCGTACTGCATGACACACCAGATGGCAGTAATATCAACAAGGATTGCGGTTCTACCCACCTGGAATCATTACAAAGAGAAGTGGTAAAGAGTGGTGCAAAGGTTGGACTGGCATTTGACGGAGATGCCGATCGTCTGCTTGCGGTTGATGAAAAAGGACAGGTTGTAGATGGTGATCAGTTAATGGCGATCTGTGGTCTTTATATGCGGGAAAAGGGACAGCTGAAAAAAGATACAATCGTAGCAACTGTTATGAGTAATCTGGGATTTTATATTATGGCAGAGCAGCAGGGTCTGCATATCGAACAGACGGCAGTGGGAGACCGTTATGTATTGGAGTGTATGAGGGAAAAAGATTATTCCATCGGTGGAGAGCAGTCCGGACATATCATTTTCTTAGATGAAAATACGACCGGAGATGGTCTGCTTAGTGCAATGCATCTGCTGGATGTGATGGTACATAAAAACAAACCGTTATCCGAACTGGCCTCCGTGGTAAAAGTATTGCCACAGGTGTTGGTCAATGCTAAAGTATCCAATAAAAACAAATATAAATATCAGGAAGATGAAGAGATTCAGAAAGCAATTGCAGAACTGGAAGCCAAATTTGATGGAAAAGGTCGTGTGTTGATCCGCCCTAGTGGAACAGAGCCACTGGTTCGTGTTATGATCGAAGGACAAGATCAGGAAGAACTTAACAAGGAAGCAGCAAAACTGGCGGAATTTATTATGGAGCGTCTGAATTAACAGTCGGTCAGGACGAATGAAAGAAGGGATGGATATGGTAACACAAACTTTTCATATTACCACAAGCGAAGGATTTCATCTTCGCCCGGCGTCCAATTTAAGTACATTGGCACTCCGCTACCAGTCGGAGATCACGTTTGGCGTGCGGGGAAACCGGGCAAACGCCAAAAGCGTGTTAAGTATTCTGGCCGGTATGGTAAAACAGGGAGAAGAGGTTACATTCTGGTGTGAGGGACCAGATGAAGAAGAGGCAATGAAAGCGATTGCAGAGCTGGTTGCGAATGATATGGAGTTATAAAAAACATACGAACGGGAAAGTGTGAGAAGAGAATGAGCAAATTGACTATAATCATTCCCATGATGAAGCCATGTCCTTATCTTACAGAATGTATGGACAGCCTGGCACAGCAAAACACCAGAATGATGGATGTGCTGATCGTAAGGGACTTTGAGGATGAGGAATGTCAAAAAGAAATAGAAGAATTTAAAAAAACGTATGCTACGAAATTCCCCGTAGAGCAGGTTTACTTAGAAGATGAAAGTGGATTATCCGGGCTTAGAAATTATGCGCTGATGAACTGTCAGGGAGAATATGTTATGTTTATGGAACCGGAGGATACTCTGACGGAGGGAACGATCAGGGAACTGTTAGATGCTGTGCCAAATCTTCCGGTGCCGCTGGTTTATTGCAGAGTGAAACCTAAGCATCGTCTGATCAGTGGGTATCACGAAGAGTATGAGGAAGAAGTGGTGCATTTATTTGAGACAGATAGTGCCAAGCTGGAGAAACGTCCTGCGATTGATCAGACAGATGCCAATTATGAAAAGGATGCCATTTCCTACATGGTAGAGCTTCGGGATCATTTAGAGGACTTTACAGTGCTGGGGTGCATGTTTCATAAAAGCTTCTTAAAAGAAAATGATATCCTGTTTTCAGATTCCATTCATTTTTATCTGGATGCACCATTTATATCCAAGGTGTTGATGAATGCCTCCAATACGCTTTCAATAAAAGAGGGAGCCTACATTAGGAGAAACGGAACATTTCGTTATGAGATTGAGAAGGGCAGAGGGATAAAAGAACGGATGAAGGATTACATGAACTGCTATGATCAGGCATACAGTATGTGTATCAGTAATCCGGGAATGATGCTTTTGATCCAGGAGACCATGTGTACCAGGTATGTCAACATGGTGATCCGTATGATCGCCAAAAGCAAGGACCAGGCATTTGTTGATGCGATCTATCAGACATATCATGATCAGATGAACCGAGTAGATAAACGAGTGATCGCCAGCTTTTCCGCATTGGAGCGCAAACATTTAAAACTGTTAAAAAAGGGAGACGAAAAAGCCTCCATTGCTTATATGAAGACATATATCCGCAAAAAGAAACGGGAGTATTTCTTTCGCAAAAAAGCAGTGTTTTTACGTACGATCGCAGATCGCTTATTTGGAAATATGGATGTTTTGGAACGGTATATTTTATTTGAGAGTGGTCATGGACAACGGTATTATTCTGATCCGAAATATATATATCGCTACTTACAGAAAAACTATCCGGGAGAATATCGTTGCATCTGGGTAGCCAACAATAAAGAACTGGCAGACCGGATCGAGGGGCATCGCATTACGGTCAGACAGAATAGTCTGCGTTATTTTTATTATGTGCTGCGGGCAAAATACTGGATCAGAGATACAAGACAGCCAATCTGGTGGTATAAAGCACCGGAACAGAGATTTATTGCCACATGGCTAGGTACGCCGATGCAAAAATGGTTTTTGGACAAGCAGGCATTTCTGGATGGGGAGCCGGCATTGCGCAGAGGTTTAAAGGCACAGGTAGATCAGTGGGATTATGTGATCAGTGCAAATGACTATACGAGTGAGTGCCTGAAGTCTGGCTTGGGGGTGCGCTCATCCCAGATCCTTAGGATCGGACAGCCGAGAAATGATCTGTTTTTTGAGAAAGACTGTGAGACACAGAAAAAACAGCTTAAGGAAGAAATGGGATTGCCTGCGGACAAAAAGACGATCCTTTATGCTCCGGTTTGGAGAGAAGAGGAAGCCACTGATGTGGGTGATATGTATAAAATGCAGCTTGGTCTGCACCGTATGAAAGAAACATTGTCAGAAGATTATGTGGTACTGATACGCATCCACGATCATATCACAGGTAAAATGATCTTAGACAAGGCACTCGAAGGTTTCGTCTATGATTTCAGCTTTTACGATGATGTGCAGGAATTGATGCTGGTGTCTGATATGATGATCACGGATTATTCGTCCATGATCTTTGACTATGCGTGTCTGAAACGTCCCATCTATTTTTATTGGTATGACCGGGAAACATTTGAAAAGAATCTGGATCAGTTTTATTATTCTTTTGAGGAAGCATCGCTTCCAGGTCCTGTATGTAGCACGACACAGGAGATTATTAATTACATCAAAGAGACAGATCATGGCATGGAACAGTTTTCTGAGGCGAGGGAGGAGTTTTATCAGAGTTATTGTTCCGTGAATGGGCATGCGTCAGAAACGCTGGCTCGAAAGTGTTTTCAGGAAATGCATGACCTGTTTGAATACGAGGATGAGAAGAACCTTAATTTACAATCAGATCGTTCTGTGATATAATAGGTTGGTTTGATTGGATGTTAAGAATATGGAGAACACTATGAACGTATTTTTTAAGAATTTTATGCGCTATCGATTTTTATTGGTGGAGCTCATCAAAAAGGGTGTGAAGTTAAAATATCGGCGTTCTTATCTTGGTATTATATGGACGCTTTTAGAGCCACTTCTTACGACGATCGTATTGACGATCATATTTGGCTCTTTGTTGAACCGTGGCAATAGTGCAAGCTATCCGGTTTATATTTTATCAGGAAGACTGTTATACAGCTTTTTTTCTACCGGAACCAACACGTCGATGAAGTCGATCCGGACCAATTCCGGCATGATCAAAAAGGTTTATGTGCCAAAGTATATGTATCCGCTTTCTTCGGTGATATACAATTATGTGATCTTTTTGATCTCACTGATCGTGTTGATCGGGGTAAGCCTGTTTCTGGGTATCCATCCAACAGCAAAGATCCTTCTGACTCCGATACCTTTGTTGATCTTATTAGTATTGACGGTAGGAGTGGGACTGATCTTATCCACACTTGCAGTATTTTTCCGGGATCTGGAATACCTTTGGAGTGTTGTTTTGATGTTGATCATGTACTCGTCCGCAATCTTTTATTACGTGGAGGATATTGTGAAGAAAAGTCCGGACAAGGCGATCTTATTCCATGCCAATCCCCTGTATTGCTGCATTGCAGTATTTCGTGATTGTGTGTTTGGAGATCCGATCCAATGGAAGCTTTGTGCGTATGCAGCAGTATTTGCTGTGATCAGCTTTTTTGTCGGAGTCTTTCTTTTTTATAAAAAGCAGGATAAATTTATTTTACACATCTAAAAATATGAGGATAGATTATGGGAAAGCCAGTGTTAGAGGTGGATCATGTATCCATGCAATTTAATTTAAGTCAGGAAAAGGTAGACAACCTGAAAGAATATGTGATCAAGCTGTTGAAAGGACAGATTTCTTACAATGAATTCTGGGCATTAAAGGATGTTTCTTTTACCTTAAACAAGGGAGATCGTCTGGGAATCCTTGGAATGAACGGAGCAGGAAAGAGTACTCTTTTAAAGGTGATCGCAGGTGTATTAAAAGCAACAGAAGGAACCGTGAAGACACGAGGTAAGATCGTACCGCTTTTAGAGCTTGGAGCAGGTTTTGACAAGCAGTATACCGGCGCAGAGAACATTTATTTATATGGTTCAGTGCTTGGATATTCCAAATCTTTTATCGATGAAAAGTACGATGAGATCGTTGAGTTTTCAGAATTGAAAGATTTTATCAATGTACCGATCAAGAATTATTCTTCCGGTATGAAAGCGCGTCTGGGATTTGCGATCGCTACCGTAGTGGATCCGGAGATTTTGATCCTGGATGAGGTACTTGCAGTCGGTGATGCAAAATTCCGCAAGAAATCGGAGGCAAAGATCCAGACAATGTTTGATAAAGGTGTGACCGTTTTATTTGTGTCACATTCATTAAAGCAGGTGAAACGCATCTGCAATAAAGCAATGATCCTGGACCACGGAACATTATTGGAAATTGGAGACATTGGTCCGGTCAGTGATAAATACCAGGAAATGTTAGATGCATAGGAGGCAAAAGATATGAAAAAGGTAATAACGTATGGTACATTTGATCTGTTACATGTAGGACATATTAATATTTTGCGCCGGGCAAAGGAGATGGGAGACTATCTGCTCGTAGTGCTTTCTTCTGATGAATTTAATGCATTAAAAGGAAAGAAAGCATATTATTCTTATGAGGACAGAAAAACGATCCTAGAGGCGATCAAGTATGTAGATGAGGTGATCCCGGAGACTTCCTGGGATCAGAAGATTTCTGATGTACAGAATAATGATATTGACATTTTTGTTATGGGACATGACTGGACCGGTAAATTTGATTTCTTAAAAGATTATTGTGAAGTAGTATATCTTCCAAGAACAGAAGGGATTTCTACGTCTAAGATCAAAGGAGATCTAAAGCTCGGAGTAGACAATAAAGAGGCTTGATTACCCGGATCTGGAGGCGGATTATGAAACAACACATAAAAAAGTTTTTGAGAAGACTGGCACTGCTGTGGTATCGTCTGCTGGTGAAAGTACTTCCCCTTTCTAAGGATGTCATTGTATTTGAATCAAATGTGGGGCGGAATTATAGTGGCAACGCCAAATCTATCTATGAATGCATGCTGAAAAACGGATGGGATCAGAAATATCATCTTGTCTGGTCATTGGAAAATGTAAAAGAAAATGTACCGGGCAAGGTAACGATCGTACGTCGTACCCGTTTGAAATATTTATATTACATGGCAGTGGCGAGGATCTGGATCTCCGACAGCCGTATGCCAAAATGGCTCATCAAGCGGCCGGGCAATACTTATATCCAGACATGGCACGGAACGCCGCTTAAAAAGCTGGCACTGGATATGGATGTGCTGAGCATGGGTGGCAGCACGGATGTTCAGAAATACCATGACAATTTTGTGGCAAATACAAAAACATGGGATTATCTGATCTCACAGAATGCATTTTCGACAGAGACATTTCGTCGTTGCTTTGCATTTCATAAGGATATGCTAGAGATTGGGTATCCGAGAAATGACGTGCTTTTTGAGAAAAATAATGAAAAGGATATCACGGCATTAAAGAAAAAACTGCATCTGCCGCTGGATAAGAAGATCATTTTGTATGCGCCGACATGGCGGGATGACCAGTATCATGCCAAAAGCATTTACAAGTTTGTGAGCGACATGAATTATGATAAAATGCAAAAAGCATTGTCTGATGAATATATCATGATCGTAAAGTTTCATTATCTGGTGAAGGATCATATTGACTGGAGCAAGTACAAAGGTTTTATCTACGAGTTTAACCAGCATCAGGATATTTCGGATCTCTATCTGGTTTCTGATCTTATGATCACGGATTATTCTTCTGTAATGTTTGATTACAGTCTGCTTCGCCGCCCGATGTTTTTCTTTGCGTATGATCTGGATAATTACAAAAATAATTTACGTGGTTTTTATTTTGATTTTCTGGATACAGCTCCGGGACCTGTGGTGGAGACAACGGATGATCTGACCAATGCGATCCTTACTTATGACAGTGATGCATGGCGTGAGAAGTACGATGCCTTTTCTGACAAATATAATCACGCAGACGACGGACATGCGTCCGAGAAGGTGTGTCAGCTTGTAGAAGAAAAGCTGAAAGCAGTGACCAATTAAATGAAGGAGTGAAATGCGATGAAGGAACTGGGATATAAAATATTTGCGATTCTTTATCGCATTTTTTGTATCTTCCCGATTCAGGATAAACAGGTATTTCTGATCATGACACATGATGCAGGTCCGGAAGGGAATGTCCGTGTGGTGGCGGATCACATGAAACAGCTTGGCAAAGGCTATCAGTTTGCCTGTTTGAGACGGGAGGATACCTATTTTGGACGTTCCCTTAAGAAAATGTGGCATTTTTTCATTGTGGATGCCTATAAGCTGGCAAGAAGCAAACGGATCTTTTTGGATAATATGTTTCTTCCTATGGCGTATTTTAGGGTGCGAAACGGCGTTCAGGTAGTGCAGATGTGGCACGGCACAGGGGTGATCAAAAAGATCGGTGCCGACGCCAATGAGGGACATTTAAAAGAACTGGAACAGCGTGCCAACGAAAATAACACGCATCTGATCGTAAGCTCGGAGACAACAAAGCGCATTTATGGGCAGAGCTTTTCCATGCCTATGGATCGGGTGTTCATTACAGGAATGCCACGGACAGACTGTTTTTTCAATGCGCAGAAGCGTCAAGTACAAAGAGAGTTTTTTGAGAGAGAATACCCAAAGATCAAGGGAAAAAAACTGGTGTTATATGCACCGACATTCCGGGATGCCTTTGTCGATCACCCGCATCTTGCTTTATCAGTACAGCAGTTGAGCGAGACGTTGGGGGAAGAATATGTGATCGGGCTGCGGCTGCATCCGTATGTTGCGAGACATTATGAGAGCAGGGAAGAAAATGAAAGGGTACTTTTGTTAAATTCTTACCAGAGCTTAAATACCTTATTGTTTGCGACGGATATTTTGGTCACAGATTATTCTTCCATTGTGTTTGAATATGCGGCACTGCATCGTCCGATGGTATTTTATGCATATGATCTGGATGATTTTTCCAAAAAAGGGCGAGGCTTTTACTGGGATTATGAAGCCTATGTACCGGGACCGGTAGTGAAGCAGGAAGAGGCACTGGCAGATACGATCCGTGAAGTATCCCGGATGTCCGAAGAAGAATACGAGAAAGTCTATCATCTATCTGATTTTGTAACGCAGACCTATGCTTATCAAGATGGAGAAGCAACCAAACGGCTTGCAGCATTGCTGCAACTATAGAGAATGCCGTCAGGCAAGAGAAAAGGAGAGAAGTATGTCAGTATACGATTACCAGGATGCGCTCAAACTCGGAACGAAAGAGTATCGTGCCGCAATTTCTGCGGGAGAATACCCGTTCCTTCCGGTGCTGGATGAAATTTTAAAACATGTAACAATAGAAAAAGAAATGAATATGGGTTTGGTGGAGATTCCGCTGAATCGCATTGTGGGAACCAGTACAGCAGGACGTACGCAGGCATTTGCCCGCAATTTTATGCCACTTTTGGAGATGGGGTCGGAGTTTGGCGCGAAATGGAGTACGCTAAGTGATGCCCAGGTAGAGGAAGGGATTCGTGATCCGATCCAGGTATACGAATATCTGAACCGTTTCTATGTGGTGGAGGGTAATAAACGTGTCAGCGTTATGAAATATTTTGATGCTGTGACGATCATGGCGAATGTTACCAGAAAAGTGCCAAAAAAGACGGATGATCTGGAAATTCAGATCTATTATGAATTCATGGATTTTTACGAGATCGCAGGGATCTATTCGTTCAATGTGTCAAAGCTTGGTATGTTTGACAAGGTACTGGAGCTGACCGGTGGCTATGAGCCGTGGGATGAGGATAAGCGGAAAGAATTTAATTCGGCTTACCAGCGTTTTAGAAAAGCCTACACACAGCGCGGCGGTGATAAGCTCCCGATCAAGTCTGGAGATGCGATGGTGGCATTTTTGACGTTCTACGGATTTGATAAAATGAAGGAAATGACGCCAAAGCAGATGGAAGAAAATGTCGTCAAGATGTGGAATGAGTTCATTATGCTGACACAGGGCGAGCAAGTGGATCTGGTGATGGATCCGAAGGAAACGAAGAAGGCACCGATCAATAAAAAGATTTTAAATTATCTGTTGCCAAGCAGAGAGAAAAGATATGTGGCAGCCTTTGTTTATGACAAAACACCAGAGCAGTCAGACTGGATCTATGCACATGAGCTGGGACGTCTTTATTTGGAGGAACATTTAAAACAGGAGCTGGAGACAAGAAAGGTTATTACGGATAAGACCGGGGAAGAAGCGGAGCAGGTACTGGAAGAGGTGATCGAGGACGGCGCCGATGTCATTTTCACGGTGACACCAAATCTGATGGAACCTACGTTAAAGGTAGCGATCAACCATCCGGAAGTCAAGATGCTCAACTGTTCTTTAAATACGCCGCACCGCTACATCCGTACTTATTATGGGCGTATGTATGAGGCCAAATTTTTAAATGGTCTGATCGCAGGATGTATGGCAGAAAATGACAACATCGGTTACATTGCAGAGTATCCGATCTACGGATCGATCGCCAATGTCAATGCCTTTGCTTTGGGAGCCAAGATGGTCAACCCTCGTGCGAAAGTATATTTGCAGTGGTCGACATTGAAGGATTCCAATTTTTACGATGTGTTTATTGAAAAAAATATCCGTTACTTAGCAGGACAGGATATTATTACACCGGACAATCCATCCAGAGAGTTTGGTTTGTTTTACCGTGGAGAAAAAGGACCGGTCAATATGGCAATGCCGGTATGGCATTGGGGCATCTTTTATGAGAAGATCATCCAGAGCGTGTTAAGCGGGTCGTGGAAGCGGGATGAGCAGGAGAGTGCCAAAGCTTATAATTACTGGTGGGGGTTGTCTTCCGGAGTTGTGGATGTCATCTGTTCCCAGAACGTTCCGTTAGAAACGAGACGTCTGGTGGATCTTATGAAGTCCAGTATTGTCAAAGGAGATTTTTATCCATTTGCGCATAAGCTGGTCGATCAACAGGGAAATGTCAGAAATGACGAAGAACGTAAACTCACACCGGAAGAGATCATGGGAATGAATTGGCTGCTTGATAATGTTGTGGGCATGATTCCAACAATATCACAGCTTAGAAGTGAGGTGCGCCCGGTCGTGGAACTGATCGGCATTGCACCAAAGGAAGAAGCAAAGGGTGAGGACAATCAATGAAAATACTCGTATTAGCGGATGAAGAATCCAGATATTATTGGGATTTTTTTGACAAGGAAAAGCTGGGAGGGATCGATCTGATCTTGTCTGCCGGAGATCTGAAAGCAGAGTATCTGTCCTTTCTGGCTACCTATGCCAAAGTTCCCATTTTATATGTGCACGGCAATCATGATGACCGCTATGATAAGAATCCACCAGAGGGCTGTATCTGCATTGAGGATGAGATTTATGTGTACCGTGGAGTGCGGATCTTAGGACTGGGTGGTTCCATTCGGTATAAACCAGGCAATTACCAGTATACACAAAGTGAGATGAGAAACCGGGTGAGAAAGCTGTGGTTTAAGCTGAAGCGGCAGAAGGGCTTTGATATTTTACTGACCCACGCTCCTGCTTACCATATTTATGATGGAGAAGACCGGGTACATGAAGGGTTTGAGGCATTTGTGTCCCTGTTGGATAAATATTCTCCTAAGTTTTTTGTGCATGGACATATTCATATGAACTATGGAAGAAATAACAAGCGGGAACGTGTATATAAGGATACTCGTGTGATCAATGCATTTGAACGATATATCTTTGAATATGAGGAAGGAGAAGAAAACTAATGGAATTATATCCTGTGTTTAGTGATAATATGATACTGCAAAGGGAAAAACCGGTTGCAGTATTTGGAATGGCAAAGCCAAAGGAGCAGATCACGGTGAGCCTGAAACAAAGGCAGGCAGCGGTTACAGTAACTGCAGAGGAAAATGGATATTTCATTGCTTATCTGCCTCCGCAGCAGTGTGGAGAGGCAGACACTCTTACGATTTCTTCCTCGGATGAAACCATCTCCTATGATAACATTTTGTTTGGAGAGGTCTGGTATGCCGGAGGACAGTCCAATATGGAGTTTGAATTGCAAAATGCGCAAAGTGGTCAGGAGGAGCTTGCCCTGCTGCAGAAAAAGAATGATGAGGAAGCAGCACCGATCCGTTTTTATTATACGGAGAAAATGCCATATGAGACTGAGGAGTGGAAAGAAAAGATTGCCGCTTCCTGCTGGCGTGATGTGAGAGAAGAGCAGGCAAAACACCTTTCTGCAGTCGCATACTATGCAGCCAAACAGGTAAGAGACCAGCTGCAGGTACCGGTTGGGATCATCAATTGCAACCGCGGTGGTACGTCTATTTCCTGCTGGATGAGTCTTTCCTATCTGGAAACATTTGAGAACGGAAGATATTATATCAAACAGTATCAGGAGTTGGTCGGAGATAAGACCAACGAAGAATATCTGAGTGAGATGGAGGACTATCAGAAGATATTAGATGAGTATCTAACAAAGGTAGAGGATTTAAAAAAGGCGGCACAAAAGGATGGAAAAACACTGAGTGGCGAACAGATCAACGAACTGGCAGGACCTTATCCATGGCCGGAACCACAGGGCTGGTTATCCCCTTATCGTCCGGGCGGTTTATTTGAAACGATGGTAAAGCAGGTATGTCCTTATACGGTTCGCGGTATCTGGTTTTATCAGGGAGAAGAGGACAGCAGACGCTATAGCAGATACCAGAATATGCTGACACATTTTATTTCCTACTATCGTTCCTTGTGGAAAGAGGAGCTTCCGTTTATGATCCTGCAGCTTCCTATGTATCTGGAAAAAGGACAGAAAGAAGAAGGCATATTTGCCGGAATCCGCAAGGCACAAAAAGCAGTCAGTGAAACAGTAGCAGGTGTTGGGCTTGTGCCACTATGTGATCTCGGAGAATATGACAATGTACATCCGGTAGACAAACTCACACCGGGAACACGCTTAGGAAACATGACGCTTAACCGGATCTATGAAAAAGGAATTGGACAAAAATCCATGCAGGTAAAGGGATTTTTCAGTGAAGGAGGCTCCCTGGCTGTTTATTTTGACAGCGGGGATGAGCCACTTTTTCTAAACACCGCACCACAGGGGGCAGAGCCATCCTTAAAGCCGCTATCTGAAGCCACGAAGGACGGTACAAGTGTCAGTGGATTTGAGATTGCCGGGGCAGATGGTATCTTTTATCCGGCAGAAGCAATCTTTGAGCGGGGATTTTTGCTTCTTTACGCAAAGGAAGTACCGGCTCCGATCGCGATGCGCTATGCAGCAAGAGACTATATTGTATCAAATCTATATAACAAAGATCATATGCCATTAGAACCATACTTCGGATAGGTAATTCATACATATATTGTATCCTGACCATAATGCCCCAGTGAGAATCAGCCTGAAAAATATCAGATCTCACAAAGGGGCAAAAAGGGCTGTTTTACAACAGCCCTTTTTTTACATCATATATTGCGTTACGACGGCAGCGACGCCATCCTCTTCGTTACTTTTCGTGATGATATCGGCATCCTGCTTTACCTCCTCTTTGGCATTCGCCATAGCAACACCCAGTCCGGCATAGCGGATCATAGAGCGGTCATTGTAACCATCTCCGCAGGCGATCAACTGCTCTTTTGTTAAGTTGAGATGTGCAAGCAGATGAGAGAGAGAATTTGCTTTGTCAACATTTGGCGGCATGATCTCTAGGAAAAAGGCTTCCGAGCGGTAAATGCTTAACTGATCTCCGTACAGGTTCTTTAATTCCTGTTCCATTACAGCCATTTTTTCGTCCGGTCCGGTCATCAGACATTTGTTGACCGGGAAGGTAATGTAGTCTGGAAAATTGTCCACTTCTTTTAAAGGAATACCGTTGATACGCTTTTCCAATTCAATATAGGAATCGATTCCGTTGCCACACAGGATTCCGTCATTTTCATAGCTGATGATGCCAAGCTCATGCTCTTTGGCAAAGGCATACAGGCAGGGGATCATGTCAGGTGGAAGTGTCTGGTTGACGATCACTTCCTTTGTATGGTACTGGGTGATCTTAGCTCCGTTATAGGAGAGCAGATAACCGCCGTATTCATCAAGCTTTAATGTCTCGGCATAATGGGTAAGTCCCGGTGTGGGACGTCCCGAAGCTAAAATTACTTTTTTTCCTTGCTTCTGAACCGCAAGCAGGGTTTCTAACGTGTGTGGTGTGATCTCTTTTTTGGCATTGGTTAAAGTTCCATCAATATCCAGTGCGATAATTTCGTAACTCATGGGATTTCCTCGTTCTTTCGTTAATTCAGCCGGTCGTTGCGGCGGTCTTCTTTTAGAAGCAAAAGGGTCTGTTCCGGATTTTCATATAGATCGATCATGCTTAAAAACGCAAGCAGGATCAGACGTTCTTTGTCACTCGTGTCTGCATTTCTTCCCATGTCTCTTGTATAACTGTCCTGCTCCATACGGTAGACGAAGGTGTCCAGCACACTGAACCCATGCAATGTATAATTGCCTGACACTTCTCCGGTATCAAGATAGTGGAGAAATTCCTGATAAAGAGCTTCCTGAGCCTGTAATCCGCTCCAGAAGTGGTTCACCCACTGTTTATCAAAGCCTCTCGCGTAGCAGTGATTGGCAACCATAGAGAAAATGCCAACCATATGATCATCATAATAAATATCCGTCATTGTCTCGCCTTCTTTTTCATTTCCTTCCTAATCATACCCAAGATACGGATAGATTGCAACAAAAAAGGGCTGTTGTTATGCAACAGCCCCTGCAAGTTTTTATTACTGAATTTCTACGATCCATCCTTCTGGAGCTTCAATGTGTCCCATCTGGATACCGGTTAAGGTGTCATAGATCTTCTTCATCTTAGGACCCATCTCATCCATTCCGCTTGGGAAGCAGATCTCTTTGCCGTGGTCATTGATCTTTCCAACAGGAGAGATTACAGCAGCAGTACCACAAAGTCCACACTCTGCGAAGTCTTTGACCTCATCGAAAAATACTTCTCTTTCTTCTACTTCCATGCCGAGATATTCTTTTGCAACGTATAAGATAGAACGGCGTGTGATAGAAGGTAAGATACTGCCTGATTTTGGAGTAACAAGCTTACCATCTTTCGTAATGAAGATGAAGTTTGCTCCGCCGGTTTCTTCTACTTTAGTGCGTGTTGCAGCATCTAAGTACATATTCTCTGCAAATCCCTGATTATGTGCATCTACGATCGCATGTAAGCTCATGGCATAGTTTAAACCAGCTTTGATGTGTCCGGTTCCATGAGGTGCTGCACGGTCAAAATCAGATACACGGATCACGATCGGTTTTGCCCCACCCTTAAAGTAAGGACCAACCGGGGTAGTAAAGATACGGAACTGATACTCGTCTGCCGGTTTTACACCGATTACGGCATTAGAACCGAACATATAAGGACGAATGTATAAGGTAGCACCGGAACCAAATGGTGGAACGTAAGCAGCATTTGCCTTAACGGTTTCTTTGACTGCTTCTACAAAACGCTCCTTTGGGAATACCGGCATCTCTAAGCGGCGGCAGGAATCTTCCATACGTGCGCCATTTAAGTCTGGACGGAATACGACAATCTTGCCCTGCTCCGTGGTATATGCTTTCATTCCTTCAAAACAAGTCTGTGCATACTGTAATACACCGGCACACTCGCTGATGGTCACAGTATCATCGGTGATCAATCCACCCTCATCCCATGCTCCGTCTTTGAAGTTGGAAACGAATCGTTTGTCTGTCTTATGGTAACCAAATCCAAGGTTAGACCAATCAATGTCTTTCTTTTCCATGTTAATACTTCCTTTCTCATTGTACGTTTTATTTATGGTGTAAGACCTTAAGCTTCGGGAGTTACACAATTGATAACCCCATATTACCACTGATTAAAAATAGTGTCAAACAAATCACGATCATGTTCCTATATTTTCAGTAGATTTCTTTTTTAAAATCTCATATAATGGTTGTGAAAAAAATATTAGAACATGGTAAGAAGGGATTGTATGAAATTTAAGAAAATGATCAAACGCCTGTCTTCTCAATTTATCACACGGTATGACGTTGTTTATGAAACAGAGGATGGCAGGGAAAAAGTATATGAAATGATCAGCCGGGATAAGAATATGACAACCTATGAACAGCTTTATGACAGAAAGGCAGATGCTGTGGTGATCATTGCACATGATGCGGCAAATGAACGCATTTTGCTGAACAAGGAGTTTCGTATGGCAGTCGGGCAGTGGGTGTATAATTTTCCGGCAGGACTCATTGATCCGGGAGAGCAGCCACAGGAGAGTGCCAAAAGAGAGTTAAAGGAAGAGACCGGGCTTGATCTGATCCGTATTACGGATGTGATCGGGGAGAGCTACAGTGCGATCGGATTTTCCAATGAGAAGAATATCTGCATTGTCGGTGTGGCAGAGGGGACATTTGCCAAAAGCAGTTCTTCTTTTGAGGAGATTAAGGCGGGCTGGTATACGAAAGAAGAGGTGCGTGAATTGTTGAAAACACAGCCCTTTGCAGCACGTACCCAGAGCTATTGTTATCTGTGGAGCCGTTAGGTCGTTCCTTTTACAAATGTATCACAATGTGTTATGATGAAAGATAAGAATATTTCATCAGAACGAGAGAAGGAGTGCGATATGAAAGAGAAGAATATCAAAAGCCAGATAGAACGCTTTTTGCAGATTCCGTTAAAGATGATCTTTGTGCTGTTGTTTATGGTGTTTACAGCATTTTTATATAACCGTAAGGTAGGTGTTTTAGTAGGACTGTTTGTTGTAGTTTACACAGTGCTTGTATTGATCATGTATTACACACACCGCCCGCGCATTATGTCCAGTCTTGTGTCATATGCCTTTGAGCAGGGGCAGGTGCAAAAGGAGCTATTAAAGGAACTTGCGCTGCCGTATGCATTGATCGATATGGATGGTATGATCCTCTGGCACAATCATCAGTTTGAGGATATGGTGTCGGAAACAAAGATCAGCCGGGACATCCATAAGTATTTTCCGCATATTGCCAAGGAAATGTTTCCGGGTGCAAAGGATGATATTACAGAATATTCCATGAATTATGAGGATCGGCAGTACCGGGTCCAGTTCCGCATGATCCGTGTGGAGATTGAAGGGGCGGATACAGACGAAGAGGCACAGATGCAGGATTTCGACAGTGCTTACAACAATACGATGATCGTCGTGTATTTCTTTGACGAAACGAATCTTCGTTATCTGGCACAGGAGAACAAGGATCAGAAGCTGATCGCATCTTTGATTTATATTGATAATTTTGATGAAGTATTAGAAGCAACGGATGATGTCAGACAGCCGCTTTTGATGGCACTGGTGGATCGTAAGGTCAACAAAACGATCACGGATATCGGCGGTATCGTATCGAAACCGGAAAAAGATAAATTCTTTGTTGTGTTCCAGCAGCGGTATTTAGAGCAGCTTAAAGCCAATAAGTTTGATCTTTTGGATGAGGTTCGTAATATCAACGTGGGAAATGAACTCCCTGTGACGCTCAGTATGTCTATTGGTATGGGGGAAGATACCTTCCAGGGTTGTTATGAATCTGCGCGTGTTGCGATGGATATGGCATTGGGACGTGGTGGTGACCAGGTCGTTATCAAAAAGGGAGAGAGCATTACCTATTATGGCGGTCAGTCACGTCAGGTAGAGAAAAATACGAGAGTAAAGGCACGTGTAAAGGCGCATGCCCTGCAGGGTATCATTGAGACGAAAGAGCGTGTAGTCATCATGGGACACAGCCTTCCGGATGCAGATGCCATCGGTTCTGCGATCGGTATTTATAAGCTGGCAAAGGTATTTGGAAAGGAAGCGCATATTGTATTAAATCAGGCGACTATGTCCATACGTCCGGTGTTAGAACGGTTTGAGGGCAATTCTTTATATGACGAGGATATGTTTATCGACAGTAAGACGGCAAAAGAGCTGGTTGATATGGATACTTTGCTGATGATCGTGGATGTCAATCGTCCGAGCTATACGGAGTGTCCGGAGCTTTTGGAACTGACTAATACGATCGTGGTGTTTGACCACCACCGTGCGACCAGTGAAGTCATCAGCAATGCAGTGCTTTCTTATGTGGAGCCGTATGCATCATCTGCGTGCGAAATGGTAGCCGAGGTGCTGCAGTACACGAATGAATCGATCGATCTGAATGCGATCGAAGCGGATGCCATGTATGCGGGAATGTTGATCGATACGGACAATTTTGTACAGAAAACAGGAGCACGTACTTTCGAGGCGGCAGCTTACCTTAGAAGAAAGGGTGCCGATGTCATCCGGGTGAGAAAAATGTTCCGAGAGAGTATGGATACGTATCGTTCCCGTGCGGAAGCGGTGCGTCATGCAGAGGTATTTAAAGAAAAATACGCATTGGCGATCTTTCCGGCAGACGGAATGGATTCTCCAACCGTTATTGCTTCGCAGGTAGCCAATGAATTACTGGATATTGAAGGAATCGCAGCTTCCTTTGTTGTGACGGAATTTCATGATACGATATACATCAGTGCCCGTTCGATTGATTCGTTGAATGTGCAGCTTATTATGGAACAGTTTGATGGCGGTGGGCATGCCAATGCAGCCGGTGCGCAGCTTCATGATGTGAGTGTGGATGAGGCGATGGCACAGATCAAAGCCGTACTGACGAAATTAGAAGAAGAAGAGGATCATGTAGATCTTGCGTTAGAGCAGAAAGGAGAACAGTCATGAAAGTAATTTTATTAGAGGACGTAAAAGCATTAGGAAAAAAAGGCGACGTGGTAAACGTCAGTGACGGATATGCCAAGAACTTTATCCTTCCTAAAAAGAAGGGAGTAGAGGCAACCGGAGCGCATTTAAATGACCTGAAACTGCAGCATGCAAATGAGGAAAAGCTCGCGGCAGAAAAGCTTGCCAAAGCGCAGCAGTTAAAGGAAGAGCTGGCAGACAAAAAGGTCGTGCTGGAAATGAAAGTCGGAGAGGGCGGACGTACTTTCGGATCGGTATCGACCAAAGAGATCGCAGATGCAGCCAAAGAACAGCTTGGACTTACGCTGGATAAAAAGAAAATGTCTCTTCCGGTATCGATCAAACAGATCGGAACTTACACCGTGCAGTTAAAGCTTCATGCAAAGGTAACAGCGGAGCTGACAGTGAACGTAGTGGAAAAGCACTAATGATAGGAATGACAACATGGATGTAAATGAAAATGTAATCAAAAAAACAATGCCGCACAGCGAGGATGCAGAACGTGGTATCTTAGGTTCCATTCTGTTAGATCCTGCTTCTGCTGGGATTGCGATGGAGCATCTCATTCCGGAGGACTTTTATTCTTCGAGAAATGAAAAGTTATATTATGCCATGACGCGGCTGCAGGCAGAGAAAAAAGAGATCGATATTGTCACATTGAAAGAGAAATGTGATGAGTTGGGATATGCGGAAGAAATCTCCAATCTGGAATCTATCCGGCAGATGGTCATGCTCGTGAAAAGCTCCGCCAATTTAGAATCGTATGTGCGCATCGTCAAAGAAAAATCTACCCTCCGTCAGGTGATCAAAGTATGTGAAACGCTGGCGAATGACGCGTATTTTGGCAACCTGGAAACCCGCGATCTGTACGAAAAAATGGAGAGTGAGGTGTTCCAGTTTCTGCAGAGCCGCCGCGGGATTGAAAAGAATACACCGATCGATCAGATCGTGGTACAGGCGTTACTGCATATCGAGGAGGCTATGGTCAACGGTGGAACAGTGACCGGTGTACCGACCGGATTTGTTGATCTGGACACGATCTTAACCGGACTGCATGGCTCCGAGCTGATCCTGGTTGCGGCACGTCCGGCAATGGGAAAAACAGCATTTGTATTGAATATTGCTGCACATGTTGTATTAAAGGAAAAACTTCCGGTTGCACTGTTCAGTCTGGAGATGGGAGAAGAGCAGCTTGCAACACGAATGCTTGCTTTGGAATCTATGGTGGATTCGCAAAAGATCCGTACCGGACAGCTGGATTATGAGGAGCTTTCCAAGGTAATGGCGGCAGGAGATGCCTTGAGTAGATCTCCGTTGGAGATCATTGATAAAGCGGGTGTCTCCGTTGCAGATATCCGCTCCCAGTGCCGCAGCATTATCCAGAAACGGGGCAGCTTAGGACTGATCATTATTGATTACCTGCAGTTGATGAGCGGAAGCGGCAGGATCGAATCCAGACAGCAGGAGGTGGCAGAGATCTCCCGTGGATTAAAGGGACTTGCCAAAGAGCTCAATGTTCCGGTGATCGCACTTTCGCAGTTGAGCCGTGCGGTGGAAGCAAGGGATGATCACAAACCCCGGATGTCTGATCTTCGTGAGTCCGGTTCGATCGAGCAGGATGCCGACGTTGTCATGTTTATTTACCGTGACGAATATTACAATCCGGATACGACGACCAAACAGGGCGTTGCAGAGATTATTATAGGAAAACAGCGTAGTGGTGCAACGGGAACAGTAGAACTTGCATGGATCGGCAAGCACACGAAATTTGCCAATAAAGAGCGGGCGAAAAAACGGATGCAGGAACCGGATTGATGTTTCTCACATCTTTGACACATAAAAATCAAAACAACTCCACATTTTCTATTTACAATAAAGGAAAATAAAAGAAATGGAGTGATTTTATGAAATTATCAAGTAGATTAAGAAGGATAGCAGCGTTTAGCATGACTGTGATGATGCTAACTGCTATCCTTCCTGTTTCTAATGATACCTCCCTACTGCTTCCGTCAGCAGCCAGTGCCGACGCTTCTAAAGATGCTTCGGCGGATGCTTCTAAGGATGCCTCCAAAGATGCGGTATCTTCTGATGCAACAACAGCGGCTGCAGCAACCACACAGATGTCCACGGTGCTGACCAAGCTTAACGTGTCCAATCAGACGATGACCAGCATTACGGTAAGCTGGGATCAGGTAGCAGGTGTGGATGGTTATGTACTGCAAACGTATAACTATACGACAAAGGCATGGGATGCACTTGCCACGATCCCGGTTAACCTGTCCCTTACCTCGTATTCGTATGTGGCTTCTGATCTGAATGCCGGAACGACACACCGCTTCCGCATTTTCACATATCAGGGAACACCGGCCAATCTTTCTCTTCCGGTAAAATCGATCAAGACCGGATGCAAACCGGCAATTCCGGATCTTACCGTGATCAAAGGAGATCGTTCGGCAAGACTGAGCTGGGGTCCGATGAAAGCGAAAGGCTATGAGATCTATCAGCGTGTGGGAACAGGAGCATATGAAAAGATCGCGCAGTTGACCGATGGGACTGCAACAAGCTATATTGCTTCCAATCTGACCAATGGAGTAGCGTATTCTTTTTATGTCATTGCTTATTCCACGTATGAAGCAACGGATAATGGTGTATTTTACAGTAATACGTTAAAAGGAGATGTTTCTTCGGAGTGTACGATCACCCCGTCTGCGGCACAAAAAACAAGCTCAAAAGCAGCACTCTTTTCAAAGGTAGCAGAATTTAAGGCGAGTGCGGCTTATAAAACCTACGCATTGGCAAAAAAGATCAATACTGCGAAATGCTTTGTCACCCCGGGAGTTGCAACGACCAATGTAAACGGGATCAATTTAGATTCCTATGTGACGGATGGCAGTGTGTGTGCAAAAAGATATTATTTTCTTGCTGCTCATGACAAAGACGGTGTGAGTAATTCCGTGATCTATGTGATGAAGCGTTCCAATCACAAATATAAGATGACGCTTGTACTTCCAAATAAGTACACGGTAACGGATCTGGCCTTTGATGGCACCAACCTTTGGATGACGGCCGGAAATGAGATCGCATGTGTACGGTATAAAACGATCACGAGCAAGCTTTCCACCGGAGTGGACAGTGCCAATCTGGCATACATGAATACCTATAAAATGACGACGGCACCGACCTATATGGCATATTACAATAACATGCTCTGGGTAGGTACCTATAGCACAAAAAGGAATTATATGACCGGATATGAGATCAGTGATAAAACAACGACCAAGCCGGTATTAAAGAGTACGAAACGGATGCAGATGCTTGCGAAGGTCAGAGCAATCGATATTGATGAGAGCGGTTATCTCTACACGGTTCGTTCCAATCAGGTGAAGAAGGGAATGAGCGGTTATATCAGTGAGGTCAGAACGTATCTTCCAAGCTGGACAACAACAGCGGCAACGATAAAAAAGAATACCAATAAAAAGACGGCAAAGCTTCCGGCAATGGCGATTGGGATCAGCCACTATAACACCTATTCTTATATAAATTTTTCTTCTGTCAAGGAAGAGGAGTGCCGTTATCCAACGGATCGAAGCTGGGCAGTGAAACTGACTGCGCTTAGAAAGTAAAGAAGCAACAAAGAAGAAGAGACCATGTCGGCAGAAAAATGTGTCGAATGGTCTCTTTTGCTTGTAAAAATGTGCAGATATTGGTATCATTATAAATAAGTGCAACACTCACTCTGATGCAGGAAGATTAGGAGGCGGACTATGAAATTTGTGAAGACAGATGATTTAAAAGAGGGGATGCGGCTTGCAAAACCAATATACAATAGAAATGGTGTCATGCTTTATGAACGTGACAGCAAACTGACGATGCAGGGTATCAACAGTATCCGTAATTTTGAATTGATCGGAATCTACGTGTTAGAGCCAGCCGAACCAGTGCCACCGATGACTCCATTTGATGTGGAATTTGAACGCTTTCAGACGATTGCGATCTTTAGTCTTAAAGATAACCTGAAGCTGGTGCTGGAGAAGAGCAGCTCTAAAGAATTGTCAAAGCTTGTCACTGTGATTGAAGAACAGTATGGACAGTTGGATGAAAAGGTACAGTTTGTCCAGAATATCAGAAGCAGACAGGATTATGTTTATAAACACACATTAAATGTTGCGATTCTTTGTGCGTTGATGGCAGGAGCTATGAAGCTTTCCAAACGCGAGAAAATGGACGTGATCATGGCGGCTCTGCTTCATGATATCGGGAAATTATTACTGCCGAAAGAGCTGTTATACCGCACGGAGGAATTGTCTCCGGAGGAGATGAAAACGCTTGCCAAATGTAAGGAGGAAGCTTATAATCGGCTCTTGTTAGATTATGATCTTGCTGCCAATGCCCGTATTATCATTTCCCAGTTTACAAAGCTGGAGCAGGGCGGCGATTATGTGGAAGGCACTTTAAAGGGAACCATGATGCTTTGTGTGGCAGAGGTATATGATTACATGACTGCCATGAAGCTTGGTGAGGATTCGATGTCTACGATCCAGGCAATGCAGTATTTGCGAAAGCATCAGGACGACTTTGGAAAAGATGTCGTGGATGCGTTGTTTGCAGCAATTCAGGTTTTGGTGCCGGGAGTTTGTGTACAGCTGACCAACGGTGACAAAGCTGCTGTTATCCGGGAGAATTTAGAGGATGTGATGCGTCCGGTAGTGCTCAGTCTCAGCACTCATGAAGCATATGATCTTGCGGATCCAAAGGTATTTCAGAAGTTTCAGGTGAAGGATGTCATGAAGACGATGGATAATCGTTATGTGATGGATCGGGCGATCTTAGAGGAATACAAAGGAAAGCTTTCCTATAAACGAAGACAGAAATAGCAGAAAAAACCCTTACCAAGGGCATTCCTGAATGGAATTGCAGTTTGGTAAGGGTTTTTTTAGTTTGCATTCTTTTTTACAGTGATCGTATAGGTGCTGCTGGCTCCGGATGGAGCAGTTACCGTGATCTTATAGATGGATAACTCATTTTTCAGAGTGTCAGGTCCATCTGAGGTAATGACGGCATCTTTGTCGGATGGGATGGAGCTGAAAGTAAAGATTTTGGTATCGTGCGGTACGGTGACCTCATACTGATAGGTTTGTGGATCCCATTCCGGTGACAGCTCTCCCACACCGAGCAGCAGCTCTTTTAAGGTGCTGTCATCGGTCTGCTTTGCATTTTCTGTAACGGTAACCGAGCAGGTTGCTGCATCAAGCACTACCGTGTCCAGCTTGTCATATCCATTATAGGAAATGTCGGAAAGGGAAAAGGAATAGCTTCCTGTTTTTAATGCAGTAAAGGAGATCTCATAGGTCTTTTCTGCGGTGGCCTTTTCAAAGCTGTCCTTGATGGTCAGGATACCACTGTTTCCAGACAGTGCTCCATCCTTTTGTTCCTTATAAGAAAATGCGGTGTCATCATAGTGCAGATTGGCAGTCACGGACTGCATCGTTTTCTTTGGATGAAGGTGCACCTTGATCGTAACAGAAGCATCCTTTTTGACAGTTTCTTTTATTGCAGACAGTTCGACTGCTCCCGGTGCTGCGTTACTGCTTTTATTGAACCGGGAAGGAACAATAAAAACAGTAAGGATAACAGCAAGAATACATAGGATAACAGCCGGCAGGATTATTTTTTTCATAGAAAAGTCCCCCTTGGTTATTGTTTGGTGATCGTGATGGAATAAGAGGTTTTGGTTCCATTTTCTGCGGTGCAGGTGACATGGAACGTATTGTTTCCGGTCACGACATTATATGTGCCGGTGCCACTTACTTTTGCCCGGCTGCTGATAGCTGAGGCACTGATCTTTACACTTTTAACCGTGCTTTCCACTACCGCGGTATAACTGTTTTTCTGATAATCAAATGTAGCATCTAAGTAGATCGTCGTTTTTCCTTTTTTTACCGTCAGCGATTTCAAATAGCTGTTTGGATTGCCGGATTCTGCCGGAAGCGTACAGTTTTGCTGCGGCATGTCCTGATAATACGGAATGTAAAATGTATAAGCATTTCCTAATAACTGGTTGTTTCTGTAAGAGTTGTAATTGCTGATGGCATAGGAATTGGCGGCTACTACTGCAGTCATATACTGGTGTACAAAATAAGAGGTTGGTACGACAACATTAAATTTCTGTGTGTACATCGTATTCTGTCCCAGGTTGATATATTGTCCGGCAATGTAGCTTGCGCCTCCTGTGATCGATTTATAAGGTGTCGTCCACGGACGGTTGTAGCTGGTGCCTTTGCTTGCCCAGGAAAGTCCGTTGGCGACGGCTTGTCCGGTGGCACTGTCATTTGCTCCGATATTATAAAAATTGTAAAGCCCTTCATAGCCCTTATAAGTACCACTGGTGGAATTACTTCCTTGTGTACCCACTTCATTTTTTACGCGGGTAACAAGATAATAAGGACTGACATTGGAAGTGGAGGCAGCATCCATAAATGCATCCAGATAAGAACCGGAAACAACCTGTTTGGTAGTTTTGTCAGTCACACTGTAGTTTCCTGCCATAAACGTATCTTTGAGCATATTGGAAACGGCTTCCTTCGTCTGTGTTGGTTCGTAAGACAAGGCTTCAAACATAAAGATTCCTTGCTCCGTTAAAAAGTTCCGGGGATCCATGTAATACGCAATGACCTGATCGTTGGCAGAATAAAAATTGGAACCATCACGCAGTGTGTAGGTATCTGTGGCCCAGTCGTAATCGCCCGGTGCGGTGGATAAGTAAGAAAATGGAGCACTGTAGGTGCTGGCACTTCCCCCCTTCGGACAGTTACTCTGGATCGTGTTTCTGCCGTTCACATTTTCACCTTCGATCACGTTCGCCCACGTCAGTCCGGTTGCAACCGGATGAAAGACCCAGTTGGCATGTGCCTGGTGAAGAGCGATCAAAGCAGGACGGTAACTTTCCGGAAACTGGTTTAAACATTCCTGGAACTGTGCTTCTGTTGAAAGATCCACATCACTGGAAATGAAATATCCGGTGACCGTACCGGAGGAAGCAGAAAAGCTTGCCTTATACCAGAGCGTTCCATTGACAGTGAGCTGTCCCAATACGTTTAAGGTTGTCTGGGCAGGAGCCGTTTTTTTACTCTTGGAAAGCGGACTTGCGATCTTCCGTGCTTTGGTTGCCTTGTTGGTTGTTGCAGAATAATTCGTGGTACTTTTAACGGTAGCAGTGACCGTGCTTACTCTGCTTTTTACAAGATAGCCGGTGCCGGCTTCTGTTTTTACCTTCACCCATTTCTTTTTATGTACGGTAAGCTCCCCTAAAATGATCACATTGCTGCCTGCCGGAAGAGTGGTGAGCTTTTTGTCTGTTCCATTGGCAGTCTTATAAACCCCGCCGCGTGATCGGGTAACTCCGGCCTTGTATTTTTTGGAAGCCGTTTTGGTTGGTTGGAACTTCAAATATTTTGCGGGAATGTAACCGTGGTATTTTCGTTTTTTGACCGTGGCGGTCACTTTATACCATGTCGTTTTTCCTACCTTCTTTTTCTGTCCGGCATACACACATTTATTTTTGGAAAGATAGGTGAGAATGCGGGCAGTGGAACGTTTTTGATAAAGGGCAACCGCCTGTTTGGTATTGGCATAACGGTAGAGCCCTTTTTTTGTTGTTGGAGTTGTTTTGGTACTGCTTGCTGTGCTGCTTTTCTTCTGCAAAAGATCAGATCGCACATAGCCCCGATAGGTGGTACCGGATAACGTGACTTTAATATAGTACCAGGTTTCTCCGGCTGTATTTTTTTTGCTGCGTACGATCGTCACGGACTGATTGATGGGAAGCGTGACTACGACATCTGTAAGTGTCGAAGTACCTTTTCGCACATTCACCTGATCCGTAATGATCGTGCCTTTGCTGGCAGCCGCGGTACGATCCGCATGCAGCAGCGGCAGTGCCGAACAAAAAAGAGTAAAAAACAGGAAGAATACAAGAATTGTCTTCTTCCGTGCGTGTATAGTATGCAAATAAATTCCTCCTTCGTGTAGCTGGTTGTTCAATGGTAGATCAGTAGCTTTGCTATATTATGAGCATGACTCATTGCCTTTCTTGTATCATGATTTCTGGCTGGACAACAGCTTGCTCAGTGTAGTTAAGAGTGCTGTGTTTGAGGTAAGGCTCGTCGTCGTATCAAGGGAGGAAGACGACGGTGTGCTCTGTCCGGCTGCAATATTGATATAGTCGTTTGCGTAGTCCAGAAAATCCTTGTAAGAGTAGGTATCATCAGAGCTATTATCGGATGCCTGTCCGGCAGAAGTTTTGGAAGCAGTTGTCTTAGTGGTGCTTTCACTGCTTCTTGTTTCTTCCGTATTGCTGACCAGATGAATATCGTTGCTTGGAATCTTAGAAAGGATCTTGTTCCATTTTTTGTCCTGTTCAGATGTTACGGTATCACCGCCCTGAACTGCTACGGAAACAGGGGTGTCTGGAACGGAAACTCCGTTTTGGTAATAACCAAGCACCTTGTTGACATAGGAAGAAACTCCACCGTAAGAAGGGATCCCGCCTGCTTTGTCTACTGCATTTGGCCCTGCATTGTAAGCAGCGAGCGCAAGAGCTGTATTTCCATTATATTTCTGTAAAAATTCTGAGAGCAGCTTTGCTCCGCCCATGATATTCTGTTCCGGATCGTAGGCATTGGTAACACCTAAATATTTGGCAGTCGCAGGCATTAACTGCATCAGTCCCATTGCACCGGAATGAGAAGTAACATTCGGAGAAAAGTTACTTTCCTGTTTGGCAACCGCTTTTAATAGATTCGCATCCACCTGATAAGTACGGGCTGCTTTTTCAAATAAGCTGTCATAATCTGTTGTGATCGTTTTCCCCTGCTCTTTTGCAAGTACACGGGAAAAGGAATCGTTATGTTGAAGCTCTGCTGTCTGGCTGTATTCCGGAAGCGTTGTGACTACCTGTGCGCCATCTGCAGATGTGATTGTGATCGTTGGCATAATACCCTCCTGAAAACAAACTTATGTAAACCCACTATTTCCTATTATAAGGTAGTTGCCCGGCAAATACAACTTAAAATGGTTCAAAATCTTCCAATCTGATATGTTAAGAGTTTTGTAAGATTTCGTAAGGTTTTATCTACTAGGTTTTTCCGCCCTTGTCTGATATGATAGCAGTATAACAAAGATACGGGTGTTTTTTGTGAGAAACCAAAAGGAAAGAGGAAGGGATGAA
Organism: uncultured Lachnospiraceae bacterium; assembly: GCA_934317845.1. Classification (GTDB taxonomy): domain Bacteria; phylum Bacillota; class Clostridia; order Lachnospirales; family Lachnospiraceae; genus NC2004. The sequence continues at coordinate 56,765 of CAKRES010000006.1, forward strand.
TATGAAGCGAATCGGAGCGATCAGTCTGGCTCTTATGTGCCTGCTCAGTGTTGCAGGCTGTGGTGCCGGGAAACAGGAAGTGGTGCGGGAAGATCTGATGCAGGCTTCTCAGAACAAGGCAAAAGAAATTTTAACAGACAAAGTAAAACGAGGGGATCTAAAGATCTCACAGAGTTTTTTCTGTACGGCGGAATGTAAAAATGAAGTGGAATGCAAATTTGGGATATCTGGTCTTTCTTACGAGTCTGTGTATGTGGAGACGGGGGATAGTGTAAAAAAAGGAGAGCTTTTGGCAGAGCTTGATATGACGGGAGTAGAGGAGCAGATTCAGGATGCCAAACGGGAGTATGACAGTGCAGTGCTCGCCCTTTCCAGTTTAAAAGTGCAGAGGAAAGATGAAGAAGAGATTGCCAAATGGTCTTATCAGAAGGCAAAGGAACGAAAAGCAATGGAAGAAAGCTTTGAGGAACAGGAGCGGTTGCAGAAAGAAGCCATCCGGATTTCCGGGCAACGTTTGAAAGAGGCAGAGCAGGAGCAGGAGAAAAGAAGGATCTATGCTCCGTTTGATGGTACAATTACCTATCTTTATGATATCCAGGGCAGTGCAAAAGGAGGAGCGAATCAGGCAAGATCGGATCAAAAGCTTACATTTCTCAAGATTGGAAATGGCGATTATGTGTTTGTGGGTGAGACCGAATATTATCAGAATTATCCGGTAGGAACTAAAGTGAGTATGACGATCGGGGAACGGGAATATGCGATGCAGGTGACGAAAGTTGAAGATACGGACAGCAAGAGCAAAAAGCTTACGCTGGCATTGCTGGATCAGTCGTATGGAATTTCCAAAGGAGCGAAAGGAACTGTTTCGGCGAAACAGAAAAAATTGGAAAATGTGCTCTATGTTTCCAATGCGGCGATTTTGACGATACAGGGAAAAAACTATGTTTATCTGTTGTCAGATCAGGGGCTTCGCACGATCAGGCAGGTGGAAGTCGGTTTATGCAATGACAATTATACAGAGATCAAATCCGGATTAGAAGAAAATGATTCGGTCATCTTAAATTAACGGGAGGAATGAGTATGAAGCGTCAAAATATAATCTCATTTTTGCTTGTAGCACTGCTTCTTTTTGTAACCGGCTGCCAGGATCAGGCCATGGTAGCACCAAAGCTGAAAGAAGGACGCGGCAATTCAGAATACACAATGACACTAAAATATGGTGATATCTGCGACGTGGGATCAGGATATGGTGTGATCAATGGAACAAGAGAGTGTGCCAAAGCACAAAACTCCGGTACGATCGAGGAGTTAAAGGTGCGCGCCGGAGATACCGTAAAAAAAGGAGATGTGATCGCAGTATTAGCAACGAAGGATCTGTTAAAGAAGAAAAATTCGTTGTTAGAGCAGGGAAACGAACAGCAGCGTTCTCATTTAAATCAGTTAAAGCAGTATGCGGTGCAAAAGCAGAAGCTGCAGGCGCAGTATGAGCATCAGCAGGAGGTGGCATCCATGGATGCTACGGAAAAAAGGGATGCTTTGAAACTGCTGCAGGCGCAGATGACCAAGGTCACACATGATATTTCTTACGAGAATGACAGCTATGAGATGCAACAGCAGGCACTGGAAACACAAAAAAGCAGAGTGGAGAAATCCATTGAGGATAATGTGATCAAAGCACCATGCAGCGGATTATTTGCAGGCTATCCCAATGATCTTTCAATTGGTGCAGCTGTAGAGCAGAATCAGGTAGTTGGTGTGATCTATAATGAACAGAAAAAGGTCGTATATGTGACAGAGCAGGAGGATGCAGGTACCTTTCAGGATGTAAACCAGCTGCAGTTTCGCATTGCTGATCAGCAGTATACATTAAAGGAGTATTCCTATTCGGCAAAGGAACAGCTTGCCCTTTCCAAATTGGAACTGAATTCTGTGACCTGTTTTTCCTTTGATGAGATTGATTCTTATCAGATCGGGGATATGGGGTTGCTTTCTTACGTGAAGAACGAGCGCAAACATGTCCTCTCCGTTCCTACAGATGCTGTAAAAACAGATGGCAGTAAAAGCTTTGTCTATGTGGTAAAAGGCAATACGAAAAAGAAAACAGAGGTAAAAACAGGGGTTAGAACAGCAAATGCGATCGAGATCACAGCAGGACTTTCGGAATCCGATACGATCTGTTATACGAGCTACAAGGGCAAGACGGCGGATGAAGTACTAGCTGGGGACGAAAATATAGCTGAGGATGTTACGATCAGCAAAAAGGAAGCTGTTGTGAAAAAATCAGATGTTTACTATGAGGACTTTCTGAGCAATTATGATGAGATCGGGTATGACGGCGTTTATCCAAAATCTTCCTATCAGGCACTGGTGACCGATCCGGAAGAAGGCGGGGTACTGACCAGCTATCATGTGAAGGAGGGACAGAAGGTGAAAAAGGGAGCGGTTGTTGCAACCGTTTCCCACGAGGTCAAAGACAGTGAGATGATTGAACAAACCAATGCGGTAGCAGATGCGAGGGCACAGATAAAAAAAGAACAGCAGGAATATGAGGCTTCCTTAAAGGAACTTACCATCCAGAAAATGAAAGAAACCGCTTCCTACGAACAGCGACAGATCGGCTTTGATATTGCATTGTTAAAACTGACCCACGAAAGATCCAAAGAGGAGCTTTCCTGTTCTTTAAAGCAGGCAAATGAAATGCTGCAGGAATTAAGAGAAAGGAAAGCAACCAGTATTCTGGCTCCCTGTGATGGAACCGTAAGCTCGTTGGGATCTTATCAGCCTGGAAATGAGATCAGCCCGGAAAAAGAGCTGCTCGTGATCGAAGCGTCCGAGCAGAATGTATTAACCCGTGATAGCTGGGGAGATTGTTTCTTTCCGGGACAAAAGGTGGAATTTCTACTTTCTGATGGCTCCAAACAATCCGGAATGGTAAGCTACAGTGGAGAGGAATTGTATCGGAGAAATGCGCAAAGTGAAAATAATACAGAGGTAGAGAATCTTTATCGTACCAGCTTCCGTCTGGATCAGCCGCTGAAAAAAGGAATTACGATCGTGGATGTCAGAAGCAGATTTTTAATTGCAAAGAACCAGTTGACGATTCCAAGTGAGGCATTAAAGTATGATTTTATTGCCCAGCTTGGCATGGACGATTCCAATAATTATACAGTGACCAACAGTGTAAATAAAAAGGTAAGCGAAGATCATTATGAAAGTACAGATGTTTCCATATTAAACAGCAATCGAAGCGACGATGCCATCGTGATATCCGGCTTGGAAGAAAATGATGTCATCGGATATCTTTCCTACGATTATGGCGGAGACAGTTCGTATGACACATATAGAAAACTCTGGAAAGAGGCAGATCAGAAACAAAAATAGGAAGGGAGGACTTACATATGTTTCAGTTAATGCTTGAGAAAATGCTGCACAAAAAATGGATGTGTGGATGTCTTTTGATCGGCACCATCCTGCTTTTGGGAATTGCGATGAGTAATCCAATGTATTACCATGCCTCCCTGAACCGTACGCTTTTGAAGGATCTTTCCATGGCGAAAACAAAAAAAGTAAGTCAGGCAGGAGAGATCCGGTTATCGGGAACACTTTCCAAAACAGAGGACGGAAACACCTATGTTTCCCGAATGGGAAATCTGGAGCTTGGAGATCGCAAAAAGGCAGAAAAGGTCATTGAGAAGGAGTACAAGGTTCCGGTGAAGGAAAGACAGATTTTTCTCTGTCTTCCGGGCTTTGAACTGGAAAAAACCAACATGGTCATGCCGGAGACCAAAGTGACCTTAGCTCCGGCAAATTTAAATGACCTGACAGAGCATGTTACCTATATGGCAGGGGAAGGGTATGATACCGCAAAGACGACAGGCACCATTCCCTGTGTCATCAGTGAAAAAACGATGACGACTAACAAGCTGATGCTAGGTCAGACAGTTACACTGAAAAATTATAAGGATGAAAATGGAACCCCGCTGGAATTTGAGATCGTTGGGGTATACACTCCGAATGAAGACTCCTACTGGATGGAACAAAATGATTCGTTTGCGACGGAGCTGTTTGTTTCCGACGAGCAGATGGACTACCTTATGGAAAAGGCGACGAAATCAATCAAAGCAGTAGCAACACTGCGGCTTCATTATCTTCTGGATACCGATGCCTTTAGTGATTACAATTATGATTTTTTGATCAGCAAAACGCAGGAGCTCTCAAAGCTTATGAAGAAAGGGAGCATTGAGATGAGTACCGGATTTTTGTCGACACTGCAAGAGTACAAAGAAAGCCGGAATGAAGTATCCATGATCATGATCTTACTGCAGGTTCCGTTAATGATCCTGCTGGTTGTGTTCATTTACATGGTGAGCAATCAGATGCTTTCGATGGAAGAAAACGAAGTGGCAATGTTAAAAAGTCGTGGGGCAACAAGAAACCAGATCCTGCTGCTTTATCTGCTGCAGTCGGGAACGATCAGTCTGCTTTCGATCATCCCGGCAGTTCCGGTGGCACTTTTGATCTGTAAAGCGATCGGAGCCTCCAATTCCTTCCTGCAGTTTGCGAACAGAGAAGGCTTAACGATTCATTTTTCGTTTGATATTTTACTGTATCTGGTGCTTGCGATCCTGCTTTGTATGGCAGTGATGGTGCTTCCGGTGATCGCAACGTCCAAGCTTACGATCGTAGAGTATAAGCAGGAAAATAAAAAGAAGAAAAAACCATTTTGGAAGCGGTTTTATCTGGATATTTTATTGTTTGCCCTGGTGGGTTACATTTATTATAACTTCACGCAGCAAAAGGAAAGTTTATCGGATAAGATCGCGCAGGGAGGTTCCATTGATTATACTCTGTTACTGGGCTCCTCTTTGTTTATATTGGCAGCAGGACTCTTTTCCTTACGCATTATGCCTAAGGTTGTGGCACTCATTTATGCGATAGGAAAAGGTGTGTGGAAGCCACATGTGTATGCCTCGTTTCTGCAGACGATAAGGAGCAGTGGAAGGCAGGAGATCATTTCCCTGTTTCTGGTTATGACGGTGGCAATGGGTATTTTTAATGCGGTATCAGCCAGCACGATCAACCAGAATATGGAGCAGGAACTTCGGTTTGAAAATGGTTCGGATATTATGCTGACAGAGGATTTTGATGATAATCTGCCACAGGCAAGATATGTAAAGGAAAAATCAGGAACGGATGTACCGATCACTTATACTGAGGCGGATTATCTGCGCTATGAAAAGCTGGCTAAAAAAGTGGACGGTATGAGCAGGGTATATAGAAATGATACCGTACAGGCGGATGTTTCCAAAGAGGATGGCTCTTATTATATGATGGATGATAAGATCTCCGTCATGGCAATTGAAAGTAAGTCCTTTGGAGAATGTTGTTATTTTCGAAATGATCTTTCCAAAAAGCACTGGTATCATTATTTAAACCTGTTGGCAGAGCAGTATGACGGGGTACTGATCAATGAAGCAATGGCAGAGGAACAGAATCTGAAGGTAGGAGATTATATCACCATGTCTCCGGAAGATGAAATGGGTCGATATGAATATGATACGATCCCGTCCTGTAAGATCGTTGGGATTGTTCCCTATTTTCCAATGATGCGTAACAGTGTGGAGGTGAGCAATAAAAAGGGCGGCTATGACCACAAATCGCAGTATTACGCAATCTGCAATTTTGATTATGCGATGAGTGGAATGAAAGTCAAACAGTACAGTATTTTGATCAAAACCAAAAATGGAAATGCGGATCCGGTGTACAATTTTATAAAAGAGCAGAAGATCAAGCTGCTTCAGTTTACCGATACACTCAACGAAATCCTGATCGAAAAGGAAAAGCCAATGCTTCAGGTTACCAATGGAATACTGACGGTCAGCTTTTTGATCGTGATCTTATTATGTGCGGTGGGATTTCTGATCTACTGGTCGTTATCTCTACGGGAACGGGAGCTTTTGTTTGGAATTTACCGGGCCATGGGACTTTCACGTATGGAGCTTAAGAAAATGCTGATCCAGGAGCATTTGTTCAGCACATTTTTCTCCCTGATTACCGGTGTTTTCGTTGGAGGTATTGTTTCTTATCTGTTTGTGCCGGTCATGGAGGTTACCTATCTTCCGGGAAGCCAGATCATTCCGATGCATATCGTCATGGATATGAAGGAACTGGCGGCACTGAGTGGTGTGTTACTTGTGATGCTTCTTATCTGTATCACTGTTTTAATGCGGTTTGTATCCCGTTTGAATGTATCGCAGGCGTTAAAGCTTGGGGAAGATTAGGAGGTGCAGGATGATACGAGCAACAGGAATTGACAAGATATATAAACTTCCGGACGGAAATGATTTTTATGCGTTACACGATGTGGAGGTGGAGATTCCGGATGGAACGTTGACGATATTAAAGGGGCGTTCCGGTTCCGGAAAAACAACACTGCTCAATATTTTAAGTGCACTGGATACCGCAAGTAACGGTTCTGTGCTGTTTGATGAATATGAGCTGACAACACTTTCTGAAAAGGAAAAAGAACAGCTCAGACGGTATAAGATCGGCTTTGTATTTCAGGCGGTGGCTCTGATCCCGATCATGACTGCATATGAAAATGTGGAATATGCTCTGCGTCTGGCAGGGGTGAAAAAGGGACGGAAACAGCGGGCATATGAGTGTTTAGAAAAGGTAGGACTGGCAGAACGGATGCATCATTATCCGGCGGAAATGTCCGGTGGTGAGCAGCAGCGTGTAGCGATCGCAAGAGCGATCTGTCATAAGCCAAAAGTGATCTTTGCCGATGAGCCAACGGCTGAGCTTGATACGATGTCTGCCCTTCGTGTGGTAAAGATCTTTAAAGATCTGATCAAAGAAGAAGGGTGTACTGTTGTTATGACGACACACAGTGTTGATCTGATGGAGGCAGCAGACGTGCTTTATGAGCTGAGTGATGGAAAGGTGATCTCTGACCGGAAAAAGGAGGGGATTTCATGAAAAAGCCAGTTTTGAAAAAAGAGAGCAAGGCAGGAAGAGAGAAGAAAAAACTGTCCTTTATAACGGACAGTAAGGCGGCAAAAAAGATCCGGGAAATGGTGGATTACCGGAAACGTCAAAAACAGGAAAATGCGGATGTTACGCAGGCAGCAGATGAAATGATCCGCTGTGAGAACTTAGTCAAGATCTACAAGACCGATGAGATTGAGGTTATGGCATTGTCCGGATTGGATCTTACGGTAAAACGTGGAGAGATGATGGCGATCATAGGAAACAGCGGAAGTGGAAAATCTACTCTGCTCAATATGATCGGAGGACTTGCCAAACCATCTGCCGGGAGACTGTATGTGGGCGAAAAAGATCTGTTCCGCATGAGTGAAGAAGAGCTTGTCTACTATAAGAAAAAAACGGTTGGATTTGTCTGGCAGAATAATGCGAGAAATTTATTTCCGTATCTGACTGCACTGCAAAACGTGGAGGTTCCCATGCTGCTTGATAGAAAACAGAAGAATACGGATACGAAAGCGAAAGCACTAAAGTTGTTGGAGCAGGTTGGCATGGCACATAAGAAGGATCGCAGACTGAATGAGCTTTCCGGTGGGGAGCAGCAGCGCATTGCCATTGCGATCGCGCTGGCAAATGATCCGGAACTGCTTCTTGCGGATGAGCCGACAGGAGCCGTGGATCAGAAGACTGCTTCGATGATATTAGATCTGTTTCGAACATTGAACCAGGAGCTGCATCTGACGATCGTGATCGTAACACATGATCCGAATCTGGCAAATAAAGTAAACCGTGTCGTGCGGATCAAGGATGGAAATATCAGCAGTGAACAGCGGATGAAAGAAAGTATACAAAAACAGCTGGACGAAGTGGGAAGCTTTGCGGATGATACGATCAAACAGCAATTCAGTGATATAGAAAAAACACATGAAGAATTTGCGGTGCTCGATCGAAATGACCGTATCCAGATCAATGCAGACATGTTAAAAGAACTTCATTTGACAGGCAATAATTTAAGACTGGAACTTGTTGACGGAAAAATTGTAATCTCCAATCCGAAGGATGTGTAATACTATGTTTTATGTTATAATCATAAGATAGAAAACATTGAGGAGAACGAGAATAAAATGAATGAAACAATATTAGTAGTAGATGACGATAGAGAGATTGTGGAGGCAGTAAAGATCCGCCTGGAGAAGGAAGGATTTCTCGTAAAAACCGCCTATGACGGATTAGAGGCATTAGAGGTGGTCGCAGAGGAGAAGGATCTGAAACTGATCATCATGGATGTGATGATGCCGAATCTGGATGGTTTTTCTGCCATCATGAAGATCCGGCAGGAACGCAATCTGCCGATCATTGTCATGAGTGCAAAAACGGAGGATACCGACAAGATATTAGGTTTAAGTATCGGGGCAGATGACTACATTGCAAAACCATTTAATGCATTGGAGCTGGTCGCACGGGCAAAATCGCAGATCCGCCGCTATACAACGCTTGGTGATTATTCCAAAGCAGATAACAGCAGTTCTTTGATCACGGTAGGAAGACTCGCCTATGACCGGGAGCTTCGTACGGTTTATGCAGATGGACAGGCGGTAAACCTGACTGCTACAGAACTCAAGATCGTAGAACTGTTTTTCAGTGCACCGGGCAAGGTATTTTCTTCGGAGGATATTTATGAAAATGTATGGAAGGAAAAAGCGTATGCATCTGAAAATACTGTCATGGTTCATATTAGAAGGATCCGGGAAAAACTGGAACTCAATCCAAAGGAACCGGAATATATAAAGGTGGTGTGGGGTATTGGTTATAAATTGGAAACGAAGCAGTAAAGAGAAAGAAACAAAGGGAAGAGGGTATCTTCTGACCGCAGGGATCGTGTTTGTTCTGATGATCGCATCCCTCATTTTGGGAGGATGGTTGTATCAGAAGAATTTTCAGTCCTCCGGTATTTTGGATATGGCAGATCATGCCTATCGGAATGATGCCAATTATGCGAATGATGTAGTAGAATCCTTTCATGACCTGGTACAAGATACCCTTTACCGCATGGGCTATCATTTTGAAGATGGCAGGGATACAAATGCACTTTATAAAAGGGTGAATGCGTTATCGAAAAAAAAGGGAGTGTATATCTTTCAGAATCTGAATTTTGATAAGGCGAATCAGATCGTGGTGAAAACATCAAAACAGGACACAACAAACGTATCCCAGTTTGGGATAGATTATACATTATATGATCTGGGAGATCGCTACTCCTCTTCCAAAGCAGGTTCTTATAATATCGTGGGAACAGGACTTGGAAACGTGCCATCCGGGAAAAAAGAAACCAGACTGTGTAAGGTGATGTATAAGGATGGTTCCATTAAGCTCCGTGATCTGATGATCGGTGATCATAAATTCTGGGAGAAAAATTATACCCATTTGACAAAAATAGCAGGAGGGATCCAGTATGCCTACGTGGATTACACGGCAGACTATGATGATACGATCTATGGGGAAGACGGTCTTGTCACAGAGCGTGTGACGTCAGATGCTGTACCGGAACAGGTAGTTATTTTGAATCGGATCGAAAGAAATAAAAAAGTTTCTCTTTCTGATCCGTTCTGTTATATTTTTACCGATGAAAGCGGCAAGCACACGGCGCAGGCGAATATGACCTACGTAAAAGCTGTTAGTCAGGATACTCCGGATATTACGGAAGGAAGTAATATTAGTATACAGGAAGTATATAATAGTGTATATGCGCTGGCAGACACGCTGCCGGAAAAAACACCGCTGCTCTTTTTATCCGGTCGTAATTATGGAGGGACATATTTTCGTGGAAATCAGACCTACTGCGATCTTTACCGGAAACGTTATGGATCAGAAACCACGTATTATGCGACACTTCCAGAAAGCCGCAATGTTTATAAACAGGGGTATCTAAATGGCAGTTTGAAAATGCATGTGTATAAAACAGCAGAAAAAAAGCAGATGATCCCGTCGGGACTTTCGGCAGCCAGTTTTGCCGTGGGACTTTTTGCGGATCAGAAAAGCTCGCTCTTAAATGTGGATTCCCCATTTTTTAAATATGAAACAACTGCATTTTATATCCGTATATTATTTAATGTGATCCCGGTGCTGCTTTTTCTTCAGTTTTTTCTATTTGCGCGGTATCGTATGGTGAACAAAGGAAGACCGAAAGAGACCTATCTTCGTATCGGGGGACTTTTGTTTCTTCCGGTAGAAGTAAGGATCGTATTATTGTTGGTGCTTTTATTTGGAGTTGGGCAGTCCCTTTATGCCTGCTTTACTGCTCAGGCACAACGAATATGGCTGGGCGGACTTGGTACTCTGCTGCTGCTGATTGTATTTTGCTCCATCTGTCTTGCAAAAAGAGATAAGGACAGTTTGTTTCGTCATTCTATTATCCAAAGAATTGCGGATAACCAGGCAAGACGGATCATGCGGAAGGCACAGTATTATCAGGCTCTTGGAATGGGATTTTATCTGCAGCGGCAGGTACTCATATTTACCATGATCGAAGGAATCTGTCTGCTCCTTTTGTTTGTGGTTGGAATATTTGGTTCACACCTTCCGGTGTACCAGTTCTCTGCCACGATCTTTGGAGTAGAAGGTACCCTTTCGGTCTGGACATTTCTTGCGATCGCAGCAGGGGTGATCCTGTTTGTGGAACTGTTTTCCTATCTGCGCTTTTTGCGTACCTTTATTACTGGGATCAACGGTATCCAGCACCAGCTTGATCTGATGGGAAATGGTGATTTTGAAACACAGGTGGAGCTGCCAAAGAAATTTTATGGTTTTCAGGCAGAAGAACAGTTTGCTGCGATCAGGGGTGGCATGATACATGCCATGGAAGAAACCATGCGTTCGGAGCGGATGAAGATTGAACTGGTATCCAATGTGTCGCACGACATCAAAACACCGCTCACCTCGATCATCAATTATGTGGATCTGCTGGCCGATTCCAAGGATCTGCCTGCTGTGGAAGCGGATTATGTCAGAATATTAAAACGCAAATCCTACCGTTTGAAAAATATGATCCAGGATCTGTTTGATCTTTCCAAGGCATCCAGCGGCAATCTGCCGATCCAGTTTCAGGAGATCGATCTTTCCAAGCTGGTGCTTCAGACGCTGGCAGATATGCAGGAGGAGATTGACAAAACCACATTGGAATTTAAGGTGCATATGCAGGAAAATGTTCCCGTATACTCCGATGGAGGACGTTTATACCGGGTACTGCAAAACCTGATCCTGAATGCTTTAAAGTATTCGATGGAGAACAGCCGTGTCTATGTGGATCTTACGAAGGATGAGGGGCAGGCATGCTTTACCATTAAAAATATGTCGAAAGAAGAACTTAACTTTACAAAGGAACAGGTGATGGAACGGTTCTTCCGGGGCGATGTTTCCAGAAGCACGGAAGGTTCCGGACTTGGGGTGGCGATTGCCAACAGCTTTACAGAGGTATGTGGAGGAACCTTTGATATTGAGATCAATGCAGACCTGTTCTGCGCAAAAATAATTATGCCAATTTATGAGCAGGAAAACCGGTCGTCATCGGAATTGGAATCCTCCCTGTCATGATCGGGGGAGGACATGCTGTATAGGATTTCCTATTTGGGAGATAGTAAGAAATAAAAAGGAAATGAGGGGTGCAGCATGAAAATTATGATGTATGATACGGCGCGCTATGATGAAGATTCGTTTGAACAGGAGCGGGTAAAATTTCCCGGCGTGGAAATTATATATCAGGAGGCAGATCTTGATCTGACTACGGTAGTGCTCGCGAAGGGCTGCGATGCAGTCTGTGCCTTTGTCAATTCTACGTTATCTGCTTTGGTTTTACAAAAATTGAAAGAGTATGGCATTGGACTGGTGCTGCTGCGGTGTGCCGGGTTCAATCATGTTGATCTTGCGGCTGCAAAGGAATGTAACATTACCGTACTCAGAGTGCCGGGATATTCCCCGGAGGCGGTAGCGGAACATGCGATGGCACTGGCTCTTTCGGTCAATCGCCACATTCACAAAAGTTATATCAAGGTACGGGAGAATAATTTCAGCTTAGTTGGATTGACGGGAATGACATTTTATCAGAAAACAGCGGGCATTATCGGAACGGGGCGCATTGGAGCTGCCATGTGCAGGATCTGTGCCGGGTTCGGGATGAAGGTGATCGCCTATGATGCGTATCCAAACCCGGAGCTTTCGTTCGTTTCTTATAAAAGTATGGAAGAGGTGCTAAAACAGAGTGATCTGCTCTCTCTGCATTGTCCATTGACGGATGAGTCTTACCATTTGATCGATACAGATACGATCTACAAAATGAAACAGGATGTGATCCTGATCAATACCGGACGCGGCGCACTTGTGCATACGGAAGCATTGATACAGGGAATCCGCGAGGGACGCTTTTTTGGTGTGGGACTGGATGTGTACGAGGAGGAGGCAAATAACGTGTTTGAAAACCGGGAATGTGATCTTCTCGAAAGCTCGATCACGGCACGTCTGCTTTCTTTTCCGAATGTGATCGTCACCTCCCATCAGGGATTTTTGACAAAGGAAGCACTGATGGCGATCGCCAGAACGACACTGAAAAACGCCGTGGAATATGAAAATGATCAGGTGTCGATGGAGAATCAGGTGTGACAGGCAAAAAATTGCACTTTTTTCCTTTTTGTGGCATTATGAAATAGAGAATAAATTGCGGCAGGAGGAAGTGCACATGACATTAGAGGAAGTAAGGATCAATATTGACCGGGTAGATAGTCAGATCAAAGCACTGTTTCAGGAGCGGATGGAGCTTGCTGATCAGGTGGCACAGGTGAAGGCAGAAACGGGAGATACCATTTTAAAGCCGGAACGGGAGAATCAGATCATTGAAAAGCTTTCCAAAGATGTGGAAGGGGACATCCGCAAGGAATATATCGCTTTGATCAAGCGGATCATGGAAGTGAGCCGCAAGTATCAGTATGGCAGAACCCTTGCCCTGCGGGACTGTTTTCAGATTGATTACGAAACGAAAGATTGTGCGATCAAAAGTGCAGCAATGAAAAAGACAGAGCTTTATATCTGCAGTATGCTGTCAAAGGATCAGGTGACAACGGTGGACTCTTATGACGAGATCGCAGATCTGATCGAGCAGGGAGAAGTGGAAGCCGGAATTGGTATTTTGGAAAATGTCAGTGTAGCGGCGGTCAATGAGCTGCACACGCTTTTGGTAGAGCATCATTTTTATATCAACCGCTGTGAGATCGTCTGGGATCACGGCATCCGTAAAAAGGTGGTACAGTTTGGAAAAACGCTTCTGGCGCAAAAGGAGCATAACCGTATTAAGATGATGTTTGTCTGCCCGAATAAAAGTGGTGCGCTGGCAAGCATTTTATCGATGATCTCCGATTACAATGTCAACCTGACAGAGATCCATTCCCGTCCAAATCAGGAAAAGGACTGGAACTATGAATTTTATGCAGAGATCAATGCCAATCTTTTGGAGACAGAAACAAAAGCATTGCTTTATCAGCTGCAAAACGAAACAGCACAGTTTCAGATTTTGGGAAGCTATGCGTGCGAAGGAGATTTTTAGGAGGAGTGACTATGAATATCAGACAATCCGTAACGATCCCTACGATCTTAAAAGTAGGAAGCGGAATGCTTTCCCATATGGGAGATATTTTAAGAGAAAAACAGATCGAGCATGTGGTTTTATTTTATGGAAATGACCTGATCGCATTGTTTGGAGATACGGTAGCTGCTTCACTAAAGCAGGCAGAGATTAAGATATTAGATCAGAAAGAGCTTGACAGTATTCATATGGAAGATGTTGTAAAGCTGGCGTTTGAGATGGATAACAAAACACAGGCAGTTGTCGGGATCGGTGGTGGAAAGGTCATTGATGCAGCAAAATATGCGGCATTTTTAAGGAAGCTTCCTTTTATCAGTGTGCCAACCTCCACTTCATCTGATGGTTTTTCAAGCTCCAGTGCTTCCCTGCTTGTATCCGGCAAACGAAGAAGCGTGCCGGCAAAGATTGCCTACGGTATTATTGTAGATACGGATGTCATAAAAAGTGCACCGGAGAAATTTATTTATTCCGGCATCGGAGATATGGTATCAAAGATCACTTCACTTTATGACTGGCTTTTTGAACAGCAAAAGGGTGTCAGCCGGGTAGATGATTTTGCGATGATGATCGCCAAAAAGGCGGTTAACAGCTTTGTGCGTACGCCTTATGAGAGTATCAAAGATGATCTGTTCTTAAAGGAACTGGTGGATTCCCTTGCCATGAGCGGAATTGCCAACGAACTTGCAGGAAGCAGCGTTCCGGTGAGCGGAAGTGAGCATCTGATCTCTCATGCGCTGGATCAGTTTCTTACTCCACCGCAGCTTCATGGAGTACAGGTGGGCATTGCCACGTATATCATGGCGAAGGTGCAGGATCATCGTTATGTGCGGGTGACAACAGTTTTGGAACAAACCGGATTCTTTGATTATGTAAAGACACTTGGCATGAAAAAGGATGATTTTGCCCGTGCGATCGATCTGGCTCCACAGATGAAACCACATCGTCACACGTATCTTCACGAGCAAGCATATCGCGAGGAAGCGAAGCGTCTCGTATACGAGGATGCCAGACTGAAAGAGATCCTTGTTTAGAAAATGAAGCTATAATTTTTAACTATAAAGAAAAGATGGGTAGTAAAAGCCCGTCTTTTTTGATATACTTTGTTATAGATGTAGTCTATAACTAATTAAAACTTATTCCTACTAACACAATAGGAATTGAAATGCTATAATAAGTTCAAGTTAAGGAACCCAACAAACAAAAAAGAAATCAAAAAGTAATAGAGAATTAAAGGAGGAACTTATTATGGCAAAGAAGACAAGAGAAGAGAGAAACTTAAAATTTGAAACATTACAGTTACACGTAGGACAGGAACAGCCGGATCCGGTTACCGATGCAAGAGCCGTACCGATCTACCAGACATCTTCCTATGTATTCCGCAACAGTGATCATGCTGCAGCAAGATTTGGTCTTGCCGATGCAGGTAACATTTATGGAAGACTGACAAATCCGACCGAGGATGTATTTGAAAAACGTATCGCTGCGTTAGAGGGTGGTGTTGCTGCTTTAGCAGTTGCCTCCGGTGCAGCCGCTGTAACCTATTCCATCGAGAATATCGCAAGTGCAGGAGATCATGTTGTGGCAGCAAAGAACATTTACGGTGGTTCTTATAACCTGTTAGAACATACCCTTGCAACCTATGGTATCGAGACGACTTTCGTAGACATTTTCAACGACGAAGAGATCGAAGCTGCATTCAAAGGCAACACAAAGCTGGTATTTATTGAGACACTTGGCAATCCAAACTCAGATGTTGTGGACATTGAGCACATTGCAGAGATTGCACATGCACATCAGGTACCGTTGATCGTAGATAATACATTTGCAACTCCTTATCTGGTACGTCCGATCGAGTACGGTGCAGATATTGTGGTACATTCTGCAACAAAATTCATCGGTGGACACGGAACAACGATCGGTGGTGTGATCGTAGATGGCGGTAAGTTTGATTGGGGTGCAACGGACAAATATCCGGGACTTTCCAAGCCAAACCCGAGCTATCATGGTATTACGTTTACCGAGGCAGTAGGACCAGCTGCATTTGTGACAAAGATACGTGCGATTTTACTTCGTGATACCGGAGCTACGATCTCGCCGATCCACTCCTTCATTTTCCTGCAGGGATTAGAGACATTATCACTTCGGGTAGAGCGTCACGTAGAAAATGCTTTAAAGGTAGCAAAATACTTAAATGAGCATCCACTGGTAGAAAAAGTGCATCACCCATCCGTGACAGATGATCCAAAACAGCAGGCACTTTATAAGAAGTATTTCCCCAATGGCGGTGGTTCTATCTTTACCTTTGAGATCAAGGGTGATGACAGAAAGGCAAAGGACTTCATCGATCAGTTAGAGTTATTCTCTCTGCTTGCCAATGTTGCAGACGTGAAATCCTTAGTAATCCATCCGGCATCTACCACACATTCCCAGATGACCGAGGAGGAGCTTCTGGATTCCGGCATCAAACCAAACACGATCCGTTTATCGATCGGTACAGAAAATATTGACGATATCATTGAAGATCTGGATGAGGCATTTAAAGCGATCCAGTAAGAGGAACAGCTATGACATTACAACAGCTCCGTTATGCGGTATGCATTGCAGAACAAAAATCCATGAATAAGGCGGCTGCGCAGCTTTTTATCACGCAGCCGACGCTTTCAAGCACGATCAAGGATCTGGAAGAAGAGATCGGAATCCAACTGTTTGTGCGCTCCAATCGTGGTGTTTCCATTACGCCGCAGGGAGAAGAATTTTTAGGCTATGCCAGACAGATGGTCGAGCAGTACCGCCTGTTAGAAGACCGCTTTATCAACAAGCAGGAGAGCAAAAAGCGGTTCAGTGTTTCCATGCAGCATTATACCTTTGCCGTGCAGGCATTCATTGAAATGGCGAAGCAGTTTGATATGGAAGACTACGAATTTGCGGTGCATGAAACGAAAACCTATGAAGTGATCGAAAATGTCAAATCGCAGAAAAGTGAGCTGGGTATTCTATATCTGAACGATTTTAATGAAAAGGCATTAGATAAGATCTTCCGGGATAATGAGCTGGAATTTCACGAGCTGTTTTCGTGCAGCATTTATGTGTATCTTGCGAAAAGCAATCCTCTTTCCAAAAAGAAGAAGCTGACGTTTGAAGATTTAAGAGATTATCCATGTCTGTCCTTTGATCAGGGACACAACAACTCTTTTTATTTGGCGGAGGAGGTCTTTAGTACCTATGAGTACAAGCAGATCATCAAGGCAAATGACCGCGCAACGCTGTTGAATCTCATGGTGGGATTAAATGCGTATACCCTATGTTCCGGTATTATCTGCGAGGAGTTAAACGGAAGTGATTATGATGCCATTCCGCTTGATGTAAAAGATAAGATGCGCATCGGATATATCAAAAAAAAGAAAATGCCGCTTAGTACATTAGGGCAGAAATATCTAGAAGAACTGAAAAAAATGGAACGTGGTATTTTGTAGAAGACGGATTAAGCACCTTGGATAGATTTCCAAGGTGCTTTTTGTTTGACTTTTTAAGAATTTGATGCTATTCTAAAATTGACTACTGCAATAGTCAAAAGTGGGAGGTGATAAAATTGAAACTGTTCACATCCGAATGGAATGTTATGAAACTGTTGTGGGAGAAAGGAACGATGCGTGCAAGTGCAATTGCAAAGGAATTAAATCAAAGTATTGGCTGGAACCGTAACACCACATATACCATTATTAACAAATGCATTGAAAAGAAAGCAATCGAGCGGATCGAACCACATTTTCAGTGCAAGGCAATGGTATCCAGAGAAGAAATTATAAGAGAGGATGCGGCTGATATTTTAGAGGAGCGTTTTGATGATTCACTGCCTCTTTTTGTTTCCAGCTTTGCAAGTGGACGAAAGCTTAGCAAAAAAGAAATTGATGAGCTTCGATCTATACTGGATCAATTAGAGGAACAGTAGATAAGGAAAGGAGGGATTCTATTGTACGATTTTTACATAAAAAATCTAATGTTGTCTTCCATTATCATATTATTATTACTTTTGTGTCGTAAATCACTTCACAAATATTTGTCAGAAAATGTGGGTTATATATTATGTAAATTGATTATTTTGGAGCTTTTACCTGTTTGGATTCCAATATACGTGGCAAATATTTCGTCTCCAATAATGGGAGAGAAACATACAACTGAAATTCTTCCATTCCTTCATGGTACAGGATTCACTGTGCTGATCGTGATCGGTATGATATCCTATTGCAGGACGCTTTTGGCCATAAAAAAAATTCAGGTGGAATCTGACAGGGAAATAACGATGGATTGTATTTCTATTGTTACTTCTTCACGAATGAAAAAGAAAAGAAACATTACAATAATTTCTTCTAAGGGCGTGAGTGCTCCATTTAGTTTTGGTATTTGGCACCACTATATTGTAATACCCTGCTATCTTGCTGAAAATGAGAGGAATTTAACTTGTGTGCTACAGCATGAATTAACGCACATAGATTCAAACGATTGTCTATGGAAAATGATTTCCTATGTGTTATGTTGTTATTACTGGTTTTTTCCATTTACCTGGTTATTATATTTTTATATGGATCAGGAATGTGAACTTGCCTGTGATGCGAAAACGTTACAGAACTTAGGTGATTCCTTCAAAAAGGATTATTTAAAAACCATCCTGTTATGTTGTACAGAAAGTCAAAGATATTCCGTTTCTTCCCTTGTGCAACCATTTGGATCTTCCCATGCTTCATTAAAAGAAAGGATGAATGTCATTATGAAAAAACCAAAAAGAAAACTGGAGATCTCTATTCTGCTGATTGTTATGATGTGTGTGATCTGTTTATTTGGACATCTGCAATTTAAAGCAAAAGCCACGGGTGATCACAAAAACAATGATCGTGTTATAGAGTCGATATCTTCTGATAAAGATATGGAAAGCGATACTATTTCCTATGAGAAAGAAGACCCTGACGATGACAGCACAGTTACTGTGATAAAAAAACAAGCTACGGACTAGCTTTCCATTTCCGTAGAGCGGAAGTAGTAAGCTCGGTAATGCATAGGTGTCATACCGGTATGCTTGCGGAAAATTTCCGTAAAATAGCTTTGACTGGAAAATGCCAAAGTGGCGGAAATTTCAGAAATCGGATAATCAGAATAGGTAAGCATATTTTTGGCAGTATCAATTTTTTTACTGAGAATATACTGGCTGATGCTTACCTTCATTTCTTTTTTAAAAAGTCGGGATAAATAATTTTCTGATAATCCCACATATTCAGCCAGAATCGGAACACTGATCTTTTGATGCAGATGATCATAAATGTAATCAATGCAAAGTGCGATCTGTTTGGAACAAATACTATTCTTAATAAGCTGGCGCATCCGTTTGGTGTAATCCAGACACATAACGGGATGCAGGGCGGAAACATCTTCAATTCGTTTCATCTGATCCGCTTTTTGGATATAAAAGTCGCTGATACTATATGCTTTAGGAAGTTCCATTCCACCTTCAATACAGTAGCGGGCAACGATGGCGGTAGTGATGACAAAATGATATTTAAAATTTTGTAAAGCATTACCGGAAAGCTTCCCTAATCCTTTCTTGTCCATCAGCGGCTCCTTGCAGAGTTCTTTTACGAGGGCAACATTTCCCTCTTTGATCGCAGAATAAAAACGAAATTCCGGGTCATAGGGAGCATGCAGAATTTCGTTTTCCCGCTGGACATATTCCTGATAGATCAATTCTTTTTCGTAATTCATGAGAGCCTCCTTTTCCTGTAAGTTGAATATAACATAAAAATGATAAAAAAGATAGAAAAACGATATTAAAAAATACGTTATCATGGGACAATTATATCACCATAAGGCAACGTATTTTTATTTTATTTCAAGAGAAAAGAAAGGAGGAAAAAATGAAATTAACACGGGGGATCAATCTGGGTGGATATCTTTCCCAGTGCGAACATTCTGTTTCGCATTATGAAGCGTTTCTTAGTGAAGGGGACATCAGGAAGATCGCTGATATGGGATTTTGAAATTGGATGTGCCGTTTGGTGTTATAAGGAAAAAGATTTTGGATTAATGGGCAGTCATTACGATGCGATTCGTCAGGATCTGCTGAAACTATGGAATCATAAATAAAAGGAGGAGCAAGAAGAGATGAGAAAAAAACGAATGGTTGCAGTTTTGTTATCTGCAGTTATGGCGGTAGGGCTGTTTGGCTCTATTCCGGCAACACAAGTATCTGCAGCACAGAATGTAGTGGAGAAGGTAGAAGTAAAAAATGTGGATAAGACACTGGTGCTGAAAAAGGGAAGTAAATTCACATTAAAAACAGTGGTTACTGTATCCGGCACTGCCAGTAAAAAAGTAACGTATCAGACCAATAATAAAAAAGTGGTAAGTGTAAATAAAAAGGGTACTGTAAAAGCGTTGAAAAAAGGTACTGCAAAGATCACAGTAAAAAGTGTGAAGAACAGTACAAAAAAATGCGTGTTCCGCGTAGTAGTTGGTACACCGGTTCAAAAAGTGAAGGTTGAAAAAAACGTAACAGTAAAGGTGGGACAGAGCAGGAAAATAAATGTAGCTGTTACACCGAAAAAGGCAAGCGTAAAAACGGTTTCCTATAAAAGCAGCAATAAGGCAGTTGCCAAAGTTACATCCAAAGGAAAGGTGACCGGAGTTGCAGCCGGAACTGCTAAAATTACAGTGAGTGCCAAGGATGGAAGCAAGAAGAAGGCAGTTTGTACTGTAACAGTAGAAGGAACAGAGTCTGCGCAGCCGGCAACGACAACAGCCACTGCTGCAACAACAACAGCCACTGCTGCAACAACGCAGCAAACGCCGGAGCAGGCAAAGCCATCCGGGGATGCCAAAAAAGATGAGGATAAGAAGGACGAGGTATCATCGGATGCACAGTTATCTTATGCCGGTTATAAGGAAGTATGGGAAGATAAGTTTGATGGTGACAAACTTGATGAGAGCAGCTGGAATGTAGAAACGCATGAGCCGGGCTGGGTAAATAACGAATTACAGGAGTACACACAATCCGGTAATTATACGATAAGTGATGGAAAACTGACCATTCAGCCGAAAAAAGTAAAAAATGAAGATGGAAGCTATTCTTACACTTCTGCCCGTCTGAATACACAGGGGAAAAAAGATTATACTTATGGTTTGTTTGAAGTGGAAGCAAAGGTACCTAGCGGAAAAGGATTTTTACCGGCATTCTGGCTGATGCCAACAGATGAGAATTTATATGGACAGTGGCCTCGGTGTGGTGAGATTGATGCCATGGAAGTGATGGGACAGGATACCAAAACTGCGTATGGAACGATCCATTATGGCAATCCACATAAAGAAAATCAGGGAACCTATAAGTTAGAAAATGGAGATTTTTCTACCGATTATCACAAATTTTCCTGTGAATGGGAACCGGGTAAGATCACCTGGTATATTGATGGAGTAAAGTATTATGAGACCAATGACTGGTATTCCACTACCCAGGGACAGGGAACAGTATCTTATCCTGCACCATTTGATCAGCCATTTTACATGATCTTAAATCTTGCAGTAGGCGGAAGCTGGGTTGGTTATCCGGAGGAAGATCAGGATATCAACAGCCAGTCTTACAGTATTGATTCCGTCCGCGTATATCAGAAGGAAGCCGGATATGATGATAGTAATGTGAAGGCTCCGGAAAAGGAAGAAGTGATCATCAGAAAACCGGATAAAAACGGCAACTATGTAAACAATGGTGATTTTTCTGCCCAAGAGGATTTAGGCGATGACACAGACTGGAAATTCTTAACAACATTAGAAGGAGAAGGAACAGCATCAATCGCAGAGAAGAAGATTAAGATTGAAACAACCAAAGCAGGAACTCAAGATTACAGTATTCAGTTAGTACAGCCGAACATTCCGGCAGAGCAGGCAGCCACATATAAGCTCACGTTTGATGCATATGCGGATGCGGAACGAACCATGAAGGTGGACGTATCTTCCCCGGATCGTTCTTTTGTCAGATATTTAAATGATACTGAGGTAGCATTGACGAAAGAAAAGCAGTCCTACAGCTACACTTACACAATGGAGCAGGAAAATGATGCCAAGTCCCGCCTGGAATTTAACCTGGGAAACACAGATTCCACGGCAACGGTTTATATCAGTAATGTACGCATAGAGAAAATAGCCCAGGGTGAAGTAAAGAATGACAAGACCGTGCGGGCAGATGGAAACTATATTTATAACGGATCTTTCCAGGAAGGTGAAGGACGTTTAGGAGACTGGACGTGTTCAGGAGATGCCTCCTTTAAAGTAACCGGACTGCAGGATGGACGACGTCTGCAGGCAAAGGTAGAGAAGGAAGGAGCAACAGTTTCTCAGAGTAAACTGCCATTAACAGCAGGAAAGTATGCATTGTCCATGAAAGTGCAGGGAGCAAGTGGCAATGCGATAGATGTTACAATCGCAGATAAGAAATACACTTATCCGTTAAAGGATGGCAACAGTACGACGATTACCGAAAAGCTGGAGCTTACAGAGGAAGACCTTGCAAAGAGCAAAGATTTTAAGATCACATTTGCAAAGGAAGGAACGTACTACGTAGATGACATTCGTCTGGTGGAAGATACGCTTATTAAGAACGGTTCTTTCAATGCCGGAACAAGCGGCTTTGAGGTGTTTGTAGATGGAAGTGCTTCCGCAAGCTATGTGGTGGATAGTTTAAGCGAAGATAACGCAATGGATTTTACAATCAAGAAAAGTGCGGATCAGGAGTGGAAGATCCAGCTGAAGCAGAGTGATGTGGCATTGGAAAACGGAAAATGGTATCAGATTTCCTTTGATATTAAAAGTTCGATCGACCGGAGCATCCAGTATGCCATCCAGAGAAATGGTGCGCTGCATAAGAATGCGCAGAATGAGGAGGATTGGACACCATATGTGCAGGAGACAAAGAAGCTGACAGCATATGGCAAGGACGGTGCCTACACACATATCAGCAAAGTATTTAAAATGACGGAGGATACCGATACCCAGTCCGTGTTCAATATTGCATTGGGTGGCGGAGACATTACCGATCAGCATCGTGTCTGTGTGGATAACATTGTATTAGAAGAAACAAAAGAACCGGAAATAGAAAAACCGGAAGCAGATCAGGAATTATTCAAAAATGGGAACTTCGCAAATGATGCTGACAATTGGGACATTTATGCTATCAGTGCTCCGGCAGAAGCGAAAGCAGACGTTAAAGACGGAGCAGTAACCTATCGCATTTCCAATGTCGGTAGTGCAGATTGGAATGTGCAGTTAAAACAGAAAGATCTGGTTCTGGAAAAGGGAGCAACCTATCGTTTGAAATTTAAAGCTCTTTCCACAGAAAGCAGAACGATCAAAGCCGCTTTTTTAAATACCGGATATAAATGGTATGGCGGAGCGGACATCGCACTTACAAAGGAGAAAGAGAAGGAAGTGAGCAGCGAGTTTACGGTTACAGAAGAAACTGCAAATGACATCACATTTGTTGTTTCTATGGGATTGATCGATGGAGAAGATACCCCGGCATCGGATATTACCTTGTCTGATTTCTCTCTCGTAAAGGTAAAATAAAAATTAAATACCAGTAGATCAAAAAAGCAGGTTCTTTCTTTAGGACCTGCTTTTTTGCAGTAAAGATGCGGCATGCAACCATTAGTTGACAAAATAGTTAGTCTGCTTGATAGACTTTTTTCTGGAAATTTGCTACGATTTGTTTGAAAATCAGAGAGCGTAAGGAGGCATCATATGCAGTTAGGAGAAAAAATCTATCATTATCGAAATAAAGCAGGAATGACACAGGAACAGCTTGCGGATGCACTTTCTGTCAGCCGTCAGTCCATTTCCAAATGGGAGTCGGGCGCGTCAAAGCCGGAGATTTCCAAGCTGGTTGCACTATGTGAGTTGTTTCATATTACAATGGATGAATTGCTGCGGGAGGAGATGGACGAAACATCCACCGTGGAAAAGGAAGAACCGTTTGACAAAGAGGCGGATCAGACGCAGTTTCTGGAGCTGACGGAAAAAATAGCTTCTTTAAAGAAAGCAGGAGTGATGGGAATCGTTGTCATTGTGATTCTTTTTTGCGGGCTGCTGTTCCTCTTTATAAAATACCATGATCTAAAGCAGGAAGTGTCACAGCTTCACAACATGCCACAATATGTTTATACAGACAATGGAGAAGACAATGCAGATCCAATCTATCAGGTATTTCAGGAAGTGAAACATACTGTTACAGATTACCGGAAAGAGGATGACACGGTGGAGGTTATGCTGTCTGTGCTGCCGATCAAGCAGGAAAAGGATGCTTCCCTAGAAGCCGTTCTGGAAACCACAGAGGGAGAGCGGTATTCTGTTACACTGGAGGAACAGCAGGAATATTATGTAGGAAAAACAAGACTTCCGTTAACTGCAAACGTAGAGCAGATCATATATCGTATCACCAATGAGAAAGAAACACAAAATGTTACGGAAGACGGATTTTTGGTGTTGTCAGAAATGGATATTGATCCAACGGTCACACTTTCCACCGGAACCGAGAAAGCGATATTTGGAAGCAGTAAGAGCACAGTAGAGGCAGAGATTTCCGTAGTATGTAATCAACCGGATTTTATTTCTGATATTGAGGATGCCCATTATGAGCTTCGTCGTAATGGTAAGATAGAGGATCAGGGGGCAGTCAATCTGCCGGATTCCGGAGAAGAATCAGTATTTACCAATGTGAAAATGAAGACATCACTTACATCTGGAACGTATGAATTTGCTATCTGTTACCATAACAAGCAGCTTGACAAGGATATTGCACTTACAACCAAGCTGGATTTTGTTGCGGGGCAGCAGGTGACAATGGAGCATGGCGAAGAAGCCTGCACGTATGGGGTGAGGGAGTAATATTATTTTGCTGCACAATTTTATTGAATTATATAAATGATTATAATATAATATATATATAGTGCATAACAACGAAAAACAGAGGGGTGATTACCATGAAAAGAAACGGTATCGTGTTGTGTCTCATTCTGTGTATCCTTACATCTGGATGTGGCAATGCTTCCAAAAATGAAAAAACAGCATCATCCACCACGCAGCAGGTGACAACAGAAGCAGCATCTGCTTCCTCTGATGCAGACAGTCAGGGGAGTCAGGCAGATGTCTGGAATACCTACTACCAGAAGTTATCGTTGCGGTATTCGGAACCGGATGCGTCGAATGAAACAGGAGATACGGCGAACGATTGTGTGGCACTGAAAAGCGTGATGACGACGGAGCAGTCTGATCTCATCATGGTTTCTCCGTATCGTATTACGAAGAAGGGATATCTGACCGGAGATGCGATCTCCTTTGAAATGCTTACTTATCAGAAGCATGATAGCAGAGAGGATCAGACTAAGGTACTTTATGCGGATTATAATTTTATAAATACAAAAGATAAGGTAAAAGGATACGCGGTAATAGATACGAAAAATACAGATATTATATTGTGTAAATGTTCGGATGACCAGACGGAGTACATTCAGTTAAAGCGGGATGGAACGCGTTATATAAAGGCACAGAGCATACAGATGGGGAAGAAGAAATATCAGATAGATGATGAGACGGTCGCAAAAGAGAAAGCCGTTGCGGCGCTGGAAACTGCTTTGGATCAGGTGGAAGCTGTTCTTTTAAAGGAGGGTGTGCTTGATCAGATGGTGATGGAAAAGATCAAAGGAAAGCCGGACTGCACCATGAATCCCCATGCGGCAAAAGAGATGTGCCAATATCAGGCGGCTGTTTGTTCTTCTAAGGAAGTGAGTCAGGAACAGATATGGAAAAACTATGCCGGAAGTTATACTACGAGTACTGGTAAGGATACTTCCCAGATTGTATTTCACATCAAAAAGGACGGTACTTTTTCCGGGGAATATAAAAACGAACAAAAGAATCAGAAGCTTTCTTCTTCCTTTTCCGGTTCTTTCCAAAATGGCAGGGAGTTAGAGAAGAATTCTTATTATTTGCAATGTGAGGATTTTCATTTTGACGAGAAGACGTCGCAGACCAAAGATGTCCAACCGGAAGAATTAAGAACCGTGACACAGTTGCTATTATATAAAAAGGGGATTGCGATGGAGCAGTTCCCGGACGTAGTCAAAGGCTGGTTTGAGGTTCATTCTTTTCTGGAGGATAAGGAAATGCCGGAACAGACGGATCGGGCAATTTTATATAATCCTTACACCCGGAGCTATTTTTATGAAATGACAGAAGAAAATGACTAACCGAATTCCTCTCATCTGCCGATAAAAGGAGTGAGAGGTGAGAGATATGCAGCAGACAGCAGTATCGCAAAAAATAAAAAGTGAATGGACGGCATTAAAGCAGACGATTTTGATGAGCAGACAAAAGACCGAGGAGCCGGAAGAAGAACGCTTGAAAAAGATTGAACAGAAACTGCGTTCCGGAAAGCGGCTGACCAGAGAAGAATTGGAATTTTTAAAGAGCAGGAGTCCGTATCTGTATCAGCAGGCGATCCGGATCCAGCATATGGCGGATGGATTAAAAGAGCAGTTGAAGCATTGTAAGACCAAACAGCAGGCACAGCAGCTGATCAGTCAGACGCAGGCGATGGTCAGTGCAAAGGACCCGATGAGAGAAGCAGTTCTTGCTGCACTTGACCGGGTGAAAAAGGAATTTACAGATTCCGAATACTATAAAAAGCTTCCGGCTGACGAAGAGGAAAAAAAGAAAACGGAAGGAACAAAAGATCCATTTTCGGACGAAGAGAAGGATGACGTTTCTTATCAGTATGAGAACACTTCCTGTGGCTATCAGATGGCAACACAGGAAGATGGCATGAATGAATCTGCATTTGCAGCCGAAGCATAAGAAAAACAGGAAATCGGGCAGGAGGAACTGTCCGATTTTTTTAGTTCCCATGGAACCGCAATTATGGTATAGTAATAAAGATGTACCAAAATAAAGAAAGGACAAAAAGAGGATGAAACGTGTGAAAAGAACGATGGGAAAATTTACCATGAAACGTATGACAGCAATCCTGCTGTTATTGTTGTTGCTTTTTCCTGTCACTATGCAGTGCGCTGCTGCAAAACAGTCAAAGAAGGATGCAAAAGAGAAAACGATCGAAAGCGTTGATGATCTGGAGGGAAGCAATATCGGTGTACAGCTTGGTACAACGGGAGATATTTATGCTTCTGATTACGAGGGGGACGATGCCGGAACAAAGGTGACCCGTTTTAACAAAGGCGCAGATGCGGTACAGGCATTAAAACAGAAAAAGATCGACTGTGTGTTGATCGATGAACAGCCTGCCAAAGCATTTGTGGAAAAGAATCCGGATCTTACGATCTTAAAAGAGGAGTTTGCGGTAGAGGATTACGCAATCTGTGTTTCCAAAAAGAATCCGGAATTGAGAGATAAGATCAATCAGGCGTTGGATGAATTAAAGAAGGATGGCACACTTTCTGCCATTATTGATAATTATATCGGAGAAAATGCAGGAAAGAATCCCTATAAACTGGATGAAAACTCTGCGACGCATGACCTGGGTACACTGGTTATGGCAACCAACGTAGGATTTCCACCTTATGAATATTATGAAAATGGAAAAGCAACCGGAATCGATGTGGATATGGCAACAGCAGTTGCTGACAAGCTCGGGATGGATCTAAAGGTATCTGATATGGAGTTTGATTCCATTATCGTTGCGGTTCAGTCTGGAAAAGCGGATGTTGGCGTTGCAGGAATTACGGTAACAGATGAGCGAAAGAAAAATGTTGATTTCACAGATTCCTATACGACAGCCAAGCAGGTGATCATTGTCCGCAACGGAAGCAGTCAGAGTAGTGTAGGGTTGATCGAGAAGATGAAATCGACTTTTTTAGATAATGCCAACTGGAAATACATTCCTAAGGGATTATTAAATACCCTGATCATCACGATCTTCGCCGGACTTTGTGGTATCATTTTAGGATTCTTACTGGCGATCATTCGTGTGGCACACGACCGCAATGAAGAAAAAACAGTTGTGATCCGCGTGTTAAATACGATCGCAAGACTTTATCTTACCATCTTCCGTGGTACGCCAATGATGGTACAGCTTCTGATCATGTACTACGTGATCTTTGCTAAAGTGGATGTCAATCCTGTTGTTGCAGCCGTGATCGCATTTGGTTTAAACTCCGGTGCTTATGTGGCAGAGGCGATCCGTGCCGGAATTATTTCTATTCCGATCGGACAGTTTGAGGCGGGACGAAGTCTGGGCTTTAACTATGGCAAAACGATGCGCTATATTATCCTGCCACAGGCAGTAAAAAATGCACTTCCTGCTATGTGTAATGAGTTTATCGCACTGTTGAAGGAGAGCTCGATCGTAGGATATATCGGACTGATGGATCTTACCAAAGCGGGTGACATTATCCGAAGCAATACCTATGAAGCCATGATCCCACTTCTGTCAGTGGCGCTTGTATATCTGGTGATCGTAATTATTTTAACTTCCTTAGTCGGACGGTTGGAGAGGAGACTGAAAAAAGATGCAAGATAAGAATGAAGTTTTAATCGAGGTAAAGGATCTGTGCAAATCATTTGGCGATCATCTGGTACTCGATCATATCAATACAACGATCCATAAGGGAGAAGTGATCGCTATCGTTGGTCCATCCGGATGTGGTAAGTCCACCTTCCTGCGTACGCTTAACCGTTTGGAGCAGGCAGATTCCGGTCAGATCTTATTTGAAGGAAATGATATCTTAGATAAAAAGCGCAATATCAACCAGATCCGTGAAAAGATCGGTATGGTATTCCAGCAGTTTAATCTTTTTCCGAATATGACAGTATTGGAAAATGTCATGTTAGCTCCTGTGAAATTAAAGGGACTTTCAAGAGAAGAAGCCAGAAGCCGTGCGGAAGAATTACTAAATCGTGTCGGTCTGTTAGAAAAAGCAGATGCCTATCCGGATACGTTATCCGGTGGACAAAAGCAGCGGATTGCCATTGCCAGAACGATGGCGATGGATCCGGATGTGATCCTTTTTGATGAGCCAACCTCCGCTCTTGATCCGGAGATGGTAGGCGAAGTATTAGAGATCATGAAAGAGCTTGCAGAATCCGGTATGACGATGATCGTAGTTACTCATGAAATGGGATTTGCCAAAAATGTGGCAACAAGAGTGATGTTCATCGATGAGAAAGTCATCATGGAAGAAAATGAGCCGCAGGAGTTTTTTGCTCATCCGAAAAATGCAAGACTTCGGGAATTTTTGTCAAAAGTTAATAAATAAGAATACGATAAAGGGATTGATTCTGTTCCGGCCTCCAATGTTAGAGTAAGATCTAACGATTGGAGGCCGGTTTTGTGGTGCGGATCAGACAGAATGATCTGTTCGGTTTAGAAAAAGTAAAGAGCCTATATTTACACTTGCATAATATGGGAAAAATGGTAAAATGGTACTGTCTAAGAAGGAGATAGAGAAAGCATGAAGATTATTATTGTAGGATGTGGGAAAGTTGGTTATGCAGTTGCGAAAGCCCTGGTAGCAGAACAGCAGGATGTAGTTGTTATTGATTCCAACTCTGAGCGTGTGGAGAACATTACCAATTCCGTGGATGCCATGGGAGTTGTCGGTAATGGTGCCAGCTACAAAGTACAGGTGGAGGCAGGTGTTGCCAATGCGGATCTTTTGATCGCTGTGACTTCCTCTGATGAAGTCAATCTGTTGTGCTGTATGATTGCTCGTAAAACAGGACATTGTCAGACGATCGCCAGAGTATCTGATCCGGTTTATACACAGGATATTCCATATATCAAAAAGGAACTGGGACTGGCACTGACTCTGAATCCGGAACAGGCAACTGCCGGAAACATAACAAGACTTTGCCAGATGCCGTCTGCGATTGAGATAGATACTTTTGTGAAGGGACATGTTGAAATATTGAAGGTAGAGATTCCTTCTGACTGCTTTTTGGATCACTGTACCATTTCTGATGTGATGCGGGGATTTAAAGAAAAGGTTTTGATCTGCGCTGTTGAGCGTGGAGATGAAGTGATCATTCCACCGGGAGATTTTATGTTGCTCTCCGGAGATCGGATCGCTGTGGTTGGGGAGTCAAAATCATCGGTTGCTTTTATCAAAAAAATGGGTGTTCCGGGACTTGGGCGTGTACGAAGTGCAATATTAGTTGGAGCAGGTAATGTTAGCGAATATGTGGCAAAGTCCATGATCCGCCAGGGAATTCATGTGAAGGTGTTTGATTCAAGTAGAGAGCGGTGCGAACATTTCAGTCTGGTCGTTCCGGAAGCTGTTGTGATCCATGCGGATGCTTCAAAACCGGAAGTGCTGTCAGAAGAAGGACTGGAACGTGCGGATGCATTTGCAACACTGACCTCATCGGACGAACTCAATATTCTGCTTGGTCTCTATGCCAAAAAAAATTCTGACTGTAAGGTGGTGACTTTGGTCAACCACGCAAACTATATGGGAGTTACAAAAGCACTTGATATGGGAAGTGTGATGTCGTTACAGAACATTACGACAGAGTATATTGTACAGTATGTGCGTGCTATGCGAAATTCGCAGGGAAGTAACGTGGAGACACTTTACCGTATTATGGATAACAAAGTAGATGCGTTGGAATTTATAGTCGGAGAGAATTGCCCGATCTGCAATACTCCTTTAATGGAGTTGAAGATCAAAAATGATATTTTGATCTCCTGCATCAACCACATGGGGCAGATTGAAATTGCCAATGGACAAAGTGTGATCCGGGAAGGTGACACGGTGGTGATCGTGACAACCAGACATGGTCTGGATGATATTACAGATATTATAGAGTAGAGGGATAAATAAGAAGATGAATGTAGCAATCGTGTTTTATATTTTAGCCAGAGTGTTACAGGTTGAAGGTGCCTTTTTGATGCTTCCTTTCCTGGTAGGAATGTGTTACCGGGAGAAGGAGGCATTTGCCTTTTTACTTGTGGGTGTAGTGTTGTTTCTGATTGGAACTTTTGCAGCAAGAAAGAAACCAAAAAATACCAGTTTTTATGCAAAGGAAGGTTTTGTTACAGTTACGCTTTCCTGGATCGTGCTTGGTATCACGGGGGCAGTTCCTTATGTGTTAAACGGAGATATTCCCCATTATATCAATGCCGTATTTGAAACGGTGTCCGGTTTTACGACTACCGGAGCAAGCATACTGACAAATGTGGAAGGACTGTCTTATAGTTCTAAATTTTGGCGGTGTTTTTCCAACTGGATCGGTGGAATGGGGGTGCTGGTATTTGTGCTGAGTATTCTTCCGTTGGGAGGTGCGCAAAATATCTATATTATGAAGGCAGAATCACCGGGACCGAGCGTGGGAAAGCTGGTACCGAAAGTCAAAAGTACTGCTGCCAATCTGTATAAGATTTATTGCGGGATGACGCTGATCGAGATCATATTGCTGTTGTTTGGAGGCTTGGATTTATTTAGTGCCGTGACATTAAGCTTTTCCACAGCGGGAACCGGTGGATTTGCTGTTTTAAATTCCGGCTGCTTAAGTTATAGTTCTTATGTGCAGATCGTGTTGACGATCTTTATGATCGCATTTGGCGTGAATTTTTCTGTGTACTATCTGATCCTGACAAAACGTGTGAAGCAGGCAGTAAAATGTGAAGAGCTCCGCTGGTATCTGATCATTATGTTTTCTGCAATTATATTGATCCTATGTAATGTGGCAGATCGTTTTGATTCTATTTTTGCTGCAGTCAAGCATGTTTCCTTTACGGTTGGTTCGATCATGACCAGTACCGGATTAAGTACTGTAGATTTTAACCTTTGGCCAACCTTTTCCAAGACACTGCTGGTACTGCTCATGTTTGTGGGAGCCTGTGCCGGAAGTACGGGCGGCGGAATCAAAGTATCAAGGATTGTGATCTATTTTAAGACAATGACGAAAATGGTAGGGCAGCAGCTGCATCCAAGAAGTATTAAAGTGGTGAAGTTTGAAGGAAAACCGGTCGAGCATGATGTGATCCGGGGCGTGAATACGTATCTGGTATCGTTTTTGTTCCTATATGCATGTTCTATGCTTTTTTTGGCATTAGATAATTTTGATTTTGAAACGAATTTTTCGGCTGTGATCGCATGCATTAATAATATCGGACCTGGTATCGGTCTGGTTGGTCCGGCTGGAAATTACAGCGAATTTTCCTGGCTTTCCAAGCTGGTGATGTCTATCGACATGCTGGCAGGACGATTGGAGATCTTCCCACTGTTGGTATTTTGTTCTCCGAAAACGTATAAGAAATAACGAAAACCTCTTTTCCGATGGAAAAGAGGTTCTTTTCAAAATTGAATATTTTTTTTGATCGCTTCAAAACTTTCCTTGCTGATCACATGCTCCATGCGGCAGGCGTCTTCTGCGGCAATGGCGGGATCTACTCCCAGGCTGGAAAGCCAGTTAGATAAAAATTCATGGCGTTCGTAGATCATTTCTGCAATGGCACGTCCACTGTCGGTTAAATAGATAAAACCGGCATCGGTCACGGTAATATGCCCCTTTTCACGAAGATTTTTCATTGCAATGCTGACGCTTGATTTTTTGTATCCTAATTCATTGGAAATGTCTACAGAACGAACTACAGGCAGTTTCTTACTTAGGATTAAAATGGTTTCAAGATAGTTTTCTGCGGATTCATTTGTTGCCATTTCCTCACCTCATCTATACTTCTTTTCATCATCATTTATACTTTCATGCGCGGTAACTGCATCAAAGTGTTCTTATTATAGCATATCAACCAGCCATTTTCTACCAGAAAAGATGGAAAAAAAGAAAAAAGTTGTTGACAACTAATACATGTTAGGTTATACTAACCGTGAAGTTAGTAAACTCCTTATATTATATTACGGGATAGTGAAATGGGATTTTTTTTAATCGTATGCCACCCATTTTCACTATCCTATATGCTGTTTTTTTGAAAAGATGAGAAACGCAGAAAGGAAGGATGAGCATGGGAACTGTAGTAGTAGGTGCGGTAGTACTTCTGCTTGTTGTAGCAGCAGTCAAAAGCCTTAGAAAAGATAAAAAAAATGGAAAAGGTATCTGTGGTGGAGATTGCAGCAGCTGCAAGGGATGCCACTAAATGACTTGACTTTCTTCCAGTTTCATCGTAAGGTGGATGTGAGCGTATAGGAAGAAGGAGTAGGCCATGAATTGTAATTGTAACCAGCCGGAGCCTGAAAATCAGGTGCGGAGCAAGGTAAGAGAAGAAGATGAAAAGAAAGCACTGCTGACGCGTTTAAGCCGGATCGAAGGTCAGGTGCGTGGCGTGAAGAATATGGTAGAAGAGGGACGCTATTGTGTGGACATTGTCACACAGGTTTCTGCTATTGGAGCAGCACTGAACGGATTCAATAAAGAGCTGCTGTCACGGCATATAAAAACCTGTGTAGTAGAAGATATCCGGGAAGGCGATGATGCCGCAGTAGAGGAACTCTGTGAATTGCTTAAGAAGCTGATGAAGTAGCCCGTCGTACCGCGTGTACGAATGCGGCTACTTTTTTTGGATCTTTTCCCGGTCGGTTGTCGTATTCTACACCGGAGGAGACATCCACGGCATCCGGTACGGCGGCTCGGATCGCATCGGCAACATTGTCCGCATGTAAGCCTCCGGCGAGAAACAGGAGTTTTTCATCCCGTTTCAGCGAAGAAACCAAAGACCAGTCAAAGGTCTTGCCGCTTCCCGGTGTGGCGGCATCCAGTACATAGCCGGCAATGTTTAACTTCGACTGATAGGCAGCAAATTGATTAAGATCGGAAACATTAAACGCTTTTAACACAGGGAGAGGACAACTATTTAAAATATGATCCGTTATGTTCCCATGGATCTGGATGTAATCAAAGCCTGCGTCTGAAATCTGGCAGATCTGTTCGCAGTTGGGTGATACACAGACCGCTACCTTTTTAATTTGAGGATCAAGCAGAGAAAGTAATTGCTCTGCTTTTTTTAGTGTAAGATTTCGTTTACTTTTTTCAAAGAACAGAACCATGCCGATATAGTCCGGCTTGTACTCATTCATCAAAGCAATGTCTTCTGTTGTTGTGATGCCACAGATCTTTATTTTCATAGTATCAGTTCCTTTTGTTTTTTCTTATCTTAGCATATTATTCTGGCCTTGTTCAACTATTAGAATGTGGCTATGCTAAAGAAGCCACACCTTTGATAAGATAACGGACGAAGACACGTGGATAAATATAGCAGGTCGACAGCTGTGCTCAAAAAGGAAAGGAGCTTTCGTATGAAGCAAAAGACAATGACAACAAAAGATATTACAATAGTAGGAGTTATGGCAGCACTTGTATTTGCCGCTACCTATTTTTTAAAGATCAATATGCCGCTTACAATGGGATATGTACATTTGGGTGATTCCATGATCTTTTTGGCAGTTTATTTATTTGGCTGGAAGAAAGGTGCGTTAGCAGGTGCGATCGGTGGAGCAATGTCTGACCTGATCGGTGGATATGTGATCTGGATCGTACCAACATTTGCCATTAAGTTTATCATGGCTATGGTGGCAGGCTTGCTGTTTGATCTGATCAAGAGCAAAGGAAAATATTTATACATTGCTACTTATATTTTTGCAGGTCTCATTCAGGTCGCACTCTATTCTTTGGCACATCTGGTATTCTTTGGTGTAGCACCGGCGATCAGCGGAATCCCGGGATTATTAGGACAGACCTACTCCGGTCTGATCATTGCTCTCTGCCTGATCGTAGCATTTGAAAAGGCACATGTGGTAGCGAAGATCAAACAAATGTAGGAGATTTGACATAATAGCGGGAGGATTCCCATACAGTAGAAAAAAGAATATGGATAGATGTATATGCAATCACAAAAACTTACTGCACAGTTGAATCTTGCATTAAATCTTACAGAAGAAGAACGGAGAAAAAGTGTTTCTCTGGAGGTAGGATATGATGCAGCAAGCAGAGAGTGGGATTTGATCGTGCGTTACATCAATGAGTTGGACACTGTGGCTGCCAGATATGGAGCTTCAGTGTCTTATCTTTTGGGCGAATATGCGATCGTCACGATAAAAGAGGAGTTCATTCCTGCATTTTCGATGGAAGAAGCCGTGATCTATGTGGAAAAGCCAAACAGTATTTACTTTGAAACACTAGCGGAAAGACAGTCATCCTGCATCAGCCGGGTGCAGACAGGGCAGGAAGGCTTAAGTGGAAAACAAACACTTTTGGCGGTTGTTGATAGTGGAATTGATTATGCACATCCGGATTTTAGAAAAGAGGATGGCAGCACCCGGATCATGGCACTCTGGGATCAGACAGCCCTTCCGGATGAAGTCAACCGGCCGCCACAGGGCTATACGGTCGGGGTAGAGTACACAGAGAACCGGATCAATGAGGCACTTCAAAAAAGAAGAACTCCCGAGCAGCTTGCTATTGTACCGGAAGTAGATTTAAGTGGACACGGAACATTTGTGACAGGAATTGCGGCAGGAAACGGCAGAGCATCACAGGGGCAGAACCGTGGTGTGGCATATGAAGCGGATCTGCTGGTCGTAAAGCTTGGCAATCCGAGGAAAAATGGATTTCCCCGTACGATAGAACTGATGCTTGCGATCGATTATGTGGTGCGTTTTGCAAGAAAACGTAACATGCCGCTGGCACTTAACATGAGCTATGGAAATAACTATGGGTCACATCAGGGCGATACGCTTTTAGAAACCTATCTGAATACTGCACTGGATTCCGTAGCGGGCTGCGGGGTAGTAGGGATGGGAAATGAGGGAAATGCTGACAAGCATGCGATGGTACAGGTAGTGGCAGACGTGCAGACCAGTGTCCCATTTGCAATTGCCGAAGGGGAACGTGCGCTTAATTTACAGTTGTGGAAAAGCTATCTGGATGACATCAGGATCTATCTTGTTCCGCCGGACGGCAGACTGTTAGGGCCGGTTCCTCAGACACTTGGTGTGACAAGGATTCCTTATGGATCGGCAAGCATTGATATATATTATGATGTGCCAAAGCCGTATCAGATCGACCAGCTTATTTATTTTGATTTTATTGCCAATGGGGATAGGCTTCCGTTTGGAGAGTGGAATATTTTACTGATCCCGGAACGGATCGTGCATGGAATGTGTCATTTCTGGCTTCCGGTCAGTGAAGCATTGCAAAGCACCACACGTTTTTTGCTGGCAGGATCCTTTGGTAGTTTTACGATTCCGTCTGCAGCAAAAAAAGTAATTTCTGTCGGGGCATATAACAGTCGTAGCGGGGCATTAGCTTCTTTTTCCGGAAGAGGGATGCTGCCTTTTGAAAAGCCGGATCTTGTGGCACCGGGAGTAGATGTCACTTCCTGTGCGCCGGGAGGTGGATACACGGTAAAGAGCGGAACTTCTGTGGCTGCACCATTTGTAGCCGGAGCAGCATCTTTGTTGTTAGAATGGGGGATTGTAAAAAGGAATGATCCCTATCTTTATGGAGAGAAACTTAAGGCTTATCTGCAAAAGGGGGCAAGACCGTTAAGCGGCTATCAAAGTATTCCAAATCCTTATGTGGGATATGGTGCACTCTGCGTGTCGGATGCAATTCCAGGGATGCGTTAAAGCATATTGTTTTGTGCAGTTTGGCAACATTTGACAATATTTTTTATATTGGTTATTAAAATGAAACAAAAATAAGATATACAAAATCTAAGTTATTGACATATGATTGAGGTTAGAGTATACTAACAACGTAATTGATAAAAATTATGCAATCTACGCATGAAGGAGGATGATCATATGCCGTTATCTATGGTAAAGGAAGGCGAACCAAGTATTATTAAAAAGGTTGGCGGAAAAGAAGAAACCCGCAAATTCTTAGAGAATCTGGGCTTTGTCATTGGAGCAACGGTCACAGTGATCTCCGTTATAGGTGGCAATGTGATTGTGAATATTAAAGATTCCAGAGTTGCCATTGGAAGAGATATGGCGAACAAGATCATGGTGTAGGTAATTTAGGAGAGAAAGAAGGTTTCGTATGAAGACATTGAAGCAGGTTTCTACTGGACAGACCGTAAAGGTTGTCAAATTGACAGGAGATGGTCCGGTGAAACGACGGATCATGGATATGGGAATCACAAAAGGTGTGGAGATTTATGTCCGCAAAGTAGCACCACTTGGTGACCCGGTAGAAGTAACAGTACGTGGTTATGAGCTGTCACTTCGAAAAGCAGATGCTGAAATGATTGAGGTAGAATAATTTTTTTACCTTATAGTTAGCTAAAACTAATCAAAGCAAGTTGACAATAACTCATAAAGAAAGGAAGCAAAGATTATGGCAATTAAGATTGCATTAGCAGGTAACCCAAACAGTGGTAAGACCACGTTGTTTAATGCGTTAACCGGTTCCAATCAGTTTGTTGGTAACTGGCCGGGGGTTACGGTAGAAAAGAAAGAAGGAAAATTAAAGAGCAACAAACAGGTTACGATCATGGATCTTCCGGGTATCTATTCCTTATCTCCTTATACATTGGAGGAGGTTGTCGCCAGAAATTATCTGATCAATGAGTGTCCGGATGCCATCATCAATATCGTAGATGGAACCAATATTGAGCGTAACTTATACTTATCTACACAGATCATGGAGCTGGGGATCCCGGTTATCATGGCAGTCAACATGATGGATATCGTGGAGAAGAACGGTGACAAGATCAACACCAAAAAGCT
Organism: uncultured Lachnospiraceae bacterium; assembly: GCA_934317845.1. Taxonomy (GTDB): domain Bacteria; phylum Bacillota; class Clostridia; order Lachnospirales; family Lachnospiraceae; genus NC2004. Next base: position 94,109 of record CAKRES010000006.1, read on the forward strand.
TTCGGAAAAGCTTGGCTGTGATGTAGTCGAGATTTCCGCTTTGAAAGGAACCGGTATCAAAGAGGCAACGGACAAAGCGATCGCAGCAGCACAGAGTGCAAAGAGCAATGAAGTGGCACATAGCTTTGACCAAAAGGTTGAGGATGTGATCGCTTCTGTAGAGAATCAGATTACCGGAATTGTGGATGAGCAGAGGGCTCGTTTCTTTGCGATCAAGCTGTTAGAGAAGGATGACAAGATCAAGGATCAGATGAAACAGGTACCGGATGTTTCTGCAGAGATCAAGACATTGGAAGATACCTTTGACGATGATACCGAAAGCATTATTACGAATGAGCGTTACGAGTATATTTCTTCTATTATCGGAGAGTGTATCACAAAGAAGAGCGGACAGAAATTATCTGTATCAGATAAAATTGACAAGATCGTAACGAATCGTATCTTAGCACTTCCGATCTTCGCAGTGATCATGTTTATCGTATACTACGTATCTGTTACAACAGTAGGTGCATTCTTAACAGACTGGACCAATGATACATTATTTGGTGAGATCATTCCACCGGCTATTGAGAAGCTGCTTACTGCTATGAATTGTGCCGACTGGTTATCCGGTTTGATCTTAGATGGTATCGTAGCCGGTGTAGGCGCGGTATTAGGTTTCGTACCACAGATGTTAGTACTGTTTATTTTCTTAGCATTTTTAGAGTCCTGTGGTTATATGGCACGTGTTGCTTTCATCATGGATCGTATTTTCCGTAAGTTTGGTCTTTCCGGAAAATCGTTCATTCCTATGCTGATCGGTAGTGGATGTGGTGTACCGGGTGTTATGGCATCCCGTACGATTGAAAATGACCGTGACCGTAAGATGACGATCATGACAACAACCTTTGTACCATGTGGAGCAAAGCTTCCGATCATCGCTTTGATCGCAGGAGCCTTCTTTGGAAATGCTGGCTGGGTTGCATGGAGTGCTTACTTCGTTGGAATCGCAGCAATCATTTGTTCCGGTATTATCTTAAAGAAAACAAAGATGTTCGCAGGAGAGCCTGCTCCATTCGTTATGGAGCTTCCGGCATATCATATGCCAACGGTTGGTACTGTGCTTCGCAGCATGTGGGAGCGTGGATGGTCGTTCATCAAAAAAGCAGGTACGATCATCTTACTTTCTACCATCGTATTATGGTTCTTAATGAGCTTCGGATGGGAGAGCGGATCTTTCACTATGGTAGAAGAACTGAACAACTCTATTCTTGCAAAAGTTGGTAGTGTCATTGCTCCAATCTTTGCTCCACTTGGCTGGACACAGGCAGGAGAAGGATGGAAGATGGCAGTGGCAGCAATCACTGGTCTGATCGCAAAGGAAAATGTAGTGGCAACCTTCGGTATGTTATTCGGATTTGCAGAGGTAGCCGAGGATGGTGCAGAAATCTGGGGCAACTTAGCATCTGTAATGACCGGCGTTGCAGCATACGGCTTCTTAGTATTTAACTTACTGTGTGCACCATGCTTCGCAGCAATGGGTGCGATCAAGAGAGAGATGAACAATGCAAAATGGTTCTGGTTTGCAATTGGATATCAGTGTATCTTAGCTTATATCGTGGCACTTTGTATTTATCAGGTAGGAACATTGATCACCGTAGGTACATTCGGAGTTGGAACCGTAGCTGCATTCATCTTTATCGTATTGTTCTTGTATCTGTTATTCCGACCATATAAGGAAAGTAAGACACTTTCTGTTAACGTCAATATGAAAGCAGCTGCAAAATAAAAGAAATATTCGGGAAAGGGGGCAGAAAACATGCGGGCAAATGTTGCTTCGAAAGAAACTTTAGAAAATCTGGAAGAAAAAAAGGAGCGTATTGTAAACCGGTTAAGAGAGGAAGGGCTTCGCATTACCAAGCAGAGATTGATGTTGCTTGACATCATCTTAGAAGAGGAATGTGCAAGCTGCAAGGAGATTTATTATAAAGCGGTGAAGCTTGATTCCGGTATCGGTTCTGCCACTGTGTATCGAATGGTAAACATATTAGAGGAGATCGGAGCGATCGATCGAAAAAATATGTTTAAAATATGTGGTTAGTAATAAGAAAAAAATGGTATCTGCCTTTGGCAGATACCATTTTTTATATTAGGAAGGTTTTAGTGGTAAAAGGCTTTGGCTTTTCCGTAGATCTTATGACCATTCTTAACGGTGTAGGCACGGACATAGATAGTGGAATAATTATCGAGATCACCTTTGATCCTGCAGGAAGTACTGTTGTGACCGGATACGGTTTTTAATGTTTCGTAGCTGGTATATACCTGATAACCGTCCGCTCCGCTAGAAGCATTCCATGTGATCTCATAACGGTCAATGATCTTTTTGGCACGGATTCCACTGACTGCTTTTGGAATCGTTCCAAGACTGATAAACGTGCCTTTGTTTTTCTTGGCAATCTTTTTGGCTGCGGTATTATCCCAGCCATAGATCGCAACCCCTTTTGGAAGATTATAAAATTTCATCTTCATGATTGTAGAAGGAAGTGTAATCTTTTTCATTTTATCACAGCCGTAAAAATCAACATTGATGCTGTTTAAGTCTCCCTGTTTTACTGTCAGTTCCTTCAAACTGGTACAGTCATCTAAATTGTAGACAGTGCCCGAAGAACGGGAGATGTTCTTGCTGATTGTAAGCTTGCTTAATTTGCTGCAGTAAGAAAATGCATTATCTGCAATGTGTCTGGCGGAATCCGGTATCGTATAAGCACCTGATTTTCTCGGTGGATAATAGAACAAGGTATCTCCGGAATTGGTAAACAGTACTCCATCCTTGGCATAATACTTTGGATTTTCTTTGCTCACCTGCACAGAAGAAAGATAACAGCTATATTTGCGCCTGTTCAGCTTGTCAAGAGAACGCACTTTTTTTGGCACCACATAGCTTGTCTTATGCATCGGAAAAATGATCAAAGTTTTTCCACTGCGATCATACAATACACCATCGATACAGCTATAGGTAGGATTACTTTTAGTAATGGCAAGCATAGTCAGTCGATTGGAATTCAGCTGGTAATTTAAAAACTTGCAGTTCGGATGCAGCGTTAATTTCTTTGTCTTTCCATAAGGGGCAAATAATAGCTGGGTTCCTTTTTTGTTGTACAATGCGCCATCATAGGTCTGGAAATTCTCATTATCTTTGGAAATCTTTAAATTGCTCAGATGGTCTGTGTTGAGGTCTACAGGTTCTACATATTTATCGTTAAAATTTTTCAGATTTTTTGGCAAAGTGACTGTTTTCAGATTTGGACACTCGAAGAAGCTTCGCTTGGAAAGTGTTTCGATCTGATCGGAGAACACAAGGGAAGTGATCTGACTGTAGCATAGCGCGTTTTTTGCCATTTTCTTTACTGAAGATGGCATCGTAAGTTCTCCGGTCTTTTGTGCAGGTACCTGGATCAGTCTCGTTTTCTTTTTGTTTAACAGCAAACCATTTACGCTGCTATAGACTTCATTGCCTGCCTGTACCACAAAACGCTGGCCGGCACCGGAAAAGGCGTTGTGTCCAATACTTTCCAGATCCTTGGAAAGAGAGATCGTTGTGAGTGACTTGCATCCCAAAAATGCTCGATTCCCGATCTCTTCCAGTCCCTTTGGAAAAGTAAAATCTGATAAAGCTTTGCAGTTTTCAAAAGCGGCATCTTTGATCCAGTTTATATCAGAAATTCCAGTGACTTTTTTTAATGAAAAGCAGTCGGAAAATGCATGGGAAGGAATTTCCGAAAGCATTCCTCCTAACGATACGCTGGTAAGAGAAGTGCAGCCGTAAAAAGCATAGGAATGCAGGATATAATTTGTTTTCGGTAAGCTTACCCTGGTAAGCGATCTGCAGTTGCTGAATGCAGAATTTTCAATGACTTCTAAGCGATTGGAAAGTGCCACTGATTTTAATGCGTCATTATTGGAAAAAGCTCCCTCAGATACGGTTTCCAGATTTTTAGGGAAATGGACGTTTTCTAAAGAATAGCAGTTATAAAAACAGTAAAACGGGATTGTTTTGATCTGATCAGACAATGTGATTTTTTCCAAACGCTCACAGCGGTTAAAGGCATGACTCCGGATCGTTTTGACCTGATTTCCCATTGTTATGGAAGTGATCCGTTTACACTGAAAAAAAGCACTGTTTTCAATAGTCTTAACACTGTTTGGTACTTGAAAGCTTCCTTTTTTCTCAGATGGAACACGGATCAAAAGGGTTCCGGACTTGTTGTATAAGGCACCATTGATCGATCTGAAATAAGGGTTGTTGCGATTTACCTGAAAAGAGGTAACTTTGACATCATCAAAAGCAGAATTGGAGATTGCACTGACATTGGCAGGAATCGTCACCGAAGGACCTCCGGAATAGCGTGTCAGTTCCCCGTAGCGGTTGACATGGTAAGGTGATGCTGCATTGGCAGGCAGTACCGGAAGTAACAGTAGTGCCAACAGAGCCAGAAACAGCGTAAGTTTTTTAGTTTTCTTCATAATCTCTCCTCCTTAAAATTTTGTATGAAAAACCTGCATTACTTTATTGATATAATGCAGGTGATTTCCGGTTTATCTCATATTTTTTTTGGTTTTTATTATTTTTTTGAAACTTTTGTAGTATTTATTTTTTCACGCTTTTTTGTTGGTCTTTCCTGTTTCTTTCTTTCTGGGGGAGCAGGAGGAGTATCCCATACATTTGGTCCAAGCTTTCGGGTATCCAAACGCTGGTTAACGGATTCCCGCAGTAGGGAATAAAAAACCGAGCATAATGGAATAAAGAATAAGATTCCGGCTATTCCGAAAAGACTGCCGCCGACAGTTACGGCTGCCAAAACCCAGATGGATGGAAGCCCGATCGACCCACCGACTACATGCGGATAGATCAGATTTCCCTCAACCTGCTGTAAGATCAGGAAGACTACCACGAACCAGACTGCCTGCATCGGATTGACCATGACGATCAAAAAGACCCCAATGGCACAGCCAATAAAAGCACCAAAGATCGGGATTAACGCAGTCAGTGCAATGACCACGCCGATCAAAAGGGCATATGGGAATTTTAAAATACTTAATGTAACAAAAAACATAGTGCCAAGGATCAAAGCCTCGATGCATTGTCCGGACAAAAAGCTGCTGAAAATGCGATTTGACAACCGGGCAATATAAAGGACGCGGTCTGCCTTTTTTTGTGGCAGATAAGCAAAAAGCAATCGTTTGGTCTGACGAGCCAGCCGCTCCTTTTGCAAGATCAGATAAATGGAAAAGACAAAGGCAATGAAAAACGTAGTAATGCCGCCGATGATTCCCGATACAATGCTGATGCCGGAACTAAATAGCGTAGATCCGGTAGCGGAGATCAGTTTGATCGCATGATCGGAAACACTGTTCCAGTTAATATCCAGCTGATCAATATAATGTCGGGCATTTGGAATCTGATCGGAGATTTTATAAAGCCATTGCTGAAACGCATCAAAGGCGGTAGGTACCTGTGTAATGATCATTTTTCCGGTATTGCTCAACTCCGGAATAATGACAAATAATGCCAGGGACAAAATGCCGATGATGAGGATCAGGGTAAGTAAAAAAGCAGTACCTCTGCGAAAACGGTCAAATGCTTTGACATTAGAAAGCAGATGACGTTCGAGTGCACGCATGGGAACGTTGACGATAAATGCAATGATGCCGCCAAGAATGAACGGAAAAATAAGATTGATCAAATAGGACAAAAGCGTAGTGAAAAGCTTGTAATTTTGAATGCCACAATAGAGTAAAACTCCGATCACGACAACAACAACTAATTGCTTGAAGTGTGTTTTTTCTTCCATAGAAAACTCCTTATTTTTTGGAATAGTATATCACAAAAGAGGGACATGTGGTATACTATTTCAGAGAAAAAGGAGATGGATTATGGGTAAAAGAATAAGAAACGTGCTGCTTACCATCCTTGTTCTGGCAGCCGCGTTGTACGGCATGCTTTCTTTTTCATGGGCACATTCCGCAAAGGAAACACTTCGTGAAGAAGGGATCCGCTACTATCGTATGGGGGACTATGAAAATGCCACAGACTGTCTGACGCTTGCCTTAAAGCAAAAGGAAGCAGGTTCGCAGAAAGTAGATCGTGACATTTACTATTATCTGGCAGATGGGCAGATGAAGCAGGAAGACTATGCGGCAGCTGTAACTTACTATGAAAAGCTGCTGGAATTACATAATATCGGGATCGATCTTTACACGAATCTGGGAATCTGTTACGAAAAGCTCAATAAACCGGAGGCGGCATTAACCTACTATAAAAAGGTTGTTTCATGTAAGGAGGCAACCAGTGCACATTATGCTATGCTGGCGCAGTTTTACCGGAAACAAAATGCGATCACGGAGTGTAAAAGCACCGCACAAAAAGGGTACGATCTTTTGAAAAAGGAGGAAGGAGATACTCCTAATGTAAAAGAGACAGACACAAAAACAATGTCGAGTGCTGAAAAGGATAAGGTGCTTCGTTATGCCACACTAGCCTATTTGAGTGGTAATTATGAAGATGCTTATGCCTACTATAAATTGCAGGAGGATCAGGGGGATCAGGAAGCCTCGCTTGCGATGGGACACTGCCTTGCAGAGTCCGGCAAATATGAGGAAGCTCTTTCCCTATTAAATTCTTATGTTTCACAGCATGGGGCAACGACGTTTGCCAACGCCAAGATAGCCTATTGTTACATGCAGCTTGGACAATACGAACAGGCAGCCCCACTTCTTGACGTTTGTCTTGCCGCAGACGATGTGGGTGGACTTCAGGCAGAGCTGACCTATGAAAAAGGTGTTGTGTTAGAAAAAAGTGGTGATTTTGATTCTGCCTATGATTGTTTTACTGCATATCTTGTCCTTGTGCCAAAGGATGAAAAAGCCAAACGGGAAGTCGATTTTCTGATCACGCGGCTTTCGGATGAAAAGGCAGCAGCAGTGGGACAGGATAACGGAAACTGAAATAGTATTTGATTTGTAACAGTAGTTTTACTATAATGTATTAGAATTGTGTTAAAAAAGGAGAATAAAAATGGCTAAGATCAGAACGAGATTTGCACCAAGTCCGACCGGACGGATGCATGTAGGTAATTTGCGAACCGCACTTTATGCATATTTGATCGCAAAACATGAAGGCGGAGATTTCATTTTAAGAATAGAAGATACAGATCAGGAACGTTATGTGGAAGGTGCAGTGGATATTATTTACCGTACGCTTGCAAAGACAGGACTGGTTCATGATGAGGGACCGGACAAGGACAAAGGCTGTGGCCCTTATGTTCAGAGTGAGCGTGTGAAATCCGGACTTTACATGGATTATGCCAAGCAGCTCATCGAAAAAGGAGAAGCCTATTATTGCTTCTGTACTCCGGAGCGTCTGGCTTCCTTAAAAACAGATATTGATGGAAATGGCAAGGAGATCACCCAGTACGACAAGCATTGTCTTTCCCTTTCCAAAGAGGAGATCGAGGCGAATTTAGCAGCAGGCAAGCCGTATGTGATCCGTCTGAATGTACCAAAAGAAGGAGAAACCAGTTTTGAGGATGAGATCTATGGAACGATCACTGTGCCAAATGCAGAGCTGGATGATATGATCCTCATCAAGTCCGACGGATTCCCGACCTATAATTTTGCGAATGTGATCGACGATCATCTGATGGGCATCACGCATGTAGTACGTGGAAATGAATATTTGTCATCCTCTCCAAAGTATAACCGTTTGTATCATGCATTTGGATGGGAAGTACCGGTTTATGTCCACTGTCCATTGATCACCAATGAGGAACATCAGAAACTTTCCAAGCGAAGTGGACACTCCTCCTATGAGGATCTGATCGAGCAGGGATTTTTGACGGAAGCGGTAGTGAATTTTGTGGCACTGCTTGGCTGGTCGCCAACAGATAATCAAGAGTTTTTTACATTAGAAGAACTTGTGAAAGCATTTGATTACCATCATATGTCCAAATCTCCGGCTGTATTTGATTATACAAAGTTAAAGTGGATGAATGGTGAGTACATCAAGCAGATGGATTTTGACCGTTTCTACGAGATGGCAAAGCCATATATTGACGCGGTAGTAACAAAGGATGTTGACAAAAAGAGGATCGCTGAGCTTGTGAAAACCCGTATCGAGGTATTCCCGGATATTGCAGAGCACATTGATTTCTTTGAGACACTTCCGGATTATGACATTGCCTTATATACGCATAAGAAAATGAAGACCAACAGCGAAAATTCACTGGAGATCTTAGAGAAAATGCAGCAGAAACTGCTCTCATACGAGGGAGAGTGGAGTGAGGAAGCATTGCATGATTATATCATAGAATACATTAAGGAATTGGGGATCAAAAACGGTATGGGACTTTGGCCGCTTCGTACTGCTGTTTCCGGAAAGCAGATGACACCGGGAGGTGCATTTGAGATCATGTATATCTTAGGAAAAGAAGAAACAATGCGTCGGATTGCGATTGGAATCGACAAATTAAAACAGGCATAACAAACAAAAGACACCCGGTAGTTACTGCCGGGTGTCCTCATTATAGGAGCGAGTGATATGTTAGATAAACAGACATTTATGGAAAATCTGCATGATGTGATGGAGATTGCAAAGATCAGTGACCATCCATTGAGCAGAGAAGAGATCATGGTGTATTTTGAAGGGATGGAGTTATCCAAGGAACAGGAGGAACTGATCTATTCTTACCTGCAAAAGCAGCCTCTTGCTGAAGAGGAAGAAAAAGAAGAGGAAGATACGGATTCTGCCAGAGAAAAATTGATGGAATCCAACAAACAGCAGAAAGAGGCAGAAAAAGCATTTTTACAGTCACCTTATGTGAAAATGTACTGCGATGATATTTCCACTATCAAAAAATTAGAAGAGGAAGAACTGTTTCCTTATTATGATGCACTTCTGGCAGGAGAGGAGACAGCGGCTGCCGTTGTGATCGAGAACTATTTAGAGCGGGTACTGGAGCTTGCAAAACGCTATGTGACACTGGATGTAACGATGTCGGATGTGCTGCAGGAGGGCAATATGGCACTGATCCTTGCGGTGAACCGGTTAAAGGAGGAGCCAACTGAGAATGTCAGAGAGTATCTGGAGCATGAGGTCAAGCAGGCAATGGAACAATACATTGATGAAATGTTGGCAGATTCTGACTGGCAGCAGGTGCTGTTAAGCCGGGCGCAGCTTTTAAACGATGCAAAGCAGGCATTGACAAAGGAAAAAATGCATATACCGGGAACAAAAGAGCTGAGCGAGTATACGCATTTGTCAGAGGAGGAGATTGCAGACTTGCTGGCACTCATCAAAGAGAAAAAGGAAAAGCAGTAGTGTGTGTTAAGAAATTCGTAAGCTTTCGTAAGATTTGTGAAAAGACATCGGTTTCACTGTTGTGTTATACTTGATAAAACAAAGAAATTGCTGAGCAGGCAGATGAGGATCGTTATAATACGATAAAGGAGGATGACTATGAAAAAACGATGGCTGAGTTTATTGTTAGGGTGCGTGTTGTTATGCAGCATGGGGACAGTTTATGCGGAGGAAGAAACAAAAACGGAAGAAGCAGTAAAGCCGGCATATCTGACTCGTGCAGTTACGGAAGCTACAGTGGAGATTACCGCATATCAGGGAACAGATGCCAATGTAGTAGTGCCGTCTGTGATCGATGGAAAGACCGTGGTGGGCATTGCAGAAGGGGCATTTAAAGAAAAGGAACAGATAACCAGCGTGACACTTCCGGCTAATATCAGCACAGTGCCGGAATATGCATTTGCGGAGTGTCCGGCACTGAAAAATGTAGTGCTGCAGGCAGCTCAGGTGACAGTCGGAGCCTATGCATTTTATAATTGTGCGGCACTGACAACTGTACAGACGACCGGAAACATTGATTCTGTAGGAAACGGTGCATTTTATAATTGTGTTTCTCTGGTGGATGTGCAAACTAACGGTGGAATCAGGCGGATTGGGAAGTATGGTTTCAGGGGCTGCCAGAGTCTTGTGGATCTGGATATCAGAAAAACAAGCAAGATCGGTGCGTATGCCTTTTTCTCCTGCTCCCAGCTAACGAGCGTGACTGCAGGGAAGATGTTAAACAGCATTGGAAAAAATGCTTTTTTAGATACCAGTGAAAAACTCGTGCTTACGGTATCCAAAAAATCCAAGCTGCTTACCTATGCGAAACGTAATCAACTGAACTATCGTTATGATGATAACACGTTGTTAGAAGACGAGGAGGTCATTTATAAAAAAGGGCAGTACCGCATCTTGCGTTCAGACAAGAAGAAAGGCACCTGCATTTTTTTAAATCCGTGCGACAAGGAACTATCTACTTTTACTATTCCAAATGCGATCAAAGTAAATGGAGTTTCCTATAAGGTAGTGAAGATTGCAGATTATGCATTTTTTTCACTGAAGAATCTGCGACAGGTGACGGTGGGAAAGCAGGTCAGACAGGTTGGAAGCGGAGCATTTGCCTACTGTAACCGTTTGAGTAAGGTAACGTTTCACAATAAAAAGGTAGTGATCTTGTCAGACAGCTTTGAATATTCCAAAAAAGCGAAGATCATAAAAAAATGATACAAAAAACCCTAAAACCCTCTTTTCTGGTTATGAGGTGCCTTCTTAAAAAAGGTTTCACTTTTTGGGAACGGTAGATCAGCCGGGAAAGGGGGTTTGTTTTACGTTGAAATATGTGCTATGATAGGACTAATTGACAAAACCAGATGCAGGGGAGCAAGAAACTATGGATTATAAAAAACTGCTGGAAATATTAAGAGGACATCGGATCTGGATTCAGACGCATAACTTTCCTGATCCGGATGCGATCGCAAGTGCGTACGGGCTACAGTATTTTCTGGATTATTTTGGAATTCCGTCAAAGATCTGTTACAACGGCAATGTGGATAAGATCAGTGTAAGCAAGATGATCTCTACCTTTCAGATTGAAATGAGTCCGATCGATGAGGTGCAGATCCGCACAGATGATTATGTGGTTTTAGTAGACGGACAGAAGTACAATGCCAATCTGACCGATATACCGGGGATTGAGGTGGCGGTGATCGATCATCATAAAACAGTGAAATCCTGTGAATACTTATATAAGGATGTTCGTATCTGCGGTTCCTGTGCTACTTTGATCGCTCAGTACATCCGGGATGCAAAGGTACCGATGACGAAAAAGGTTGCTTCCGTGCTTTCCTATGGACTGAAAATGGACACGGATTCCATGAACCGGGGAGTCACCAAGCTGGATATTGAGATGCTTGATTATCTGTTTGATTATATGGATCGTGATCTTGTGCAAAGTCTCTATAATAATGAAATGGAGTTAAAGGACTTAAGAGCGTATGGAGCCGCCATTGAAAATATCCAGATTTATGATTACATTGGACTGGCGCGAATTCCGTTTGATTGTCAGGATGCATTGATCGCTATGGTGTCAGATTTTATTTTGCGGTTGGATGCGGTAACGATTGCTGTAATCTATGCAGAGCGAAATGGAGGACTGAAGTTTTCGGTGCGCAGCGAGGAGGCAGGAGTTCATGCCGGAGACTTGACGATGAAAGCATTGAGCGGGATTGGTGATGGAGGTGGTCATTTTACGATGGCAGGAGGTTTTATGCCAAAGGCATCCCGTCTGGGTGAACCGTCTATTGAAGATCGTGCACTTTATGAACGTTTTTTAAATGCGGTGAGGGAACTAAAGAGAGAAGTCAAAGAAGAAAAGAAAGGACAGTAACATGAGTGAGAAGAGAGGCAATTTTTCAGGTGGTGTAGGATTTGTACTGGCGGCAGCCGGTAGTGCGGTAGGACTTGGAAACCTGTGGCGTTTTCCATATCTGGCAGCACAGTATGGAGGTGGTATCTTCCTGCTGATCTATTTGATTTTGGCAGTGACGTTCGGTTTTGCACTGCTTGCGACGGAGATCGCGATCGGTAGAAAGACAAAGCAGAGTTCTATTACAGCATATGATCAGTTTCATAAAGGATTTTCGTGGATGGGATATCTTGGTTTTCTGATTCCTGCCATGATCCTTCCTTACTATTGTGTGATCGGTGGCTGGGTAGTGAAATACATGCTCGTATTTTTGACCGGACAGGGAAAGACTGCTGCGGCAGATACTTATTTTTCTTCATACGTGGGACAGACAGCACAACCACTGATTTTCTTTGGTTTGTTTTTAGTGATCACTGCGCTTGTTATTTTGGGTGGCGTGCAAAAGGGAATTGAGCGTGCCAGTAAATTTCTGATGCCGATCCTGGTGATCATTTCCGTTCTGATCTGCATCTATGTGGCAACAATTGATGGGGCATTGGACGGCATCAAGTATTATCTGCTTCCGGATGTGCATAAGTTTTCTTTTAAAACATTCTGTGCTGCGATGGGACAGTTGTTTTTCTCCATGAGTATCGCAATGGGAATTATGGTATCCTACGGTTCTTATGTAAAGGATGAGGTAAATCTTTCCAAGTCGGTAAACCAGATTGAGATCTTTGACACAGCCGTTGCATTTATGGCAGGTTTTATGATCATTCCGGCTGTGTTTGTGTTCAGCGGGGAGGAAGGTTTAAAGAGCGGTGGTCCGGGTCTCATGTTTATGACACTTCCAAAGGTATTTGGACAGATGCCGGGCGGTCAGGTGATCGGTGCACTGTTCTTTGTACTGGTATTCATGGCAGCAGTGACCAGCTCTATTTCTATTTTAGAGACAACCGTTTCCATGTTGATGGACAAATGGAAATTCTCTCGCGTGAGAGCAATTATTGTTTTGGGTGTATTCAGCTTATTGATGGGAATTCCATCCTCATTAGGATTTGGAATCTGGTCAGGTTTTACCGTATTAAAAATGGATATTCTAAGCTTTTTTGATTTCCTGACAAACAGTGTCCTGATGCCGATCCTTGCATTTGGAACTTGTGTCCTTATTGGATGGGTCTGCAAAACAGGCTGTATTGAAGATGAGATTACGAAGAATGGGGAACCGTTTGGAAGAAGAAAATTGTATCGTGTTATGATCAAGTATGTATGTCCGGTATGTCTGGTCATCATCTTTTTCTTCTACATTTTAGCACAGTTTGGAGTATTTACATTCTAAAAGGAGGAAATACAAAATGAAAAAAACACAGAGCAGTATGCGTAATTTGTCCATGGTTATGGATTTTTATGAAATGACGATGAGCAATGGTTATTTTCTGGATCAGGACAAAGATACGAAGGTTGTGTTTGATGTATTTTACCGTAAAAATCCGGATAATGGTGGGTTTGCTATTTTTACCGGATTGGAACAGATTGTGGAGTATATATTAGATCTTCACTTTGATGAAGAAGATATTGCGTATTTAAGAAGCCAGAAGATCTTTGATGAAAAATTTTTACAATATCTGGCGGATTTTAAATTCCGTGGGGACATGTATGCCTTTGCGGAAGGAACGATCATGTATCCGAATGAACCCGTGATCACTGTGATCGCACCGCTCATTGATGCGCAGCTGATTGAAACTGCGATCCTGCTGCAGGTGAATCACCAATCTCTGATCGCGACCAAAACCCGTCGTATCGTAAAAGCGGCGCAGGGACGTGCTGTTTCTGATTTTGGTGCACGCAGAGCCCATAATATGGATGCTGCTGTATACGGAGGAAGAGCTGCATACATCGGAGGTGCGGTAGGTACTGCAACGGTGCTTTCCGGACAGATGTTTGATATTCCGGTCAGCGGTACAATGGCACACAGCTTTGTGATGTTTTATCAGGATGAATATACGGCATTTAAAAAATATGCAGAGACTTATCCTGATAACACCGTACTGTTAGTGGACACGTATGATGTATTAAAGAGTGGTATTCCAAATGCGATCCGTGTGGCAAAAGAAATATTGGAACCGATGGGGAAACGTTTAAAGGGGATCCGTATTGACAGTGGTGATCTGGCATATCTGACTAAAAAAACGAGAAAGAAACTTGACGAAGCCGGACTTACGGATTGCAAGATCATCATTTCCAACAGTCTCGACGAATTTACGATCACATCCATTTTAAATCAGGGCGGTCAGGTGGACAGCTTTGGTGTTGGAGAGCGTCTGATCACAGCGCGGTCAGAGCCGGTCTTTGGGGCTGTTTATAAGCTTGCTGCAGTAGAAGAAGATGGAGTGTTACAGCCACGCATCAAGATTTCTGAAAATGTAGAAAAGATTACAAATCCGGGACTGAAAAAAGTTTATCGTATTATTGATGAGGAAGGGCGTGCGATTGCAGATATGATCTCAAAGGCGGAAGAAGAGATCGATATGAGCCAACCGTTCCGCTATGTCGATCCGGTGAAACCGTGGAAGAACCGCTATTTTGAGCATTGTAAGGCGGTACCGCTGCAAAAGCAGGTATTTAAAGACGGAGAGCTTGTGATGGAGCTTCCAAATTTAAAGGAGATCGCAGATTATGTCAGACGACAGCTTTCTGAGGAGATCTGGGAGGAAGAACAGCGGTTTGAATATCCACATTTGCACTATATGGATATGACGCCGGATTATTATGAAATGAAAATGCAGTTGTTAGATGACTCCAGAGTGGAGGAGTAAAGAAAAGGGGGATTTCTATGGCAAAGACCAACGGTAAGCTGCCTTCTACCAATGGGGTAGATACGCTTCATGTGACGATCTGGACACCGGATGATCAAGAGGTAGTTGGCGTGGTGCAGATTTCACATGGCATGATCGAATATATAGACCGCTACGACCGCTTTGCACGTTTTTTAAATGAGCATGGTTATGTGGTAGTGGGAAATGACCACTTAGGGCATGGACAGACAGCAAAGAACGAAGAAGAGCTTGGCTATATGAATGCAAAAGATCCGAGTGCTACGCTGGTACATGATCTGAAACGGGTGAGCCATTGTATTAAAAAGCGTTACCCATCGGTGCCGTTTTTTCTGCTGGGACATAGTATGGGATCGTTCCTTGCCAGACGTTATGCCAGTTTGTATGGATCAGAGCTTGATGGTTTGCTGTTACTTGGAACGGGAAATCAGTCAAAAGCAACACTGATGGCAGCGTATAGTGTACTTTCTCTTTTGGAAAAACGGTATGGGTCAAGACACCGGAGTCGGTTGATGGAGGTGTTGGCATTTGGACCATACCAGCTTCCGCTTTTGTTTGAACCATCATTACATGCGTGGGTCACTAGGGATGATAAGATTTTAGATGCATACGATCATGATCCATTTTGTACCTTTTTATTTACGTTAAAGGGTTACCGGGCATTGTTTGATACCCTCCGTTTTATCGAAGAAAAACATAATATAGACCGGATCCCTAAAGAGCTTCCTGTCTATATCACAGGAGGATCGAAGGATCCGGTAGGACACTATGGAAAAGATATTGAGGCCCTTGCTTCTTGCTACCGTAACCATCATATGACGGATGTGACCAGTCGCGTGATGCCATTTGCCAGACATGAGTTGTTAAATGAATTGCAGTACGAGCTGACACAGGAGGAGATCCTTGCGTGGCTGCAACAAAAGACAGAGGAAGCACAGTGAAGTAAGCAGAGAAATATGCTTTAAGGAGGAACTATGGACGAAGCAAAGGTTCTGGAAGTAACAAAAAAACTGGCGGTAGCAGCTGGAAAAGAAATTATGAAGGTGTACGAAACGGATTTTACCGTGGACTATAAAGAGGATCATTCCCCGCTTACGATGGCAGATCGTAATGCCAATGAAGTGATTGTTTCCGGACTGAAGAAAGCATTTCCTTCCTGCGCGATCCTGTCAGAGGAGGAGAAGGATGACCTTAGCAGACGGGAAAAGGAATATTGTTTTATTGTTGATCCGTTAGATGGAACGAAAGAATTTGTTAACCGGAATGGACAGTTTACAGTAAATATTGCGTTGACAAGAAAAGGTATGCCTGTTACGGGGGTGATCTATGTCCCGGTAACAAAAGAACTATATTATGCAGGTGTGAATGTAGGGGCATTTAAAGTTTGTGAAACGCTCGACGAGATCCGCCTGCATGTGACGGACAAATGCAAGGAGCTGGTTGTGGTAGGAAGCCGCTCCCACGCAACAAAGGAAGAACAGGAATTACTTGCAGCGCATAAAGCGGTAATTGCAGAGACCCTAAGTGCCGGAAGCTCGATTAAGGGCTGCATGGTTGCAGAGGGCATGGCGGATGTGTATTATCGTTTTGGACCGACCTGTGAATGGGATACGGCAGCCATGCACTGTATTGCGCAGTGTGCCGGAGCACAGATCGGACAGCTGGATGGAACACCACTTACTTACAACCGTGAGAATACGTTAAATGCCAAAGGCTTTTATATTGTAAACCGCAAGGAGAATGTTTGGCTGAAACAGTAAAGGGGGAACATCCATGAAGGCAGAAGAATTTGTGCGTGTGCTGCAAAGTGATTTTTATACCGGAGTGCCGGATTCCTTGCTGCAGCCGCTTTGCAATTATTTGATGAAACACTATGGTGTTGATAAAAAACATCATGTGATCGGTGCGAATGAAGGAAATTGTGTCGCAATGGCGGCAGGCTATCATCTGGCAACCGGAAAATATCCGGTCGTTTACATGCAGAACAGCGGAGAGGGAAATGCGGTGAATCCGATCGCATCCTTACTGAATGAAAAGGTTTATGCGATTCCTGCTATTTTTGTGGTAGGCTGGCGGGGGGAGCCGGGAAAAAAGGACGAGCCGCAGCATATATTCCAGGGAGAGATTACCCGCTCGTTATTGTCGTTATTGTCGATCGAATCATATGTGGTGGGAAAAGAGACGACGGTTACAGAGCTTACCAGGGTAAGGGCGTCCTTTGAAGAACAATTGTCTAAAGGGCAGAGTGTGGCATTTGTAATACAAAAGGGAGCTTTGACGAATGACGAAGAAATGGTCTATTCCAACGCTTACCATATGACCAGAGAAGCTGTGGTGCGTGCTGTGTCAGAAGTTGCAAAGGAAGATCCGATCGTTTCCACAACAGGAAAGGCGAGCAGAGAATTATTTGAAGCAAGAGAAGCCAGAGGGGAAGGCCATCAGTATGATTTCTTGACCGTAGGATCCATGGGGCATGCGTCTTCCATTGCGTGTGCAATCGCAGCACAAAAGCCGGAAACAAAGATTTGGTGTGTGGATGGAGATGGTGCGCTCATTATGCATATGGGTGCAATGGCTGTCGTGGGACGGCTGCAGCCGGATAATCTCGTTCATATTCTCATCAACAATGAAGCACATGAAACCGTAGGAGGACTGCCGACGGCAGCGGATGCGGTGTCCCTGTCAGAAATTGCGAAGGCGTGTGGGTATCAGGTGATCCCTAAAGTTGAGGAGGAAGCAGAGCTTTTGGAGGCATTAAAGAAATGCAGGGATAGCAGGAAGCTTACCTTTTTGGAGGTGGACTGTGCGTTAGGTGCCAGAGCTGATCTGGGGCGTCCGACCACCAGTGCCAGAGAAAATAAAGAGCAGTTTATGCAATATTTAAAGCAGCGTCTGTAAACGCTGCTTTTTTATAGTTGTTATTCTTTGATGATCTGATAGTGATTTTGTTCAACGGAAAGAATGATGAATCCACAGTTTTTCTGAAGTCCCCCATCCCAGTAATCTTTGATTGCATTTTGTTTGACATGGTGCATGAAAGCTTTATTGACAGCTCCGTGTGCCGTGATCATGACGCGGGTATACGTTTTGGAGAGCGGTTCGATCACCTGTGTCATAAATTCTCCTGCCCGTTTGCACACGTCTTCAAAGGATTCTCCGCCCGGAGCCGGTTGAAAAAGCTCTGGTCGGGTAAAGAAATAGTGAAATGGATCATTTTCATTTTCAAATAGTTCTTTTGCACTTTTTCCTTCGTAAGTTCCGAAAGAAATTTCTCGGATGCGGTCATCCCGGATGATCGGAATATTGCGGTGACCGCGGATCAGGCAGGCGGTTTCGTAAGCGCGGATCAGGGGAGAGGAATAGATGCAGTCAAAATGTGTATAATCAAGCTCGGTTCCAAGCTGTCCGGCAAGCTCCCTCCCTTTTTCATCTAATTCAATATCTGTATTTCCCTGTAGCAGTCCAAGACTGTTCCATTTGGTTTCTCCGTGACGTACAATATATAATTCCATTGGATTTCTCCTCCTATTCCTCTTTTTGACTGTTTCGGATCATGTTTCCGGTCTGGCAGCGGATGCCATTTACTGCAACCTGATCGTTGATCTCGATCACCAGACAGGGAATCCCATCTACCATTTTGGTTTCCACAAGATCGGTACGCTCCGGATTGACCTGGATCGTAACATCCGGTGTTTTGATCTCAAATTTTCTCGGACTGTAAATATTCGTTGCCAGAAGCGGAGTGTCCTTGGTGATCGTATCATCGTATTCCTGCTCAAATGTAGTGATCTGTTCTCTTGCTACGCCACTTTGGGCAAGAATATTTTTTACTTCAGTTTTGTCTAATACAACAGGCTCCGGATCATCTTTTTTTTCTGCCACCAGATCATTGATGTTAGTGTGGATGCTTTTGATCGTTTCAAACTCACAGTCGCTTCCGAGACTTTCCTCGATCATGGTGTTAAAGGTATTTTTCTGTTCCTTGGCAGGCAACGGAACCCGGCAGCCGAGCACCAGCTCTGTGATCGCTGTGCTGATCTCCTCCGGATTTTTGGAATAGTAAAGCAGGTGGTGGATATCGGTATTGCGGTCATTAAAGGCAGGAAACGTAAATCCCAGCATAGGAGGCTGTACCATCATGTCACGCACACTATTTTCAATGTTATTTGTCACAGCGTTATAGTGAAGTCCCGGCTTGCTCGGCTTGATCGGGCAAATGCTGCATAAAAGGAAGGAGTGCACATAATCAGAAGCATCCTCCATGCCGAAGCCGTCCGATGTAACCGCCGGAATGTCATAGGCATTGTAGATCAGGATGATATAGTAATTATCCGGATAATCCAAGTGTGCAATGATCTTGTCATAAAAGGCGTCGATCACGTCCGTATCCTTTAATTCGCTTCGTAATAACTGCATTAGAAAATGCTGGGTTCCGCCGTCTTGTTCTTCCTCTCCCGGAAATTCCATATGCAACAGATTCTTTCCCAATGTACCGGACAGTGTTTTTTTGAAAATGTCCAGATATTTGAAGCGTGCTTCCTCGTCCAGAGATAAAAAGGCATCCTTGATCTCTACTTTTTTATTTTTATCCGGATCGACAAAGCATCCGCAGATTCTTGTAATACATTGATTTTCTTTTGTATAAAGACGTTTGATCTCGTTAATTTCCTTGCGGTTCATAGTATCCTCCTGTTGTGCTCATTTTCTATTGCAATTGGCAGGCCAATGGTTATATAGCATGCAGCCTGTGTTTGATCTCTGCGTCATATTATAGCATTTTTCGGTTGACGTTAAAAGGGAAATAAGGGTATAATAAAGGCAGAATTTATGGGAGTAGGAAAAGGCGCACAGAACGCTTTGAAAGGGTGAGATGTTATGAATATCAGCAATACGTCTTCCAGATCAGAATATGCCAAAAGCCTTGTGACCGGGCAGGTCGATGCGGCGAAGAATGCAGCAGGACTGAGCATTTCTGAGAAGACCAAAAGTCAGATAGCAGGAACCAATGTCGGTATCAGAAATGCACAGAGCGGACAGGATATGCTGAAAGTTGCAGATGGGGCTTTGACCGGGATCTCTGATATGTTGACAAGAATGCGGGAGCTTGCACTGCAGGCGTCCAACAGTGCTTTATATACCGGGGAAGACCGGATGCATTTCCAGCAGGAGATCGACCAGTTAAAGCAGGGTATATCTGACGCAGCGAAGAATACAGAATTTAATACGAAACGATTGCTTGATGGAAGTATGGCAGATGCGAACCTCGCAACCAATCCGGATGGTTCCGGAATGAAGATCCAGTTCGAGAATACAGCATTGGAGTCACTTGGAATTGCAGATTTTGATGTGACGAAGGACTTTGATCTGAAGACGATCGATCAGGCTCTTGAAAAGGTGGAGACATCCCGCTCCAAACTTGGAGCGCAGTATAATGCACTGGATGCGGTAACTGCCTACGGAAGTAATTCTTCCTTGAATCTGACAGAAGCGAATGCCAGACTGGAAGACCTTGACGTGGGACGCTATGTTTCCGACCGGAACAAAGCACAGCTATTAGATCTTTATAAGATGTATGCACAGAAGATGGATGTACATAGCCAGGAATCTTTCATGAACAAAATGTTTGGTCAATAAAAAGCTAAGGTGAGCAGCAGCTCACCTTTATTTTTACAGTAATAGAAAGGAACTAGAAAAACATGAACATTGGAATTATGGGACTTGGACAGATTGCACAGTCGATGGCACTTACGATTGAAAAAATGGAAGGGGTAACATTAGTGGCGGTAGCTGCCCGTGACATTAATAAGGCAGTGAATTTTTCCAGACGCTTCCATGTAAAGAAAGCCTATGGAAGCTATGAAGATCTGGTGAAAGACGAGGAAGTAGATCTGGTCTATGTTGCAACACCACATTCCTTTCATTATGAACATGCAAAGCTCTGCCTGACCAATCATAAGCCGGTTCTGGTGGAAAAAGCATTTACGGTGAATCAGAAAGAAGCAGAAGAATTGATCGAGCTTGCCATTAAGAACCATACTTTTTTGGCAGAAGCAATGTGGGTGCGTTATATGCCGATGGCGCAGACATTAAAAAAAGTGCTTGAAGATGAGCTGATCGGAGAGATTACAGCGGTCTCTGCCAATTTAGGCTATGAGCTGACCGGCATAGAGCGTTTGGTAGAACCGGTGCTGGCAGGTGGAGCATTACTGGATCTTGGTGTTTATACGCTGACCTTTGCGACGATGGTATTAGGCTATGACATCAGTTACCTTTCCAGCTCTGTCGTGCGACTGGATTCCGGTGTGGATGCACAGGAAAGTCTGGCACTGACTTATTCGAGTGGTGCAATGGCACATTTGTACGCATCTATGCTTGGACCAACGGATCGTCGCGGTGTGATCTATGGAACTGATGGTTATATTGAGGTGGATAATATCAACAATTTTGAAGCAATCCGTGTATATGACCCAAAGGGCAATTGTATCCGTGAAATTTCCGCACCGGAACAGATCACAGGCTATGAATATGAAATCCGTTCCTGCCAGAAAGCGATCAGTGAAGGAGCAGTGGAACCACCGGAAATGACGCATGCCATGACACTTCGTATGATGCAGATCATGGATACGATACGAAAACAATGGGGACTGGTTTATCCAGGTGAAGAAGAAGAGGAGCTATACTAAGCTCCTCTTTCATTACTGCCGTATTATTTGATTTTAAATCTCCCAGTTGTTATCCTTCTTTGGTCCTTTAAAGGTGAGATCCGGATTGTGCACTATGACTCTGGTATCTGGTGGTACAGATTCAATGATAAAGGCACTGCCGCCGATGATGGAGCCTGCACCGATAACGGTGTCGCCACCTAAAATGGAAGCATTGGAATAGATCGTAACATTGTCTTCGATGGTAGGATGACGTTTGACCCCACTTAACTGCTGTCCCATACGGGTAGACAGTGCACCGAGTGTGACACCTTGATAGATCTTGACATTGTTGCCGATGATTGTTGTCTCACCGATCACGATACCGGTACCATGATCCATAAAGAAATATTCTCCGATCGTTGCTCCGGCGTTGATGTCAATTCCTGTCTGGCTGTGGGCGTGCTCTGTCATGATACGTGGGATAAAAGGAACTTTTGCTTCGTAGAGAGCATGAGCAACGCGATATACAAAAATTGCGTAAAGACCAGGATAGGAAAAGATCACCTCTTCTTTGCTCTGTGCGGCAGGATCACCGTCAAAGGCAGCCTGCACATCCTTTAGCAGCATCTGTTGTATGATTGGAACCTGTTCAAAAAAATGAAGACAGATCTCGTCGGATTGTTCCTGTAAAGCGGTATTACATTGTAGTTCATTGTTGGTATAAGCCAGTGCGGCATAAACTTGTTTGTTCAGACGATGCTCCAGTGCAAGAAGTGACTGTCCGACAAAATAGTCCGGGTTTAGTCCGGCTGGGGATTCGTTTCCAAAATATCCTGGAAAGATCAGCCGGCGCATATCTTCTAAAAATGTGATGATCGAGTCTTTACTGGGAAAGGCAAGACCTGGTTTTGTAAAAAAAATCTCCTCCGCTTCGTAGTTGGCAGCAATCTGCTCTACGAAAGCAGGAAGTTTTTGATTGAACTCTTTTGACACGTTTTTCCCTCCATTTCAAATACTTCTACTATGTTATCGAAATCAAATCAGAAAATCAAGTTAAATAGTGTGAAAATACTGATATTTCCTACTTTTTTTTTATGTTCTATTGTGGTAAAATATGAGTAAAATGAAAGAAAGCTAGGTTGATATTGTTTATGTTGCACAAAAAAGGCAGCTGTAATACGACGTAGTGATAGTAGGAGGATATGCATATGAGGAAATTAGGATTAAAAGGAAAGATGATGTTGATCTCATTGCTTCCGTTTTTGGTGGTTGCGGTCGCATCTGTATTATTTATGAATTTCAGCTTTAGGGGATCAGTGGATGCTGCAGTGCTTTCTAAGGTTCTGATCAGTATGGGGGTTCTGATCGTTGTATTGTTAATTTTAGTAACGATTCTTGTACTGGCGGTTGTCAATAATATGGTACGGTGCGTGAACCGGCTTGTGGGAATCCTGATCGCAATGATCAAAGGTGATCTGACACAGACTGTGGAGGACAGGGATCTGAACCGTCAGGATGAACTTGGTATGTTTGCCAAAGGTGTAGACAAGGTGCGTGAATCATTGGCAAATGTTGTAGGAAAGATCAATCAGACGACAGGTGTGTTAGCGGAAGCAGCACAGAAACTTGATACAATGGCAGATCAGACGGGATCAGTTGCAGGTGAGATGGCAGAGGCAATGAATAACATGTCATCTGGAGCACTTACACAGGCTGAAACAACCCAGCAGGTTAATAATGAGGTGGATTCGATCGGTGTTAAGATCGAAGAGACCAATGCAGAAGTAGAAAAGCTGAATCAGAATTCTGCACAGATGGGAAAAGCATCTGAAGAAGGTGTGGAAGTTGTCCGTAATCTGGAAGAAATTTCTAAAAAAGTAAAAAATGAGATTGCTGTTATCCATGAACAGACCAATGTGACCAACGAATCGGCGCAGAAGATCCGTCAGGCAACGGAGCTAATCGCTTCTATTGCCAGCGAGACGAATTTGTTATCGTTAAATGCTTCCATTGAGGCAGCGAGAGCTGGAGAGTCCGGTCGAGGATTTGCTGTTGTAGCAGAACAGATTAAAAATTTGTCAGAACAGTCCAATGAGTCTGTTACTTCTATCGATGAGATTATTGGAGATCTCGTAGAGCAGTCTGAAATGGCTGTGGCAACGATGGAACGTGTCAATGAGATCATTGATCGTCAGAGTCAGGAAGTAGAGCGTACCAAGAATGCATTTGAAGCAGTCAATGGCGGACTGGTAACCTCCAGCGAGGAGATCAATCGTATCGCAGACAATACTAACACACTGGAGCAGTCAAAGAAGATCGTGGTAGATGCAATGTCTGGTCTTTCTGAGGCAGCAGATATGAATGCAACAACAAGTAAGGAAACGGCAGCAGGGGCACAGGAACTGACTTCTACGATCAGCGAGATCGCAGATCAGGCTGCAACATTGCATCATTTGTCAGAAGAATTGACGGAAAATATCAGTATCTTCCGTATTTAGATCATCGTATAGGGAGTAGATGTTGTGAAAAAAATCGTAAAAAAGAGCGGAATTATAGTATTACTGTTTTTTCTGCTGTGTCCGCTTTCCGGATGCATGAAGAAAGAAGAACAGTTTAATTTCAATAATGTTGCTGCTGTACGCATTTATCATAATGACGATGCGCACTATGTAGAGGAACTGGACGATCAAAAGGCACAGGAGTTGATGACGCAGCTCGCAGAGATCGTCTGGGTGGAGAATCAGGATGAAACGGTAAGTCTTCATAATGATGATTGGATTTATCGGATTCAGAGCTATAGTAAAAAAGGCGAAAAGAAGCATAATATATACATCAATTCCAGGACGCGTATCACGAACAAAAAGGTGTACTGGGATGCAGAAGATGGTAAGGAACTTGATCTGAGTATATATGATGCCTTGTTCCACTAATGCAGGAGGCAGAATGAGAGTAGATAAAAACATTCGGATCCATCTGGAAAAGATTATGACGATAGATGGATTTTGTGAAATGGACCGTGAGGATTCCAAAGCAGTATTTTTGTTTATGACAGGAACGCTCCGGCAGGAAATACAGGCGGGACAGCAGGTAGCAATACTGGATACCGAGGCCAATAAGCTGTGTGAAACATATGTTGCCGGAATTACAGTAGGCTCAGATCAATACAGTAAAGTACATCGTTTTGCTTCAAAAGGAGAGCAGGTACAGATGATCGTGGGTACGAATTACAAACAGTGCCCGGAGTTGAAAACAAAGGCAAAATATTTGTGCGCGATTATTTATGATGATTAAAAAACGAAGGCTCATGTCGGTGACATGAGCCTTATTTTTATGCATCGTATTTTTTTAAGATCGCTACACCGAGTGGGTAAGGCCCGGTATGGCAGCCGACGGTTGTACCTATTCTGGAAGGAATGGTTTCGCAAGTAATGTGCAAAGCCTCCTCCAGGGTATGTTTAAACTCTTCCGCTTCTTCAAGCTGAAAACCGGTTCCGACTAAGAACATATAGTCATCACGATTTAAATGCTGTTCCTCAAAGTATTTTTCTAAAAGTTTGATAACACTTGCTTTTGCTTTTTTACGGCTCCTTGTTGCACCGCCAAGAGAAATCTCTCCGTCCTTCATAACGATCAATGGTTGAATTCCCAATTTATCTCCGGCTACCGAAGCAAGTTTTCCAATACGACCGTTTTTGATCAGATATTCCAAAGAACCAACAGTGAAATAAATACGTCCGGTTGTTTTGATCTCATTTAATTTGGCAATACAATCTTCATAACTGTATCCGGCATCTCTCATTTTTACTGCTTGAACTACGAGGAGTGCCTCAGACATTGTATTTAAGGTAGAGTCAATGACTTCAATCCTGGCATCCGGATGATTTTCTAAAATCTCGTCCTTTGCGACAACTGCACTATTATATGAACCACTAAACTTGCTTGTGATACAAATACAGATCACAGGCTCTTTATTCTCTACAAAAGGAAGAAACGCATCTATATAATCCTGTGCGGATGGGAGAGAAGATTTTGGAATTTCATGGTTTTCTGCCATTCTGCGGTAGAACTCGTCGTGATCAATTCCAACTCCTTCTTTTTCGTAATGTTCACCATCAAATGTTACGTAAAAGGGAACGATAGATACCTGGTTTGGTTTTGTATATTCTGCGAGCAGGTCGCATGCTCCATCACTGACAATCTGAAAATTCATAATAAAAATCCTTTCTAAAAATCAATAAACAGATAATAAAGTAACAATTTCTGTTTCATGTAGTTTTAAATACTATATGAATTATAGCAAAGGGTAGAATAGAATGCAAGGGGGCAAAGCAAAAACATAAAAAAATAATGAAAAGCCCCCAAGTTGTGATAGAATAATAGAAGTAACGATCATGACATTTGTTCATGATCTGATATGTTTTATCAAAAAAGTATGCAGTAAGGAGGGGATGTGTAATGATGATATTGCTTTTAGCAGTAGGGATATTCTTTTGGGATTACGCATTGAAACGGAAAATGGAACAAACGCTTGCAGAAGGGGAAGTACGGGATCTGCTACATGGAAAAGCGAAGCTATGTCTTCTATATAATAAAGGTGCTGCGATGGGAGTGTTAAAAGAACAAAGAGGCATCCTAAATACCATCACAGTTGCAGTTGTAACATTGCTTTTCTTTTTCGTACCGGGATTTCAAAAGAAAAGGGGGACTCTCGCTTCCGTATTTATGGGGTTGATCCTTGGCGGGGCATTGGGTAATGCATATGACAGACTGCTTCATGGAAAAGTTACAGACTACATCCGATTTCCGAAGCTTCCGGGAAAGCTTTGCCATATTGTATTTAACCTGGCGGATTTTTGCTTGATGTTCGGTGGGTTAGGAATGATTTTTACTGCAAATGAGACAAAAAAGTAGAATTGTTACGGAAATATTAACAAAGTGTTTCCGAAAGGTTGACAGAAGATATATGTTTTGCTATAATGCAAGCTGTAGGTATATTATATGCCTCGCAAGCAACAAGTAGAACAAAGAATTTTCTTAAAGGATGATTTTAGGAGGTACGATAAGATGTTGAACAAGGCAGCTAAGTATGCAATGTATGCGATTGCCGGAACATTGATTGTCGGGGGAACTATAATTGGACCAAAAGCAGAGAATGCATATAGCTCTACAGCAGTAGCAGGTATTACATTATCTGTAAACGAATATGTGGAATCGATCGAAGCTGAGACACCAACGGTAGCCATTACAAGCTCAGGCGATGCGACACAGGATAGCGGTAAGTATGCCAAATTCGTAACCGCTAATGTGGATGATGCATTGAATGTCCGTAAAACTAAAAAGAAAGATTCAGAAGTCATCGGACAGATGTATAAGGGAGATAAAGGAACATTGCTCAAGAAAGGTAAGAGTCGTTCCAAGATCAAATCTGGTAAGGTAGTCGGCTGGGTAAGCAACGACTTCTTATTATTTGGTGATGAGGCAAAGGCATTTGCGGATAAGGTATGTACCAAAACTGCTATTGTAAATACCGAAACATTAAATGTACGTCAAAAGAAGAGTACCGATTCCGAGATCGTAACGCTGATCCCTGAGGGCGGCGAGTATGATGTGACAAAGGAATATAAAGATGGCTGGCTTAAGATCAGCATTGACGGTGATTTGAAGGGATATGTATCCGCGGATTATGTAGATGTGAAACGGGAATACGGAAAAGCATTGACGATGAAACAGGTACAGAAAGCCAACGAAGAGATTTTAGCTGCGGAACAGGCTGCTGCAGCGGCGAATGTTACGATCACAACAGAAACCGTGAAAGAGACTTCTTCTGAGAGTGTAAGTTCTATCAAACCAACACAGAAGGCAGCTGCGATCAAAAAAGCAGTGAACGATTCAGGAACGAGTTTTACGAATAATTCTTCTGTTTCATCTGCAAGCACATCAACCAGTGGATTAGGTTCCCAGATTGCAAGCTATGCATTACAGTTTGTTGGTAACCCATATCGATATGGTGGAACAAGCTTAACAAACGGTGCAGATTGTTCTGGATTTACACAGTCAGTTTATGCACACTTTGGATATGGACTTAGCCGTACTGCTGCTTCTCAGTCAGGTAATGGTACGTCTGTAAGCCTGAGTAATTTACAGCCAGGTGATCTGTTGTTCTATAACAATGGTGGCGGTATTGGACATGTTGCACTTTATATTGGTAATGGTATGGTTGTTCATGCAAGTAACCGTAAAGATGGAATCAAGACTAGTGTATATAACTACAGAACACCATGTAAGGCAGTTCGTGTTGTACGGTAAATATCTAAAAAAGGACCGATGGGATTTTCCCATCGGTTTTTTTATTTTGCGGATGCTTCGATTTGTTTACATAATATGCCGTATTATGTAAAGTGAAATAATGTGTTATTTGGGGCAGAAAATGATAGTAGACAAGAAAATATATGAATTATTTATACACATTTGAAAAAGCCTGATCTGTCCAATGAAATAAGTTATGAACGGACTTATGAACATTGTGAACCGAAAAGTCATGTGGATAACCTGGCTTTTTACATCAATTTTACCGAACCGTTGTTTTGTGCGTTTGGTAGAAAATCGAAAAATAGGAAGAAAAACTGCTATCTGCACTTGACAAATGAATTGACAGATAATTAAAAAAACAGGGGAGAATTGTAAAAAATATTAGAAAAACAAGTGAGATTTTACTTTTCTTGTGACACTATGTATGGTATAATGAGAACATGTTAAACACAAGTTCAAGGGGTGATATGGAGGCGCCTCAATGGCAGTGGTTTAATGTAATTTTAGACGTAAAGGAGTTGGGCATTATGCGTTATATTATTAGCGGAAAAAACATCGACGTAACAGAGGGACTTAAGAATTCAGTATATGATAAGATTGGAAGATTAGAGAAATATTTTACTCCGGAGACGGAGATTCATGTAACCTTTAGTGTAGAGAAGGAACGTCAGAAGATTGAGGTTACGATCCCGATGAAGGGGAATATCCTTCGTGGTGAGCAGGAGAGTACAGATATGTATGTATCCATTGATATGGTTGTGGAAGTGATTGAGCGTCAGCTTAAGAAATATAAGACGAAGCTTGCAGATAAAAAGCAGAGTGCAGAATATTTCAAACCGGAGTATTTAGAGGACGATGATCTTGATGATGAAGAGATTCAGATTATCCGAAGCAAGAAGTTTGCTGTAAAACCAATGGATCCGGAAGAGGCGTGCATTCAGATGGAATTATTAGGACACAGCTTTTTTGTTTTCCGTAATTCAGAAACGGATGATGTCAATGTAGTATATAAGCGTAAAGGAAATACATACGGATTGATCGAACCGGAATTTTAGGAAGAATGTAGAACAGGCCAGCAGATTGCTGGTCTGTTTTTTGATGGGAGATCTTTGAGTCGTGCGTAACAGGAGCAGGGGAATTGTGAAGAAATGGTGAAAATGTTGGTTTCTTCTGCTATATTTCCGAAATATTTGCTACTTATTAGGTTGAAAAGCACCTTCCTATCATGTTACAATAAAACCTGCGAATTTGTAACGCATGTCGTGAAGATTAGGAGTGAATAAAATGAGTTTAGTCGAAAAGATTTTTGGTAACCATAGTGAAAAGGAAATAAAACGTATTTCTCATTTGGTAGATGCAGTGATGGATCTGGAAGATGACATGGCTGCTCTTTCTGATGAGGAATTAAAGGCGAAGACTCCCTACTTTAAACAGCGTCTTAGTGAAGGTGAAACGCTTGATGATATTTTAGTAGAGGCATTTGCTGTTGTGCGTGAAGCAGCATATAGAACACTGCAGATGCGTCATTACCGTGTTCAGGTGATTGGTGGTGTGATCTTACATCAGGGACGTATTGCAGAGATGAAGACAGGTGAAGGTAAGACGTTGGTGTCTACCCTGCCTGCATATCTGAATGCGTTAGAGGGAAAAGGTGTACACATTGTAACTGTCAACGATTATCTGGCAAAGCGTGATGCGGAATGGATGGGTGCAGTGCATCGTTTCCTCGGTTTAACCGTTGGTGTGGTATTAAACGATTCTGATTCCGACGAGCGTCGCGAAGCATACAACTGTGATATTACTTATGCGACAAATAACGAACTAGGTTTTGACTATCTGCGTGATAACATGGTGATCTATAAAGAACGCTTGGTACAAAGAGAGTTGAATTATGCGATCGTAGATGAGGTCGATTCCGTATTGATCGATGAGGCGAGAACACCGCTTATCATTTCCGGACAGAGTGGTAAATCAACAGATTTATATCGTATGTGTGATTATCTTGCTACAACGATGCAGCGTGGTACCTCAGATGGTGAGATTACCAAGATGCAGGCGATTATGGGTGAGGAGATTGAAGAGGACGGCGATTATCTCGTTAACGAGAAGGACAAGAATGTGATGCTTACGGCTCAGGGTGTAGAAAAGGCAGAGAAGTTCTTAAAGATTGAAAACTTATCCGATCCGGAAAATGCAGAAATGTATCACAATGTGATCCTGGCATTGCGTGCCCACGCTTTAATGATCCGTGATCGTGATTATGTTGTAAAAGATGATGAGGTATTGATCGTAGATGAATTTACCGGACGTATCATGCCGGGTAGACGTTTTTCTGATGGTTTGCATCAGGCGATCGAGGCAAAAGAGAAGGTAAAAGTAAAACGTGAGAGCAAGACACTGGCAACCATTACTTTCCAGAACTTCTTTAATAAGTACAAAAAGAAAGCCGGTATGACAGGTACGGCATTGACCGAGGAAAAGGAGTTCCGTGATATTTATGGAATGGATGTTGTAGTGATTCCAACGAATAAACCAATTGCGAGAATCGACCATGAAGACAGTGTATTCTGTACAAAGGCAGAGAAGTTGGATGCTGTAGTACATGACATTATGGAGTCACATGAAAAACAGCAACCGGTACTGGTTGGTACGATCTCCATTGAAGCGTCCGAGGAAGTAAGCCAGCTTCTGAATAAGCGTGGCATTAAGCATAAAGTATTAAATGCAAAATTTCATGAGTTAGAAGCAGAGATCATTGCAGATGCAGGTCAGCTCGGTGCTGTAACGATCGCAACAAACATGGCAGGTCGTGGTACGGATATTAAACTCGGCGAAGGCGTCAAAGAAGTCGGTGGATTAAAGATCATCGGTACAGAGCGTCATGAGGCACGTCGTATTGACAACCAGCTCCGCGGACGTGCCGGACGTCAGGGTGATCCGGGTGAATCCAAGTTCTACCTGAGTTTGGAAGATGATCTGATGCGTTTGTTTGGTTCGGAACGTGTTATGTCTATGTATGAGACATTAAATATTCCAAAGGGGGAGGAGATCCAGCACCGCAGTATCACAAAGCTGGTAGAACGTGCACAGAAGAAGATCGAGAGCAGCAACTACGGAGTACGTCGAAGCCTGTTGGACTTTGATCAGGTAAATAATGAGCAGCGTGAGATCATTTACAAAGAGCGTCGGGAAGTGTTAGATGGTGGAGATATGCGTGAAAAGATTATCGGCATGATCCATGAAACAATCCATGAATATGTGGACAAAGCGATCAATGAAGATCTTCCGGTAGAAGAATGGGATCTTGCAGCACTCAATGAATTATCACACATTTTCCCATTAGGCGAGATCACGCTTACGGAAGAAGAGATGATCGATGCCAATAAAGAAGCCATCGCAGATCGTTTGATCGCACAGGCAGAAGGCATTTATGAGCAGAAGGAAGAAGAAGCAGGACTCGATGAAAATGGAGAAAACCATATGCGCGAGGTAGAGCGTGTATTCCTGCTCAAGACGATCGACAAGAAGTGGATGGATCATATTGATAATATGGATCAGCTTCGTCAGGGTATTGGACTGCGTTCTTATGGTCAGAGAGATCCGGTAGTGGAATATAAATTCCTTGGATATGACATGTTCAATGAAATGACAGCAGAGATCCGTCGCGACACTGCAACGGCATTGATGAATGTACGCATTGAACAGAAGGTAGAGCGTGAAGAGGTTGCCAAAGTAACCGGTACAAATAAGGATGACAGTACCAGCAAAGGCCCATATCAGAGAAAAGATGCAAAGATCGGAAGAAATGATCCATGCCCTTGTGGTAGTGGTAAGAAATATAAGCAGTGCTGTGGACGTAATTAGTGTAAGCAGTACAGAAAAAAGATAAGAGGTGATTACGTGGTAGAATTAGATGCATTCAAGGCAACTTGGAATGGATATAAAGAGCCATTGTTGGAAGTAAGGGATTCACTTTGACTTAGACAATAAAAAGTTTAAGTTAGAGGATTTAAAACATAGTATGGAAGTGCCCGGATTTTGGGATGATGTAGAGACATCCCAACATGTTATGAAGCAGGTCAAAACATTAGAAGCGGAGATTGATGGCTTTCAGGCGTTGAGTCAGCAGTATGAAGACATCGAGACATTGATCGAGATGGGATATGAAGAAGAGGACGAAAGTCTGATCGCAGACATTGAGGAAGAGCTGCATACCTTTGAGGAGCAGTTTGAAAAACTCAGGATTTCTACCCTGTTGACGGGAGAATATGATGAGAGTAATGCCATTCTTTCACTGCATGCCGGAGCAGGTGGAACAGAGGCATGTGACTGGGTGAATATGCTGCTTCGCATGTATTCCAAATGGGCGGACAGCCGTGGCTTTCAGACAGAATTACTTGACTATGTAGATGGTGATGAAACAGGCTACAAATCTGTGACGATGCAGATCAACGGAGAAAATGCATACGGTTATCTGCGGTCGGAGCATGGGGTACACCGTCTGGTTCGTATCTCTCCGTTCAATGCCGCAGGAAAACGTCAGACCACCTTCGCAGCGTGTGATGTAATGCCGGATATTGAGGCGGATCTGGATGTGGAGATCAATCCGGATGATCTGAGGATAGATTTTTATCGTTCTTCCGGAGCAGGCGGACAGCATATCAATAAAACTTCGTCTGCAGTGCGTATTACACATAATCCTACCGGTATTGTAGTACAGTGTCAGAATGAACGCTCACAGCACATGAACAAGGATAAGGCAATGAAGATGCTCAAAGCCAGGCTATATCTTTTAAAGAAAGCGGAGAATGAACAGAAGGTATCAGGAATCCGTGGTGATGTAAAGGAGAATGGCTGGGGCAGCCAGATTCGTTCTTATGTGATGCATCCATACAGTTTGGTAAAGGATCATCGGACCCAGGAGGAAACCGCCAATGTCAATGCAGTGATGGATGGCGGAATCGACCGTTTTATCAATGCTTATTTAAAATGGCAGAGTATACAGGCAGGACAAAAGAAAGAGGAGGAGTAAGTATGGCGACGAAAACACAGATTAGTTTTATGATCGAGGGGCAGAATTATGGTCTGGATATTATGAGTGTTCGTGCAATCGAAAAATGCGAGAATATTTCTCCGGTCATTGGTGCACCCTCCTATATAAAAGGAGTACTAAATCTTAGAGGAGAACTGATTCCGGTCTATTCGATCCGGAATAAATTTGCATTGCCGGAACGTCCATATGATGAGGCGTCCAAACTGATCATTGTCATGCTTGATCAGCTTCCGGTAGCGATTGAAGTGGATTCGGTTGTCGGAATTATCAACATTGAGGAAACTAAGATTACAGAGCGGCCAAACGTGTTAAATAATTCATCTACTGGTTTTATTGGACACGTGGCAGAGCTTGATGATAAAAAGATCATAGTATTGATCAGTCTGAAGCATTTAGTGACAGACGAAGAGCGTCAGCTGATGCTGGATATGTTAAAACCAGAGGATGACGAATAAAAAGAGCAAACATTAGGAGGAAATTATGATTAACATTGCTGTTTTAGGCTATGGAACAGTTGGTTCCGGAGTGGTGAAAGTATTGCAGACAAACCAGAAGAGTATCGACAAGAGAGTGGGAGATCAGGTCAGAGTGAAATATGTGCTTGATCTTCGCGATTTTGAAGGCGATCCGATTCAGGAAAAGATTGTACACGATTATGATGTGATCTTAAAGGACGACGACATTAAAGTTGTTGTTGAGGTAATGGGAGGAGTAGAGCCTGCCTATACCTTTGTTAAGAGTGCATTAGAGCATGGAAAGAGTGTATGTACATCAAATAAGGAGCTGGTAGCCAGACACGGTGCAGAGCTTTTGCAGATTGCGAAAGATCATGCGATCAATTTCCTTTTTGAAGCAAGTGTTGGCGGTGGAATTCCGATCATTCGTCCGTTATCTACCAGTCTGACTTCAGAAGAGATTACAGATATCAAGGGAATTTTAAACGGTACGACGAACTATATGCTTAGCAAGATGAGCAGCGAGGATGCTGATTATGAAACCGTTTTAAAGGATGCGCAGGAAAAGGGATATGCAGAGCGGAATCCGGAAGCGGATGTAGAAGGATATGATGCCTGCCGTAAGATTGCGATCCTATCTTCACTCGCACATGGCAGACAGGTTGACTTTGAAGATATTCCGACAGAGGGTATTACGCGGATTACAAAATCTGATATTTCTTATGCAAAGAAATTAGAGGCTGGAATTAAATTGATCGGTTCCAGTAAAAAACGTGGCAGTGATATTTATGCTTCTGTTGCACCGATGATGTTAAAAAATACACATCCGTTAATGGGTGTCAACGATGTATTTAATGCGATCTTTGTAACAGGCAATATGCTGGGCGATGTAATGTTTTATGGAGCGGGTGCGGGTTCTCTGCCAACTGCCAGTGCAGTTGTTTCGGATGTTGTGGAAGCAGCTAAAAATCTGGGACGTAATGTGATGGAAGGCTATTCTGGCGAGAAGCTTACACTGGCAGATAGCAAACAGGCACAGTATCAGTTTTTTGTAAGGATTAAAGGAGCCGGAAAAGAAGAGGAAGTAAAGAAAACATTTGGTGAAGTAACATTCGTTTCCATCCCACAGGAACCGGATGAGACAGCATTTTTGACCGGCTATATGAAAGAGTGCGATTTTGAAGCAAAGATTTCTTTGATCGGAGAGATCGTGAACCGGATTCGTGCAGAGTTTTAGTGATGTTGAAGGAAGAAGGGAGACCGCATAGGAGGTCTCCTTTTTTGGTTATCTATACATATTTGTTACAATTTTTGTCGAAATCTTCATAAAATCTTCGGATTAAGTTTGTAGGCAAAAGAAAAGGAATATGCTATACTATACGCATCGAAAAGATAGAAAGAAGGGACTATTATGTGTAAAAAAATGAGTCAGTTGATAAAGTATTTTGCAGTAGCTCTGACAGCTTTCTGCGCACTTGTTGTAATGAGTATCAGTCCGAAAGCAACGACATTATATGATGAGCTGGAAGGATATAACAGTAAAACTCCTTATAACGATCGTCTCTCTACTTATGTGGTAGGAACAGATTCCTCCGATTTTTCCAAGGAGTTCAGCCATTTTAAAACATACTTTATCCAGCATGATGGAATCAACAATGAAACCCGCATGATGTATCTGAAAAAAGGTGCATTACATATTACGATGTATGGATATAATGGAGCAACTGGTGCAGTGACGATCTACAGTGATCCGGCCTGTACCAATGAGGTTGCCAAGATCAATCTGACACAGAACAGTGACAAGACGGCATCCGGTTCATATAACTATACGGATACCTTTAAGATCTCTAAATCACAGACCTATTACGTGACGTTTACCAACACGAGTGGAAAGTCTGCGGTCTTCCAGTTTTCTACCCAGCAGTTTGATGGTACCAACCGTGTGCTGACTAAGAAGAATACGTTAAGCTATGTCGATATTCCAAACGGTGCAACATATTATTCCTTTGAGACGAAAAAAAGCGGAACCGTAACTTTTGATCCGGTTTTCATTTCCAGTACAACAGAAGGATACGATGAAGTGGAAGGAAAGTTAAATGTAACTTTGTGTGACCAGAATAAAAAAGCAATCTCGAAAAAGAGAATGATCGGAACAGAGGATGGATGTTTTGCAGAAAAGGCAGTTTATGCAGTAGATCCGGGACTATACTGGATTAAAGTAACGACGCCGGGACAAGAACTTTTCACTGTAAAATATAAATTTAAAGCTGTAAAGGACAAGAGTGGAGCCAAGCTTTCCAAAGCAGCAAATATGACACTTAAAAAATGGTACAAAGGAATCTGTACTTTCGGTGACACAACAACCAAGGGAGATTACTACAAATTTACGATCAACAAACCATCTACCGTTACCATTTCTTTAAAGGGAGATGTAACGAGTGGAAAGATTGTTGGAAGTGTGACGGGGGATAGTGTCAATGGTGCCTACACCGGTATCAGTATCGCACATGTAGGTGCCAAATTTAACTGGAGCATCAAGACAAGAAACAATGTAAAGCTTCCTGCAGGTACGTACTACATCAAGATCGCAAAAGACACCAAGAAGACAAATGGAATTTACCAGATCAAGGTGACAGCCAAATAAGGAGATACAGATGAAACGACAGGATTATATTACATGGGATCAGTATTTCATGGGAATTGCCATGCTTTCTGCACAGCGCAGCAAGGATAATCATACACAGGTGGGGGCCTGTATTGTGGATGAGCATAACAAGATCCTTACGGTAGGTTATAATGGTATGCCGATCGGATGCGACGATGACATGATGCCATGGGAGCGGGAAGGTGAAGCTCTTGAGACGAAATATGTCTATGTGTGCCATGCAGAGTTAAATGCTATTTTAAACTATAATGGTGGAGCTCTGCGCGGAGCAAGACTTTATGTTACACTATTTCCATGCAATGAATGTGCCAAAGCGATCATTCAGAAAGGGATCAAAGAGGTCATATATATCAGTGATAAATATGCGGATTCTGTGGCTACGATCGCATCCAAGAAAATGTTTGATATGGCACATGTTTCTTATCGGCAGTATGTGCCGGAGGGGAAGGAATTAGTGCTTTATGTATAAGAGGAAAAGAGGATAAAAACATCATGAATAACAATGAAACGATAGCGAAAGAACTGGGAGTACGGCTGGCACAGGTAGATGCTGCAGTGAAACTGATCGACGAGGGAAATACGATCCCCTTCATTGCCCGTTACCGGAAGGATGTGACAGACAACTTAAATGATGAGCAGCTTCGTACACTCATGGAACGTCTGACCTATCTTAGAAACTTAGAGGAGAAAAAGAATCAGGTATTACAGAGCATAGAGGAACAGGGAAAATTAACAGAAGAACTGAAAAAACAGATCGAGCAGGCGCAAACACTTGTAGCGGTAGAAGATCTGTACCTGCCGTATCGACCAAAACGTCGTACCAGAGCCATGATCGCCAGAGAAAAAGGTTTAGAAGAACTGGCACAGGTGCTGGTAAAACAAAAGCTTACCGAAGATGCCAAAATATATGCACAGGCATTTTTATCAGAAGAAAAGGAAGTAGCTACAGTGGAAGAGGCACTTGCCGGAGCCATGGATATTATTGCGGAGTGCATTTCAGAGGATGCCGGATACCGTACCTACATCCGTTCCCTGACACAAAAGGAGGGGAGCCTTGCAGTAAAGGCAAAAGATGAGAAACAGACTTCGGTATATGAAACCTATTATGACTTTTCCTCTCCGGTCAAGAAACTTGCCGGACATCAGATCCTTGCGATCAACCGTGGGGAAAAAGAAAAGTTTTTGACGGTGAAGCTGGAGATGGATACGGACAAGGTGTGCCGCTATCTGAAAAATCATGTGATGAAAAAGGACAATTCTTATACCGATCCGTATTTGGAGCAGGCAATAGAAGACAGCTACACCAGACTGATCGCCCCTGCCATTGAACGGGAGATCCGGAACGAACTTACAGAACGTGCGCAGGATGGTGCCATTCATGTATTTGGAAAAAATCTGGAACAGCTTCTTATGCAGCCGCCGATCGAAGGGCAGGTAGTACTTGGATGGGATCCGGCATTTCGTACCGGATGTAAGCTGGCTGTAGTAGATGCGACAGGAAAGGTGTTAGATACTGTGGTTGTTTATCCGACTGCCCCGCAATTTAAAGTTGAGGCAGCCAAAAAGACGGTGCATAACCTGATCAAAAAGTATCACATTACCCTGATCTCGGTGGGAAATGGTACTGCATCAAGAGAATCCGAGCAGGTGATCGTAGAACTGCTGAAAGAGATTCCGGAGAAGGTGCAGTATATCATTGTAAATGAAGCAGGTGCTTTCGTATATTCTGCCAGTAAGCTGGCAACAGAGGAATTCCCGGAATTTGATGTAGGACAGCGTAGTGCAGCGTCGATTGCCAGACGTTTGCAGGATCCATTGGCAGAGCTTGTAAAGATCGATCCGAAAGCGATTGGTGTAGGCCAGTACCAGCATGATATGAATCAGAAAAAACTGTCAGAAACGCTGACTGGTGTTGTAGAGGATTGTGTGAATAAAGTCGGGGTGGATTTAAATACGGCATCCGCTTCCTTACTGGAATATATCTCTGGTATCACCAAGACGATTGCCAAAAACATTGTAGCTTACCGGGAAGAACATGGACGGTTCACAAATCGCAGACAGCTTCTGAAAGTGGCAAAATTAGGACCGAAGGCATACGAACAGTGTGCCGGATTTACCCGCATTTCAGGCGGGGATAACCCGCTTGACCAGACAAGCGTACATCCGGAATCTTATGAGACAGCAAATGCGCTTCTTGCCCGTGCAGGATATGAGATAGAACAGATGACTGCCAAAGGGGTAAAAGGATTAAAGAAGGAGCTGGGCAATATAAAGAAGCTTTCCGAAGAACTTGGTGTCGGAGAATTAACACTGACCGACATTGTATCGGAACTGGAGAAACCGGGAAGAGATCCACGTGATGAGATGCCAAAGCCGATCCTTAGAACCGATGTGCTGGAAATGAAAGACTTAAAAGAAGGCATGATCCTAAAAGGAACTGTGCGCAACGTCATTGATTTTGGTGCATTTGTGGATATTGGAGTGCATCAGGACGGACTGGTTCACATTTCCCAATTGACCAATAAGAAATTTGTCAAGCATCCTCTTGATGTTGTGAGTGTAGGGGATATTGTGGATGTGAAAGTAATGAATGTTGATACCCAGAAAAAGCGTATTCAGTTGACTATGATTCTTTAGTGAGGTGGGAAGAACAGATGATAGTAGAAAGTTTTTCAGAAAAAGAAACTTATGAATTGGGACTGACGCTGGGGCAAAAGGCAAAGGCAGGCGAAGTATATTGTCTGTTAGGTGATCTTGGTGTCGGAAAAACCGTGTTCACCAAAGGGTTTGCCAAAGGACTGGGGATTGAGGAACCGATCAGCAGCCCGACCTTTACTATTGTGCAGGAGTATGAGGAGGGACGCCTTCCATTTTATCACTTTGACGTTTACCGCATTAGCGATATTGAGGAAATGGACGAGATTGGTTTTGATGACTATGTCTATGGAGAGGGTGTCACCTTCATTGAGTGGGCGAACCTGATCGAGGACATCTTACCGAAAAACCGTATCGTGGTAACAATAGAAAAGAATCTGGAAAAAGGATTTGATTACCGAAAGATTATAATACAGCCGAAAGAGGGAACACTATGACAATACTGGCAATTGACAGTTCCGGGCTTGTAGCAAGCACGGCACTTTATGTAGACGGACAGATACGGGCAGAATATTCTGTCAATTTTAAAAAAACACATTCGGAAACATTGCTTCCAATGATCGATGAGATCATGTCGATGACGAAAACAGAAAAAAACGAGCTTTCAGCAATCGCGATCGCAGCAGGGCCGGGATCATTTACCGGACTTCGCATCGGAAGTGCAACCGCCAAAGGTCTGGGCCTTGCATTATCCATTCCACTGATTCCGGTGCCAACATTGGAAGGATTAGCTTATCAGGCAATGGAAGCAAACGGTGTTATATGTCCTATGATGGATGCCAGAAGAGCACAGGTATACACCGCCATGTATCAGTTTTTGGATGGCTGCACCTGTAAACGCGAAGCGTGTGTGATTCCGGTGGAAGAGCTGATCACTTCATTACCGGCGGATGCAGAAAACATTGTGTTCCTTGGGGATGGAGTCGATGTTTACGCAGACCAGTTGAAAAGTCAGGTAAAGCAGCCATTTCAGATTGCACCGGTGCACCATCGTTACCAGAGTGCGGCAGCGGTTGCGCTCAGTGCCGCCAGACGATATGAGGAGGGAAAGATCGTTTCGGCAGCAGAATTTGCACCGGAATACTTAAGATTATCCCAGGCGGAACGGGAGAGAAAGGAACGACTGAAAAACGGACAGAATAATTAACAGGTGGGGAATATGAGCAAGATATTTACGATACGACAAATGCAGCCACGCGATTGTGGCAGAGTTGCATACATTGATGAGCAGTGCATTAGGAATGCATGGTGCAAGGAAGACTTTGATTCCTTGTTCCAATACATGGAAAATCATTATCTGGTAGCGGAGTGTGAGCACCAGATCGTAGGATTTGTAGGACTGATCCAGTTTGTTGATTCCGGTGACATCACACATATTGCAGTGCTTCCGGAATACCGGGGAAATCGTATTGCAACCGCACTGATGAAAGGAATGTTTTTGCTGGCACAGAAAAATGGCATCGAGTCTATTCATTTAGAAGTACGGCAGAGCAATCAGATCGCACAAAAGCTGTATGAGCGGCTGGGATTTGAACGCATTCATGTGCGTAGGCGGTATTACACGAATCCGGTGGAGGATGCTGTGATCATGATCCGGAATTTAAACAAAGAAAAAATCGAATCGGTCTGACCGGTTGCTTTTTTTAACAAAATCGTATATGATGGTTACGGAAATGCACAGATTGTGCGTAACAGCAATGAAAAAGAGAGGAGATATCTCATGAAACCAATTGATACGAAATCAGTAAATGCAATTCGTGTTTTATCAGCAGAAGCAATCCAGAAGGCCAATTCCGGTCATCCAGGACTTCCATTAGGAGCTGCTGCTATGGCATATGAATTGTTTGCACACCATATGAATCATAATCCTAAAGATCCAAAATGGTTCAATCGTGATCGGTTTGTGTTGTCTGCAGGACATGGTTCTATGCTGCTTTATTCTTTGTTTCATTTGTTTGGTTATGGCGAGTTATCGATTGATGATATTAAGAATTTCAGACAGTTGGATTCTTTGACACCGGGACATCCGGAATATGGTCACACCGTAGGAGTGGAGACGACAACAGGACCACTTGGTGCCGGATTTGCAACAGCCGTTGGTATGGCTGCGGCAGAGGCACATCTGGCTGCAAAGTTTAACGAAGAGGGACACCCTGTTGTGGATCACTATACTTATGTGATCGCAGGAGATGGCTGTATGATGGAGGGCACATCTTATGAAGCAGGTTCCTTAGCAGGAACATGGGGACTTCATAAGTTTATTGTGCTGTATGATTCCAACAATATTTCTATTGAAGGTGGAACTGATATTGCGTTTCGTGAGGACGTAAAAAAACGTTTTGAATCCTTCGGATTCCAGGTATTAGAAGTAGAAGATGGCAATGATTTAGATGCGATCGGAGCAGCCATCGAAGAAGCAAAAGCAGACAAAAAAAGACCATCTTTCATTAAGATCAACACGAAGATCGGATTCGGCTGCCCGGCAAAAGAGGGCAAGGCAAGTGCACATGGAGAGCCTTTGGGTGAGGATAACATCAAAGCATTGAAAGAGAATCTTTCCTGGGATGAGGAACCATTTTCTGTTCCTCAGGATGTATATGACAACTATCACCGGCTTGCAGAAGAAGGAGAAAAAACACAGCAGGCATGGGAAGCGATGATGGAAGACTATGCAGCGAAATACCCTGAGAAAGCAAAGCTTTTCAAACAGTATCAAAATGGGGTAGATGCAGAAGCACTCTATGAGAATGAGGAATATTGGAGCTTTGCAAACAAGGCAGATGCAACCCGTAATTTATCGGGTCAGTGTATTAACAAATTAAAAGACAT
The DNA here is from genome assembly GCA_934317845.1 of uncultured Lachnospiraceae bacterium. GTDB lineage: Bacteria > Bacillota > Clostridia > Lachnospirales > Lachnospiraceae > NC2004. Next base: position 135,333 of record CAKRES010000006.1, read on the forward strand.
TATGCCAAATTTGGTTGGTGGTTCTGCGGATTTAGCACCATCTACAAAGACCTATATGAAAGATGCAGGAGATTTCTGTAAGGAAGACTACTCTGGAAGAAATTTCCATTTTGGTGTGCGTGAGCTTGCCATGGCAGCAATTGGTAATGGGTTACTGTTACATGGCGGACTCCGGAGTTTTGTTTCTACTTTCTTTGTATTTAGTGATTATTTGAAACCAATGGCACGTCTTTCTGCGTTGATGAAGATTCCTGCTATTTATGTGCTGACACATGACAGTATCGGAGTAGGAGAAGATGGACCGACACATGAGCCGATCGAGCAGCTTGCGATGTTCCGGACACTTCCGGACTTTGTTACTTATCGTCCGGCAGACGCCACGGAGACTGCAGCAGGTTGGTATTATGCTGTAACCAATCAGAAGAATCCGACAGCATTGGTATTATCCAGACAGAATCTTTCCCAGTTGCCGGGATCATCCAAGGAAGCCTTAAAGGGTGGTTATGTCGTATCAAAAGCACAAAAAGAGATTCCGGATGGTATTTTGATGGCGTCTGGTTCAGAAGTAGAGCTTGCGATCGCTGCACAGGAAACGTTAAAGAACGATGGAATTGATTTCAGTGTAGTAAGTATGCCGTCTATGGAATTGTTTGAACAGCAGTCTGAGGCATATAAAGAGAGTGTACTTCCTAAGAAAGTACGCACTCGTGTAGCGGTAGAAGCAGCGAATACTGATGTTTGGTATAAATATGTCGGACTGGATGGAGCAACTGTCGGCATGACAACCTTTGGTGCATCTGCACCGGGCAATCTGCTCTTTGAGAAATTTGGATTCACAGTAGACCATGTTGTGGAAACGGTAAAAGGGTTGCTGTAAGCGTTATCTAACAGTATTTACCACTAGGAAGAAATTGCATTATCTTATATAATAAAGCTGTCTTATGGGCAGCTTTATTTTTTGGAAAAGGAGAACCAAGATGGAGAAAGCAAAGATCGTATGTCATAAATGTGGAACGGTATATGTCGTGGAACATGCAGTAGCGAAAAAAGATTTTCTCTACATTGAAAAAGACTGGGGATATTTTTCAAAGAAAGACGGAGAACATCACAGTCTGGTGTTGTGCGAAGCGTGTTATGATCGCTTTATCAAAACTTTGATGATACCTCCGGTAATTACAGAGCGCACAGAGTATTTATCTTGAAAAGGCTGAGAAAATGAAAGGTTTTCTTGCTACCTAAGATGTGCTATAATGAATTGATTTAATAGTACAGAAAATGAGGAAAGAAAATGATAGATGTTTGTTTACTTGGATGCGGGGGAATGATGCCGCTGCCAAACCGGTGGCTGACTTCGTTAATGGTGCGTTATAATGGAAGTACCATTATGATCGATTGTGGAGAAGGTACGCAGATCGCGGTACGGGAGAAAGGATGGAGTTTTAAGCCCATTGATGTGATCTGTTTTACACATTTTCATGGCGATCATATCAGTGGACTGCCGGGGATGCTGCTCACAATGGGAAATGCAGACCGTAAAGATCCACTTACCCTGATCGGACCAAAGGGACTTGCGCGGGTGGTCAATTCACTGCGAGTTGTAGCACCGGAACTCCCATTTCCGATTCAATTTATAGAGATCAACAGCAAAGAAGAAACGTTTGAATTGCTGGGATTAAAAATAGATGCTTTCCGGGTACAACACAATGTAACCTGTTATGGATACCGCATCAGTCTGGCAAGACAAGGAAAATTCCAAGTGGAAAAGGCGAAAGCGTTGGGTATTCCGGTAAAGTGTTGGAATCCATTGCAAAAAGGTAATATCGTGGAAATGGATGGTAGAAGATATACACCGGATATGGTGCTTGGTGTACCAAGAAAAGGACTGTCTATTACCTACTGTACAGACACAAGACCGGTTCCGGTCATTGCGGAATATGCAAAGGCATCAGATCTGTTTATCTGTGAAGGAATGTATGGGGAAGAAGACAAACAGGCAAAGGCGAGGGAACACAAACACATGACCTTTTATGAAGCGGCACAGCTGGCAAAGAAAGCGCAGCCATCGCAGATGTGGCTGACACACTATAGTCCGTCCCTTGTATATCCGGAGCAGTATTTGAAGCAGGTACGGGAAATATTCCCTGAAACATATCTTGGCAAAGATGGGAAAACGATGGAGCTTGACTTTGAAGAGGAGTGAGGAATAGATGATGGATAAAAAGACAACGAAAACACTTGTGATGGTTGTATTGGTTTGTGCTATCATTCTTGCGGGGTACGCTTATGTGAGAGACCGCAGTGCAAAAAAAACACAGAGTGAGAAACTGACCGAAGCAGATGAACTGATCCTCTATGATTTAAAGAATGAATATCCCCATGGTGCGCGTGATGTCGTAAATCTGTACAGTAGAATGTTGACCTGCATCTATACGGAGCACCCGGAAAAAAAACAGTTGACACAGCTTGTGGCGCAGATGAGAAAACTGTATGCTACAGAGCTTTGCAATGATCCGGATAATACAGAAGAGGCACAGGTACAGGCATTGCAAAAAGAAATACAGAATTCCGGCGAGGAACAAAATAAGATTACAAATTATGTAGTGGAGGAATCCAGCCAGGTAGAGTATGAAACGATAAATGACAGACAGGTAGCGCAGGTCGATGCAACCTATACGATCCGCAATGGAAATGAGTATCCGAAATCAACACAGACCTATCTGTTAGTGATGGAAGGCGAACAATGGAAAATACTTGGATGGCAGAATAGTTCCGAATCCTCCAAGGAAAAGGAATAGCAGATAGTGAGGAGAAGAAGATGGAAGAAACACAAAACAAACGGGATACAATCATACTGGGGATCGAATCGTCTTGTGATGAAACAGCGGCTTCTGTGATCAGAAATGGAAGAGAAGTGTGTTCCAATGTGATTTCGTCACAGATCGCACTTCACACGCTTTATGGAGGGGTAGTACCGGAGATTGCTTCCAGAAAACATATTGAAAAGATTAATCAGGTGATTGAAGAAGCATTGAAAGAGGCTGACTGTACGCTTGATGACCTGGATGCAATTGCAGTGACGTATGGACCGGGACTGGTAGGAGCACTGTTAGTCGGAGTAGCGGAAGCCAAAGCCATATGCTATGCCAAAGACATTCCGTTGGTGGGGGTTCATCATATCGAAGGACACATTTCTGCTAACTACATTGAACATAAAGAGTTGGAGCCACCATTTTTGTGTATGGTGGCATCTGGCGGACACTCTCATCTGGTACTGGTAAAGGACTATGGAACGTATGAGATCATTGGTCGTACACATGATGATGCAGCAGGAGAAGCATTTGATAAAGTTGCACGGGCAATCGGATTGGGCTATCCGGGGGGGCCTAAAGTAGATGCACTTGCCAAAGAAGGGAATCCCAAAGCCATCGCATTTCCAAGAGCAAAGATTGAAGGTTCCCCCTATGACTTTAGCTTCAGTGGGTTAAAGTCAGCAGTGTTAAACTACTTGAATCAATGTCAGATGAAGCAGGTTGAACCGATAAGGGCGGATGTTGCAGCCTCTTTCCAGCAGGCAGTGATTGATGTGATCGTAGAACATACTATGCTTGCCGCACGGGATCTGCATATCGATCAAGTGGCGATCGCAGGAGGTGTGGCATCCAATTCTTCTTTAAGAGCGGCAATGAAAGAAGCCTGCGAAAAAGAAGGAAAATCATTCTATTATCCATCTCCGATCTATTGTACGGACAATGCAGCCATGATCGGAGTTGCCGGATATTATGAGTACCGGAAAGGAACCAGACATGGCTGGGATCTGAATGCAGTGCCTAATTTAAAAATAGGAGAACGACGATAAGGGGGAGCAAAATGGCAGAAGTAGTTGCAATTGTATTGGCAGCAGGACAGGGAAACCGCATGAGATCCAAAACAGCCAAACAGTTTATGGAACTTGGTGGAAAACCACTATTATATTATAGCTTGCGGGCTATGGAACAGAGCGGAGTGAACCGCATTGTACTGGTGACAGGAGAAAACCAGATTCCATATTGCGAGGAGTTAGTAGAAAAATACGATCTGAAAAAGGTACATAAAATAGTGGCGGGCGGAAAGGAACGGTATCATTCCGTATATGCCGGCTTGCAAGCTGCTGCACCGTGTGACATTGTTCTGATCCATGATGGGGCAAGACCATTTGTGACGCAGGAAATGATCACAGCATCTATTCAGAATGCAGAAAAGAAAGGAGCTTGTATTGTAGCTGTTCCGGTCAAGGATACGATCAAAGTGGTGGCGGAGAATGGGATAGCAACAGCGACACCGAACCGCAGTGAACTTTATCAGGTGCAGACTCCTCAAACCTTCCGGTATGAAGAGATCAAAAAAGCATATGATGAAATGATGAAGAAAGAAGATAACCATATTACGGATGATGCGATGGTCATGGAACAATATGGGGGAAAACAGGTGTATGTAATCCCCGGAGATTACAGGAATATCAAGATCACAACCCCGGAAGATATGGTGATTGCAAATGCCTATTTAAAAAATTAGATTTTTTGAAAAAAGGTGTTGACATGACAAAATAAAGGTGGTATTATATCACTTGTCGTCGGCAAGAGATGACAACAAAACATAACAAAGTTTATCGCAGGATGAACATGGAGAGGTATCGAAGTGGTCATAACGAGGCGGTCTTGAAAACCGTTTGTCCGCAAGGGCGCGTGGGTTCGAATCCCACCCTCTCCGTTTATTGCGAGAGCAATAAAACAGGCACTTATACTTGGAGAAGTACCCAAGTGGCTGAAGGGGCTCCCCTGGAAAGGGAGTAGGTCGTTAATAGCGGCGCGAGGGTTCAAATCCCTCCTTCTCCGTCGGACTTCTACAAAGTGAGGTCTGAACCTTGATAATTAAATAATGAGACAAACCTGAAAATGACTTAAAAGTTTCACTGATCTATTACAGATCAGAGTGAA
>CAKRES010000007.1 GCA_934317845.1 uncultured Lachnospiraceae bacterium
ATGCATAGATGGAAAAACAATTAAATATACAGCACAGAACATGGGCGTGATGGATAGGCTTTGTCCCGATGTAGATGCTAGCTAAAGCCAGATAGATGTAAGGACGTGGGAGTAATATCCTGCGTCCTTTTCTTGTGCAGTTTTATCGCAATGCAGAACACTAATTCGATATACAAGGTGTGTTTATGGGACACCTTATCATTTATAATAAGAATCAGATAAGAGATAAACTCTTACTGGTTCTTATTTTTTTGAAAAGAGGAGATTGTTATGGAAGAACTTTATTTTACAATAGCAGGTTGCGATCATTATTTTGGCAGTGATTTTATGAAAAAAGGCATGAAGGTCAAGCTTGAGAAAGAGCCAGATAATAAGTATGACAAGATCGGGGATAAAGCAAAAGGGAAAATTATGTTTGTAATTGATGGTGGGGCAGTGTGTAGGATTACTGCTACGGGTTTGAAGAATGCAATAGTCAATGAAAGGGAATAGTGGAATGATGCCGCAGATAGGATATTGATTTATCCTGATAATAGAATATAATATTCTTATTATGGCAAAGTCAAAAGAAGGTGCTTAAAGTGGGATTATTTAAGAAAAAGACAGTCACAAAGACATATGACAAAGAAAATAAGAAACCGGTAATTAAGGCAAGCATATGTAATGGTGAGCAAGTTGCGGGCTTTAAGGACATTCATACAGGTAAGATAGAAGAGGTTATGCTGATTAAGAATCAGGCAGATCTTGATGCATTCAAGAAAATGTATGGAATAGATGGAGAGATGGAAAAGGAATATTGAAACACTGGCAGCAAAGATTGCGGTACGTACAGTAAATAGATTCTTGCAGAATAATCCGGACAGTTTTGATTTAGTGGAATGAGTGTTATTTGATACTCTTACTGAATCGATGTATGAAAATGAAATCCAAGGAGCGATAACTATGGCGAATAAATTAGAAAAAAACGGTCAAAATAGTTTTATGGATAATTTTGTTAAAACCGATGACATCTTAAAGGATATGTGTGGGATTATTGAGTCCTCACAAAAAGCAGCATATCGGGCGGTTAATTCATTGCTTGTGCAGAGAAATTGGCTTCTTGGTTATAGAATTGCAAGTGAAGAATTGCAGGGCGAGGATAGGGCAAAATATGGAGCTGAAATTATAAAAAAGTTAGCAAAAGAATTATCGGCTGAATATGGAAAAGGTTATACAAAGTCGAATCTGTATAGTTTTTATTCTTTTTATAAGACTTATCCTGAAATTTTCCAGACACCGTCTGGAAAATCCGTTGGGCTATTATCTTGGTCACATTATGTAACATTATTACAGGTTAAAGATAAGGCAGCTCGTGACTGGTATGAGCAGGAAGCCGCAGAACAGACTTGGAGTGTCCGTACTTTGCAGAGGAATATTTCTTCTCAGTATTATTATCGTATGCTTAAAAACCAGAAAAAAGAGTTTGTAGAAAGTGAAATGAAGGAACTGACAGCACCATATCAGAATGATAAGTTGGAGTTTATCAAAAATCCGGTAGTTGCAGAGTTTTTAGGATTTTCTCAGAATACAGATTTTACAGAGAGTGACCTTGAGAAAAGTATCCTTTCTAATTTGCAGAAGTTCTTGATGGAACTTGGAAAGGGATATGCTTTTGTGGCAAGGCAGCAGCATATTCATACGGAGAAGCAGGACTATTATATTGATCTTGTGTTTTACAATTACATACTGAAATGTTTTGTCCTTATCGACTTGAAAACGGAGAAGATAACACATCAAGATGTAGGACAGATGGATATGTATATCCGTATGTATGATGAATTGAAATGCAGTGAGGGCGACAATCCGACAATCGGTATTGTGCTTTGCTCCGATACAGATGATGATATTGCCCGTTATTCTGTTATGCACGAAAACGAACAGTTATTTGCTTCAAAATACAAATTATATCTGCCGACAAAAGAAGAACTGAAAGCAGAGATTGAAACTCAAAAGGCAATGTTTTACCTTCAACAGCAGGATAATAAAGAAGGGGAAACAAGATAGAAAGAGCAAATTCAACAGATCTTAAATTTCCAATGAAATATATAAAATACTGAGGTGTTAGCCAATTGCGACACCTCTTTTCTTTTTTTCGGTTGACAGAAAAGTGCAGATTAGTTAATATAAAATGAGACTATAAGTCTTACAATGTTTCTGGTTATGGATGATAAAAAGGCTTTATAAAAATCGTCATCTGCAAAAAAGGAAAAGAGGAGGAGTATATTTTTATGAAAAAACGATTGGTAAGTTTACTATTGACACTGATACTATGTCTGTCCATGATGCCGACGACGGCATGGGCAGAGAGTAGTGAGACAGCGCAAAATGCCAATGGCAGTGTGACATATATCGACACACAATTTCACGTTAAGGAGAAAACCTGTACGGATTACACGGAAATTACCAGTGAATCCAAGGCGCTGACGGCAGGATGGTATGTGGTCACAGGGGAGGTGACGATTAACGGTGATGTGACTGTGACGGGACAGACGTCGATCATTCTCCGTGACGGAGCAAACCTGACCATCAACGGTGGTATAACCCTTAAACCTGACGATAATAAAAATAAGGGACTGGATCTGTACGGACAAAAGGGGCAGACAGGGCGGATGTCCATTACTAACGATCAGGGTTATGCGTTGAAGCTGGATGAGGAAAGCGGCGCTGTGATATTCTGTGTATATGGGGGAAAGCTTCGGGCCAGTGGTAAACCGTATGCGATAAGTGCAAGATCCGAAAATAATATTGATGTTGCCATACTAAAATCTTCGGGGTGGAAGGGTGTTGCAAGTGACGGTACAATATACGAAGGCTTTTTCGATTTCTACAACAAGCCTTCCTTTACTGTTGAGCAGTGCACTGCGCATGTGTGGAAGTATGATTGCTATGATGAGGACTTAAATAATCACGAAAAAATATGCACGTTGTGTAGTCTTGGTGGTGGACGCGAGAAACATAGTACTTCAACCTGGACTTCCAATGGGGAAAGCGGACATACCGGATACTGCATTTGCGGCAAGGAAATGGAGACGGAGGTTCATGACCTCGTGATAAGTGCTAACGCTGATGGTCTGACTCACAGCCGGAAGTGCCGCAAATGTGATTATTATGAAGAAGCAACAGAGAAGCATGACTTTACTGGTAGTAAAACATATCCAAGCGGGGCGGCTTACATTGTGTGTAAGACATGTGGGACGCTGCTTGCAGCGGCTTATGATGAGGTACAATATGCGTTCCTGCAATCAGCCATTGATGCGGCCAAGGAAAGTGGCGGTACGGTGACATTGCAACAGGAGGTGGCAGAGCATGTCGATGTTGCAGATGGCACAGTGATCATTGACATGAACGGTCAATCATGGGGTGGAAATTTTTCTGATGATCAAAATGCCAGGATTCCACTGACAGTCACCGGAGGCGAGGTAACACTGAAAAACGGGAACCTTTATCAGAACGGCTCCACCTCTGATGCGCGCGCAGGTGTTGTGGTCAATGGCGGCAGCCTGATTGTAGGAGAGGATGTTTCTATTAGGGGCGGCCAGGCTGGTCCCAACAAGATATACCACTCCATTGACCTGCAAAGCGGCAGCCTGACCCTCAGTGAGGGCACAGCACTGTTGACTGGTCTGAAAGTGCCAGAGGGCAAAACCTTGGCAGATTATCTGCCGACAGGCACTACCTTTGTAAAGTGCACAGATGAGGATGAGGTGAAAATCCCTGCTGCAGATCAATATGAATATGTTACAGAGGCATACATCACCAATGCATCCACCGAAAGCATGGCAGTCGTGGCACATGAACATAGCTGCAAAGCAGAGAGCGAATACAAATGTGATTGCGGCTTTACCTGTTCTCACAAAACCTTTGCAGATGGCAGATGTACCATCTGCGGTTATGCCTGCCCACACGAAGCGTCTGAGGTAACCGAAAACAATGGCATCTATACCTGCAAGACTTGCAATACGCAGATGGTCGTGAAGGTGACAAAGGCTGGTGTGGTCACCTACAGCACAGACTTTACGTCGGCAATGAATGAGGCAGTGGATGGCACAACGATCACCTTGCTGAAGGATGTTGACCATAGTAGGAAGTATTCGGGTATTACCGGTGATAATACAACAGTTACACTGGATTTGGCAGGGCATACGATCAATGATGGATGGATTCTAGTCGGGAGTGACCAAGACAATAAGGTGCACACCGCCAGTAGGTTAAATATCATCGGCAGTGGTAGTTTTATAACCAATGGAAATTTGAACGTTGATAAGAAAGCTACGCTGGATCTGAGCGAATGGGGTGGCGGCGAAGATGACAATATCAGCAGGGTGGATTTGAGTAAGAACGGCAATGAACAGCCGAATCCGGAAAGTACCCTGATTGTTGGACAAAATACAGGTACCATTGGAAGCTTAAGGCTTTATAACTGGCCGTCACCTGGCGTAAAAAGCAAGCTGAAGGGTGGCACATATGGCAGCGTTGTGATAACGACGAACTACTCCGAGGGTGAACCGTTTAGCAGTATGCTTGAAACGGGCTATGCGTTCCAATACATTGACACAGGGGAATTTGTGGAATACACAAAGAAATCAGATGACATGGCAATCTACAATGTCAAGGTTGTAAAATGCCCACACGGCGGTACTGCGACTGATATGGATGGCGGCTACAAGTGTGCCTACTGTAATTCAGTCGTTAACGTAAAGGTGAGCAAAGAAGGGCCAGACAAATATTATGCAACACTGGCGGATGCTATTGCTAATGCCGAAGACGGAGATACAGTAACTCCACTGGATGAAGCAGCAGTAGACTCTGAAAACTATGAGATAAAACATGCCGTTACCTTAGACTTGAACGGATTTAATATTAAAAACATCACCTGTTTAGTGGAAGGTGTGAAGATTCAGGATAATGGAGAAAACAAAGCCACGATCGGTACACTGACTTTATCGAGCGGCTGGCTGAAAGACCTGCTGCCGGAAGGCTATGGTTTCCAAAAAACAGATGATACCTGGGCAAGCGAAGGGGAACTTAACGGAACAACGATCAGCAATGTTTTCGTGAAACAGGCACCGATCGAGAGCCTGCGTCTTACGGTCAAAAATGAAACTACGGTCTACGGATACGATACGGCAAACACACCAGGCATTACGGCAGCGGTAGTTTCCCGATCAGAAAATACGGGTGCGGAAAAGGTTACCTATCAATGGTATCAGATCAAGGGAAGCAGTGCGGAAGCGATCAAAGATGCAACGACAGACACTTATCAATTAAATACCGGACTTGACGCAGGTGCCTACACCTTCTATTGTATCGCGACTGCGAACGGATATGCGGTAGCCAGTAAGAATGTAACTGTGACTGTTGAGAAAGCAGAGGCAGACGGTACTGCTCCGCAGGCGGAAGAGAACCTTTCCTACACGGGGAATGCACAGGATCTGATCAAAGCAGGAAGCACATCTGACGGCGTTATGAAGTACAGCCTCACGCAGGACGGAACATATACCGATGATATCCCGACAGGAACCGATGCAGGTACCTATGCTGTGTGGTATAAGATCATTGGTGACAAGAACCATAAGGATAGCGAACCAGCCAGCGTGAAAGTAACGATCGCACCGATGAAGCTTTTCGGGGTAGTGAATCCGGCAGCGGACAGTGTGAACAGGGTGTATGACAAAACTGATAAAGCAAAGCTTACGGCAGTAACCTTCTTAAAGGAAAATGGTAAGGACACTATCGATATTGCTGCAGGTGATTATAAGATCAGCAATGTACATTTTAATGATGCAAATGCAGGAAACGACAAACAACTGATTTTTACAGTTGCATTACAGAGTAAGAACTTTGTTTTTGCAGATGAAGCTGCAGAAGCTGTAACGGAGAAAACCTTTGAATGTGCAAAGGACAGCGGCGATAAAGCATATGAGATTGCGAAAGCAGAAGCACCGTCAGATCTTGTAAATGCAGAAATATTACAGAAGTATACGATCACAGAAGGAAGTGCGTCAGTTGCCGGAGCAGGCATGCCGCAGGATGCGGGAACACTTAGCTATGCAAAGCAAAGCGATGACGCAATTGAAAAGGTTGCAAACTGGGAGGTTGATGCAAAAACAGGCGAGGTTGTTTACACCTTATCAGGTGGTGCATCGAAGGATATTATCAAACTTCCGGTGACGATCCGTTCAACCAATTACGAGGATGCAGTTGTTGACATTGTGATTACGCTGACAGAAAAAGATGTACCAACGGTAACCGTGCAGGATCTGACAGTAACTTACGACGGCAGCCCGGTTTCTGCGGAAAAGATCCAGGGTACAGCAACTTTTGGTGGAAAGTCTGTGGCAGGCACTTGGACATGGAAAGACAACACGGCGATCACAAACGTTGCTGACAGCGGAGAGAAAACAGTGGTCTTCAAACCGCAGGATACAGTGAACTATGCGGAAGTAGAAAAGGATATTTGCCTGACTATTCACAAGGCAACTCCGACCGGTACACCGAAGTATATTGCGATCACTGCAGACAAAAAGAAACTTTCAGACGCAGGATTGACAACTGAGGGCAGCCTGCTTTCCACAAAAGGTACGGTAAAATGGGTCGATAATAGCGGAAAAGAGTTGTCAGAAGAGACAAATGTTGTGTGCGGTGAAACCTACAAGTGGGAATTTACTCCGACCGATGCAGACAATTACAACAAGCTGGAAGGTACCAGTATCCTTTGGACGAAATTGATCGAGAGTCTGAGTCTTACCACTGAAAATGCAACCGTGGTCTATGGATACGATGCGGCAAACACACCAGTCATTACGGCAGCGGTAGTTTCCCGATCAGAAAATACGGGTGCGGAAAAGGTTACCTATCAATGGTATCAGATCAAGGGAAGCAGTGCGGAAGCGATCAAAGATGCAACGACAGACACTTATCAATTAAATACCGGACTTGACGCAGGTGCCTACACCTTCTATTGTATCGCGACTGCGAACGGATATGCGGTAGCCAGTAAGAATGTAACTGTGACTGTTGAGAAAGCAGAGGCAGACGGTACTGCTCCGCAGGCGGAAGAGAACCTTTCCTACACGGGGAATGCACAGGATCTGATCAAAGCAGGAAGCACATCTGACGGCGTTATGAAGTACAGCCTCACGCAGGACGGAACATATACCGATGATATCCCGACAGGAACCGATGCAGGTACCTATGCTGTGTGGTATAAGATCATTGGTGACAAGAACCATAAGGATAGCGAACCAGCCAGCGTGAAAGTAACGATCGCACCGATGAAGCTTTTCGGGGTAGTGAATCCGGCAGCGGACAGTGTGAACAGGGTGTATGACAAAACTGATAAAGCAAAGCTTACGGCAGTAACCTTCTTAAAGGAAAATGGTAAGGACACTATCGATATTGCTGCAGGTGATTATAAGATCAGCAATGTACATTTTAATGATGCAAATGCAGGAAACGACAAACAACTGATTTTTACAGTTGCATTACAGAGTAAGAACTATGTTTTTGCAAATGAAGCAGCAGAAACTGTAACGGAGAAAACCTTTGAGTGTGTAAAGGACAGTAAAGGTGCAGCATATGAGATCACGAAAGCAGCAGTACCGGCTGCTACGACCACGACAGAGGAGCCGGTTAAGGATATAGTCAAGAAAACAAAACTTACCAAAAAACAGAAGCTGGCTCAGGTCAAGAAACTCATGAAGACAGCAAAGTTTGAGGCCAAGACTGCCAAGGTTGATAAAAAGTACGTAAAAGTGCGGATTACAGCCAAGAGCAGCAAAACACTGATTTCAGACATCAAGCGCATGGGATATACGGTCAAGTATAAGTTCTATCGTTCGACGAAGAAAACTTCCGGCTATAAACTGCTCAAGACAAGGTCAGTAAACACGTTCACCGATAAGAAAGCCACTAAGTGGACGAAGTACTACTATAAAGCCCAGGTGCTGGTATACGATGGAAAAAAACTTGTCAAAAAGAGCAGACTCAAGCAGTGTAGCTACGGAGTTAAAACCTGGAATAACTAAGGAATTCCCCCATACTTACGCATAACAGCGGAGCATGGGGGATCTTTTTTCACTGATCAGCTGCAAAAATATAGCAGATTGGTAATATATCAGATGTGAGTCAGGAGTAGTATGTTTTCGGTCAGGTGATATATTTTTTGCGATATTCATTCGGTGAAAGAGATGCATATTTTCGAAAAACACGCGAAAAATGCCCGGGTGAGGAAAAACCGAGATAAACACTGATCGCAGTTAAGGATTTGTTCGTGTAATGGAGGAGGTATTTGGCCTCCTTTATTTTTTTGTTCAGTATAAAATCTGTGAGAGTCATATTGCTCTCAGCTTTAAAACGCTTTGAAAGATATGATCTGCTCATAAAAAATTCTTTTGACATAGCTTCTACAGTGATTGACTCTGACATATGACGAATAATATAGTTTGATACATCGGAAACAAGTTGCGAATCCAGAGCTCCTTCATGCAATTCGTACACGCATTTTGCAAAGTCTATGATCATTAGATGGCGAAGATTGATAATTTCATAATAGTCATTTGTTGATTCACATTTCTGGATGTAATTGTCACTTAGTGGAAAGGCATCATCAGGACTCATTCCTCCATGGATAGCGGAGCGGGATGCAAGTGTAGCTGTCACAATAAATGCATCTTTTAATTGTCGAAGATGGTTATCAGACATTGTACCAATCTTTAATGCAGGCATATTGTTAAGCTGCCTTGATAAAGAGGTATACTCTCCCCTTCGGATCATGTTCATCACATGTTGTTCCAAATCATAAGTGTTGCGAAAGCTTGGATCCGGTCCGGAAGGTTCTTTGGAAAAAAGCCTGTCAGCAGCAAGAGTGTTTATTGATTTTATAAACTGCTGCTGTAAGGAGTCGTTGATAAAAACATCCTGAAGGGAACATTTCTCATTATTCAGTATGTAATTTAAAAAGCACAAAATCTGCATAAGACTTTCTAATGGTATACAAATGATCTCTTGCATAGCATTTATAAAATCATCAACATCTGCTTGTGCAACATTTAATTGAAAAGCCAGTTCCTGAAGTGCCGGAATAGAATTAGGAACCTGACTCGTCGGGCCGATCACGATCTTATAGTCTTTGGAATTGAGAATGCCAAAGTAGTTGAACCGTGTGGTTAAGAAATAATTGATGTGTTCAGATATTTTTAAAATATCTGACTCATAGATGGAGATGGGATCTTTAATAAGGTTAACTGTGGAGTGATAAAATATAAGGCTATTATTGTTATAAATATGTATAGGAACACCAAAAAGATTGCCTAGCATAGTTCCAATATAATTGTAATCAATGGATCGCATGGGAACACCTCCTTATACTTATAGACACAATTATACTGATATGAACACATATATGCAAGAAGTGTGAAAAAAATAATGGTAGAATCTCGGAGGATAAAAAATTAAGAAAGGAACCTATGAATTATGTACAAAAACGAAGGAAAAAAGAAAATTGAAAATTTGAAGTTACAGGAAAGAATAGCTTATGGGTACAAAAAAGTAATTATTATGATGCTTATTTCAGGGCTGCTTTCCATATTGGTGATAGCTGCGCTGTTTGCCAGTCTTATAAATTATGTTGATAAGATCAATGCTACAGATATAGCGGTGAAAATGTGCAGAGTAGATGTAAATGCTGCAGCAAGAAATGTAAGAGAGATGGCATTGGATGATGACACATCCAGTTATGATACTTATCAAAATACCATAACAGGATTGCTTGCAGATGTTGATTCTCAATTAAAAATAATAAAAGAAACAGGTGTTGTTTCAAAAAAAGATTATGAAGAATATGCAACAGCCTTATCTGATTGGAAGGATATAAGCTCTTCTATTTTAGAAGAGATCAGAGCGGGAAAGCAACAACAGGGTGTTGAAGATATTTTGACAAAGTGTACACCGGCATTAAATAAATTGGTAAATATAGCACTAAAGCTGGATGATATTACAGACGTAGAAAGTAATAAGGCGGTAAAAAATACTATAGTATGTGCGATATCTGGGTTTGTTTTCATTATCTTCTTTTTAAGTCTGGCATGGATAAGTTCAAGAAAAACCAGTAAAAGAGTGCTTGCCAGTATCCTGGAGCCACTGCATGCTATTGAGGATGTTGCAAAGGAATTAACAGAAGGAAACTTACATAGTACATTGGATTATCGTTCGGAAGATGAGATTGGACGATTGGCACATAGTATGCGTAAATCCATTCGTATTTTAGGTTCTTACGTGGATGATATAGACCGCGCAATGAAGCTGTTTTCAGAAGGGGATTTCGATGTAAAGCCTAACGTAGAGTGGAAGGGCGATTTTATTGGAATTTTAAATTCATTTATGACTTTTGAAAAAAGCATGGCAGATATTGTAAAAGGAATACAGATGGTTTCAAATCAGGTGTCTGGTGGTGCAGAGCAGGTATCATCAGGAGCAACTGAGCTGGCGGATGGAGCCACGAATCAGGCAGCAGCAGTAGAGGAATTAACTGCAACAGTTGAGGATGTTTCAGATCAGGTGAAACAAAATTCACGAGCAGCAAACGAAATAAGTACAAAAGTAGCAGAACTTGGAAATGATATCCTGGATAACAATAGTAAAATGCATGAGATGGTGGCATCTATGCTTGAAATTAAAGATGCATCAATGCAGATAGACAAAATTATTGAAACGATCAACGACATTGCATCTCAGACAAATCTGCTTGCATTAAATGCCTCTATTGAAGCTGCAAGAGCCGGAGAAGCGGGAAGAGGATTTGCGGTTGTAGCTAATCAGGTGAATCAGTTAGCCGACCAGAGCGCAGAGGCAGCAAAGGAATCGGCTGTTTTGATCAAGACATCTGTTACTGCAGTCGGAAAAGGAGTCTTGCTTGCGGAAGAGACAGCACGTCAGTTGGAAATAATTGCGGATAACTCAAAGACGATCACTGAAGAAGTGTCTGGTATTGCAGGGACACTGGAAAATCAGACACTGGAAATACAGCAGATCAATGATGGAATAGAACAGATCAATGATGTTGTGCAGACCAATTCAGCGACATCTGAGGAGTGTGCTGCGGCGAGTCTTGAGATGAATAGTGAAGCAGAGCATTTGCGTAATATGATACGTGAGATCAAGGTAGCTGAATTTGAAGAATAGGGAAGAAAAATATCTAATGTACAATTTGATAAGGAATGTAATGTTATGAATAAATTCAAAGATATGCTGCTTAGTAAAATAGAAATTAGTAATTTGATCAAAATAATTGAAGCATCAATGGATGATTATCTATATATTATGGATTTCCAGGAAGATACCTATAGAATTTCTCCCAAAGCACTGGAACGATTTTCTGTTCCATCCAGCTTTTTCGGAGATGCATATAATACCTGTATGAGCTTTATATATCAAGAAGATCGTCAGATGGTTAAGGATCAATTGTGTTATATTGCCGAGGGAAGAATAAAAGATCATGATATGAATTATCGTTGGCTTGATAAGAATGGAAAACCGGTCTGGATCAATGGAAGAGGCGGAGTTATCAATGATAAAAATGGAAAAGCCAGATATCTGATCGGGTGTGTAAATGAAATAGGAAAAAAGCAAAGGGCAGATAATAATAGTGGTCTTTTGGGGGAGCCGGACATGCGCAGTTATATTAGATCCTGCGCTGCAGGGACTGCAAGCGGATTTCTGATACATATAGGAATTGATAATTTTGCATTGATCAATGGAACGTGGGGAAGTGCGTATGGAGATTATGTATTAAGAAGTGTAGCTGATCGTATAAATAAATGTTTATCTGCCAACCAGAAACTGTATCATCTTGTGTCGGATGAATATATGATCGTGGATTTGAAAAGCCATACAAAAGATGAAGTATTGCAGTTGCGGGAAAAGATACTTGAGCAGATTGATGCGTTTATTATTTCGGAGAAATATAAAGTAGTTTTTTCTGTTTCTTTTGGGGTGATAAGTACATCGGAACTTTTGGAAGATTATGATACCTGCCGGAAACTGTCTGATTTTTCTTTGCAGCAGGCAAAAAAAAGGGGAGAAAACAGTTATTACTTTTATGAGCAGGAAGAGTATGATGCATTTTTGCGGAAAGGAAAAATAATAAGTGCATTACGCAATGGTGTTTCAAATGAATTTGAGGGATTTGACGTGTACTATCAGCCGATTATTGATTGCCGTACGGAACAGGTCATTGGTGCAGAGGCACTTATGAGATTTACATTGCAGTCTGATGAAGGCAAAGAACAGATTTCTCCCGTAGAGTTCATTCCATGGCTGGAAGAAACGGGACTGATCATTCCGGCAGGAAAATATGTTATGAATGAGGCTGCAAATATGTGCCATAAAATGCAGCAGAATATTCCCGGATTCAAAGTTAACATAAATATGTCATATGTCCAGGCAAAAAAAGATTCTATTTGGAAAGATATCTTATCTGTTATAAAACGTTACGAAATTGCACCTGAGAGCATATGTGTTGAAATGACAGAAAGCGGTTATATGGATATGACACCACGTTTCTGCAATTTGCGTAAAAAGCTGAAAGAAAGCAGAATATCATTTGTGATAGATGACTTTGGAACCGGATATTCCAATTTGCATTGTATCTGTGATGTGAATCCGGATTATGTGAAGATAGATAAAGATTTCACAGCAAGGGCAATGAGTAATACAAGGGATTACAAAGTGTTTAAAAAAATCATAGACATGGTACATAGCGTAGATATAAAAATATGTGTAGAAGGAGTAGAGAAAAGTGAGTGGAGTCGCAGATTAAGAAATCTGAATGTAGACTATTTACAGGGATATCTATATGGAAAGCCATGTGAAAAGAGTACATTTCTTGATATTTTTTCTGATCCTAAGCAAGCCTGTTGATGTTGTAAAAGGTCATACAGAAGATGTTGTAGTGAGACAGTGGTTGTGATAACATAAAGCTGATAGATCATATTTGAGAAGATACAAATTAGAGGAGAAATGTAATAATGTCAAAAGATGAGTATTTGATCACGGATCCCCCCCTTAAAGCATTGACTGTTTTTGCAATGCCTATGATCCTTGGTAGCTTTTTCCAACAAGTATATAACATGGCTGATTCAATTATTGTCGGTCAGTTTGTCGGATCTTCTGCGCTTGCGGCTGTCGGGGCTTGTGCTGCGCTGACGAATGTTTTTATTTGCGTGGCACTCGGTGCCGGTGTTGGTGCCGGTGTGTTTGTGAGCCGCTATTTTGGGGCTGGAAATTATAGAAAAATGAAAACAATTGTATCAACATCATTGATCAGCTTTTTGATTCTAAGCATACTTCTGGGTGTGTTCGGTTTCGGCTTTTCCCGTTCAATGATGTGTTTATTACAAACTCCTGCAGATATACTGAAGGAAGCAGTACTGTATCTGCGGGTTTATTTTGTTGGATTTCCGTTTCTGTTTATGTACAACATTTTATCAACAATGTTTACCTCGATCGGTGAGTCAAAGATCCCGTTGGGACTTTTGATATTTTCTTCTGTCTTAAATATTTTCATGGATCTTTGGATGGTAGCTGTCCTTGGTCTTGGTGTGTTCGGTGCAGCTCTTGCAACTCTCATTGCACAGGGGATTTCCGCAGTGCTCTCGCTTTTGATCTTCTTGCGCCGGATGCGGCGATATAAAAGTCAATTTGACTGGTTTGACAAGCAGGAGTTACATTCTATGCTTCGGATTGCTGTACCTTCGGTTCTTCAGCAGTCCACAGTGTCAATTGGTATGATGATCGTACAGGCGGTTGTAAATCCCTTTGGTACACAGGCACTTGCAGGTTATGCGGCAACGATGAGAGTAGAAAATGTTTTTTCGCTGATATTTGTATCCATTGGTAATGCGGTCTCACCATATGTTGCCCAGAATCTTGGAGCAAAGAAAAACCAGCGTATCAAAAAAGGATATTATGCTGCCCTGGTGTTAGATCTATGTTTTGCAGTGCTTGCTTTTATAGTCATTGAAACACTGCATACTCAGATTTCTTCACTATTTCTGGGAAAAGATGGAACTGCTTTCGCTTATCAGGTGTCCGGGGATTATATGAAATGGATTGGTTATTTTTTCATTTTTATGGGTATCAAGATGGCAACCGATGGAGTTCTTCGCGGACTTGGTATTATGCGTCCGTTTCTCATTGCAAATATGGTGAACCTTGCGATCCGCTTGTCAGTAGCTTTGATTTTTGCCCCGCGTTTCGGTATTGCATTTGTCTGGCTGGCTGTACCGGCAGGCTGGTTCGCCAATTTTCTGATCTCATACGTGGCACTCAGGAAATCATGGCCGGTGATAAAGTAACAAAGGAAGACGATAGGTTATACTGTTTCTGAACAGAACAGTCAAATCTATAGTCTTTTTCTTTTATTGGGAAATTGCAAATAGAAGAATTATCATGCGAAAAGCAGAAAGGGGTTGCAACAATGAGCAGATTAGAATGGATAAAGAAAATAATGATAATAGTGGTCGGGTCAGTAGTGGCAGCATATGGTATCACGCTTGCTTTATATGCCGGTTTTGGTGGTGCAACTCTTGCAGTTTTGTGGCAGGGAATTTCTAAAACTTTTCATGTAAGCATAGGTATGGCATCCATGATAGTAGCCATAATTATGATTGCTTTTGCATTTTTCTATGACAGATCACAGATACATATTGGTACAATTCTATATCAGATTGTATATAGCTCTTGTGTCGATCTATTTGCAAATATGCATGTGTACAGTACGCATTTGTGGATCAATGCACTTATCATGGTATTGGGAATAATCCTTTTTGCCATGGGAACAGGAGTTTATGCGGCAGCTTCCTTGGGGCGTGGTTCCTATGAAGCATTAACATTTTCCCTTGCGGATAAGAATGGCTGGCAGGTAAAAGTTGTGCGGATGATACTTGACATTGTAATGGTTGTTATTGGAGTTTTGCTTGGCGGAAAATTTGGTTTATGTACGATCCTGACAGTCATCCTATCAGGACCGGTTATCCAGTTTACAGCATCAAAGACCAAAAAAGTATGTAATATCTGAATATGGTTATGCCAAACTCTTTTTTACAGGGATTGTTGCATAAAATAATATTTGATATAATCAGTGTAACATGTTGACAAATTTGAATTTTACGAATTGTCTAGGAGATATGATTTATGAGAAAAACTCATTTAATAATTGTAAATATAGTTCTTTTACTGTGGTATTTTCTTTCAATGATAGGATTGAAGATTGGAGACAAATACCTAGTAACAGGTGCATTTGAGGAAGATTGGCTATTTATGCTTATTCCGACAATTACATTTGTTTTAATGTTAGTTACTAAAAATGTTGGAAGGAATATACATTTGATATGGTTGGCAGGGTGGTTTGTCACTCAGTTCTTAAGTCATGAATGGTATACTTTATTTGGAAGAGGATTTATGGGAGAAATGGACAAGAAGATTGCCTATTTTTCAGAATGCATTCAATTGATAAATGTGGATGGAAGATATGTTCCTGATGTATATCATATTGTATTACATATTTTGATAATTGTTGCATTTGTTGTGACCTTGCTTTATAGAGAAGAAAAAACATTAGTTGACGAAGTGTGAAAATTCCAGTTTGTTAAAATGAAAGAAGAAAAAACAATGGACAACAAAATACTACATATGTAGGGGTGTGGCAGAAACGTTTTGAGGAGGAGAAAATGAAATTACTTGTCGTAGATATACAAAAAGGAATAACAGATAGCAGACTTTTTAATTTTGAAGCGTTTATTAATGATACGACAAGAATTATAAAAGCAGCCAGAGATAATCAAATAGAGGTTATCTATTTTCAACATGATGATGGACCAGGAACGGGGTTTTCAATCGGTGATGAAGACTTCGAAATTGCAGAACAAGTGATTCCAAAGGATGGGGAAAAGATATTTATAAAAAATATCAATAGTTGTTTTGGAAATAAAGATTTTACAGATTATGTTAAAGATGATAATACATTAATGATAGTGGGACTACAGACAAACTTCTGTATAGATGCAACTGTGAAATCTGCTTTTGAAAGAGGATATAAAGTAATTGTTCCACAAGGGGCAAATTCAACGTTTGATAATGACTATATGACTGGAGAAGAAACCTATAAATATTACAATGATATGATGTGGCCAAAGAGATTTGCTATATGTGTGTCTGTTGATGAAGCAATTAAATTGATGGAAAGTTAAATTGGTAGTTTATGGAGATAGGGATAATGTTAAAAACAGAGAGATTACTATTAAGAAGATGGACAGACGCAGATGCGGATAGTCTGTTTGAATATGCAAAGAATCCGGCAGTTGGTCCAATTGCAGGATGGCCGCCGCATAAGAGTATAGAGGAGAGCAAAGAAGTTATCCGCAATGTATTTAATGGAGCAGAATGTTACGCTATATGTGAAAAAGATAATAGTACTGCAATTGGAGCGATAGAATTAATGTTAAATGGGCATACCGATATGACGGAACGTGATGATGAATGTGAATTGGGATATTGGATCGGACAACCCTTTTGGGGAAGAGGATATGTACCGGAGGCAGCAGAAATGCTCCTAAGACGTGCATTTCAAGAACTGGGTATGACAACGGTCTGGTGTGGATATTATGATGGAAACCAGAAGTCAAAAAGGGTACAGGAAAAGCTGGGATTTGTATTTCATCATACCTGCAATGAGGTGACGGTGCCACTTTTAAATGAGGTAAGAATAGGACATACAAGTGTATTGACAAAGGAACAGTGGGAGAGAAAACAGTTTCGTAATTAATGGATAGGGTTTTAGGATGAAATGAAAAATCAATGGAGTGAAAGGTACAGATATTTTTGTGGAGTTATGTGCAGTTCCTGATAAGATACCATTTTATGAAAAGTTTGGATTTGAGGCAAATGAGGCACAAAGATTGAAAATTTATCATCACGTTGAATAACGATAACATTCACTTGGGTTCTGAAATGTCCATTCAGAGGCCCGGAATATTATCAATCTGGACAGTATATTTATAAATGTAACGTGGTTGGGGATTTTACTTGGTTTCAGGGTTATGAAGAAATCTACTGTAATAATGAAATTGTTGGATTGGGAGACATCATAATGAACGAGATTATATACAGAAAGACTACAAAAGTTGATATGGAAATTTTGATGAAGCTGAGACTTGAAATGCTTAGAGAAGTGAATGATTTGCCCAGTGAGTATGAATATGATGAGAATTTTATCTCTGAGAGCAGAAGGTATTTTGAGTCGGGCGAGCAAACTACGGTTATTGCGTTTGATGGAGAAACTCCTGTAGGTTGTGCAAGCCTATCTTATATATGGATTATGCCGACCTTTTCGCATCCAACAGGTAATCGGGCACATTTAATGAATGTTTATACCCACGCAGATTATAGAAGAAGGGGAATCTCTAAGAAAATGGTTGAGATTTTGATTGATGAGGCAAAAGAAAATGGTGTGACAGAAATAAGTCTGGATGCAACGGAGATGGGAAGACCTTTGTATCAAACATTAGGTTTTCAAGTATCTGATTCATGTATGGTGATGGATTTGAAAGGGAATTATTGATGAGCAGGAAAATACTCTAAATCTGTGTTGAAAATAGGGAACTTTTTTGACATAATAATATAGAAAAGTTCCCTAAAAGGAGTGATAGTATGAATTCATTTGATGAAATTCAATCTTTATTGCAGGATAAAGCGGACATTCAGGCAAGAATTAATTTAATACCATATGATGGGAATCCTGAAATAAAGGAAACTGCAAGTGGAAAATATTTATATATAAGAAAACGTGTTGGAAGTAGATTGACATCGACGTATGTAGATGTGTATTCTGATGATCTTCATCAATTGCTTTTGCGTAATGCCAAGGAATTAAAGGAATTGAAGAAATCATTACGTAAGATAGAAAAGAAGCTTGTAAATTTAGGCTATGAACCGAATGGTTTAAGTAATAGAGTCCTTCAAAATCTTGATTTTGCAAGGGCAAATATGAAGTTGAATATATACGATCAGGCTATATTGGAGGGTGTTGCAACATCCTATCCTCAGACGGAGGATATCATTGATAACGGTACTGTAAATGGGATGACGGCTAATGATATTCAAAAGATTTTGAATCTGAAACATGCATGGGAGTTTATTTTGGATTCTGATGTTGCACAGGCAGATACGGATTACTATTTATTGTGTCATATTGCCAAATTGGTGAATGAGGGATTTTTTTACGATGGTGGAAAAATAAGGGGTGTTCCGGTAAAAATTGGTGGAAGCTCATATATTCCGCCAATATCGATTGAATCAATAGTAAAAGAAAGAATAACTGAAATTATTAACTCTGAAGCTGATGAAATTGAAATAGCAATAGGTTTGTGTATGTATTGCATGAAGACGCAAATCTTTATTGACGGAAATAAAAGAGCGTCCGTGATTTTTGCGAATCATTACTTAATATCACACGGACAAGGTTTTTTGGTTATTCCAGAGGAGCATGTACCCGAGTTTAAGCAAAAATTAGTTGCCTTTTATGAGGGAGAAGATATAGAGGTTATAAGTGTTTTTTTAAAGGAAAAATGTTGGCGAACATTTTGATGAAAGTTCATCTATTTTAAGAGATTTAATGAGAACGGTTGAAGTTTTGTGACAATCACTTTAAAAAAAGTTTAAAAATACAACAGATTAATGTTCCGTAAAGCTATTTTGGTTAAAAATTAAACTTGACATAATGAAACGATGAGAATATATTAAGTTTATAATAATCACATAATAGTTTATATGCAACCCAATTTGATCAAAAAACATGGAGGCGTTAATCTTGAATTTATATTTTGAACTCTTGAAAACCCCAGTATTTACTGTGGAAGATGTAAATGAATATTATGACAATATGGACAGTGCTCGATCAGCAATCAAGCGATTGATGAAAGAAGGAATAGTGGCGAAAATTCGCAATGATATGTATACCTGCATCAGTGGGGAAACGGGTGCACCAGTCGCTAATCGATTTCAGATAGCAAGCAAGATTACACCGACATCTTATGTGTCTCATCATACTGCTATGGAATATTACGGAATCACAGATCAGGTATACTATGATGTTTACGTGTCTTCGATGACCAGATTTCGAGAATTTGAATTTGACAGATACACCTACCGCTATGTTGCATCGAAAGATATGGAGGGGGTAGAGACTCCTGCACTTAGTGGAGGAATTCACATTACAGATCTTGAGCGTACTCTTGTAGATAGTGTGAAAGATATGGATAAAATAGCCGGAATAGAAGAAGTGATTCAGGATATTGGTAGTATGAAACGTATGCAAGAGAACAGAGTTCTAAAATATCTTGATTTGCTATCAAATCAATTTCTATACCAAAAGATGGGATTCTTGCTTTCTGAGTATAAGGAGAAAATGGGATTGTCCAATGAATTCTTTGATACATGCAAGAGTCGGATTGGAAAGAGCAAGCGATACCTGACTAAGGATATGTCAAGTGGACGATATGTTGATGAGTGGAAGCTTGTGGTCCCGGAGAATATTAATAATTTAAAAAATGGGGGGATAGAAGATGCCGCAATATGATAGGGCTGAGCTTGGAAGAATGGCTAAGGATAGTGGCTTTGTGCGAGATACCTATGAAAAGGTTTTTCGATTAAAGGAGATACTAAAATTCTTGAATGAGGACGAATTTCTAAGAACTCATTTACTCTTAAAGGGTGGAACTGCAATTAATTTAACAGTTTTCAATCTTCCTCGATTATCCGTAGATATTGATATGGATTATACCCCTAATGATACGAGAGAGGATATGCTTGAATGCCGTGTGAAAATTACTAATGTGATTAAAGAATATATGGAATCAGAGGGTTATGTATTATCAGATAACTCAAGATTTAGCCATAGTTTGGATGCATTTCACTATAATTATCAAAATGCTGGTGGAAATCGAGATATGATCAAACTTGAATTGAACTACTCATTAAGAGCACATATATTTGAACCAGTGTATAAAAGTATCTTGCCGAAAGTATTTGATGATGGAATGAAAATACGTATGGTGAATCTTATGGAAATATTTGCAGCTAAAGGAAATGCTCTTATTACAAGGGCAGCAGCCAGAGATTTGTATGATTGGTGCAATATGATATCTGAAGCTCTCTTTGAGGAACAGCGTGATTTATTTAGAAAATGCTTTGTATTTTATATGACTATTTCAGCCGATACGCTTAACAAATCGTTTGATACATCAGCGATTGATACACTTGATTTCAACAAAATCAGAAGAGATTTATTTCCAGTGCTTAACAAAAAGGATAACTTTCAATTGGATGAGAGAAAAAAACTTGCTAAGGATTATATAGCAAAATTGTTGGTTTTGACGGATAAAGAGCAGAAGTATCTTGACAGCTTTGAGCAGAAAAAGTATAAGCCAGAACTTTTGTTTGATGATAAGGAAATTGTAGAACGGGTTAGAAATCATCCTATGGCACTATGGAAATGTAGGGAGCAGAGAGTATAATAGATGTATAGAATTTGATGAATCGGGATTTGTGGGGAACAAATGCAAAAGGAGCAGAAATGAAAGCAGAATTTTATCCATGGAAATTGGAATGGGAAGCAGATGAAACGAAACAATATTATACAAAACACGACTTGGCAGAGAATAAGGCGGACAATGATAAACTGATGAGGATTCTCACGGAGAAACAGAGAGTCTTTTTTGAACAACTGGGAGTTGACATTTCCAAAGTCCGGGTGGAACGGACAGAATTCACACTGGGAAAAAACAGGAGCATATATGAGATTCGTTTCCTTTTCCGGGGCGCCTTAAAATCCATTACCTCTTTTCAGGCAGAGGTGTATCAGGAACCAGAAGTTTTTGGAAAGGAAATCGCAAAACAGGTGGAGGTCGTAGATATAGATCCTGTAAAGACACTGGGGTGGAAGAATAAGAATCAGGGCAATAACATTGACGGAATGTTAGTTTCCTTCAAGCATCCATCTGTATTTTATGATAGTGAGGAATATCAGAAGTGGGAGTGTGGCTATGTTTGTGGAGTTGCCCTTCTGAAAAAGAAACATAAGGTGATAAAAGATGCTGCGGATCTAAAGATTCGCCGGGAGGATACGCCGGCGAATCCATTTAGTATGCACGATGTACATATCAAAAAGATACGTTTGCAGCAGTTGGATAAGTCCACGGGAAATGTTACCTTTAAGCTACGGGATGGAGTATATAAATGTGACGAAGATGCCAATCTGATATCGGCAAATATCTTATTTGAGCAGGTAGGTCTGGATTTTTCCAATGTATATCTAATGAAAGTTTGTGGCATTAACCGCGGGAAAATTAAGGGACACAAATATTCCTTGAAGAAATTTATAAAGAAATATAACAAGGCAGACATTGAAGTCGTATCTGAGACTTATGGATATAATCAGAGTACGTTTTTTGGATATCTGAATGATCAAGAGATTATCATTGAGATGTATCATGAGGGCGGGATGTATTATCTGGTGGACAAAACGGCAGAGTAATCAGGTACTTTCCATTGAGAATAAACCATTAAAAATATTTTCATGATGATGGGACACGTTGACAAATCGAGATTAGGAGAACGAGATATGCAGCTTCGAGAATATAGCCCTTCTGACTGTGAGCAGATAGCAGAATTGTTTTATAATACGGTTCATAGCGTAAATGCAAAAGATTATACGAAAGAGCAGAAAGTCATTCGACAGGGAATTGCATTGACGAATTATGTAATGGAGAAATAGTCCCCAATACCGATACGCTTAAGTTATTTAAACAGAAACAATTAAAATGATTGCTTTTCACAGTTAAAAACAATTATTTTAATTGTTTTTTTGTTTACAAATGCAGATTTCTATGATTTAATAAAGAAAAGTATGGGAATTATAAAGCTGGGAGGTGAGTCCATGAAAGAAAGATTATTTATAACACCAGAATATACAACAGCAGGGGAAATCAGGGAGATTCGTAAGAGTCTGCATTTAACACAGAAGGAGTTTGCAGAATTTATCAATTGTTCCAAACCAACAGTAGAGCGGTGGGAGAGAAGCAAAGAAGTCATTCGTGGCCCCATTGTTCCCCTTCTTAAAATGTTACGAAGATATCCGGAATATGAGCAGAGCGTCAAAATTCCAGAAAAGATATGGCCGCTCAGAATCTGGTATATGTATGATCAGAATGTATGTACTTTGATAGATGTGAATGAGCAGGAGCGGAAAGTGAAGATAAAAAACTATACAGATAAAATTATGTTCCGGGCGTTTGGTGTTGTGGAAGATCCGGATTATGACCAGTATCTGGAATTCCTGAAGTCAAGATGTTTTCCTGAAAGCAGAGATAAGATGAAACTGATATTGAGAGATCTGGGGCTGCCATTTTACGATCCGATCATGATTATTGAAAAGACTGAAGGCCGGATGGCAGAGGATAATTTTTGGATTCGCATAGAGAGGTAAATGAATGATAGAATTATTTGAACAGAATATCAGGACAAATGATCGTCAGTCTTCTAAGGGAAATCAGTTGAAATGGGAGAATCATGGAATTTGGTATAAGGCTGATTATACAGGGTATGAGGGACTGGCGGAGTACATGATATCGCATCTTCTGGAAAAATCAACGTTAGATGAGAAGGAATTTGTATGTTATGATCTGGAAACGATAAAATATGGAAATTTAATATATAACGGAGTAAAGAGTAAAAATTTTCTGACTGAAAATTGGCAGATCATAACTTTAGAGAGGTTGTTTCATAATTACTTTGGAGAAAGTTTATATAAGAGCCTGTATCGAATATCCGAACACGAGGAAAGATTACTATTTTTAGTGCAGCAGGTGGAGCGGATAACGGGACTGCAGAACTTTGGTGTATATATGAACAAGCTGCTGACGATAGATGCATTTTTTCTGAATGAAGACCGGCATACACATAACATAGCTGTTCTGATGAATGGAAAAGGCGAGTATGCCTACTGTCCAATCTTTGATAATGGAGCCGGACTGTTGGCAGATACAACAATGGATTATCCTTTATCCGCAGATACTTACACACTTATGGATAAAGTCCAGTCAAAGACAATATCTACTGAGTTTGATGAGCAATTGGATTTTTCTGAATCTTTATATCAAAGGAATCTAAAATTCTGGTTTACGAAAAAAGATGTGAGACAATTGCTGATAAATGCAGACATATATTCGGAAGAGGTAAGAAAACGGGTAGAAGTGATTATATATGCGCAAATGCGGAAGTATTCTTATTTGTTTTCAAAGGGGTAGAAAAGTTTATTCAAAGAAATCTTGAAGAAAAGAACATAATACATGATATAAACATTGAAGAAAAGTATATTTATGGTATGATGATATAGGAAATTTGAATCTCTTTTTTCTCAGGCTGCAGGCAGAAACAGGAACAACATTATATGAACATGAGTCTCTTATTATTTTTGATGAAGTCCAATTGTTTCCGAAAGCAAGACAGGCTATCAAACATCTTGTGGCAGATGGCAGATACAGTTATTTAGAAACCGGTTCTCTCATATCGATAAAGAAAAACGTGAAAGATATTTTAATTCCGTCAGAGGAAATGAGGATACAGGTTTGTTTGTTACGCTACATCATTGATTGCAGTTGATAATCCTGACGTATTGAAGAAAGAGCGTGGTTTAATTCATACAATCAGAGTAACTGATAACTTTCAATTTAATAAACAGAGGAGTAGATTATGGTTATTAGAAAAATGACAATAGATGATTACGATGCAGTGTATTTGCTATGGATGTCCTGTGTTGGTATGGGGCTTAACAATCTTGATGACTCAAAAGAGGGAATAGAAAAGTTTATTCAAAGAAATCCAGATACTTGTCTTGTTGCAGAAAAGGATTCTGCGATTATAGGTGTAATTATGGTTGGAAATGATGGAAGACGAGGATATATTTATCATACAGCTGTTCATCCTGACTACAGAAAACAAGGTATTGCGAAAAGACTTGTAGATGATGCGATGAATGAATTGTTGGAGTTAGGCATAAATAAAGTTGCACTAGTTGTATTTGATAGAAATAAAACAGGAAATGCATTTTGGGAAAGTCAGGGATTTGTTGTGAGAAACGATCTGGTGTATCGAAATAAAGCATTAGCTGAGATTATAAGAATCGATACTTGATTTCTGGGCATGGGTTTGCTTGAAAAATATCTTCCTGCATTTTTTGCATATATTGCATTGGGGATTATTGTGGTTGATGTTGTGGTAATTATTATTTTAGGTAACATGCTATGCAGGAAGGAGTAACTTACAAGTTATGGAGGTGAGTGGTATGTTGTTTTGGTGGTTTATGTTAATATGTGATTTGATCGTTCCCATTGTTATGATCATTGGCGGAAGAATGATGTGGAAACATTGTCCCAAATCTATAAATGGCATAGTGGGATACAGAACCCGCCGTTCCATGAAGAATATGGATACATGGAAATTTGCACACGAATATTGCGGAAAACTTTGGTGGAAGATAGGATGGTTCATGATTATACTATCTGTTTTGATACATATTCCGCTATACCATAGCGACAAGAATACAATCGGAATTACCGGGGGGATTCTTATGACAATGCAATGTATGGTATTGATGGTATCGATTTGTTTAACAGAGAAAGCTTTGAAAAAACATTTTCATGATGCTTCCATATTGGAACGTTATAAAGATGGTAAATGAAAATGGAGTTTTTTTAATTGCTTTTTTCTTGATAATTGCATATAATATAAATGAGCAAGAAAACTTGCTTGATTTAAGTGCAAACCTTTAATTTAAGTGCTTCGCAGCTTAAAATGTGAATCGTTAATTTCAGGGAGATAAGATTACTTATCTCCCTGTTTTGCTATACTATGGAGGAGGAATTAAATGAAAATAGAATATAAAAAACTTACAGAAAAAGAATTGGATACATTTATTGATATGAGAATAAATCAGTTGCGGGAAGAAGGTGCAAAAGAAGAGATTGATTTGGTGCCGGCACTGAGAAATTATTATAATCGTCATATGGCGGATGGAACTTTTGTATCGTGGCTGGCTTTTGATGGTGATGTCATAATAGGAACGAGCGGCATGTCATTTGTAGAAAAACCACCATATTTTGGATGCCCAAGTGGAAGAATAGGATTGTTGTCCAGTATGTTTACCAATCCGAATTATCGAAGAAAAGGGATTGCAAAAGAACTGTTGTCTCGTGTTATAAATGATGCAAAGGAATATGGTTGTGGGACAATACAGATTACGGCATCTGATATGGGAGTGAAATTATATACGGATTTTGGATTTGTTCATAATAATAATTTCATGCAGTATAAACTGTAAGACCAACGGTTAAGCCTTGAAACCATGGAACCTTAGTAGCAGGGGATTATGATGGTCAGAAAAATTTGCAAGTCAGAACGAATGGATAATTAGAGTCAGAATGGAAAAGGATTGATGACATGAATATACAGATTTTTGGCACAAAAAAGTGTGCCGATACCAGAAAAGCAGAACGTTTTTTCAAAGAACGTGGTATTAAATATCAATTTGTTGATATGAAAGAAAAAGGGATGAGTAAAGGGGAATTTCTTTCGGTAGCGCAGGTAAATGGTGGCACGGATCAAATGATCAACTGGGAAGGGAAAGACAAAGATACGCTTGCTTTGCTCAAATATATTGCGGAGGAAGATAAACTGGAAAAGATTCTTGCAAATCCGCAGGTGATCAAAACACCGGTAGTCAGAAATGGAAAGAAGTCTACATTGGGGTATCAGCCGGATGTATGGAAAGGATGGGATTGATAGAGTTTGTAGATCATTGCCTGTAGTTATTTGAAAAATATAAAAGATAAATCCCCCAATTATGAGAAGAGGAAGAAAATATAGAACAAAAGATGCTGTTAAGGCAGCAAAAGTAAAGCGTGTATTCATTAGTATGGGAACCAATGACTTATGGAAAGATGTCTATTATGTAGATGTTACGCAAGGTATGAGAGACAAAACAACGGAACTTCCTGCAACAAAAGCATTGGAGTAGAGATTACTATGACAAAAGTCTGTTTAAATTTTCAGTAATATAAATATTGCAATAAAGGATAAATATGGTAAAACAGTATCGGTTAGCTAAACCTAACTAATGCTGTTTTACTTTTTTTGTCAAGAATTGGTTTGCTGGTATTGTGGTGCTGATCGGAAAATCTGATAGAAAGGGGGAATACAAGTTCTATTACTGGTATGCCAAAGGGGAGTTAAAAGAGAGTTCGGTGAGCCATCAGACATAGGAATTGATTGCAAATGGCAGCATTTGTCAGGTAAGAAATCTGTATGTTATAGTAAAAAATAAAAAAGTTTGTAACGTTTTTTCATTTGCGTTGTCATATAGGAGAAAGGAGGGAATTGCATGGAGCCGATCGAAAAAATATACGAAAGCTATTATAAGGATGTGTACCATTTTGTGCTGGCTTTGTCCCGAAATGACCATGTGGCAGAGGATATTACGCAGGAAACCTTTATGAAGGCAATAAAAGCAGTGGATCATTTTAAGGGAAACTGTGATGTCCGTGTCTGGCTGTGTCAGATCGCCAAAAACCTGTTTTACACCTATAGGAAGAAACAAACTAGACAGGTGGATAATGCCGAAGAGGTGGTAGCAGGTAAGGCTTGCCCGACAGACATTGTAAAAGATATGGTGGACAAAGAACAGGCGGTACGGATTCATCACATTGTACATAGCCTGGAAGAACCGTATAAGGAAGTATTTCATTTGCGGGTATTTGGCGAGCTGCCGTTTAAGGAGATAGCAGCAATTTTTGGAAAGACAGAAAGCTGGGCGAGAGTAACGTATCACCGGGCAAGAATATTGATCATGAAAGAAATGGAGGAGTTGTAATGAAGGATTGTGGAATGATTAAGGATTTACTTCCGTTGTATATTGATGGTGTCTGCAGTGAGGAAAGCAGACAACTGGTAGAGGAACATATGAAAGAATGTGATACCTGCCGGATGCTTGCCACAAAGATGAAGTCGGAGCTGACGCTCCCTATGGAGGATGGAACAAAAGTCAGATCTTTCCGACGATTTTTTCAGAAAAAAATATGGAGCCGCGTTGCGGTGATCGTCATTATTTTTGTTCTGCTCTGGCTGGCAGGCAATTGGGTGGTTACCGGAAAATGGTCAGAGGTATGGCCGAAAATGACAGCGGAAGGAATTGAGGAGGTTGTCAGTGTGGTAGAGATTGATGGCGCATTATATCTGCATCAAGAGGAGCTTACGGGAGCCGGACAGATCGTAAACATCAGTACGGCAGAGGAAATGGATGCAGGCATTTTAAAATTCTATCTGGGTGAACAGGGACTGACCTCTCTTGATCCATTTGGAAATGCCAGACAGTGGCTGGGCAATGAAGCATATCAAAGTCTTGGAGGAAGCCGGGAAGGTGTTTCCGTGAAACAAAACGAGGAAGAAGAGGGGATGTGGATGACGATAAAAAAAGTGGTATACTGTCATAAGGATGGAACAGAGGTTGCTGTTTTATGGGAGAACGGACAGGATATTTTGGAGCTGAAAGAAGCGGAGTAAAAATATTATAAGGCTTTGTCTATTGCGGGAAATGATATATAAAGTTATAATAGTATCAGGCATATTGTAAGAAACATGTAGATGATATAGAAGGGGAGAATAGATGAAAGTAACACAGCTTGAGGAGCAGAGAATACAGAGTATCGGGCATGCATTTGGCTATTATGATTATGGAGACGAAAAGGGACTGGTGTCCTGTTACCGTGATCAGGAAGCCGCAGCAATTTACATAAACGGTTATGTACGCATGGCGTTAAAGGGTGGTATCCTTTATACCACAAGTGAGAACAAAGAAGCGTATATTGCCTACTTTGTTCCAGGACAGAAGATCGGGCTTCGTGCAGGAATGGAACTTTTAAAAGCATTGTTTCAATCCATGTCATTAAAAGAAATGATCCATTTCTTTCAGGTGATGGGGAAAGGCGGTCCTGATCTGAAAAGCCGGATGGATAAAGAAAAGAAAAAATATATATTTGTCGGACTGGTCTGTGTGACGGAGCCATATCAGGGACAGGGGTATATGCGCAAGGCGATGGAGCTTGCTTTTGCAGAAGGAAATCGCTTGAGAATTCCGGTCATTTTAGATACAGATGCAAAATCCAAATGCGACAAGTATATGCATCTTGGCATGAAACTTGTAGGGACACGGAATCTTCCGGGACACGGAAAGATCTATGAGCTGGCGAAATACCCGGACGAATAGAGATGGGTTTTGGAGATTATACAAAATTGCCACCGGGATGAATGCGTATCTGGTAAAACCGCTGGAAATGGAAAAGGTGATCGAAGTCATTGCGTGTTATGGAAAATGACATTTTGAATGTTTTCGTTAGGAGACTGTTTTTGCAACAGTCTCTTTTTTTCTCGACACATTGCATCGCACAATCGTATCTATAGTGAAAGGAGGAGAAAGAACACATGGATCATTCTTTGGACGGTACCGACAAAGAGCGTAATTTTGCAAAGGATTATGAAACGTAT
Organism: uncultured Lachnospiraceae bacterium; assembly: GCA_934317845.1. Lineage (GTDB taxonomy): Bacteria > Bacillota > Clostridia > Lachnospirales > Lachnospiraceae > NC2004. Next base: position 28,690 of record CAKRES010000007.1, read on the forward strand.
GTAAATGATATTTATAGATTATGCATTTCTTTTATGAAGAATCACATGGATGCGGAAGATGCGGTGCAGGAAACCTTTTTAAAATATTATCATCTTAACCGCACGTTTGATTCAGAAGGGCATAAAAAAGCATGGCTGATCGTGACAGCGTCAAATTGCTGTAAAGACATGTTGAAGCATTGGTGGAACCAGAGAAAAAATCTGGATGATTATGAAGAATATGTGGGGGAGGCGCAGACGCAGATCGATGAAATGATGGAGTTGGTCATGCAGCTGCCCGACAAATATAAGACGACCATTTATCTATATTATTATGAAGGTTATAACAGCAGGGAGATTGCAAAACTGCTGCATAAACCGGAATCAACCATAAGAACCTATTTGCAAAAGGCAAAAAAATTATTGAAACAGGAACTTTCGTAAAAGGAAGAGAAGGAAGGAGCAGCAGGATGGAGAATAAAATAAAGCAGTCATACGAAAAGATAACGATCTCAGATGGGGCAAAGGATCGGATTGAAATGGCGATCGTAATGGAAGATCGGAAAAATGTCCGTCCGAAAAAGGTATATTATAAAAGCAGGTTTAAGGTTGCAGTGGCAGCCTGCTTAACACTGGCGGTTGTTCTGCCAACGGGAACATTTGCAGCGGAGAAGATTTACCAGTATTACAAAGCGTCTGTGAAGGAGCACGCCTATCATGTGGATGTGGAGTTAGATAAGGATAAGAGCACGACACAAACAGCGAAAAACCAGACAGCGCAGCAGTATGTGAAGCTGGTGACAGATTTCGGATCAGACTATACGCTGGATAAGGGAGCAGGTACTTCCGATGGGATGGCAAGCTATCATTATAAAGGTGGTTTTTCAAGCGGCAAGTGCTTCTGGTATGAGCTGAAATATCTGGATGGCGATGACAAGCAGGTGCTTTCCAACTATGACACAGATAAAAATGAGACGATTACGATCAACGGCAGAAAAGCAATATACAGTCGTACCAATACGATCGTAGGAAGCAAGTATACAGATGATTATGAAACCTCCTATGGTCAGGTACTTTATGTATTTGCCGAGGACTATGGCTATGTGTTAGAGCTTGCAGCACAAAATGCTCTGCCAAAGGATGATCTTATCAAGCTGGCAAAAAGCATCAAGATTGAAAAAGCAGCTTCCAAAGCAGACGCTTCCCGGTATGTGTTACTTAGTGAAAGTAAAACCTCTGCATGGAACATCAAAGCAGAAAATGCGAAGCCGATCAAGGTCAATCCGGAGCACTATTATACAAAGCAGGCGGACTACAAAAATGCAACCTTTACGGTCAAAGATGTCAAGGTGTTAGACAATGTCAAGGGATTAAAAAAGGATGCGTTTCTTACCGGTCAGTTTCCATTTTCTTCTCTCGTTTCCAGTGATGGTGCATTAAAAAAATATGACCGGGAGCTGTTGAAGCTCGGAGATGGTATAACAGAACCGGAAAAGAAAGTGATAAAGACGGAATCGGTACAGTCCAAGCTGGTTTATGTTACTCTTGAAGTAAAGAACAGCAACGCTCTGGCAGTAGACAGTAACTATTATGTGCCGAGCCTTCAATTTATAACAAAGAAGAAGGATAACCTGTATGTCGAATCTTACCGGGAAAAATACAATCGTCCCAAGATGGTGGACGAAGCATTGGTTGATCTCATGCCATGTTATTTAGAAGAAAATCTCGGCGGAAAGAGCAGTTGGGCGGTAAGATCCTCAAGTGGAACACTTACCCTGCATCTGGCTTATCTGGTGGATGAAGATTTCACCGATGAGATGGCATTGTGGATAAATGGCGATGCAGAAAGCGGAAGCGAAGGGTATTACCTGTCAGTAACGAAATAATTGGGAAGATCCAATCTATCATTTGTGGTAGATTGGATTTTTTTTGTTAGAAAATGAATCATTTGCCTTATCTGCTACAATATATAAGTGAAGATCAGGAAGCGGCAGCTTAGGTGGAGGTGAAAGAAAATGACAGCAGCAGAAATGGAACATATCATAACGCAATACGGAGATGATATTTATCGTTTTTGTTTTCACATCACAGGATGCCGCGAGGAGGCGGATGATCTTTATCAGGATACTTTTGTAAAAGCTATTCAGCTTCGCCACAGGCTGGATAGTAGTGGCAATGTAAAAAGTTATCTGATGGGCGTTGCAGCAAATCTTTGGAAGAATCAGGTAAAAAAGCAAAGGCGTAGAGAGGAGATTGTGCCGGAAGTCAGTTTTGAACAGACCGGGTGGACGATTGGCGAAGGGACAGATCCGTTAGACGATTATATGGGAAAAGAAAGGATGAGGTCACTGTATCAGGCAGTCCATCATCTTCCGGAAAAACAGAGAATCGTGGTGATTCTTCACTATACGCAGGACTATTCTGCAAGTGAGATCGCAAAGATCCTGCACATCCCAAGAGGCACTGTGCTGAGCCGCCTGACAAAGGCAAGAGAAAACATAAAAACAGAATTGGAGGGAAAAGGTTATGAAGTATGATGTGGATGAAATGTTAAAAGAGATGTATCAGAAAGAAGTCAGACCGGATAGTATTCTTAACCAGAGAACCCTTCGAAAGATGATGACGAAGGAGCGTGGCGGAATGAAAAAAACATGGAACTATAAAAAAGTCGCTGTAGCGGCAGCGATGGCATGTGTCGTATTAACAGGTGGCGTTGGTGTGACCTATGCGGCAGTGAATCATATCAGTTTGTTGTCACTGTTTCGCACAGAGGACAGCAGTGTGAAAGAAAAGGCAAAGGATCTGTTGGAAACTGACGTAAAGCAGGACACGGCATCCAATAAGGAGCAGAGCCAATATGCCGTTTTCTCAGTAAAAGAAGCAATCTGTGATAAAAATACAATCCATGTACAGACGGCTGCAAAACCGGCAAGCAAAGACTATTTGCTGGTTCCATCCGAACTGTGGGGAGATTTAGATAAGGAATCGATTGCAAATCTGAATATAGCGGGTGTGTCAGATACTTCGATGTCTATCCAAAAATATGCAGAGAAGACGCACAAAAAATGTATCATGGTTGACATGGGGATCAAAGCAAAAGCAAGTTCCCAGTTCCTCGATTATGCGATGGATGAGGATGGTACACTGGTATATACATTCACATTTGAAAATGTGGAGCAAACAGATCAGCTTACCTATGCGTGTGATACGATCGTGGATGCGTCAGAAGCTGGAGCAAAGACTTCTGAGATCAAGGATTCTTTCCAATTTACTTTAAAGGATGCATCCGGTGAGACTGAAACACTGTGTTATACAGCAGATAGCAAAAAGGCGATTCCGGGAACGGATCTGGTGCTGGATGATGTGGAGATCACAAACAGTGCGCTGGAAACAAAATGTGTTGTAAATTATCACACGATCGATCTGGAAGCAAAAGAGTGGGACAAATGGATCAATACCAAGGATTCTGATCTGTCCTTCTATCTGCTGGATGAAGATGGAAATGTGATCGATGTAAAGGAAAGCAGCGGTATGGAAGCATCAGAAAAGAATGGAGGAAGAATACAGCAGGATATTTATCCGTTACAGGAATTACCTGAGAAACTAACCTTCTTGGTGAAAGATTGCATGACCAAGGAGGAGATTGGAACCGTAACGGTTACAAGAAAATAAGAATATTCGACAAAACAAAAATCCTAATAGGGAATAGTTCAGATGTGGGAGCTGGATTATTCCCTATTTGTTTTATGTGTTTTTTGCACTCGGCAATCCGGTGACAGGTTTGTTCTTTAAACTCTCACCTGGGTGCATCTTTCTAAACCATTAGAAATGGATAAAGTAGTAAAAACGATCTGGGAGCAATTACACCAGGGAACGTAGCAGTTTAAAATAACTGCGTCTGGTTTCGATGTAACCCTCTTTGGCAAGTTTGCTGATCTCAGCAGACATGGCACTTCGCTCTACTCCAAGATAATCAGCAAGGCCCTGCCGGTCATACGGAATTGCAAATTCCGGAGATTGGTGGAGCCTTGCTTGTTCGTCTAAGTAAGCCATCAGTTTTTCCCGTGTGGTTTTGTGGGAAATATACTGCAATTTTTGGGTGAGCTGGATGTTTTTCTGCGCGACGATCCAGAGCAGATTACTGATCAGGATGTCATGGAACTGGCAGTGGTGCCCGCAGGTGTTCAGAATGCTGTCACGGGGAATAAATAAAATGACGGAGTTTTCGCAGGAAAGAATATCCACCGGAAGGAAAGGGGCAGCAGCGAGAGCAAATGCCTCTGCAAAAATGGCACCCTTTTCCAGTAACGCAGTGATGTTTCGGTTTCCATAGTAATCATCCTTGACGATCTGGACAGAGCCATCTAAGACAATTCCAAAAAAGTCAGCCGGATCTTTAATGTGGCGGATATAATCATCTTTATCATATTCTTTTGTATAAGCATTCAGTTTTTTTAACACTGTAGGAAGATCACGTTGTTCAATGCCACGGAAAAAGTCAACAGCAGCAAGTGTTTCTAAATATTTTTCCATAAAACCATCCTTTCGTTGGAAATCCAACATATTTTTCCTTGTCATTCTAGTATGATACAACTACAAAGTAAAGAAAAAAAGCAAATAATAAGGAGAAAAACAATGATCAGACAGATAATTCATATTGACGAAGAAAAATGTAATGGATGTGGATTGTGTGCCACAGCATGTCACGAAGGTGCGATAGAAATGGTAGATGGCAAGGCGAAGCTGGTGCGGGAGCATTTCTGCGATGGATTTGGAGACTGCTTACCGTCCTGTCCGACCGGAGCGATTACCTTTGAGGAACGAGAGGCCCCTGCTTACGACGAGGCAGCCGTAAAAAAGGCACAGGAACAGGCAAAAAAAGAAGCAGCGCAGGCACATCATGCGACAGGTGGCTGTCCCGGATCAAGAATCATGCAGATTAAAAGAAATGCAGCAGAACGGGAAACAGAAGCCCAAACAGGATCAACGGGTGCCAGACCGGTATCCAGATTACAGAACTGGCCGGTACAGATCAAACTGGCTCCGGTGACAGCTCCCTATTTTGAAGGGGCGAAGCTTTTGATCGCGGCAGACTGTACCGCATACGCCTATGCATCCTTTCATGAGGACTTTATGAAGGGCAAAGTGGCATTGATCGGATGCCCGAAGCTGGATCAGATTGATTACAGTGAAAAACTCACGCAGATCATTGCTGCCAATGACATTCAGTCGGTAACGGTGGTAAGAATGGAAGTACCTTGCTGTGGAGGACTGGAAATGGCAGCCAGAAAAGCACTGCAGGACAGTGGAAAATTTATCCCATGGCAGGTTGTAACGATCGGGATTGACGGAACCATTTTAGAATAAAAATAGTATGACCGGGCGGGTAACCTGCCCGGTTTTTTCAGCTTTTTTGTGTTCAAAAAGTCAGGGGAGTATCTATGCCTTTTTATGAAACTACAGGGGAAAGTTGAAGGTCTACAAAAATAAACCTTGACAACACAGGTCTACAGTTGTAAACTCTAATTAGTCTACAGATGTAGATCAAAGGAGGTGAAGAAATGAGGTTATGTGACAGTGATTATCGGTTTATGTGTATTGTGTGGGAACATGCCCCGATCAATTCCGGAGAACTGGTAAAGCTTTGCTTAAAGGAGCTTGGATGGAAGAAATCGACAACCTATACTGTCGTGAAAAGATTAAGCGAAAAGGGCTTTTTGAAGAATGAAAATGCAACGGTGACACCGTTGGTCACAAAGGAGTGTGTACAGGCGGATGAATCAGATTATTTTGTACAACGTACCTTTGGAGGTTCCCTGCCTTCCTTTGTAGCAGCGTTTTTGGGAGAAAAGAAGCTGTCCAAAGAGGAAGCAGATGAAATCCGGAAATTGATCGATGAACACAGGGAGGGATAGTATGAGTAATATAGTAGATGAGTTTCTATTGTTGTTCATGATACGCAATGCGACTGTGATGATAGTAGTAGCAACAGTGCTTGTGGCAAGATTGCTGATGCGGCGGCTTCCAAAAAAATATTCGTATGTTCTGTGGTCGGTTGTAGGAATACGCATGATCTTTGATCTGCATCTTCCATTTGCATACAGTGTGAGCAGTCTTTTGAAAAGAGGGATGGATCATTCTGCTGCCATTGCAGAGTATCAAAAAGCGCGGGTATCACTTTATCTGGAACAGGGAACAGCTGCATCGGCGGCGAAACACAGTTCTGCTGTAACAGCAGTTGCAAATGCAGCAACAACAAATAGTGATACCATATGGCTCATGACACCACATGGCATTTTGTTTACGGTGTGGATGATAGGTATGGTTGTTCTACTGGGATATGGCATAAGTCGTTACATCTGGTTGAAAAATCAATTGAAACAGGCGGTAAAAAAAGAACAGGACGTATGGGAGAGCGATCGGATTTCAGAGCCATTTGTGTTTGGGATAATAAGACCACGTATTTATATTCCGTTCCGGTTAAAGAAAGAGGATCTCACCTATATTTTAAAACATGAACGGTATCATATCCAAAAGAAGGATTATGGGGTGAAATTATTGGCTTACGCACTGCTTTGTGTATACTGGTTTAATCCATTTGCATGGATTGCTTATCTGGGACTGATCAAAGACCAGGAAATGCGCTGCGATGAAGCCGTGATCCAGGAACTTGGATTTGCACAAAAGAAACAATACAGTAATGTATTGCTGGGTTTTGCCACAGCGCATGAAACCCATGCATGCACAGTGCTGTCATTTGGGGAGAGTAATGTAAAAAGCAGAATAAGGAATGTGTTAAACATGAAGAAAACAAGACGGACAGGAAAGCTGCTGGCATTTGTGATGATCTTCTTTGTGATGATTGGGTGCCTGACCAGTATTTCCTATTCAAAAAATAAGGAAACAAAGCAACAGCCGAAGAAGCAGGAGCAAACGGTAAAAAAAACAGAAGCATTTTGCCCACCGACAATTACATTAACGTCAGAAAATGGTGTGCAATATAAAATCAACGCAGTAAAATATGATTGCTATACAGAAGATGGAGAGAAGGAAGAACCTGCGGCAGTCCTTTCCACATCGAAAAATACACTGGAACTGCAGTCGGAAGAACGAAACAGCTGCAGTGTGAACTGGCAGGATAATGTGGAGCCGGATGTGGTAGAAGCAAAGATTATGGACAAGCAGCAGCGGGAAGTGTTAGAAGAATCCAAAAACGAGCTAAAAGAAGCCAGCAGCTTTATTTTATATAAAGATATGAGTTATCAGATAACCTGTGTGTATGAAAAAGAACAAAGTGCAAAGAATGGTTTCTATGGAACGGTTACCTATCAATTTACAACAAAATAATAAAGACAAACCATAATCTACAGGCAGTGGTTAGGGAATACATGTTATGGTAGTTCTTTAGATAATAGGAAACAGTGGTAATAGCAATTGCTGCTGTTTCCTATTTTATGTATAAACAGCGTCATCACGTTCATGAAATGTGAGAAAATGTCGAAAATACGCTCATGAAATGTGATAAAATGCAGAAAGCTCCCTCATAAAATGTGTGAGAAATGATTGAGATGGCTCATATTTTGTGATACACTTTCCGTATAGGAGGTGGATGATATGTATCTCAGAAGAAAGATCGATGATTATCTCGTACAATGGAAAAATGATCCGATGCATAAACCTTTGATCATCAAGGGAGCGCGTCAGATCGGAAAAACAGAATCCATACTGCATTTTGCCAAAGAGCATTATGAGAATGTTGTGTATATCAATTTTGTATTGGACAAACGCTATCGGGCGATCGTAAGCGATGGGTATGATGTGGAAACCGTGATAAAGAACATTACACTGGTCAATCCTGCACTTCATTTTCTCCCCGGCGAAACGCTCCTGATTTTTGATGAAATTCAGGAATATCCGGATGTTGCTACAACATTGAAATCATTTCGTCAGGACGGACGTTTTGATGTGATATGCAGTGGTTCCATGCTTGGGATAAATTATAAAAAAATACACAGTAACAGTGTTGGAAACAAAACGGATTATGAAATGTTTTCCATGGATTTTGAAGAATTTTTGTGGGCAAAAGGGTATCAGCAGGAACAGATTGACAGTATTCTGAAGCATATGATAGACCTGATCCCATTTAGTGAAACAGAACAGACCATATATAAATCATTGTTTTTGGATTACTGTGTACTTGGCGGAATGCCGGATGTAGTAAAGGGTTACATTGAAACAGGAACCTTTTCTCATTCCCTGGAAATACAGGAACAGATCCGGCTGGATTATGAAGAAGATGTACGAAAGTATGCCGAAGGACTGGACCAGACAAAGATCATCAGCGTGTATCGGAGTGTCCCGGCACAGTTGGCAAAGGAGAACAAGAAATTTCAATTCAACAAGATTCAAAAAAATGCAAGATCCAGAGAATATACCGGATGTATTGAATGGTTGTCGGATGCCGGTGTGATCTCCCAGTGTTACTGCCTGTCTTTTCCTGAGCTGCCGTTAAAGGGCAATATAGAAGAAAGTAAATTCAAACTGTATTACCCTGACACAGGATTGTTGATCTCAGCACTGGATGAAGAAGCCCAGGAAGACTTGCGGGTAAATAAAAATCTTGGGGTATATAAGGGCGCACTTTATGAGAACTTTGTGGCAGAAGCCTTTCTGAAACAGAAATTAGGATTATTCTACTATAAAAAGGATAACTCAACATTAGAGGAAGACTTTTTTGTACGTTCCAAAAATGAACTGATCCCGGTGGAGGTGAAATCCAACAACGACAGGGCAAAGACATTATCAAATCTGATAAAAAATGAAAATTATAGTGATATAAAGCACGGAATCAAGCTGGGAGATTTTAATGTAGGATATGCCAATCAGATTTATACATTTCCATATTACTGTGCATTTATGATAAAAGCATTTTTAAAGAAGTGGGATTAAGCTTCCCATAGCCATTTCCCTTAAGATTTGCTATAATAAAGAAAGTAAATAAACAGGAGGATGGTCACACCATGGAAACGATCGCAAGAGAAGATGCTCTCGCACTGCTGAAAAAATACAACAAAGACCCATTTCACATCCAGCATGCACTGACGGTAGAAGCCGTGATGAAATGGTATGCAAAGGAACTGGGCTATGAAGAAGATCAGGAATACTGGGGTATTGTCGGTATGCTGCACGATATTGATTTTGAGTTATATCCGGACGAACACTGCCTGAAAGCACCGGAATTATTACGGGAAGCCGGAGTGGGTGAGGACGTGATCCACGCAGTCTGTTCGCATGGATATGGAATTACAGTGGGCTGCGGAAAGACGATTGACGTAGAGCCGATCCATGAGATGGAAAAGGTACTATTTGCAGCCGATGAGCTGACGGGACTGATCTGGGCAGCCGCTCTGATGCGACCGTCGAAAAGTACCAAGGATATGGAATTGAAATCTTTGAAAAAGAAATATAAAGCGAAGGGATTTGCTGCAGGCTGTTCCAGAGAGGTGATTGCCCGCGGCGCAGAGCAGCTTGGCTGGGAGCTTCCAAAGCTTTTGGAGCTTACGCTTCAGGCAATGGCAGATTCGGAGGATACCATCATGCGTGAAATGCAGGAAGTATCCGAATAAGAGCAAGCCAGGGACTGCTATGGATTTTCGGGTTAGATTTGTGTAAAATAGAGGGAAGAAAAAGTAGGGAGATTAGTATGAATCGCATGGATCATTTATTGGATTTTTTTAAACTGCTGTATCAGGATGCAGAAAAAATTGAACAATGTGAGGCAAATGTTGCCGCTGCCGTTGCGCTGGTGGCAGATCAGCTTCAGATTGGAAAAGTAGAAGTACAGATCACGGCACCGGAGTCAAAGCTTCGTCCGCAGGGAGATTATCACACTGCTACGATCTATGAGGAAGAAAAGGATATCGGAACACAGTCTTATCCACTTGTGTTTCATATTCCGGATGGTGCTGCAGTGACGATCACATTGACACCAAAACATGAGACGGCATTTTCAGAAGAGGAAAAGGAAGTGTTATATGTGCTGTTTCGGGCGGTCTTTATGCAGTACAGCCGGGTGATCATGAAGGAGCTTTTATCGCATGTGATCGATACTGATCTGGATAGCGGAGCTGCAACGATGGATCGTCTGATGCGGCAGGCAGGAAGATTGATGCAGATGCGCCGTATCGAAGATTATGCGATCGTATTTTTTAATATACATAATTTTAAATATGTCAATAAAGTCCTTTCTTATGCAGAAGGAGATGTCGTATTAAGAAAATACACCGCCTATGTGCAGAGCATGCTCGAGGAAGAGGAGCTTCTGGCGCGTCCGGGCGGAGATAACTTTGTGGCACTTTTAAAAGAAGAAAAGCTGCACGCATTTCTGGAGAAATTAAAACGGGTGCGGATCTGCTACAAAGGGCCGCAGGTAGAAAAAGAATTCATTTTTGGTGTGACGGCCGGCTACAGTGATCTGCACGATCTGCCTGAGGTGCGTGATCTGATGGCGCGATGCAGTATTGCATACGCGGTGGCAAGGAAAATGGGAACCGGGCAGATCATTGCTTATACGCCTCAGATCAAGCAGGATGTGATGGAAAAACAGAGCGTGTTGTCTGATTTTGTGCTTGCACTTGAAAAGCGGGAATTTGTCGTATATTATCAGCCAAAGGTGAACATTCAGGGACAGACTATTTATGGAGCGGAAGCACTGGTAAGATGGATACGGGATGGCGAGATCGTGCCGCCGATCCGCTTTATCCCGTTGTTAGAGCAGGAGGGAAGCATCGTTGCACTGGACTACTATGTGCTGGAAGAGGTGTGCCGCTGGCTTAAGAAGCGAATGGACGAGGGACAAAAACCACTTTGTATTTCCGTGAATTTTTCCAGAAAGCATTTGCAGGAAGAAAATCTGGTAGAACATATCGTAGCAGTCATCGACCGTTATCAGATCGATCACCGCTATATTGAGATTGAGCTGACGGAAAGTGAGGAATACCAGAATTTTGAAATGATGACAAAGCTGGTCGGTGAGTTGAAAGCCAAAGGGATCAGCACTTCCATGGATGATTTTGGAACGGGATTTTCTTCTCTTAACATGATCAAAAATGTAGACTTAAAGGTGATCAAGATTGACAAATCCTTTATTCCGCTGGAGACAGAATATCCGGGAAAGGAAAAGGATCTGATCATGTTCCGGCATATCGTGAGTCTGGTGCGGGAACTGGATAAAAAAACGATTGCCGAAGGTGTGGAGACGGAAAAACAGTTGGATTATTTAAAGGAAGTCGGATGTGACATTGTGCAGGGCTATGTCTTTGACCGTCCGCTCCCACAGGAACAGTTTGAAGAACGACTGGCATGTGGGTATGAATGATCAAAATGAGATAGATCAGGTGCAGTAACGGAACGTTTTGTCTGTTAAGATACGGGCAAAGATAAGTCCGAATGGCAGAGCCAGAATGATTAGTATGGAAGAAGAAAGCCAGGAGGCAGCTGCCATAAGATGCATGACACCTAAGTTATAGAAAGCTTTGTATAAATAAAGTCCGGGAACCATGATAACGATAGAAGGAACGGTAATGGCGATCCTTGGATATCCGGCTAATCCCTTTAACGTCGAAGCAAGCAGTCCGGCTAAGCAGGCACCGAGAAATGCAGCGGCAGCAGGTGGGAACGAACACAGATCGATCAATTCCAGACGCAGCGTGTTAGAGACGGCACCGATCAGGCCGGCAGCGGCAGCAAGGCGGATCGGACTGTTAAACATCATGGAGAAACCGAACACTCCGCAGAAGCCGGCTAATAACCGTAACAGGATGCGCTGCCAGATTGCGAGGTTGAGCGGTAAAAATGCGAGAGGCTTTAATCCAAGCAGCATTGCCAGAATCCAGGCGGTCATGGTTGCTACCGTGATGATGAGCAGAGAATACATAAGTCGTTCAATGCCGGAGCGCATATCAAGTTTGGCAAGATCAATGCCGCTTGTAATAAATGGAAATCCCGGAATGATAAACAACATGGAACAGATATAACCGGCTTCGTGCTGCACGTTGATCGAGAATAGTGCCTGAAGCAGCTTCAGTAATACAGTATAGCTGAAACAGGCAGCAGATACAGAACACATAATGCATAAAAACAGGGTGAAATGGTGTTTGCCGAGCTTGCAGCGGATATAATTACCAATGCCTGCTCCAATAAAGGCACAGAATATTTCTACGATGCCTCCTCCTAACAGAAAGGTAAAAGCACCACATGCCAGCGCAGCAGATGCGGCAAGTGAGAGGGGAGAATAGAGGTTGTGAATCCGTTCCAGTTCGTCCAGAGTAGAATGGATGTCTTCACAGCTTTTCATAAGTTCCTCTTTTTCAAAATGAAAGACAAATTTTTCCAGGCGGTTGAGCTGGGAGGTATTGACACCCGTGTTGGTCAGACACAAGGACTGGCTGAAACTGCTGTCACCGTCAAAACAGGTATAGTTAATAGACATCAGTCCAATGTCTACGGTACTGGTGATGTTCATCAAGTCGGAGAGTTCATTCATGGAGCTTCGTACTCTCCATGCTCCGGTACCACAGGAAAGCATCATAATACCGACACGGCCGATCACGGATGCTTTTGCAGACAGGGAAGCTTTTGTGATCGGGCAGGGATTTTTCTGATCGGCATATTCATGCCAATGGATATCCATATGATTTTTTGTGATAGATAATGTGTTGTTGGAATCCATTTCCCTCGCTCCTTTTTACAGATCCAAACTATTATTACCAGCCATTTTGATCATTTCTTCCCGGCATGCCAATACGAGTCCATCCATCACACTTAAGTGGTGCAGCATATTGGCTTCAAACTGATGAATAGGCAGAAGAATTCCTAATTCGTCGAAAGACTTTCCCGAACGTGTTCCGGTTTCCTGCCCGTAATATACAATAGCAGTAAACGCTTCTTTTTGAATTTCATGAAATGTGTTCCAGATAATATCGTAGGCCTGCGCTTCCGTCAGTCCTATTTTTTTCGTATCGGGGAGAGCGTATAAAATAAGTACACCACGCTCTCTGTTTTCCGGTTTCTCGCAGATTTCCATGCCGGAGGTATAATACCGGATCAGGTCGTAGCCATCTGCCAGATAAAGTTTGGAACGCGGAGCAGCATGATGCGTTTGAAAAACCTCATGAAACTTTTTATATTCGTGTTTGGAGACAAGTTCCTTTTTGTCTTCTAACAGATTTCCATCCGGATCTGTAAGAAGAACAGGATTTTCTCCATTTTTTCCGTGAAAACGTTTTGGAATGAGATAGGCTTCCTTTAACAGATCGAACATGCTTCGGTTGCATATTTCCAATAAAAAGGCACTTAAATCCCCGTTTTTGTAGGCAGTAAGAAGAACCTGGGCAAAATGGTGGGGATCTGGATCAACAGAGCGTTCATCATCGTTTAAGTGATTATAAAAGGTGTCGAGCAGTTTTTCGCAGTATTCATCCGAAGAAAGGATTCTGGAAAACATATTTTCCACTTCTTCTTCTCTTGGTAAAACAAGTGACATAAAACCATCTCCTAACATCACTGTTATAATATTCCTACATCTTATTGTCTTTTGATTCTGTTGTGATTATAATTTGATATCAGAGATAAGTAAAAGATGTAATTGATATGGTAGACATATAAATATGATATAATGGATGCAAGAGAGCCAGCCTGCTTGCAGCATTGGCGAATAGAATGACGATCATAAGTGAAACAGAGTTGTTTTTGGTGAGGTCAGGAGGAGTACCATGGACGTTAATTATGAATATTATAAGATCTTTTATTATGTGGCAAAATATCAGAATTTTACCAAAGCAGCGCGTGCGCTGAATAATAGTCAGCCTAATGTTACGCGTGCTATGAACAATCTGGAACAGGAGATCAATTGTACGCTGTTTGTCCGGACAAATCGTGGGGTATTTTTGACACCGGAGGGAGAAAAGCTGTATCAAAGGGTTGCAGTTGCTATGACACAGCTTCAACTGGCGGAAGAGGAAATGGAGGAGTGTGCTGGTTTAGAACATGGAAGTATCTCCATTGGAGTCAGTGAGATTGCATTAAATATTTTCCTGCTTGAGAAGCTGAAGGAATTCCACATGACATATCCCAAGGTGCGGCTGAAGATAAGAAACCATTTGACTCCACAGGCATTACGAGCGGTCAGAGAAGGAGAGACCGACTTTGCGATCGTGACCTCACCGGTTGATGTGGAAGCACCGTTAAAGCAGATTGCAGTAAAGGAATTTCAGGAAGTGCTGGTGGGAGGCAACTCCTTTTCGGCATTGGCAGAACATAAGCTATCATTTGCAGATATGAGTGATCAGCCGGTGATCAGCCTGGGAAAAAATACAGCTACGTATCACTTTTACGAGGAGTTGTTTTCGCGTTGGGGTGTTTCAATAAAACCGGAAATTGAAGCAACCACGGCAGATCAGGTGCTGGCATTGGTAAGAAATGAACTGGGACTGGCATTTTTACCGGAAGAAATGATACAGGAATTGATACGTCAGGGACAATTGATTTCTGTGCCGATAAAGGAAAAAATACCAAAGCGGAATGTATGTATGATTTATGATGAAAAACGGCCTGCAGGTGCTGCTGTCCAGAAATTAAAATCTATGCTGATGTTGTAGTTCCATAGTTTCAAGCTATGGCTAACCACTCTTTTTCTGTATTTTCCAATAAACCTATCCGCTATTATAATGAGAAAAACGTAAATTCACATTATAAATGGAGGGTATTAGGATGCAGACAGCAGTGATTGGTTTCCCAAGAATTGGATCTTTAAGAGAATTAAAATTTGCTTTGGAACGCTATTTTAGAAAAGAGAGCAGCGAGGAAGAACTTTTAAAGACCGCAAAAGAGTTAAGAAAAGCACATTGGACAACACAGAGGCAGGCAGGAATTGATTATATTTCCAGTAATGATTTTTCTTTTTATGATCTGACGCTGGATACGGCAGTCATGTTAGGTATCGTTCCGGCACGTTATAAAAATCTGAAGCTTTCCAAACTTGATACCTATTTTGCTATGGCGAGAGGACATCAGGATGCGGGACGTGACGTGAAGGCACTTGCCATGAAAAAATGGTTTAATACGAATTATCACTACATTGTTCCGGAAATCGAAGATGATACGGTGATCGCACTTTGTCCGGAGAAGCTGCTGGAAGAATATGAGGAAGCAAAGGCACTGGGTATCACGACCAAACCGGTTGTGATCGGTGCATATACGATGTTGAAGCTTTGCCGTTATACCGGAGAAAAAAAGGCAGCAGATTATGTAGAGGCAGTGACAAAGGCATATCAGGAGCTGCTTGGTTTATGTGCAGGGCATCAGATCGACTGGATCCAGTTTGACGAGCCGGCATTGGTCAAAGATATGGGAAAGGAAGATATTTCTTTCTTCCATCAGATCTATGATGCGATCCTTCCGGCAAAAAAACAGTGTCATGTGTTATTACAGACCTATTTTGGAGACATCAGAGATGTCTATGAAGATGTATGTGCGATGCCATTTGATGGAATCGGACTGGACTTTATCGAGGGCAAGCAGACCAGACAATTAGTGGAAGAAAAGGGATTTCCAAAGGAGAAGCTGTTATTTGCCGGACTGGTAAATGGAAAAAATATCTGGAAGAATCATTATGAGAGTACATTGCAGGAGTTGCATGCGTTAGAGGAGAAACAGATCAAAGCGGTTCTTTCTACCTCCTGCTCCCTGCTTCATGTGCCATATACGCTGCGGCATGAGGAGAAACTTGCAAAAGAAGCAGTATGCTACTTCGCTTTTGCAGAAGAGAAGCTTTTAGAATTACAGCAGTTACGTGCTCTTGCAGAATGTGAAGATGCTGAGAAAGAGGCGGCTTATCAGGCAAATCAGGAATTGTTTGCAAAGAAAAGAGATTGCGAAAATCAGGAAGTGACCAAGCGGCTTTCACAGGTAACGGAAAAAGATTATGTAAGACTTCCGGAGCGTAAGGTGCGCCAGCAATTACAAAAAGAGGAGCTTGCCCTTCCGGAATTTCCAACGACTACGATCGGTTCCTTCCCACAGACAAAAGATGTAAAATCCAATCGTGCCGCATACCGGAAAGGACATATCACCGAGCAGGAGTATGTGGACTTCAATAAGAAAAAGATTGCAGAATGTGTGGCATGGCAGGAAGAGATCGGACTGGATGTTTTAGTACACGGGGAATACGAAAGAAATGATATGGTGGAATATTTCGGAGAATCGCTCGGAGGATTTTTATTCACTGAGAAAGCCTGGGTGCAGTCATACGGAACCCGCTGTGTAAAGCCGCCGATCATCTGGGGAGACGTATACCGCAAGAATCCGATCACGGTAGAGTGGTCTGCTTATGCGCAGTCTCTGACAAAGAAACCGATGAAAGGAATGTTGACCGGCCCGGTTACGATCTTAAACTGGTCTTTCCCAAGAGAAGATATTTCCATCAAAGAATCCATCTCACAGATCGCGCTTGCTATCCGCGACGAAGTACTTGATCTGGAAGCAAATGGAATTCGTGTCATTCAGATTGATGAAGCTGCATTAAGAGAGAAGCTTCCACTTCGGAAATCCGATTGGAACAAGGAATATCTTGACTTTGCAATCCCGGCATTCCGCCTGACACACAGTGGAGTAAAAGCAGATACACAGATCCATACTCATATGTGTTACAGCGAATTTACTGACATTATCCCGGCGATCGATGCGATGGATGCAGATGTCATTACCTTTGAGGCATCCCGCTCTGATCTTCAGATACTGGATTCCTTAAGAGAACATCACTTTGAAACAGAAGTAGGGCCGGGTGTGTATGATATCCATTCTCCGCGTGTACCATCCGTGGAAGAGATCGGGTCAGCATTAAAACAGATGCTTACGAAGATAGAACGAGATAAATTATGGGTAAATCCGGACTGCGGATTGAAAACAAGAGGGGTATCGGAAACCGAAGCAAGTCTTAAAAATATGGTAGAAGCAGCCCGTCAGATCCGCCAGTTATAATTAGGAACATTGCAATCCTCGCTGAAAACCTTTTAAGACATGTATGCCCGGCAGGTTCATGCAATATAGTGTGTTTCTTTTGCAACTGCCCCGGTGGGTTTCAGGTGTTTTTCAGACTCATTTGCATGCGTCGGTGCTTATGCCCTGTATTTTAGGGCATTACGCACCGCTACGCAGTGCAATCAAAGCGAAAGCGTGCCTGAAAAATACCTGATCCCACAAAGGGACATAATTACTTGAACACATATGCATGAACCTGCCGGACGTTCGGTACGAGGAGGTAGAATTAGCTTCCCGCATTTTGATGTGGGAAGTTTTTTCATTTTGTGCTATCCTTTAGAAAGATGCGAGAGAAAAGAGGGCACATAATATGACATTGCAGCAGTTGAAATACGTGATTACAGTGGCTGAGACCGGTACGATTACAGAAGCGGCCAATCAATTATATATCTCCCAGCCAAGTCTTACAAATGCGATCCATGAACTGGAAAAGGAAATGAAGATCGTAATCTTCAACCGAACCAACAAAGGGATCAGTCTTTCCAAAGAAGGCGATGTATTTTTAGGCTATGCCAGACAGGTCATGGAGCAGGCGGCAATTTTAGAGGATAAATACAAAGGCAGCAGTGGAAAGAAGCAGTTTTGCGTTTCCACACAGCACTATTCCTTTGCGGTAAATGCCTTCGTGGATCTGATCAAGAAATATGGACAGGACGAATATGATTTCAGCTTGCGGGAAACACAGACGTATGAGATCATAGAAGATGTAGCGAAAATGAAGAGTGAAATTGGAATTCTGTTCTTAAATGATTTTAATGAGAAGGTGTTACAAAAACTGTTAGCCTCACAGGATCTTTTGTTTCATCCGCTTTTTGTGGCAAAACCGCATGTGTTTTTAAGCAGGAAGCATCCGCTTGCCGGACAGGAAGTCATTACCAATGAACAGCTGGAGGAATATCCATATCTGTCATTTGAACAGGGCGAACACAATTCCTTTTATTTTTCAGAGGAGATTTTTTCGATATCTGAGCGGAAGAAAAATATTCGTGTCCGTGACCGTGCGACGCTATTTAATCTGCTGATCGGATTAAATGGATACACTGTGTGCAGCGGAGTGATCGATAAAAAATTAAACGGAAAAGACATTATTGCAGTGCCGCTTGCGGATGAAGGAGACATGCGAATCGGATATATCACCCACAAAAAGGGACGGATCAGTCCGCTTGGAGAAACCTATCTGGAAGCGTTGCATCATTATCTTGAGAGGTAGGAGAAGGGAGAGACTGATGAAAAGAATCATATTTTGGATATGGAGCGGGATCATGGTGGTTGTCATGCTGGGACTGATCGCCTACTATATGCTGTCCGGCGCAACGCTGGATACGGTAAGGATCGTCAAATGTGTGATCGTGCTGACAGGATGTCTGATTGGTTTATGGAATGCGGTCACAAGAAACCGGCAGCAGTGGAAGGAAATTTATATGGAAGCGTATGGACGGATCATACGGGATACCTTTTCTGATTCACCGAAGCAGTTTAAAATGCTGATGCAGGGCATCAAGTATTATGACAATGACCATTTAAGGGAGGCAGTAAGCTGCCTTGGTAAATTGCTCCCTACATGCCGGACGGATCAGGAACGTGCGGTAACCGGATATTTTATGGCGGCTTCTTTTATTGATCAGAACTATTATCGCAAAGCAATCGAAATGCTGGAGCAGGTACAGGCTTGGGACCCGGCGATCAGTGAGGTAAATAATGATATTGGCATCTGCTATATGGATCAGGGTAAGTTTAATAAAGCATTGCCATATCTGCTCAAAGCGCACGAGGTGCGGCCGGAAGATGCAATAGTCTGCGTGAATTTAAGCTGCTGCTACGAAAGTATTGGAGACTGGGAGCAGATGAATTACTGGGCAAAGGAAGTGTTGGAAATTGCGCCGCGTAATCTGGAAGGCTTGATGTATGCCTATTTATCGGAGCTGCATCTGGATCATCTGGAAGAGGCACAGCCTTACCGGGAGCGGTTTGCTATGGAAAATGGCGGGGCAGACGGATTGCTTTCGCTGGGAGAAGCGATCCTTGCCGAAAAAAAGGTCAAGGAGAATCTTTTTTAGCGGAAAAAGGATGACAGATCCAAAAGCCGGGAACAGTTATCTCCGGCGGCACAGATGTTTTTGCAGTATCTTATACAGTATGTGTAACAGGAGTTTTTCGCACCCTATATGTGACCATTCGCACCAAAATCCATTTTACAGGTTGTTTTCATGGTATGCTTCTTTTTGAGAGAGAGTATTTTTTTATAAATAAAGCAGAAAAGGAGGAGGTATACTATGGAAAGAGTTGTCAAAAGAATATTGGCGATAGCAGTCAGCTTAAGTATGCTGTTTTCTATGGCAGGGATCCGGGGAAATACGGCATCCGCTTATATGAAGGCTGACATAACACAAACGAGATCTTCTGATCTGTCAGATCTATTATCGCATTACTGGGAGGCTTCCCTGGAGGACGGGACGCTGACCGTTGATCTGACCGATATCTATGCTCAGATTGATAGTGCTGGAGGTAACCAAAGCTGCGAGGCATATATGTATGATGGAAGTACCCTCAAAGATCATAAAGAGTTTACGGGGAATAAATGTACATTGTCTGCGGATTTCTCCAAGCAGGAAGATGGAGTTTATAAGATCACCATCAGGACCATCGTTCGATCAAAGGTAACAACCTATAGTCGCTGGACGGAATATATGCATCTTGAGGTTGAGGATGGGAAGGTTTATTTTTATTCTCCATATGGAGCAGCTTCCATTAAGGCGATGAATAATCTCACGGATAACTACGATCCGCAGGACTGTCTTAATACAAAAACATATGAATATATGCATCTTTGCGAGTCCTATGATGACATTGTGGCAAAGGCAGAGGAGATTGCCAAAGGCTGTGTAACAGAGGGGGACAAGGTGAAAGCGATCCATGACTGGATCTGTAAAAATGTAGCTTATGATTACAGCTCAAATAACACCACACAAAAACTTGGCATTGACCGTGCATTTCAGGATGGATATACCGTATGTGCCGGTTTTACAGATCTGGCAAATCTGATGTATCGTTCCGTTGGAATTCCGTGTGTGTATATTATCGGTTTTGGTAGTAACACAGGAGTACTGGAAGATGGTACAGAAAATTTATCAAGCTTACAAAGCAACCATTCATGGAATGCAATATATTATAATAATGCATGGCATTATGTTGACCTGACATGGGATTGTATCAACCAATATTACGGTGAGGAAGACAGCCGGACTACTTCCGGTAAAGATCCGAGGTATCGTTATTTTGGTATGCCGGCAGAAGTGTATGGAATGGGTCATTATGAATCCTTTATAGAGGATCATTCTGAAGATGCGGTGGAGCTTGTATTAAAAAATGTGAAAACCAATTATATGTTAGGGGAGTCTTTTGATAAAAATTGCAGCTTTGTACTTAAAACAAATAAAGGTAATGAATGGACTGTAAATGGGAAAACCACGGTTTCTTATGAAGGATATGACCTGAACAAGCTGGGCAAACAGACTGTGACCGCTACATATAAAGGACTTACTACAACCTATGAGATCAATGTCTATGAGGCAGATTCCATCAAGGTAGTCCCAAAAGAAAATGCAGAGTATAAGTTCGGAACAGAATTTAAACCGCAGTTTGATCTGTATATTGTCACATCAGCCGGTGACGAGATTCCGGTGAAGGATCTTTCAGATGTTACATGCAGCGGATATGATATGGATACTCCTGGAAAACAGACCGTAACCGTTTCTTATCAGGGCAAAACAACAGAGTATCAGATTGAAGTAACAAAGGGATACAAGATCAACTACGTCTTAAACGGAGGCGTAAATAACAAAGATAACCCGGACTCTTACAGTATAGAATCGGATGTCGTTTTAAAAGACCCAACCAGAGAAGGCTATCGTTTCACCGGTTGGTATACGGATAAGGCAATGAAAAACAGAATCTTTATGATACGAGGAGACAGTACAGGAGACGCTACCTTATATGCCGGCTGGGAAGAGGAAGAGACTTGTACCCATGAGTGGGGCGGCTGGGACGTAACGACTATTGCGACCTGTACCAAAACAGGAACGAAAGTCCGTCAGTGTTATGTATGTATGAAGACCGAAACAGCAACTGTTCCGATTGACAGCAAAAAGCATATGAATACGGAAGTGCGTGGTAAAGTAGCAGCAACAGCTACTAGCACCGGCTATACCGGAGATACTTATTGTAAGGATTGCGGTACGCTCATCAAAAAAGGTACAACAACAGCGCAGCTCAAGTCTACCCGGAATACCACGAAAACTACAACGAGCCAGGCAACAACGAAACAGCCGGATGCCACAACGGAGCAGACAGTAACTGCGCCAAAGGCAGTCAAAGGCATAAAGCTTGTAAACAAAAAAGGAAAGGCAGTAAAGATCACATGGAAGAAGCTTAGTGGTGTAAAGGGCTATGAAGTCCAGTATGCTTTAAACAGCAAGTTTACCAAAGGCAAGAAGACACTGCGCGTAACATCTGTTTCCAGGACAGTGAAGAAATTAAAGAAAAAGAGCACCTACTATGTAAGAGTACGTGCTTATACCATGGATGGTTCCAAAAAAGTTTATGGAAAATACAGTTCCATCAAGAAGATCAAGATCAAACGCTAGATGGATCCGTTGAGGATAACATATAAGTAAAATAAGCTTCCTTAAAGGCGGGATAATGATTCCGGGAGATCGGAATTGTGATCCCGCTTTTTGTGATCAGTTTTGTTTTGGTAAATTGCGCAATGTCGTTCATGTTGACAATGTAGCTCCGGTGGCACTGAAAGAAACCTTTTTCCGGAGTGAAGACCGCAGCACAGTCGGAGAACAGCTCTTTGATCAGAAGATAGCTTCCATTTTCTAAGTGGACAGTGACACGCTTATTCTGGGCTTCCAAAAATTCCGTGTTAGCAAGAGGAATGTTATAGCTTCCGGTTTCTGTCCGGGCAAAAAAGGTTTCCTTTTTCGATTGATATTGCTGGTAAAAGGCATCCATCACTGCAAAAAAAGTGGATGCATCAAGAGGTTTCATCACATAATGAAAGGCCTGTACATCATAGGAATCTACAGCATATTCTTTGGAAGAGGTTAGAAAGATAATGGGAACAGTGTGATCCTTGCTGCGCAGCTCTCGGGCAGTATCAATACCATTTAGCAAAGGCATGAGCACATCCAGAATCATAAGATCAAAGGGCTGCTCTTTTTGCGCTTTGATCAGGGCATCACCATTACTGTAAGAAAAGATTGTCAGTGGTATAGTGTGTATAGTTCCCCACTGCTCTAACAGGATGCGTGTTTCTTCTATATAACAGGTCTGATCATCACAGATAGCAATTTTCATAATAATCTCCAACTATAATTCTTAAAACAAAGGTGTGGTCCGTTACGGCAAATTCATATTGTCCATTCATTTGCTCTACATAGTATATAATGCTTTTGACTCCGATTCCATGCCCTTTTCTGGTAGAAACCGGAATACCATCAATAAACGTAGGAATTTTTTCTACGGGATTTCTAAGCTCCAGTAAAAGATGATGCCCTTTGGTACAGATGTTAAGCTCCGCCCATTTGTCATCCCGCTGCATATTTTCTAAGGCATGCATGGCATTTTCCAGCGCATTGGACAGAACAGTACACAGCGTAATATCCGGACAGGGAAGCTGCGCTCCGGTTTTGACGGTACATTTCAAGGTGAAATCACGATCGGAAAATTTTGTATCATACAGAGAAATGATGGAATTGAGCAGCTCGTTTTTGCAGTAGGTGGTAAGATGGGTGTCCTCATATTCCAGATCCGCTTCTTTGATATAGTCGAGCGCGTGATCTACCCGGTTTTCCTGCAAAAAAGTGTGGATAATGTGCAGGTGATGGCGCATATCATGTTTCATGATCGTTAGTTTTTTCTTGCTGTCGTTGACATGTTCAATTTCCTTGTGAATGGATTCTAACTGCAATTCCATCAGATCACTGTATTGGCGGATCTCTAGCTTGCGTTCATATTCTCTGATATAAAAGAGCAGGAAAATGAGATATGAAAGGCAAAAAGCAAAACTCATAAATTCCGTCACTGCTTTATTCCCGGAATATAAAATGTCAGAGAATTTGGTAGAGGCATAGTCAAATACATAATAAACAAAAGGAAGCAGACCGATCAGAAAAACTTCACGGGAATCCTTGCTTAAAAGAACTTCCATAGTGCGTGAGATTTTTGTACTCAGTACATAAAAGACAAGGAGTGTAGCAAAGATACGGGAAACATAATACCATTCCATTTGTCCGGTAATATCAAGGGTAACAAGCCCGATCCAGTTGCTGATCTGACAGCACAAATAGGCGGAAAATACAGCAGTTGTGGCAGATACTACACGATATTTGTAATAACAGACAAGAAAAACCACAAGCGGAAGGTGGATCAAAAGGGGGTATGCCTGCGTCGTGGCATTTTCTCCAAAGAGCAGGAAACAGGCTAAGTAAAGCAGCCCGGACACGACAAAAAACAGGGTTAAAGTCAGCATATTTTTGACATTCTTTTTCATTCCAAGGAAAAAGGCGGAGATGAAAATACCAAACAGTAATGTGGTAGTGTTATGTGTTGTTTTTAATATGGAAAGCAGCATTTTAACATTCCTCTCATAAGAAATCAGATTCTGTTTCTAATATATACAAACTTTCATTTATTTGCAAGTTGACAGGGGCAGTTTGACAACGTAGAATAATAGAATGACAATGCAGAAAACAAAGTTACATTTTAGGAGGATATTAGGATGAGAATTGGAATTTTAGGATATGGTAATTTAGGAAGAGGGGTAGAATGTGCGATCAGACAGAACCCGGATATGGAGCTGGTGGCAGTATTTACCAGACGTGCGCCGGACCAGGTTTCTATCTTGACCAAAGAGGCAGCCGTATGCTCGGTAAATGACGTGGAGCAGTGGACGGATAAGATCGATGTGATGATCCTTTGCGGCGGCAGTGCGACAGATCTTCCGGAACAGACACCAAAGTATGCCAAGCTGTTCCATGTAGTAGACAGCTTTGATACCCATGCTAATATCCCGGAGCATTTTGCGAAGGTTGATGCAGCGGCAAAGGAGAGCGGACATATTGGCATGATCTCAGTTGGCTGGGATCCGGGAATGTTTTCTTTGAATCGTATGTATGCGAATGCCATTCTGCCGGAAGGACGCGATTACACGTTCTGGGGCAAGGGAGTCAGTCAGGGACATTCGGATGCGATCCGGCGCGTAGAGGGCGTAAAGGATGGCAAACAGTATACGATCCCTGTAGAGGCAGCACTGGATGCCGTGAGAAATGGGGAAGATCCGGAACTTACAACCAGACAGAAGCATACCAGAGAGTGCTTTGTTGTACTGGAGGAAGGTGCTGATCCAAAGAAAGTAGAAGAGGAGATCAAAACGATGCCAAACTACTTTGCGGATTATGATACTACCGTACACTTCATCAGTGAAGAAGAATTAAAAGCAGAGCACAGCGGTATTCCACATGGTGGTTTTGTCATCCGTTCCGGAAAGACCGGATGGGAGAAAGAGCATAAGCACGTGATCGAGTATAGCCTGAAGCTGGATTCTAATCCGGAATTTACTGCGAGTGTGATCGTAGCATATGCACGAGCTGCTTATCGTATGGCAGAAGAAGGTCAGTGTGGATGTAAGACAGTATTGGATGTTCCACCGGCGTATTTAAGTGCAAAAGACGGACAGACTCTTCGCAAAGAGTTGTTATAAAAATGCCGGTCGGTATAACCGGATATATTTGTTTACAGAAATATCTGAATTGATTTCTGAACTGCCCTTTCCGTAGTTGTAAGGAAAGGGCAGTTTTTTTGTGATCGATCGGATATGTTGCAACATCTGTCTTGTCACCTGTAAAAATATGTGCTATACTTCACCGTAAACAAAAAGGAAACAGGTGGCAGCAGCTCATTTTACGCTGTCAGGAAAGGATGTTTTTATGAACGAAGACAAGATACAACAGATTAAGGCATTGAAAGAAGAAAAAAATGCTGTGATTTTAGCCCACTATTATGTGAAGCCGGAGGTACAGGCGATCGCAGATTATATTGGCGATTCCTTTTACTTAAGCAAGCTGGCGGTAAGCCTTGACAATCCGGTCATCGTCTTTTGCGGTGTCTCTTTTATGGGGGAGAGTGCCAAGCTTTTAAATCCGGAGAAAACGGTGCTGATGCCGGAGCCGACCGCAGACTGCCCGATGGCGCATATGGTGACGGAGCAGGTGGTAGAGCAGGCAAGAAAGACATATGAGGATCTGGCTGTTGTCTGTTATATCAATTCAACTGCAGAGATCAAATCATGGTCGGATGTCTGTGTGACATCGGCAAATGCGGTAAAGATCGTTAAGAATCTGCCGAATAAAAACATTCTGTTCATTCCGGACCGAAACCTCGGACATTATGTGGCAAGTCAGGTGCCGGACAAACATTTTATCTATAATGAAGGCTTCTGCCCACGACACGAATATATGTCTGCCGATGAGATCAAAGAAGCCAAAGCGGCACATCCGGATGCCAAAGTGCTGGTACATCCGGAATGTAATCCTGACATTATCAAGCTGGCGGATTACATTGGTTCCACGAGCGGTATTATCAATTATGCAAAGGAACACAAAGAGGAGAAGGAGTTCATTATCGGAACGGTAGTCGGTGTCATTTACAAACTGGAAGAGGAACGACCGGATGCTGCTTTTTATTTCCCAAAAACAGAGCCGGTATGTGTCAATATGGATAAGATCACGCTCGATCATGTGATCCATGTCTTAGAGACCGGGGAAAATGAGGTTTCTCTCCCGCCAAAAGAACATGAGGAAAAAGCAAAAGAAGCATTACACCAGATGCTTTTGCTTGCAAAATAGAGGAAGTCAGGTGAATGATATGAAGCAGCAATATTATGATGTGGTCATTGTAGGATGTGGCGTAGGTGGACTTTACACCGCCCTTCATCTGCCGAGTGATACCCGGATTCTGATGCTGTCCAAGGAGGAATTGAAAACGTGTGACTCCATGCTGGCACAGGGCGGGATCTGTGTGCTGCGGGATGAAGATGATTACGATTCTTACTTTGAAGACACGATGCGTGCCGGACATTATGAAAACCGGAAAGAAAGTGTAGATATCATGATACGGGGAAGCCGGGATGTGATCAACACACTGTTGTCCTTAGGTGTGGAGTTTGAAAAGGATGAAAAAGGAAATCTGTGCTATACGAAGGAGGGCGCACATTCCAAACCGCGTATTTGTTTTCATGAGGACATTACCGGAGAAGCAATCACAACAAAGCTTTTAAAAGCAGTGAAGGAGTGTCCGAATGTCACGATCAAAGAATTCATGACGATGACGGACATTATCGAGCAGGACAAGGAATGTGTTGGTGTTTTGGCTAAGGATGTACAGGGAAAGGAATATGAATTCCTGGCAGAGGATGTAGTACTTGCTACCGGCGGAATCGGCGGACTTTATAAACATTCCACGAATTTCCCGATCTTAACCGGAGATGGCTGCAGTGTCGCAGAAAAACATGGCGTTGAACTGGAGCATATGGACTACATTCAGATCCATCCGACCTGCCTTTACAGTGACAAACCGGGGCGCAGCTTTTTGATCACGGAATCCGCCAGAGGAGAAGGTGCGGTGCTGCTCAATCATAAAGGAGAGCGGTTTACCGATGAATTACAGCCACGGGATATTGTAGCAGCCGCCATCAAAGCGGAAATGGAAAAAGAGGGCGTGGAATATGAGTACCTTTCCTTTGCACCGATCGATCCGGAGGAAGTCGTCAGACATTTTCCTCATATTTACGAGCACTGTTTGGAAGAAGGATATGATATACTAAAAGAGCCGATCCCGATCGTTCCGGCACAGCATTATTTTATGGGAGGGATCCATGTGGACTCCAATTCCAAAACAACGATGGAGCATCTGTATGCCGTCGGGGAAACGAGCTGTAACGGAGTACACGGAAAAAATCGGCTTGCAAGTAACAGTTTATTAGAAAGTCTGGTATTTGCCAAACGTGCAGCCAGAGAGATTACAAATACACAGAAAGGAACAAAAGAATATGAATCCAATTACTATGCAATTAGTTGCTGACAAATACATTAAAATGGCATTAGAGGAGGATATTAGCAGCGAGGACGTGTCCACTAACGCCGTGATGCCGGATAAAAAGCTGGGGGAGGTGTCGTTGATCGCCAAAGAGGATGGTATTATTGCCGGACTTTCCATTTTTGAACGGGTATTTACGATGCTGGATGCACAGACTGTAGTAGAATTTCAGGATGGTGTCAGAGATGGCGCACATGTGACAAACGGACAGGTGATGGCAGTGGTACGGGGAGATATAAGAGTACTGCTTTCCGGAGAGCGCACGGCTCTTAATTACCTGCAGCGGTTAAGTGGAATTGCCACTTATACCAGTCAGGTTGCCAAGCTGCTTGAGGGAAGTCATACCAAGCTTTTGGATACAAGAAAAACAACACCGGGCATGCGTATTTTTGAAAAATATGCAGTGCGTGTCGGCGGAGGTAACAACCACCGCTACAATCTCTCAGACGGTGTGCTGTTAAAGGATAATCACATCGACGCCGCAGGTGGTGTTGCAAATGCTATTAAAATGGCGAAGGAGTATGCCCCATTTGTCCGCAAGATCGAGGTGGAAACAGAGTCTTTGGAGATGGTGAAGGAAGCCGTGGAAGCTGGTGCCGACATTATCATGCTTGATAATATGACACCGGAACAGATGAAGGAAGCGATCGACGTGATCGGTGGGCGTGCCGAGACAGAGTGTTCCGGCAACATCACAAAGGAAAATATCAAAACGATCACAGCCCTTGGAGTAGATTACGTTTCCAGTGGGGCTCTGACACACTCCGCACCGATCTTAGATATCAGTCTGAAGCATTTAACTGTGATCGAATAGAGCAGGAGTGAACGGTATGGGTAAAGAACAGCAAACAGGAGAACAGCGGAGAAAACAACTTCTTGACCTGCTGCGCCAGTCTGCCTCGCCGCTTTCCGGGGCAGCGTTAGGGGAAAAGACCGGAGTAAGCCGTCAGGTTGTCGTACAGGATATTGCCCTGCTCCGCACGAAAGGGATCCGCATTGTGTCGACGGCGCGCGGCTATGTGCTTGTGGAAGAACAGAAGCAGCCGGAGCGTACCTTTAAGGTCTGTCATACGAACGAGCAGGTTGCTGATGAGCTGCAGACGATGGTAGATTATGGTGGGGAAGTTGTGGATGTCATGGTCAATCACAGAACTTACGGCAAGGTGACAGCACCATTGCACGTCAAAAGTCGTCGGGATGTACAGAACTTCCTGGATGATTTAAAGAGCAGCAAATCCTCTCTTTTATTAAATATCACAAGCGGATATCATTTTCATACGGTGCGTGCCGAGAGTGAGGAGATCTTAGACGAGATCGAACAGGCACTAAAAGACAAGGGATATTTAGTGGAACGTCTTGCCTATGAGCTGGCGCAGGAATCCTAAACGAGAAAAATTATAACAAAAAATTTCACTTTTCTAGTGTAATTTACGAAAGAATCGTGTATAATGAACGCGATAGGGTAAAATTTACCCGGTTGGTAGGTTACCAAGCCCGTTATTACGGGTGATAAATAATATTATAAAGTAAAGGAGTAAGGTAAAAATGGCAAACATTGATTTAAGCAAGTACGGTATTACCGGAACGACAGAGATCGTTTACAATCCTTCTTACGATGTATTATTCGAAGAAGAGACCAAGTCTTCCAACGAAGGTTATGAGGTTGGTCAGAACACAGAGTTAGATGCAGTGAACGTTAAGACAGGTATCTACACCGGTCGTTCTCCTAAAGATAAGTTCATCGTAGAAGATGAGAACTCTAAGGACACTGTATGGTGGAATTCTGCAGAATATCCAAATGACAACCACAAGATGTCAGAGAAAGCATGGGCTGCAGTAAAAGACATTGCAAAGAAAGAGCTTTCTAATAAAAAGTTATATGTAGTAGATGCCTTCTGTGGTGCAAACAAAGACACCCGTATGGCAGTTCGTTTCATCGTTGAGGTTGCTTGGCAGGCTCACTTTGTAACAAACATGTTCATCAAGCCAACCGCAGAAGAGTTAAAAGACTTCGAGCCGAATTTTGTTGTTTACAATGCGTCTAAGGCTAAGGTTGAGAATTACAAAGAGTTAGGATTAAACTCTGAGACATGTGTTGCATTCAACATTACAAGCAAAGAGCAGGTTATCATCAATACATGGTACGGTGGAGAGATGAAGAAGGGTATGTTCTCTATGATGAACTACTTCTTACCATTAAAGGGTATAGCTTCTATGCACTGTTCTGCAAATACCGATAAGGAAGGTAAGAACACAGCAGTATTCTTCGGTCTTTCCGGAACTGGTAAGACAACCTTATCTACAGATCCAAAACGTCTTCTGATCGGTGATGATGAGCACGGTTGGGATGACAACGGTGTATTCAACTTCGAGGGTGGATGCTACGCAAAGGTAATCGGTCTGGACAAAGAGTCTGAGCCGGATATCTACAATGCGATCAGAAGAGATGCATTATTAGAGAACGTTACTGTTGCTGCTGACGGTAAGATCGACTTTGAAGATAAGAGCGTAACAGAGAACACTCGTGTTTCTTATCCGATTGATCACATCGAGAATATCGTAGCAAATGTAAACGGTATCTCTGCAGGTCCTGCTGCAAAGAACGTAATCTTCTTATCTGCAGATGCATTTGGAGTACTTCCTCCAGTATCTATCCTGACACCAGAGCAGACACAGTACTACTTCTTATCAGGATTTACTGCAAAATTAGCAGGTACAGAGCGTGGAATCACAGAGCCTACTCCTACTTTCTCTGCATGTTTCGGACAGGCATTCTTAGAGTTACACCCAACCAAATATGGTGAGGAGCTCGTTAAGAAGATGAAGAAGAGTGGTGCTAAGGCATACCTTGTAAATACCGGATGGAACGGAACTGGTAAGCGTATCACGATCAAGGATACTCGTGGAATCATCGACGCTATCTTAAGTGGTGCGATCAACGAAGCACCTACAAAGAAGATCCCTATGTTCAACTTTGAGGTTCCAACAGAACTTCCAGGTGTTGACAGCGGTATCTTAGATCCTCGCGACACTTATGCAGATCCTACTGAGTGGGAGACAAAGGCAAAAGACTTAGCTGCTCGTTTCGTTAAGAACTTCAAGAAGTACGAGACAAACGATGCTGGTAAAGCATTAGTTGCTGCTGGTCCTGAGGCATAAGAAACGTCTTGACTTGATTGATTTGAACTGATTATAAGCTGCTATCGTTATGTTGCATGATGATAGTAGCTTATTTTTGTAGTAAAAGTCCGGCAGGCATCCGTAGGTCTGCATGATGTGGAAAAGATATGATACAGGCATGGTAAGGTATAAAAAACAGGAGAGAAAGTATGGTCAGGATTGCGACAATCAGAACCGATTTTAAAGAGAAATTCGGACTGCCACGCCAGAGTGGATTAGTGCCGGAGCTGACCGGTCGGATCGTATTTGAACCGGCATACCGGAATCCGCAGGCGTTAAAGGGACTGTCAGATTTTTCTCATTTGTGGATCATCTGGGAATGTTCGATGGCACAGAAAAAGCAGGGGCAGGGAAAGCGGAAAAAAGAATCCCAGCAGGAAACACAAAAAGCCCCTCACTGGAATGCCATGGTAAAGCCACCCCGGTTAGGCGGAAATGAAAAAATGGGCGTGTTTGCCACCCGTTCCCCGTTTCGTCCTAATCCGATTGGGCTTTCCTGTGTTAAGATCGATCAGATCAAAGAAACAGAAAAAGAAGGAACGGTGATCTTTGTCAGTGGAATTGATCTGCTAGACGGCACTCCGATCTATGACATCAAACCATATCTTCCCTATACGGACAGTCATCCGGAAGCAACCTCCGGGTTTGCGGGGGAAGTCTATGCACATGCACTTGATGTTGTATTTCCGAAAGAGCTGCTCTTACGGATTCCAGAGGAAAAACGTCCTGGGGCAATGGGATTATTACGACAGGATCCACGTCCGGCATATCAGGATGAGGAAGACCGGATCTACGGCGTTTCTTACGCTGGATTCAACATCCGCTTTCAGGTGAAGAATGAACGGTTGACTGTTATAGAGGTAGAAGAATAAGCTGCGAAAAGGAGAAAGAAGCGTAATCATATGGAAGAAAAAAAGAAACCAAAAATTCTGGCGGTAGCCGGAAAAGGGGGCGTCGGAAAAACATCTCTTGCCGCTGCTCTTGTGAAAAAACTGGTGGAAACAAAAAAGAATGCCAAAATACTGGCAATTGATGCAGATCCGGCGGTAGGACTTTCAACTGTCCTCCATGTCCCGGTGAAGACAACGATTGATGATATCAGAAAACAAGTTGTTGCCACTGTAAAGGATGGTGATACGAAAACTGCGTTAGAGCTTTTGTCAGATGCCAAATATGAGATTTATGATGCGATCGTAGAACAGGACGGCTATGCATTTATTGCGATCGGGCGACCGGAAGCGGCAGGCTGTTACTGCAAGATCAATTCCTATTTAAAGGAAGTGATCACGATGCTGTCTTCCCGGTTTGATTATGTCGTGATCGATGGAGAGGCAGGAATTGAGCAGATCAACCGCCGCGTGATGGAGAAGGTAACCCACCTGATCTGTGTGACAGATGCCAGTAAAAAAGGTTGTCAGGTAGTAAAGACGATCAAACAAGTTGCAGATGAGCTGGTGATGTATGAAAAGATCGGAGTAGTGGCGAACCGCCTTCCAAGCCGGGATGTCGTGGAACATATGGAGCTTTCCGAACTTCCTCTGCTCGCTGCCATTTTATCGGATGAGGCACTGGCACTGTGTGATATGAAGGGAGACAATGTCTTTACACTTCCAGAGGATGCCGAGATTGTAAAAGGAGCCGGACTGGTGTTAAAACAGCTGGAAATATAACAGAAAAAGGATGTGCCTATGAAAGATTTAAAACATATCTATACATTAGAAAAAATGCTCGAAGAAGTAAATAACGATCTTTGCCGGGAGGCATCAGAGGAAGGACAGATGGCGATCGGCAGTGTGTGCGCACAGATTCCGGAACCGCTTCTTAATCTGAAAGGCTGTTATAGTGTGCGGCTTCGTGCGCCGAGAACCGGATCCATCGAGATGGGAACGTACTATATGAGCAGTATCCTTTGTGAATGCTGTCGGGCAATATTGGAGCGTGCGATCGAGGGCGGTTATGAATTTTTAGATGCCATTTTAGCACCGGATGCCTGTGCGCAGATGAATCGTCTTGTAGAAAATATCGAGCATAACCACCTTTGCAACAAGGAGCATTTCTTTATTACTTATGCAGATGTGCCGATGAAAAATGACGAAACAGCGTTAAGACATTATGTGAGACAGATGAAGCAGTATGTATTAACTCCGTTGCAGGAACGGTTTGGGATCGATGTTTCGGATGCTGCATTAAGGGAAGCGGTACAGATACATAACGAAGTCTGTGAGACGTTGACAAAAATAGGAGATTACCGGAAAGCAGAAAATCCTGTGATCACCGGATATGAATATGCGGTGCTTTGTCTCGCCTCCTACTGTTGTCCAAAGGAAAAGATCTTGCCGTATCTTTTGGAGACATTGGAAGAATTAAAGACAAGAAAACCCGATGATAAAAATAAATACCGTGCGCGAGTGGTGCTGGTGGGATCAGAAATTGATGATCCGAAGCTGATCGAAATGATGGAAGAAGCGGGGGCTTATGTAGCGGCTGACCGTTATTGTTTAGGCTCTCTGCCGGGAAGAACACCGATCATTTTACAGGCAGAAGAAGATGTACTGACCGGTATCTGCCGTCACTATATGACAACCGGACAATGTCCACGGTTTATGAATACTGAGAAGATCAGGGAACGTCATGCTTATGTGGATCAACTGGTAAAGGACTATCATGCGGATGGTGTCATTTATCAGCAGATCAAGTTCTGCGATTACTGGGGATACGAGCGTGCAAATGCGTTTCACGTACTGCGGGAGCAGTATGACCGTCCGGTGCTGTCTCTTGACCGCCCATATGTAGTCAGTGCGACTGGGCAGCTTAGAACCCGTGTGCAGGCATTTGTCGAGAGTCTGGAGATCAAACGGATAAAGAACCAGTAAGGTGTGAATATGGAAGAAATGAAAAAATGCCCCAGCAATTGCCGGGGCATTCATTGTTATGTGTTAAAGTATATTTTTACAATTTAGCAACTGCAGTTTCCAATGCAATTTCCATCATGTCGGTGAAAGTCTTTTGCCGTTCCTCGGCACTGGTTGCTTCACCAGTGATCAAATGATCACTGACCGTTAAGATGGCCAGTGCTTTGGCACCATATTTAGGAGCAAGAGTATAAAGTCCGGCAGCTTCCATTTCCACGCCGAGAGCACCATACTCCGCATATATTTCATCTAACCCTTCATCATGTCCATAAAATTCATCGGTCGAAAGGATCGGTGCTACATGCGTTTTCTCCTGAAAACCTTTTTCTACTGCGATGTCATAGGCTGTTTTTAACAGAGAAAAATCAGCAGTAGGAGCAAAATCATAACCCATAAACCGAGTTTTGTTGATGGCAGATGTCGTATTGGCACTCATGCCGAGAATAATATCACGCACTTGAACCTTTTTTGAGATAGCACCGCAGGTACCGATACGAAGTATCTTTTTGACTCCGTATTCCGCCAGAAGTTCGTTGGCATAGATCATAAAAGAAGGGATTCCCATGCCGGAACCCTGCACGCTCACGCGCACCCCCTTGTAGGTTCCAGTGAAACCATACATGCCACGTACTTCGTTATAGCACACGGCATTTTCCAAAAAATTCTTTGCTACAAATTTTGCACGTAACGGATCACCGGGCATCAAAACAACTTCGGCAATATCTCCTGCTTTTGCGTTGATATGTGTACTCATAATATCCCTCCTGTTTGTAAAAAGTAAGCCCATATGCTTTGCGCATGGCTCATTGTTTTCATTATATCGGGATTTTCGGGAGTTGACAAGCGAAAGAAGGGGCAATTTGCAATGGGAAATGATTATGCTATCATAATGCTAAAGTGATTATCACATTCGTCCGATATAAAATATAAGCATAGATAGATGATGCGTGGAACACGTAGTAGATTCATGACCAAGGAGGGTTTGATATGGATGTAAATGGAGTAGCAAATGCTGCAAATCAGGCAGCAGCAAGTGTAGCAGGAAGCGCAGGATATACAACGAATCAGCAGACAGAAGTAACGGGAAATGAAACAGCGGCAGCAAAGGACAACACTGCTGTAGTATATGAGAAGTCTGATCTTTCCAAAGCAAAGGAAAGTGCAAAAAAGACTTACACCCCGAATTTAGAGCTGGTAAACAAATTGAAATCAGATGCCGAGGAGCGCGCCAGTCAGTTACAGTCATTAGTTGACAAGCTGATCAAAAAGCAGGGAAGTACCTATGGTACAGCCAATGCATTTACCAGTGATTTCTGGAAGAAGTTTGCAGCAAGCGGTGACACGATCGATCAGGCAGCTGTGAAACAGGCACAGGAAGATATTGCAGACGGCGGTTACTGGAGTGTAAAAGAAACTTCCAGCCGTATTCTGGACTTTGCCAAGGCATTGACAGGCGGAGATCCGGATAAGATTGATGAGATGGAGGAGGCCTTTGAAAAGGGTTATAAGCAGGCAACAAAAGAATGGGGGGATGAGCTTCCATCTATTTCCGGCGAAACCTATAAGGCGGTAAAGGAAGGCTTCAGCCAGTGGAGAAAAGAGCTCGGTCTGGAGCAGGAAGCATAGCCGCTTAGAACTCATAAGAATTGAATGGAAAAAGTCATGCGTGATACCGGATCGGGTATTGCGCATGACTTTTTTGTGTACAGGAAAGACGTTTTCTTACTTTACAATGATCAGTTTATCACCTGCTTCGATCATTTCATTTTCCAATTCATTGCACCGGACAATGTTATCCTTTGTCGTATAGTAAGTTTTTGCAATGGACCACAGGGTATCGCCCGGTTTCACCACATAACCTACCATTCCCGGCATTTTCTGCATTTTTTCCGCATCCAATGGAGAGACCAGCACATCTTTGATGAGCGTTGCCTGAAGCGGAGTAAATGCAATGGCACTGAGCGACAGCACAGCTTTTAATTCCACCTCATCGCTGTCAATCATGTTAATGCTGATCTGATCTAAGTGTGGTACGATCTCATATTGATCGGTCTCCTTCATGCCGTCCATTTCCACCAGATAGGAAAATGGAACCATGACAAAGGTGGAATTGAACGGATGGGCATCGCTGCCGGAAGCATATAAAATGTCTGCCGTCACAACTCCTTCCGCATTGACTCCATCCTTTACCGGAGTGAGTGCGTCAAGCTTTACGGTTCCGTTGATATGGGCAATCTGCAGAATACTGTCTTTGGCATCCTTCAATTTCATTTTCTGACTGATCCTTGTTTTGGCCTGGTTCTTTTGCAGCAGCTTGACGTAAGGGAAAG
Source organism: uncultured Lachnospiraceae bacterium (assembly GCA_934317845.1). Classification (GTDB taxonomy): domain Bacteria; phylum Bacillota; class Clostridia; order Lachnospirales; family Lachnospiraceae; genus NC2004. The sequence continues at coordinate 64,346 of CAKRES010000007.1, forward strand.
TCAGCGGTTCTACCTTACACTCCGCATTTGGCGAGTAAATATCAGAAAGAAGCTGCATGGATTCCTCCTCGTAAATACGGATGTCAAGATCCAAGGTACATTCCACCTCGAAAATGCGATCCTCCCCTTCCTCGTTTGGACGGATCGTATAATTGGTGGAGGCAATCTTCACTTCTACACAGTCGAGCATAGATTCCGTTACATCCTCAACCGGAAGCTCTCCCTTGATTGGAAGATCCATTTCAAAGAACTGGATCGGCATGGATTCTTCCAACGTCTGGTACAAAAGAAACATTGACAATTCCCCATTTAAAAGAAGCTTTCCGTCCATCAGGCGGGTTTCCATATTGGAAAGCGTGGTTTCCGACCAGAGGATCTCGTAGATCGGGGCTTTTCCGGATGGGATCTTGATCTCCTCTTTGACACGGAAAATATCTTTTTTGTTGACCTTCAGTGTCGTCATGGTGACATCTTTATAAAGGCACTGCATGTCAGGTTCCATTGGCTCCATCTTAGTCGGAAGCTGAGGGGAGAAAGCAGCAGCAGCCTCATAATCCTTGGTATCCCCTACAAATGAATGGAGATTGATCAGACAACGGATACTCAATTTTCTTGAATTGATAATGGAAATATTGAGATCTTCCAACACGGCTTTGACCTTGACGGTGTCGATCGGTTTGGTACCATCACAGTTGATGATCTGCTCTAATGGGATGCTTCCCTCTAGGGAGCTGATCGGATACTGCTCCTGATTTGTGGTATAAAGCACATAAAAATGGCAGGCACCTGCAACACGGATCTTATCGGTCAATGCTTCGACTTCTGTGATTTCAATTTCCCCTCTTGTTGTGATGAGGCGTTCTACGTCCGCTTTGCTGTCCGGTACATTGAAATCGTCATCAAGGGTGGTCTGCATACTCATGCAGGGCTTTATCGAGCTGGTATGTATCATTTTCTTTGTTAATTCCATAGAGATCTCCTTTCGCTGTGGCACTTGGTCGGTTACCTTATGATACTTTATGAAACAGAACGAAAAAATATGACTAAAAAGAGTTGGACGAGTTACACAATGTTCGACATAAATTATGACGAAAATGTTAATAACGATTTACAAGATGAAAAAAGCAGAAGGTTTTCATTTTTGGACACCTTCTTTTTTTCAGCAGATTTACCGTATCTGTTCCGCATTTTCCTATATTCTTTCTTCCCATTCTCTTTCAATCTTGTTATAATAAGATTGTTTCAAGAAAGTATAAAAAATGATTGCTATAAGGAGGTATCATTATGGGAGTGTTAGATGGTAAAACAGCGATTATTACTGGCGGCGGACGTGCTGTGTTGAGTGATGGCGGATGTGGCTCAATTGGGTATGGAATTGCAACTGCATACGCAAAAGAGGGTGCCAATCTGGTGATCACAGGACGTAATGTGAAGAAGCTTGACGATGCAAAAGAGGAGTTGGAGCGTCTTTATGGGATCAAGGTACTGCCTGTTGCAGCAGACATTTCTGCCGGACAGGATAATGAGGAGATCGTGGCAAATGTAGTGAAAAAGACAATGGACGAATTTGGACGGATCGATGTGCTGATCAATAATGCACAGGCATCCGCTTCCGGTGTGGCATTGGCTGACCATACAAAGGAGCAGTTTGATCTGGCGGTATATTCCGGTCTTTATGCAGCATTTTATTATATGAAGGCCTGCTATCCACATTTGAAGGAGACAAAGGGAAGTGTGATCAATTTTGCTTCCGGAGCGGGACTGTTTGGTAACTTTGGACAGTGTGCCTATGCAGCAGCCAAAGAGGGGATCCGTGGATTAAGCCGTGTGGCAGCAACTGAGTGGGCAAAGGACGGCATTAATGTGAATATCATTTGTCCGCTGGCATGGACGGCACAGTTAGAGCAGTTTAAAAATGCTTACCCGGATGCTTTTGAGAAGAATGTACATACTCCTCCAATGGGACATTTTGCAGATGCAGAAAAAGAGATCGGACGCGTCTGTGTCCAGCTTGCTTCTGAAGACTTTAAGTACATGTCCGGAGAGACTATTACCTTAGAGGGTGGTCTGGGACAAAGACCATAAAGGCAGGGGAGCATAAGAACGATGAAAATATATAAAAAGCAGTTACTCCTCATGATCGGATTTTTCGTTCTGTTTGCAGGAGTAAGTAATGACGTTTCGCTTGCGGCAGGAGCTGCCGCAGAAAAAAGTACGGAGGCGGCAGCAGAACAATCCACATCTGCAGTTCCAAAGGCAGAAAAGAAAAAGAAGGTCGTTACATTAAAGCAGGTGGAGGATGTGAAGCTGATCCGTTATTCTACCACACAGGTGAAGCTTGTCTGGAAAGGCAGAAAACGGGCATCGTATTATCACATTTACCGTGCTGCCAAAAAGGGCGGAACGTATAAGCAGGTTGGTGTGACGAAGGACACGCATTTTCTGGCAGACGGATTAAAAAATGGCAAAACCTACTATTTTAAAGTGCAGGCATGCCATAAAAAGAAAGCATCTGACGGGGATGGACCACTGTCCAAAGGACATGCGATCAAAATGAAAACGTATCAGCGAAAGACGGTATTTGCCGGAGACTCTGTGACAGAAGGGATCAATTCCAATGTGCGCTCGCAGATTAAGATTGGTGGAACCAAAAAGACGATCGCATATCGTGGGTTAAATACGATCACATTTCGTACCAGACGCGTATTTGGCGGAAAAAGCGGACTCACAAAGCTGGTAGCAGAAAAACCGTACCGGATCTATCTGCTACTTGGATTAAATGAGATCCATTATCGTACCGTAAAACAGATCCTGCCGGAATACAAAGGGATCATCCGCACGATCAAGCGGGAATGTCCAAACACGGATCTGGTCGTTTGTGCCTGCTCTCCGGTTACCAAAAAGGAGCGGTTGAAACGCACGGGATTTCGCCAGATCCCAAAATACAATAAAGAGCTTAAAAAGCTGGCAGAAAAAGAAGGCGTGTCTTATCTGGATTTTACGGCATTTTTAAAGGACAAAGAAGGATATCTGAATCCAAAATACAGTGCAGCGGACGGCTATCACTGGCAGCCATCTGCATACAAAAAGTACGCAAAAGAGATCATGAAATATGAAAAGATGCGCGATCACTAAAAAGGAAAGGATACAATTTACAATGAAACAGGGGATCAAGAAAATCATAACAGGACTGCTGGTAGCTGCGATCATCGCAGCATTTGCACCACAGATGTCAATGGCAAAAAGCAAAACAGACTGTAAAAGCCTTTGCAAAATTGCGTTAAAGGCAACGGGAGGAACAAGCAAATTAAAATATTCTTCGGACAGTGCAGATGACTTTGGTGCGCTTTCCTACTCGAACCGCAAGCTGGTAAAAGAGATCAAATATGTATTTGATGAGAAGGAAGCAGTCAGCTTATGTGTCATGAAAGCAGGCTCATCTTCCGATGCCAAAAAGCTGGCTTCTGCTATGAAGAGCTATAAAAAGAGTAATACCTCCAGCGACTATTTAAGTGATTATTCCAAGACGGAACAGAAAATGTTTAAAAGTGCCATTTATGGACGCAAGGGCAGCTATGTCTGGTACATCTGTATGTCAACGGACAAATCCGTAAATAAGAAAGGACAGAGTGCGATCAAAAAGAAGCTGTAAGAGGGGTAGCGGTTCATGGTTTTTTCCAGTTTATTGTTTTTGTTCCGGTTTCTTCCGCTTGTGTTACTGCTTTACTATGTTGCACCGGTCAGGCTTCGCAATCTGGTACTATTTGTTGCGAGCCTGATCTTTTATGCCTGGGGCGAACCGGTCTATGTTATTTTAATTATATGTTCTACGCTCGTCGATTACTGTGCCGGCTGGGCGGTAGCACACTATAAAGAAAAGCAGCAGAAAAAAAAGGCTGCTTCTTTTGTGGTTCTTTCCGCAGTGATCAATTTATCTCTGCTGGGTTTTTTTAAATACGGAGATTTTCTGCTCCGTATCTTTGGAAGTGTAACGGGACTTTCTGTTCCTACGCTGGATCTTCCGCTTCCGATTGGTATTTCTTTTTATACGTTCCAGACAATGTCATATACGATCGATGTGTACCGTGGGGATGCTCCGGTACAAAAGAATTTTATTGCGTTCGGAGCCTACGTGGCACTGTTCCCTCAGTTGATCGCAGGACCGATCGTCCGGTACAAAACGGTTGCAGATCAGATACAAAACCGGAAAGAAACGTTGGATCTGTTTGCAAAGGGCATTCTGCGCTTTAGTATCGGTCTCGGAAAAAAGGTACTGCTTGCCAATCAGCTTGGCGCACTGTTTCAGCAAACGGCGGCACTTACCGGTCAGAATGTGACAACGGCATCCGCCTGGCTTGGTATACTGGCATTTACGCTTCAGATCTATTTTGATTTCTCCGGTTATTCCGATATGGCGATCGGACTTGGCTATATGTTTGGATTTACATTTCCGGAGAACTTCCGGTATCCATATGAGTCGAAAAGCATCACAGAGTTCTGGAGAAGATGGCACATTTCCCTTGGCACATGGTTTTTGGAATACGTCTACATTCCACTTGGTGGAAACCGTAAGGGACGCGTAAAGCAGATCCGCAACATTGCGATCGTCTGGCTGTTGACGGGATTATGGCACGGTGCCTACTTAAACTTTGTATTATGGGGCGTCTACTATGGCGTGTTGTTACTGTTGGAGAAATTTGTGTTTGCCGGCCTGTTAGAGCGCATCCCGGCATGGTGCCGCCACCTTTTAACGATGGTTCTTGTCATGGTAGGATGGGCGATCTTCAGCTGGCAGGATCTTGCAGATCCGAAGGGCTATCTGGAGGCAATGTTTTTTCTGGGCGGCAGCAGTGTGTACGATCAGAGCTGTCTTTCTTTATTTACATCCAACGTATTGTTGCTGGTACTGGCATTGATCGGCGCAACCTCACTTGTAAAAAAAGTTGCTGCAACAAAACTGTTTTCCAAAGAAAACACCGTACGCGCTGTGATGACAATGGCATTTGTCCTTGTTACAATGGTGCTTTGCGTGGCATTTTTAGTCAATGATTCCTATAATCCGTTTTTGTATTTTCGTTTTTAAGGAGGAGCTATGAAAAAAGATAAGATCATTCTGATCGTACTATTTTGCGTACTGCTATTTTGTGGCAGTGTGATCCCCTGCTTTCTCCCACAAAAGAAAATCTCCCAGATGGAAAATCGTACACTTCAGACAAAACCGGCTTTTCACGTTACCTCATTTTTTAGTGGAACGTACCAGACGAAATATGAAACGTATCTAAACGACCAGTTTTTGCTGCGGGATCGGTTTGTTGATCTGGCATCCACCGTCACACTTGCGATGGGGCGGCGTAGCTTTAATGGTATTTACGTGGCAAAGGATGGGTATTTGCTGGAGGAATATCCGGCGTCGGAATTTGACCGTGGGCAGTGCCGGGAAAATGAAACGATCCTGACCGATTTTCTAAATGGGATGGCAGAACGCTATGGAGCAGAGCATGCCCATCTGATGCTGGTGCCATCAAAGACAGAGGGCATGAAAAAGCAGCTAAAGGCTGCCGCAGCAATGACTTCTTTTGCTGCGGATCGTGACAGGATGAAACAAGCACTTTCTTCTGAAAAGATGTATGTGGACGTTGTTCCTGCGCTGACACAAAAGACGGAGAAACAGCGTTATTACCGCACGGATCATCACTGGACCAGCTACGGTGCCTTTCTCGCCTATCAGCAATATGCAAAGCAGGTGCTTCAAAAAGAGGACGTGGAAGACGATTATAAGAAAACAAGCGTCTATCATGATTTTTATGGAACGTCCTATAAAAAAGCGCATGTAAAGAAGCAGGCGGACACGATAGAAACATGGTCGTGTCAACATCCATCTTCGGTTACCGTTTGCTTTGATCAGAAGAAGAAAACCTATGATTCACTTTATTTTCCGGATAAAGCAAAGACAAGCGGCAGCCGCTACGACTTGTTTTTAGGAGGAAATACGTTTCTGGTCGATATCAAAACAACCGCTCATACAGGGCGGACCCTGCTGCTTTTAAAGGACTCCTTTGCCAACGCATTTGTTCCGTTTTTGACAGAGGATTATGACCGGATCCTGATGGTGGATGTGCGGTACAAAAGCCAGAAGCTGGAGACTATATTAGAGGAAAATGAGGACATCACGGATGTATTGGTGCTTTATAACACCGAAAAACTGATGCAGAACCGGAAGCTTTCGAGATTAAAGCTTACGCCGGACAAAAAGAAAGATTCCATCAAGGAATTTGATCTTGATGATCTGTAATAAAAAAGCACGGAGACAGCCTCCGTGCTTTTTATGTTATGTAGATCAAGATTTTATTGCTTTTAATTCTTCTGCTAACTGGCTTAAGCTGGTGACGATCTCGGATGTTTTGGTTGTGATGTCACTGTTTCGTTCGCTGGTTTCCAGAGTTTCACTGGAGTGTGCAGTGACTTCCTCGGTAGCAGCAGAGATTGTTTCAATTCCCTGAATGACCTGTTCATTTGCACTGGTCAGTCCGTTGATCAGCTCATCCAGTTTATGGGCTTCTTCGTAAACCTGATCGGATTTTTTTGTGATATTGGTAAAGCTCTGTGCCGTATTGTTGGCGGCAGCATTCTGCTCTTTGGCATTTTCAATCATTTCTTCAATGACTTCAACCACTTCGGAAAGCTCTTTGGAAATGCTGTTGATCAGTTCCGTAATGCTTACGGTGGCATCGTTGGTCTGTGTTGCAAGGTTGGAGATCTCAGAAGCTACAACGGCAAAGCCCCGTCCGGCTTCTCCGGCTCTTGCTGCCTCAATGCTGGCATTTAAGGATAACAGACTTGTCTGGGTTGTGACATTGTTGATCAGCTCGATAATGGACTGCATCTGGTCTGTGTAGGAGTTTAATTCGGAAAGCTCTTTCGATACGCTTGCATTTGCCTGATTGGACAGTGCCACATGATGGATCAGGGCATCAATATTGGCTTTGGAATTGTTGATCTCCTCCTGGGTGGCAGAGATATTTTCAGTGATGGAGTTAGAAGAAGATTCTACCTGCTGGATCGCCTGCTGGATCTCGGTCGTCTTCTCCACCTGCATCTGGATGGAATCAACGGTGTCCATGGTACCCTGATTGACCTCCTGCATGGAGTTCGTTGTCTTGGTAGCTGTTTCGGACAGCTCGTTCATTTTCTCGGAAACCTCTTCGATGTAGTCGGACATCTGGTCAGCGACTTCAAGGATGTGGTTCATCAGCTCTGAGGTATGTTCTTTCTCCTGCCGTGTGGCAGCAAGATGTGTTTGGCTGATCGCATTGGACACCATCGTGGATACGGTTAAAAACAGAGTAAACAAAACCAGTGAGAAAATGCGGATCTCTACGTTTGGAAGATCGGCGGAACTGATTTCGTGATTGATACCGAGAAGTACAACCTGCACGATATTCCCAATCGTTGTTGCCGTCATATAACAGAAGATGAGCTTGTTATTGTTGTAGCAGAGCAGTCCCGCTGCCAGCATGATCGCATACACATAAGCGACCGGGGAGATCGTGGTAAAGATCACAAACAGGTAAAAGATTCCAAATCCGGCAGCGATCAGATACTTTAACGCTTCGTTTTCTTTGTCTTTTTGAAAGATGATCTGACAGATGATATACGGCACGACTGCTAATGCAGTAAAAACGGCAAAATAAGCAATGCTGCGGCTGCCTTTGATCACTTCGACGAGATAGCATGCCACTAAAATGACTACAAGCAGGCTATAGCAGATCATGCTCGTGGAATTGGCACGGTGCAGATCAGAAAATGATTTGTACTTCATAATAAGTTACGCTCCTTTTTTAGTTTATTTTTTATTATAACATGGATATGGAAAAAATGCTGCTTTCGTTTTGTTATTTCTTATTTTTTCCAAACAAAACTGTCAGGGTCGACATAGCGCAGTGTGCACAGCTTTTTCCGGTTTTTCTTTTTGTATGTACCTAAAAAAGTATTTGACGTCATGGAAACCGTGTGGGTGCGTGCCTGTTTATTTCCGGTGATGGAAATGGGAAGCAGTCTGCGCGAAGAACTGCTTGAAAATGTATTTTGCCTGATCGTGATGTCAGAGTTGGCTTCCAGATAAGGCAGGCGGTTTTTGGCTGTGTAAATTTTTAAAAAGGCATCCTTTTTGGCATGATCACTTTGGTTCTGGATAAAACGGTTTTGGGTGACCGTGACATGGAACACTTTTGGAAAGCGGATGGCATAGGATCTGCAATCAAAAAAGGTGTTGCCCGTGATCGTAATATCGTGGTTAAAAAATCCATAGGCGGTATGTGTGCCGATCGCATTCATGGCGTGGGTGCCGTTTCCTTTGGAAAAGCGGCAGCTGTCGATGGTGATCTGTTCACATGCCAGACCGTCGTAGGCGATGGTGACCGGAGTACTGTCCCAGTAAGGCATGCCTTTATAAAGTGCACTGTCTAACTGGATGGCTTCCCGGTACTGCCATTCCTTTGGCGCAATATAAGCACCGGTAAAAGTGCAGTCACGGATCACAACATTTTTACATCCGCCAAGATCAATGATGTGAGTGCCTGCCATGCAGTCCACAAAGGTCAGATCTTCCAGGGTAATACGCTCCCCGTGCAGCAGGGCAAAGGTAACGCCGGAGACGGTGTCAAAATAGCGTCCGTTGAAGGTGCCGCCGGAAATGGTGACATCATGCAGTGCCCCGTAGCCGGAAGCGGTGAGCGTTTCTGCTGCATTGATAAAGCGAAGTCCATTTCCCCATTGGACATAAGGATCTGTGACGCCGCCGGGATAACAGTCCGTGATCGTAGCACCATTTAGATACACGGTCGTGTTGCTGTAAAGAGGGATCTCTCCCTGCGCCAGATAAATGTGGCCTGATTCCAGTAGTAAGGGGATCGCATGTTTTCCTGCGTATTCCAATGCCCGCCGGAGTGCATCACTGTCGTCTGTAACACCATCCCCAACCGCGCCAAAGGAGCGGATGGAAACCACGGCATCCTCTGCCTTGACCGGAGAAAATGGAAGAGATAGGGCAAGAAAAAAACAGTAGAATGAAATTGATAAAAGAATAAAATAAAGTCGTTTTTTCATAGTATCTATCTTACACGAAAAAAGGTGGTATGCCAACTGTATGGTAAGTATTATTTCTGAAAGCCAGCGGCTATTTTAGGGAAAATTAGTATTTGACGTGGACGGATATCCTCTATATACTATAAATATAGAGAAAAAAACAAAGAAAGGAACATCCAATGAAAAATTACGAAAAAGCGATTGCTGTCATCAATGAAGTAAAAAAAGTGGTTGTTGGCAAAGAGGAATGTATTGTAAAAACGATGTGTGCATTATTGGCAGGCGGGCACGTTTTGTTAGAAGATATACCGGGAGTAGGAAAAACGACGATGGCAAAGGCATTTGCCAGATCTATGCAGCTTACGAGCAATCGTATGCAGTTTACGCCGGATGTCATGCCTTCCGATATTGTTGGCTTTAAATTGTACCGTCCGAATACGCAGACATTTGAATACCAGAACGGAGCGGTACTCTGTAATCTGTTTTTAGGTGATGAGATCAACCGGACGTCACCAAGAACCCAGTCAGCACTTTTAGAGGTAATGGAAGAAGGACGAGTGAGTGTGGAGGGAGAGGAGATCGTGATCCCGAAGCCGTTTTTTGTGATCGCTACACAGAATCCATATGGAAGTGCCGGAACACAGCGGATGCCGGAATCACAGCTGGACCGTTTCATGGTGTGTCTGACGATGGGGTATCCGGATCTGGAAGAGGAGATCGCGATCGTAAAAGGCAAATGTCACTCCGTTATGGCAGAGGAGATCACGCAGGTGATCGACAGGGACGAGCTGCTTACCCTGATGGAGGAAGCCGGAAATCTCTACATCGACGATAAGGTGTATGGTTATATCGGACGGCTGACGCAGCAGACGAGAATGATGGACGGAGTTGAGCTGGGCTTAAGTCCAAGAGGAACGATCGCAGTTGCAAAGATGGCACAGGCACTTGCTTATGTGACCGGACGACAGTATGTGACACCGGATGATGTGAAAACGGTATTTACGGATGTAGCAGCACATCGTCTGCGTCTTTCGGCGACGAGTCAGGAGGGTTATGCGGCAGCCCGCAGTATGTGCGAAGCTGTTTTGAAAATGACGCCTGCTCCAAGTGTACTATAAGGATGGTAGATATGAAATATTGGTGGAAATGGGTACTGCTTTTTCTTGCAGCCCTTCTTTTATACTATAGTGCGGTGCTGTACGTGAGTAATGCTCTGCTTTATCTTGCAGTGTTAGCATTTTTTCTGGCACCCTTTGAGGCAGCCCTGCTTTTTTACCAGAGCCGGCATATGAAGCTTTCACTTACCTGCGTTACCAGAGAGATCCGAAAAGGAGATCCCGTCATTTTGTTTGTAGAGCTTCAGAATAACTCCTTTCTTCCTTGCCGGAGTGCTGCCATTTCCTGTCTGGAACATTCTACCGGACAGCGCGCACAGGCAGCGGCATATGTGCCGCAAAGAAGCAGTGTAAAACTCAAAATAACCTTTCAGCCTGATCGGATCGGAAAGCTTCGTATTAAAGCAGAAAGCCTTCAGCTTAGCGGGATGCTGGGACTGTTCCGAAAGGGACTGCTTCTCGGGAGCAAAGAAGAGATCATTTACAGTTTCCCGGTATGCCGGCAGATCAAAACGGCAGTTTCTGAGACGATGCCGACGGAGGAAGTGGAAGAGCTGACAGAAAGTGACAAAAAGGGTATTCATAGAGATAACCTGTTGGGGGTGCGTGAATTTGTTCCGGGAGATACGTTAAAGCAGATTCATTGGAAACTCAGTGCAAGGCAGGGAGATTTTTATGTAAAGGAATATAGTGAGGATCTGCGTTTTGAACACGTGATCCTTGTGGATGTGAGAGGACTCTGTCAGGAGGAGCAGCAGCATCTGGAAGAGAGCTATAACCAGCTTGCCGGGATCAGCTATGATCTGATCCGGAAAAATGTGGTACATCAGATCGTGATCTGCCGCAAAACTGAGAGCTCCTATGACATGCAGCGGATTCCGGTTACGGAAGAAAAACATTTGCTCACAGTGTTTATCACCTTGTTTGAGGCGGTGGAAGAGGAGCTGAAACGAAAGGAAGAAATAACACAAAGAAGCAGCAGAGAAGAAATCCTTACGTCATATCAAATGCAGTATCAGACAGTGCGGGAGGAGTGTGTGACCTATATATGTTAGAAACAATATTACTTGCCGGATGGTCGGGCAGTATGATCCTGCTGTTCTGCCAGAGCCTCTCTGTTGCCTGTTCCGTAAAGGCAGTGCTGGTGGTACAGCTTTTGGTGTACGCAGCTTCTTATAAGGTGAACCGGGAAATACAAAAGGAAGGGATTACATTTGGGGCGGCAATGCTCCTGTGGTATGGTGTGCTTGCTGTACTGAGTCTGCTGCTTAGTGGATTTTTGGTTGTAGGAGCCAAAGGAATTCTTGTCACCTATTTAAAACTGATCCGTTCCTATTACAAAGTGGAACTGGGGATCCCTTCTTTTTCCGGATCAGGGCTTTTGATAGGAAGTGTTCTGTTCTTAACGTTTTTAGGAACAATACTGATCCCGTTTTTTCATTGGGCAAATGAGAAAAAAACAGCGTTTCGTTTCTTTTTGATCGTTACCGTATTTGCCGTTGTACTCTGCCTTCTGGTAGGATGTCATCCCGGATTTCTGGCGACAGTTACAGCATCAGCCTGTCTTCTGTTTTACCGGGCGTATATTGTGGAAGAAAAAAGTGTCAGGGATCTTACGGGGAAAATGGTGGTGTTTTGTGCGGTATCTCTTCTGATCTTAGGCAGTGCGGGGATTGCGGTGAACCAGTCCGGTATTCTTTCCGAGAAACATCAATCCTATATGCAGGTGCAGTCAAGGCTGGAAGAAAAATATGGTTTTGCAACTTCTGCAGATTACCAGACAGGAAATTTAAGCAATCTTCCCCCCAAACGCACCCATCAGACGATGCTGCATGTAAAGCTGGAATATTCGATGCGGTCTCCGCTTTATCTGCGGGGCTTTACCGGCGAGTCCTACGAAGGGGGACACTGGGAAGCAGTGGACACAGCGGGATTTTATAAGAATAATCCCAAACTTGGTGCCAATCATTTAAAGCAGACGCAGCGCATCAATGATGCCGGTTTTACGGTGATCGATCACCTCAGTGCAAAAACATCCGGAAACTTTAAAATAAAAATTTCCTATTATAATGCGCCGGGAAACTATCTGTATGCGCCGTACTTTGCTCAGTCCTCTTTTTTAGAGGATGGATTGAAAGAAAATGGAGATGGTACGCTGCTGCGTGAGAACAATAACGATATTGTTCTTCCATTTTATAACAATGCTCCCTCCTTTTTCTATGCGGAGGGAGGAAGTCTTCCGTCTTCCTATGGAAGATATGTAAAAAAACATTATCTTAGTGTGCCGGCTGACCTGAAAACAAAGCTGTTGCATTTTTTAAATGACCCGGATACGAAAGAAATGTCGCTGGGGGAGGCTATGGATCTCATCAAAAGCCGGCTGAATGAGGAATGTGTCTATAGCACTTCCCTTACTCCGCTGTCTGTAAATGAAGATTATGTGGAGCATTTCCTAAAGGAAAAGAAAGGCTACTGTACGCATTTTGCAACAACTGCTGTGCTGGCACTGCGCAGTCTTGGCTATCCTGCCCGATATGTGACCGGGTATGAGGTAAAGGAAAAAGATATCCGGCAGATAGAAGGAAGCTCACTAAAATACTTTGAAGAAGCACAGGTTACTGATGATCAGGCGCATGCGTGGGCAGAAGTATATCATAAAGATTTAGGCTGGATTCCGTTTGAGACAACGCCGGGAAGTGATGACCCGGATCAGTTAGAGGATCTGATCCCTTATGATCTGGTTGGGAAGAAAGAGGAGACGGAAACGACGAGTGAGCAGCAGGCAACCACCGAACAGTCACAGCAGACAGATACGACGGTGCAGGCTGCTACAACAGAACAAAGCAATGCGAAGCAGCAGAAGGCTTCCTCGAAAACGGCATCCCATGCCATATGGATCTTCCAATGGATTTGTGTTGTAATTGTTCTGGAATTCTTACTTTCCCTTGGTGTCAGGGGTTACCGGATGTGGCAGTATCGAAAGCGGCATCAGCCGGACTGTAAAAAGGCGATCGAGGCAGTAAAGCGGCAGATGATGCGCAAACTCAAACGAAAAAGGCAGGAGAAAGAAGCAGATGAGACAGAAAAAGAGTATCTGCTCCGGGTGCTGCCGGAGATTTCCTACCGTTATGTGAAAGTGGAGCAGGAGCAGCGTTACAGTGAGGAAGAATTGCGTGAACTTGCAAAAGACTTTTATGAGATTTTAGAACGGCTTACCTATGGTGGTAAAAGCATGACAAAAAAAGACGTACAAAAGGCGAACCTTCTGTACGACCAGATTTTTCCGTATTAGTCTTTTTCCAGAGGAATATGATGCAGCTGCAACAGCTTTACGACTGCTTCCTCAAACAACTGATCCAGCGAGCGATCCATTGTAAAAACAGAGTATGAACTGCCCGTGGTAAGATGTAATGTGTGATTTTGATAATTGATATTTAGAAAGAGTCCCTCTACCTGATCTATGGTCAGTGTACCGGGGCTTTTTTCTAACAGTTTCTCCATACTTTCTCTTGTGGCTGCCAAAACGATCTGAAAGCTTTGAGGAAGGCGGCTGCCCTTCATCATCTGAAAGACGATGCTGCGACATTCGGTCCACGAACAATACTGCTGGGCTTCCTTCTGTGCTCGTTCGTCACTGTCGAAAAAGTCGAGATTATAACGTCCGTCGATCACGTAATCGACATTGTGGTGCAGCACGACCTTCGAGCAAAGAAAATGGTCAAAGAGAGTACCGTTGATCATTTCCTGCATAAAGATACTCTGGTCGGGCAGGGTAAGTGCTAACATAAAAATCCTCTCCCTCCGTGATCAGTGGAATAATGAAATGATCCATGCAAGACCACCATAGCTGAAGAGACACATAATGACAGTAGCAAGCAGCAGACCTAAGAAAATAGCAAACGATGCTTTTTTGATGTCCACATCTAATAAGGCGGCAACCAAAGATCCCGTCCACGCACCGGTTCCCGGAAGTGGAATACCAACAAAAAGTAACAGTCCAAAGAATTCGTACTTCTGGATCTGATCACTTTTGCCCATTGCTTTTGCTTCCAGCTTCTCTACCAGAGGGCGGAACAGCTTTGTCTTTTTCATCAGGGCAAAGATTTTTTTGATAAATAAAAGGATAAATGGGATTGGGATGATGTTACCGATGATACAGATGAAAACGGCTTTGATCATCGGGATATGAAGCAGGGAAGCGGCGATCAAACCACCACGAAGCTCTAATACCGGGATCATGGATATAAGAAAAATGATCAGTTCGCCGGACATCACGCCGGACAATTGATGAGATAATGTTTGTGCTAATTCGCTCATAAAACAATCCTTTCCAAGTTATGTTCTGCCCGTTTTCCGGGCACCAAAGATATGCCCAGTATAGCACATCCCGTTAGAATATTCTATGACAAAACCGCAAAATATAATCGAAAAACAGTTTTCTTTTCCAAAGCATAGGTGTATGCTATCCATAAGCCACCCTTTTCCCCAAACGGAGCCTTTCTCCTGTTTCCGGGCGGGATAGTGATCGTATGATTTTTGCCATCACAGACTTCGCTTGCCGCGATGCTGTATCCTGAAAATTGACGCCGATCACTAGGCTTTCCATAAAAGTCTTTGCTTTGCAGCTGTTTCGATGAATACGTGCCCGGACGGTTTTTGTCCCCCCTTGCGTGGGTTTTGTATTTCGCAGGCACGCTCTCGCTTTCGTTGCATAGCGCAGCGGTGCGTAAGGTCACAAAATACGTGACCTAAGCACCGGCGTATGCAAATAAGCCCTGCGAAATTACAAAATCCCACCGGGGGGGACGATGACGGAGAGGGCACGTAAATCAAACATCGAAACAGGCAAAGCAGTAGACTTTTGGAAAGCCGTAGGTGACAAGTCAATTTCAGGATACAGATGCGGCTAAAAATAGTATTGTGGCGGGCAAAAATGATAGTGCTGATATTCTGACCGGAAACAGGAGGGGCGGAAGGTAGTTGGAAGGAAGGGTTGGATCATGGATAAGGAGGATAGTTGGATATGGATGTGATGTCTTATATAGAGAAGGGAGTTTCACCGTATCATGTGGTGGACGAAACGAAACAGTGGCTGAAGAAGGAAGGGTTTTCTGAGCTTCGGCTGGAGGAGGAGTGGCATCTGGAGAAAGGCCGGGGTTACTTTGTTTCTCCGTATGAATCGTGTCTGTTTGCTTTTTTACCGGGAAATGAGCAGGTGCGGATCGCAGCGGCGCATACCGACCAGCCGATGCTGAAGATCAAGCCGAATCCGGTACTGACGCGCGAAGGCAATTATGTAGTCAATGTGGAAAGCTACGGCGGTATGATCCTGCATACGTGGTTTGACCGCCCGCTAAGCATTGCCGGAAAGGTAGTATGCCGGGGGGAGCAGCCATTTGCGCCGAAGGTACACCTCTATGACAGTGGGGAACCTCTGGCTGTTGTGCCGAGCCTTGCCATTCATATGGATCGTGAGGTCAATCAGAAAAATGCACTGAACTGCCAGATCCATTTGCTGCCGCTTTGCGGTCTTTTCAAAGAAGAACAGGAAAAAGATCCTCTGCTTTCTTACATTGCAGCGGATCTTGGTGTGGCATACGAAGATATATTGGATTACGATCTGTTCTTTTATAACCCGGAAAAACCAAGACGTGTTGGATTAAAAGAGGAACTTTTGGTTAGCCCGCGTCTGGATAATTTAACGTCCTGTCATGCTGTGATCAAGGGACTATTAAATGCAGAAGAAGGGAGCAGTAAGATAGCAGCACTATTTGACCATGAGGAGATTGGCAGCCGTTCCAAACAGGGAGCCAATTCCGATCTTCTGGTGTGGGTATTAGAAAAATGCTTTCGGGCAATGGAAGAAACACAGATGGTAGCAAAGCTTTCCAAAGAACAACTGGTTAAACAGGGATTTTTACTTTCGCTTGATGTTGCGCATGCGTATCATCCGAACTACGGTGACAAGTCTGATCCGACAACGAAAACCCGGTTGGGGCAGGGCGTTGTCATAAAGGTAAGTGGCTCACAGAAGTACAATTCCGACAGTGTGACCAATGCCGTGATGATCGGACTGTGTGAGCACGAACAGGTACGCTACCAGCGTCAGATCAACCGCTCCGACATTGCGGGCGGCTCCACCCTTGGACCGATTTTAAGCGAATCCCTTCCAATACCGGGAGCCGACATGGGGATTCCGATCCTGGCGATGCATTCTGCGACAGAAACTGCGGCATATGCGGATCTGGATGAGCTTACGAAAGCGGCAGAAGCATTTTTCAGTAACTAGAAAACTGCGGCATTACGATGATAAAATGAACAGCCGCTGGAACCGGCTGGAAAGCACGAAGTGCGGGTTCATAATATAAGGAGGAACGAACATGAATGAGAATATGAGAAAAAGAAACGAAGTATTGGCACAGACAGTGATCAAGGGACTGGAATCGAGAAATATGTCAGGCTATTTTGCAGCAGATAAAGAGGAGGCTGTCAAGCAGGCATTGCAGTTGATCGGTGAGGGCAGCAGTGTGGCGATGGGAGGCTGTCAGAGTGCGCATGACATTGGTCTGATCGAGGCATTACAGGAAGGAAATTACCATTATATCGATCGTTCCAAACTGACACCGAGAGAGAGTCTTTTGGCAGCATACGATGCGGATGTATTTTTATCCAGTGCAAATGCAATGACCAGTGATGGAATCCTGGTCAATATTGACGGCAATGCCAATCGTGTTTCCTGTATTGCGCAGGGACCAAAGAAGGTCGTTTTCATCGTGGGAATGAACAAGGTCTGCTCTGATCTTGATGAGGCGATGAAGCGTGCCAGAAATGTCGCTGCTCCAGCCAATGCACAGCGGTTTGAGGTTAAGACTCCCTGTAAGGTAACAGGAAAATGTTCCGATTGTAAATCTCCGGACACACTTTGCTGTCAGTTCCTGATCACACGATATTCCCGTCATGAGGGAAGAATTCATGTGATCTTGGTAAATGATGTGTTAGGATATTAAATTTTTAAAGATAGTATAAAGAAAAAGGCATGTTCAGAATTCGTCCGAACATGCCTTTATAATTGTGAAAGTTATCCCATTTGTTAAATGCTCTGCCTCTTGCTTCTGCTATAGGATGTTACTTCCGTCCGGGATTTTGGAAATGATCGTTTTGTTGATATGCACTAAGAAGGTGGTTGAAACGATCAGGGATGCAATTTCCGCAATCGGGAAAGACCACCACACAGCAGTGAGACCGCCGAGCTTCGCAAGGATAAATGCAGCCGGAATAAGAACTACAAGCTGCCGCATGATAGATACGATCATACTGAATACTGCTTTTCCCAGTGCCTGAAATACGGTACCGCAGATAATACAGAACCATGCGATCAGATAATGGATACCAATGATCCTGAGGGCAGGTATACCGATCTTTAACATATCTGCGGAGGCATTGAACATGCCGAGCAGTATCTGTGGGATTCCTTCAAAGCACACAAAGCCTACAAAGGTTAAACAGAAGGCGGTAATAAGGCTTAACTTTATCGTTTTTATCATACGTTTTCTGTTCTGCGCTCCGTAGTTGTAGGCGATGATCGGAGTAATACCATTGTTCAGTCCGAATACTGGCATGAAGAAAAAGCTCTGGAGCTTGAAGTACACGCCGAATACCGCAGTTGCAGTAGAGGAAAATGTAATGAGGATCCGGTTCATTGAGTAAGTCATGACAGAGCCGATGGACTGCATGATAATGGATGGGATACCGATCGCATAGATTGTTCCAATGGTTTTAAGATCCGGTCGGAACCCTTTAAAGCTTAGTTTGATCTCGTGGTTGAATTTGTGATTGCAGGTAAATGCAACGATCGCAGAAACACACTGTCCGATCACCGTTGCAGCCGCAGCTCCGGTAACTCCCATCTTCGGGCAGCCGAGCAATCCAAAGATCATGATCGGATCAAGGATGATATTGGTGATCGCGCCGCATAACTGCGAGGTCATACTGAAAATAGTCTTTCCGGTTGAGGTGAGGACACGCTCAAAAAAGATCTGCGTAAACAATCCAAACGAAAAGATCATAACGGTACTGAGATAATCAATTCCCATTTCCATGATCTCTCTGTCTGCATTTCCAATCTGGCTTGCATAAAACGGCTTTACAATGGTGAAGCCAAGCAGTAAGAAAACCAGATAACTTAAAATGTACAAAAGTGCTGCATTGGCAGCCGTCTTGTTGGCCTTTTCAAATTTGCGTTCGCCGAGTGCTTTGGAAAGCAGGGCATTCATACCGACTCCTGTACCGGTTGCGACTGCGATCAGTAAGGTCTGAAGTGGAAATGCCAGAGAAACCGCAGTAAGTGCGTTTTCAGACAACTTTGATACAAAGATACTATCCACAATGTTATAGAGTGCCTGCACAAGCATGGAGACCATCATTGGCAAAGACATATTAAATAGTAGTTTTCCAACGGGCATGGTTCCCATTTTGTTTTCTGTTGCAGGAGCAGAAGGATTTTTCTGTTTTGTCATTTTATTCATTCCTTTTTCGTTTACTTTATACA
The DNA here is from genome assembly GCA_934317845.1 of uncultured Lachnospiraceae bacterium. Classification (GTDB taxonomy): domain Bacteria; phylum Bacillota; class Clostridia; order Lachnospirales; family Lachnospiraceae; genus NC2004. Next base: position 83,093 of record CAKRES010000007.1, read on the forward strand.
CCAAATATATATATTAACACATTTTGTGATAGTGTGAAATCACCTTTTTAAAATTTCTCAAAATCACCGGATAAAGCCAAGGGAGTTTTCTTGACAGTACTCTTAAAAAGAGATAAGATAATCAAAATTATTAATAAGGACGAGTAATGGTGAAAGTGATCTGTGACAAAATGAAGGACAAAGGAAAGGAATGATTTTTTATGCTGTTACAAAGACGCACAGAAAAAAAAGATTTGGAACAAAAAAGTTTGAAGGAAAGAATAAGTTATGGATACCAGAGAGTGATTATGATGATGATACTATCAGGTATTCTTTCTATTGTGATCATCGGTATTCTGACCGCTAATGTGGAACACTATGTAAAGAAAGTAGAGCGGGCAGACAGTGCAGTAAAGATCTGCAGACTGGACGTGAATTCGGCTGCACGAAACATCCGGGAAATGGCATTAAACAGTGATACATCTACCTACGCGGATTATGAAAAAAATGTGAAAAAACAGCTTTCGGAAGTGAATACGGAGCTGAAGGCCTTAAAAAAGACCGGAGTTGTTTCCGATTCTCTTTATCAGGAATATTCCAAGTCCCTTACTGATTGGGGTAGCATTGGATATTCTATTATGGAAGAGATTAAAAATGGTAATATGGACAGTGCCAAGGACGCTATTATTAACAAATGTACGCCGGCATTGGATCAGACCGTTGAGGTTGGACAGAAGCTCGATAAGGTGACAGATATAGCAAGAAGTAAGGCAATTATGACAATGACCATATTGGCCATTGCAGCTGTTTTGATCATTGTAGTTTGTGTGATCGTTGCGGTATTTCTGGCAAAAGCGATCAGCGCAAGAGTCCTGCAATCCATCCTTGATCCGCTGCATGCTATCGAAGAAGTTGCAATGGAATTGACAGAGGGAAATCTTCATAGCACTCTGGATTATCGTTCGGAGGACGAAATTGGAAAACTCGCCCATAACATGCGTAAATCTATCCGTATTCTGGGTTCCTATGTAGATGATATCGACCACTCCATGAAGGAGTTTTCAGAGGGCAACTTTGATGTAAAGCCGGAAGTAGAGTGGAAAGGTGATTTTGTTGGTATTTTGAATTCCTTCATGACATTTGAAAAAAGTATGTCAGATACTATAAAGGGAATTCAGAGGGTTTCTGATGAAGTAACCAGCGGAGCAGGGCAGGTGGCAGATAGCTCCAATGATCTTGCGGAGGGTGCTACTAATCAGGCTGCCGTAGTAGAAGAATTAACCGCGACTATATCAGGCGTATCAGAGCAGGTAGAACAAAATTCCGAGTCTGCGAAGAAGATCAGCGGCAGAGTTGACAATCTGGGAGATGCTATTTCAGAAAGTAATGGAAAGATGCATGAAATGATGGCTTCCATGAATGAAATCAGTGAAGCATCGAAAGAAATTGATAAGATCATTGCAACAATCAATGAAATTGCAGATCAGACCAACCTTCTTGCATTAAATGCATCGATAGAGGCAGCAAGAGCGGGAGAGGCCGGAAGAGGATTTGCGGTTGTAGCAAACCAGGTAAATGTTTTAGCAGATCAGAGTTCACAGGCGGCGAAGGAATCAGCCGGATTGATCGAATCTTCTGTGAAAGCAGTAGAGAAAGGTATGGTGATTGCAGGAGAAACAGCTACTCATCTGCAGGATGTGGCAGAAAACTCTAAGGTGATCACCAAAGAAGTAACAAGTATAGCTGATACATTGCAGACACAGGCAAAGGAAATCCAGGAGATCAACGAGGGGATTGAACAGATCAACGATGTGGTACAGACCAATTCAGCAACCTCAGAAGAATGTGCAGCTGCCAGTCAGGAGATGAGTGGTGAAGCAGAAAGTCTGCGGGAAATGATCCGTAAATTTAAAGTAGCAGAATTTGACGAAGATCACGAGTCAGACGAGGAGAATTAGTAAAAACGATAATGAAATGTAAAAGGATCCGGAGCGATATATAGTCCCTTGAGATAAGCAGACAAGGGCATAATATAACACTCCGGATCTTTTACGTTTATCACATCATAGAACTTAACAAATAGCACTTGCGCTTTCGAACCGCTTTGGACGCGAAAACATATGACGGAATTTCGATAAAAGGGATAAAATTACAAAAAGGGATTGACATTACACCTTGTGGAAGGTGTAAAAATGGGATAGATCGACGGGAGAGGATGAGAAAAATGAAGATCAAGCAGGTAGAGGAGCTGGTTGGGATCACCAGCAGAAACATCAGATTTTATGAAAACCAGGGACTGCTCAGTCCGGATCGTGCAGATAATGGTTACAGAGAATACCATCAGAAAGAAATCGATGTGTTAAAGAAGATCAAACTGTTAAGAAAGCTCGGCGTACCGGTTGAGGAGATAAAAAAAGTACTGGAACAGAGCATTTCACTGGATGATTGTCTGGAAAAACAACTGCTTCATTTAGAAAAAGATCAGAAGGATCTGCAAACAATGCAGAATCTTGCAGAAAACATCCGCAGCCGGCATGAATCACTGGATACTCTGGAGATTGATAAATGGCTGGAGTCGATGGAAGAACTGGAAAAGGAGGGAACAACATTTGTGAATCTCAGAAAGGAGGACATTCATATGAAGAAAAAAGCAGGCGCATATTTTGGTGGAGCGGTTATGATCGCTTTGATGTTATGCTATGTTGCATTTATGGTATGGGCATATTTGACACAGGATATGCCGTTTGGCGTCCTGCTTCTGATGATCGTGATACCGGTCGTCATTATCGCAGGTATTGCGGTGGCGTTAAAAAGCAGGATTAAAGAAATTGAAGGAGGAGAAGAGGATGAAGCTTCTAAGTATTGAATATATTCCAGATAAAAAAATTGAGGCACTTGGCATGGTAAAGGGAACGATCGTCCAGACGAAAAATATCGGACGGGATTTTATGGCAGGAATGAAGACGATCGTCGGTGGTGAGATTGCCGGATATACAGAAATGTTAAATGAGGCAAGACAGATTGCAGTAAAGCGTATGGTTGATGAAGCCAAAGCAATGGGCGCAGATGCTGTTATTGGAGTGAAGTATGGATCTTCCCAGGTTATGCAGGGCGCAGCAGAAATCATTGCATATGGAACAGCTGTAAAGATCATAGAGTAACAAGCTCATTGGACTATTCGTATAGCTGCACCTAAAATTGATTTTGCATGTACATTTTTTGAAGGGGTATCTGCCTGTCTTGTTCCTGCATATAGAGTCAGATGGTTACGCCCCCCTTGTGGGATTTGTTATTTTTCAGGCACGCTTTCGCTTTAGTTGCACGGCGTAGCGGTGCATAATGCCCTAAAATACAGGGCATAAGCACCGACGCGTGCAAATCAGCCTGAAAAACAATCAAATCCCAAGGGGGGGCGATCACAAATGAGTAATTATGCAGGAACCAGACAGGCATCCAGCCTAAATAAATTTGTAGATAGCAAGTGAAGAATTACAGGTATCTATGTGCAGGATAATATGGACATAGAACAGAAAAACAGGAATATGTGCTCAGCGCACATATTCCTGTTTTTGAATGAGTATTGCAGCACGCCCCAGCAAAACCACACTGAGGATGAGAATGACTGCACAGCACAAGAAAAGGAAGGGCAGAGGAAGGCTGACGATGATCAGGTTTAATGGTGGGGTAACTATCATAAATAAAATATAGATAACAAAAGAAGAGACGCTCATCTTTGGTGCATTTTCGATCTCTGTTTCACTAGGAAAGATTCCTCCGTCAAAACGCCATGGTTTGGGGCGGCAGTTATTGTAAATCAAAAAGGCATTGGTGAAAAAGACCAGACACAGCAGAATGATCCACTGATAAAAAACAACGGTACCATCCGTTGCAGGATGAAAAAATAATGTTGTCAGTTTGACCGGCAGTATTCCTGTCAGGTGAAAGAGCAGAGCCGGCAAAGGAAGCAGGAGTGCCAGATACAGCAGACGGATCAGGCTGCTATGAAGCATGGTGCGGTAAGCTTGTTTCCGTGAGGCGATCAGGGCACAGAGGGTACTGCGGCGGTTGTAGGACTCAATACCAAGAAACAGATTGATCACCATTGCGATATAAATAGAAAAAAGGAAGGAAGAATACTGCGTGATATAAAAGACCGGGGCAGCATTTTTTCCTGACAGAAAAGAGCTGAAAGGGAAAACGGATAATACTAAGATAAACGCAGGGATACCGAGCAGATCATATAGAATATGGGATTTGGGTTGTGAAAAATAAGTGCGCATATGTCATACCTCCTAACGTGCAAACATCCGCTTTTGATAGCAGTGCTTCGACAGTTTTAAAAAGAACAGAAATATCAGGATGAAACAGCATCCGGCAAGTAATTCTTTTGTGATGCTGCGTCCTAAGGAACCGGCGATCGTTGAAAAAGGAGCGAGAACACTTGCGGCATAAAATCCAACCATAGCAAAAAGCAGAATACCAGCCACCAGCTTATGGTCATTGACGGAATAATATAATAGTCCGAATCCACTGATACATAGCTCTGCGGCAAAACCGACAAAGAATGCACCTGTCATGAGCAAAAGGGAAGGGGATTCCTGACTTCCCTTTATGATAAAGAGGCAGATGCCCTCTAAAATTCCGAAGGGCAGTCCCCAGTAAAGCAGCAGCTTTTTTCGCAGATGTGCATAGATCTTCCTGCGGCTTACGATCAGAGACATCTCTTTTTCTTCTGTGCGGGAAAGGGCAAGCACACCAAAGGTAGGCAGCAGAAGATAGGATAATATAAAAATAAGATTGGAAAGGATTGCAAAAACAAGGTAAGGCATATTACGCATCTCCTTCCTGTAAAAGTGCAACAAACAGATCGGAAAGGGAGGCAGGGGACAGACTGGCTCCGGCAGCAGCAAATGCTTCCTGTTGTTTGCTGGTTAATGTAGCATAAAGGGTAAACTGTGTAAGTCCTCCCATTGGTTGTTCTGCCAGAACAGATATTTGATATTCATCTAATAACGGAAGGATGCGATCCTTTCTTCCAGAGAGGAGCAATGCTTTTTCCTGTACCTCTTCCTGCGTCTGTTCTAACAGCAGTGCACCGTCTTTTAAGATCAGAATATCAGTAAACAGATAGTCCATTTCTTCTATTAAATGACTGGATAATAAAAATGCACGGTCCTGCTCTTCCTGTTCTTTTAGCAGGAGCTCATAAAACTGCTTGCGGTTGATCGTGTCCAGCCCGGAATAAATCTCATCAAAAAAGACGAAGGGACAGCAGCTTGCCAGACCGATGACGATTCCGATCAGTGTCTTTGTTCCTTTGGACAGTGTCTGGTATTTGCCGGAGGACGGCAGATCAAAGCGTGTCACAAGCTTTTCTTTTTTCTCTTCGTCCCAGTTCGGATAAGTCCGTTTTGCCATACCGAAGATCTCCCCGATCGTAAGGTTTTGAAAGCCTGTGATCTGGTCTGCCATATAGCAGATCTTTTTCAATGCGTCTATATTTTCATAGATGGGAGCACCGTCCAGGGTGATCTCTCCGGAATCCGGTAATAAGCGGCTGGTCATCAGATTTAAAAGAGTGGTCTTTCCCGCTTTGTTCCGTCCGAGCAGTCCATAGGTATGCCCGGTTTTTAAGGTCAGGCTGAAGTCCTTTAATACCTGTTTTTTTCCAAATGATCGGGATACCTGATTGCAACATAATTCCATGATGATACCTCCTTTATCGTTCCTGTTTCAAGATCATGTCGGCAAGCTCTTCTTTTGTTATACCAAGGCTTTTCGCTTCCTCCAGCAAATGTGGGAGCGTATCCGACTGAAATGTGTTTCGTTTTGCCTGTGTCAGTTTTGCAACGGCACCGGAACAGACAAACATTCCAATGCCTCGTTTTTTGTATAAGATTCCTTCTTCTACCAGAAGATTCAGTCCTTTCCCGGCGGTCGCCGGGTTAATGTGATAAAGGCTGGCAAGCTGGTTCGTGGAAGGAACCGCCTCTTCTTCGACAAAGTTGCCTTTTAAGATCTCATCCTTGATCCAGTCGGCAAGCTTGCGGAAAATAGGGGTTAGTGCATCTTCTTCAAACAATCGATCACCTCCAAATAACAATCTGGTTCGTAGGTTAGTTACTTGAGTAATGAACCTATGAGCCAATCATAGCAGAAAGAGAATTCTTTGTCAAATGGTAAATTGATTTTTGGGAAAGAGGACGGTATAATTTTCTTAACAGAAGGAAACTACTGATCAGAAGAATACGAAGAGAAGGGAGAGATATGTATGAAGGGTGCGAATCGTTTATTCTGGGAAAGAAATGCTATGGTGATCGTGGGAATGTTACTATTTTCCATGGGGATTAACTTCTTTATTGTACCGGCACAGCTATACAACGGAGGCGTACTTGGTATCAGTCAGATCATCCGTACCATACTCACAACGTACCTTAGTCTTTCCTTTGGGGGAACGGACATTGCAGGTATCATCAACTTGATTTTAAACATTCCATTGTTTGTACTTGCCTATTGTTCTATTGGGAGAAATTTTTTCTGGCGTACCGTGATCTGTGTGATCAGCCAGACAATCTTTTTAAGTGCCCTGCCGATTCCGGCAACGCCATTTGTCAAGGATGCGCTGACTGCCAGTATGATGGGCGGTATTTTAGCCGGAACGGGGATCGGTGTGGCACTGCGCTTTGGCGGTTCCAGCGGTGGTATGGATATTGTCGGAATGTTTTTTACAAAGAAATATAAGAACTTTAGTGTGGGAAAGGTTTCTCTTACGGTCAATGCGATCGTATACGGAATCTGTGCGGTACTGTTTGGTATGCCGACTGCGATCTACAGCATCATATATTCAGCGGTCAGTATGCTGATGACCGATCGGGCGCATACGCAGAACATCAATACCGAAGTGATGATCTTTTCCAAAAAAGAGCCGAAGGCGATCCTTGACTATATTGTAACGCAGTTCAAACGGGATGCAACCTGGTGGGAAGCAAAGGGAGGCTATACAGAGGGAAAGACGTATATGGTGCTTACCGTGCTTTCCAAATATGAAAGTGAGCATTTAAAACGTGCTTTAAAAGAGATTGATGACAAGGCATTTGTGGTGGCAAAAGAGGGGATGCACGTCGTGGGAAAATACGAAAAACATCTGTAAAAGTCAAGATTGACCGGAAAATTAGTCAGTATAATATCTGTACGGATGTAGATCCGTTTGCTAAAATGACAGCATAATCAATCCGATGTTTTCAAGGATTTGCGGATTTCTCTTGGAGTTTTTCCGTATTGTTCCTTAAACATTTTGGAGAAGATCTTAGAACTGGAAAAACCATTTCTGCTCTGGATATCCTGAATGGATAAGTCAGTGTTTATGACATCCTGATACGCGCTTTGAAGACGTATGGAATAGACATATTCCAAAAACGTTATGCCCATGTATTTTTTGAAAAAGCGCGCAAAATACTCCGGATTGATCAGTAGTACCTGGGCAGCCTCACGCAGACTAATCGGTTCCTGGTAATGAGCCTCAACATACTCAATGATCTGGGATAACCGGTCAATATATTTTTCCGTCTGTTTGATCTCTTTCGATGACAATTCCGTCTTGTAATGAGACATCAGTTCATCCAGAAAAGAGAACAACAGACTGTAGTATTTCAGTGCATAACCATCATATTGGTTTTCACATAGATAGGACAACTGGTTTAGCGTCGCACGCATACTGTTTAATGTATTCCGGTTGTCTTTTTGATTGGAAGAAAAGATGCATGGAATGCGTACCGAATCAATGTTGGAGATGAATTTCGCAAGAAAATCATACGGAATCTGGATGAGCAGATATTTAGTCTGATGTTTGCAGTTCGTCGCATGGATCGTCTTGCGGTCGATCACGATGAAGTCCTTCTCGTTTAAAAGATAGTCTTCATTGTTGACAACGCCATGTATCTGCCCTTCCATCACGTAAATGATCTCCATACTGTCGTGCCAGTGCATGGCAGTGTAAATATTGGAGCAGGTAATAATATTATAGCGCATGTTAAGATCCGGGTTTTTTTGGATGATTTCATGATTGATCACAGACATTACAGTGCTCCTTTCACAACAGATAAGTAACATAAGTATATCACAGAAAGGGAGGAATGACCACCATGAAGCTTGATATGACAAAAGGAAACATACTGCCACTCATTATTACATTTGCAGTACCACTGTTTTTCAGTAATTTATTCCAACAGTTTTATAACATTGCAGATACGGCGATCGTCGGACACACGCTGGGAGATCATGCCCTTTCTGCTGTCGGGGCGGTAAGCTCCATCTATGGACTGGTAACTTCCCTGTGCTTTGGAATGTCCAATGGTTTCTCCATTTTGATCTCCAAATATTATGGCGCACGGGATGACAAACGCTTAAAGCAGGCAGTTGCAGGCAATTATCTTTTATCCATGCTGTTTACCGTCGTGCTTACCGTGCTTGGATTTGCCGTGCTTCGTCCATTCCTGCGGGTGTTAAATACCCCGGCAGAGATTATGGATGATGCGTACACCTATATCAGCATCATCATTGTCGGACTGGCTGCAATGGTGCTTTACAATATGCAGGCAAGTATTTTGCGCGCTTTAGGAAACAGCAAAACACCGTTGATCTTTTTGATCATTTCTTCCCTGTTAAATATCGGACTGGATTTCTTTATGATCCTCGTATTGAAAATGGGAATTGCCGGTGCGGCATTGGCAACGGTGGTATCCCAGCTCGTATCCGGTGTGATGTGTGTGATCTACAGCCAGAAAAAGCAGTTGATCCCAAAACTCGGCCGCAAGGATTTCCATCTTCCGGCAGCCATGGTAAAGGAGCTGCTTGCTTCCGGATCAGCGATGAGTCTGATGTTTGCTGTTGTTAATCTCGGTACAGTAATTTTGCAAAGCGGTATCAATGGACTCGGTACGACAACGATCGCCGCTCATACGGCTGCACGTAAGATCAGTGAAATGTATATGATGGTTGGCTCTACCTTAGCTGCCACTATGTCTACCTTTGCAAGTCAGAACTATGGTGCTAAGAAAATGGATCGTGTGTGGGAAGGTGTGAAAAAAACGCATTATCTCGGATTTGCATGGGCAACGATCGCACTGGTATTTACTTATGTGTTTGCTTCAACGATCATCCGTCTGCTGACCGGATCAGACAATGCTGAGGTGATCGCAACCGGAGCCAGATACTTAAAGATCAATCTGCCATTTTACTATCCGCTGATGGTGTTGGTGATCCTTCGTAATACGTTACAGGGGATCGGTGACCGGATCATGCCGCTTGTTGCCAGCCTGATCGAGCTGCTGGGAAAAGCAGTTGCCGTAAAATTCTTCATTGCACCATTCGGTTACACCGCAGTGTGCTTTTGCGAGCCGGTGACATGGATCTTATGCTGTTTCCCGGTCGTGATCGCATTTTTTGGAAAAAAGGAGATCAGAAGCACACTTCATATCGGCAGTGCATATACTGAAAACAAGGAAAGAATATGGAGAAGAATCCATGCCAGAGTTTGAGAACTGTGCAAAAGCAAATGGCGATGAGACGATCTATGATTTTTTATTAGAAATGAATTTTAACCCGGAGTCGGCGGTAACGCTGCCTTCGGGTTTCTGCTTGGAAGAATTTGAGACAAAGTATCAGTTTTTGCATGTGCCGTCCCTTCTGCCATTTTCCTACTATGTGAGCCGGCTCGGGTATAATGCGGTTCCCAAGCTTTACGGATTGATGGATACGACCAGCGTGGAGCAGGTAGGAGGGCTTGCACTGCAGAATCAGCCGGTGCTCCCTCTTCGGGGCCAGGGGGTGGTGTTTGGTATTATCGATACCGGGATCGCATATGATCTTCCCATTTTTCAAAATGAAGATGGTACAACAAGGCTGATCGGATTATGGGATCAGACATTGGAGGACGGTTATTATACAAAGGAACAGATCAATCAGGCACTGATGCAGAAAGATCCGTATAAGGTGATCCCCTCCAGAGATGAAAATGGGCACGGTACATTTCTTGCAGGAATTGCAGCAGGAAAATACGATGCAAAAGCTGATTTTACCGGGATTGCGGTGGATGCATCATTAGCTGTTGTGAAATGCCGTCAGGCAAAAGAGTACTTAAAGGAATTTTATTCTGTGCCAGAAGGAGTTGAGGCATATTCGGAGATTGATATCATGCGGGGCGTAAAATATCTGACTGATCTGGCACTTTCCTACCGCATGCCGATGGTTATTCTGATCGGACTGGGAACAAATCAGGGTGGACATGACGGCCGTATGCCAAGCAGTGATTATTTTTCCAGGATCTCTGATATCCAAGGCTTTGCGATCGTGCAGGCTGCCGGGAACGAAGGAAATGCCAGGCGGCACTATTACGGAAGAGTGAGTGAGGAACGACCGGATGAAGCCGAGATCGTGGTCGGAGAAAATGTCAGAGGCTTTACGATGGAACTGATCGGTAATGCTTTAAACACTTTTTATGTCGGGATCACATCTCCGACGGGGAAACACATCACACCGTATCTGTCACCGACGCAGGAGGCCAGACGCTACCCATTTCTGGCAGAGGGAAGTGTGGTAACGATCTATGACCGGGTGGCAGCGTTTCAGGGCGGTGATTTTTTAGTTGTGTTACAATTTGAAACCCCAGCTCCGGGCATCTGGAAGGTAGAGGTGCTGGCAAAGGGGGATTTTGTGACAGATTATCATATCTGGATGCCGATCACAGAGTTCGTGCCGTCAAACACATATTTTCTCGGTTCCAATCCATTTACAACAGTAACATCCAATGCCTGTGCCGTCAATACTATGGCGGTCGGCATGTACAATCATTATCAGAATGCACTGGTGGCGGAGGCGAGCAAAGGATATACCAGAACCAGTGTGGTAAAACCGGACTTTTTAGCTCCGGGAGTCAATGTATATGGGCCACTGCCGGATGGCAGTTATGGTACCCGGACCGGAAGCAGTGTTGCTGCGGCACACGCCGCCGGGGCGGCGATACAGTTGTTTGAATTTGGGATTGTCCGGGGCAATTACACATATTTAGACGGGCTGGATGTAAAGACTCTGCTGATCCGGGGAGCGGACCGGAAACCGGGCATAGATTACCCGAACCGGGAATATGGCTACGGGACATTAAATGTTTTCCGTTCATATCAGGATCTTGTCGGCCAGCGGTAAAAAAATGCAAGTTTTTCCCCCATTTTTCTGCGAGTATGGTATCATAAAGACGAACGAAAAAAGAGCAGGAGTGTGTGATGGGAAAAAAGAAATTTTATGCCGTAAAGGCCGGAAGAAAGCCGGGGATTTATCTGAGCTGGGATGCCTGTAAAGCGCAGATCACAGGATTTAGCGGCGCGGTTTATAAGGGTTTTGAAACGGAAGATGAGGCACGGTTGTTTCTTTCGGACAGCCGGATCGAAAAGGAGCCATCTGAGGATGCACTGGTGGCATATGTGGATGGAAGCTACAACGTGGCAACGAAGGAATTTTCTTACGGTATGGTGCTGTTAGAAGCAGGGGAAGTGATCGCAAAGGAATGTGAGAAAAGTAACGATGCTTCTCTTGCGGCCATGCGTAATGTTGCCGGTGAGATCAAGGGCGCGGAGGCTGCCATGCGCTACGCAAAGGAGCATGACAGAAAAGAGCTGGTCATTTACCATGATTACGAAGGTATTGCCAAATGGTGCTTAGGGGAATGGAAGGCAAACAAAGAGGGGACCAAAGCATATAAAGCATTTTATGATGCGGTCAGCCGTCAGATACAGATCACCTTTGTTAAAGTGAAAGGACATTCCGGAGATACCTACAACGAGATGGCAGACCAGCTTGCCAAGCAGGCACTGGGATTATAGCAGGAGGAAAGAAAACAAATGAAATTTCGACCTTGCATTGACATACACAATGGAAAAGTAAAACAGATCGTCGGCGGCAGCCTGATGGATCAGGGAGATTTTGCAAAAGAGAATTTTGTGTCCGAAAAGGGCGGAGATTACTATGGCGCATTGTACCGGAAGCATGGACTGTCCGGAGGACATATCATCCTTTTGAATCCGGCTGGCTCCAACTACTATGAGGAGGATGTAACGCAGGCAGAGCGCGCACTTTTGGCATACCCGGACGGTTTGATGATCGGGGGCGGCATGAATGCGGACAATGCGAAGCGTTTTCTTTCCATGGGAGCGACGCATGTGATCGTCACTTCCTATGTATTTAAAGACGGACAGATCTATTATGACCATTTAACGAAGATGAAGGAGCGTGTGGGAAAAGAGCATCTGGTGCTTGACTTAAGCTGCCGCAAAAAGGACGGTGCCTACTATGTGGTCACGGATCGCTGGCAGAAATTTACCAATGTCAGAGTAGAAGAAACGGTGATACAGGAGTTATCCTCTTACTGCGACGAATTTCTGATCCATGCCGTGGATGTAGAAGGCAAGGCAAATGGGATCGAGGAGGAACTGGTTTCCCTGCTTGCAAAGCATACTGCAAATCCGATCACCTATGCCGGAGGAGTGAGCAGTCTTTCTGATGTCAGAACATTAAAACACCTGTCGCATAACCGGATGGATGTGACGATCGGAAGTGCGCTCGATCTGTTTGGTGGAGCATTAAGTCTTGATGAGGTGCTTGCTGTCTGTAAAGAACCGGAAGAAGGTGAGCCGGGATGAGACAACGGATACTAACCTATCTCGCATTTGTGGATCAACAGCTCAAAAAAGAAGATACGGATTATGCAGCACTTTTAAAACGGCATGAACGGGAAATTCAGTTTTTCCAGCATGAGCGGCTGATCCATCTGATCGTGATGTGTCTGTTTGCGATCGCAAGTGTGATCGTATTTTTAACAGCAATCTTACATTTTACGTTATCACTGTTTATTTTATTTTTTGCACTGCTCATACTATTGATCCCGTATGTGCGGCACTATTTTTTGCTGGAAAATGGAGTGCAGACAATGTACTACCAGTATGATGCACTTTATGAAAAGGTATATCCGGATGCGGCAAGTCCGAAATTTGATAAAAAGCCGGGTTATATCAAAGAATATAAAAAGAACTGATCGATGAAGTGGATCAGAGGAAATTATTTGAAAATAAGGAGAAAGGGCATACAGAACGTATGCAGGGTGAGAACAATGGCGATTGTAGCAAATGAAATAGGATATTTGATCGGACAGAAAAAAATTGCATCGACCACAGTAGGCGGCAGCTTTCAGGTGATCGACCAGGTGACCGGGCAGGAAGTGTATGCCGGTGAAACCACATTTTTTGGACTGGATCAGGCCTCCAAGGATTTTGTAAATCTGGCAGATTTCACAGAGGTGGACAAGCCGGGTACTTATATTGTGCGTGATGAGGCGGGAGAGGAATCCTGTACCTTCACGATCGGAGAGGACGTTTATCATGCAGTGCATCAGGATATGATCAAGGATCTTTACTTCCAGCGATGCGGCAGTGCCATCGAGGAAGCGTATGCGGGAATCTACAAACGTCCATGCTGCCATAAGGACACGCAGAAAAAAGCCATGCTTCTGACGGATCATTCTGTGACGATGGATGTGACCGGCGGCTGGCATGATGCCGGAGATTACGGCAAATACATTTCCCCGGCGGCAGTGACGATCGGACATCTGCTTTCCGCATTCTGTCTTTATCCGGAAGCATTTTCGGATTCCTTAAATATTCCGGAAAGTGGAAATGGAATGCCGGATGTATTAAATGAGTGCCGCTACGAGCTTGACTGGATGCTAAAAATGCAGTGTGAGGATGGTGGCGTATATCATAAGACAACGACGTATGTACACGCACCGTTCATTATGCCGGAGGAAGATCAGGAACCATTTTATGTTTTCCCGGTATCTTCCATGGCTACCGCAGACTTTGCTGCCTGCATGGCACTTTCCTACCGGGTATACAAAGAGTATGACAAAGAATATGCGGAAAATCTGTTAGAAGCAGGAAAGAAAGCATTTGGCTGGTTGAAGCACAATCCGGACTTTTTAGGCTTTTACAATCCAAAGGACTGCAACACCGGAGAGTACGTGGATGACTGTGACCGGGATGAACGTCTTTGGGCAGCAGCAGAAATATTCGTGTCCACCGGAGATTTAAGTGCACTCGAATATTTCAAAGAGCTGAACGAGGAGCCACTTGGAAAGGTCGATTTTGGATGGACGGATGTATCTGGCTTTGCAAGTCTTTGCGTGCTGACACATCAGGCAGAATTTCCAAATGAAATTGTCGATCAGTATAAGGATATCGTATATAAAGAAGCAGACCGACTGGCAGCACTTTCTGATAACTGTGGATACGGTGTGTGCATGGAGCCGGAGGATTATGTCTGGGGCAGCAATATGGTTGTTGCAAACCGTGGTATCTTACTGCTTTTGGCAGAGCGCATTGCCAAAGAGGACGAGAAGAAGAAAGCCGGCTTATACACCGAGCTGGCATTAAATGAGCTGCATTATCTGATGGGAAGGAATGCAATGGATGTCAGCTATATCACCGGACATGGAGAGCATGCCTACAAACATCCACACAATCGTCCGACCAGTCTGGACGGAATTGATGATCCGATGCCGGGCTGGGTAAGCGGAGGTCCATTTAAGGACTTTATGGATGCAGCCGCATTAAAAGCACTTAAAAAGGGAACTGCACCGATGAAGTGCTATCTGGATGATGATATGTCCTACTCCACTAACGAGATCACGATCTACTGGAATTCCGCCGTGATCTTTATCACAGCACGTTTTCAGACAAGATAATTCAAAAAAAATTGTATAAAATGCGCTCGTCACAAACATACTAACTCTAGTGATAACAATCACAAATAACTTTATATAAAGTGAAGGAGAGAGTATGATGAAATTAAGAAAATGTATCGCAGTAATGGCCACTATGGCAGTGCTTTCATTTGCCATTGTCGGATGTGGCAGCGTCAATAGTGCCACAGATTCTAAAGAAAATGGAAATAACCAGTCTGTCAGTGAGGATGCTGATAACGCAGCGGATGATGTGGGAGATGCTGTAGACGATGTAGCACAGGGTGTCGGAGATGCCGTAGAGGATGTCGGGGATGCAGCTGCAGATCTGATCGATGGAAGTAATGGTTTTGATGATTATGACAAGGCACATGACTATTTCTTACAGGAAATGGGCTTTAACGATCAGAATGCCTCCTATGAGGTGCGTGATGAAAAGCGTGATATCGTAACCTACAATGGAACAGAGGAAGGATACCGTTTTGAATTGTATGATACTGCAAATGGTGCCGAAGGGGTACACAAAGGAACGTATTATGTAGACAAGAAAAATGGTAAAATTTATCAGAAGCAGGACGGAAAAGACAAAGTAAAAGAGGTCGTGATCAACCACGGCAACACAGATACGAAATAGTTGTAATTCCGATGCTCACTGCATTTATCTGTCATTATTTTAGGTGGGAGTACCAAATAGGAGGATTAACCTAAAAATGTGAACGAAATGCAGACTTTCTCATAAAATGTGACAAATTTAAATTTGGGTATTGCAATTTTAAATTAAATGGTGTAAATTACAGTTAGTTGAAGCGAATAAAACCGACGGGTTTTGATTAAGGTATGAACAAGGGCGTTCTCTATTAGGAGAAGTGCCCTTTTTTCATAGACGCTGACAATTAGCATAAGATAATAGTGAGCTCAAGATTATCTTTATGCAGCGCGAAAGCGACTATCATAAAAGAGAAAGGGTGTATCAAGTTATGGAAAAAGATTTTGATGTATTTGAAGAATTTGGCTCAAATGTATTTAACGATTATACAATGCGCCAGCGTTTACCGAAGGATGTGTATAAGAAATTAAAACAGACCATCGAAGAGGGCAAGGAATTAGACCCTGATATTGCCGGTGTGGTTGCTCATGAGATGAAAGAGTGGGCGATTGAAAAAGGTGCAACACATTATACCCACTGGTTCCAGCCAATGACTGGTGTTACAGCAGAGAAGCATGATGCATTTATCAACCCAACTGCAGACGGACGTGTCATTATGGAGTTCTCCGGTAAAGAGCTGATCAAAGGTGAGCCGGATGCCTCTTCTTTCCCTTCAGGCGGATTGCGGGCAACCTTTGAAGCAAGAGGATATACAGCATGGGATGCAACATCTCCTGCATTTGTAAAGAAATCTCCAAACGGATGTACCTTATGTATTCCAACTGCATTCTGTTCTTATACAGGTGAGGCACTGGATAAAAAGACACCGCTTCTTCGTTCTATGGAAGCGATCAACAAACAGGCACTTCGTATTTTACGTTTATTTGGCAACACAACCGCAAAGAAAGTTACTACCTCTGTTGGACCAGAGCAGGAGTACTTCATTGTAGATAAGAAGAAATACCTTCAGAGAAAGGATCTGATCTATACCGGACGTACCTTATTCGGAGGAATGCCTCCAAAAGGACAGGAGCTGGATGACCACTACTTTGGTGTGATCAAAGAGCGTATTGCCGGATTTATGAAAGACTTAAATGAAGAGTGCTGGAAGCTTGGTATCTCCGCTAAAACACAGCATAACGAGGTAGCTCCGGCACAGCATGAGCTGGCTCCGATCTATGCTTCCAATAACGTGGCAACTGATCACAACCAGTTGATCATGGAGCTGATGAAAAAAGTGGCAGACCGTCATGGACTGACCTGTCTGCTTCATGAGAAACCATTTGACGGTATCAACGGTTCCGGTAAGCATAACAACTGGTCTATCGTAACAGACGAGGGCTTGAACATGTTAGATCCGGGTAAGACACCACATGAGAATGTACAGTTCTTACTTGTTTTGACTGCCATTTTACGTGCCGTTGATCTTCATGCAGATCTGCTTCGTTTATCCGCAGCCAGTGCAGGAAATGACCACCGTTTAGGAGCTAATGAGGCACCACCAGCAATCATTTCCGTATACTTAGGAGAGCAGTTAGAGGACGTATTAGAGCAGCTTGCAGATACCGGTAACGCAACCCATTCCATTCAAGGTGCAAAGCTGGATTCCGGTGTAAATACTCTTCCTGATTTCCAGAAGGACGCAACAGACCGTAACCGTACTTCACCATTTGCCTTCACCGGTAATAAATTTGAGTTCCGTATGTTAGGATCTACGGCATCCATTGCCAATCCAAACATTATTTTAAATACGATCGTAGCCGATGTGTTTGCAGAGTTTGCCGATGAGCTTGAAAAAGCAGACAACTTTGATATTGCCGTACATGACCTGATCAAGAAGTACATCACTGAGCATAAGAGAATCGTATTTAACGGTAACGGATATTCTGATGAGTGGGTAAAAGAGGCAGAGCGTCGTGGACTTCCAAACTTAAGAACCACCGTAGATGCCATCCCTTCATTAGTAAAAGAAGATACGATCAAGATGTTTGAGAAGCATGGCGTATTATCAAGAAAAGAGTTAGAGTCCCGTGCTGAGATCAAGTACGAAGAGTATGCAAAGGTTATCAATATCGAAGCACTTACTGCGATCGACATGGCAAAGAAGCAGATCATTCCTGCAGTCATGAAGTACGAGGCAGACTTAGCGTGCGGTGCAAATGAGATCAAGGCAGCAGGCATCGATCCATCTGTACAGTTAGCACAGGTAAAAGACATCAACGATGAGCTGGTTGCATTAAAGGATGCTACGGCAGTCTTAGAGAAGGTAGAGGCAGAAGCCTTCGCAGTAGATGGAGGTGTTGCAGAGCAGGCAAGATTCTATTGCGACAATGTTATCCCTGCTATGGATGCTGTCAGAAAGCCGGCAGATAAGCTGGAGTTCTTGGTAGACAAAGAAGCATGGCCATTCCCATCTTATGGTGATCTGTTATTCGAGGTATAATCTTTATTCATTCCTAATATAACGAAGCCCCCATCCGGTTAGACCGGATGGGGGTTTCGTTATATTAGGAATTGGAGTATTATACAATTACCTGAATAAAAACAAGAGGGGATTCCGGAGATGCAGCATTATCTAAAAGAATGCTTCCGTCATAGGAATCTACGAGCTGTTTTAATCGATATAAACCGAGTCCACGCTGTAATTTTGTTTCATTTGCGGATTTGGTTGTATAGCCTTTTTGGAAGAACTGTGCGCGTAATTTGGGTGTAATTTTAGGTCCTTTGTTTAAGGTGCTAATTTCTATTTTGTTTTCATGACTGTTTAGGGTTACCGTAATGCTGTCTCCCTGTGTAACAGCCTCTACTGCATTATCAATCAGAATTCCTGCGATTTCTAATAATTCATGTTCCGGAACAGTGGTATGGAGCAAAGAATTTTCAACTACGATTCCAATGTGAATTTCCTTTTTATTTGCCTGCTGTACTTTGGAAAACAAAAATGCAGCTAAGACTTTTAAATTCAATTTTAATAATGACGCATTTTGCAATGATTGCATAATTTGTGCAACGTTATTAGTCAATGCATTGGACAGGGAATTATAATCCTTAAAAGTAAGAGGCAATGCACGGATTGCCATAAGCTGATTATCAAATTCATGTTGTCTGGTTCTAACATGTTCAACCAGATCTTCAAAAATTGGTTGGTAATTGGAATAGTCTTCTAATTTTGCCTGAAGGACAGCATATTTTTTCTGTTGGTTTATATTCTGATATAGGCAGAAAAATAGACAACAGATGAAAAGAGCGATCAGCGGCAATAGTAGTAAGGATTGTTTCGCCTTATATTTAGAATAAATGGAGGCAATGACAATAAAAGCGTAAATGGTGATAAAAATTCCTTTGAAAATTTTAGATGTAAGGGTGTGGGAATCAAATAGTTTCTTGACAGGAATCCAAATGTAAATTGCAATGCAAAAAAATAAAATAATAACCTGCCCGATAATTTGTATTTTAGGGGAGGTAAGAGAACGGTTTGTTTGAGGAAGAAAAAGCAATAATGTCATTTGTGCAAGGCCAATGAACGAATAAGCTAAAATATGATATAAAAAAACATCAGAAAAAGGTTTCTTGGAGCATATCATAGTTACTGCAATAGAAAGCAGGATAGATACCATTAAATACACGACGGGTGTAAGATATAAGGCTGATAAAAAACTGAAAAAAATACTTAGTCCGATACTTACAAATTGCGGGATAGAAAGTTTTTTCCACATTGTACCGGAAAAAGAAAAAACAAGAAATAAAAAACTAACCAGAAAGAGTGCGTTAGTGATAAGTTCAGTGGCGATTATTTTCATAAGATAAAATCCTTTCCAATGTATCTTTATACTTACGACCGACAGGAAGGCTTTGTGAATCAGTCGTGTAAATCAGTTTAAGTACTTTGTCGTAATTTTTAATATAATTGCAATTCACAAGGTAGCTTTTGTGGCATTGGCAAAAATCAGATGGAAGCTGTTCAATAAGCTGACTAATGGAAAGCTGTCGTGTTTTTAATAATCCGGAGGATGTATATAGATGTAGTGTCTTGGAAATGCATTGGACATATTGGATTTCTTCCGGTTCCAGACGAAAGAAAATGCCGTTAATATCTTTTAACTGTAGTACACTTTTTTTCGGAAGCAGAGGAGAATGAAGTAATTCTTCCATGGAATGGATCAATGCTTCATATTGGTATGGCTTTATCAGATAGCTGTAGCAGTGCGTTTGATTAAGAGCCGCCTCCATTTGATCCATGCGGGCGGTCAGAAATAAAATTGGAGTGTGTTTATGGGCAGGCAGACTGCGGATATAATTTCCAAGAGTAATTCCGGAAGGTGCCTCTTTTAAGGGAGAAAGTTCAATATCAAGTAAAAAGAAATGAATGGATTCCGTGTCAACGATCTTCTTTGCGGCTTCATAATTGGTAGAGCTTAAAATTCGCATAGAGCGAAACGATGAAGAAATAACATTTTCCAATGCGTGAAGTTGTTCTATATTATCTTCGACAATTAGTGTGGTGATCATAATATCTTCTCCTATAGTCATTATCTATTATCTAAATAAAAGTATAAGTGGAAGAAATGAGTAGTGTCAATGCAAAATCATGTAGAAAAATGTCGTTTAGGGCGTTATACGCGTCGTTCGGGCAAAATGTATTGACGTGAGGCTGACAGCTATGTATATATGAGGTATCACATGGAACGATGGGAGAAAATATGAATCATGCGATTAGTATCAAGATAGTCGAAAAACTGACATCAAAAAAGTACGATGAGGGAGATATTCAATGCCTAAAGTGTGTGTATGCATTGGAATGTATTCTGGCAGAAGGAGAAAAGTCGATCGTAATATTTCTTTTCTTTGCTTTATTTCATCATGCGATGCAGTTTTTGGCTTGTTTTATTACAACAGTATTGATTCGTACATTTCTAGGTGGAATACATCAAAAAACAATGTTTCGATGTGTGGTGTTTTCAATTTTAATCTATACAACAGCAATATTGTGTGGACACTATATTGAGATTCCAACATTGATTATAGTGCTAATCGTGCTGGGAGAAGTAGTGATTATATATTTGTTTGCACCAATTCCCTCAAAGGAAAGACCAATATACACCAAAAGCCAGAGAAAAAAATTGAAATTCAATGCTTTGGCTGGTGTTGCAATATGCAGTGTAATTCTGTTTGGTTTTTCTGAGGTGCGCAATACAATGGTATGGATGATGTTGCTACAGCAGGTAGAATGTTATCTTGCACAAAAAACATGATGGAGAGGAGGAAAGCAGAATGGGTGAACATTGGAAAAAAGTAGCGACAGAACTTATGGAAGATATGGCAACTGATATTTTGACCAGTACGTCATGTCCGCTGTTTTGGGGCGAAGTAGAACTGCCAGAGAAGCTCAGAAATGAGCTTGAAACCAAGGCACAGGATGAAGAGTAATTACTAATTTTAAAAGGAAAGAAAATGGCTTTCTGGTATGAAAATGCTCTGGGCAGAGATGATATTCATACTAGAAAGCCATTGTAAATGAACAATTACAGCATAACAAAGATTGAAGGGAACAGCAAGAAGGAAAGAGAGGAAAATAATGAATAAAGGAAAACGATTGTTGTCAGCATTATTGATCGCTGCAATGGTATTACAGGGAATATTTGGTACTTCAGGATTTGCAGCGGAGCAGGAAAAGAAAGTATTTAAAAGTGGAAATATCGATATTACGGTAGTAAAACAATCAGAATGGGAGGATGGATATGTAGCACAGGTAGAGGTTCGCAATCAGGGTGATACCGATCTTTCCCAATGGAATCTACAGGCGGATCTCTCTAACAGTCAGGTGGAAAATATCTGGAATGCAAAACTGGAACGTACTGTTTCGGCGAAGTCTGGGGAGAAAGAACTTCTCCGTATAAGCAATGAAAGCTATAACTCTGTAATAGCAGGTGGGCAGTATGCTTCATTTGGTTTCCGGGCAAAAGGAAAGTTTTCAGATATTGTATCTATGCAGTTGCTGGAGCGATGCATGCAGGAAGTAAAAGGTGCCTATCAGGTAACTTCAAAATGTATCTCTAAATGGGGCAATCATGCGCAGTTGGAAATAACGATAGAAAACCAGTCAGATCAGAATATCACGGATTGGATGCTTTGTCTGGATATGCCGGGGAAAATCACAAATATCTGGAATGCAGTGATCATGTCACAGGAAAATGCTCAATATTCGATCAAAAATAATGGGAATAATGCTGTGATAGAGCCACAGAAAAAAGTAACCTTCGGCTGTATTGTGGAATGTGATACAGAGGAAGGAACAGATGAATTAAAAAATGAGAAGTTATATTCAAGTGTGATAAAAACAGATGAAACCTCTGCGTCTGCAACAACGGGAAGCGGTACGCAAGGAACAACAGAAAGTTCTACACAAGAGGATCGAACAGAAGAAAGTACATCTGTTTCTCCGGAAGAAAAACGAATGAAGGAATTAGAACATACTTATCCGGAACTTGTGGAAAAAACAAAAAAAGATAGAGACATGATCCATACGCCGGAGACTGTGACTGAGGAGCAGTCGCAGGAACCTGTCAAAGTATGTATCCTTGATTCTGGAATTGATGAAGGAAACGGTATCAATATGGTAGAGCAGAAAGACTTTTTAGGACTGGAGATCAATGAGCTGTTTGCAGATTTCACGGGACACGGAACTGCAGTTGCAGGTGTTTTGGCAGCAAAGCCAAAAGCTGACCGGGAAGAAGTCGAAGATCTTTTTCCTGAGGGAGATACCGAAGAAGAGGGACAGGAAGAAACAGGAGATGATGAGGAAGAGGAGGGCAAAGCGCAATACGAAGAAACCCTTGATACAGACCGGGAAGAAGCGGAACCTTATGCTGTAAATTGTCCGGTGGATGATGAAATTTATAATGATATTGCCAGTGAACTGAAGGATGATGTGACAGAGGAGGATGGCAGCACCGAGGATATAGATGATACGGAGGAAGACACATCAATCCCGGATACTACACAGGACGAAGCAGAAGATGCCGGAGCAACAGAACTGCCATTTGAAGATGCTGCCGACCTCGCAGATTATTTTGTCAATGGAATCAATCCAAACGTGGAAATATACTCTGGGCGGATTCTGGATACAAACGGACAGACTACAGTGGAGCGTGCAGTAAAAGGGATCGAATGGGCGATTGAAAAAAAGGTCGATATTATCAGCATGAGCTGGGGAATGGCGGAGCCTTCCAAACAATTGCATGATGCAATCCAGAAAGCAGCCGATGCGGGAATCCTGCTGGTTGCAGCAGCCGGAAATGAAGAACAGATTGACTATCCGGCAAATTATTCGGAAGTAATAGCGGTTGGAGCAGTAGATAATGAAGGAAAACTTGATACAGTACATCCAAGTGGAGCAGCAATGGAGCTGGTGGCACCGGGATGTGGGGTATTGTCCTATGGAACCTTTGGTACATTAGATGATTATTATGGCTGTAGCTTTTCTGTTCCATATGTGGTAGGTGCAGCGTCACTTTTGTGGGAAAAAGACAGAAGTAAAAAAGCATCTGATATTCGCCATATTTTGTGGCAATCGGCAAAACCAATGGGAGAAAAAGAAGATTACGGCTATGGATTACTGGATGTGACAGCAGCACTGAATTGGAAGTCACAGGAGGAAACAGATCCGAAAGAAACAGAAGCAGAAACACAGACGGATGATTCTGTGCGGGAAGAAAATGAGAGCAGGATACATAGTTCTTGGGGAAGAAAGGGACACAAAAATACAATTAACATTATAAAATTAAAGTCAGAAATAAAACATTATTTATTATTTGGAGCCACTATGCCAGATTTCTATGGCAAATTTAAGGGAATGGTGGCACACCCTGGCTTTCATGGATATTATACATGCGAGATATCCGGACAAAAGGAGAAAGCAAATGCGCTCGAGGCTTATTTTTATCTGATGGAACAGGCAAGAGCATACAAAGAAACCGGTACCTACAAAGAGTTTGCTAAAATGGCAATCTATGATAAGGACAGCAAGGATCTGGAGTTGCTGGATAAACAGTTCCGTGATGGTATTAACAAGGCGTTTTCATATCATAAAAAGAATTTTTATGAAAATGATGCTACCGGTAAGCCGACAATAGCAGTGAAAACAAAGCAGCAAAAATTTTATGTAGTGTATGGTATGGCGTTGCATTGTCTGGCAGATATTTATTCCCATAGTTCCTTTGCATATAGTGGTGTGGATGTACAGAAGAAAAAGGGAAAATATATTTTGAATTATGTTGTTTCGTGGAATATGTTAAAGCATGGACCAAAGATAAAAGGAAAATACTTTTATAGTCAGGCGGATGAAAACACCGTAAAAAGGCAGCGTTTTTCTGATGCAAAGCAGTCGGTACGGATTGCGTTGGTTCGACTGGATCCTAAAAAAAATAAGAATCAGGATACTACACCATCGCTGTTTGATTTTGCAGAAATGGCGCAAAAAAACCGGGAGAGAATTATTACAATTTCAGAGCACTTTGCAAAGTATATCAAGGATGGAAGTGTAGGTGATGGGTGGAAAAATGATAGTGAGATAGGTAAAGCATTAGGAAAAATATATACACTTAAAAATTTGAAGTATAATCTTGATGAACTGATGAAAAGAGATGAGTTGATCAAACAGACGGATATAAATACAATGCCGGGGTATGATAGTTCATCTTCGGCTTCGGGGGATGCTTCTTCCGGAAATGCTGTATCGGGGGAGGGTGTCTCTGGAGATGCGATACAGGTTATACAAAAACGTACGGGTGTGCAGACAATGATTGATACACTACAAGTGATGGATAATCATTATTTTACTGCTAATAGTATGAACAATGTATCTATATCCGGAGTAAATATAGCTGGAATTGCAAAGATGAATTTAAAAGATAAACCAACTTTTGTTCTGTATAAAAAGGTGAATGGAAAGAAAAAACAAAAGTTAAAACCGGTAAATAAACGTTACGTGATTGATCTGGCTGATGAAAATACAACATACTATGCACTGGTTAAAGTAAAGAAAAAGAAACACACGGCGCAAAGCCATGCCAGAAGTGTACGGATGGCAAAAGCAGCGGGAGCAGATCAGGAGTATGTATTTTTTAAGGAACTGCAGCCGGAAACATTTCTGGATGAACAGGGAGAATCAGTATTTCAGGATGGACAGATCATTCCGGTAAATTATCAACTGAATCTTGATATAGATGATTTTGAACAGGTACAGAAGTCTGTTTTGTCCGGATGCGTATATCATGTTCCGGTAGATGATGATTTTATTACTGGAATTAACTGGTATAAGGATCCGTTAAAAGGGGTAACGGTTACATTGACGAACCGGAAAACAGGGAAGTCGTATGAGCAGGTATCCAAAGCAGATGGTTGTTATCAATTTGAAGATATTCCAACCGGAGATTATGTATTGCACTATGAAAAGGATGGGTACGAAACAGCGGATAGTTATCTGTCTTACTCCTCCAAGGAGAATACTACCTGCATTCCGGTTTCTTTGCTGGAAACAGAAAAGCAGGTAAAACAGGTGCAGGTGCAAACGAATATAGATTTTTGTGACAAAGATTATTATAATGAACTGAGAAAACCTTTTACTACAAAAGTTTCCGTACGAAAAGGAATTAATAACCGGGATGGCGAGGTGTTAAAAACAATTACATCAGGCTATAGTAGACCATATTATGGTTTGCTGGATCTGGGATTGCTGGATTCCGGATATTATACGATTCATATAGAGTCATTTGAATTAAATAAGGTTACATATAAAGAGAAATATGTTACTCTATATGCAGGATATACGACGCTGGGATGTCAGGAGCTGGACTCCATGGCAGTAATGAGCAATACCCAGCCGGATGAGATTAGCTTTTCTTTACCGTCAGAATATTGTAAAATTATGATACGCCGGACAGACAATACGGAAAAGGAAAAAGCACAGGAGGGTATTACATATAGAACGCCTGGAGAAGTTCGCAGAGTAGTTGACATAAAGAAAGATACAGGATACTGTTATGACATCTATCTGGATCTTGGTGATGATGTAAATCGCAATTTATTACATTGTGCAGATGTAAATGTTTATCAGGATGGAGAGGAGCGGAGATTTTATCTTCCAGCTGTGACAGGACGTTATTGGAAGGTAGCAAGTGTAGACTGCAGTACCAATACTGTGACACCATGTAATACATTTGTAGATTCCATAGAGTAAAGAAAGGGGTAATTATGAGGAAAGCAATGAGAAAAGCAGGAAAACAACTGGTAGTGTTACTAATGATATGCTGTCTGATGTCAGGTACAATACAGATCAGCCGTGCCAAGAAATTACCGCATGGCTGGGAGGGACCACATGTGAAATGGCAGTATAATCCGGCAACCAAAACGCTGACATTGTCAGGGAAAGGGCGTATGACGAATGCGCAGGAAATGGAAAGCGCAGATATTTGTTATGAAGATCCATACCATCATCCGGATTATGAACGATACAGAAATCAAATAAAAAAAGTGGTGTTTGGAGAAGGGATTACAGATGCTGGGTATGGATGCTTTTTTGGAATGGGAAATCTGACGGAAGTCAGATTTTCCAATAGTGTGAAAGCAATACGAGAAGAGGCATTTATGTATTGCTCTAAATTAAAAAAAGTAACACTTCCGCCACACTTAAAGAAAATAGAAGAATCAGCTTTTGCTTATACGAGTATAAAGGAGATCAAACTGCCGGAGGGGATCAAAGAGGTACAGGAAGACGCTTTTGCTTTTGGTGTATTAAAGAAGATTAACATTCCAAAATCGTTAAAAGAACTTCCCCCGTCGTTATATTCGGGTAAGAAGTGGATGAAAAGTTACCGGATTCCCAAACATATAGAGTCTATTGGATATTCGTCATTTGCAGATTGTAGAAATCTAAAATCAATTACTTTAAACAAAAAGCTGAAAAAAATAGGGGCTTCGGCATTTGCTGATTGCAAAAATCTGACATCTATCAAGTTGCCGTCTCGGTTGGAAGAAATAGGGGAATGGGCGTTTGATTCCTGTAGTTTTACTACTGTGACTATCCCTAAACAAGTAAAGATCATGAAAAAGGGAATATTTACTGATTGCAAGTCACTAGAAAAGGCAATTATCCTTTCAGATAAGATTACAACGTTAGA